>NZ_DGIR01000023.1 GCF_002386445.1 Pseudomonas sp. UBA4617
GGGTTACCCGCGAAGAGGCCGGTACACGCAGTACAAGGCTCAGTAGAACAGCCGATATCCCACCAACCCCACCACCTCGTTGAGCAACTGCCCGCTCTGCCACAGCGCCCGGCTTTCCGGCAGCAAGCCGGCAAACGGCCGCGCATGATCACGCCCGAGGAAGCCGACCGGCGCCGGCACCACCTGGAACCCCGCCTGCTCGAAACTCCAGCGCGAGCGCTGCATGTGCCACGCCTGGGTCACCACGACCACCCGGCGTATCCCCAACGGCTGCAGCACCTTGGCCGACAGTTGGGCATTCTCCCAGGTCGTACGGCTGCCCTCCTCCCGCCATTTCACCTCGACGCCGAAATCTTCCCGCAGGTAGTCCGCCATCAACTGCGCCTCGCTCGGTGGCGAGCCATAGTGCAAGCCGCCACTGGTCAGCACCGGCAGGCCCGAGGCCTTGGCCAGCCGTGCGGCAAAGCGCATGCGTTCCAAGGCGATGGCCGTGGGCTGGTCACTACCGCCCCAGGCCGGGTCGCCGCGTTCACGCCCAGCTCCCAGCACCACGATGGCATCTGCCCGGCTTGCCAGCCCCGCCCAGTCATTCAATGCCAGCGGCGGCTCCGTTTCCAGCACACGCGCCGTTTGCTGCATGACCAGCGGCAAGCTCATCGACCATAGGCCGGCCAGGCCCACCACAAAGCACAACGCAGCCAGCCGCGGCCGGCGCGCACGCAGCCACCACGCCGCCAACAGCAGCAGGAACAGGATGCCCGGCGGCATCAACCATTGTTTGATGAAGAATCGAACAGCCATCGGCCACACCTCCTGGTCAGGCGTGCAGCCTAGAAGGATCGACGCCGGTCAACAAGGCTGCCGCCGGCGCCGATCATGATATGTGCAAGGTTGAAAGAACCGGCGCCCTATAGCCTGCGCCTGGCGTCCTGAACGGCTAGCGATGCGGCAGCGTCCTGGATCTCGCCGAACTGGCGGGGCGTTTCTTGTCCTTGAGCCAGATGATCTTGGCCGATGTCGGCTCCGCTTGTGGGTAACTGCCGACACAGGCGTTGTGGCGCTCCGGGAGGGAATCCAGGTAGGCCTTGATCAGTTCGAACTCCGCATGGCTCAGGCCACGCAACTCCAGTTCGGCTGGCATTTCGTCGCGCAATCGCACCGAGGTCCTGGCCACTTCCAGTGCCAGGCCAAGCCGGTCGATCAGGCGTTCGTATAGCTCCGGTTTGATTGCGGGTAGCTGCGTCTCTCCCATCCGTTCACCTCATTGAAGATAAGAATATCTCCCCCCACACCTGAGCTTAGCGTTGTTGCGAAAAGCAGCCGTGTGCCGCGACCAGCGGGCATAAGCAACGAAGGTTTCCCACGATGCGCGGCGCTGCTGTATGCTACGGCGTTCACTCTAAATGAAGCCGGAGTGCCGGACGCAGCGAGGTTCCGCTGCCTGGAACAAGGTCTCTTTCCTCTCAGCAAAAAGTAGCCATGCACGAACAATACACGCCCCGTGATATCGAAGCCGCCGCCCAGAAGTTCTGGGACGAGCAACAATCGTTCGCTGTTACCGAACAGCCAGGCAAGGACACCTACTACTGCCTGTCGATGTTCCCGTACCCGAGCGGCAAGCTACACATGGGCCACGTGCGCAACTACACCATCGGTGACGTGATTGCCCGCTACCAGCGCATGCTGGGCAAGAACGTGCTGCAGCCGATGGGCTGGGACGCTTTCGGCATGCCCGCGGAAAACGCGGCGATGAAGAACAACGTTGCTCCGGCCAAGTGGACGTACGAAAACATCGACTACATGAAGACCCAGCTCAAGAGCCTGGGCCTGGCCATCGACTGGGCACGTGAAGTCACCACCTGCAAGCCGGACTACTACCGCTGGGAGCAGTGGTTGTTCACCCGCCTGTTCGAGAAAGGCATCATCTACCGCAAGAACGGCACCGTGAACTGGGACCCGGCGGACCAGACCGTACTGGCCAACGAGCAGGTCATCGATGGTCGCGGCTGGCGTTCGGGCGCGCTGATCGAGAAGCGCGAGATCCCGATGTACTACTTCCGCATCACCGACTACGCCGACGAGCTGCTGGAGAGCCTCGACGAGCTGCCGGGCTGGCCTGAACAGGTCAAGACCATGCAGCGCAACTGGATCGGCAAGTCGCGCGGCATGGAAGTGCAGTTCCCCTACGACCAGGCGAGCATTGGCCACGCAGGTACGCTCAAGGTCTTCACCACCCGCCCCGACACGCTGATGGGCGCTACCTACGTCGCGGTCGCCGCCGAGCACCCGCTGGCCACCCAGGCCGCCCAGGGCAACCCGGCGCTGCAGGCGTTCATTGACGAATGCAAGAGCGGCAGCGTTGCCGAAGCCGACATGGCCACCCAGGAGAAGAAGGGCATGGCCACTGCCCTGCTGGTCGAGCACCCGCTCACCGGCGAGAAGCTGCCGGTGTGGGTCGCCAACTACGTGCTGATGCACTACGGTGACGGCGCTGTAATGGCCGTGCCGGCCCACGACGAGCGTGACTTCGAGTTCGCTCACAAGTACAACCTGCCGGTCAAGGCGGTGGTGCGCACCAGCGCGGGCGACGAAGTCGGCAGCGAATGGCTGGCCGCCTATGGCGAACATGGCCAACTGATCAATTCCGGCGAGTTCGATGGCCTGGATTTCGCCGGCGCCTTCGACGCCATCGAAGCGGCCCTGATCCGCAAGGAGCTGGGCAAGTCGCGTACCCAGTTCCGCCTGCGCGACTGGGGTATCAGCCGCCAGCGCTACTGGGGCTGCCCGATCCCGATCATCCACTGCCCGTCCTGCGGCGACGTACCGGTGCCGGAAGACCAGCTGCCGGTCACCCTGCCGGAGAACGTGGTGCCGGATGGCGCCGGTTCGCCGCTGGCGCGCATGCCGGAATTCTACGAATGCAGCTGCCCGAAATGTGGCGCCGCAGCCAAGCGCGAAACCGACACCATGGACACCTTCGTCGAATCGTCCTGGTACTTCGCCCGCTACGCCTCGCCGAACTACGAAGGTGGCATGGTCGACCCGAAAGCGGCCAACCACTGGTTGCCGGTCGACCAGTACATCGGTGGTATCGAGCACGCGATCCTGCACTTGTTGTACGCGCGCTTCTTCCACAAGCTGATGCGTGACGAAGGCCTGGTCACCTCGAACGAGCCGTTCAAGAACCTGCTGACCCAGGGCATGGTCGTCGCAGAAACCTACTACCGTGTGGCCAGCAACGGCGGCAAGGACTGGTTCAACCCGGCGGATGTCGAGGTCGAGCGCGATGCCAAGGCCAAGATCATCGGTGCGCGCCTGAAAACCGACGGCCTGCCGGTGGAAATCGGCGGCACCGAGAAGATGTCGAAGTCGAAGAACAACGGCGTCGACCCGCAATCGATGATCGACCAGTACGGCGCCGACACCTGCCGCCTGTTCATGATGTTCGCCTCGCCACCCGACATGAGCCTGGAATGGTCCGACTCCGGCGTCGAGGGGGCCAGCCGCTTCCTGCGTCGCGTCTGGCGTCTGGCCCAGGCTCACGTCGCCCAGGGCCTGCCGGGCAAGCTGGACGTCGCCGCCCTGGACGATGCGCAAAAGGTCATCCGTCGCGCCATCCACGCCGCCATCAAGCAGGCCAGCACCGATATCGGCCAGTACCACAAGTTCAACACCGCCATCGCCCAGGTGATGACCGTGATGAACGTACTGGAAAAGGCCCCGCAGGCCACCGAGCAGGACCGCGCCCTGCTGCACGAAGGCCTTGAAGCCGTCACCTTGCTGCTGGCCCCGATCACCCCGCACATCTCCCACGAGCTGTGGCAACAGCTGGGTCACCAGCAGGCGGTCATCGACGCCAGCTGGCCAGCCGTCGACGAAGCGGCCCTGGTTCAGGACAGCGTCACCCTGGTGGTGCAGGTAAACGGCAAGCTGCGTGGCCAGGTGGAAATGCCGGCCGCCGCCAGCCGTGAAGAAATCGAAGCAGCCGCGCGCAGCAATGAGAACGTCCTGCGCTTCATCGATGGCCTGACCATCCGCAAGGTCATCGTGGTACCGGGCAAGCTGGTCAACATCGTCGCCAACTGATGGCAACGCCCGCCCGCAGCCATTGCGGGCGGGCGGAACAGGCCCACAAGGGAGCAACAACATGATCAAACGCAATTTGCTGGTAATTGGCCTGGCGGCCATGCTCAGCGCCTGCGGTTTCCAGCTGCGCGGCACCGGCTCCACCGAGCTGAGCGTGAAGGAAATGGACGTCAGCGCACGCAACGCCTACGGCCCGACCGTGGTCCAGCTGCGTGAAACGCTGGAACGCAACGGCGTCAACGTGCACGCCGGCGCACCGTACCGCCTGGTGCTGACCAACGAGCAGGAGCGCGAGCGCTCGGCGACCTACAACAGCGGCAACCGTACCGCCGAGTACGAGCTGACCACCGTGCTGAACTACAGCATCCAGGGCCTGAACAACCTGGAGCTGACGAGCGACAAGCTGGAAGTGCGCAAGATCTACCTGCGTGACGGCTCGAACATCACCGGTTCGGAGCAGGAAGCCAACCGCGCCCGTGAAGAAATGCGCCGCGATCTGGTCAATGCAATGGTGGCTCGCCTGCAGCTGCTGACCCCGTCGCAACTGGACGAACTGCAGCGTCAAGCCGATGAGCGTGCCAAGGCCGAAGCCGCCGCGCTGGAAGCTGCCCGCCGCCAGCAGGCCGAAACGCCTCAGCAGTCGCCACTGGAAGTACCGGGCAACTAAGCCCGAACGGGGTACCTTCGGGTACCCCGCCTGCTCGCCATGAAGCTCGCCCCCGCCCAACTCAACAAGCACCTGCAAGGCGCGCTGGCACCGGTCTACGTGGTCAGTGGCGACGACCCGCTGCTGTGCCAGGAAGCCGCCGACGCCATCCGTAACGCCGCACGCCAGCAGGGCTTCGACGAACGCCAGGTGTTCAGTGCCGACGCCAACTTCGACTGGGGCACCCTGCTCCAGGCCGGCGCCAGCCTGTCGCTGTTCGCCCAGCGGCGCCTGCTGGAACTGCGGCTACCCTCTGGCAAGCCCGGTGACAAGGGTGCCGCTGCACTGATGGAGTACTGCGCCAACCCCGCCGACGACACCCTGCTGTTGGTCAGCCTGCCCAAGCTCGATGGCAGCGCGCAGAAGACCAAGTGGGGCAAGGCGCTGATAGAAGGCCCTCATTGCCAGTTCATCCAGATCTGGCCGGTGGATGTGCAGCAGCTGCCGCAGTGGATCAACCAGCGCCTGCAACAGGCCGGCCTGTCGGCACAGCGTGACGCTGTCGAGCTGATAGCTGCGCGCGTCGAAGGCAACCTGCTGGCGGCCGCGCAGGAAATCGAGAAGCTCAAGCTGCTGGCCGAAGGCAACCAGATTACCGTGGAGACCGTGCAGGCCGCTGTCGCTGACAGCGCCCGTTTCGATGTCTTCGGCCTGGTCGATGCCATTCTCAATGGCGAAGCTGCGCACGCGCTGCGCATGCTCGAAGGCTTGCGTGGTGAAGGCGTGGAGCCCCCGGTGATTCTCTGGGCGCTGGCCCGTGAACTGCGTCAACTGGCCGGGCTGGCGCAGCAGTTCAGCCAGGGCGTGCCGCTGGACAAGGCCTTCAGCCAGGCCCGTCCGCCGATCTGGGACAAACGCCGCCCCCTGGTCAGCAAAGCCCTGCAGCGCCTGTCGGCACAGCGCTGGGCGCAGTTGCTGCAGGACGCCCAGCGTATCGATGCGCAGATCAAGGGGCAGGCCGAGGGCTCGCCGTGGACCGGCCTGGCGCGGCTGTCGCTGTTGATGGCTGGACAGCGGCTGGCGCTTCCCCCCGAGTAATCGGGGCCGCTTCGCGCCCCATCGCAACACAAGGCCGCTCCTGCAGGGCTCCGCGATCCCTTGTCGCGATGGACTGCAAAGCAGCCCCAGCCTCTCGACCATATACACAATCAATTGGCCCCTGATTATCCGGGGCCCTACAGTGCGCGGCGAAACCCACCCAACCGGGGAACCCCGCCATGAGCAAACCGCTGAAAAAGCACGGTCCCAACAAGGCCAAGTCCATCGTCGCCCAGCCCCTGTTCCGCTGCCGCCAGGAACGACCGGACAAGGGCAAAGGCAGCTACCGCCGCGAAGCCTTCCAATCGAGAGATTGGGAGGCTTTCTACTTTTTGGCCGCATGAAAGCATCGCAAGCGCAGGCATGATATGGTCGTCACCTGACCTGCAATTCTGGATCTGTGCATGCTTCTCAGTCTTCTCCCCCGCTGGAAAACCCGTCAGCTGATCGCGGCCTCCAGCTTCATTCTGCTCGTCGCCTGCGCGGAAAAACCCACCGCCGCCGATGCCCTGCCGCTGGCCCCCGCCCAGCCCGCCCCGGTGGTAACCCTGCCCGGCACCACGCCCGACGTCAGCACTGAAATCCAGCCTCTGCAAACCTTCGCACAATGGCAAGCCGACTTCCGCCCGCAAGCCCTGCAAGCCGGTATCGCGCCGGATACCTTCGACCGTGCGTTCCTTGGCATTACCCCTGACATGGACGTGATCAAGGCCGACCGCAGTCAGCCGGAGTTCACCCGTCCGGTGTGGGAATATCTCGAAGGCGCCCTGTCACCGCTGCGCGTACGCAACGGCAAGAAGCTGCTGGAACAGCATGCAGACCTGCTTACGCTCATCGAACAGCGCTATGGCGTCGACCGCCAGGTGCTGGTCGCCGTGTGGGGAATGGAAAGCAACTTCGGCCAGTTCCAGGGCAACAAGTCGGTCATCCGCTCGCTGGCTACCCTGGCCTATGAAGGGCGTCGCCCGCAATTTGCCCAGGACCAGCTGATCGCTGCGCTGCAGATCATCCAGCATGGCGATATCCAGCCTGAAGCCATGCGTGGCTCGTGGGCCGGCGCCATGGGCCAGACCCAGTTCATCCCGACCACCTATAACACCCATGCCGTGGACTTCGACGGCGACGGCCGCCGTGACATCTGGAACAGCACCGCGGATGCCCTGGCCTCCACCGCGCACTACCTGCAGAGCTCGGGCTGGAAACGTGGCCAGCCTTGGGGCTTCGAAGTGCAGGTGCCGCCAGGCTTCGATTACTGGCAAGCCGACGGCTCGCTGCGCAAGCCGGTGAGCGACTGGCTGGCGCTGGGCGTGAAACTGCCTGCGGGCACCCAGCTGCCGGTGGGCAGCAACCAGCTGTCTGCCGCCCTGCTGCTGCCGGCGGGCGCGCGTGGGCCGGCGTTCCTGGTGCTGGACAACTTCCGCGCCATTCTCAAGTACAACAACTCGTCGTCCTATGCGCTGGCGGTAAGCCTGCTGGGGGATCGCTTCACTGGCTGGGGTTTCATCGCCGGCAGCTGGCCGAAGGAAGACCTGCCACTTAGCCGCAGCGAGCGCATGGAGTTGCAGAACCTGCTGAACAGCAAGGGGCATGAAGCGGGGAACCCTGACGGTATCATTGGCGCCAATACCCGCAAGGCGATCCGTAATGCCCAGCAGGGACTGGGGTGGCCAGCGGATGGATATCCGACCCACAAGCTGCTTGAGAGCCTGCGTCAGCAGTGAGAGTCCTGGGGCCGCCGTGCGGCCCCGGCAATCTCAAGCCCTGAACAGATCCTGCTCCAACACCAATGTTTGTTCAACACTATCCAGCCGCACCCTGGCCCCCAGCGGCAAGCACACATTCGGATCACAATGGCCACTGCGCCACCCGGCCAGCACCGGCACACCCTGCGGCCCGAAGATATCCTGCAGCAACGGCGTCAGTGCCGCCGTGGTAATACCGGCAAAGTCCCCCACCAGCACGCCCCTGATCCCTTCCAGCTTGCCCGCCAGGCGCAGCTGGGTCAGCAGACGGTCCACCCGGTACAACGGTTCGTTGACGTCCTCAATGAACAAGATACAGCCCTGTGTCTCCAGTTCGGCAATCGTCCCGAGGGTCGCTCCCAGCATCGACAGGTTGCCACCTAGCAGCGGCCCGCTGGCCACGCCCGGCAGCACGCTGGTCAAAGCGAAGTTCGCCGGGTGTGCGATCGGCGCGCCGCTGCGCAGCTGCCCGCCCAGTTGCGCCAGCAGCGAAGCCTCGGTCGGCTGCAGCTTGGCCCCTAGCAGGTCGGCATTGAGCATTGCGCCATGGAAGGTGAGCAGCCCGGTGCTGCGGTAAATGGCCGTGTGCAATGCGGTGATGTCACTGTATCCGATCAACGGCTTGGGGTTGTGCCGGATCAGCTCGAAATCGAGCTGGTCGAGCAGGCGCATGCTGCCGTACCCACCCCGCATGCACAGGATGGCGTCGATAGTCGGGTCGGCAAAGGCGTCATGCAGGTCCTGCAGCCGCTGCCGGTCCGCCCCCGCCAGGTAGCCCTGGGCCTGGAGGGTGCCTGGGTAGATCCGGCACCGGTAGCCACGGTCGGCAAACCAGCGGGTGGCCTTCTGGGTATCCAGCCGAGCCGGGCCAGCAGGCGCGACGATGGCAAAACAGGCATTGTCTGGCAGCGCCATCGGCAAACAGGGTTCGTTACGCTCAAGGCAATTCACATGCAACTCCTTGCGGGTCGAGGGAGCGTCATTCTGCGCGCCGGGGCCTAACCCTGCGATCGGGAAGCTCCATCAACAAAAATGCCGATGCCGCCTTTCGGCGCGCATCGGCATGTGTGGCCCACGCTTTGATCAGAGCTTGATCTTGGCTTCGTGAGCCTGCTGGTCGGCGTGGTACGAAGAACGCACCAGCGGCCCGGAAGCGACGTTCTTGAAGCCCATCTTGTAACCTTCCTCGGCGAACCAGGCGAAGGTGTCCGGATGGACGAAACGCTGCACCGGCAGGTGACTGCGCGATGGTTGCAGGTACTGGCCGAGGGTGAGCATGTCAATGTCATGTTCACGCATGCGGTGCATCACTTCGATTACCTCGTCGTCGGTCTCGCCCAGACCCAGCATCAGGCCCGACTTGGTCGGAACGTGCGGTACCAATTGCTTGAACTTCTGCAGCAGGTCCAGCGACCAGTCGTAGTCCGAACCCGGACGCGCGGCCTTGTACAGGCGCGGTACGGTCTCGAGGTTGTGGTTGAACACATCCGGCGGCTCTTGCGCGGTGATTTCCAGGGCAACGTCCATGCGGCCACGGTAGTCCGGCACCAGGGTTTCCAGCTGTACGCCCGGCGAAAGCGCGCGGATTTCGCGGATGCAGTCAGCGAAGTGCTGGGCCCCACCGTCGCGCAGGTCGTCGCGGTCCACCGAAGTGATCACCACATACTTAAGGCGCAGGTCGGCGATGGCGATGGCCAGGTTCTTCGGCTCATCCTGGTCCAGCGGCTTCGGCCGGCCATGACCGACGTCGCAGAACGGGCAGCGGCGGGTGCAGATGTCACCCATGATCATGAAGGTCGCGGTACCGCCGGAGAAGCACTCGCCCAGGTTCGGGCAGGACGCCTCTTCGCATACGCTATGCAGCTTGTGCTTGCGCAGCAGTTGCTTGATGCGGTCCACCTCGGGCGAGACCGGGATGCGCACGCGGATCCAGTCGGGCTTCTTCGGCAGCTCGTCGGTGGGGATGATCTTCACCGGGATGCGCGCCACCTTCTCGGCACCACGCAACTTGACCCCGGCTTCCACCTTTTTCGGCGCTGGGCGCGCGGTGGCATCCTGGGTAGGTATCAGGTTCGGCACGGCTTCTTGCACAGTTGTCATATTCAGTCGATTCCGCCCGTGAGGGTCGTCTGCTCAGCGTAGTCGAGGTGCTTGACCAGCTGTCCGCGCAGCCTTGTCCTGACCTCGTCGAGTTCGATCGGACCTGCCAGGTCGCGCAGCTGGGTCATCGCCAGCCCCGCATAGCCGCAGGGGTTGATTCGGCGGAATGGCGCAAGGTCCATGTCCACGTTCAGGGCAAGGCCGTGGAACGAACGGCCATTGCGGATTCGCAGGCCGAGGGAGGCGATTTTCGCTCCGTCGACATAGACGCCCGGGGCATCGGGCTTGGCCGCAGCCTGGACATCATAACTGGCGAGCAGGTCGATGAGGGTCTGCTCGATACGGCTGACCAGCTCACGCACGCCAAACCCCAGCCGACGCACATCCAGCAGCAGGTAGGCCACCAGTTGCCCGGGGCCATGGTAGGTCACCTGGCCACCGCGGTCGGTCTGTACCACCGGGATGTCGCCCGGCACCAACAGGTGCTCGGCCTTGCCGGCCTGGCCCTGGGTGAAGACTGCGGGGTGCTCGACCAGCCAGATTTCATCCTGGCTGTCCGGGCTGCGCTGCTCGGTGAAACGCCGCATGGCCTCCAGCACCGGTTCATACGGCTGCAGGCCAAGCTCGCGGAAACCGAGGCAGGTGGACATCAGAGCACCATTTTCACGATGCCGGTAGCGCGCAGGGCGCTGTTGATATCGTGCAGCTGGTTCTCGCTTTCGGCAACGATGTGCAGTTGCACGGTGGTGTACTTGCCTTCCTTGCTCTGGCGCTCGGCCAGCGTGGCAAGGTCGACCTTGGCGTGCTTGCTGAGGATCTCGATCACGGTGTCACGGAAACCGACCACGGTATCGCCGATGACCTTGATCGGGTAATCGTCGCAGGGGAATTCGATCTTGTGCGACTTGACGTCTGGTTCGCTCATGGCGGAAACGGCCTCGTAAGCCGTGGCAACAACAACGCCCCCGCAGGATACGCGGGGGCATGCAGGTCACGTATCAGTTGAACAACCCGTAGAAGAATAGACGGATGCTATCCCACATACGGCGGAAGAAACCACCTTCCTCGACGCCGTCAAGGGCAATCAGGTCGGCGCTGTGAACCACTTTCTCGTCCAGTTTGACTTCCACTTTGCCGATCACGTCACCTTTGGCAATCGGTGCAGTGAGTTGCGGGTTCATGGTCATCGAAGCCACCAGACGTTTAAGCTGTCCTTTAGGCATGGTCATGGTCAGGTCTTCGGCCAGGCCAGCTTTGACCTCGCCGGTGGCGCCTTTCCAGACTGGCGCCTTGGTCAGCTCGGTGCCTTTCTGGTAGAAGGTCTGGGTTTCGAAGAAGCGGAAGCCGTAGGTCAGCAGCTTCTGGGTCTCTGCCGCACGCGACTGCTCGCTGTTGGTGCCGAATACCACGGCGATCAGGCGCTGGCCGTCGCGAACGGCCGAAGCCACCATGCAGTAGCCGGCTTCTTCGGTGTGGCCGGTCTTCAGGCCGTCTACCGTCTTGTCACGCCACAGCAGCAGGTTGCGGTTCGGCTGCTTGATGTTGTTCCAGAAGAATTCCTTCTGCGAATAGATGGCGTAGTGGGCCGGGTCGACATTGATGATCGCGCGGGCCAGGGTCGCCATGTCATGTGCCGACGAGTAGTGGTCCGGATGAGGCAGACCGGTCGGGTTCATGAAGTGGCTGTTGCTCATGCCCAGGTCGGCAGCAGTCTTGTTCATCATGTCGGCGAAGGCGTCTTCGCTGCCGGCGATGTGCTCGGCCAGGGCGACCGAGGCGTCGTTGCCGGACTGGATGATGATGCCGTGCAGCAGGTCGCTGACGGTCACCTGGCTGCCCACCTTGATGAACATGCGCGAACCGCCGGTACGCCAGGCGTTTTCGCTGACGGTAACCGGATCGTTTTCGCCGATCTGGCCGCGACGGATGTCCAGGGTGGCGATGTAGGCGGTCATCAGCTTGGTCAGGCTGGCCGGCGGCAGGCGCTCGTCACCGTTGTTCTCGACCAGCACGTTGCCGCTGGACGCGTCCATGAGTACGTAGGACTTGGCTGCCAGTTGCGGTGGTGCCGGTGTCATCTGCTCAGCCGCGAAGGCGGCCGGCGTGATCATCAGCAGTACGGGCAGGCAAAGTCGTTTGGCAAGGTTGGTGATGTTCATCCGTCTCTCGAAAATCGCTAATGGTCTGAATTTCCCTGGGCAAGATCATGTGCCCAGCGCCAGTCAGTCTAGTTTTGTGGCCGTAGGCCTGGCCCGGCAAAATGCGGCGTTATGTCGCTGCGGGCAAAAGCCGACATTGTACATGCCTGCGTCCGGCAATTCATGACAAAACCGACAGCTTGGTATTGCCTTCTTTTGCGGGTGCGCCCGGCAAAGAAGGCAATACGGTCAGTCGGCAGTGACCAGCTTGGCCTGCCCCAGGTTCGCCAGACGGATGCTGTCCTGCGCCTGCTGGATCTCGCCCTGGCTGCTGATCGGCCCGAGACGCACACGGTGCAAGGTCTGCTGGTTGCGCACGATCGAGCTGATGAACACCGGCGCACTCACCATGCTGCTGAGCTTGGAGCGCAGCAGTTCGGCGGCGTCCGGGTTGGCGAAGGCGCCCACCTGCAGGAAGCTGCCACCATTGTTGCCGGCCGGCACGTTATTGCCGCCAACCTGCACCGGCACCACAGGTGCTGCGTGCTGTTGCGGCGGTGGCGTCCATTGCTCGACGCGCCCGGTGCTGGCCGGGATCGCCTGGGTCTGGGCCACTTGCGGCTCTTTCAGCACCATTGGCGGCGTCTGGCCACGTTGCGCCCACCATTGCTGCGGGTCGATGCCCTCGACGCGCACGTGCGCCGTACCGATCTCGGCGTAACCGAGTTTTTTCGCCGCGGCGTAGGACAGGTCGATGATGCGATCGGAATAGAACGGCCCCCGGTCGTTCACCCGCAGGATCACGCTGCGTCCGTTGGCCAGGTTGGTTACCTTCACGTAGGCCGGCAGCGGCAGGGTCTTGTGCGCCGCACTCATGCCGTACAGGTCGTAAAGCTCGCCGTTGGCGGTGTTCTGGCCGTGGAATTTGGTGCCATACCATGACGCAGTCCCCTCGGCGCGGTAGTTGCGCGCGTCCTGCATCGGGTAGTAGGTCTTGCCCAGCACCGTGTAGGGGTTGGCCTTGTAGTTGCCGGTGTGCACCGTCGGTGTGGCATCGGGGATCTTGCTCACATCCACGTCCCACCACGGCGCACCGTCCTTGTGTGCCCGGTTGATGTCCAGGCCTGGCTGGGTGCGCACCACATTACCGCTGCCTTGCTGGGCCGGGCGATTGGAAGAACAACTGGCCAGCAGCACGCCCACGGTGATACAGGTCAGCAGCTTGAAAGCGTTGGTAGAGATGATTGCGCGCATTACTTGACGCCCCGTGCTTGAACCAGCTGTTCCGATAGCTGATGCACCGCCATGGCATACATCACGCTGCGGTTGTAGCGAGTGATCGCGTAGAAGTTCTTCAGCCCCATCCAGTATTCGGGGCCATTGTCGCCCTCGAGACGGAAGGCGGTCACAGGCAGATCATCGCGCAACGAATCATGAACCGACCAGCCAAGCGCGCGCAACTCCCCTACCGTCTTCACCGGCTCGATGCCGGTGGTCAGGCCCTCGTCGGCCCGCCCGCCGTCGACCCAGGCGCGGCTGACCACGCCTTCGCCGGCCACCCAGCCGTGGCGCTTGAAGTAGCTGGCAACGCTGCCGATGGCATCGTCCGGGTTGTTCCAGATATTGATGTGGCCGTCGCCGTCGAAGTCCACCGCAAAGTTGCGGAAGCTGCTCGGCATGAACTGCGGCAAGCCCATGGCCCCGGCGTAGGAGCCTTTGAGCGTCAACGGGTCGAGCTGCTCCTCGCGTGACAGCAGCAGGAACTCGCGCAGCTCCTTGCGGAAGAACTCGGCCCGTGGCGGGTAATCGAAGCCCAGGGTCGACAGGGCGTCGATCACCCGGTAGTTGCCGGTGTTACGACCGAAGAAGGTTTCCACGCCAATGATCGCGACAATGTACTGCGCCGGCACGCCGTATTCCTGCTCGGCACGGGCCAGGGCCGCCTCGTGCTGGCGCCAGAAATCCACGCCACGGGCGATGCGCGCATCGGTGATGAACATCGGCCGGTAGTCCTTCCACGGCTTTACCCGTTCGGCCGGGCGCGAAATGGCATCGAGGATCGCCTGCTTGCGTTGCACCTCACCGAATACAGCCCTCAACTGTTCGGGGGCAAAGCCATAGTCACGGCCCATTTCGCCAATGAACTGGGCCACCTGCGGCGAGTCCCCATAGTCGCCGGCATGGGCCACCTGTACAGCGCCGAACAGGCCCACCGCGCCGATCCACGGCGCACAACGGGCAGCCCAGTTACGCACTGCTTGCATGAAATTCTTCACCTTATTCAAACCTGTGCGATCCATTTGCGGTGCGTGTGGATCGACATCAGAACGCCAAACGCTGACAGCAGCGTCACCAACGAAGTTCCGCCATAGCTGATGAAGGGCAGCGGCACGCCCACCACGGGCAGAAGGCCGCTGACCATTCCGATATTGACGAACACATATACAAAGAAGGTCATGGTCAGGCTGCCGGCCAGCAGCTTGCCGAACAGGGTCTGCGCCTGGGCAGTGATCATCAGGCCGCGGCCAATCAGCAGCAGGTAGACAATCAGCAACAGGCAGATGCCGACCAGCCCGAATTCCTCGCCGAGCACGGCAATGATGAAGTCGGTATGGCTTTCCGGCAGGAAGTCCAGGTGCGACTGGGTACCCAGCAGCCAGCCCTTGCCGAACACGCCGCCCGAGCCGATCGCCGCCTTGGACTGGATGATGTTCCAGCCGGTGCCCAACGGGTCGCTCTCCGGATCGAGGAAGGTCAGCACCCGCTGCTTCTGGTAGTCGTGCATGACGAAGAACCACATCGCTACCGCCACCGGGACCGCCGCCGCCAGCACGCTGAGGATCCAGCGCCAGCGCAGCCCGCCCATGAACAGCACGAAGGCGCCGGAGGCGAGAATCAGCAGCGCGGTACCCAGGTCGGGCTGGCGCACGATGAGGATGAACGGCACGCCAATCAGCACCAGGCTGATCGCCACGTGCTTGAGATGCGGCGGCAAGGTACGCTTGGACAGGTACCAGGCGATGGTCGCCGGCATGATGATCTTCATGAATTCGGAGGGCTGGAAGCGAATCACCCCGGGAATGTTGATCCAGCGCGTGGCCCCCATGGCGTTGTGGCCCATCACGTCCACCACCACCAGCAGCATCACCCCGACCAGGTAGGCCAGCGGCACCCAGCGTGCCATGAACCGAGGCTCCAGCTGGGCAATGACGAACATCGAAGCGAGGCCGATGCCGAATGAGGTGGCCTGCTTGAGCAGCAGGTCCCAGTTCTTGCCACTGGCCGAGTACAGCACGAACAGGCTGCCCGCCGCGAGGGTCAGCAGAATGACCAGCAAAGGACCGTCGACATGAATGCGCTGCAGAAAGCTGGCGCGCCGACGCATCACATCCTCGCTGGAGAGCATGCGGTCGAAATTGTTCATCACAGGGCGGATTCCTGGGTAACGGTGGCGGGCGCGAACTCGGGCTTGAGCCGGCCGTTTTCGTCGAGCAGCCAGGCGTCCATCACCTGACGTACCACCGGTGCGGCGACGCCCGAGCCCGACTCACCGTTCTCGACCATCACCGATACCACGATTTTCGGGTCGTCGGCCGGAGCGAAGGCGACGAACAGAGCATGGTCGCGGTGGCGTTCCTGGAGCTTGTTGCGGTCGTATTTCTCGCCCTGCTTGATCGCCACCACCTGGGCGGTACCGCTCTTCCCGGCAATGCGGTACTGCGCACCGATGGCCGCCTTGCGCGCGGTACCGCGTGCGTTGTGCATCACCTGCTCCATGCCATGGGTGACCTTGGCCCAGTCGGACTTGTCACGCAGCACGATGTTGTCCATGGGGTTTTCGTCCACCGGTGGCTGGCCTTCGATGGTCTTGGCCAGGTGCGGGCGGTTCCACACCCCCTTGTTGGCGATAAGCGCGGTGGCCTGGGCCAGTTGCAACGGCGTGGCCTGCATGTAGCCCTGGCCGATACCGAGGATCAGGGTTTCGCCGGGGAACCAGGCCTGACGGCGCGTGGCGCGCTTCCATTCACGCGACGGCATGAGCCCGGCGGATTCCTCGAACATGTCCAGGGAAACCCGCTGGCCGATGCCGAACTTGTTCATGTAGCTGGACAACCGGTCGATGCCCATCTTGTGCGCCAGGTCGTAGAAGTAGGTGTCGTTGGAGCGCATGATCGCGGTGTCCAGGTCGACCCAGCCATCGCCGCTGCGGTTCCAGTTGCGGTACTTGTGGTCGTAGTTCGGCAGTTGGTAATAGCCCGGGTCGAACACCCGGCTACCGGCATTGACCACGCCACTGTCCAGGCCGGCAATGGCCACGGCCGGCTTGATCGTCGAACCCGGCGGGTACAGGCCGCGCAGCACGCGGTTGAACAGCGGCCGGTCGATCGAGTCGCGCAGCTCGGCATAGGCCTTGAAACCAATGCCGGTGACGAACAGGTTGGGGTCGAAGCTGGGCTGGCTGACCATCGCCAGCACTTCGCCGGTACGCGGATCAAGCGCCACCACCGCACCGCGCCGGCCACCCAGGGCAGCCTCGGCGGCTTCCTGCAGCTTGATGTCGAGGCTCAGCACAATGTCCTTGCCCGGTTTCGGGTCGGTACGCTTGAGCACGCGCAACACCCGGCCACGGGCGTTGGTCTCGACTTCCTCGTAGCCGACCTGGCCGTGCAGGGCATCTTCGTAGAACCGCTCGATGCCGGTCTTGCCAATGTGGTGGGTGCCGCTGTAGTTCACCGGGTCGAGCGTTTTCAGCTCCTTCTCGTTGATCCGCCCCACGTACCCCACCGAATGCGCAAAGTGCGCGCCCTGAGGGTAGTGGCGCACCAGCTGGGCCACCACTTCCACCCCCGGCAGGCGGAACTGGTTCACGGCCACCCGGGCGATCTGCTCTTCGTTGAGCTCGAACAGGATCGGCACCGGCTCGAACGGCCGACGACCCTGGCGCATGCGCTTCTCGAACAGGGCGCGGTCGTCCGGGGTCAGCTCGAGCACTTCGACGATGTTGTCCAGCACTTCCTGCCAGTTGCCCGCACGCTCGCGCGTTACGGACAGGCTGAAGCTGGGACGGTTGTCGGCAACGATCACCCCGTTACGGTCGAAGATCAGCCCGCGGGTCGGCGGGATCGGCTGCACATGCACCCGGTTGTTCTCCGAGAGTGTCGAGTGGTAGTCGTACTGGATGATCTGCAGGTAGTACAGCCGCGCGATCAGCACGCAGACAAGCATGACGATCGCCACCGCGCCGACCACGACGCGGTTGCGCACCAGGCGGGCGTCTTTCTCATGGTCCTTGAGACGGATCGGCTGCGACATCGGGCTGCTTAGAGGTTCATTTGTGATAAGGATGCCCGGACAACACGGTCCAGGCGCGGTAGATCTGCTCGCCGATGAGTATCCTTACCAACGGGTGCGGCAGGGTCAACGGCGACAGCGACCAGCGTTGCTCGGCGCGGGCACAGACCTCAGGCGCCAGGCCCTCCGGGCCGCCCACCATCAGATTCACCGTGCGCGCATCCAGGCGCCAGCGGTCCAGCTCTGTCGCCAGTTGCTCGGTACTCCAGGGCTTGCCATGGACTTCGAGGGTGACGATGCGCTCCCCCGGCTGAACCTTGCTCAGCATGGCCTCGCCCTCCTGACGAATCAGGCGGGTGACATCGGCATTCTTGCCCCGGGTATTCAGCGGGATTTCCACCAGCTCCAGCGACAGCTCGGCGGGCAGGCGCTTGGCATACTCGTGCCAGCCTTCCTCGACCCACTTCGGCATGCGCGAGCCGACCGCGATCAGGCGCAGACGCACAGCGCTATCCTTATTCCCGGTCCTTGAGCTTTTCGGAGTACTCGTGGGCCTGGTCAGGGCTGTGGTGCTTGCCATCAGCGGCACGGCTTTGCTCGGCTCCTTGCCACAGGCGTTCCAGATCGTAGAACTGGCGGGCAGCGGCGGTCATCATGTGCACGATGACGTCGTTCAGGTCCAGCAACACCCAATCGCTGTCGCCCTTGCCTTCTTCGCCCAATGGCTGGGCGCCCTTGGCCTTGACCGCTTCGCGAACCTTTTCCAGCATCGCGTTGATCTGACGGTTGGAGGTACCGGTGGCAATGATCATGTAATCAGTCAGGCTGTGCTTATCGCGGACGTCGATGACCTGGATGTCCTGGGCCTTGACGTCTTCCAGCGCTGCCTTGGTCAGGGCAACCAGTTCTTCGCCGTGGATTTTCTGCTTGGTCATATAAAACTCGTTCAACTCGTTGGATGAGGCGCCAGAGGCACCGTCAGTTAGGCGCACGATACAGTTCGTGCGCCTCGATGTAGGCCAGTACGGCGTCCGGCACCAGGAACCTCACCGACTTGCCGCTGGCCAGCAGCTGTCGGATCTGTGTAGCCGACACCGCAAGCGGCGTCTGCCAGACGAACGAAATGTTTCCCGCCGGGCCGGACATGGCGGTGGGATCGCTCTCCGAGCGCGCAGCCAGCAGGTTGCGTAGCTCGTCAGGGGGTTCGACGTCGGCATCCGGGCGTTGCAGTACCAGGATGTGACAGTGTTGCAGCAATTCTTCCCAGCGGTGCCAGGCGGGCAGGGCGCAAAAGGCATCCCAGCCCAGCACCAGGAACAGCTGGTCGTTGGCGCCGAGCTCGGCACGGATCGACTCCAGCGTATCGATGGTGTACGAGGGCTTGTCGCGCGCCAGCTCACGGGCATCCACGCTCAGGCAGGGCACGCCCTGCACGGCGCCTTGCACCATGGCCAGGCGGTCCTTGGCAGCCACTTGCGGGGTGTCGCGGTGCGGCGGCCTGGCATTGGGCAACAGGCGCAGCTCGTCCAGCCCCATGAACTCGGCTACTTCCAGCGCGCTGCGCAGGTGGCCGATGTGCACGGGGTCGAAGGTGCCGCCTAGAATGCCGATGCGCCGGACTGCCTGGGCCTTGCTCAATTCAGCAGGACTCCTGGCCGCGCAGCTGGCCGTCGCCGATCACCACATACTTCTCGCAGGTCAGGCCTTCCAGGCCGACCGGGCCGCGCGCATGCAGCTTGTCGGTGGAAATACCGATCTCGGCACCCAGGCCGTACTCGAAGCCGTCGGCGAAGCAGGTAGGGGTATTGAGCATGACCGACGCCGAGTCGACTTCGGCCATGAACTGGCGAGCTTCGCCCTGGTGCTCGCTGATGATCGAATCGGTGTGGTGCGAGCCATAGTGGTTGATGTGTTCGATGGCCTGGTCCAGGCCATCGACCACGCGGATCGACAGGATCGCATCCAGGTATTCGGTGTGCCAGTCGGCCTCGGTGGCCGGCCTGGCGTCGATGATCGCCCGGGTGCGCTCGCAGCCACGCAGCTCGACGCCCTTCTGCTGGAAGCGGCGGGCCATTTCTGGCAGGAAACGCTCGGCCATCTGCTGGTCGACCAGGAGGGTTTCCATGGCACCACAAATGCCGTAGCGGTAGGTCTTGGCGTTGAACGCCACGCGCCAGGCCTTGTCCAGGTCGGCATGCTGGCTGACATAGATATGGCAGATGCCATCCAGGTGCTTGATCACCGGTACGCGGGCATCACGGCTGATGCGTTCGATCAGGCCTCGGCCACCGCGTGGCACGATGACGTCGACGTACTCCGGCATGCTGATCAGGGCACCCACGGCCTCGCGGTCGGTGGTCTCGACCACCTGCACCACCGCCGCCGGCAGGCCGGCTGCCGCAAGGCCACGCTGGATGCAGGTGGCAATCGCGCGATTGGAATGGATGGCTTCGGAGCCGCCACGCAGGATGGTCGCGTTGCCCGACTTCAGGCACAGACTGGCGGCATCTATGGTCACGTTCGGACGCGATTCGTAGATGATCCCGATCACCCCCAGCGGCGTACGCATCTTGCCCACCTGAATACCCGAAGGGCGGTAGCTCATGTCGCGGATGGCACCGACCGGGTCCGGCAGGCTGGCGACCTGGCGCAGGCCGGTGATCATGCCATCGATACGCGCCGGGGTGAGTGCCAGACGGTCGAGCAGTGCCGGCTCCAGGCCGTTGGCGCGACCGGCAGCCAGATCCAGCTCGTTGGCAGCGGTCAGCTCGGCACGGGCGGCATCCAGCGCGTCGGCGGCAGCCTGCAGGGCGCGGTTCTTCTGCGCAGTGCTGGCGCGACCGATCACCCGGGAAGCCTCGCGGGCAGCGCGACCCAGGCGGGTCATATAGTCAAGAACGGACTCAGTCATGGGTTCGATGTCTTGGCGAAGGGGAAATCGGCTGATTATAACTGCCGCGCAGGTGTACGCCCAGCGGTGGCTGGCGGATGGTCGAAAATGGGCGGGGTTATCGGGTAGAAAAGATGTAACAGGGTTATCGAAAATCTTCCCCCTGTTACCGGCAACGAGGCCGGAGCTATCGACATCGCATCCGATTCAGCCTCGATTAAGCCATTCATTGCTATCATCCCCGCCTTCCCCAGCCGCGAACTGCCCGCATGCCAGCACTGCCCGACAGCTTCTTCGATCGCGACGCCCAGATCCTGGCCAAGGCCTTGCTGGGCAAAGTCATTCGTCACCGCCACGGCAACCTGTGGCTGGCCGCACGGATCATCGAGACCGAGGCCTATTACCTCACCGACAAAGGCAGCCACGCCTCGCTCGGCTACACCGAAAAGCGCAAGGCGCTGTTCCTCGATGGCGGGCACATCTACATGTACTACGCGCGTGGCGGCGACTCGCTGAACTTCAGTGCACACGGGCCGGGCAACGCGGTGCTGATCAAGTCCGCCTATCCTTGGCAGGATGCGATCTCAGGACCGAACAGCCTGGCGCAGATGCAACTGAACAACCCCGACGCCAGCGGCAACCTGCGCCCGGCCGAGCGCCTGTGCGCCGGGCAGACGCTGCTGTGCCGCGCCCTCGGCCTGAAAGTGCCGCAGTGGGACGCCCAGCGCTTCGACCCCGAACGCCTGTACGTGGAGGACTGCAGCATCGCCGTGCCGCGGGTCATCCAGACGGCCCGCCTGGGCATCCCGCATGGCCGCGACGAGCATCTGCCCTACCGTTTCGTCGACGCCGGGTACGCCCGTTTCTGCACGCGGAACCCGTTGCGTCGAGGCCAAGTCGAAGGCCGCGACTTCTTCATTCTCGAACAAGGAAGCTGAACCATGGGCCAATGGCTTGACAGCCTGACCGGCTGGCTCAGCGCCAACCCGCAGTGGCTTGGCCTGGCAATTTTCCTGGTGGCGTGCATCGAATGCCTGGCCATTGCCGGCATCATCGTGCCAGGCACCATCCTGTTGTTCGCGGTCGCGGTGCTGGCCGGCAGCGGCACCTTCAGCCTGGGCGAAACGCTGCTGCTGGGCTTTCTCGGCGGCCTGCTCGGCGACGCCGTGTCCTATGCAGTGGGCAAGCATTTCCACCAGAACATCCGCCGCCTGCCGTTGCTGCGTCACCACCCGGAATGGATCGGCAGCGCCGAAACCTATTTCCAGCGCTACGGCATCGCCAGCCTGCTGGTGGGACGCTTCATCGGGCCGTTGCGCCCCATGCTGCCGATGGTCGCCGGCATGTTCGACATGCCGCTGCCGCGCTTCATCGCCGTCAGCCTGGTGGCCGGCGCGGGCTGGTCGGTGGCCTACCTGCTGCCCGGCTGGGCCACGGGTGCAGCCATGCGCCTGCCATTGCCGGAAGGCTTCTGGCTGGATGCCGGCATCATCGCCGGCACCCTGGCAGTGACCATCGGCTTGAGCCTGAACACCAGCATTCGCGACCAACGCCACGGCACCCGCCTGATCGCCGGCATGAGTTTCGTCGCCCTGGCCGGGGTGTTCCTGGGCTGGCCCTACCTGCACGAATTCGACCAAGGCGTGATGACACTGGTACAGGAGCACCGCAGCCAGGCAATCGATGGCGCCGTGGTGTTGGTGACCCGGCTGGGCGATTTCCGCACCCAGCTGGTCCTGGGCGGCCTGCTGACCGGCCTGCTGCTGCTTGCCCGGCAGTGGCGCCACGCGCTGTTTGCCGCAGGCGCGCTCATGGGCACGGCGTTTGCCAACGGCAGCCTGAAATGGCTGTTCGCCCGGGCCCGTCCTGAAGTACTCAGTGACCCCTTGACCAGCTACAGCATGCCCAGCGGGCACAGTTCGGCATCGTTCGCGTTTTTCCTGGTGCTGGCCGTGCTGGCAGGACGCGGGCAGCCGCCACGGATGCGCCTGACCTGGGTCACGCTGGGCTGCATTCCGGCACTGGCGATCGCCCTGTCGCGGGTGTATCTGGGGGCGCACTGGCCTACCGACATCCTCGCCGGGGCCCTGCTGGCATGCTGCGTATGCGCGCTGAGCCTGGCTTTGGCGCAGCGACAGCAGACCCTGCCGGCCTTGCCGCTGCGGGTGTGGTGGCTGGTATTGCCGGCGTGCATCGCGTTACTGGCGTTCTTTGCCTTGCATGCGTTGCCGCAGGCGTTGTTGCGCTATCAATACTGATAGCGCCGTGCAGGAGCGGCGTGGTGTCGCGAAAGCGCCAGCGCACGCGACATCGGGTCAGGCAAACAGCTCGCCCTGAATCCGCTCCAGAAGTCTCTGGATCTCGCCCAGCCGCTGCTGCGGCGAGTCGAGGGTCAGCAGGTCCAGCTTGTCCTCCTCCATGAACGGCAACAGGTAGGCCAACTGGTTGGCCAGCGCCTGCCGCCCGCCTACCGGACGCGGCATGTCCAGGGCCTCCACCATCGGGTGCTCGCCCAGCGCTACCAGCAATGCCAGCAGGTCGTCGTCGGCCTCGAGCAACGGGCTGTCCGCCTGCTCCGGCAACCATTGCACCTGCCCCACCAGCAGCTGGTCCTTCTGCACCTCGGTGCTCTCCAGGCTGAAGCGCCGCATACCTTCGACGCGAATGCCCAACAAACCGTTATCCTGCTGCACGAAATCGCGGATCACCGCCTCGCAGCCGATCGAGGCCACCACCGGCGGCGCCTTGCCGACCTGTTCGCCTTCCAGGATGCACACCACACCGAAACCTTCGCCCTGCTTCATGCAGCGGCCAATCATGTCCAGGTAGCGCGCCTCGAAAATCTGCAGATCGAGAAAGCAGCCAGGAAACAGCACGGTATTGAGCGGAAACAGCGGTAGCGTCATTGCAAGTCCTCAAGCCACCAGGCTGACCGCCAGCGGCAGGAATACCGCCGTGGCCACCCCCATCAGGCTCATCGCCAGCGCGGCAAAGGCGCCGCATTCGTCACTTTCCTGCAGGGCCACCGAAGTGCCCACCGCATGCGCGGTCACACCCAGCGCCATGCCCCGCGCCTCGGGGCTGTGCACGCCGCAGCGGCTCAGCAGCGCCGGGCCGAAGATGGCCCCGAGCACCCCGGTGATCAACACGAACACCGCCGCCAGGGCCGCCACCCCGCCAATCTGTTCGGCCACCAGCATGGCGATCGGCGAAGTCACCGACTTCGGCGCCATGGTCATGAGGATCATGTGTTCGGCACCGAACCACCAGCCGAGCACCAGGCAGAACAGCGTGGCAAACAGGCCTCCGATTACCAGCGTAGTAAAGATGGGCCAGAACAGCTGCCGGATACGCCGCAGGTTCAGGTACAGCGGCACCGCCAGGGCCACGGTGGCAGGCCCCAGCAGGATGTTCATGATCTCCGTGCTCTTGCGGTACTCGCGGTAGTCGATGCCGAACAGCAGCAGCACGCCGATCACCAGCAGCATCGATACCAGCACCGGCTGCAGGAAGATCCAGCGGGTCTTCTCGTAGGCGGCCAGCACCACTTGGTAGGCACCGAGGGTAATACCTATACCGAACAAGGGATGGTGCACCACCGCGTCGAGCGCGCCTTGCCAGTCAGGAATCATGGCTGCTCCTCGCGGCGGCCCTGGCGCTGGATGAGCTTTTGCATCAACACGCCAACAAACGCCAGGGTCACCAGGCAGGAAATCAGCAACGCCCCGACGATGGCCCAGAAGTCAGCGGCAATGTCTCTGGCATACACCATCACCCCCACCGCCGGTGGCACCAGCAACAGCGGCAGGTAGCGCAGCAGGCTGCTGGCCGCCTCGTTCAGCGGCTTGCCAACCTCTCCACGGGCCATGAGAAAACACAGCAGCAGCAACAGGCCGATGATCGGCCCCGGCAGAAACGGCACCACCAAGTGGTTGATCGCCGTACCCAGCAACTGGAACAGCACCAGCCAGGTCAGACCACGCAACAGCATAAGCATCTCCCTCGTGCACGACTGCCATTATAAGCATGCGGCCGCTTTATACCGATATTCGCCGAAATACCTGCAACTTGACTGAAACGGTTCGCCGTGCTGATCTTGCACATTCGTACCAACTGACAACTTGGAGAGCCCGCGATGCCCTATGTACCGGTTACAGAGCTTTCGCAGTACGTTGGTAAGGAACTGGGCCATTCGGCCTGGCTGAAGATCGACCAGCAGCGCATCAATCTGTTCGCCGAAGCCACAGGCGATTTCCAGTTCATCCATGTGGACCCGGCAAAGGCGGCGCAGACGCCGTTCGGCAGCACCATCGCTCATGGTTTCCTGACGTTGTCGCTGATACCCAAGCTGATCGAGGACATCCTGGTCCTGCCGCAAGGGCTGAAGATGGTGGTGAACTACGGACTGGACAGCGTGCGTTTCATCCAGCCGGTCAAGGTCGATAGCCAGGTGCGGCTGAAGGTGGAACTGGCAGAGGTGTCGGAAAAGAAGCCGGGGCAGTGGCTGCTCAAGGCGATTGCCACGCTGGAGATCGATGGCCAGGACAAGCCGGCCTATATAGCTGAATCGCTCTCCCTGTGTTTTGTCTGATGGATTTCGGGGGCGCTGCACGCCCCCATGCCAAGCCGATCCACAAATCCCCCGCACTCGCGTAAACTGCCAGCCTTCGCGCAGCCTGGGGCTGCCCCTGTCGATTTACCAAAGGTGCCCGCCATGCCCTGGCTGCAAGTACGCCTGGCCATCAGCCCGGAACAAGCCGAAACCTACGAAGATGCCCTGCTCGAAGTGGGCGCTGTTTCGGTCACGTTCATGGACGCCGAAGATCAACCGATCTTCGAGCCAGACCTCAACACTACCCCGCTGTGGTCGCACACCCACCTGCTGGCCCTGTTCGAGGCCGATGCCGAGCCCGAGCAGGTGTTTTCCCACCTGCGCCTGCTGACCGGTGCCGAGCTGCCCGAGCACCAGGCCGAGGTGATCGAGGACCAGGACTGGGAACGCAGCTGGATGGACAACTTCCAGCCAATGCGCTTCGGCCGCCGCCTGTGGATCGTGCCCAGCTGGCACGAAGCTCCGGAAAAGGACGCGGTGAATCTGCTGCTCGACCCGGGCCTGGCGTTCGGTACCGGCACCCACCCGACCACAGCCCTGTGCCTGGAATGGCTCGACGGCCAGCAGCTGGAAGGCACCCAGGTGCTGGACTTCGGTTGCGGCTCGGGCATTCTGGCCATCGCCGCGCTGCTGCTGGGCGCCCGCGAGGCCGTCGGTACCGACATCGATGTACAGGCCATCGAGGCTTCGCGCGACAACGCCCAGCGCAACGGCATCGCCGATGAAAAGCTGGCGCTGTACCTGCCCGAACACATGCCGGCGATGCAGGCCGACGTACTGGTCGCCAACATCCTCGCCGGCCCGCTGGTGTCGCTGGCGCCGCAGCTGTCCGGGCTGGTCCGCCCCGGGGGCCTGCTGGCGCTGTCGGGCATCCTCGCCGAACAGGGCGAAGAAGTGGCTGCGGCCTATGCCGCCGACTTCGAGCTGGACCCGATCGTCGTGCGCGACGGCTGGGTACGCATCAGTGGTCGCCGCCGTTAAGCCGGCCTAGAATACTTTTCTGCACAGTTCCCGGATTGCCGCATGACCGACAGTTTCGTCACCCAGTGCCCGCATTGCCAGACTAGCTTTCGCGTCACTCACCACCAACTGAGCGTGGCTCGCGGCGTAGTGCGCTGCGGCAACTGCCTGCAGGTATTCAACGCTGCCAGGCAGTTGCTGGAGCAGAATCGCGCCAGCACGGCGACTGCACCTGTGGTGGCGGAACCGGCGCTGAAAGCGCCTGACGAGCCGGCGGCCAAGCCAACGGTCTCGCCAGAGCCGGATGTCACCGAGCGCAGCAGTGCGCCAGACCAGGACTGGGCGCTGACTGCCCAGGCGCTGGACGCCCTCGATCTCGACAAGGAGCTGGAGCGCCTGGAGCGTCGCGGCCAGCCGGCAACGGCGCACCCGGCCAAGCAGGATGACGGGCTGCAGGCAAGGCGCGACGAATTGCAGCCGGACGAGCACGCCGACGACCTGTTCGGCACGGCCACCGATGAACCCCTCGAGCCACCACAGGCAGATGAGCCGGCCGTGGAGCGGCAGCCGCTGGAGCTGGATCTCGAACCTGCCCCGGGCGAGCGCACCGAGCCGACCTTGGGCGGCAGCCTGGAACTGGACCTTGACGATGGGCCGCCGGTACACCATGCCGCGGACGATGACCACCCTGCCTTCGCCGAACCGCTGCGTGCCGACGACGACGCAATCCCGGAAAAAGGCCTGAGCGCGCGCGACGACGAACCCTTGGCGCTGAGCCTGTCGGCGCACGATGACGACCCTGTCGAGCCGCTGCCTGGCGCACGCCTGGAACCGGGCTTTGCCGCCAAGCCAGAGCGCCCGGCACGCAAGGAGCCGCTGGTCGACGTGGTCGACGACCCATTGCAGCTGGGCTGGGAGAAGCCCGCACCGAACTGGGGCAAGCGCCTGCTGTGGGGCTTTCTGACCTTGCTCGCCGCCGGCCTGCTGGCGTTTCAGTACGTGTGGTTCCACTTCGACGAAATGGCCCGTCAGGACCAGTACCGGCCGCTCTTCCAGCAAATCTGCCCGTTGGTCGGGTGCGAAGTCCCGACTCGCGTCGATATTGCCCGGATCAAGAGCAGCAACCTGGTGGTGCGCAGCCACCCGGACTTCAAGGGCGCGTTGATCGTCGATGCGATAATCTACAACCGCGCGCCGTTCGCCCAGCCGTTCCCCCTGCTGGAGCTGCGCTTCGCCGACCTCAATGGCCAGCTGATCGCCAGCCGGCGCTTCAAGCCCAGCGAGTATCTTTCCGGAGAACTGGCCGGGCGTGGCGAAATGCCCAGCCAGACCCCGATCCATATCGCCCTGGACATCCTTGATCCTGGGCCGAAGGCAGTCAACTACAGCCTCAGCTTCCGTTCACCAGAATAAGCAATAGGCTTGTGGGGCGCCTGGCGCTCCTTTCGCGACCCAAGGCCGCCGCTCCTGATGGTGATCGCAGCCCTGTGTCGCGAAAGGCGGCAAAGCAGCCCAAGCCTTTCCTCCATACCAAATGTCATAAGCCGACAGCTGTTCAGATTTTATCCAAATCCATCTTTATCCGGTCACCGAGAGCGGGTATCATGCCAACCCTTTTTCGAACTCCAAGATTCGGCCCCACAACAGGGATCACCTATGTCGGCGGTACGCATCGGCCAATACACACTACGTAACAACCTGATCCTCGCGCCAATGGCCGGGGTCACGGACCAGCCTTTCCGGACACTTTGCCAGCGCCTGGGCGCCGGCATGGTGGTGTCGGAAATGGTCTCCAGCGACATGAGCCTGTGGAACAGCCGCAAGTCGAGCCTGCGCCGCATTCATGAAGGTGATCCCGAGCCACGCTCGGTGCAGATAGCCGGCGGTGATGCGCAGATGATGGCAGCAGCGGCACAAGCCAACGTCGAAGCGGGTGCCCAGATCATCGATATCAACATGGGTTGCCCGGCAAAAAAAGTCTGCAACAAAGCTGCAGGCTCTGCTTTATTGAGAGATGAAGCCTTGGTCAGCGAGATCCTCCACGCCGTGGTCGGCGCAGTGGACGTTCCGGTGACCCTGAAGATTCGCACCGGCTGGGACCGGGCGAACAAGAACGGCCTGAACGTGGCGAAAATCGCCGAACAGGCCGGCATCCAGGCACTGGCGGTGCATGGCCGCACACGTGCCGACCTGTATACCGGCGAAGCCGAATACGACACCATCGCTGCCATCAAGCAGGCGGTGTCGATCCCGGTTTTTGCCAACGGCGATATCACCTCGCCAGAAAAGGCCAGGGCGGTACTGGACGCCACCGGCGTCGATGGCTTGCTGATTGGCCGGGCTGCCCAGGGGCGGCCATGGATCTTTCGCGAGATCGAGCATTACCTGCGCACCGGCGAACACCTGCCGGCACCGCAGCTGGAGGAAGTGGAACGCATCCTGCTGGAACACCTGGCCGCGCTGCATGCCTTCTATGGCGATGTGATGGGCGTACGTATCGCCCGCAAGCACGTTGGCTGGTACCTGGCAACACGACCCGGCGGCAGGGAGTTTCGCGCCCGGTTCAACGCTTTGGAAGACACACAAGCGCAGTGCGCCAACGTTCGTGCGTTTTTCAGCGAACGTCGACAGAGCCTTGGGACAGAGGACGGACAAGGGGTGGCCGCATGACGATGATGACCGAGACATTTGTGAGTGGAACAACGCCCGTGAGCGACAACGCCAACCTGAAACAGCACCTGAACACGCCGAGCGAAGAGGGCCAGACCCTTCGCGACAGCGTCGAGAAGGCGCTGCACAACTACTTCGCCCACCTGGAAGGCGCGACTGTCACGGACGTGTACAACCTGGTGCTCTCCGAAGTCGAGGCGCCACTGCTCGAAAGCGTGATGAACTACGTGAAGGGCAACCAGACCAAGGCCAGCGAGATGCTCGGGCTGAACCGAGGCACCCTGCGCAAGAAGCTCAAGCAGTACGACCTGTTGTAAGCCAGAATCCCAACCAGAAAAGGCGGCTCCCTGAACAGAGGCGCCTTTTTTGCTGACTCCACCGCGTTATTGGAACCCGAAATGACCGACCAGACTACCCGCCTGCCAGTCCGCCGCGCCCTGATCAGCGTCTCCGACAAGACCGGTATCCTCGAATTCGCCCGTGAGCTGCAGCAGCTCGGTGTCGAGATCCTGTCCACCGGCGGCACCTACAAGCTGCTCAAGGACAACGGCGTCAATGCGGTGGAAGTGGCCGACTATACCGGCTTCGCCGAAATGATGGATGGCCGGGTCAAGACCCTGCACCCGAAAATCCACGGCGGCATTCTCGGCCGTCGCGGCGTCGACGACGCCATCATGAACGAGCACGGCATCAAGCCGATCGACCTGGTGGCGGTCAACCTGTACCCGTTCGAGGCGACCATTTCCAAGCCTGGCTGTGACCTGCCGACCGCCATCGAGAACATCGACATCGGCGGCCCGACCATGGTCCGTTCGGCAGCCAAGAACCACAAGGACGTGGCCATCGTAGTCAATACCAGCGACTATGCCAGCGTCATCGAAGGCCTCAAGGCCGGCGGCCTGACCTACGCCCAGCGCTTCAACCTGATGCTCAAGGCGTTCGAGCACACCGCTGCCTACGACGGCATGATCGCCAACTACATGGGCACCATCGACCAGGCCAAAGAGAACCTGAGCACCGAAGGCCGTAGCGAGTTCCCGCGCACCTTCAACAGCCAGTTCGTCAAGGCCCAGGAAATGCGTTACGGCGAGAACCCGCACCAGAGCGCGGCGTTCTACGTCGAAGCCAGAAAAGGGGAAGCCAGCGTTTCCACTGCCATCCAGTTGCAGGGCAAGGAGCTGTCGTTCAACAACGTGGCCGACACCGACGCAGCGCTGGAATGCGTGAAGAGCTTCGTCAAGCCGGCCTGCGTCATCGTCAAGCACGCCAACCCGTGCGGCGTTGCCGTGGTGCCTGAAGAAGAAGGCGGCATCCGCAAGGCCTACGACCTGGCCTACGCGACCGACACCGAGTCGGCGTTCGGCGGCATCATCGCCTTCAACCGCGAGCTGGATGGCGAAACCGCCAAGGCCATCGTCGACCGCCAGTTCGTCGAAGTGATCATCGCACCGAAAATCTCCCAGGCAGCCCGCGAGGTGGTTGCTGCCAAGCAGAACGTACGCCTGCTGGAATGCGGCGAGTGGCCAGCCGAGCGCGCTGCCGGTTGGGACTTCAAGCGCGTCAATGGCGGTTTGCTGGTGCAAAGCCGTGATATCGGCATGATTACTGCCGATGACCTGAAGATCGTCACCAAGCGTGCCCCGACCGAGCAAGAGATCCACGACCTGGTGTTCGCCTGGAAAGTGGCCAAGTTCGTCAAGTCCAACGCCATTGTCTACGCCAAGCAGCGCCAGACCATCGGCGTCGGTGCAGGCCAGATGAGCCGTGTCAACTCCGCACGCATCGCAGCCATCAAGGCTGAGCATGCCGGCCTGCAGGTACAGGGTGCAGTCATGGCATCGGATGCGTTCTTCCCGTTCCGCGATGGCATCGACAACGCAGCTAAAGTGGGTATCAGCGCCGTGATCCAGCCGGGTGGCTCGATGCGCGATGCCGAGGTGATTGCTGCCGCTGACGAAGCCGGCATCGCCATGGTCTTCACCGGCATGCGTCACTTCCGCCACTAATTAAGATGGTCAGCCGAACCTCGGCCTCTGTGGGAGCGGGTTCACCCGCGAATACGATGGTGCAGTCACCGCCGAATTCGCGGGTAAACCCGCTCCCACAGGGGATAAGGTTCGCCGCCAAACAGAGGTTTTGACATGAAAGTTTTGATCATCGGCAGCGGCGGTCGTGAGCACGCCCTGGCCTGGAAAGTCGCCCAGGACCCACGTGTCGAGAAAGTCTTCGTTGCCCCGGGCAATGCCGGCACCGCCACCGAAGCCAAGTGCGAGAATGTCGCCATCGACGTCAACGCGCTGGAGCAACTGGCCGACTTCGCCGAAAAGAACGTGCAAATGACCATCGTCGGCCCGGAAGCGCCGTTGGTGGCCGGTGTCGTCGACCTGTTCCGCAGCCGTGGCCTGGATTGCTTCGGCCCGACCAAGGGTGCCGCCCAGCTCGAAGGCTCCAAGGCCTTCACCAAGGATTTCCTGGCGCGGCACAAGATTCCGACCGCCGACTACCAGAACTTCACCGAGATCGAGCCGGCCCTGGCCTACCTGCAGGAAAAAGGCGCACCGATCGTGATCAAGGCCGATGGCCTGGCCGCCGGCAAAGGCGTGATCGTCGCCATGACCCTCGAGGAAGCCGAGGCCGCCGTACGCGACATGCTGGCCGGCAATGCCTTCGGTGACGCCGGTTCGCGCGTGGTGATCGAAGAGTTCCTCGACGGCGAGGAAGCCAGCTTCATTGTCATGGTCGATGGCCACAATGTGTTGCCAATGGCCACCAGCCAGGACCACAAGCGCGTCGGCGACAAGGACACCGGCCCGAACACCGGCGGCATGGGTGCCTACTCCCCTGCCCCGGTGGTCACCGCCGAGGTACACCAGCGCGTGATGGACCAGGTGATCTGGCCGACCGTGCGTGGCATGGCCGAGGAAGGCAATGTCTACACCGGCTTCCTCTACGCCGGCCTGATGATCGACAAGGCGGGCAACCCCAAGGTCATCGAGTTCAACTGCCGCTTCGGCGACCCGGAAACCCAGCCGGTCATGCTGCGCCTGGAGTCGAGCCTGGTACTGCTGGTCGAGGCGGCATTCGCCAAGGCGCTGGACAAGGTCGAAGCCCAGTGGGACCCGCGGCCGAGCCTGGGCGTGGTGCTGGCCGCCGGCGGTTACCCGGGCGACTACGCCAAGGGTGACGTGATCAACGGCCTGGATGCAGCGGCGAAGATCGAAGGCAAGGTATTCCATGCCGGCACTTCGCTCAAAGACGGTCAGGTGGTCACCAACGGTGGCCGTGTGCTGTGCGCCACCGCCATGGGTGCCAGCGTGGCCGACGCCCAGCAGCAGGCCTACCGCCTGGCCAAGGAAGTCAGCTGGAACGGCAGCTTCTACCGTACCGACATCGGCTACCGGGCGATCGCCCGCGAGCGCGGTGAGCACCAACAGTAAGCACTACCGGAGCGCCGTGGCGACCCGGGCAGCAAAAACCCGGGCGCAGCGTACCCGGCTCGTCGACAGGGCCCCGCCCGGGCCTTGCCTTCGACTCGGCGCGCCGCGCATAGTTAGCACCTGGCACCTAGGCTAAGAAGGGATTTCGTTGTGCGTCGGCTTCGGATTGCCTCAGCTCTGATCGTCAGCTTGCTGACCCTGCTCTGCATGTTCCCGGCTGCAGCCGAACATGACGGAGGCTGGACTGTGCTGCTCGACGAACAGGCCAACCTGCAGCTGAGTGACGTGCGCTCCGAGCGTTACCGCAACCAGTTCAGCCCGCTGGCCCTCACCGACCTGGATGCCGCGCCTGCGGAGCAAGCCCTGTGGCTGCACTACCGCCTGCCCCCGGCGGAACAGGAACAACTACTGCGGGTGTTCGCCCCGGACCTGTCTGGCCTGGACCTTTACGCCCTCGAAGGCGACCAGCTTCTGCGTCAGCTGCACCATGGTCGCCAGGCTGGCAATGCCAGCCCGACCCTGCGTGGCAGCGACCATGTCTTGCCCTTGCCCAACAGCAAGCAACCCCTGGACATTTACCTGCGCCTGGTCTCCGAGCACCAGCTGCGTCCGGCCATCAGCCTGGAACCGGCGGCCGTGGCCGCCTCCGACCAGCGCCAGCCTCTGCTGTTCGGCATGCTGTTTGGCGGCCTGGTGATGCTGATCATGCACAACCTGATCCGCTTCTTTTACAGCCGCTCCAGCACCGCCCTGATTCTGGCGCTCTACCATGGCCTGATGCTGCTCAGCGGCCTGATCCTGCTGAACCTCAGCGGCCCCTGGTGGCACGTCTGGCACAGTGCACAGACCCCTGCCGCCTATCTGACGCTGGTCCTGGCCGGCCTGGCCGGGCTGTATTTCACCCAGCATTTCTTCTCACCGTGCAACTCGCCACGGCTGAATCGCCTGCTACAGGGTGACATGCTGGTGGTCGGCGTCAGCGGGTTGGTACTGCTATTCGTCGACACCCTGCCCCTGAACCTGATGACCTACGCCCTGATGGCCCTGGGCAGCATCAGCATGCTGCTGGTCAGCAGCTACCACTGGTACAAGGGTTATGCGCCCGCACGGGTGTTCTGCCTGGCCATGGTGGTTTTCAACCTCGGGGGCCTGGTGCTGCTGCCAGCACTGCTTGGCCTGACCCGCACCCCGACGCCCTGGCTGCTGTGCATCCTGCTGGGCTTGACCGTGGCCAGCGGCCTGCTGCTCAACCTGGCCGTCAGCGAACGCTTGCGGCGCATCAGCGAAGAGCGCTTCAGTGCCAGCCGCGCACTGGCCGCCAGCGATGCCGAGATCAACGCCAAGGCCGAATTCCTGGCCAAGATCAGCCACGAGATCCGGACCCCCATGAACGGGGTGCTGGGCATGACCGAGCTGCTGCTGGGCACACCGCTGTCAGTCAAGCAGCGCGATTATGTGCAGACCATTCACAGCGCCGGCAACGAGCTGCTTACGCTGATCAACGAGATTCTCGACATCTCCAAGCTGGAATCCCGGCAGATCGAACTGGATGACGTGCAGTTCGACCTCAACGCGCTGGTCGAGGACTGCCTGAACATCTTCCGCGCCAAGGCCGAGCAGCAGAACATCGAGCTGATCAGCTTCACCCAGCCACAAGTGCCGAGGGTGATCAGCGGCGACCCGACACGCCTGCGCCAGGCCCTGTCCAGCCTGCTGGAAAATGCCTTGAAGAACACCGACCAGGGCGAAATCCTGCTGGTAGTGGCACTGGACCAGCGGGGCGAGGCACCCCGCCTGCGTATTGCCGTGCAGGACAGTGGCGAGCCGCTGCCCGCCGCCGAACGCGAAGCCCTGCTGCAGGCCGAGTTGCACAGCCACCACTTCCTGTCCAGCAACAAGCTCGGCGGCCACCTCGGGCTGGTCATTGCAAAGCAGTTGATCGGCCTGATGCAAGGCGAGTTCGGTATCAAGAGCAGCACTGGCATGGGTAATACCCTGTGGCTGGCCCTGCCGCTGGACCCTTCGCGCCTGGAGCAGCCGCCGGCCGACCTCGAGGGCCCACTGCGTGACGCTCGCGTGCTGGTGGTTGACGACAACGATACCTGCCGCAAGGTACTGGTACAGCAGTGCAGCGCCTGGGGCATGAACGTCAGTGCGGTGCCGTCGGGCAAGGAAGCCCTGGCCCTGCTGCGCACCAAGGCCCACCTGCGCGACTACTTCGACGCCGTGCTGCTCGACCAGAACATGCCAGGCATGACCGGGATGCAGCTGGCTGCCAAGATCAAGGAAGACCCGAGCCTGAACCATGACATCCTGGTGGTGATGCTCACCGGTATCAGCAACGCACCGAGCAAAGTCATTGCACGCAACGCCGGGGTCAAGCGGATCCTCGCCAAACCGGTGGCCGGCTACACGTTGAAGACCACCCTCGCCGAGGAGCTGGCCCAGCGCGGTCGCGAGCCTGCGGTGCCTGCCGGCCAGCCCGGCACGGCACAGACGCTGGACCTGCCGGAAGACTTCCGCGTATTGGTCGCCGAGGACAACAGCATTTCGACCAAGGTGATCCGTGGCATGCTGGGCAAGCTCAACCTCGAGCCCGACACCGCCAGCAATGGCGAAGAGGCCTTGCAGGCAATGAAGGCGCAGCGTTATGACCTGGTGCTGATGGATTGCGAAATGCCGATACTCGACGGCTTCTCCGCCACCCAGCAGCTACGCGCCTGGGAAGCTGCCAACCAGCGCCAGCGTACCCCGGTGGTGGCACTGACCGCGCACATTCTTGCCGAACACAAGGAACGCGCACGCCTGGCGGGAATGGACGGGCACATGGCCAAGCCGGTGGAGTTGTCGCAACTGCGCGAGTTGATCCAGTACTGGGCCAGTCATCGGGAAACCCATGTGGACCCTGCGCATACTCACTAGCTGACAGCGGATATCATTGCCGGCTCCTGGTGTCACGACAAGGCTATGCCCCCTGGGTCTATGCTACAGGTTGCAAGGCCGGGGGCTGCCGTGCAGCCCGATCGCGATACAAGGCCACTCCTACACATCCCCATCTCTGCCAAGGATCAGTGCTCATGCTGCATGAGTTGTCCAGCGTCTACCTCAAAATGCTCGTGCTCTACAGCCCGTTCTTCGTGTTGTCGTGCTTTATCAGCCTGACCCGTGGCCACTCCAGCAAGGAGCGCAAGCAACTGGCCTGGAAGGTGGCCATTGCCGTGCTCATTGCCAGTGTCCTGCTTTATCTGTTCGGGCGGGCGATCTTCGGCATCTTCGGCATCACCGCCGACGCCTTCCGCATCGGCGCCGGCAGCGTGCTGTTCATCTCCGCCCTGGGCATGGCCCAAGGCAAGTCGGCAGTCCAGGCAGACAACGTGCAGCAGGACGTCACCATCGTGCCGCTGACCATCCCGCTGACAGTGGGCCCCGGTACCATTGGTGCGCTGTTGGTCATGGGTGTGGGCCACCCGCACTGGGACGACAAGGTGCTGGCCATTATCAGCATCGCACTGGCCAGCTTCACCGTCGGCCTGGTGCTGTATCTCTCGCACCGCATCGAACGCATCCTCGGCGACCAGGGGCTGCAGATCGTCAGCCGTCTGATGGGGCTGTTCGTCTGCGCCCTCGCCGCACAGATCATCTTTACCGGTATCAAAGGCTACCTGGCGCCCTGATAGCCATACTCCAGTATGCGCTGCAAGCAGACCTGATCCCCATGGTCCTGCACCTTGGGCAAGAAACTCTGCTGCAAAGCCAGGATGTGCAACGAATCAACTCCGCCCGCACGTTGCTGTGACTGCGCCACCGCTCAACTGGTCTCATTCAGGATGTGCTCCTGGCCGCAGCGTAGGGGTCAAAGCGATAATCTGCGTGTACATCCTTGTTTTTCATCAGCGCCTGCAGCTCTTCTCGCCGGCCTTGGAAACGCCTGTCATCCAGCACCAGAGATACCCCCCTGAACTCGGCCTGGCCCTTGAATGCCTGCTCGCGCAACAACATGTCCTGCGGGATATCAGCGATTGGTCTATCGAATTGCAAAGTGATACTGCAAAGGTCAAGCGCCGGGCCCGGCTTGAGCAAACCAAGCTCAAGCACCAGATCCGCCCCCTGAGCGGTGAATTTCAACAAGTGGGCAAAACCTTCGTTTGAACGGTCCAGGCCCGTCTTCACAGCAGCCAATACGGCCTCCTGCCGAATCGAACGCATCCTCAGCCATGCTTCCAGCGGCTGAATCCGCGTGCTACGCGAAGGTTGCCCCAGCTGTTTGCAGTCGTGAATATTGGCCAGCTTGATCCAGCCCAGCTGGCTATAGGCCTCTAGATAGGCGTGGTACCAGCTCTGGTAGTCGTCAAAGCGCGGGCCGAGGTTCCGGTTGGCCACCAACTGCGCGTAGAGTATCGAGTCGAAAGCGGCCTGGCGCTGAATCGCGCCTATGTCTGCGGGATACAGCAATGCCGTTCCGCCCACCAACATCAGTTGCTCAACTGCTTTATCCATAAGTGTTGCCTTGTCACCCTGAAATGAATGAGGCGACGTCACTACAACGCCGCCCAGCAGTCAGATGTCGTACTGCAGAACATTCCTGATACTGCGCTCGCCGAGTCTTTTTTCCACGTGTTCGCGGACATGGCCGTAGATGAAGTTGTTGAGCGTGAATACTGCCTGGCCGGAGTAGTACTGGGTTTTCTCCAGCTTCCACTGGATACCCAGGATGTCGTCATCGAGTTGCGGAGCAGAAGTCTGGATGCAGGTCACCACCAAAACCACATCCTTGTTTGCGGTTTCGATACAGGCAGCCACGCCGACCATGCCGCGGGCCTTGTTCTTGCGTTTGTGTTCGATGATCTTGGCGTCATGCTCGACGGTGGTCAGCTTGTTGAACGCCGACTTCGCAAGGTCCCCCAGCTTGGTACCGCCCAGCATCGCAGAACCCGCCGCACCGATCGTTCGTATGGCCACAGCGCCTACGGTGACAGACAGTTCCGCCGAAGTTTCCTGCTCGTAGCTACGCGACGGGAGGGTAAAGCCGATTTCCTTCAGGACATCGACGAACCGGTTGAACCATTCGCGGCTCTGCGTTACGGCATCGAAGGCTTGGTCGGCCGCCACGGTGGCGAAATGGTATGCGTTCTTTACATCATGACGGCTTTGCGCAGACATGCCTGCGCCACAGGCCAGCAGGTTGCCTTCAACCAGAATGGCGGCGTCGCTGGTGGTGATTTGCTTTTCACCGGTCATGCGAAAACTCCTTGGTAGTGCCCCTCGGTTCAGGGGCCACCACCGTAGCCAGCGCGCTGGCGATACAGCGCACTGAAGGGTTTCCGAAGCAATCAGCTGGCCGAGGGGTACCAGCGTGGCGTGTAGGCCCACACCCCGCCAGACAAGCGAGGAAACACGCAGGTTGTAGAGGAGCCCACCAACACCATGGTGCGCATGTCGACCATTTCCGGCATCAGCTCGGCCAACGTGACTACCTTCAGCGTCTGCCCCGGCCTACCGATGTCGCGGCCAAGGACTACGGGCGTATTCCCCTCGCGGTGCCGGCGTACCACCTCCAGCGCCACACCCAGCTGATGCGGCCGGGCTTTGGAAATCGGGTTGTAGAACGCCAGCACCAGGTCGGCCTGCGCCGCCAGGTCCAGGCGCTTTTCAATGATCGACCAAGGCTTGAGGTTGTCCGACAGCGACATCACGCAGAAGTCATGCCCCAGCGGCGCTCCTGCCTGCGCAGCCGTCGCCAGCGAAGCCGACACCCCCGGCAGGATCGCCAGGTCAACACGGTGCCAGGCCGGGTCGCCGGACTCATGCAGTGCTTCAAGCACCGCCGCCGCCATGGCGAATACGCCTGGGTCGCCCGACGACACCACCACCACCGAACGGCCCTGGGCCGCCAGTTCGAAGGCATGCCGGGCGCGCTGCATCTCTTCGCGGTTGTCGGTGCAATGCAGCACCTGATCGTCACGGAACGGGCCGGCCATGCGCACGTAGGTTTCGTAACCCAGCACATCTTCGGCACGCACCAGCTCGGCCTTGACCGCCGGGACCATCAGCTCGGCAGCGCCCGGACCCAGGCCGATCACCGCCAGACGGCCACGACGGCGGCCAACCCGCGCCACCTCGACTGGTGCAGGTGCCACCGCGATGACCATGTCGGCCACCTCGATCAGTTGAGCATCCGGCAACGCTTCGGCCACCATGCCGGCCACATCCTGCGGCTTGGCGGCAAAACGCAACGCAACGCCCAGCGCCTGCGCGGCCTCGTGCAGTGCGGTATCGGCCATGGCTTGCTCATCCGCCAGTACACAGGCCAGCGAAGGCTCGGCGATACCAGCCTGCTGCAAGGCGGCGCGAATGCCGTGCAGATCGCCGCCTGCCATACCGATTACCACCGAGCGCGGGTGAATCAGCAGTTCGTTGCGGTCGGCTGGACGCGCCTGATGCCCAACATGGATGGTGCGCCGGGCCTGGTCACTGGCTGGCAATTGTGCCTGCTGCAACCACGGCGCATCGCCTTCGATACGCACCGTTTCGCCAGCCAGCAGGTCGGAAACAAAGCGCTTGCCTTGCTCGATATCCGCCAGCGCATAGCCCTGCGGCGGGCTCAACAGGCAGGTACCGAAACGCAATTCGCCACTGGTGGTAATCGCCGCAGCAACGCCCAACGCTTCGCCGATTTCGCGCGCCATCAGGTTCACGCCAGCCAGGCCACCGAGTAGCGGTACCACGGCGCTGCCGTCTTCAGCCACCGCCAGGACCGGTGGCTCCACGCCCTTCTCGCTGAGCAGGCTGGCCAGGCTGCGAATCACGATCCCTGCGGCGCACACGGCAATGATCGGCGTGTCCTGCAGGTATAGCGCACGTAGGGTATCGCCGAACACACTGTAGGAAAGGTCGGCACCGTCGACCCGACCCTCCAGTCCGTGGATCGACGCCTGTGGATAACATTGCCGGATACGCTGCGCCGTGGCCAGGCTGCCCTGGCCCAGAATGACGATCGCCGGAACCTTGTGCATGTTCAGCCCTGCCATTTTTCACCCGGCACGATGATCAGCGAGAAGTAGGGCGACGACTGCGGGTCCACTCGGTCCAGCGGCACGATCTTCTGGTTGGCCATGGTCGCCCGCTCTACATACAGCGCGCGGCCATCCAGGCCCAGTTCAGCCAGCACCTCGCGCACCTTGGGGAAATTGCGGCCAAGCTTCATGATCACCGCCGCATCGGCGTCGGCCAGGCGACGCCGAAGCTCTTCGGCGGGCAACACGCCAGACAGCACCGACAGGCTCTGGTTGCGATACACCAGCGGCGCGCCCAATACCGAGGCACCACCGAGCATCGAACAGACGCCGGGAATCACTTCGGCCTCGTATCGCTGCGCCAGGCGATCGTGCAGGTACATGTAGGAACCGTAGAAGAACGGGTCGCCTTCGCAGATCACCGCCACGTCGCGGCCGGCATCCAGATGCTCGGCCACCTGTACGCTGGCCTCGTCATAAAAGTCGCTGATCACCTGTTCATAGGACAGCGGCGCCGGCAGGGCTTCGGTAGTGACCGGGTACACCAGCGGCAGCAAGGTCTGCTCGGGCTGCAGGTGCGCTTCGATGATGCCGAAAGCATTGCCGCGCTTGCCCTTGGCCACGAAATAGCCGACCACCGGCGCCTCACGCAGCAGGCGCAGGGCTTTCAGGGTAATCAGTTCAGGGTCGCCAGGGCCTACGCCCAGGCCGAGCAGACGTCCACGCGGCGCCATCATTCCACCTCCGTGGCCAGGGCGTTGACCGCAGCGGCGGCCATCGCGCTACCGCCCAGGCGGCCCTGCATGATCACGAACGGCACGCCACGGCTGTCGGCGGCGAGCATCGCCTTGGACTCGGCGGCGCCGACGAAGCCGACCGGGAAGCCGAGGATCAATGCCGGCTTGGGGGCGCCGGCGTCGAGCATTTCCAGCAGGTAGAAGAGTGCAGTGGGGGCATTGCCGATCACCACCACGCTGCCTTCCAGGTACGGTCGCCAGAGCTCCAGGGCCACGGCTGAACGGGTATTGCCGGCGTCTTTCGCCAGGCCCGGCACGCTCGGGTCGCGCAGGGTGCAGATCACTTTGTTGTCCGCTGGCAGGCGTGCCCGGGTGATACCTTCGGCAACCATGTGCGCATCGCACAGGATCGGCGCGCCACCCAGCAGCGCTTCACGCCCGGCGCGACCAGCACCTTCGGAGAACTGCAGGCCATCGATGGCCTCGACCATGCCGCAGGCGTGAATCACGCGCACGGCGAGCTTTTCGAGGTCTGCGGGAATCCGCTCGAGTCTGGCTTCCTCACGGATGATCCGGAAGGAATTGCGATAGATCTCCTGGCCATCGCGGATGTAGTCAATCATCAAGGTGCTCCGTCGGCAGGTCGAGCATGGCGCCTGCTTCATTCAAGGTGAGGTCGGTGGCGCGCAGGGCGCCGAAGCCCGGCTGGCTTGCGTCACGCAGGTACAAGTCATAACGGCCCGGTGAGCGCGCCAGCAGGGTGGCCGGGGCAACATGGGCCACGGCGCAAGATCGGGTGCAACCGGACAAATGCACGCTGCCGGGCGCGCCCGGGCCGAGCAGCGCCGCCAGGGTCACGGCGTCGGCCTTGGTTTCGCCCAGGGCCTTGGCGCAGCCACTGCTGCCGGTACAGGCGTGGATACGCGCAAGCGGCTCCTGCTCGTGGCACAGCAGGCCCAGGGCGGACAGGGCGGCCTGGGCCTGGCTGACGACATGCGCCTGGACATTGGTCAGCACCAGGCTTTGCCAGGGGCTCAGGCGCAGGCTGCCATCGCCCAGTTCACGGGCGACACGGGCAGCCCCACGCAGCATGGCCGGGGTCAGGCGGCCCTGCGGCGGGGCAACGCCCAAGGCCAGCCCCTGCGCCTGGGGTAACACACCCAGCCATGCGGCGTTGTACGCTTCACGTCGCCAGCCGAGGACGGCGGCATCGCGGCGGATGGCCAGGCCAAGGCCGTCGATGAAGTCGCCTGGCGAGCACACTTCGAGCAACTGGCGCATGCGCGATTGGGCCGGGGTGGCCAGGTCGAGGAAGCGCTCCAGCACGGCACGCACCAGGATCAGGCCCTGCTCCAGTGGCACCGCGCCGAGCACACGGCCGTCAGCCGGGCAGCCGGCCAGGCCGAACGCCAGCCAGGCCTGCTGCTCCAGGTGCAGGGCCGACAACCACAGGTCATGAGGATGCTCAAGCATGGCCAGGCGCTCGCCGGCATCCAGCTGCACGGCGAACTTGGCCGACAGCTGATGAAAGCGCGGCGTACCTTCCAGCAGGCCGAGGATCTGCCCGGCCAGCGGCCGCGCGTCCAGCAGCATGGCCGGATCGTGGCCAGCCAGCGGGCTGAGCATGAGGTTACGCACATCGTCGCCGGCGGCCTCACGCGGGCCCAGCCCGGCTGCGAGCAAGCTCTCGACCAGGCCGTGGTGGTCGCTGCCGATGCCGCGGATCTGCAGGTTGCCGCGGTTGGTCGCCTCGATCACACCCTCGGCGAAACGCTCGGCGGCCATCGCCACCGCGTCGGCCTGGTCGGCGAGCAGCAGGCCACCCGCCAGCTTGATGCGGCAAATGCCGCCATCCCGGGCACTGACGATACGCCACAACCCCGGACAAGCCGAGGGGCGGGGCGTTACATGGGGGCTATGGGCCTGCGTCAATGGGCTATCCGGCAGTCTGTGAAAATGCGCTTGAGTGTAGAAGGCGCGGTATTATGCCTGCTTTGTCCGGCGGCATGAAAAGCCGGTGGTCGAGCATCATTCCAGTTTGCGCTGAAATTCTGGGCGCGCTGTGCTCCTCCAAGATCCTGAAGAGGTATACATGGCACCCTGGCTGACAGTAGTAGGCATCGGCGAAGACGGCTTCAGCGGCCTCGGCAAGCAAGCCCGGCGCGCGTTGCTGGGCGCGGCGCGGATCTTTGGCAGCCCGCGCCAGCTGGCCCTGCTGCCGCGCTGCGTGGCCGGCGAGCGGCTGGGCTGGCCGAGCCCGTTTTCCCTTGCCCCGGTGCTGGCCCTGCGCGGCGAGCCGGTGTGCGTACTGGCCAGCGGCGATCCGATGTTCTACGGTGTCGGCGCCAGCCTCGCGCGCCAGGTGCCTGACGAAGAAATGCACGTGCTGCCGATGCCCTCGTCGTGTGCCCTGGCCGCCGCCCGCCTGGGCTGGCCACTGCAGGATGTGCAGGTGCTGTCGTTGGTCGCCCGCCCGCTGTCTGCACTGAATGCCCATCTGCACGGTGGCGTGCGCCTGCTGGTGCTGAGCAACGATGGTGACAGCCCGGCGGCGATTGCCGCACTGCTGCGCGAGCGTGGTTTCGGGCCGAGCCGGCTAAGGGTATACGAGCATCTGGGCGGGGCAGCGGAGCGTGAATTGTCCGGCTCCGCCGAGGATTGGCCACATGCCCAGGTCGCTGCGCTCAACCTGGTGGCCATCGAATGCCGGGCTGCCCCACACGCCCCGCGCCTGCACCGCCTCGCCGGGCTGCCGGACAGTGCCTTCCGTCACGACGGCCAGCTGACCAAGCGCGATGTCCGCGCCATCACCCTCGCCCGCCTGGCGCCACAGCCCGGCGAACTATTGTGGGACGTCGGTGCGGGCTGCGGTTCGGTCGGTATCGAATGGATGCGCGCCCACCCCGCCTGCCGAGCCCTGGCCATCGAGGCCGACGAGGGTCGCCAGGGCTTTATCGAACACAACCGCGATGCACTGGGGGTCCCCGGCCTGCAACTGGTCCGCGGCAAGGCCCCGGCGGCCCTGCAAGGCCTGGAACAGCCCGATGCCATCTTCATTGGCGGCGGCGTCACCCGCGTCGGCGTGCTCGACCTGTGCTGGGCAAGCCTGCGCCCCGGCGGCCGCCTGGTGGCCAACGCAGTGACCCTGCAGAGCGAACTGGCCCTGGCGCAGTTCCGCGAACGCCACGGCGGCGAGCTGACCCGCATCCACGTCGCCCATGCCCAGCCGCTGGGCGCCTTCGACACCTGGCGCCAGGCGCTGCCGATCACCCTGCTGGAGGTCGTGAAGCCCGCCGATGCGTGAAGAAACCCGTGAACAGCCTGCGCCCCTGCGCAGCGGCCTGACCACCGGCAGCTGCGCCACCGCCACCAGCCTGGCAGCCGCTCGCCTGCTGCTGAGCGGTACAAGCAGCGATGCCGTGCATATCACACTGCCCAAGGGCAAGGTGGTGCAGATGCGCCTGGAGTTCTGCCGCCTGAACGGTGAAGGCGCCGAAGCAGGCACGCTCAAGGATGCCGGCGACGACCCGGACGTGACCCACGGCGCCCTGCTCTACAGCCAGGTGCGCCTGCTGGCCGAAGCGGGCATCCGCTTTGTCGCCGGCACTGGTGTCGGCACCGTGACCCGCCCGGGGCTGGTGCTGGCCGTGGGTGAGCCGGCCATCAACCCGGTGCCGCGGCGGATGATCAGCGAACACCTGCAAGGTCTGGCGGACGAATGCGGTTATGCCGGTGGCTTCGAGGTCACCGTCAATGTTCAGGGCGGTGAGCAGCTGGCGCTGAAAACCATGAACCCGCGCCTGGGTATCCTCGGCGGGCTGTCGATCCTCGGTACCAGCGGCATTGTGCGGCCGTTCTCCTGTGCGGCCTACATTGCCTCGATCCACCAGGGCATCGATGTCGCCCACACCAATGGCTACACGCACATTGCGGCATGCACCGGCAACGCCAGCGAGGACACCATGCGCCGGGTCTATGGCCTGCCGGAAATTGCCCTGATCGAAATGGGTGACTTCGTCGGCGCGGTGCTCAAGCACCTGCGCAAGGTGCCGGTAGCGCGCCTGAGCCTGTGTGGCGGCTTCGGCAAGATCAGCAAGCTGGCGGCCGGGCACATGGATCTGCACAGCCGCCATTCCAGCATCGACTTGCCGCAACTGGCCGGCTGGGCTGCAGACATCGGCGCTGACGAAGCGCTGCAGGCGGCAATCCGGGCAGCCAATACCAGCCAGCAGGCCTTGGCGCTGGCGCATGCCGCCGGCGTTGCTCTGGGCGATGCGGTGTGCGCGCATGCCTTGGCCTTCGCCCGCAGCGTCGTACCGGCCCAGGTACATGTGGAAGTGTTCGCCATCGACCGCCAGGGCGGCATCGTCGGCCGGGCGGGTGCCCAATGAACCGGCGTATCCTGCTGCTGGGCGGCATAACGGAAGCCTTGGCCCTGGCCCGCCGCCTCGGCCCGCAGCACGTCTACAGCCTGGCCGGCATCGGCCGGGTGCCGCAGGACCTGCAGTGCCAGGTTCGGGTTGGCGGTTTTGGCGGCGCCGAGGGCCTGGCGGGCTACCTGCGCGAGGCAGGCATCAGCTTGCTGATCGATGCCACCCACCCCTACGCCGCGCAAATCAGCCGTAATGCCGCCAAAGCCGCGCGCAGTACCGGCATCGCCTGCTGGGCATTGCGGCGCCCGGCCTGGCAGGCGCAGAAGGGGGACGACTGGCGCGAGGTCGACGACTGGGCAGGGTTGATCGGGGCGCTCAAGCCGTTCCGCAGGCCGTTGTTCACCCTGGGGCGCGAGCCGCTGCAACACCTGGATGAAATTCCGCCCGGGCAGTTCTGGACCTTGCGTGCGCTGGAGGCGTGCCCGGGCAATGCCCGCTGCGAAGTGATTGGCGCGCGCGGGCCGTTCCGTATCGACGATGAACGGGCCTTGTTCCAACGTCGTTGCATCGATGTGCTGATCAGCAAGAACAGCGGCAGCGTGGCGACCGAGCCGAAGCTGGAGGTGGCGCGGGAGCTGGGCTTACCGGTGCTGGTGCTGAGGCGCCCGGTGCTGCCTGGCGTAGACCGGATATTCGAATCGCTGCATGACCTGGCCGCAGCACTCGATCTGTAAGAACGACAGTCACAAAAACCGCCTCCCCCTGTAGGAGCGTCACTCTTCCGAAGATAGTCCCACAGCCATTTCGGGCTTTTCTTTCAAGGCTTCAGGTGGCCCTCTGCCGCCCTGTTGCCATAAACTCGCCTCTCCCCCCTGGAAGGCGCTACCCATATGGACATGCAATGGTGGATCTGGCTGGTTTTCGGCATTGCGCTGATGCTGCTCGAGCTGGTTCTGCCGACGTTCTTCATCCTCTGGTTCGGCATTGGTGCCGTGCTGGTTTCGCTCATCTCGCTGGCTGCCCCCAGCCTGCAGCTGGACATGCAGGTGCTGCTTTGGGTGCTGCTTTCATCAGTCACCACGGCGCTATGGTTCAAGCTGTTCCGGCGCAAGCCGGACGTGCGCTGGACAGCAGACAGCGTGATCGGTGAAGTCGGGCTGCTGACCGCTGCGGTCTCGGAGTTCCACAAAGGCCGGGTACGCTTCCAGAAGCCGGTACTCGGCAACGAAGAATGGACCTGCATCGCCGACAGCGAGATCGCCGCCGGCGAGCGGGTACGCCTTACCGCCATCGAAGGCAATACCGCCCGGGTCATCCGGGCCTGAACCTGTATCAAAAGGAATTGCGCACCATGACCAGCCTCATCGTAGTCGCCGCCATCGCCCTGTTCGTCCTGATCACCGTGTTCAAGGGGGTGCGTATCGTGCCCCAGGGCGAGGAATGGATCGTCGAGCGCCTGGGCCGTTACCACAGCACGCTCAAGCCCGGCCTGAACATCGTCATTCCCTACATGGACGTGGTTGCCTACCGCCTGCCGACCAAGGACATCATCCTCGATGTGCAAGAGCAGGAAATCATCACTCGGGACAACGCGGTGATCGTCGCCAACGCCCTGTGCTTTGCCAAGGTGATCGACCCGCAGAAGGCCTCCTACGGCGTGCAGAACTTCTCGTTCGCGGTCACCAGCCTGACCATGACTTCGCTGCGCGCCATCGTCGGTGCGATGGACCTGGACGAAGCGCTGTCCAGCCGCGAGCAGATCAAGGCGCGCCTGCGCGAGGCCATGTCCGAGCAGACCGAAGACTGGGGCGTGACCGTGCGTTCGGTGGAAATCCAGGACATCAAGCCGTCCGAGAACATGCAACTGGCCATGGAGCGCCAGGCCGCTGCGGAACGTGAGCGTAAAGCCGACGTGACCCGTGCCGAAGGTGCCAAGCAGGCGGCGATTCTCGAAGCTGAAGCACGGCTGCAGTCGGCCAAGCTGGATGCCGAGGCGCAGATCAACCTGGCCGAGGCCTCGGCGCGGGCGATCTCGCTGGTCAAGGAAGCAGTCGGCAATGAGACGGTACCGGCCATGTACCTGCTGGGCGAGCGCTACGTCGGCGCCATGGAGAACCTGGCAAACAGCAACAACGCCAAGGTGGTGGTGCTGCCGGCGGATCTGCAGGAAACCGTCCGTGGCCTGATGGGCCGCAACAAGCCTTGATATCACCGGGGCAGCTGTGCGGCCATGCGCGCGACAAGCCCGCTCCCACAGCTGACCTCTGGAGGTGGGAGCGGGCTTGCCCCGCGAATGGGCTGCATAGCAGCACCAGATGTCATCCCACCTGCGTCACTTCACCGCACCCCGCCATTTTTACCTATACTCCGCCTTACAATACCCGTCACGATTCCTGACCGGATCTCTCCATGCCCCCACGTCGGCACATTGCCTGGATAGCCTGCCTAGCAGTGCTGTTCAACCTGCTGGCCATGCCGCTGTCCTCTGCCGCGCCCAAGGGCCCGGCCGAACAGCTGCTGTGGGGGGCTTTCTGTTCGAGCCTGGCCGGTAAGGCCAAGGTCGATGTCCAGGCCCTGGCCAAGATCGACCTCGGCACCCAAAGCGACCAGCATTCCAACATGCAGCACTGCTGGTGCTGCTCTGGCGCCGCACCGCTGCTGGCGCTGCCGGGCTATCCGCCGCAGCTGCACAACCCGCCCACGCTGCTGGCCGGGTATCTACCGCCGCTTGCCACCTACCAACCGACACCGCGCCAGCTATGGCCTGCGCTCAACCCCCGTGCCCCTCCCCTGGTCTGAGTTCATCACACTGTCTGCCTGAACCTGAACAGAACGGAGACTCACACCATGCTCAAGCAAGCTCTCATCGTGGCCGCCTTGCTGCTGCCCGGCGCCTTCGCCAATGCCCATGAATACACCGTGGGCGACCTGCACATCGCCCACCCGTGGTCGCTGGCGTTGCCACCGAATGCGCCCAACGTCGCTGCCTATTTCATCGTGCACAACAACGGCAAGGCAGACGACCGCCTGCTGAGCGTCGACAGCCCGATCACTGCAGATGCACAACTGCACGAGCATACGATGAGCGCCAGCGGCGCCATGAAGATGCAGCAGGTGCCCAACGTGACCGTGCCGGCCGGCAAGGACCTGGTCTTCGCCCCCAGCGCCTACCATGTAATGCTGATGCAGCCCAAGGACCGCAGCCTGCTAATCGAAGGCAAGCGCTTCCCGTTGACACTGCACTTCGAAAAGGCCGGCGACATCACCGTCGACGTGGCTGTACAGAAGCAGCCGCCGGCGGACCAGCCGCAAGGCCACGAACACGCGCACTGACCGCTAGCTGACCGGCGCTCGCCAACATGAGCCTGCCCCGCAACGGCCGCAGCCGTACCACCCGCCCTGAACGCAGGCGCGTCGGTGGCGGCTGGCTGAGCCTGTTCGCCATGTGGATGATCTTCATCGGCCCGCTGGTTTCCCAGTCGATGCCGATGGAGCACCATGCGGGCATGAGCATGCCGATGGACATGAGCATGTCCATGGAGCATCAGCATGGCGACGCAAATAACGGCCACGGCGATGATGGCCAGCTGCATGTGATGTGGGAAAAGTGCGGCTACTGCAGCCTGCTGTTCAACTGCCCCGCGTTACCACAAACCCTCAGCCCGCTCAGCGCCGGTCACGTCACCCCGGGCACCCTCACCGCCACGCCCACGCACCAAGGCCATGCCCGGCAGGCCGTTTTCCCCGGCGCGCGCAGCCGCGCACCGCCGCTTTCGATCAGCATCTGACATCACCTTTTGCCGCACGAAGCCTGGAGCTTCGCGCCGACTCATGACTGATCGACTGGAATCACTATGTCCGGCTGCACCCCTGTTTTCGCACCCGCCCTGCGCGGGACATTCGCCGCGTTGTGCGGCTCGCTGCTCGCGCCCATGGCCATCGCCGCCGCCCCTGGCCACGAAGGCCACGAGCAAACGCTACCCGAGCTTAGCCCGACGGTGATCACCGCCATTGCGCCAAGCTCGCCGCTGACCGTGGTCACCGACCCGAAAGACCCACGCCAGCCCGTACCGGCCAGCGATGGCGCCGATTACCTCAAGACCATCCCAGGCTTTTCGGCCATCCGTGCCGGAGGTACCAACGGTGACCCGGTGCTGCGCGGCATGTTCGGCTCGCGCCTGAACATCCTCACCAACGGCGGCGTGATGCTCGGTGCCTGCCCCAACCGCATGGACGCACCGACTTCGTACATCGCACCCGAAACGTACGACCGCCTCACCGTCATCAAGGGCCCGCAAAGTGTGATCTGGGGCCCGGGCGGCTCGGCGGGTACCATCCTCTTCGAACGTGAGCCGGAGAAGTTCGGCCCCCTTGGTAGCCGCGTCAACGCCAGCCTCCTGGCCGGCTCCAACGGCCGCTTCGACAAAGTGCTCGACGCCGCCGCTGGCAACAGCCAGGCCTACGCACGCTTCGTCGGCAACCAGTCGCGCTCTGACGACTACCACGATGGCAACGGCGACACCGTGCCCTCACGCTGGGACAAATGGAACGGCGATGTAACCCTGGGCTGGACGCCAGACCAGGACACCCTGCTGGAACTCACTGCCGGCAAGGGCGACGGCGAAGCCCGCTATGCCGGACGTGGCATGGACGGCTCGCAGTTCAAGCGCGAAAGCCTGGGCCTGCGCTTTGAAAAGTCCAACCTCGGCGAGGTTCTCGACAAGGTCGAGGCGCAGGTTTACTACAACTACGCCGACCACGTGATGGACAACTACAGCCTGCGCACGCCATCGGGCAGCGGCATGATGGGCATGCCCATGGTCAGCAACGTCGACCGCCGCACGATGGGTGCACGGATCAAGGCAACCTGGCGTTGGGCAGACGTGCAACTGATCAGCGGCATCGACGCACAAACCAACGAACACCGCCAGCGTGGCGGCATGGGCGTCGATGCGCACAAGGGCCAGCCCTGGACCAAGGACGCCGACTTCCACAACTACGGCGCCTTCAGCGAACTCACCTGGTACGCCACAGATGTTGACCGGCTGATCACCGGTGCCCGGCTGGACCGCGCCTCGGCCCGCGACTTGCGCACGGGTAGCGCCACCGAAGGCGATACCCGCGCCGACACCCTGCCCAGCGGCTTCGTGCGTTACGAGCACGACCTGGCGGCGATCCCCGCCACCACATACATCGGCCTTGGCCACGCGCAGCGCTTCCCGGACTACTGGGAGCTGTTCTCGCCCAAGCTGGCGCCGCCTGGTGCGGCCAACGCCTTCGACGGTATCAAGCCCGAGAAGACCACCCAGCTCGATTTCGGCATCCAGTACCGCGATGAACGCCTGGAGGCCTGGGCCTCGGCCTATGTCGGGCAGATCCGCGATTACATCCTGTTCGATTACCGCACCGGCATGATGGGCATGAGCACCTCCCAGGCGCAGAACATCGACGCCCGCATCATGGGCGGCGAGCTGGGCGCCGCCTACAAGCTGACGGAAAACTGGAAAGCCGATGCCACGCTGGCCTACGCCTGGGGCAAGAACAGCAGTGACGGCAAGGCGCTGCCGCAGATGCCGCCCTTGGAAAGCCGCCTTGGCCTGACCTACAGCCGTGACACCTGGAGTGCAGGGGCATTGTGGCGGCTGGTGTCGGCGCAGAACCGTATCGCCGAGAACCAAGGCAATGTGGTGGGCAAGGACTACGACAACAGCGCTGGCTTCGGCGTGTTCTCGCTCAATGGTGCCTACAAGGTCAGCAGCCAGCTCAAGCTCAGCGCCGGGGTCGACAACCTCTTCGACAAGACCTACGCCGAGCACCTGAACCTGGCCGGCAACGCTGGGTTCGGCTACCCGGCCACAGACCCACAACCGGTGACCGAGCCAGGCCGGACCTTCTGGACCAAGGTCGATTTCAGCTTCTGACAACCACCGCGGGCGCAACCAGGTGTTGCGCCCTTCAGTTGGCAAACACTGGAGGTTCCCATGAGAGGAACACGCATCAATTTCTACAACCTGGCCTGGCGTTGGCACTTCTATGCCGGGCTGTTCGTGGCCCCGTTCATGATCCTGCTGGCGGTTACCGGGATCATCTACCTGTTCAAGCCGCAACTAGACCCGCTGCTTTACCGCGACCTGATGGTGGTCGAAGCCGGAAACCATCGGCAGGGCGCCGACACGATGCTGGCCGAAGTGCGCCAGGCCTATCCCAAGGGGCACGTCGGCCAGTACCTGCCGCCGCTGAACGCCGAACGCAGCGCGCAGTTCGTGGTGCATGACGGCGGGCGGGAACTGAACGTGTTCGTCGACCCTTACAGCGGCAGGATCCTTGGCGAGCAGGACGCCAAGCAAAACCTGCAGGCCGTCGCCCGCGCCCTGCATGGCGAGCTGATGGTCGGCACGGTGGGTGACCGGCTGGTGGAGCTGGCTGCCGGCTGGGGCATCGTGCTGGTGGTGTCCGGCCTGTACCTGTGGTGGCCGCGGGGGCGCAATGGCGCTGGCGTGCTCTGGCCACGCCTGAGCGCACGCGGTCGGCTGTTGTGGCGCGACCTGCATGCGGTGACCGGGTTCTGGGGTTCGGCGTTGCTGTTGCTGATGTTGCTTAGCGGCATGACCTGGACCGGCCTGTGGGGCAAGCAGTACGCCGATTTGTGGAACCGCTTTCCAGCCGCCATGTGGAACGACGTACCCAAGTCCGATCAACAAGCTGGTGAACTGAACCATGCCCACCGCCAGACGGTGCCCTGGGCCATGGAAAACACACCGATGCCGCAATCCGGCGCGCATGCCGAACACGCCGGGCATCACGTGATGTCGACCGCTCCGGCGGCACCGCAGGTGAGCGTGCAACAGGTCGAGGACATCGCCAGTGCGCGCCAGGTCGAGCCGGGCTACAGCATCACCCTGCCGACCACAGCTGACGGTGTATTCACCATCGCGGTGTTCGCCGACGACCCACGCAACGACGCCACCCTGCACGTCGACCAGTACACCGGCAAGGTCCTGGCCGACGTGCGCTGGCAGGACTACAGCCCGGTGGCGCGGGCCACCGAGCTGGGGGTGATGCTGCATGAAGGCAAGATGTTCGGGGTGCTGAACCAGGTCATCATCCTGCTCGTGTGCCTGATGATCCTGCTGGGCTCGGTGAGCGGCCTGGTGATGTGGTGGAAGCGCCGGCCGGCAGGAGGGTTGGGGGTGCCGCCGCTGCGCCATGACCTGCCGCGCTGGAAGGCGGCAGTCGGTGTGATGGTGCTGCTGGGGGTGATGTTCCCGCTGGTTGGGTTGTCGATGGTGGTGATGTGGGTTGTGGATAGCCTGGTGGTGCGACGCCGTCGGGTATTGGCCAGCGCCTGACCCTTGCAGTGGTCTCACTGGCCACTTCGCGGGGCAAGCCCGCTCCCACAGAGTGGACTGCCCCCGCGAAGCGGCCAGTAAGCGCTGCACAAAGGTCGTGTCGATCTGTCGCGCCCCGAATTGGGACGCCCGTGTTAGCCTACTCGGCTTTCACAAAAAGACTGACCATCAATGGAATGCAGCCAATGACCCGGACCTCTTCCCCTCCTGCTGAAGACCAGCACCTGCAGCGCAACCTTACCAACCGGCACATCCAGCTGATCGCCATCGGCGGCGCAATCGGCACCGGCCTGTTCATGGGCTCGGGCAAGACCATCAGCCTGGCCGGGCCGTCGATCATCTTTGTCTACATGCTGATCGGCTTCATGCTGTTCTTCGTCATGCGCGCGATGGGCGAACTGCTGCTGTCGAACCTCAACTACAAGTCGTTCATCGACTTCTCTGCCGACCTGCTGGGCCCTTGGGCCGGCTATTTCACCGGCTGGACCTACTGGTTCTGCTGGGTGGTCACCGGCATCGCCGACGTGGTCGCCATCGCCGCGTACACCCAGTTCTGGTTCCCCGAACTGCCACAGTGGATCCCGGCACTAGCCTGCGTGGGCGTGCTGCTCTCGCTCAACCTGGTGACGGTGAAGATGTTCGGTGAACTGGAGTTCTGGTTCGCCCTGGTCAAGATCGTCGCCATTCTCGGCCTGGTCGCGACCGGCCTGTACATGGTTATCAGCGGCTTCACTTCGCCCAGCGGGCGCACTGCGCAGCTGGCCAACCTGTGGAACGATGGCGGCATGTTCCCCAACGGCCTGATAGGCTTCTTCGCCGGGTTCCAGATCGCCGTGTTCGCCTTCGTCGGTATCGAACTGGTGGGCACCACCGCCGCCGAAGCGAAAAACCCGGAACGCACCCTGCCACGAGCGATCAATTCGATCCCGGTGCGGATCATCATGTTCTACGTACTGGCCCTGATCGCGATCATGGCCGTGACCCCTTGGCGCGACGTGGTGCCGGGCAAGAGTCCGTTCGTCGAACTGTTCGTGCTGGCCGGCCTGCCGGCCGCTGCAAGCATCATCAACTTCGTGGTACTGACCTCGGCGGCCTCGTCGGCCAACGGCGGCGTGTTCTCCACCAGCCGCATGCTATATGGCCTGGCGCAGGAGGGTGATGCACCCGGGGCATTCGAAAAACTGTCGAGCCGCTCGGTGCCGGCCAACGGGCTGTACTTCTCCTGCACCTGCCTGCTGCTGGGTGCGGTGATGATCTACCTGGTGCCCAACGTGATCGAGGCATTTACCCTGATCACCACCGTTTCGGCAGTGTTGTTCATGTTCGTCTGGACCTTGATCCTGCTGTCGTACCTGCGGTACCGCAAGCACCGACCGGCGCTGCACCAGGCGTCGAAATTCAGGATGCCTGGCGGGCGTTTCATGTGCTACGTGTGCCTGGTGTTCTTTGCCTTCATCCTGGTGTTGCTGAGCCTGGAGGCAGACACGCGCTCAGCATTGCTGGTGACACCGATCTGGTTCGTGCTGCTGGCGGTGACCTACCAGTTCGTGCGCAGCAAGCGCCATCCGCGCACGGCGGTGCGTAACGGCTGAAGCCTCGGGGCCGCAACGCGGCCCCAATCCTGTGCACACAGATGCGCTAGGCACCAAGCTGGATCCAACCCACGCCCCAACACCTCGCAAAACCCCTCTGATACGGGACTTGAGCCACCAGGCACACCCCTTGCAACACCCCCTCCGCTTGCCCAACACCCTAAAAAAACACAGCGGAGAGAGCACATGAAGCGTCGCAGTCTGATCAAGGCCTTTACCCTCAGCGCATCGATCGCCGCGATGGGCCTGAGCTGGAGTATCCAGGCCGCCGAGACCATCAAGGTCGGCATCCTGCATTCGCTGTCCGGGACCATGGCAATTTCCGAGACCTCGCTCAAGGACATGGCGCTGATGACCATCGACGAGATCAACGCCAAGGGGGGTGTTAATGGCAAGCTGCTCGAACCGGTGGTGGTCGACCCCGCCTCCAACTGGCCGCTGTTCGCTGAAAAAAGCCGCCAGCTGCTGACCCAGGACAAGGTCGCGGTGGTGTTCGGTTGCTGGACCTCGGTGTCGCGCAAATCTGTGCTGCCAGTGTTCGAAGAGCTCAACGGCCTGCTGTTCTACCCGGTGCAGTACGAAGGCGAAGAGATGTCGCCGAACGTGTTCTACACCGGCGCCGCGCCCAACCAGCAGGCCATCCCGGCCGTCGAGTACCTGATGAGCGAAGACGGCGGCACCGCCAGGCGCTTCTTCCTGCTGGGCACCGACTACGTCTACCCGCGCACCACCAACAAGATCCTGCGCGCCTTCCTGCACAGCAAGGGCGTGGCCGACAAGGACATCGAAGAGGTGTACACGCCGTTCGGTCACAGCGATTACCAGACCATCGTCGCCAACATCAAGAAATTCTCCGCCGGGGGCAAGACTGCGGTCATATCCACGGTCAACGGCGATTCCAATGTGCCCTTCTACAAGGAGCTGGCCAACCAGGGCCTGAAAGCCACCGACGTGCCGGTGGTGGCGTTCTCGGTCGGCGAAGAAGAGCTGCGCGGCATCGACACCAAGCCGCTGGTCGGCCACCTGGCGGCGTGGAACTACTTCGAGTCGGTGGAAAACCCGGTCAACCAGAAGTTCGTCGCCGACTGGAAGGCCTACGCCAAGGCCAAGGGCCTCCCGGGCGCCGACAAGGCGGTGACCAACGATCCGATGGAAGCCACCTACGTGGGTATCCATATGTGGGCCCAGGCCGCCGAGAAGGCCAAGTCCACCGACGTCGACAAGGTGCGCGAGGCTCTGGCCGGGCAGACCTTCAAGGCGCCGTCGGGCTTCACCCTGACCATGGACAAGACCAACCATCACCTGCACAAGCCGGTGATGATCGGCGAGATCCAGGATGACGGGCAGTTCAGTGTGGTATGGGAAACCGAGCAGCCATTGCGGGCGCAGCCTTGGAGCCCGTTCATTCCGGGCAACGACAAGCGCCCGGACTATGCCGTGAAAGGTAACTGAGTGCACCGGGGCTGCTGTTCAGCCCTGTCGCGGATGTATCCGCTCCTACCGTTCAGCGCCGCCCGAGTAGGAGCGGATTCATCCGCGATGAATCCACCGCCGAATTCCAGGATTGTTCGCATGCTCAGACTGCTGCTCTCCCTCCTGCTCGTGCTGCCTCTGGCAACCCACGCCAGCGAGGGCGAATTCTTCCTCAGCGCCAAGCCCGCCGAGCAGGCCCAACTGCTCGAAACCTGGGCGGCGCAGCCGGATGCCGCGCGCCTGCCGCTGCTACAGAACCTGCGTCAAGGCCGCATAGGCCCTGACGACACCCGCAAGGTCCGCTTGAACAACCGTCTGCGCGGCCTGATCGACAACGCCCTGGCCAGCCACCAGTTGCTCAGCGATGACAGCGCCACGCGCCTGGCTGCCGCCCAACAGTTGCAAAAGAGCGCAAAGCCAGCACAAATGGCCTTCCTCGACCGACGCTTCGCCACTGAGACGGACCCCGCCGTGCACGCAGCCCTCGGCCTGGCGCTGGCCAACCTGCAACTCGGCGCCAGCGAGCCGGCCGTACGCCTGGCTGCCGTGCGCCTGCTCGGCGAAACCGGCGACCCACTGGCGCGCACCCGCCTCGAAGCCCTGTTGCAACCGGGCGCGGAAACCGACCCGGGCGTGCGCACCGCCGCTGAAACCAGCCTGGCCCAGGTGCAGCGCAAGCTGTTGGTCGGCGAACTGCTCGGCCAGGCGTTCAGCGGCCTGTCGCTGGGGTCGATCCTGCTGCTGGCGGCCCTGGGCCTGGCCATCACCTTCGGCTTGCTCGGGGTGATCAACATGGCCCACGGCGAGATGCTGATGCTCGGCGCGTACAGCACCTACATGGTACAGGTACTGCTGCAGCGCTACGCCCCGGGCGCCGTCGAGTTCTACCCGCTGCTCGCCTTGCCGGTGGCCTTCGTCGTCAGCGCCGGGGTCGGCATGGCGCTGGAGCGCACGGTGATTCGCCATCTCTACGGCCGTCCCCTGGAAACCCTGCTGGCGACGTGGGGCATCAGCCTGATCCTGATCCAGGCCATTCGCCTGCTGTTCGGCGCGCAGAACGTCGAAGTGAGCAATCCGGCCTGGCTGTCGGGAGGCATCCAGCTGCTGCCCAACCTGGTGCTGCCGTACAACCGCCTGGTGATCATCGGCTTCGCCATCGCCGTGGTGCTGCTCACCTGGCTGCTGCTCAACCGCACGCGGCTGGGCCTGAACGTGCGTGCGGTCACCCAGAACCGCAACATGGCAGCCTGCTGCGGGGTGTCCACCGGGCGCGTCGACATGCTCGCCTTCGGCCTCGGCTCGGGCATCGCCGGGCTGGGCGGCGTAGCCCTGAGCCAGGTCGGCAACGTCGGCCCCGACCTGGGCCAGAGCTACATCATCGACTCGTTCCTGGTGGTGGTGCTCGGCGGTGTCGGCCAGCTGGCCGGCAGCCTGTGGGCAGCGTTCGGCCTTGGCATCGCCAACAAACTGCTGGAGCCGCAGATCGGCGCCGTGCTCGGCAAGATCCTCATCCTTGCGCTGATCATTCTGTTCATCCAGAAGCGCCCGCAAGGCCTGTTTGCCCTCAAGGGACGGGTAATCGACTGATGAACCAGCCACTGCTTGTCACTGCTACGCAAAAGGCCGGGCCGCGCCTGTCGCTGGCCATCGGAACGCTCGTCGTCCTGCTGCTGGTGGCCTTGCCACTGCTGTCGCTGTTGCCAGTGGGACATGCCCTGCAGGTGTCGGCCTATACCCTGACCCTGGTCGGCAAGATCCTTTGTTATGCCATCGTGGCCCTGGCGCTGGACCTGGTCTGGGGCTATGCCGGGCTGCTGTCGCTGGGCCATGGCCTGTTCTTCGCCCTCGGCGGCTACGCCATGGGCATGTACCTGATGCGCCAGGCCGCCGGTGACGGGCTGCCGGGCTTCATGACTTTTCTTTCGTGGAGCGAACTGCCCTGGTACTGGGTTGGCACCGAGCATTTCGCCTGGGCCCTGTGCCTGGTGGTGCTGGCGCCCGGACTGCTGGCACTGGTATTCGGCTGGTTCGCCTTCCGCTCACGGATCAAGGGTGTGTATTTCTCGATCATGACCCAGGCCCTGACCTTCGCCGGCATGCTGCTGTTCTTCCGCAACGAGACCGGCTTCGGCGGCAACAACGGCTTTACCAGCTTTCGCACCATCCTCGGCTTCGACATCGCCGCCCAGGGCACCCGGGCTGTACTGTTCCTGCTCACCGTCGGCCTGTTGTTGGCCAGCCTGTACCTGTGCTGGAGCCTGACCCGCAGCAAGTTCGGCCGCCTGCTCACCGCGGTGCGCGATGCCGAGAACCGCCTGATGTTCTGCGGCTACGACCCACGCGGATTCAAGCTGCTGGTGTGGGTGCTCAGTGCCGTACTGTGCGGCCTGGCCGGTGCGCTGTATGTGCCGCAGGTGGGCATCATCAACCCTGGGGAAATGTCGCCGACCAACTCCATCGAGGCCGCCGTGTGGGTGGCCCTTGGTGGTCGCGGCACGCTGCTCGGCCCGCTGCTTGGCGCCGGCCTGGTCAATGGCATGAAAAGCTGGTTCACCGTGGCCTTCCCGGAGTTCTGGCTGTTCTTCCTCGGCGCGCTGTTCATCCTCGTCACCCTGTACCTTCCCCAGGGTGTGGTGGGCCTGCTGAAGAAAAGGAGCCAACCATGAGAGGCGTGCCGCCGGTACATCCCGAATTCATGCTCGAGCCGGTCTTCGACGCACTCGGCGCCGGCCGCGAGGCCATCGGCCTTGGCAGCCGCCGCAAGGCCGGCCTGGATACCCGCCACGGCACGGTGCTGAGCCTTGAGGACATCAGCGTCAGCTTCGATGGCTTCAAGGCGCTGAACGCCCTGAACCTGTACATCGGCGTGGGCGAACTGCGCTGCATCATCGGCCCCAACGGTGCCGGCAAGACCACGATGATGGACGTGATCACCGGCAAGACCCGTCCCGACAGCGGCAATGCCTGGTTTGGCGACACCCTCGACCTGACCCGCATGAGCGAATACCAGATCGCCCAGGCCGGCATCGGCCGCAAGTTCCAGAAGCCAACAGTGTTCGAGGCGCTGACGGTGTTCGAGAACCTCGAGTTGGCGCTGAAGACCGACAAGTCGGTGTGGGCCAGCCTGACGGCGCGGCTCGGTGCTGAACAACGCCAGCGTATCGAGGAGGTGCTGGCCACCTTGCGCCTGCTGCCGTTGGCCCAGCGCCAGGCGGGCCTGCTGTCGCATGGGCAAAAGCAGTTCCTTGAGATCGGCATGCTGCTGGTGCAGGAGCCGCAACTGCTGTTGCTGGACGAGCCGGTAGCCGGCATGACCGATGCCGAAACCGAGTTTACCGCCGAGCTGTTCAAGGGCCTGGCCGGCAAGCACTCGCTGATGGTGGTGGAGCACGACATGGGTTTTGTCGGCAGCATTGCCGACCATGTAACCGTGCTGCACCAAGGCAGTGTGCTGGCAGAAGGGTCGCTGGCGCAGGTGCAGGCGGATCAGCGGGTGGTCGAGGTGTATCTGGGCCGCTAGACATTGCTGCCGGTAGCCACGAAAAGCCCGGCACAGGCAAAACGCAGATTTCCGAGGAACCCACATGCTGAAAATCGACACCCTGCACCAGTACTACGGCGGTAGCCACATCCTGCGCGGCCTGTCGTTCGAAGCCAGGGTCGGCGAAGTCACCTGCCTGCTGGGCCGCAACGGCGTGGGCAAGACCACCCTGCTGCGGTGCCTGATGGGCCTGGTGCCCGCGCGCGACGGCAGCATCGAATGGGAAGGCAAGCCGATCAGCGCGCTCAAGCCCCAGCAGCGTGTCCACGCCGGCATCGCCTATGTACCCCAGGGCCGCGAAATCTTCCCGCGTTTGAGCGTCGAGGAAAACCTGCTGATGGGCCTGTCACGCTTCCCTGCCCGTGAAGCCCGCGAAGTGCCGGCGTTCATCTACGAGTTGTTCCCGGTACTCGAGCAGATGAAGCAACGCCGTGGCGGCGACCTGTCCGGCGGCCAGCAGCAACAGCTGGCCATCGGCCGAGCCTTGGCCAGCCGCCCGCGCCTGCTGATCCTCGACGAGCCGACTGAAGGCATCCAGCCCTCGGTGATCAAGGAAATCGGCGCGGTCATCCGCCGCCTGGCCGAACGTGGCGACATGGCCATCCTGCTGGTGGAGCAATTCTATGACTTCGCCGAAGCGCTGGCCGACCAGTACCTGGTGATGGCCCGTGGCGAGATCATCCAGCGCGGCCGTGGCGAAAACATGCAGGCGGAAGGTGTGCGCGGGCTGGTAACCATTTAACCTGCACCCAACGAACCTGCGAGACGCTGCCATGACTCACCAAATCCGCGATGCCCTGTCTGCCGACGTGCCAGGCATCCTCGCCATCTACAACGACGCGGTGCGCAACACCACGGCGATCTGGAACGAAACCCCGGTGGACCTGGGCAACCGCCAGGCCTGGTTCGAATCACGGGCGCAGCAGGGTTATCCGATCCTGGTGGCGGTGGATGACAGCGGCGTGCTCGGCTATGCCTCGTTTGGCGACTGGCGACCGTTCGAGGGCTTTCGCCATACCGTGGAACACTCGGTGTACATCCGTGGCGACCAGCGTGGCAAGGGACTGGGGCCGGTGTTGATGGCGGCATTGATCGAGCGTGCGCGTGACTGCGGCAAGCATGTGATGGTGGCCGCCATCGAGAGTGGCAATGCGGCATCGGTGCGCATTCATGAGCGCCTGGGCTTCGTGGTGACCGGCCAGATGCCGCAGGTGGGGGTGAAGTTCGGCCGCTGGCTGGACCTGACCTTCATGCAGCTGGTGCTGAACCCGGGCGCAAGTCCAAGCTGAAATGCAACCCCTGTGGGAGCGGGTTTACCCGCGAAGCAGGCGACGCGG
>NZ_DGIR01000001.1 GCF_002386445.1 Pseudomonas sp. UBA4617
CAGGGCCGTGGCGAAGGCGGGCGGCTGGTTGGCCCCGGCGCGGCGCGCGCAGTTGCTCGGTGGCGTGGCCGGCAGCTGGTGGACAGGCGTGTCGACCTGCGTCACGGCGATGCCGGCGAACCAGGCGAAATCCTCGGCCAGGCGGGCGATACGTGCGGCGTCGAACAGGTCGCTGCGATAACGCCACTGCGCCAGCAGTTGCACGCCGTCGTCCTGCCAGCGCAGGTTGAGTTCGTTGGCGGCGCCGCGCTGGGTGAACAGGTGCTCGCGCACGCTGTAATCAGCGAAGGCGTCGTCACGCTGGCTGGGCATGTAGGTCATCATGCACTGGAACAGCGGGCCGCCGACCTCCTGCTGCAGGCGCGCTGCCGGGTAGCGGCGATGGCGCAGGCCCTCGCGCATCTGCTGGGCGGTGTCGCGCAGGCATTCGGCCAGGCTCGGGGCGTGCGCGAAGCGGGCGCGCAGCGGCAGGCTGTTGAGGGTGAAACCGATCAATTGCTTGTAGCGCGCCCTGTGCCGGTCCATGGTCGGCGTGCCGACAAGGAAATCATCCTGGCCGGTGTAACGGTGCATGAACATCTGGAACAACGTGGCCAGCACGACGTACAGGCTGACGCCCTGGGCCTCGGCGAGCTGGCGCAGCTGGCTGCTGAGGGCCGGGTCGAGCAGGTACTCGATTTCTTCACCGGCGAAGCCGGGCGTGCGCGGGCGTGGTCGGTCGGCGGGCAGCACCAGTGCCGTCGGGCCGCCACTGAGCTGGTTGCGCCAGTAGCTGGCTGCCGCCTCGAGCTTGTCTTCGGCCAGCAGTGTGCGCTGTTCGTCCAGCCAGTCGAAATACAGGCCGGCCGGTGGCAGAACCAGAGGCTCGCCGCTGAGCGTTGCATGATAGGCGGCGAAGGTCAGCTTGAGCATCCATTCGACGCTGAGGAAATCCCCGCTGATATGGTGGGCCGCCATGCACAGGTACAGGCGGCCCTGGCTTTGCAACAGGTCAAGCCGGCAGATGTTCGCCGCAGCCAGGTCGAACGGTTGGTCGGCGTGTTGCGCGATCCAGGCGGCGACGCCGGCGCTGTCCAGGTCGTCGATACGCTCGATGTGGGTGTTTACCTGGATGTGCTCCGGGCGGTACATCCACAACTTGCCGTCCTGCTCACGGTAGCCGCAGTGCAGGGTCTCGCAGTGCCTGACCACCTGGGCGAAGGCCTGGCACAGGGTGGCCGGGTCGAGGTCGGCGCGCAGCTCGCGTGCGGCGACCATGTTGTAGGCCGGGCTGGCCGGGTTGAGCTGATGGTGCTGCCACAGCGCCTGCTGGCCGGCGCTGGCCTCACGCAACGGCTGGGAAGTGGTCATTGGCGGCGCTCCTGGGCGGGTTCGGCCATGGCCACGATCACTTGCCGCGGCCCTTTGAAACTGGCGCGGCCATGGGCCACCAGCATGTTGTCGAGCATCAGCACGTCGCCCTGTTGCCAGGGGAAGCGCACGGTGCATTGATCGAGCACGCCGCGGATCTCCGCCAGCGCGCTTTCTTCCAGTTCACTGCCGTCGCCGTAATAGACGTTGCGCGGCAGGTCGAGCGGGTCGTCGACCACGGCCAGCAGGCTTTCCCGCACGGCAGATGGCAGATTGGAAACGTGGAACAGATGCGCCTGGTTGAACCAGACCCAGTCCTGCGTGACCGGGTGGCGAGCGCTGGCCTGGCAGACCTGGCGGGTGCGCAGTTCGCCGTCGTCCTTCCATTCGAAGGCAATCTGGTTGGCCCGGCAGTAAGCCTCGGCCACGGCGCGGTCCGCCGTGTTGAAGGCCTGTTCCCAGGGCAGGTCGAGACCGTTGCCGTAGTTGCGTACGTACATCAGCCGTTTGGCTTCGAAGCGTTGGCGCAAGGCAGGGTCGAGTTGCTGGAAGATGCGTCGGCTGTCGGCGATCGGGGTTTCGCCACCTTCAGCGCTGGGCTGTACGCAGTGGAACCAGATCTTCATCGGCCACTGCAGGGTGTAGGACTGCTCGTTGTGCAACGGGATGATCTGGTGCGCGGGGTATTCGGTGGAGGTGTACACCCCCTGTTCGATCGCCTTGCGCGGGGTGGAACCGAATTCGTAATTGAGCAGCGGGTAACCGAAGCTGCGCACCAAGGCCTGGAACGCCTGTTCGCCTAGCACTTCGAACCCTCGAAACAGCAGGGCGCCGCTTTCGTGCAGGCAGTCGTTGGCCAGCGCATGCAGCGCCGCGAAGTTCCCCGCACCGGGTTGTGCCGGCTCGACCAGCAGCGGCAGGCCGCTGTCCGGCAAAAGTGCTTGCACCGACAGGCCATTGCCCGGCCCGACACCTCGTCCCATGAGTTGCTCCTTTTTTATCGTGTAAGTCACAGCAAAAGGCCATCGTCGATCCGCCGCTGGGCCCGGGGGAATATATACGAAAGAGATGGTAAGTGTTAATGCAATTTATTAGCATTCACACTGTTTGTGAGCGCCTCGACTGCAGCCTTGTTACGGGCAGCCGGGATTCTGTGAAAACGTTTGTCCAAGGAGTCGACAATGAGTTGGGAAAAGGCCGAGTGCGGGTTCGTGGTGGTGGTCAATCATGAGGAGCAGTATTCCATCTGGCCGGATTACAAGGCCCTGCCCGATGGCTGGCGCGCGGTTGGCCAGCAGGGTGACAAGGCGCAGTGCCTGGCCTGGATCGAACAGCACTGGACGGACATGCGCCCGCTGAGCCTGCGCCACGCCCTTGAAACCGCCGAGCAACGCTGAGCGCCAGCCGCAGAAGGATCGACCCATGGAAGAGATTCAGCTTGCCCCGTACAACCTGGCGAATTTTCGCCGCCAACCGCCGCGCCAGTTCGAGGCTGACCCGCTGCTGCAGCGCCAGGCTGCGCGTGAGTCGAACGCGCGCTCCTACCCTCGGCGTATCCCACTTGCGCTGAAGGCAGCGCAGGGTCTCTACGTACAGGACACCCGTGAGCAGCTGTTCATGGACTGCCTGGCGGGCGCAGGGACATTGGCGCTTGGCCACAACCATCCGTGCACCCTGGCGGCAATGCGCGCGACCCTGGACAGCGGCGTGCCCTTGCATACCCTCGACCTGACCACGCCGGTCAAGGACCTGTTCGTCGAGACCTTGTTCGAGGCCTTGCCGCCAGCCTTCGCTGCCCGGGCGCGTATCCAGTTCTGCGGGCCGACCGGGGCCGACGGGATCGAGGCGGCGATCAAGCTGGCGAAGATCGCCACGGGGCGCAAAGGCGTGTTCTGCTTCTCCGGCGGCTACCACGGCATGACCCACGGCGCGCTCAGCCTCATGGGCAACCTGGGGCCCAAGCAGCTGCCGGGTTCGCTCATGCCCGATGTGCAGGTGCTGCCGTACCCCTATGACTACCGTTGCCCGTTTGCCCTGGGCGGCGAGGCCGGTATCGACGCAGGGCTGAGCTACATCGGCCAGTTGCTGAGCGACCCAGAGTCCGGGGTGCCGCTGCCGGCGGCGGTGGTGGTCGAGGTGGTGCAGGGCGAGGGCGGTGTCATTCCGGCGCCGGTGCGCTGGCTGCAGGGCCTGCGCAAGCTGACCCGCGACCACGGTGTGGTGCTGATCATCGACGAGGTACAAAGCGGCATCGGCCGCACCGGGCGCATGTTCGCCTTCGAGCACGCCGCTATCGAGCCGGACGTACTGGTGTTGTCCAAGGCCATCGGCGGCGGCCTGCCGCTGGCAGTGGTGGTCTACCGGGAGGCGCTCGATGTATGGGCCCCGGGTGCGCATGCGGGCACGTTCCGCGGCAATCAGCTGGCCATGGCGGCTGGCACCGCGACCCTGCGGTATATCCGCGACGAGGGCGTGGTGGCCAACGCCGAGCGCATGGGCGATTACCTGATTAGCCGGCTGCGCCAGTTGCAGCGCGATTACCCGTGCATCGGCGATGTGCGTGGGCGTGGATTGATGGTCGGGGTGGAGATCGTTTCCACCGACGCAGGTCCAGGCCGGGTACCGGCAGGGGACGGCGTGCTGGCCAGGGCCGTGCAGCAGGGTTGCCTGCGTGAAGGGGTGATTCTCGAACTGGGCGGGCGGCATGGCGCGGTGCTGCGCTTCCTGCCGCCGCTGACCATCGGCCGTGAGGAGATCGACACACTGGTCGAGAAGCTGGAGATCGCCTTGGCTGCGCAGGTTGTACGCAAGCGCTGCGTACAACCTGCGCCAGCGGGTACAGCGGCGAATACTGGCGAAGCCGGTGCCATCCCAGCCTGACCCGCAACGACTGGCTGCGCTACAACCAGGCCTTGATCTGTCTCGACACCGCATCGGTGGAAATCCCGTAGCGGTCATGCAGTGTCGGTAGCGCACCCGCATCGAGAAACGCATCCGGCAGTGCGATCTGGCGGAAGGTGGGCGTGACCCCGTTGCGCAGCAACACGCCCGCCACCGCCTCGCCAAGGCCACCGATGATCGAGTGGTTTTCCGCCGTGACCACCAGGCGCCCAGGCTTGCGCGCCTCGGCGAGGAGGGTCTGTTCATCCAGCGGCTTGATGGTCGGCACATGCAGTACCGACACATCCACGCCATCCTTGTACAACTGCTCTGCAGCTTCCAGGGCGCGCATGGTCATCAGGCCGCTGGCGATCAGCAACACGTCGCGGCCACCGCGCAGCACCTGGGCCTTGCCCAGCTGGAAGCGGTAGTCGTAGCGATCCAGTACCAACGGTACGTTGCCGCGCAGCAGGCGCATGTACACCGGCCCCTGGTGGGCGGCGATCGCCGGCACGGCCTGTTCGATTTCCAACGCATCACAGGGGTCGACGATCATCAGGTTGGGCATCGCCCGGAAGATCGCCAGGTCATCCGTGGCCTGGTGGCTCGGGCCGTAACCGGTAGTCAGGCCAGGCAAACCGCAGACGATCTTGACATTGAGGTTTTCTTCGGCAATCGCCATGCAGATGAAGTCATAAGCCCGACGCGATGCGAATACCGCATAGGTGGTGGCGAACGGGGTCATGCCTTCGCGGGCCATGCCAGCGGCAGCGCTCATCAATAACTGCTCGGCCATGCCCATCTGGTAGAACCGCTCGGGGTGGGCTTTGGCGAAGATGTGCAAGTCGGTGTACCTGGACAGGTCGGCGCTGAGCCCGACGATATCCTGGCGTTGCTCGGCCAGGCTGGCCAGGGCGTGGCCGAACGGGGCAGGGCGGGTTGGCTGACCCTCGGCGGCAATCGAGGCGATCATGGCCGAGGTGGTCAGGCGTTTCTTCGGTGCATTCACGGTGCTCATGCTTGGCTCCCGGCGTCCAGCGCCTCCAGGGCGAGATCCCATTCGTTTTCATCGACGCGAATGAAGTGCGTCTTGTCGCGGTTTTCCAGGAACGGCACACCTTTGCCCATGCGCGTGTCACAGATGATCACCCGCGGTTGTGCCGCCGGGTGGGCGCGGGCCTGGTCGAAGGCGCTGACCAGCGCATCCAGGTCGTTGCCATCCACGCGTTGCACGAACCAGCCAAACGCTTGCCAACGCTCGACAATCGGCTCGAAGGCCAGCACTTCGCTGGAGTGGCCATCGGCTTGTTGATTGTTCACATCGATGATCGCGATCAGGTTGTCCAGGCGCCAATGGCTGGCCGACATCGCCGCCTCCCAGGTCGAACCCTCGTTCAGCTCGCCATCGGACAGCAGGTTGTACACCCAGCTGTCCGAACCTTTGCGCTTGAGCCCGAGGCAGGCGCCGACCGCGATGCCCAGCCCGTGGCCCAGCGAACCGCCGGTGATTTCCATGCCGGGGGTATAGGCCGCCATGCCCGACATGGGCAGGCGGCTATCGTCACTGCCGTAGGTTTCCAGCTCCTCCTCGGGAATCACGCCGGCCTCGATCAGTGCGGCGTAGAGGGCGATCGCGTAATGCCCGATGGACAGGTAGAAGCGGTCGCGCCGCTCCCACTCAGGGTTGCCGGGGTCGATACGCAGCGCGTGGAAGTACGCGACGGCCAGCAGGTCGGCAGCACCCAGGGCCTGGCCGACATAGCCCTGGCCCTGGACCTGGCCCATGCGCAAGGCATGGCGGCGGATGTTGCGGGCGCGCACAGCCAGTGGCAGCGCCTCGTTGGTGGAAGGCACAGCAGTCATGGGGGACTCCTTTTCGAATCAGCGATTAACCAGATGAGCCGGTACCCGCGACACCAGGAAGGCGCCAAGGATGAGCACGGCGGTGATGAGATACATACCGATGGCGTTGCTGCCCAAGGTGGTGGTAACCCAGCCGATCAGGTACGGCGAGCAGAACCCGGCAAGGTTGGCAAAACTGTTCACTGCGGCGATGCCGGCTGCTGCCGAAACCCCGCCGAGCAGCGTGGTAGGCAACATCCAGAACAGCGAGGAAGCGGACAGCACCCCGGCCGCAGCCAGGCACAGGCTGAGGATCGACAGGGTCAGGCTGCTACCCAGCGCGGCGGCGAGGCTCAAGCCCAGGGCGCCGATCAGCATGGGGATCGCCAGGTGCCAGCGGCGCTCACGGTGGCGGTCGCCACTGCGTCCGGCCAGCAGCATCGCGACGATGGCGCACAGGTACGGCAGGCTGGTCAGCAGGCCGATGTGCAAGGGCTCGCTGACACCGGCATTGCGCACCAGCGTAGGCAGCCAGAAGGTGATCGCGTACTGGCCCATCACCACACAGAAGTAGATGCCGGCCAGCAACCACAGGCGACGGTCGCGGATGAAATCGGACACCGAACCATGCGTGACCTTGTGTTGCTCGTCTTCGGCCAGTTCCTTGCGCACCAGGGCCTTTTCTTCGTCGCTCAGCCAGTGTGCCTGGTCGACTCCATCCTTCAGGTAGCTCAGCACCAGGATCCCCACCAGCACCGTGGGTATGGCTTCGAGCAGGAACATCCACTGCCAGCCCGCCCAGCCGTGCACCCCGGCGAAACGATCCATGATCCAGCCTGACAGCGGGCCGCCGATCATCCCCGAGAGCGGAATGGCGATGAACCACAGCGCAGTCATCTTCGCCCGGCGATAGGAGGGGAACCAGTAGGTCAGGTACAGCAGCAGCCCAGGTGCCAGTCCCGCCTCGGCGATACCCAGCAGGAAGCGCAGGGCATAGAACTGCCAGGCTGTCTCCACCAGGGCGAACATTGCCGAGATGATGCCCCAGGTGATCATGATGCGGGCGATCCAGCGCCGGGCGCCGACCTTGTGCAGGATGATGTTGCTGGGCACCTCGCAGAGGAAGTAGCCGATGAAGAACATGCCCGCACCCAGGCCATAGACCGCTTCGGACAGGGCCAGGTCGTCCATCATCTGCAGCTTGGCGAAGCCGACATTGACCCGGTCGAGGTAGGCACACAAATAGCAGAGCATGAGGAAGGGCATCAGTCGCCAGGCCGTCTTGCGGTAGGCACTGCTGCGTGCGGCGGATACCGCATCGAGCGCTAGTGTGGTCATTTCGTTCTGATCTCTTGTTGTTATCGAACGCGTGACCTGCGCCGGGCTCGGGCGCCGGTCACGATGCGGCGGATGCTCAGTGGATCAGCATGCCGCCGTTGACATCCAGGGTGATACCCGTGAGGTAGCTGGACAGGTCACTGGCAAGGAACAATGCCGCATTGGCAACATCGCGGGCCTCGCCCAGGCGCCCCAGCGGGATGCCTTCGATGATGGCGTGACGGCGCTCGTCGTGCATCAGGCCGCCCGTGATGTCGGTGTGAATCAGGCCAGGGGTGATCGAATTGACGCGGATGTTATCCGGCCCCAGCTCCCGGGCCATGGCCTTGCCTAGGCCGAGTACGCCAGCCTTCGCGGCGCTGTAATGGGGGCCGCCGAAGATGCCGCCACCGCGTTGTGCAGACACCGACGACAGGCAGATGATGCTGCCGGCCTGCTGCGCACGCATGGTCGGGATGACCGCCTGGGACATCAGCAGCGTGCCACGCAGGTTCACGTTCAGAATGCGGTCATAGTCCGCGCCAGTGATGTCGAGGGTCTTCACTGGCTGGGTGATACCGGCGTTGTTGACCAGTACGTCGATCCGTCCGAACTGCGCCAGGACCTGGGCGATGGCATCGCGTACTTGCGCTTCATCGGCAACATTGGCGGCCAGGCCGATGTGGCCTTCGCCGAGGGAGGCTGCGGCTTCGGCGGCGGCCGTTGGATCAAGGTCGAGAATCGCGACCCTGGCGCCCTGTTCGGCGAACGCCTGGGCAGTGGCGCGGCCGATTCCGCGGGGCGAGGCGGCGCCAGTGATGACGGCAAATTTTCCTGTTAACAGCATCGGGAGTGCTCCGGGTGATTATTGTTGTGAGCGGCGGTTCAGGCAGAACCGAGTAGGCACAGCTTCGTCTCGCTGGGCGGGCCGAGCAACGCTGCCGCTTTCACCCGATGCTGAAAAAAATTCAGCCCTTGGCTTGTACCTGGGTTCGATGGACGGGTAAAACCCTAGGTACCGCCGCGAACCATGCAGGAATGCCCATGAGCCTGGACCTTCTCAGAAAGTCTCCGCAGATCCCTTCGCTGAAAGCAATTCAGGCCTTTGAACAAGTCGCCCGCTTCGCTAACGTTGCGCGCGCCGCCGAGCAGTTGAACCTCACGCCCTCTGCGGTCAGCCATCAGATCGCCAACCTGGAGGCCTTGATTGGTCGACCATTGTTCATTCGCGAGGCGCGTGGGGTGGCGCTGACCCCGGCGGGTGAGCAGTACCTGCGCGAGATATCGGGCATCCTGCAGAGCCTGGCCATGGCCACCGAGCGCGCCGGTAACGCCGTGGGCTTCGATTGCCTGCGGCTGCATTCTGCACCAAGCTTCGGGCTGCTCTGGTTGCTGCCGCGCCTGGACCACTTCCGCAACAGCCACCCGCAAATCCAGATCAATCTGTCCTGCTCGTACGAGTCACTGCACTTCGGCCGTCACCAGATCGACCTGGATATCCGCCATGGCTATCCCAACTGGCCCAGCCTGGAAGTGCGCACCATCCGCCATGAACGCGCCACCGTGCTGGCTTCGCCGCGGCTGCTCGAACGCACACCGGTCAAGCAGCCCAGCGACCTGCTGGGGCAGAACCTGATCCTGTCGGAAGCCGCATTGGTGCAATGGCCGCAATGGTTCGCCCAGCAAGGCTTGGCGTTGCCGCAATCCCCGTATGCGCTGAGTTTCGATCGCTCGTACATGAGCCTGGAAGCCGCCAGCCACGGGTACGGGCTGGCGTTGGAGAGTTCCTTGCTGGCGCAGGACTATATAGCCCGTGGCGAGCTGGTAGCGGTATTCGCGCAGGACTTGGCGACCCCGGTCAGCGCCCACCATCTGGTGTTTCCGCGGGGCCATGCCGAAACCCACAGGGTGCGGCAGTTTCTCGAATGGATGCAGGGCCAGCTGGGCCATGATTTCAGTTATTGAGCGGGGCGGGTTGTTCCGCTGTGTCGAAGGCTCAGCGCTACTCGCGAAAAGCCCGGCTAGGGGCAGCGCCGAGGCATGTTGTATTGCCTCAGATGGGAGCAAAATCCTACATCTTTATCGGAAGTATCGCTGACCGCTTCACCTTGTACATCTTTGAGCCGTCGCTATCATCGGGCAACAAACTGGCGGACTTCCGGAGACTCAGGTGATGCTCTTTTGCAACGTGAAGCGGCAAGGTTAACAGCGTGCCTCGGCCCTGCGAACCGGTCAGCAATCCTCTGTACTCGGCCCTGTTGATCCTGCTGTGTCTGCTAGGCGTGTTCCCCCTCGATGTGATCCTCCCGTCATTCCCTGCGCTTGCAGATGAATTTCATGTCGGGCCCCAGCAAATAGCCTACTCGGTGAGTTTCTTCGCTTTTGGTGTGGCCCTGGCGCAACTGGTGATCGGGCCATTGTCCGATGCCATGGGACGCAAGCGGCTGTTGCTCGCTGGGCTGGGCCTATCCATTACCGGGGCAGTGGGTTGCGCATTCTCGACCCGCTACGAGATGTTCATGGCGTTCCGTTTGCTGCAGGCCTTGGGTTGCGGGAGTTTCGTCCTGGGCCAGGCGTTGGTCCAGGACCTGTATAGCGGCAAACAGCGCAATGCCATGCGTATCCTGCTGACCAGCGCGAGTGGGCTGTTCATCTCGTTGTCACCGGTCGCAGGCGCTTTTCTCCAACAATCCTTTGGCTGGAAGGGCAGCTTTACGGTATTCGCTTTCATAGCCGTGATCGTTTCATCCCTGTCATATGCATTGCTGCAGGACACGCCTGCATTGAGAGGCCGTAGATCGGGCATGCGCAGCTACTGGGTCATGCTGCGTGATACGACCTATCTTGCGCACTCCCTGCTGTCCAGTCTCGCTTTTGCCTGCCATTTTTCTTTCATCGTTGTCGCGCCATTGGCGTTGATGGACAGCCTGGGGCTGACGCCATATCAATTCTCGGTGGTATTTATCGCCTATGGGCTTGCATATATCGCTGGCGGAGCAGCCGCGACCTATTTGAACAATCGAGTAACTCCGCAGGTTCAGATCAAGACGGGATTCCTGCTCATAGCTGCCGGGGGCATCACACTTGCGGTTTGGGAGCAGCTAGCGGGACTGACGGTGACAGGCCTAGTTCTACCGATGATCATCTGCACGACGGGGACAACGCTGGTACGTCCTGCTGCGACGACCCAAGCCTTGGCGCGTTACCCACACCAGGCCGGTGCGGCAGCGTCGCTCAATACGACATTGCTGTTCGCAGGTGGTGGTTTGGCTGGCAGTCTTGTGGCCGGTGTCGAAAGCGCGCTGCCGATGAGCCTGGGGCTTTTTTTCCTGGGCGCCAGTCTGTGCGGGTGGCTACTGCTTGCATGCATGGCGGAAACTGACCGCATAGCTGAGGGTTGATCAGGCGCAAATACCGAGCAGCAGCAGCGCCGCCACGCTCAGGCCTAGCGCGACCGAGCAGCCGCCCAGCGACAGCGCGGCTCGTCCTTGCCGGTACCAGCCGTCATGTCCCAGTTGCCGTGCCGGTGCCAGCAGGCTGCGCCAGTGCAGTTCGGTGTCATGAAACGCTTGCAGGTTCGCCGGGTCTGCGTCCAGCCAGCGACGGAAGTCGATGCGCTCGCAGGCGGTCACCTCAGGGCTCTGCAAGCGTACGTACCATTGCCCGGCGACGCTCGCCAGCTCATCGCGGCGTGAGTGGCCGGCTCGCAAAGCCTGGCCCATGTGCCGTTCGATGCTCGCCAGGGGCAGGTCGAGGCGGGCGGCGATGGCGGCAAAGCTCAGCTGGTCCAGGCGGCTGAGCAGGAACACCTGCTGTACGCGGCGTGGCAGATGCTTCAACGCGTGCAGCAGAGACGCTTCGGTATCGTCCCCCGCAGCCGGGGTTGTATGTTCGAGCGGCAGTAGCAGGCGGCTCATGGTCAGCTCCTTGCTGGATGGGAGAGGGGGCATCTTCCGTGACGCAATGTCAGCGTAAGCCAAACGATATTGATTCTCAAGTGCTGTTTTTGGCAATGTTCTGCAATGAACGTTCACGCTGAGAAACACTTTTGCTACCATGCGCGCCATCACGATCTTCATTAGCCTGAAGAGCCAAAAAAAAGACCCGGCGAAAAGCCGGGTCCAAAACCGTGATTAGCCTGATGAGGAGATAATCCGAGAGCGACCTAAGCTCCGGGTTATCCAGCTGATCTCGCGATCAGTTGAGTGCAATAATAATCGTTATCATTTGCCAGTCAAATGATTTTTTCGCTTATCCGGTAAAAAAGTTTTACCGGTGCGCTTCCTGGTCCCGGCAATCGGGGCCTTTGCCGTTACCCGGCCATCACGTTCTCTCCCTACTTTGCTCGCCTATGTATCCGGTTCCACAGCGCGTTTGTGCTCCAGCAGTGCGCGGGCCATGTCCATCATGTGCATCAGGGCGAAGGTCAGTTCGCGCTGGCTGCCGTGCTGGTGGCTGGCGGTTTCCTGAGCGGTAGCGGCAGCGCAACGCAGCAGGGCGATGGCGTGGTCCTGGGCCTGATCACCGGTGACACCCTCGTGCAGCGTCCAGATCCTGTTGTCGAGGGTGGGGCGCGGCGGGTTGGGGTTGAGGTAGTAGTCGAGGGCGCGGCGGGCGGCTTCGCTGTCGAGATCTGTTTCGTCGTTTTTCGGTGGTTTCATCGCGATACCTTCTGATTTCCCTTCAAGCACACTGGAATTACAGGATAGGTCAATCTGTACTATCAATCTCCAAATAAATAATTCAGATTGTGTATTGCTGCGGGTAATACAGTCCGTATTGTTGCCGCTCATGGAAAACTGGAACGCATTTCTGAAGCGCTACAAGCGCGAACACAATCTCAGCCAGCTCAAGCTGGCCGAACGCTTGGGCATGACTCAGGGCGGCGTAGGTCATTGGCTGCGTGGCACGCGGCAGCCGACACTGGAGACCATCAATGAAAAGCTCGAAAAACTCGGGCTGGTGTTTCTGGAGGCCCAAGTCATGGTGGTGGAGCGCGATATGGTGCGCGAATCACCTGGTCGCTATGCGGCCGCCCAACCGGATTCAGGCAAAGCGCTGCTCTATGCAAGCTTTCGCTTCCCAGTCCTGAGCTGGGCGGACTTGCAGGGGCCCTTGCCAGAGACGGGCAAAAGCCACGAGCAGAGCGACTACATGCCTGCGGGTAATGCGTTCTGGCTGGTGGTAGAGAACGATTCGATGAATGCCGCCAGTGGCAAGAGCGTGCCTGAGGGTATGCGGGTGCTGGTGGATACCGGCCTGCCGGCAGAGCCAGGTAGGCTGGTCATTGCCCGGCAGCCGGGGCGGTCGGCGGTGTTGCGGCAGTTGATCGAGGAGGGCGGAGACAAGATGCTCAAGCCGCTGAATACGCGCTATCCCACTGTTCTCTGTGAAGAGGGTTGCGAGTTTCTGGGTGTGGTCGTGCGGGGGCACGAGGCCTTTTAGGGTTTGAGGTTTTGTTGAGGCTGCCAGCTGCCTGGCGTGGTTGTTACGGGGCGTTGGCGATCGAGCGCCGCCCGCGCGGCGCATCGCGAGCTGCGCGGGCGGCGCTCGATCTCCCAGGCTCCACAAAACTCAAGCCAAACGGCCTCGGTCACTCCGCCAATTCGACCAGCACCGTCCCTTCGCTGACCATGTCGCCTTCCTGGCAGAACAACGCCTGCACCGTGCCGCCATGTGGCGCACGAATGCTGTGCTCCATCTTCATCGCCTCCAGCACCACCAGCGCCGTTCCCGCTTCCACCAGCTGTCCCGGCGCTACCAGCACCCGCACGATGCTGCCATTCATTGGCGCGCCCAAACCGCCCTGATGGCTGTGGCTGGCCTCGGCCTCGGCGATTGGGTCGAAAGCTTCCACCGCATGCATCTCGCCGTCCCATTGCAGGTACAACGTGCCACCACGGCGGATCGCCAGATGCTGGCGGCGTACCCCTGCGTGGTCATGCACCAGGTGCTCGCTCAGCAGCTGCCAGGAGGTCGCGGCGCTGCGTTCCAGGGCAACCGCCTGATCCTGCCCGTTACTGGCCAGATGCAGGCTGCTGCGTGCCGGCAGGCCCAGGCGCAGGCCACTGCGCTCGCCCCACGGCGAGCTGCGGTCGTCATCCCGTTGCTGCCCGGCCAGGCCTTGCAGCCAGGCCTCGGCTGCGGCTTCCCAGAAACTGGCCGGCAACGGCTGTGGCGCGGGCAGCAGAATGTCCTGGTGACGCGGAATGAAGCCAGTGTCCAGCTCGGCTGCGGCAAACGCCGGGTGTGCAAGAATGCGCCGCAGGAAGGCAATGTTGGTCTTCAGCCCGCCAATGGCGAATTCATCGAGCATGGCCAGCAAGCGCAGGCGTGCCTGCTCGCGGTCGTCACCCCAGGCAATCAGCTTGCCCAGCATCGGGTCGTAGAATGGCGATACCGCATCGCCCTCGCTGACGCCGCTGTCCACCCGCCGGCCTGCACCAGGCGCTGACTCACGGTACAGCGCCAGCGTGCCGGTGGCGGGCAGGAATTCGTTGGCCGGGTCCTCGGCATACAGGCGCACTTCGATGGCATGGCCGATCAGCGGCACCTGTTCCTGGGTAATCGGCAGGGGCTCGCCGCAGGCCACGCGGATCTGCCAGGCCACCAGGTCGAGCCCGGTGATGGCCTCGGTAACCGGGTGCTCCACCTGCAGGCGGGTGTTCATCTCCATGAAGAAGAACTCGCCACGGGCGTCGAGCAGGAACTCGACCGTGCCTGCGCCGACGTAGCCGATGGCCTGCGCCGCGCGGACCGCCGCCTCGCCCATGGCCCGGCGCAGTTCAGGCGACAGGCCAGGCGCAGGGGCTTCTTCAACCACCTTCTGGTGACGGCGCTGGATCGAACAGTCACGTTCATTGAGGTACAGGCAGTTGCCGTGCTGGTCGGCGAATACCTGGATTTCCACGTGGCGCGGCTTGAGCACGTACTTTTCCACCAGCATGCGCGCGTCGCCGAACGCCGATTGCGCTTCGCGCTGGGCCGAGGCCAGGGCGTCGGCCAGCTGGCTTTCCTCTTCGACCACTTTCATGCCCTTGCCACCACCGCCGGCACTGGCCTTGAGCAGCACCGGGTAACCGATGCGTTCGGCGGCGGCGCGGAAGGTGTCGAGGTCCTGGGCTTCGCCATGGTAACCCGGCACCAGCGGCACGCCAGCGGCTTCCATCAGCGCCTTGGCTGCCGACTTGCTGCCCATCGCATCGATGGCGCTGGCCGGTGGGCCGAGGAAGATCAGCCCGGCCTGTTCGATGGCACGGGCAAAGCCTGCGTTCTCCGACAGGAAGCCATAGCCGGGGTGAATGGCCTGGGCGCCGCTGGCCTTGGCGGCGGCGAGAATCTTGTCGACCACCAGGTAGCTGTCGGCCGCCTTGCTGCCGCCGAGGTCGACGCGGATATCGGCTTCGCGGCTGTGCCGGGCGTCACGGTCGGTGGCGCTGTGCACGGCGACGGTGGTCAGGCCCATGGCCTTGGCGGTGCGCATCACCCGGCAGGCGATTTCGCCACGGTTGGCGACCAACAGGGTGGTCAAAGCGGGGCGGCTCATGGGCGCGACTCCTTCTTGTCGTCGGTTTGCCAGGCGGGACGGCGCTTTTCCAGGAAGGCGCGCAGGCCCTCCTGGCCTTCGGCGCTGACGCGGATGCGGGCAATGGTGTTTTCGCAGTAACGACGCAGGGCCGGGCTGAGTTCGCCGGCGTCCACTTCGCGCAGCAGGTCCTTGGTGGCACGCAGCGCTTGCGGGCCGTTCTGCAGCAGGTTGGCGACCCAGGCTTCGACCTGGGCGTCCAGCTCGTTGGCCGGGTAAACCTCGGCCAGCAGGCCCAGTTCGCGGGCTCGCACGCCACTGAAGCGTTCGGCGGTGAGGGCATAGCGGCGTGCGGCGCGCTCACCGATGGCCTTGACCACGAACGGGCTGATCACCGCCGGGGCCAGGCCGATGCGCACTTCCGAAAGGCAAAGCTGGGCGTCTTCGGCACCGATGGCCATGTCGCAGCAGCTGATCAGGCCCAGTGCGCCACCAAAGGCGGCGCCTTGGACCACCGCCAGGGTCGGCGCCTTGAAGCGGTGCAGGGCGTACATCAGCTCGCCCAGCTCGCGGGCGTCGTCCAGGTTGGTGTTGAAGTCCAGTTGCGCCGACTGTTGCATCCAGGCCAGGTCGGCGCCGGCGCTGAAGTGCCGGCCACGGCCGCGCAGCAGCACAAAGCGCAGGCTGGCGTCCTCGGCCAACTGGTCGAGGGCGACGATCAGCTCGCGGATCATCAAGGCGTTGAAGGCGTTGTTCTTGTCCTCGCGGCTCAACCACAGGGTGGCGAAACCGCGCGGGTCACGGATCACTTCGAGGGTGCTGAAATCGCTCATGGGTCACATCCGGAAAATGCCGAAGCGGCTCGGTTCGATCGCTGCGTTGAGCGCGGCCGACAAGGCCAGGCCGAGCACGTCGCGGGTCTGGGCCGGGTCGATGACGCCGTCGTCCCACAGGCGGGCGCTGGAGTAATACGGGTGGCCCTGGTGCTCGTACTGGTCGAGAATCGGTTGCTTGAGCCTGGCTTCGTCTTCGGCGCTGAACGGCTGGCCACTGCGCTCGCTCTGCTCGCGCTTGACCTGCACCAGCACGCCGGCGGCCTGCTCGGCGCCCATCACGCCAATCCGCGCATTGGGCCACATCCACAGGAACCGTGGGTCGTAGGCGCGGCCGCACATGCCGTAGTTGCCGGCACCGAAGCTGCCGCCAATGATTACCGTGAACTTCGGTACCTGGGCGCAGGCCACGGCTGTGACCAGCTTGGCGCCGTGCTTGGCGATACCGCCTTCCTCGTACTTCTTGCCGACCATGAAACCAGTGATGTTCTGCAGGAACAGCAGCGGAATACCGCGCTGGCAGGCCAGTTCGATGAAGTGCGCGCCTTTCTGCGCGGCCTCGGCGAAGAGGATGCCGTTGTTGGCCAGGATCGCCACCGGGTAGCCGTGCAGGTGGGCGAAACCGCACACCAGGGTGGTGCCGAACAATGCCTTGAATTCATCGAACAGCGAACCGTCGACCAGCCGTGCGATCACCTCACGCACGTCGAACGGCTGTTTGGCATCGGCCGGTACCACGCCATACAGCTCCTCGGCGGCATACAGCGGTGCCACCGGCGCCTGGCGCTGCAACTGGCCCAGCTTGCGCCAGTTGAGGTTGGCCACGCTGCGCCGGGCCAGGGCCAGGGCGTGCTCGTCGTTGTCGGCATAGTGGTCGGCCACGCCGCTGGTGCGGCAGTGCACATCGGCGCCGCCGAGGTCTTCGGCGCTCACCACTTCACCGGTGGCGGCCTTCACCAGGGGCGGGCCGGCAAGGAAGATAGTGGCCTGCTGGCGCACCATGATCGCTTCGTCGGCCATGGCTGGCACGTAGGCACCGCCAGCCGTGCACGAGCCCATGACCACGGCGATCTGCGGGATCCCCAGCGCACTCATGTTGGCCTGGTTGAAGAAGATCCGCCCGAAATGCTCACGGTCGGGGAACACTTCGTCCTGGCGCGGCAGGTTGGCGCCGCCGGAATCCACCAGGTAGATGCAGGGCAGGCGGTTCTGCAGGGCAATGGTCTGCGCGCGCAAGTGTTTCTTTACCGTCAGTGGGTAGTAGGAACCGCCTTTGACCGTGGCGTCGTTGGCCACGATCATGCATTCCACGCCCTCGACGCGGCCGATGCCGGCGATCACGCCGGCAGCCGGTACGTCTTCGCCATACACCTCATGGGCGGCCAGCTGGCCGATCTCGAGGAACGGCGAGCCGGGGTCCAGCAGGCGGTCGATGCGCTCGCGCGGCAGCAGCTTGCCGCGAGAAGTGTGGCGTTCCTGGGCCTTGGGCCCGCCGCCCTGGGCCACCTGGGCGAGCAGGCCGCGCAGGGCCTGGACCTGTTCGAGCATGGCCGCGCTGTTGCCGGCGAACTCCGCCGAACGCGGGTTGATCTGGGTGTGCAAGGTAGCCATGTGCGCCCGTCCCTTGTGCTCAGCGGGTTTCGTTGAACAGTTCGCGGCCGATCAGCATCCGGCGGATTTCGCTGGTGCCGGCACCGATCTCGTACAGTTTGGCGTCGCGCAGCAGGCGACCTGCCGGGAATTCATTGATGTAGCCGTTGCCGCCAAGAATCTGGATCGCCTCCAGGGCCATCTGCGTGGCGCGTTCGGCGGTGTACAGGATGACCCCGGCAGCATCCTTGCGGGTGGTCTCGCCACGGTCGCAGGCCTGGGCCACGGCGTACAGATAGGCGCGGCTGGCGTTGAGCTGGGTATACATGTCGGCAATCTTGCCCTGGATCAGCTGGAACTCGCCGATGCTCTGGCCGAACTGCTTGCGATCGTGGATGTACGGCACTACCAGGTCCATGCAGCTTTGCATGATGCCGGTCGGCCCGCCCGACAGTACCACGCGCTCATAGTCCAGGCCGCTCATCAGCACGCGCACGCCGCCGTTGAGCTGGCCGAGGATGTTTTCTTCGGGCACTTCGACGCCGTCGAAGAACAGCTCGCAGGTGTTGGAACCGCGCATGCCGAGCTTGTCGAACTTGTTGCTGCGGCTGAAGCCTTTCCAGTCACGCTCGACGATGAATGCGGTGATGCCGTGTGGGCCCTTGTCCAGGTCGGTCTTGGCGTAGATCACGTAGGTGTTGGCGTCGGGGCCGTTGGTGATCCAGGTCTTGCTGCCGTTGAGCACATAGTGGTCGCCACGCTTTTCCGCGCGCAGCTTCATCGACACCACGTCGGAGCCGGCGTTGGGCTCGCTCATGGCCAGGGCACCAATGTGCTCGCCGCTGATCAGCTTGGGCAGGTACTTGAGCTTCTGTTCGTGGCTGCCATTGCGGTTGATCTGGTTGACGCAGAGGTTGGAGTGGGCGCCGTATGACAGCGCCACCGAAGCCGAGCCACGGCTGATTTCTTCCATCGACACCACGTGGGCCAGGTAGCCCAGGCCGGCACCGCCGTATTCTTCCGGCACGGTGATGCCCAACAGGCCCATGTCACCGAACTTGCGCCACATGTCGGCGGGGAACAGGTTGTCGTGGTCGATTTGCGCGGCGCGTGGCGCCAGTTCGGCGGCGACGAAGGTGCGGACCTGGTCGCGGAGCATGTCGATGGTTTCGCCCAGGGCGAAGTTCAGGGTGGGGTAATGCATGCTGGGGCACCTTGTTGTTCTTGAAATAGGGGCTCGAGGACCTGGCCGGACCCTGTGGGTGCGGGCTTGCCTGCGGCCTGTGTGTTCATCACCTTTACGTTAACGTAAACCTGTGCCGGGTGACTGTCAATCGACTCGTCACCTTTACGTAAACGTAAATCTGCGCCAGAGTATTCCCTGCTTGTTTCAGCCGTGCCCAGAACAACCACAAGAAGGGACACCCATGAGTCAACCAAGCTATACCCGAGGTCGCCAGGACCAACCGCTGCTGACCCAGACCATCGGCCAGGCGTTCGATGCCACCGTGGCCCGCTGTGGCGATGGCGAAGCCTTGGTATCGCGCCACCAGGGCCTGCGCTACAGCTGGCGGCAGCTGGCCGAACAGGTCGACGTGCATGCCCGGGCACTGATGGCGCTGGGGGTGAATACCGGCGACCGCGTCGGCATCTGGTCACCCAACTGTGCCCAGTGGTGCATCCTGCAACTGGCCAGTGCCAAGGTCGGCGCCATCCTGGTCAACATCAACCCGGCCTACCGCGTTGGCGAGCTTGAATATGTACTGCGCCAGTCCGGCTGCCGCTGGCTGGTGTGTGCCGATGCCTTCAAGACTTCCGATTACCACGCCATGGTCCAGCAGCTGGTACCCGAGCTGGCCGCTGCCATACCGGGTGAACTGGCCAGTGAGCGGCTGCCCGACCTGCGTGGCGTGATCAGCCTGGCAGCCACACCCCCTTCAGGCTTCCTGCCCTGGCAAGCACTTGCCGGGCGGGCAGGGCAAACCTCCTGCGAAGCGTACAATGCGCGCCAGCAGAGCCTGCAGTTCGACCAGCCGGTGAATATCCAGTACACCTCCGGCACCACCGGCGCACCCAAGGGTGCCACGCTCAGCCACTACAATATCCTCAACAACGGTTTCATGGTCGGCGCGAGCCTGGGCCTGAGCGAACGCGACCGCATGGTGATCCCGGTGCCGCTGTACCACTGCTTCGGCATGGTCATGGCCAACCTCGGCTGCATCACTCACGGCAGCACCATGGTCTACCCCAACGACGCCTTCGACGCCGAGCTCACCCTGCGCGCCGTGGCCGAGGAACGTGCCAGCATCCTCTATGGCGTGCCGACCATGTTCATTGCCATGCTCGACCACCCGTTGCGAGCCCAGGTGGACCTGTCCACCCTGCGCAGCGGCATCATGGCCGGTGCTACCTGCCCGATCGAGGTGATGCGCCGGGTCATTGACCAGTTGCACATGGCCGAAGTGCAGATTGCCTATGGCATGACCGAGACCAGCCCGGTGTCGCTGCAAACCGGTCCGGACGACGACCTGGAGCTGCGTGTGACCACCGTTGGCCGTACCCAGCCGCAACTGGAGAACAAGGTCGTGGACGCCGACGGCTGCATCGTCCCGCGCGGGCAGATCGGCGAACTGTGCACCCGTGGCTACAGCGTGATGCTCGGCTACTGGGACAACCCGCAGGCCACGGCGGAGGCCATCGACCCGGCCGGCTGGATGCATTCGGGCGACCTGGCGGTGATGGACGAGCAGGGCTACGTGCGCATCGTCGGGCGCAACAAGGACATGATCATTCGCGGTGGCGAGAACATTTACCCGCGCGAACTGGAGGAGTTCTTCTACACCCACCCCGCGGTGGCCGATGCGCAGGTGATCGGCATTCCGTGCAGCCGTTATGGCGAGGAGATCGTCGCCTGGATCAAGCTGCATCCGGGGCACAGCGCCACGGTCGAGGAATTGCAGGCGTGGTGCAAGGCGCGCATCGCGCATTTCAAGGTGCCCCGGCATATCCGTTTCGTCGACGAGTTCCCGATGACGGTGACCGGCAAGGTGCAGAAGTTCCGCATGCGTGAAATCAGCGTCGCGGAGGTCTCGGCAACATCCGCTGGTTGATGCGCTGGTCTACCCTTAAGCCTTCACCGGTGGCTCCTGGCTCGGTGGGTCACCCACCGTCGGCGGCACGGTCGGCTTGATCGGCAGCTCGTCCGGGTCCTCTTCCGGCACGGGCGGCGGCAGGCTCGGGTCGTCGATGTTGGGGTCGGGTGTCTCCGGTGGAGTGGGAATGTTCATGGCCTGGCCTCGCGTGGGTAATTGAAGAGGTGCTGCAGGCTTCGACCCCTGGCAGCTGCCGTTCGCTCAATTTTTTTGAACCCCCGCGCCTGCCCATGGCTCTGAACCCTTACTGCCACCAGCCCAAGGGAGCAAGGCCTGATGTCTCTGAAACAGCCCTTCGAAAGCGTGCCCATGGCCAATGATCACCCGGACCAGGTCATCAGCCTGTCCCAGGCCTTGCTGGCGCCGCGCATTGTCATCGAGGACACCCAGCCGGTGCTCGAAGGCGGCGCATTCGCAGCCAAGGCCATCAGCAACCAGCCGGTTGCGGTCAGCAGCAAGGTGTTCAGCGACGGCCATGACCGCATGGCGGTGACGCTGAACTGGCGCCAGGCCGGCAGCCGGCGCATTCATTGCGTGCCGATGACCGCAGCGGGCAACGACCTGTGGCTGGCCGAGTTCATGCCCACGGAAATCGGCCCGCACCTGTTCAGTATCGAGGCCTGGATCGACCCCTTTGCCACCTATTGCCACGACCTGGAGAAAAAGTACCAGGCCGGCGTCGACATCAAGCTTGAACTCGAAGAGGGCCGCCTGCTGCTCGGCAAGGGCATCGAGCTGAGTGGCGGTGCCTTGCGCGAGCAGTTGCAGGCACTTGCCGAGCAGTTGCCGAGTCTCGATGAAGACCACCAGGTCGCCTTGTTCCTGGGGGCCGAGGCCACGCGGCTGATGGCCGAGGCCGAGCACCGCAGCTACCTGACCCGCAGCATCGAGTACCCGTTGGATGTGGACCGCCCGGCCGCGCAGTTCGCCAGCTGGTACGAGCTGTTCCCGCGCTCTTGCACTGACAACCCCGAGCGTCACGGCACCTTCAACGATGTGCAGCAACGCTTGCCGATGATCCGTGACATGGGCTTCGATGTGCTGTATTTCCCGCCCATCCACCCGATTGGCACCAAGCACCGCAAGGGCCGCAACAATTCCCTGCAGGCCCTGCCCGGCGACCCTGGCAGCCCGTATGCCATCGGCAGCCCGGAGGGCGGCCATGACGCCATTCATCCGCAGCTGGGCAGCCGGGAGGATTTTCGCCGGCTGGTCTCGGCAGCCGCCCAGCACGGTCTGGAAATCGCCCTGGACTTCGCCATCCAGTGCTCCCAGGACCACCCATGGCTGCAGGAACACCCTGGCTGGTTCAGCTGGCGCCCGGATGGCACCATCCGCTACGCCGAGAACCCGCCGAAGAAATACCAGGACATCGTCAACGTCGACTTCTATGCCCCCGATGCGGTGCCAGGCCTGTGGCTGGCCCTGCGTGACGTGATCATCGGTTGGGTCGAGGAGGGCGTGAAGACCTTCCGCGTCGATAACCCGCACACCAAGCCACTGCCGTTCTGGCAATGGCTGATCGCCAATGTGCGCAGCCACTACCCGGACGTGATCTTCCTCGCCGAGGCGTTCACCAAGCCGGCGATGATGGCGCGCCTGGGCAAGGTCGGATACGCGCAGAGCTATACCTATTTCACCTGGCGCAATACCAAACAGGAGCTGCGCGAGTACTTCGAACAGCTCAACCAGCCGCCCTGGAGCCACTGCTACCGGCCCAACTTCTTCGTCAACACGCCGGACATCAACCCGTTCTTCCTGCAGCATTCCGGGCGCGCCGGCTTTCTCATCCGGGCTGCCCTGGCGACCATGGGTTCGGGCTTGTGGGGCATGTATTCGGGCTTCGAACTGTGCGAGGCGGCGGCTTTGCCGGGCAAGGAGGAGTACCTGGACTCGGAGAAGTACGAGATCCGCCCGCGCGATTACACCCAGCCGGGCAACATCATCGCCGAGATCGCCCAGCTCAACCGCATTCGCCGGCAGAACCCGGCACTGCAGACCCACCTGGGCGTGGCGTTCTTCAACTGCTGGAACGACAACATCCTGTATTTCGCCAAGCGCACGCCCGAGCGCGACAACTACATCCTGGTCGCCATCAGCCTCGATCCGCACAACGCCCAGGAGGCCCACTTCGAGCTGCCATTGTGGGAGCTGGGGCTGGATGACAACGCCGAGACCCATGGCGAGGACCTGATGAACGGCCACCGCTGGTCCTGGTATGGCAAGACCCAGTTCATGCGTATCGAACCCTGGCACCTGCCATTCGGTATCTGGCGTATCGAAAAGGCCCGCTGAGGGCCGAATGCTTCGCGGCTGCAAAGCAGCCCGGAAACCAGGCAACACGGCCCGCAGAAATGAAAGGAGTCGCACATGGCCAAGCGTTCCCGCCCGGCAGCCTTCATCGACGACCCGCTGTGGTACAAGGACGCCGTCATCTACCAGCTGCACGTCAAGTCGTTCTTCGATTCGAACAACGACGGCATCGGTGATTTCGCCGGCCTGATCAGCAAGCTCGACTACATCGCCGAGCTGGGCGTCAACACCTTGTGGCTGCTGCCGTTCTACCCCTCGCCACGTCGTGACGACGGTTACGACATCGCCGAATACAAGGCCGTGCATGCTGATTACGGCAACCTTGCCGACGCCCGCCGTTTCATCGCCGAAGCGCACAAGCGCGGCCTGCGGGTGATCACCGAGCTGGTGATCAACCACACCAGCGACCAGCACCCCTGGTTCCAGCGCGCCCGCCACGCCAAGCGCGGCAGCAAGGCGCGGGACTTCTACGTATGGTCGGACGACGACCAGAAGTACGACGGCACGCGCATCATCTTCCTCGACACCGAGAAATCCAACTGGACCTGGGACCCGGTGGCTGGCCAGTACTTCTGGCACCGCTTCTATTCGCACCAGCCGGACCTCAACTTCGACAACCCGCAGGTGCTCAAGGCGGTGATCGGCGTCATGCGCTTCTGGCTCGACCTGGGTGTCGATGGCCTGCGCCTGGACGCCATCCCCTACCTGATCGAGCGCGACGGCACCAACAACGAGAACCTCGCCGAAACCCACACGGTGCTCAAGGCGATCCGCGCCGAGATCGACGCCAACTACCCGGACCGCATGCTGCTGGCCGAGGCCAACCAGTGGCCGGAAGACACCCGCCCGTACTTCGGTGAAGGCGAGGGCGACGAGTGCCACATGGCCTTCCACTTCCCATTGATGCCGCGCATGTACATGGCACTGGCCATGGAAGACCGCTTCCCGATCACCGACATCCTGCGCCAGACCCCGGAGATCCCGAGCAATTGCCAGTGGGCGATCTTCCTGCGCAATCACGATGAACTGACCTTGGAAATGGTCACCGACCGCGAGCGCGACTACCTGTGGAACTATTACGCCGAAGACCGCCGTGCACGCATCAACCTGGGCATCCGCCGGCGCCTGGCGCCGCTGTTGCAGCGTGACCGCCGGCGTATCGAACTGCTTACCAGCCTGCTGCTGTCGATGCCCGGCACGCCAACGTTGTACTACGGCGACGAGCTGGGCATGGGCGACAACATCTACCTCGGCGACCGGGATGGCGTGCGCACCCCCATGCAATGGTCGCCGGACCGCAATGGTGGCTTCTCCCGCGCCGACCCGCAGCGCCTGGTGCTGCCGCCGATCATGGATCCGCTGTACGGCTACCAGACAGTCAACGTCGAGGCCCAGGCCAACGACCCACACTCGCTGCTCAACTGGACCCGGCGCATGTTGGCGGTGCGCAAGCAGCAGAAGGCCTTTGGCCGTGGCAGCCTGCGTACCCTGACGCCGAACAACCGGCGCATCCTCGCCTACATCCGCGAATACACCGACGCCGACGGCAACTGCGAAGTGATCCTGTGTGTGGCCAACGTCTCGCGGGCCGCCCAGGCCGCCGAACTGGAGTTGTCACAATACGCCGGCAAGGTGCCGGTGGAGATGCTGGGCGGCAGCGCCTTCCCGCCGATCGGCCAACTGCCGTTCCTGCTGACCTTGCCACCCTATGCCTTCTACTGGTTCCTGCTGGCCGAACACGATCGCATGCCCAGCTGGCACATCCAGCCTACCGAGGGGTTACCTGAATTGACTACGTTGGTATTGCGCAAGCGCATGGAAGAACTGCTCGAAGCACCTTCCAGCGACACCTTGCAAGGCGCCATCCTGCCGCATTATCTACCCAAGCGCCGTTGGTTCGCCGGCAAGGAAGGCCCGATCGACCAGGTGCGCCTGTGCTACGGCGTGCGCTTCGGCACCGCCACCACGCCGGTGCTGCTCAGCGAGATCGAAGTGCTCAGTGGCGCGGTGGCCACGCGCTACCAGCTGCCGTTCGGCCTGCTGCCGGAAGAGCAGATCAGCACTGCGTTGCCGCAGCAGCTGGCCTTGTCGCGGGTGCGCCGGGCCCACCAGGTTGGCCTGATCACCGACGCCTTTGTCCTCGAACCGTTCATCCGCGCCGTGCTGCGTGCCTGTCACGATGGCCTGCGCCTGCCGTGCGGCCGCGGCGAGGGCGAACTGCGTTTTGCCAGCACCGACCAGCTGGCCGGCCTTGAACTCAACGATGACAGCAGCGTGCGCTACTTGAGCGCCGAGCAATCCAACAGCTCGGTGGTGATCGGCGACAAGGTAGTGCTCAAGTTGATCCGCAGGGTCAACCCGGGTGTGCACCCGGAGCTGGAAATGAGTGCCTACCTGACCGCTGCCGGCTTTGCCAATATCTCGCCGTTGCTGGCCTGGGTCAGCCGGGTGGACGAGCAGGGCGCGCCACACCTGCTGATGATCGCCCAAGGCTACCTGAGCAACCAGGGCGACGCCTGGGCCTGGACCCAGAACACCCTGGAACGGGCCATCCGCGACCAGATGGAGCCTGCCAGCCTGGACACCGAGGTGAACACCGACGCATTGGCCGAACTGACCGGCTTTGCCGCCTTGCTCGGCCAGCGCCTGGGCGAGATGCACCTGCTGCTGGCCGCGCCGAGCGACGACGAAGCATTCCAGCCGCGGCCGAGCGATGCTGCCGACAGCGAGCGCTGGAGTGCGCAGATCAGTGCCGAACTCACCCACGCCCTCGACCTGCTGGCGCAGCACCGTGAGCACCTCGACAGCGACAGCCAGGCGTTGGTCGATGACCTGCAGCAACAGCGCGACGGCCTGGCCCAGCACATTGCCGAGCTGACCCGCCAGGCCCAGGGCGGCCTGCTGATGCGCGTGCACGGCGACCTGCATCTGGGCCAGGTGCTGGTGGTACAGGGCGATGCCTACCTGATCGATTTCGAAGGTGAGCCGGCCCGGCCACTGCAAGAACGGCGGGCCAAGCACAGCCCGTACAAGGATGTCAGCGGCGTGCTGCGATCGTTCGACTATGCTGCTGCCATGATCCTGCGCAGCGCATCTGCAGTGGACCTTTCCGAGCCGGCGCGGCAGGCCCGGCAGCGGGTTGCCAGGCAGTACCTGCACCAGTCGCGGCATGCCTTTGTCGAAGCCTATGGCCTGGCCACGGCGGCCATGCCGCATGCCTGGCAGCAGGCCGAAGGCGAACGTGCTGCCCTGGAACTGTTCTGCCTGGAGAAGGCCGCCTACGAAATCACATACGAAGCCGAAAACCGTCCAAGTTGGCTGGCCGTGCCTTTGCATGGCCTGCATGGACTGATCAGTACCTGGGGAGAGTCAGCATGAACGTAACAACGCGTGAAAACGGCGGCCTTCGGCAACGGGACCTCGACGCCCTGGCCCGCGCCGAGCACGCCGATCCATTTGCAGTACTCGGCCCCCATGGCGACGGCGCGGGTGGGCAGGTGATCCGCGCCTTCCTGCCGAATGCCCTGAAAGTGTGCATCCTGGCCCGGCATGACGGGCGCATCCTGGCCGAAATGGAACAGGGCAGCCTGCCCGGGTTGTTCACCGCGCACCTCGACGAGGCGCACCCGTACCTGCTGCAGATCGCCTGGGCCGGCGGCGAGCAGATCACCGAAGACCCTTACAGCTTCGGCCCGCAACTGGGCGACATGGACCTGTACCTGTTCGCCGAGGGCAACCACCGCGACCTGTCCGGGCGTTTCGGTGCCCAGCCGACGCAGGTCGATGGCGTCAACGGTGTGTGCTTCTCGGTGTGGGCGCCCAACGCGCGGCGGGTCTCCGTGGTGGGCGACTTCAACAACTGGGACGGCCGTCGCCACCCGATGCGCCTGCGCCACAGCGCCGGGGTGTGGGAACTGTTCGTGCCGCGCCTGGGCGTGGGCGAAACCTACAAGTACGAGGTGTTGGGCAAGGACGGCATCCTGCCGCTGAAGGCCGACCCGCTGGCGCGGGCCACCGAGCTGCCGCCGAGTACCGCGTCCAAGGTGGCGGGGCCGCTCGGTCACGCCTGGCAGGATCATGACTGGATGGCGCAACGTGCACAGCGCCATGCCTACAGTGCGCCGCTGTCGATCTACGAACTGCACCCAGGGTCGTGGCGCTGCGAACTGGACGAGGCGGGCGACATCGGGCGCTTCTACAACTGGCGCGAACTGGCCGAGCGCCTGGTGCCCTACGTGCAGGAACTGGGCTTCACCCACATCGAGTTGCTGCCGATCATGGAGCACCCGTTCGGTGGATCCTGGGGATACCAGCCGCTGTCGCTGTTCGCCCCCACCTCGCGCTACGGCACGGCCGAGGACTTCGCCGCCTTCGTCGATGCCTGCCACCAGGGCGGCATCGGTGTCTTGCTCGACTGGGTGCCGGCACATTTCCCCACCGACGAACACGGCCTGGCACGTTTCGACGGCACCGCGCTATACGAGTACGACAACCCGCTGGAAGGCTACCACCAGGACTGGAACACGCTGATCTACAACCTTGGCCGCAACGAAGTGCGCGGGTTCATGATGGCCTCGGCGCTGCACTGGCTGAAGCACTTCCATATCGACGGCCTGCGGGTCGATGCGGTGGCTTCGATGCTGTACCGCGACTATTCGCGCAAGGCCGGCGAGTGGGTTCCCAACCGCCATGGCGGGCGCGAGAACCTGGAGGCCATCGACTTCATCCGCCACCTCAACGGCGTGGCCGCCCATGAGGCGCCTGGGGCGTTGATCATCGCCGAGGAGTCCACCGCCTGGCCGGGTGTCAGCCAGCCAACCCAGCAGGGTGGCCTGGGCTTTGCCTACAAGTGGAACATGGGCTGGATGCACGACACGCTGCATTACATCCAGAACGACCCGGTGCACCGTACCTACCACCACAACGAGATGAGCTTCGGGCTGATCTATGCCTATTCCGAACACTTCATCCTGCCCATCTCCCACGACGAGGTGGTACACGGCAAGCACTCGCTGATCGACAAGATGCCTGGCGACCGCTGGCAGAAGTTCGCCAACCTGCGTGCCTACCTCACCTTCATGTGGGCGCACCCGGGCAAGAAGCTGCTGTTCATGGGCTGCGAGTTCGGCCAATGGCGCGAGTGGGACCACGACAGCGAGCTGGACTGGTACCTGTTGCAATACCCTGAGCACCAGGGCGTGCAGCGCCTGGTCAGTGACCTCAACCGGTTGTACCGGGATGTACCTGCGCTGCATGAGCTGGATTGTCAGCCGCAGGGCTTCCAGTGGCTGATCGGTGACGATGCGCAGAACAGCGTATACGCCTGGCTGCGCTGGAGCAGCAGTGGCGAGCCGGTGCTGGTGGTGGCCAACTTCACCCCGGTGCCGCGCGAGGGCTACCGCATCGGCGTGCCGTTTGGCGAACGCTGGCAAGAGCTGCTGAACAGTGATGCCGAGCTGTATGCCGGGTCGAATGTCGGCAACCTGGGGGCGGTAGCAAGCGAGGCGCTGCCGAGCCATGGGCAACCGCTGTCGCTGGCGCTCAACCTGCCGCCGCTCGGGGTATTGGTGATGAAGCCGGCCTGATTGATCGCCTGAACCGGCCTCTTCGCGGGTCGACCCGCGAAGAGGCCGGCCCTGTCTACCAGCGCATCCTTACCCCAAGGCTACCTATCAATCCGTTCAGGTCATTGTCATCCACGTCACTGCTGTAGTCGGCACTGACAAACACCGCCACTGCCGGCGTCACCCGCGCCACCAGCCCCAGGCCCAGTTCCACCGTGGTCGAATAGCGCGAGCTGGATATCTTGTCGACCTGGTCCAGCTTCACCTCATCGGCATTGCTGAAGTCATACCACACGTTGGTACGCACATAGGGCTCGATCGGCATGCCGCGCACATCGTAGCGCCCGGACAACCTGGCACCGACCCGCCCGCTCCAGCTTGGCTGGCTGTCCAAGGCTTGCAGGGTCTGTTCCTGAGCCTGGCTGCCGGGGAAGAACTGCTGGTTGATCAATTGCGCCTGCGGCTCGATCACCCAGCCCCCGCCCAGGCCGATGGGAATGCCACCTTCCAGCGAGAAGGTCATGGCGTGGCCGCTGTCGTCCAGGCGCTGGCCGTTCTGGTCACGGCCATCGACGTCGATGCGCGAACCCATCGCCACAGCATCCAGGTGCCAGCCCTGTTCATGGGTCATGCTCCAGTAAACGCCCAGGCTTTCGCCGTTCAGCTTCACCGCGTTGCGCTGTTTATCTCCCAGCCGTTGGCGCATGCCATTGAAGTTGGTTTGCAGACTGTTCTGCCCGATGAAGATACCTGCACGGTGCACATTGCCTGCTGCCGTTTCCCGCACGAACAGGTCCGGGCCGACCAGCAGTTGCTGGCCAGGCGCCAGTTGCGCCGAAGGTTGCGCGTCGCTGCGGGCCGGGGTGGGAAAGAACTGCGCCCACTGGCTGGCACCCGGGGCTGCGGCGGCAAGCCCATGGCGCTCGCTGATCTTCTGCGAAAAGGCAGTCAAGGTACCGAGACTCAAGCCACTGGCGCTGACGGGGTCGAGCGACAGTTGTGGCGGCGCGGTGTGCTGCAGGAAGCCAGGCGAAGTCGGATCATCCTGCAGTTCGTACGCGAGCGTTTCCACCGGGGTTGCCAGAAGCAGCGACGTGGAAACCGCATAGAAAATGCTGTCGAAGCGCAACGGGTTCGAGGTGCTTTTCATGGCGGATCTCCTTGGTTTGTGGGTACAGCCCTGAGACCTGGCCTGAAGTCACGAGCTGTACGGCAAAAACAGGGGGCGACCCAAACCAGCACGCCAGCTTTCGCGGGCGCGCACGAAGGCGCGAGCTAGAGGCCCGGCGCGAGATATTTACTGTCAGACAGGATCAGCTAAGGAGAGACCGCCGCTTGCGTCAAGAAAGCGTGAATAAAGCGCCGGTAGCGCGTGGCAATGCCAAATGTCTTGATTTTAATGGGAAAAATTCGCTTCATAGCCAGCTTTGCTATTTGCCGTCCCGGCGCTATGAAAAAACATTGCTAGAGCCGCACCTCCACTGCGAGGGGCAGATGGTCTGACAAGTGCGACCAAGGTTTGTGCCCCAGAATACGTGGCCCATGGCTTTGCGCATTGCGCAGGTAGATCCGGTCCAGGCGCAGCAGTGGCAAGCGGGCAGGGTAGGTGCGGGCGAGGTGGCCATGATGGCGCTCGAAGGCTTCGTGCAGGTCGCGCTGCAGGCCCAGGGTGCGGTTGCCGTGGGATTTCCAGTCGTTGAAGTCACCGGCAATGATCACCGGGGCGTCGTCAGGTAATGACTCAAGTAGCTTGCGCAGCAGTTGCAACTGTTTCTGGCGGTGGCTTTCCAGCAACGACAAGTGCACGCAGATGGCGTGCACGTTGTGCTTCCCGGGAACGTCGAGAATGCAATGCAACAGGCCGCGGCGCTCCGGGCCGGTGATCGACACGTCAAGGTTGCGGTGTTCGATTATCGGGTATTTGGAGAGCAGGGCATTGCCATGGTGGCCCTCGGGGTAGACTGCGTTGCGACCGTAGGCAAAGTCGCTCCACATGCTGTCGGCAAGGAATTCGTACTGGGACGTTTGCGGCCAGCCGGGGTAGCGTGCAGCGTGGCGATCGTGGCTGCCGAGCACTTCCTGGAGGAAGACGATATCGGCCTGGGTACTGCGCACCGCCTCGCGCAGCTCCGGCAGAATGAAGCGCCGGTTGAAGGCGGTGAAGCCCTTGTGGGTATTCACCGTCAGTACCCGTAGCCGCTTCACGGCCGGGGCCTGGTTGACGCTGGCGAAACCTTTACTGCCGGCTTCGGGGTTCACGGTGGCTCCTCAGGTAACGGTTTACACGCTTCATTGCAGGGGCGGCCTTGGGCCGCGCAAGGGGCTTTCGACAGCCCCGTTTCCAGCACCAGGCAAGCATGGCTTGGGCCGCTGTGCGGCCCTGTCGCCACACAAGGCGCTCTAAATAAAAGGACCCATGCCAACCGTTCAGGTTCACTCCTCGTCGCGCTGCAACACCATCAGCAACAACGACCGGCCTTTGACCTCGAAGGTGCTGTCGAACTGCAGGTGCTGGCCTTTGCGCAGTTCCGGCCGGTCGGTATCGACCAGGCAGCTCCAGTAATCGCCTTCAGGCACGCTCGGCAGTTTGAACGGCACGATGTCATGGTGAGCGTTGACGATCAGCAGGACGGTGGCCTCGGCGCCTGGCCGGGCGATGCCGCTGACCTGGGCCCGGCCATCGATCAGCATGCCCAGGCAGCGTCCGTGCGGATCTTCCCACTGCTCCACGCTCATCTCGTTGCCGTCCGGTGCCAGCCAGGTCACGTCCTTGACCCCGATTGCTTCATTGTAGTCACCCACCAGGAAGCGCGAACGCCGCAGGACCGGGTAGGCCAGGCGCAGTCGGGTGAGGCGCTTGACGAACCTCAGCAACTCCTGGCCTTCTTCATCCAGTTCCCAGTTCACCCAGCCGATCTCGCTGTCCTGGCAGTAGGCATTGTTGTTGCCGTGCTGGGTACGGCTGAACTCGTCGCCGGCGACCATCATCGGCGTGCCTTGGGCGAACAGCAAGGTGGCGAAGTAATTGCGCATCTGCCGCATGCGCAGGGCAGTGATGGCCGGGTCCTGCGTAGGCCCCTCGACGCCACAGTTCCACGACAGGTTGTTGTCGGTGCCGTCCTGGTTGTTCTCGTCGTTGTCCTCGTTGTGTTTCTCGTTGTACGACACCAGGTCACGCAAGGTGAAGCCGTCGTGGGCGGTGATGAAGTTTACCGACGCGTATGGCCGTCGGCCGCGGTTGTTGAACATGTCGCCCGAGGCGGTCATGCGCGCGGCAAAGTCGGCCAGCTGGCCCTCGTCACCTTTCCAGAACGCCCGCACAGTGTCGCGGAAGCGGTCGTTCCACTCTGCCCAGCCCGGGGCGAAATTGCCCACCTGGTAGCCGCCGGGGCCGCAGTCCCAAGGTTCGGCGATCAGCTTGACCTGGCGCAACAGCGGGTCCTGGCGGCAGGCGACCAGGAAGCTGTGGCGCTCGCTGTAGCCTTCGTGGTAGCGGCCGAGGATAGTCGCCAGGTCGAAGCGGAAGCCATCCACATGCATCTCGCCGGCCCAGTAGCGCAGCGAATCGGTGACCAGCTGCAACACGCACGGGTGGCTGAGGTCCAGCGTGTTGCCGGTGCCTGAGTCGTTGATGTAATAGCGCTTCTGCTCAGGCATCAGGCGGTAGTACGAGGCGTTGTCGATACCGCGCATCGACAGCGTGGGCCCCAGCTCGTTGCCCTCGGCGGTGTGGTTGTAGACAACGTCGAGAATCACCTCCAGCCCGGCGTCGTGCAGGTGCGCGACCATTTCCTTGAACTCGGCGATCTTGCCACTGGCCAGGTAGGCCGGGTGGGGGGCGAAGAAGGCGATGGTGTTGTAGCCCCAATAGTTGTTCAGGCCTTTCTGCAGCAGGTGCTGGTCGTTGACGAAGGCATGGATCGGCAGCAGCTCGATGCTGGATACCCCCAGCTCCTTGATGTGCCCGAGCAGCTCGTCGTTGGCCAGGCCGCCGAAGGTGCCGCGCAGGTGTTCCGGCACGGCGGGGTGGCGCATGCTGATGCCCTTGGTGTGGGCTTCATAGATGATGGTGCGCTCCCAGGGGATTTGCACCCGTTCATCGCGACCCCAGGTGAACGCCGGGTCGATGACCTTGCACTTGGGCACGAACGGCGCACTGTCGCGCTCGTCGAACGACAGGTCACCGTCGGGGTGGCCGATGGTATAGCCGAACAGCGCTTCGGACCATTTCAGTGCGCCGACCAGTTGTTTGGCGTAAGGGTCGATCAGCAGTTTGTTGGGGTTGAAGCGGTGGCCGTTCTCCGGCTCGTACGGCCCATGCACGCGGTAGCCGTAGATCAGGCCAGGGTGCGCGTCGGGCAGGTAACCGTGGTAGATCTCGTCGGTGTATTCCGGTAGTTCGATGCGTTCGACTTCCTTTTCCCCCGTCGGGTCGAACAGGCACAGCTCGACCTTGGTGGCGTTGGCCGAGAACAGGGCGAAGTTGACGCCCAACCCGTCCCAGGTGGCGCCGAGGGGAAAGGGCAGGCCTTCGCGAATGCGCGAGGGGGCAACGGAGCGGGTTTTCTTGGGCGTGCGCGGGCTCATGACGGTCCTCGAATGGCCGGGTGCTGGAAACGGAACGATGGATGTCTGGGTCGGCCTTTCGCGGGCACGCCCGGTGCCACAGGGAATTCCCCAACCGCTAGCCAGTACAGGTCCATGGCAGCGGGCTTGGCGCGAAAGGGCCGATAGCGGCTCAGCCAGCTGAGGGTTTCTTTACCGCACGGGTTTTTTTCGCCACAGCCGGCTTGACGCCCGGCAACGCCGCTACCTTGGGCTCGGCTGGCGCCTTGGGCGCTGCCGCTGCTTTCGGCTTGGTCGCTACCTTGGCTTTGCCAGCCGCCTTGGGTTTGGCTTCGGGCGCCAGTGCCTCGGCTTCGGCAAGCTTGCGCGCCATCTCCCAATGGCGGCTTTCCTGCCCTTCCGGTTTGCCCTCCGATTCCCAGATCTGGTAGGCGAATTCGCGTACTCGTTTTTCATCGACACTCATCACGACGCTCCTGAATGCTAGGCATGTTCGATCAACAGGTTGACTGGGAACTCCGACAGCACGGCGCTCAACATCAACTCTCTAACAGGGCTGACAACGGCACCGCCAAAAAGTCCAGTCGAATTGGCAGGCGAAAAGGCAAACGGCAAACTTACCCGGGTGTCGTCCCAGTTCTGCGCCGGGATCAGGGGTATGGCGGCTGCGCCCAGCAGGGTACTGGCCAGGCGTGGCGCGATGATGACGGCGCGCTGGCCTTCGCCCAGGCGGGCGAAGGCCAGTACCTTGTCGGCGTGGCGGCCGTGCACGGTCAGGGGCAGGTAGGCGCCTCGGCTGAACAGCTCGGCATTGGCCTGGCGGCAGTCGAGCACGCGGGCAATCAAAGCCTGCTTGATACGGCCGTCCTGCCAGTGCGCCAGCAACTCGGCCAGCGGCGTGGCGTCGTCCAGGCTGTTGCGCCGGGCGGCATAATCCACGGCCCGGCGGTTGTCTGGGTCGACCAGGCTGAAGTCCCAGTATTCATTGCCCTGGTACAGGTCGGGCACACCGGGCGTGGTCATGCGCAGCAGGGCCTGCACCAGGCCGTTGAGTGCCCCGGGGCAGGCCAGCAACTGCGCGGCTTCGGCCAGCGACTTGCGCAACTGCTGGTTCTCGCCGTCCAGCAGCAGGCCGTCGACATAACGCGCACAGGCAGCTTCATACGCCTCGTTGGGCGCGCTCCAGCTGCTGCGCAGCTTGGCTTCACGCACGGCCTTCTGCTGCCATTGGCGAATGCGCTCGGCGTACTGGCGCAGGCCATTGTCATCATGCGGGTCCAGCTCCAGCGGCCAGCTGCCGAGCAAGGTCTGCAACAACATCAGTTCGTCGCCAGGGCTGGGCGCCGGGCCGTCGTCCAGCGGCACGCGCAACGGGCTGGCCAGCTCGCGCCAGTGCTCCACCCGGCTGGCCAGCCACGGGCCGCGCTCGCTCAGCACGGCCAGACGCGCACGGGTGTCTTCACCGCGTTTGTGGTCATGCGTGGCGGTGGCCAGCAGGTTGTCGGGGAAGTCGCGCAAGCGCCGCTGTGCCTCGTTGTGGAAGTGCTCGGGCCGGGCGCTGAAACGCTCGGCCTCGAAGCCGACGTCGTTGCGCGACAGCAGCCGGGCGCTGCGATAGAAGGCGGTATCTTCCACGGCCTTGGCGGCGCTGGGCGCGGTCAGTTGCTGGAAGCGCACGCAGGCGTGGCGCAACTGCTTGCGCGCATGGCCCGCTGGCAGCTTGCGCCAGGCGTGCCCGCCCAGCCATTGCTCGAGCTGCTCGAGCAGGGGCCAGTCGGCCTCGCTGAGGTCTTGCCGGGCGTTGGCCAGCGCCTGCTGGAAGAACGCTTCGTCTTGCGCCGGGCGACCACAGGCATTGAAGTAGGTGCGGTACACCGGGTAATGCGCCACCAGCGCCTGCAAGGCACGGCGGATCGCGCCCAAGGTCAGGTCGCGGGTCATCAGGTCATTGCGCGCCACCTGCAACAGCGCCTGGGCCACCGACTCGCAATCCCCGGCCAGGCTGGCATTGAGTACCAGGTGACGCGCCTGGCGCACTTCTTCGCTGAAGGCAGGGCGCTCGGTCACGTTGGCCCACAGCTCGGTCAGCGTGGCCTCGCCTGCGGGGTCATGCTGCAGCAGCGATACCTGATTCATGAACTCGTAGCCGGTGGTGCCATCGGTCAGCCAGTCGCGGTGCAGGTGCTCGTCGGCGCCGAGGATCTTTTCCACGTAGATCGGGAAGTGCTCCAGCGCCGCGTGCACCGGGCGTCGCGCCAGCAAGCCATCGACCCGCCGGCGCAGTTTGCGGCAGTAGCCACGTGGGTCGGCCAGGCCGTCGATATGGTCGATGCGCAGGCCATCCACCAGGCCGCGCTCGATCAGCTCGAAGAGCTTGGCATGGGTGGCCTCGAATACCACTGCGCGTTCGACCCGCAGGCCACCCAGCTCGTTGATGTCGAAAAAGCGCCGCCAGTTGATGTCGTCGGCAGCGGTGCGCCAGCTGGCCAGGCGGTAGGTCTGGCGTTCCAGCAGCAGGTGCAGGCGCCTGAAGCCGGCCTCGCTGCGGCTGTCGAAGGCCTCCAGGGCCGATTGCAGGTCGGCGCCTTCGTCCACCAGGCGGGCCAGTTCGGCGTGCAGGGGCGGGGCGTCGGCCAGCGGGTCGGACGATGCGTTCAGGGCGGTGAAGTGCTCGGCCAGGGCCTTCAGCGCCGGCTCCGGGCTCAGGGCCAGAATCCAGCCGTAATCGGCCGGGCAGATCGGGAACCGGTGCTGGTAATGGGCGATTTGCAGCACGCCGTGCTGGGCGTCGAATTGCAGTGGTATCTCACCCTGTTTCAAGGCCACGCCGTAGTCGCTGCCGAGGAACGGCAGCAGCAATTGCCCGGCCAGCAACGGGTCGCTGGAATGCCACTGGATGTCGAAGAACTGTGCATAGGGGCTGCGCCGGCCCCAGGCCAGCAGGCTTTGCCACCACGGGTTGTCGGCACCGCCGACGGCCATGTGGTTGGACACCGTGTCGAGGATCAGCCCCATGCCGTGCTGGCGCAGGGCTGCGACCAGCCGCACCAGGGCTGCCTCGCCGCCCAGCTCCGGGTTGACCTGGGTCGGGTCGACCACGTCGTAACCGTGGCGCGAACCGGCGCGGGCCTTGAGGATTGGTGAGGCATACAGGTGGCTGATGCCCAACTGGGCAAAGTACGGCACCAGTGGCACGGCGTGGTCGAGGGTGAAGTCACTGTGAAACTGCAGACGCAGGGTGGCGCTCAGGGCTTTCATCGGTCACGCTCCCAGGCTTGCTCACGGGCCTGGGCCAGCAGCTCGATACGCCGGGCGGCATCGTCATCGTCGAGCAGCTCACGCACTGGCCGGGCAAAGCGTCGGCGCCAGTTGGGGTGGCCTTCGGTGGTACCGGGCAGGTTGGGTTGCTCGTCGCAGCCCAGCAGGTCTTCGAGGGGGACCAGCACCAGCGGGGCGCGGGTGTGGCCAACATAGCGAATGGCGGCGTCGATCACGGCGTCGTTGTCCTCAAGCAGGCCATAGTTGGATTCCAGCGTGCGCCGCAGGCCGGCGTGTTCTTTCTGGCGTTCATGGCGCCAATGCAGTTCGGTAGCGGCATCGATCAGTTGCAGGCGGTGGCTCCAGTCGATATCGCGGTTTTCCAGCCAGCCGGCCAGGGGCGCCAGGTCGTGGGTGCCGGTGGTGGCCAGGGCATTGTCCGGCCAGTCCAGAATCGGCGTGAAGTTGCCGGGCGAGGCCTGCTCGAACGGCAGCACACGCATGCCCAGTACGTTCCGCCTGGCCAAGGCTTCGCGCAGCCCTGCGGGTACGGTGCCCAGGTCTTCGCCGAGGATGACCGCGCCGTGGCGCATCGACTCCAGCGCCAGCAGGCGCAGCAGGTCGTCCAGCGGGTATTCGAGATAGGCACCTTCGCTGGGCTTGGACCCACGCGGAATCACCCACAACCGGCGCAGGCCCATCACGTGGTCGATCCGCAGCCCGCCGGCGTGCGCCAGGTTGGCCCGCAGCATTTCGATGAAGGCGCGGTAGCCGTTGCGTTTCAGACCTTCCGGGGAGAAGCCGCAGATGCCCCAGTCCTGGCCCGCTCGGTTGAGGATGTCTGGTGGTGCACCTACGGTGAGGTTGGCCAGCAACTCGTCCTGGCGGCTCCAGGCCTGGCTGCCGGCGCCGTCGGCACCCACTGCCAGGTCGGCGATCAGGCCAACTGCCATGCCATTGCCGCGCGCGGCTTCCTGGGCGCGTTGCAGGCTGCGTTCGGTCAGCCATTGGCAGAAGGCATGGAACTCGATGCGCGCCGGGTAGCTGGCGGCAAAGCTCTGCACTTCGGCATGGTAGGGGTCGCGCCAGGCCTCTGGCCAGTTGCGCCAGTCGGCGCCGAGGCCTTGGTCGACTGCCTCGGCCTGCAGCACTTCGAAGCGGCAATGGTGTTCCAGTGCTTCGCCGGCGGCCTCGCGGAAACTGTCGAAGTCGCTTCGCTGCGGGTGGTCGCCTTGGCTGAAGTCCTTGTACAGCGCCTGCAGCAGCCGGCGACGGGTTTCGGCTGCACGCGGCCAATCCACCAGCGGCTCCTGCTCCAGCGCTTCCAGCGCCTGTTCCAGGCCGCATGCTTCCACCGCCTGGCGCACGGCGCGTTCGCCGAGGATTGCCGCGGGGCTGGCGTACAGGCTGTTGAGCAGCAGCCGGCTGGAGGGGGAGTAGGGGCTGTAATGGTGCTGGTCGAATGCCGAAAGCGCATGGATCGGGCTGATGGCCAGGGCATCGGCACCGCGTTCGGCGGCGCTGCGAGCCAGTTGTTCAAGGGCCAGGCAGTCGCCATAGCCACCATCGCCAGGACGACGCAGGCTATATAGCTGCACCGAAATGCCCCAGCAGCGTGCTGGCGGTTGACTGACCCGGTCATGCAGTGCCACGCAGCCGGCCGGTGCCACGGCCAGGGTGAATGCATGGCCTTCGATGTGTAATTGATGGTAACCCGGTGGCAACTGGCCGGGCAGCCGGCCCTGGGCATCCAGCTGCAATTGCAGCTGCGCCCCGTCCTCCAGGTTGCAGCGCACCGGGCTGCCGCCGGCAAAGTAGCGGTCGAGCGCAAGCGTTTGGCCAACATCCGCGGTCAGCAGTGGTGGCACATGCTCGGCATCATCGCTGCGCACGAGGCTGGCCAGGCTGTCACGAACCTGGGCATCGTCTGCGCAGCTGTGGCCAAGGGCTTCCAGCACCCGGCGCAGCACATCGTCACTGACTTGCTGAGGGCGGTTGTTGGCATCGACCCAGTCGCGGGCCAGCCCGGCCTGCCGTGCCAGCTGGTGTAGCAAAGGTTCGCTCATGGCGTCTCCGCGCTGTGCGGCAGCAGGCTGGCCACACAACTGTAAGGGGAAAGGGTGGCGTCCGTGTGGGCATTGGCGCTGCTGTCGAACAGCCGTAGCCCGGCCGGTGGCAGCGCGACGGGCTGCGGCTGGTCCGCCAGGTTCAGGTCGATGCGCAAGGTACTGCCGTCGCCCAGGCGCCAGCTGGCACTCAGCGCCTTGTCGCCGAGCACCTTGGCGCCCAGGGCGCGCGTGCCGGGCAGGCGCGGCAGCAATTGCTGGCGGCGTAGCGTCAGCAACTGCTGATAGAGCCCATGCCAGCCGGCGAGCACCTCGTGCCTGTCCGGCCGCGAGCGCTCGAAGGTCGACAAGGCGTTCGGGTCGGGAATGCGGGCGCGCTGTTCGGGGTCGGCAAAGGCCGGGAAATGGGCGAATTCGCCGCGCCGGCCTTCACGTACGGCGTCGGCCAGTTCGTCGTGGAAATCGGTGAAGAACAGGAAGGGGGCGCGGCTGCCATCATCGTCACCCATGAACAGCAGCGGGATCATCGGGCTCAGCAACAGCAAGGCGGTCGCCGCGCGCAACGCCGCAGGCGGGCACAGCACGCTCAGGCGCTCGCCCAGCGCGCGGTTGCCGATCTGGTCATGGTTCTGCAAGAACAACACGAAAGCGCTGGGTGGAAGGTGGCCACTCGGCTCGCCCCTGGGCTGGCCATGGCGATTGGCTTCGCCCTGGAACACGAAGCCTTCGCCCAGGCAACGGGCCAGCTTGTCGATCGGCCGCTGCTTGTAGTCTTCGTAGTAGCCTTCGGTTTCGCCGGTCAGCAGCACGTGCAATGCGTTGTGGCCGTCGTCGTTCCACTGCGCATCGAAACCTTGCTCCAGCAGGAAGGCCTGGTTGTGTTCGTTTTCCAGTACCAGCCACACGTGGCGACCGGGTTCCACCGCAGCTCGCACCCGTTGCGCCAGTTCGACGAGGAAATCCGGCTGGTCGATGGCATGCACCGCATCCAGGCGCAGGCCGTCGAAACGGTACTCGCAGAGCCACATCAAGGCGTTCTGGATGAAGTACTCGCGCACCTGCGGGCGGCGGAAGTCGATGGCCGCACCCCACGGCGTCTGGCGGTCTTCGCGAAAGAACGGGCTGGCGTACTGGTGCAGGTAATTGCCGTCCGGGCCGAAGTGGTTGTACACCACGTCGAGCAGCACCATCAGGCCATGGCCATGTGCCTGGTCGATCAGCTGGCACAGTTGCTGCGGGGTGCCGTAGGAATGCTGGGCGGCGAAAGGCAACACACCGTCATAGCCCCAGTTGCGTGCCCCAGGGAACTGGCCTATTGGCATCAGTTCGATGGCGGTGATGCCGGTGGCGGCCAGGCGCGGCAGCACGCTGGCCACGCCGTCGTAGCCACCCAGCACACCCACGTGCAGTTCCTGGATCACAGCTTCGTGCCAGGGCCGGCCTTGCCAGCGGTGCTGCCAGGGGTAGGCGGCGATATCCACCACCTGGCTCGGGCCATGGACACCATCGGGCTGGTAACGGGACGCGGGGTCGGCCACTTGCAGCTGCCCGTCGATCCGGTAGTGGTAGTTGTCGCCTGCCCGGGCCGGGGCGACCCCGGTGTACCAGCCATCTTCCTCGGGCAGCAGCTCTATCGGCGGCTGCCGCTCCAGTTCCACGCTCACGCTGCGCGCATCGGGTGCCCAGAGGGCGAAGCGCGCCGACGTGGCGTCCAGCAAGTGTGCGCCATGCCTGTGCATCTTCGATCCCTCTCTCAGTAGTAGGCCAGGCGGGCCTGCCGCACCAGATCCTCGTAAAGGCGGGCATAGGGTTCCACAGCCTGGCACCAGTTGAACGGCTGGGTCATCGACAGGCAGCGCATGGCGTTGAGCAGGTCTTTCTTCTGGTATACATAGAAGGCGCGGGCAAGCGCTTCGCGGTAGCTTTCCACGGTGGATTCATCGAACAGGAAGCCGGTGACACCGTTCTCGATGGTGTCGGCCAGCCCGCCGGTGTTGCGCGCCACCGGCAGCGAGCCGAAGCGCTGCGCGTACATCTGGCTGAGGCCGCAGGGCTCGTAGCGCGATGGCATCAGCAGGAAGTCGCTGCCGGCGAACATGCGGCGGGCATCGGTTTCGTTGAAGCCAATGCGCACACCGATGCGCCCAGGATGGCGCAGCGCCAGTTCGCGCATGGCCTGTTCTTCTTCCGGCTCGCCACGGCCGATGATCGCAATCTGGCCACCTTGTTCGACGATGTAGTCGGCCACGCCCAGGGTCAGGTCCAGGCCTTTCTGGTAGACCAGCCGCGACACCACGGCGAACAACGGCCCTTCGGAGGGCTCCAGCTGGAACAGCTGGCGCACCTCGCGGGTATTGCGCGCCTTGCCTTCCCAGTCATTGATGCTGAAGTTGTGCTGCAGGTGCTTGTCGGTGGCCGAGTCCCAGCTTTCGTCGATACCGTTGGGGATGCCGCCCAGCAGGCCTTGCTGGGCCTTGCTGGCGAGGAAGCCATCCAGGCCGCAGCCGAATTCCGGGGTGGTGATTTCCTGGGCGTAGGTGGCGCTGACCGTGGTGATGTGGCTGGAGTAGGCCAGGCCGGCCTTGAGGAACGACAGCTTGCCGTAGAACTCCATGCCTTCCTGCTGCATGGCATGGTCGGGGATCGCCAGTTCCGGGCTGCAGCCGCGGCTGTAGACACCTTGGTAGGCCAGGTTGTGGATGGTGAACAGGGTCGGGGTGTTCAGGCCGCGCCAGTGCATGTAGGCAGGCGCGAGCCCAGCAGGCCAGTCATGGGCGTGCACCAGTTCGGGCTTCCAGTGGATCATGCCTTCGCCTGCTGCGATCTCGGCGGCAGCCAGGCCCAGGCGGGCGAAGCGGATGTGGTTGTCGGGCCAGTCGCGACCGTTGTCGGCAGCATAGGGGGTGCCAGCGCGCTGGTACAGCTCGGGGCAGATCAGCACATAGATGACCAGCCCGTCGGGCAGGTCCATGCGGCCGATCTTGCACGGCGGCAAGGCAGCATGGCCGCTCAGTTCGCCGACGATATGAATGGGGTTGTCGCTCTCCACCACTTGCGGGTAGCCCGGGATCAGCACCCGTACGTCATGCAGATGCCCCAGCGCCCGCGGCAGGGCGGCAGAAACGTCGCCCAGGCCGCCGGTTTTCACCAGGTCGGCGATCTCCGAGGTGACGAACAGGATCTTGCGCTTGTTGGGGTTGTGCTGGCGGCGCTGGGCGCCGGGTGCCTTGCCTGTCGTGGCGAAATCCGGGGTGACCGATTCGCGATTGTCCGAGGTAAAGGTGTCTACGTGAGGCTCGACAGCGGCACTGATCATACTTCTCTCCGTCCCTATGCTTTGGTCGGGTGCTGGCACCCGTGGCGGTATCTCGTGTTGGTTCTCTCTGATGCTGAATTCTGCGTAGTGCATTCCATGCCCCTGAGTCGTGCGCGCAGGCACAGCGCGATCGGCATTCCCGCCAAAAGCGATTGGACTGGTTGGGATGGGTGGGCCGACCCAGGGAATGCCCCTGGCGTTTGGCCTACTTAGTTCCTGACCTGCCGGCTTTCCTGAAAGTTCGACTTTTTTTCATCACTCTTCCGATGAGCAAATGGCGGGCCGAAACCCGAGTGTAGGAGAGAAAAAGGGGGAAAGGTGACCCGCTGGTCACTAATGTGACGCCGCACGTTAGACGCAAACGTTGGCGTATGCGAGCGGATGTGTATGCATGACCGGCGAGCCTGGCGAGCGGCGCAAGGCATGCCCCAATCAAGCAATGCCTGCACCGATGTGGTGCGTTTTAACGCTTCGCCCTGGGCTTGCTCCTGCCGACGATTGTGCACCTTCCTGTAGCGGGGCGATGCCCTGCACCATGACGAGTCGCCAGACACTTCTGAAAAGTTTGCGAGTTATATGTTCCGGCAAATACGCCTGCTGAAAAAAGTTTGTCAGTAAATGCTTTGGGAAATTGCCTACGGCACGCCCTAGGGCATTAAACCCATCGTTCCTGTTATATCGGGTCCGAACCGTTTAAGTTGTTCTTCAGTCACTGCCTCATCCTCCATGTCGTCATGGGTTGAAACCCGCAATGCCACGATTTATCTGGCGTGCAGCCTGGCGTCTGGCCAATTTGGTTCGACATTCTCATCTTGAAGAAGGCCAGGGTGTGGTTGTTTTTCGCCGATAAAAAGCATGGCGGGTAGAGCAACTTATGAAACAGTCTGCTTACGCTTCGGTTTTCAGGCGCTCGCCGCGCGCACGGAATTCGAAGTGGTTTCATTCAAGCTGGAGGAGACCCTCAGCCAGCCATTTGTGCTGAACCTGGAACTTGTCAGCTACGAAAACGATATCGACTTCGGCCACCTGCTCGACAAGCCGGCGCTGTTCACCCTTTATTCCGTCGACCGGCCGGTGCGACACGTACATGGCCTGGTCAGCGCCTTCAGCCAAGGCGAAACCAGCTTTTCTCGCACGCGCTACCACGCTGTGGTCGAACCGCAGCTGGCACGTGCCCGGTTGCGTTCGAACTGGCGCATCTTCCAGCAGAAAACCGTGCCGCAGATTCTTGAACTGATGTTCAAGCGCCAAGGTATCAACCGCTTCGAACTGAACAGCTGCGCCGAGCACCAGGTACGGGAGTTCTGCGTCCAGGCGGGGGAGACCGACCTGGACTTCATCCGCGCATCGATGGCCCGCACATGGCCACGGTGGTCGGCCCGCCGGGCGAGGAGATCTACTGCGACGAATGGGGCCGGGTCAAGGTCAGCTTCCCCTGGGACCGGGAGAGCGAAGGCAACGAGTTCAGCTCCTGCTGGGTGCGGGTGTCGCAAGGCTGGGCCGGTGGCAGCTGGGGTTCGATGGCCATCCCGCGTATTGGCCAGGATGTGATTGTCCAGTACGTCAATGGCGACCCCGACCAGCCGATCGTCACCATTATTACCGAGACCAAGTATCGAACGGGGGGCGTGTTTTCGCCGGGGAGTTTGCCGGTTACGAAGGGGAGTGAGGGATATCCGAGTGCCAGGCAGATGAGTGATGCGTGGATACACCCAAGGCTTGCGGATGAAGTTGGGGAAAGAAGAGCGGCAGTAATGTATCAGGAAGGCTATGAACGTTGGTTAATGATAGTTGATGAGCGTGGTGCGGTAACTCAAATATCTAAACTTGATAAAAATGCGCGAGTGGTCGGCGAAGTGGCAATTTAGGGGGCGGCAATGAAAAAATTTGATGAAATTAAGCGTGAGCCTTTACTTCAAGAGGCAGCTTTTAAGGATAGTCTATCCTTTTGGAAGGAATTTTATTTTGAGCGGCAGGCAGAATCTTTTCTTTCTATTGAAAGGCCGGATTATGTTAACGTTGAGGGGTTGAGTTGGAGTTGGTGCTTCGGTTCCTTGCAGTTGTTGGTGGGCCTCTATTCGGGAGGAGAAACCATTGATTCGCTACGCCCCTATGCTGAGCATATGTTTTCCCAGTTTCAGCGTCATAAGCAGGCCTATCCGAATTTCTCGCTGAAGCTATGGGAGCCAGATGCCTACCAGTTTGCTCTTTGGCTTTTGTCTTTGGCGGTGCTGTTGAATATGCCGGGGCGGATAGAGCAGGTCGCAGGTTATCTAAGTGATAATGCCGAGGACGGCCAGGATTTGCTTTTGAGGCAACTTTTTGCCAGGGTTGGCATTGCTTTGGCTGGGAATGATCTGATAAACAAACGGCCCTATGCAGAGTTGCTTAATGCCATAAATGCTCAAGGTGATGAGCAGCAACAAGCTTTACGCAGCTATCTAAAACAATGGTATCGCGGCATGCGTAACTGCTATTGGCATGACCGTCATAGACGACGGAGCGATGCCGGCTTCTTTGGCTACTGGGCATTCGAGGCTGGGATGGTTACGGTGTTGTGGGACGTCGACGACGCGCCCTACAGAAACTTACCTTATTACCCTAAAGATTTGGTTGACTATGCGCGTGAGCGTCAGGTCATTCAAACCTTTCCCCGGAGTCTTCAAGCTGCGACTTATTCGGATGCGATTGCCAAATCAGGAGAGCTTTGTCCTCGGACTGGGGTGTGGGTCTGCGACGATTGGGTCGTGGGGCCTCAAACATTTATGCAAGGCGTTGAAATGCCCGCTGACGAGGGACGTATCTTGACCTGGCGCTTGGTAAAGGGCCTATAAGGGCTGATCTGACCAAGTCGCCTTTTTTGCAGGTGAGCGTGGCCGCCTGAGTCCAGTGGGTGTGAAAGATGTGTCGATTCGATCAGTGTAAGCGTGAACCATTGCTGCAAGAAGCAGCTTATCTAGATAGTGTTTCTTTTTGGAAGGAAAAATATGTCGAACGACAGGCTGATCCTTTTCTTAAAATTAAGCGTCCCGAATATGTAAACGTTAAGATGTTGAGCTGGAGGTGGTGCTGGCAAACTGTGCATTTGCTTGTGGCTCTTTATTCAGGTGGTGAGCCCGTCAAGTCGCTTGAATTCTACGCGGAGCACATGTTCAACCAGTTCCAGCGTCACAAACGCTCTTATCCCGTTTTCTCTTTGAAGCTATGGGAGCCCGACGCCTACCAGTTCGTACTTTGGCTGCTGTCCCTCGCAGTGCTGTTGGATATGCCTGAACGCATCGAGCAGATCGCCGGTTACATCAGTGACGACCCGGATCATGGTCAAGACTTGCTGACTCACCAACTGTTTACCCGAGTCGGCATCAACCTGCCCGGTCAGGCACTGATCCACCCAAGCCCCTACGCAGACTTGCTGCAAGCCTTGAACGGCGAACAGGCCGAACAGCAGCAGGCCATGCGCAGCTATCTGAAGAAATGGTACCGAGGCATGCGCAATTGCTATTGGCATGATCGCCACAAAGCCCGAAGCGATGCCGGCTTTTTCGGCTACTGGGCCTTCGAGGCCGGTTTGGTCACGTTGTTATGGGATATCGACGATACGCCTTACCGCGATTTGCCGTATTACCCAAGAGACTTGGTCGATCACGCCCGGCAGCGTTCGGCTCGCCTGAATTAGCGTGGAGGAGGGCCAATGGGCCACTTTGACAGCATCAAGCGCGACCCGTGGATGGTCGAGCAGCACTATCGGGCCTCGACCCATGAAAAGGAACAGGAATTCGCCGACCCGGACACCCAGGCCTTGCTGGCCGGCCCCGCCGAGCACAGGCACCACTACCGGGGGCTTAGCCGCTACTGGGCGCACATGGCTTTGGAGCTGGCCATCCAGCGCTACTCCGGTGGCGAGCCGATGGAACTGGTGGAGGCCTATGTCGATTACGCGTTCGCCCAGTTCGCCCGGCATTTTTCCGCGTACCCGGCAGCCAGCGAGCAATTGCGCCCGTGGGTGGCGGACGACTACCGGCTTGCCCTGTGGCTGCTGTCGCTGGCGGTGCTGTGCGGTTACCCCGAGCGGGTCGGCCAACTGCTGGACTGGCTGAACCAGGCCGACGAGCGCAGCCCCGACCTGCTGCTGCATCGGCTGTTCCAGCGCCTGGGCAAGGCATATCCAGGCTCCTCGTTACTTCACCCCGAGCCCTACGCCACGTTGCTGGACAGCCTCGATCTACGTGGCCCCGCGCAGCAGGACGCGCTCATGCGCTACCTCGGCCAGTGGTACGCCGAGGCGCACGGCTGTTACTGGCACGAGCGCCACGCGCGGGCACGCGGTGACCACCTGGGCTATTGGGCATTCGAAGCGGCGCTGGTGGCGTTTTTATGGTCGGTGCAAGGCGATGCCCTGCAAAGCGCGCCGCAGTTCTACCCGAAGGCACTTGTCGACCGGGCCCATTACCGGCGGCTGGGCAAGCAGTTCCGCGACCCGGAAACCGCCAGGCGCGAGGATGCCCCCGGCTGGCCATCCGGTACCCCTTGCCCGTGGCCCGGCCACTATACCTGCGTCGAACGTGCGCTGGGTGAGCAGGTGTTCATGCACCAGGCACCTTTCCCCGAAATCGATGGCCAGGTCGTGCACTGGCGGCTGTCGAGAACGTTCTGATTGAGGCCGCCGGCACCGGTGCCCGGCGCGTCATATAAGCAAGGAGTCGCAACAATGCCTGCCATCGTTCTGCTAGGCCACGCTCACCACTGCCCGCTGTGCGGCCCGACCAGCGTCAGCAGCGGTTCCAGCCTGTTCTTCGTCAACGGCAGGGCCGCAGCAAGGGTTGGCGACCGGCTCGGGTGTGGGGCGCTGATCACCAGCGGCTCGGCACTGATGATGGATGACGGGCAGCCGTTTGCCAGGGTCGGCGATACCACCAGCCATGGCGGCGTACTGGAAAATGGCGATAACAGCTGGCTGCTTGATTAAGCACTGTGGGAGCGGTTCAGCTCCCACCGGGAAGGGACATTATCAGAGGCTGACGGCGTCGCCGTCAGTGCGTGCCTGTGCCAGCAGCAGGTTCAGTTGGGCGACCTGCTGACGCAGCTGGTCACGTTCTTCCTTCAGTTTACGCAGCTCATCACGGCGCACGGAGACATAGAGGGTCTGGGTTGGAGTAGCAGGCATCAAGGTACCCATGAGCACACCTCGCGGTTTTGGCTGGTGACAAGTTAAAGCGTAGACGCTTCACGCGGGGCGCATTCTGAATTCTTTTGCAGGTCTTGGGAACTTTTTTGTTTATCGTGGTCGCGCCGTTCGTCGCTGAACCCACGAGCGGTTCGCTGGACTAACCTGAAGGCTGCACTGTGTTGTCATTCAATTCGCAAGGGGAGCATCGGCTCATGCAACTGGGAATCATCGGGCTGGGCCGCATGGGCGGCAATATCGCAAGGCGCCTGATGCGCGCCGGCCACCGTACCGTGGTGCACGACCGCAGCCGTGAAGCCATCAGCACCTTGGAGGGCGAGGGTGCCCAAGGGGCGCACGACCTCGGGGCGCTGGTGCAGAAGCTCAAGGCACCGCGTGCAGTGTGGGTGATGCTGCCGGCCGGCGAGCCCACCGAGCAGACCATCGCGCAGCTGGCCGAGCTGCTGGAGCCGGGCGATGCGATCATCGACGGCGGCAATACCTTCTACAAGGACGATATGCGCCGGGCGGGCGAGCTGGCCAAGCGCGGGCTGCACTACCTGGACGTGGGCACCTCCGGCGGTGTGTGGGGCCTGGAGCGTGGCTACTGCATGATGATCGGTGGCGAAAAGGACGTGTTCGAGCGCCTGGAGCCGCTGTTCAAGGCACTGGCCCCGGGCGTGGGCGACATCCCGCGTACCCATGGCCGCAGCGGCGAGTACCAGCGCGCCGAGCACGGCTACATCCATGCCGGCCCAGCCGGCGCCGGGCACTACGTGAAAATGGTGCACAACGGTATCGAGTACGGCTTGATGCAAGCCTATGCCGAAGGCTTCGACCTGCTGCGCAGCAAGGGTGGCAACGAACTGCCCGAGGACCAGCGCTTTGACCTGGACGTGGCCGAAATCGCCGAAGTGTGGCGGCGTGGCAGCGTAGTCACCTCGTGGTTGCTCGACCTGACCGCCGATGCCCTGGTGGCCGACCCTCAACTGGCGCAGTTCAGTGGCTCGGTGTCGGACAGCGGTGAAGGCCGCTGGACTATCGATGCCGCGGTCGAGCAGGCAGTGCCGGTACCAGTGTTGTCCAGCGCCCTGTTCGCCCGCTTCCGCTCGCGCCAGCAGCAGGGCACCTACGGTGACAAGATCCTCTCGGCCATGCGCCTGGGCTTCGGCGGCCACATCGAGAAGAAAGGCGAATGACCAGACAGCACATTCCTGCCGCTCCACCCTGTACCCTGTTCCTGTTCGGCGCCAATGGCGACCTGGTCAAGCGCCTGCTGATGCCGGCGCTGTACAACCTCAGCCGCGACGGCCTGCTGGACCGCAACCTGCGCATCGTCGGCGTCGACCACAACCCGGCCACTGCCGAGGAGTTCGCCGAGCGCCTGCATGCGTTCATGGTCGAGCGCAATAAAGGCGGTGAGGGCAGCAGCAAAAGCCTGGACGAGAAACTCTGGGCGCGTTTGGCCAGGCGCCTGGACTACCAGACCGGTGACTTCCTCGACCCGGCCACCTACCAGGCCCTCGCCAGGCGCATCGACAAGACCAGCCATGGCAACGCCATCTTCTACCTGGCGACTTCGCCGCGGTTCTTCCCGGAGGTCGCCCTGCGCCTGGGGCAGGCCGGCTTGCTCGACGAATCCGCCGGTGGCTTTCGCCGCGTGGTGGTGGAGAAGCCCTTCGGCACCGACCTGGCCAGCGCCGAGGCGCTCAATGCCTGCCTGTTGAAAGTGATGGGCGAGCGGCAGATCTACCGCATCGACCATTACCTGGGCAAGGAGACGGTGCAGAACATCCTGGTCAGCCGTTTCTCCAACGGCCTGTTCGAGTCGTTCTGGAACAACCATTACATCGACCACGTGCAGATCACCGCCGCGGAAACCGTCGGTGTCGAGACCCGCGGGGCTTTTTATGACAGTACCGGGGCGCTGCGCGACATGGTGCCCAACCACCTGTTCCAGTTGCTGGCGATGGTGGCCATGGAGCCCCCGGCGGCGTTCGCCGCCGATGCCGTGCGCAGCGAGAAGGCCAAGGTGATCGGCGCCATTCGCCCGTGGTCGACGAAGATGGCCCTGAAGCACTCAGTGCGCGGCCAGTACCGCGCCGGCAAGCACGGGCGCAAGCAGTTGCCCGGTTACCGCCAGGAGGCCAACGTCGCCCCCGACAGCCAGACCGAGACCTACGTGGCACTGAAGGTGATGATCGACAACTGGCGTTGGGCTGGGGTGCCGTTCTACCTGCGCACCGGCAAGCGCATGAGCGTGCGCGACACCGAAATCGCCATCTGCTTCAAGCCCGCTCCGTATGCCCAGTTCCGCGAGTCGGAACTGGAGCGGCCCAAGCCCAATTACCTGAAAATCCAGATCCAGCCCAACGAAGGCATGTGGTTCGACCTGCAAGCCAAGCGCCCCGGGCCGGAGCTGGTGATGGAGAACGTGGAACTGGGCTTTGCCTACAAGGACTTCTTCAAGATGACCCCGGCGACCGGCTACGAGACGTTGATCTATGACTGCCTCACCGGTGACCAGACGCTGTTCCAGCGCGCCGACAACATCGAGAACGGCTGGCGGGCGGTGCAGCCATTCCTCGACGCCTGGGCCCAGGGCGGCGAGGTGCATGAGTACCCGGCCGGTGAAGACGGGCCCGAGGCCGGCAATGAATTGCTGGCGCGGGACAAGCGCGAGTGGCACCGGCTGGGGTGAAATATTGCTCAAGCGTGTGCCGGCCCTTTCGCGGGTAAACACGCTCCCACAGGTGCACCGATGGGCTTCAGGGCTGCGGTGTTCCTGTGGGAGCGGGTTTACCCGCGAAAGGGCCGGCACAGGCGAACAGACAAAGGAACAACAATGCCTGCCCACATCGAAGACTACGCCCTGCTGGGCAACTGCCGCAGCGCCGCCCTGGTCAGCCGCGATGGTTCGCTCGACTGGCTGTGCCTGCCACGCTTCGACGCCCCGGCAGTCTTCGCCGCCCTGCTGGGCAACGAAGAAAACGGCCGTTGGCGCCTGGCCCCCAGCGACCCGGTGCAGCACAGCAACCGTCGCTACCTGGATGACACCCTGGTGCTGGAGACCACCTGGGTGACGGCCACCGGCCGGGCTCGGGTGCTCGACTTCATGCCATTGGGCGAGGTCAACTCGGTGGTGCGCATCGTCGAGGGCCTGGCGGGTGAAACCAACTTCGAGATGGACCTGGTCATGCGCTTCGATTATGGCCGCAGCGTACCCTGGGTCGAGCGTGTGGCACCGCTCACGCTCAGCGCCGTGGCCGGGCCTGATCGCCTGGTCCTGGCGGCGACAGTGGCACCGCACGCGCGTGACCACCACACGGTGGCCCGCTTCCGGGTCGGTGCGGGCCAGCGGCAGGTGTTCAGCCTGCGTCACCAGCCATCGCACCTACCGGTGGAGCCGGACTGCGACATCGACGATGCCCTGAAAGGCACCATCGACCAGTGGCAGGCTTTCGCGGCCCGCTGTCCCGAGGTCGGCCCCTACAGTGCCCTGGTGCGCCGTTCGCTGCTGACCCTCAAGGCCATGACATACGCCCCCACCGGCGGCATCGTCGCTGCGGTCACCACATCGCTGCCCGAGCGCATCGGCCACGAACGCAACTGGGACTATCGGTTCTGCTGGCTGCGCGATGCCACCATGACCCTGTTGGCGTTCATGAACCTGGGTTACTTCGACGAAGCCCAGGCCTGGCGTGAATGGCTGCTGCGCTCGGTGGCGGGCAACCCCGAACAGATGCAGATCATGTATGGCCTGGCCGGTGAGCGCGACCTGCAGGAATACACCCTGCCGTGGCTGGCCGGCTACGAGCATTCGCAGCCCGTGCGCGTGGGCAATGCGGCCTCGACGCAGACCCAGCTCGATATCTACGGTGAACTCGCCGATGCCATGGCCCAGGCCATCAACGGCGGCTTGCCGCGCCACCCGCGCAGCGCCGCCATCGCCCGGCTGATCCTGCCTTACCTCGAGCGCATCTGGCGCGAGCCGGACGAAGGCATCTGGGAAGTGCGCGGTGGCCGGCAGCAGTTCGTGCATTCCAAGGTCATGGCCTGGGTGGCCTTCGACCGCGCCGCGGGGCTGGCCGACACTACCGAGGAAGGCCGCGAGCGTGGCCAGCATTATCGCCAGGTGGCCGAACAGATTCGTCGCGAAGTATGTGAACAGGGCCTGGATGCCAGTGGCCAGTATTTCGTCCAGGCCTATGGCTCGAGCGAAATGGACGCCAGCTTGTTGCAGATTGCCCTGACCGGCTTCCTGCCGGTGGATGATCCGCGCTTTTTGCGCACCCTGGAGCAGATCGAACAGCGCCTGCTGAAGCATGGCCTGCTGCTGCGCTACGACAGTGACAGCTGCAGTGACGGCCTGACGCCGGGCGAGGGCACCTTCCTGGTGTGCTCGTTCTGGCTGGCCGATGTGTATGTGCTGCTGGGCCGCCAGGCCCAGGCCCAGGCCCTGTACCAACGCCTGACCGGCCTGTGCAACGACCTCGGCCTGCTGGCCGAGCAGTACGACCCGGTCGGCCAGCGCATGCTCGGCAACTTCCCGCAGGCGTTCAGCCATATCGGTATCATCAACACCGCGCTGAACCTGCACCGGGCCCAGTGCCCGGTACGGGACCGGGCGACCCGGCGTTAACGACATGCGATGGCTGGCATGCCTTTGCCGGGCGGCTAGAGCAAACCCCAACGTTTCAGAAAGAACCGTGTCATACCGGCAAAAGGGCGGTCTGCACCGGCCTGGGTTCGTATGCGCAGCAAGAAATCACGCTGGCGCTCGGCAGTAAAGCCACCTTCCTGAAAAAGTAATACCAGCGTCTCCAGCGTTTCGTAGGCATTCCACCGCAGGCGCAGCAATTCCTGGCGGTTCAACCCGAGCACGTCCTCTGCAGCTTTCACCGCTCTGCCGGATTGACTGGATCCGGTTACGGCGACCAACCAGACTTCGCGTGTTTCCGGGATGGCTTTCCAGGCAAAGAGCTGTTCAGGGTCGGCGACGTACGGGTTGATGAGTTCAGCGTCTTCCTGAGCGTAGAGTCGTGCCACTGCAGCATCTGTGGTGGTGACTGGATCGGGGCAGATAGTCTGCAAGAGGGATTTCAGCTCCGCGCCGTCGGTGGGCAGGGTCAACGGCACTGTAGGCGGCGCGAGCCTTGGGCCCTGCACCGGAAACGTATCGCCTTTATAGGTCTGGTTGCAGATTTGGCAGCTGAACGTGTAGTTGTCGTAGCAATACGCCAGCCACCAGTACTGGCTTTTGGGTCGGAAGTGTTCGACGTCGCCATGCGCTACCACCGCAGTGTCCGCTTCACAGTAGATGCACTTGTTGTAGGACTCGGCCTTGAGTTGCGGCTTGGCGCGGCCCCAGACCTGACGGTTCTTGGGCCTGAAATTGACCGTTCCCGTATGGCCATCGTCCTGGTAGTACTGCACCAGGTTGTTGAGTTTGGTTTCCAGTTGAGTTCCGGTGAAGCCCTTTAATTTTGCGGCGGAGCGAGTGCGCGAAACCTTGATCATGGCTCGCTCTCTAGGTTTTTTGTGATGGCTGTGAGCTTGCTTGGCGATATCCTGGTTTTGCGCTTGTTCTTGAGCAATGAAGTTTTGAGGCTGCGGATCAACTCGGCTTGCTCTTTTGCATAGTGCGGCATGACGTCCCATTCGGGGGCGTCGTTCAAGATGCTCTGCAGCGCTTTCAACTGCGCGGCTTCCTGCTTGTTGAGCGAGTCTTTGAGGCTGAGTTCTCTGACTGCGTTGCGAGTCTTTTCGATTTCGACTGATTCCAGCGAGTCCAGACCGAACATGGGGCTCATCAGCAGTTGATGAAGCATCATCTTGCGCGGTTCGCCGACGAACGGGACCAGGGTAGGTGTTGCCGCTGAACCTTCTCTTCGGATGACATAGAGTTCACCTTCACCGCTTTGCTGTGCCGTGAGTGCCGAGTGCGTGGTGGCGATGAACTGGAAGTTCGGCAGGGTGCTGGAGAGAAACTCGACCAGATGACGCCGCCATACCGGATGCAGGTGCAGATCGATTTCGTCGATCAGCAGCACCCCGCGCGTGCCGAGCGGGTTCTTGCGGTCGGGAAAGGTTTCGGTAATCCGGTACAGTAGATCGCCACACCAGGCGGCCATGTTCTGGTAACCGTCGGAAAGCTGGTTGAGTGGTATTTCGCCATCTGCCGTGTTGAAAATGATCTGCCGCGTGGCCCGGTCAATGCGCGAGAACTGCATGCCGGGTAGAAGCTTGTCGAGCGCCTCATTGAGCGCACCCATCATCGACGACAGGCCTTTGCGGTAATCGAGGTCCATTACCCACTGTTCAAGTGACACCAAGCTGGCGTCTGGCGAAAACATGGTCGCCATGCCTTGCGCCCGTGGTACCCGTGAGCGTTCATCGGGGAACGTGGAGCGCATGTTGGTCACCGGTGGCCGACGGGAAACACCGTAAGCCAGGACAAAGTAGTTGCGATCAGCTTTGGCAATCGCGGCATCCAGCGCTTCCAGCGAGGCATGGTTGTTGGCGAAAATCTTGCGGATTCCGTCGCCACGGTTGATTTCCAGCGCTATCTCTCGGGTTTCGCCCTTGGCGGTAACAAGCGTTCCTTCAATACGGCATTTGTTCGCGCCATTTCTGATCCATGAATCAGGGGTGCCGAGCAGTTCAGGAAGGGCATCGCTGCCTGCCAGCAGCAATGCAATCGCTCGCAGCACCGAACTTTTGCCGCAGCCGTTTTCGCCAAGTAGCAAAGTCCAGCGACGCGTTCCGCCGACACTGGCATGGAAGTCCAGGTCCAGGGACTTGATCGAACGGACATCGCGCAACGCGATTCGCACCAGATACATCGTGAGGTCCTTCCAGTTCTGTAGGCGTATCAGTCATCTTGAAAGGCGACTGTCTGTTGGCGAGGGGGCTTGGGCAATGATCAACGTCATGCCTGTCAGCAATCAAGGTGGCGCTCATTTTAGCAGTTGCGAGAAGCTACCCGAACCGAGTATCAAGGCTTTTCACACAGAGCCTTGCGCAAACACCATTCGGCACGGAGCACCCATGGGTATTCGCGGTACAGACCGGCAGATCGGCAACATCGAGTTCAATGTCAGCGTCATCGACCCGGACGGCTATGAACTGGCGGTGTGGACGGCCCAAGCCTGATGGCCAACCACAAGATCGAAATCCGCCGACGCAACATCGGCAAGATCCTGCAGGCGGCGGAAAAGGTATTTGCCGAAAAGGGCTACGGCGCCACCTCGATGGGCGATATTGCCGAGCAGGCCGAGTTGCCGCGTTCCAACCTGCATTATTACTTCAGCACCAAGGACGACCTGTTCCGTGCGGTGTTGCAGGATCTGCTGGAAGTGTGGAAACAGGACGCGCTGTGCTTCGAGAACTTCGACGACCCGCGCGTGGTACTGACCAGTTATATCCGCGCCAAGATGGGCCATTCACGCTCACGCCCGCTGGGTTCGAAGATCTGGGCCGAGGAGATGCTGCACGGGGCGCCGGTGCTGGGGGCGGACCTGGCGGAAAGCCTGGTGCCCTGGGCCAAACTGAAGGAGGCCAAGATCCGTCGTTGGGTAGAAGAGGGGCGCATCCTGGCGGTGGAGCCTTCGGCGCTGCTGTACATGATCTGGGCCTCGACCCAGCACTATGCCGACTTTGGTTACCAGGTCGAGCTGCTCAATGGTGGCGAGGCGTTGTCGGACATGGCGTTCGAGAATGCGGTGCAGACGGTGACTTGCGTGATTCTGCGGGGGATCGGGCTGGAGCCTTGATGGGCAAAGCCTGGTTTGCGCCGGCAGTGTAGGAGCGGCCTTGCGTCGCGAAAGGGCCGCAGAGCGG
>NZ_DGIR01000002.1 GCF_002386445.1 Pseudomonas sp. UBA4617
GGATCGGGTTGCGCGCGTTCACCAGCTTCTGCACGGCCGCCTCGATGGCCACGTGTTCGGCCAAGGGGCGGCGGTGCAGGCTTGGCGGGATCGGCAGTGCGTCGGTCTGCTCGGCGGCGATGTCCTCCGGCAGCTCCAGGTGCACCGCACCCGGCTTTTCTTCTTCAGCCAGGCGGAACGCTTCGCGCATGCGCGACGGAATGTTGTCGGCCGAGGCGAACTGGTGAGTGTACTTGGTGATGGGGTCCATCATGCCGCACACGTCGATGATCTGGAAACGGCCCTGCTTGGACTTCTTGATCGGTTTCTGGCCGGTGATCATCATCATCGGCATGCCGCCCAGGTAGGCGTAGGCGCTGGCGGTAACCAGGTTGGTCGCGCCGGGGCCGAGGGTGGACAGGCTGACGCCGGTCTTGCCGGTCAGGCGGCCGTAGGTGGCAGCCATGAAACCTGCGGACTGCTCGTGACGGGTCAGGACCAGCTTGATCTTCGACTTGCGCAGGGATTCCAGCAGGTCGAGGTTTTCCTCACCGGGAATGCCGAATACATACTCGACACCTTCGTTTTCCAGGCATTGCACAACGACATCGGCGGCCTTGGCCATTTAGGGTACTACCTCAAAATCTTCGTGGGATTGCAGCTTTATCAAGCTGCGTGACTGAGATGTTGCAGGATGTCTCAGTGGCGCGCATCGTAGGCCCTCCGGTTAATAATAAATATATTGTTATGATGCCTGACATCACAGTTCGTTATGAATTCACCCCTCTGATGAGTAGTCCGCGAGCATGAATCTCAAGGCATTGCGTTGCTGCGTCGAAATCGTTCGCCAAGGCAGCTTCACCAAAGCCGCGCAACACCTGCACATCGCCCAGCCGGCGCTGAGCATGGCCGTTACCCGCCTGGAGGAAGAACTGGGCGTGACCTTGTTCAACCGCACCACACGCAAAGTCATTCTCACCGCCGAGGGCGAGCGGTTCCTGCCGCGGATTGCCTCGGCCCTGCGCGAAATGGACGTGGCCCGCCAGGAACTGCGCGACATGGCCGACCTCAAGCGCGGCGAAGTCCGCCTGGGTATTCCACCCATGTTCGGCCTGCACTATGTGCCCGGGTTGATGAACGCCTTCCGCCGGCTCTACCCGGGCATCGCCATGACCGTATTCGAAGGCAGCGCCGAGGACATCGGCCATCGCCTGGAACAGCGGGAAATCGACCTGGCGCTACTGGAATCCAGGCGCGTACCGCCGGACAAGGAATCGATCCTGCTGGGCAGCGACGAAATGCTGGCGTGCATGCACCCCGATCACCCGTATGCCGACAAGGCCTTCCTCACCGCCGAGGACCTGCGCAACACCGACATGGTGGTATTCGACCGCACCTTCGTGCAGCGTCACCTGCTGGATGCGTTCTTCGCCGAACACGGCATCACTTACCAGGTGGCACTGCAGAGCAACTTCGTCTCGCTGGTGGTGCAGGCCGCACTGGACAACATGGGTGTGGCCACCCTGCTGCGCTCGGTGCAGCAGCGCACGCCAGGCATTGTCGGCGTGCCGTTCCGCCCAGCGCAGCTGATGAGCTTCCGCCTGTGCTGGCGGTCGGGGGAATACCTGTCGCTGGCCAGCAAGCGGTTCATCGACTTTGCCGCGCAAACCCATTACCTGGAACGCTGAGGCCAGCTCTTTCACCGCTGAAGCCGGTGGGCTTGCGCGACGCATGAAGGGCCGGCCGTCATTCAGCAGGCTGGCCAGTGTCGGCGAAACCATTACAATGCCTGCTCCTCATCGAAATATGTTTTTCCCATGAAATCACTGCTTTACGCCGCAACCCTACTGTTTTCCTTCACCCTTCCAGCTCTTGCAAGCCCTCCGGCGACCTTCGCCGAGGCCAAAGTGGTGGCCAAGCAGAAGGTGTACCTGGACCAGGCCAGCAGTGCCATGGGCGACCTGTACTGCGGTTGCAAATGGACCTGGGTGGGCAAGTCCGGCGGGCGTATCGACGCCGCCTCGTGCGGCTACCAGACGCGCAAACAGCAAAACCGCGCCGAGCGCACCGAGTGGGAGCACATCGTGCCCGCCTACACCTTCGGCAGCCAGCGCCAGTGCTGGAAGAACGGCGGCCGCGAGCATTGCGTGGACGATGACCCGGTGTTCCGCGCCATGGAAGCCGACCTGTTCAACCTCTACCCGGCGGTGGGCGAGGTCAACGGCGACCGCAGCAACTTCAACTACGCCATGGTGAATGGCAATGCCGGGCAATACGGGCAGTGCAGTACCAAGGTCGACTTCGTGCAGCGTGTCGCCGAACCGCGGGATGCAGTGAAGGGCCTGGTGGCGCGCACCACGTTCTACATGTACGACCGCTACAAGCTGAACATGTCGCGCCAGCAGCAGCAGGTGCTGATGGCCTGGGACCGGCAGTACCCGGTATCGGCCTGGGAGAAGGAGCGTGAGCGCCGCATTGCGGCGATCATGGGGCACGCCAACCCGTTCGTGACCGGCGAGCGCAAATGGACTGCCAACTACAAACCGGTAGGTAGCGGCGTGGTGCAAGCGGTTGCGGCGACGCCTGCCAAGAGCGAAGCCAGGCCGAGCCTGGCCCGCACCGGCCCGGTGGGGGCGGTGCTTGGCAACCGCAACAGCCACGTTTATCACCTGGCCAGCGGCTGCCCGGGGTATACCCAGGTTACCCCGAAGAACCAGGTCACCTTCGCCACCGAGGGTGAGGCGCAAGCGGCGGGTTATCGCAAGGCGGGCAACTGCCGGTAAGCCGGCTTGTATGGTGATACGCGAAGCAGTGGTCGATAGCACCGGCTATGCCGGTGTTCGCGAACATGCCCGCAACCTCAAGCCCTGCGTACCTCATTGACCAGGTTCGCCGGCCGTTCACCTGCCAGTGCGCTGAGCAGGTTATCCACCGCGCAACGTGCCATGGCCTCGCGGGTTTCCTCGGTCGCCGAGCCGATATGCGGGGTCGCCACCACGTTGTCGAGCTGCAGCAGTGGCGAGTCCAACGGTAACGGTTCCTGTACGAACACATCCAGCCCGGCGCCGCGTATGCGCCGCTCACGCAGCGCTTCGACCAGGGCGGCCTCATCCACCACCCGCCCTCGGGAAATGTTCACCAGGATCGCCTCAGGCTTCATCAACGCCAGCTCGCGCCCACCGATCAAGCCTTCTGTGCCGGCACTCAGCGGCACGCTCAGGCACACGAAATCCGCTTGCTGCAACAACGCATCCAGGCTGCACTGCCGCGCACCATGAAGCGCCTCCACTTCAGGCCTGGCACGCCGGCTGTGATACAGCACATGCATGCCGAAGCCGGCTGCGGCGCGTCTGGCCAAGGCCTCGCCGATACGGCCCATGCCGACGATTCCCAGCGTCTTGCCATGCACATCGCTACCGAAATGTGCCGGGCCAAGGCTGGCCTGCCAACGGCCATCGCGGACCCAGTTGGCCAGTTCCACAACCCGCCTGGCGGTAGCCAGGATCAAGGCAAAGCCGGTATCGGCGGTAGTTTCGGTCAACACGTCGGGAGTGTTGGTCAACATCACCCGGCGCCGGTTGAGCTCGGCGATGTCGTAGTTGTCCACACCAACCGAAACGCTGGCGACCACCTCCAGTTGTGGCGCCAGGTCGAGCAGGCTGGCGTCCAGCCGCAGGCTGGCGCCCAGCAGCCCGTGCGCCCCCGGCAAGGCGTCGCGCAGGCGCGCCAGGCCGTCGGGCTGGTTGATATCCACCCAGGTCACCTCGCCGTGCGCTTGCAGGCGCGCCATCAACTGGTCGGACAGGTGTTTGTACAGGACGATTCGCTTCTTCATTGCAGGTTTCCTATTGGCTCATGGCCAGACGTGAACCGCCGCGCTTGGCTCGGCCTGATGTCCGCGACGTATTGAGTGCGACGGTAAGCGCCACTGCGGCAAGCAGCGCGCCACACATGAACAGGTAAGAGGCACCGGGCCCACCGGTAGCGCCATTGAGGTATCCGACCAGCCACGAACCGCCGAACGACCCCAGCGCCCCCATGCTGTTGATCAGCGCCATGGCGCCGCCGGCGACATTGGCTGGCAGGATCTCGGGCACGATCGCGAAGAACGGCCCATAGGGGGCGTACATGCAGGCACCGGCGACCACCAGCAGCGTATACGACAGCCAGAAATGCTGGCTGCCCAGGGCGTACGAGCCATAGAAGGCGACAGCGGCGATCAGCAGCGGCGGCCAGACAAAGCGCTTGCGCTTCTGCAGGCGATCGGACGCCCACGACACACCAACCATGGCCAGTACCGCCGCCAGGTAAGGTACCGACGCCAGCCAGCCGGCCTGCACGATATCGACGTTCGCTGCTTGCTTGAGGATCGACGGCAGCCACAGCACGAAGCCGTACACGCCGATGCTCCAGCAGAAGTACTGCAGCGCAAGGATGATCACCTGTGGCGAGCGGAACGCCTCGCGGTAGTTTTTCACCGGCTTGATGCCTTGCTGTTCGGCAGCCAGCGCTTGCTGCAAGGCGTCCTTTTCCTGCGCACTCAGCCACTTCGCCTGCGCCGGGCGGTCGTCCACCAGGCGCCACCAGAACAACGCCCAGATCACCGCCGGCAAACCTTCGATGATGAACATCCAGCGCCAGTCGTAATGCTTGATCAGATATCCTGATACCACCGACATCCACAGGATGGTCACCGGGTTGCCAAGCATCAGGAAGGTGTTGGCACGCGATCGCTCGGCGCGGGTGAACCAGTGGCACAGGTACACAAGCATCGCCGGCATCACCGCCGCCTCCACCACCCCGAGCAGGAAGCGGATACCGACCAGCATGTAGACGTTGCTGACCATGCCGGTGAGCGTGGCCAGGCCGCCCCAGAGGATCAGGCAGACGAAGATCAGCTTCTTCACGCTGCGCTTCTCGGCGTAGATGGCGCCAGGTACCTGGAAGAAGAAGTAGCCGAGGAAGAACAGCGCCCCCAGCAACGAGGACAGCACAGGCGTGATTTGCAGGTCTTCGGCCATGCCGGAAGCGGCAGCGAAGCCGTAGTTGGCGCGGTCCAGGTAGGCCAGGCTATAGGTGATGAAGACGATCGGGATGAGGTACCACCAGCGGCGAGGTGCCAGGCTTTTCTTTTGCATGTGTGTTTCTCCTGAGCTTGTTGTTTTTGTTGCAACAGGTGATTCGGGGTATGCGCTGTTCACGCGCTGTTGCGCAGTTCGTGAACCTCCAGTTCATGGCGCAGCGGCAGCCCTTCCATGTCGCCCCGCGACTGCACGGCGCGGCTGCCGCACCAGTTGCCGCGTGCCACTGCCTCGGCCACGGGTCGACCTTCCAGCAGCGCGCTGAGCACGCCGACGGCGAAGGCATCGCCGGCGCCGACGGTGTCCACGACCCGGCTGACCGGTACTGGCGCGACCAGGCCTTGGCCTTCGGCGCTACGGAAGTAGGCCCCCGCTTCGCCCAGCTTTATCACCACCCGGGCGACCCCCAGGTCGAGGTAGAACGCGGCGATGTCCGCCGGGGTGTGCTGGCCGGTGAGTAAGCGGCCCTCCTCCAGGCCTGGCAACACCCAGTCAGCCTTGGCCGCCAGCGCATTGATTTCGCGCACCATGCTGGGCTGGTCAGGCCACAGCGAGGGACGCAGGTTGGGATCGAAGGAAATGCTGCGCCCGGCGGCGCGCATGCCATCAACCAGTGCATGGGACAGCGCCCGACAAGCTTCCGACAAGGCCAGCGGGATGCCGGTGGCGTGCAGGTGGCGAGCTTGCAGGCATCCCGGGCTGAGCAGCGCCGGCGACAGTCGGCTGGCCGCCGAGCCGCGCCGGAAGTATTCCACCGCCGGATCACTGCCATCGTCGCAGCGGCCCTTGAGCTGGAAGCCGGTGGGACAGCTGGCATCGACTTCCACGCCCGAGCAATCCAGGCCTTCGCGGCGCAGGCTGTCCAGCACGAAACGGCCAAGCGAGTCGTCGCCCACCCTGCTCAGCCAGCGGACCTTGAAGCCGAGCCGCGCCAGGCCGATGGCCACATTGCTGTCGGCACCAGCGATGCGCTTGCCGAACTGGCTGACACTGGCCAGGTCGCCGGCCTGTTCGGCGACGAACATGGCCATGGTCTCGCCGAAACACAGCACGTCATGTTCACGCATGGCCCGGCACCTCGCGCGATGCGGCACAGCGCCCCAGCGCCGCCAGGTTGCGCACCTGGGCGCCAGTCAGCGCCAGCAGGTCGTCGCTGACCAACGGGTATTCGACGGCGCGCACGACGCCGGGAGTGAACTCGGCCATGAGCGCAGCCCATTCCTGCAGGTCTGCGGCGTTGGGCGGTACGGCAGCCAGGCGGCCATCGGCCAGGCGCTGCACCGCTTTGCAATGGACGTAACGCACCCAGCGGCCCAGCTGGCGTGCGGCCTGTCGGGCAGGCTCGCCCTGCCACTGCCAGTTACCGATGTCGAACGTCATGCCCAGGCTCAGCCCCAAGTCTTCGGCGCGCTGGAGAAACGCCAGCAGCGGCTGGATTCTGCCACCCTGCACCGTCTGGTCGTTCTCGACCAGCAGCAGCGGCCCGGACCCGGACAACAACCGCGCCAGGGCGGCCATATCGCAGCTGTCGCGGTAGTACCCCAGGGAAACCTTCAACGCCATAGCGCCGAGAGCGTGGGCGGATGCCAGCTTGTCTGCGAGTTGCGGGTCAGGCAGGCCCTGCTCGGTCCACAGCTCAACGGGTGTGGAATACAGGCACTCCAGGCGCAACGCAGCCATTGCTGCAGACAGCGCTGCAGTGTCTGGCGCATGGCTGAACAACTCTTCTCGAAGTTCCACGCGGGTAGCGCCAGCGGCGGCCACCAGGTCGAGAAAGCGCGCTTGGCCGTGTCGCCTTACCAGCTCGGCACCATAGCTGGAAAGGCTGATGGAAACGGGGTTTGCGTACATTGTTGTTATCCTTTTGAAACCGGTTTCATTTTTTGCCAGTGTCCACCAGCGGTCGCTCGCCGCCAGTTAACGTGGCTGGGTTGAACCTCGGATGATCAGGTTGGCCTTGAAGTCGATGCGCCTGGCGGCGCCGCTGTCGCCGCGCAATCGGCCGAGCAGGCTCTCGAATGCCGCCACGCCGATACGTTCGGTGGGCTGGGCCAGCGCGGTGATGCCGCTACCGACCAAGGGGTACCAATCGAGGTCGTCGAGAGCGATCAGCCCGACTTCCGCGAACAGGTTGCGCCCGGCCTCGTGCAGCGCCCGGGTCACGGCAAGGGTGGCAATGCCGTTGAAGGTGAAGATGGCCTGCGGACCATGGCCATCGCCTGCGAGGAACGAGGCCAGCTGGCCATCCAGGCCGGAGTTGATTTCCAGCACTTGCTGGCGCATGCCGGGCCGACGGCCGATCGAAGCGCCGAACGCCTCGACCCGCTCCAGCCGCGAGCTGGTGCCATCGAGGGGCTCGGTGACCGCCAGGATATCGCGGTAGCCTTGCGCCTGCAGGTGATCAAGGGCCTGTTCGACCGCATCGACATTGTCCAGGCCGACCAGGTCGACGGGCAGCTCGGGCAGTTGCCGATCGACCAGTACCATGGGGATATCGCGCTGCAGATTGAGCAGTTCGCCGGGATGGTGGCCGAGGGTGTTCACGATCAGCCCTTCGACGTTGTACGACTGCAGGGCCACCAGGTGATGACGCTCCTGCTCGTCGTCGCGGTTGGTATTGCACACCACCAGGCTGTAGCCGTGCTGCCGGCAGGCGGTTTCCACGCCATGCATCACGGCGACCGAATAAGGGTTCAGTATGTCGGCTACCAGCATGCCGATCAGCCGCGTCTGGCCGCGCTTCAAGCCTCGGGCCATCTGGTTGGGACGGTAACCGAGGCGCTCGATGACCTGCTCCAGGCGCTTGGCTGTGGCATCGGCCAGCAACTGCCGATCGCCACCGATATACCGCGAGACGGTGGCCTTGGAAACGCCAGCGACACGCGCTACTTCGCTGATGGTGACCCGTTCGCGGGCATGGGCAGGCGCGTCGGTCATGGGTGGTCCTTATGGTTGTTGTGATTGTGATGAAACCGGTTTCAATACAGCAAACCTGTACACGTTCGTCAAGCCGCCGCTGGTCGGCAAGTCGCCCAGAAGTTGCATTTCAATTTAAGTACCGGAGCTATCGCATTGAAACGCAAGACTTTACTTTAACTACAGTGACTTCTATCAATCGAACGCAGCCCCTGACATCGACTCAACCATCGCTCTCAACGCCCGTGCGGCCATGTAGAATTCGGCCACCCGTTCAGGCGGCAAGTGACACTCCCGGCTCCAGGCCTGAAGCTGATAGGCAAAGAACGTGCACGCCTGCGGCTTGCCGGTCAGTACGTCCTCGATGCGTTGCAACAGGGTGTCCGCCATCTCGTGTCGCCCGGCGAGGTCGGCCGCCCCGAGGACCGCGCCTATCTCCTCGATCAGCCATGCCACCGTCGGCGACGTCCGATAAAGGCTGTCGGCACGCAACGCTTGTGCAGGCGTGAAACTCAACGACATGGCGATGGCCCTCCCACTCGAAAGGATTAGCTCGTGTGGGTAAGAGGTGGCCGATGGCAAAAAAGTGGCATTTATTTTTCTAATTATTTCTGTTGGCGGACGTGGCAACCGGGTTGCCCCGCTGTGGCCCAATGCTGGGGCAACGACCCCATCCGGCACGCCTGAAAATTGTCTGCGGGAAAGGCAAGGCCATTGCAACCAAGGTCTGCAGCCTGAATTCGATACCTGGCATACCTATTGCCGATTTCCTACCAGCTCCAGATCCCCACCCAACAGTACAGCTTTCCCCCTTGAACCGCGGTGCTCCTCTCCCTGGTGCCGCGGTTCCTTTTTTTGCAGCGTCCGTTGTCTTCGCCTGTCGCGGGCGGGCCCACGGCACTGGTACAGGCCTTGAAGACCCTGGGATTTCCACAGATAGGCCAAGCCTGCCAGGCGCATTACAATGGTTGCCATACAACCCAATACCTGAGCACATGATCCAGTCCGACCTCGACCTGTTCGGCCCTCAGGCACAACGCCTGGCCAGTCATACCGTGCTGCTGCCCGGCTTCGCCCTGGCCGAAGTCGAGCCCGTGCTCCATGCGCTGCGCCCGGTACTGCGTGCAGCGCCATTCCGGCACATGCATACCCCGGGCGGCCTGCGCATGGCGGTAGGGCTGAGCAACTGCGGCACGCTGGGTTGGGTCAGCGATGAACAGGGCTACCGTTACAGCCCCTGCGACCCGCTCAGCGGCAACCCCTGGCCCGCCCTGCCCCCGGTATTGCAGGCCCTGGCCACCCGGGCGGCGGCCATGGCCGGTTTCGAAAACTTCGTGCCGGATGCCTGCCTGGTCAACCATTACCTGCCCGGCACCCGCCTGAGCCTGCACCAGGACCGCGACGAACTGGACTTCGACCAACCGATCGTGTCGGTGTCCCTGGGCTTGCCGGCGATATTCCTGTTCGGTAGCCTGCAGCGCGCCGACAAGACTCGGCGCATTGCCCTGAGCCATGGCGATGTGCTGGTTTGGGGCGGCGAAGACCGCTTGCGCTTTCATGGCGTGCTGCCGATCAAACCCGGCGTACATCCGCGTCTGGGAGAACGGCGGATCAACCTGACCCTGCGCAAGGCCGGGCGCTGAGCGGGCCTGTGCAAACTGGATGAACGCGCATGAAACAGGTTGAACATCTTCGCCTGGCAGGCTTCAAAAGATAGGCCATGCCATTTCAGCCTGGAGCCCGCCATGCCCTACCTGTACTCTGCCAACCGTCTTCGCAACGGAGCAGCGCGACCATGAAAATGCCCTGCCGCGCGCCCAGTGCTTCCCTGCAGCTCGATTACGTACGCGACACCCTGTTCGGCCCGGTCGCACAAAGCATGGAATGCCAGTGCCAGATTGCCGCCCTCAACCTGCAAGGTCGCCCGGGCCTGCGCCTGCACATCTGCCCGCCGTTGCCCGACAAGGTTGAACGGGCCCACAGCGTGGCGTTTGTCTGGGACGGACGCAGCTACCACGGCGTGGTTCGCGATCAGGGCAAATGCGGGGATGGCGGCCTGAACCTGCTGCTGGAACTGCAGTAAAGCCGATCGACGGTGACCAACCCGGCTGAACCTGCCGGGGCAGCAGGCCTCCATACAAAAGAGCCCACGCCTCCCGGAGAATGCCATGAACAGTCCGTTGCTCAAGCTCTTCACCCACCCCGCCGACGCCTGGCTGGACATCCGCCGGGCCGAGGAAGACCACCCGCAGCAATACCTGCCGCGCCTGCTGGCCCTGGCGTTGATCCCCGCCATATGCCTGTTCGTCGGCACCACCACCTTCGGCTGGAGCCTCGCCGCCGAGGAACGGGTGCGCCTGAGCATGGGCAGTGCCGCGCAACTGGCGGGCTTGCTCTATGCCACCACGGTGGTCGGGGTGATGCTGATGGGCGTGATGATTCGCTGGATGTCACGTGGCTTCGATACCCAGCCCAGCCTCAACCAGTGCATCGGCTTTGCTGCCTACTGCGCCACGCCCTGGTTCTTCGCCGGCGTGGTCGGCCTGCTGCCGATCCGCTGGCTGGCCGTTGCGGCGCTGCTGGCGGCCTCGGCGTATGCCAGCGTGCTGCTGTATGGCGGCTTGCAGACGTTCCTGCGGCTAAAGAAAGAACAGGCCATGCTGTTCGCGACCTGCGTCTGGGGGGTAGGTCTGTTGCTGCTGGTGACCATCCTGGTGGCGATGATCCTGTTCTGGTTCAATGGCTTGATGCCGGAATATGTGCGCCCGGCCAGCCTCGGCTGACCGGAACGCGACGGGCGCCCTCAGGCAATCGCCTTGAGTGGCGCCGGCTGGGTGCTGCGCAGCGCGTGCAACTGACCTACCAGGTTCACCAGGTCGCGGCAACTGTTCAGGCTTTGCAGCGGGACCCCGCTCAGGGTCACGCCTTCGGCGAGATTCTGACCCTGACCCAGGCGGATGGTCAGGTTGGCGCCGTCCGGGCAGCTGACTTCACAGCGGTCAGGCAGGCAGGCCTGCTCGATGATCTGCCGCATCTCCAGCATCGAAACTCCTATCAACGACATGGTACGACCCTCTCTTTGGGATGGCCTGTTGTGTGAGTACACCTTTGCCAGGCGAAGTGCCAATTGATATTGCGCATGCCGAGGCAGGCCTTCATGCGCCGCAGCAATGATGGTGCCGGAATCCTCTAGCACCTTAGTGGAAGATTGCCGGCGGGGGCCGGGCGTTCGGCTGAGCTGGCAAAGTTAACGACGAACGGTCTCGTCAGGCCCTAGCGATGCCCACAGGTGCTGGGCCGCATAGGCCCGCCACGGCCGCCAGGCCAAGGCCCGTTCGGCCAGTTGCGCCTGCTCCCCTTCCAGTCTGCGTAACGCCTGGACCAAGGCAACATCGCCCAACGGCAAGGCATCCGCCGCACCCGCCTGGCGCAGCGCCAGGTAGTGCGCACTCCATGGGCCGATACCCTTGAGCTGGCACAGCCTGGACAGCAGCGCATCGAGGGTCTGCCCGCGCCGCAGCAAGCCGGGCTCGGCCAGCAAGGCATTGGCCAGCGTGCCCAGGGTTGCGGCACGAGCCCGCGGCATTCCCAGGTTGTCGAACTGCGCCGCCGCCAAAACCGTCGGCGTCGGGAACACGTGGCTCAAGCCCGGCACAGCCAGGCGCAGGGCTTGACCATGGCGCTGCACCAGCCGACCAGCCAGGGTCATGGCCCCAGCTACGCTGATTTGCTGGCCCAGCACGGTGCGCATCGCTTGCTCACAGGCGTCCCAGCCTTGTGGCAAGCGCAAGCCTGGGCGTTGCTGGAGCAAGCGGGCCATGAGCGGGTCGCCAGAAAGCCCCGCGTTGATACACGCAGGGTTGGCATCGAGATCGAAGACCCGCCTCAACCTGGCGATCACGCCGGGCAGCGCCTGCGCCGGAACGCCTTCGAGGCAGATACGCAGGTGTTGATTACCCGAGGGCGTAACGTGCACCACGGCATGCCGGCCGGCAACCACCAGCGAACGGCTGTAGCTGCCGTCCACACAGGTCTCTATGCCGGGAATGCAGCGCGCAGCAAGGAACGCCAGCATCGAAGGCCAGTGGTAAGGGGCACGGTAGCGTAGCCACAGGGTCTCGTGGCGGGCGCCGGGCAACGATCGACGCAACCTGTGCAACGAACTGAGCTTGGCCATGGCTGCATCATGCCAGCAAATGCGCGACCTGTACCGGCCCTGTCGCCGCTGCAGTGTCGATCAGGGGGCCTCGGCATCCCGCGCGGCCTGCATCTGGCCGAACCGTCCGGCATGGAAATCATCGAACGACTGGGCAATCTCCGCCTGGCTGTTCATCACGAACGGGCCGTATCCGACGATCGGCTCATCGATCGGCTCACCGCTGAGCAGCAGCACGCTGGCGCCTTCCAGCGCCTGCACGACAACATCTTCACCCGACCGGTCAAGCAACACCAGGCTGGCCGGGCCAGCTTCGCGCTCGTGGTTGATCTGCACCTTGCCACGCAGCACCGCCAGCGCCGCGTTGCGCCCGGCGGCCACCGGCAGGCGCAGCGTGGCACCGGCATTCAGACGCAAGTCCCAGACATCCATGGCGGTAAAGGTCCGCGCCGGCCCCGAATGCCCGCGATAGTCACCCGCGATCACCCGCAGGCTACCACCCTCACCGTCCAACCTGACCACCGGGATATCCTTGGCCAGCAGTGTCTGGTAACCAGCGGCTGCTCGTTTATCCCGCGCCGGCAGGTTGACCCACAGCTGAACCATTTCCAGCATGCCGCCGCTGCGGGCAAAGCCCGGGGAATGGAACTCCTCATGGATGATGCCATTTGCAGCGGTCATCCATTGCACATCACCGGGGCCGATCAAGCCACCAGCTCCCGTGGAGTCACGGTGCTCCAACTCGCCCTGGTAGACGACAGTCACGGTTTCGAAGCCGCGGTGTGGATGCTGGCCTACGCCGCGCCGCACACTGGTCGGGGTGAATGGATGAGGGCCGGCATAGTCCAGCAACAGAAATGGGCTGATCTTGCTGGCCAGATCGTCGTAGGTGAACAGGCTACGCACCGGGAAGCCATCACCCACCCAATGGGTGTGAGGGCTGCGGTGGATACCCAGTATGCTTTTCATGAAAGGCTCCTGTCTTGGCTGCGATCACCTTATCAGCGATGCCAATCAGGCAGTAGCTGGCGGAAATGACATACATCGTCCCACCTGATGGACAATCAGAAGAACATGGCGTGGAGTATCGGGTGCCCCGGGTATTGCGACCTCAACCAATGCTCCAGTTTCAACGAAAAGGCTTGCCCGCGAACCTGTAGCTTTCGATAAAGCGGATCCGCCATGGCCTGGTCAGGCGTCATTCGGTCCAGATAGCGGCGGTTTTCCGTCGAGGAAATCAATTCGAGAAAGACGGCGTAGTCTTCGAACAGAGCGTCGCTATAGGGGTTGTCAGCGCCGAGCGTGGCCAGGCGCTGCAACGGGGTCAGGGCCAACAACTGGCGAAGGCGGTTGACCTTGGCTGGTGCAGGCAGGCCATGGACTTCGGCAATGGCGACGATGCCGCCTGCGAAAAGCAGTTTTCGGGAAAACCGCAATTTTATATTGCGTACCCCCCAGGCCTTGCCTTCGGCCCTTTTCTCCTCGAAGTTTGCCATCAGGGTCCGGTAGTAGCGAATCAGGTCGTTAAGCAGGAACCTGGCAAGGCCGTGGCCCTGGTCATCAGGGACGTAACGGCGCAGCAGGTCATGCTGCCACCTGGCAAAGGCGGCCTGCCCATACAGGGGGCGGCCTTCGAGCAGCATCAACATGCGCCTGGTCAACGCGGTGCTGCCTTCACGCTTCCACCCCATGTGCTCGCTCAGGTCGGCATAGCCGGCCAGCGCTTCCCGGCCGAACTTGGCCACGTCGCTCTCCCCCGGGTGGCTGACAAGCCGCAGGATGTCACCGACCTGGTGCAGTATCTGGTCCAGACGGTCGATCGGCAAGCTGTTGTCGTGCAGGATGAAGAAGTCGATGTCCGAAACCCGGGAAACTTCGCATCGACCGTAGGAGCCCACGCTGACCACAGCCAGGGGTGAGCGTTCTGCCAACGGTGCCAGCGTGTTGTGCATGGCTTTGCTGAGCGACTCGATTGCCTGGCAGGAGTAGTCGTAGCGCTTTTGCAGATAGGCGGGTTTTAGCAATGTCTGGCTGGTCATGGGCATAGGCTCGGGCAAAGCCCGAGATTACCCACGCCGCCCTGCCCAACGCCGTCTGGAAAACTATCCCGCCGGTTGCTGCAGCAGGAACGCCCGCACGGCATCGGCACAAGCCTCGGGATGTTCCTGCATGAAGCAGTGCCCACCGGCAACCTGCCTGCTGGTCACCCGAGGGTTGAGCGCTGCCAGGCGCTTGACCGAGTGGGGCACGAAGGGGTACGTATGCTCACCATACAAGACCTGTGTGGGTGTACGGATCGCCGCCAGGCTGGCCCAAAGACGTCGGGGAAACGAACTGAATATTTCCACTTCGCGGCTGGGCCGGCATTTGAGCACCACCGCCTCACCGCAATCCCCAATGGCATGTTCGACATACGCTTGGAGCGCTGCATCAGTCCACCCCTTGAAGATACCGCGGCCCTGCAGCGAAGCCAGTGCTGTCTCTCGATCGGGCCAGTGGCTGCGACGGCTGGCAGCCTTGCGTGCGAGGCTGTGGCGCCGGTGCAGGCCAAGCAATGCAGCCGCGCCCATTACCCCGAGCATGCGCCGGCTGAACAACACCGGATCAAGCAGCACGGCACGGCTGAACAGTTGCGGTTCACTGGCCAGGATCAGGCCCGTGAGCACGCCCCCGAAACTGTGCCCAACGGCAAACCGCGGTACCTCGCCATACTCGCCGCGACCGGCGGCGAAGGCTTCCAGCGCCAGCGCCGCGGTACGGTTCCAGCCGCGAAATGCCCCACCATGGTCGCTGTCGCCATGGCCTTGGACATCGCTCAGCCACAGATCGAAATGTTCACCCAGACGCATCAGCATGGGCTGGTAGGACAAGCAGCAAAAGCCGTTGCCGTGCAGGAAATGCAGCAGCGGCCGGCCACTGGCCGGGGTTCGCCAGCCACGCAGGGTGAAGCCTTCAGCGCATTGGTGTGACCAGGGAAGCAACTGCATCGGCTTGGGGTACTCGCGGGCTCAGGAAAACGCCGATTCTACAAACAGCAGCGGGTACAGTGAAATAACCAGCAGCAAGGCCATCAGGACATTGAACAGCATCAGCCAGCGCGGGTTCTGCAACAGGTTGCGCAGGGCGCTGCCGAACATCACCCATACCCCGACGCTGGGCAGGTTGACCAGGGCGAACAGGGCGGCAATCACGATCACATTGGCCACATAGCCTTGCGCCGGCGTGTAGGTGGTAATGGCTCCCACCGCCATCACCCAGGCCTTGGGGTTGACCCACTGAAACGCCGCAGCCCCCCAGAAGCCCAGCGGTTTGCGGGCGGCGGACGAGGCCGTGCCAACCGGCCCGGAGGTGGCGATCTTCCAGGCCAGATACAGCAGGTAGGCCGCGCCACTGTAGCGCAGTACCGTGTACAGCGCCGGCCAGGCCTTGAACACCTCGCCCAGGCCCAGGCCTACGGCGAGCACCATCACCATGAAACCGACGCTGATGCCCATGGCGTGGGGAATCGAGCGGCGCACACCGAAGTTCACCCCCGAGGCCAGCAGCATGGTGTTGTTAGGCCCCGGTGTGATCGAGGACACGAAGGCGAACAGCACGAAGGCAGTCAGCAGGTCGGCAGAGGCAAGCATGGTGGGCATTCCATTTTCTTCATCAGTGCTGTCACACTAACGGAGTCGCCGTGCTGGCGACTGGTACAGTTTCAATAAAATACATAGATACACATCACTGTACCGCCAACATGTGCCCAAGGAAGCCCCGCCATGACCGTCACCATTCGCCCTGCCGTCGCCGCTGATGCCGAGCAGATCCTGGCCTTCATCACCGAGCTGGCCGAGTACGAACGCGCCCGCCACGAGGTGGTCGCCAGTATTGCCGACATCGAGCACAGCCTGTTCGGTGCGGGCAGCACAGTGCACAGCCTGATCTGCGAGCGTGACGGCCAGGCCATCGGTTTCGCCGTGTATTTCTACAGCTACTCGACCTGGCTCGGGCGCAACGGCATCTACCTCGAAGACCTGTACGTGACCCCGGAACAGCGCGGCGACGGCGCCGGTCGGCAATTGCTGCGGCACATTGCCCGCGAAGCGGTGGCCAACCAGTGCGGACGGCTCGAATGGAGCGTGCTGGACTGGAACGAGCCGGCGATAGGCTTCTACCAGTCGCTGGGGGCCGAAGCGCAGGACGAGTGGGTGCGCTACCGGCTGGATGGCGACAAGCTGGCAGCCTTCGCGCGCGGTTGATCCAGCCCTTCGCACCTGGCCGGGCTGTGCTACACCCGCGCGGCGCAACGCGGGGTCGCAGCGGTGCTGGCGATTGACGCCACGCCCAACCCATGCTCTTCTTACACCTCGCGTTCAGGTGCCCCCTTGGGGTGAAACGGGAAACCGGTGCGTCACAGGCCCTCGCTCAGGGCCGGACAAAGCCGGTGCTGCCCCCGCAACGGTAAGCGAGCGAAGCGTCAATACCACTGAGCCCGCAGGCGGGCATGGGAAGGTGACGCTTTCCAGGAGCCCGGCTCCTCCTCGCAAGCCCGGAGACCGGCCTGGCGTTCATGAACACCCCGCGGTGGGCGGGCGCTGTTGCATTCCCCTGGGTAGTCACGCTCGGGGCTGCCGCGCTTGCCCGTTGCCCCAAAAAGCAGAGGAACGCGTCATGCCCGTCACCAGCGCCAAACAACACAGCATTACCACCCCGGTCACCCTCAGCCAGCGTGTCGTCATCGCCGTCGGCGCCAGCCTGTTGGGCCTGTGCCTGGTGTACTTCGCTGGTTTCTCACACATCGAGGCCGTGCACAACGCTGCCCACGACACCCGCCACAGCGCCGCCTTCCCCTGCCACTGAGTACGCCTGATGATCATGCGCATTGCCCGCACCGCGGGTTTCAGCGGGCTGCTTGCGGCCTTGTTGCTGACCCTGTTGCAAAGTTTCTGGGTCGCCTCGCTGATTCTCCAAGCGGAAACCTACGAGTCGTCGGCACCAGCGGCTCATCACGAACATGGCAGCGAGGTGCCAGCCCATGAGCACGACGCCGAAGCCTGGTCACCGGAAGACGGCTGGCAACGGGTACTGTCGACCACCGGTGGCAACCTGGTGGTCGCGGTCGGCTTCGCCCTGATCCTGGCTGCCCTGTACAGCCTGCGCGAACCGCAGCGTATCGGCACCGGGGCACTGTGGGGCCTGGCCGGCTTCGTCGTGTTCTGCCTGGCCCCTACCTTGGGCCTGCCGCCGGAACTGCCAGGCACCGCTGCCGCCGACCTGGGGCAACGCCAGGCCTGGTGGGTCGGCACGGCGAGCGCTACCGCCGCTGGCCTGGCCCTGCTGGTGTTCGCCCGCCACTGGCTGCTGAAAGTGCTGGGCACCGCGCTGCTGGTAATCCCGCATGTGGTTGGCGCGCCACAACCCGAGGTGCATGCAAGCCTCGCCCCTGAAGCGCTGGAAGCCCAGTTCAAGCTGGCCTCCTGGTTGACCAATGCCGCCTTCTGGCTGGCTCTGGGTATGCTCAGCGCCTGGCTGTTCCGCCGCACCCGCCGGGCCTGATGCGGGCTTTTTTCGCCGGCTTCGGCTGCCGCCGGGGTTGCCCGGCGGATGCCCTGGAAGCACTGCTGCGCCAGGCTCTGAACAACCGGGGCCTGGCGCTTGCCGACCTGCATGGCATCGCCAGCGTCAGCCTCAAAGCCGACGAGCCCGGGCTGCAACAGCTGGCCGCACGCCTTGCTGTGCCGCTGGTGCTGTACCATACCCGACAACTGCAAGCCTACGAAGCGCTGCTCAGCCACCGCTCTGCCGCCGCCCATGCCCACAGCGGCTGCTGGGGCGTCGCAGAAAGCGCAGCATTGGCGCTGGCCAGCGAGCGCCGGGGTACCGCCAGGTTGCTGCTGACCCGCCAGGTACTGGGGCCGGCCACCCTCGCCCTGGCTTGGTGAACGTTCCACCGCAACTTCCTGCAAGGACTATCATGACGGTCTATTTCATCGGCGCCGGGCCCGGCGACCCGGAACTGATCACGATCAAGGGGCAAAGGCTGATCCGCCAGTGCCAGGTGATCATCTATGCCGGCTCGCTGGTGCCAGCCGCGGTGCTTGAGGGCCATCAGGCCGATACCGTGATCAACAGCGCCGAACTGCACCTGGAACAGATCATCGCGGCCATGCGCGATGCGCACGAGCAAGGCCGTGACGTCGCCCGGGTACACAGTGGCGACCCCAGCCTGTACGGTGCCATTGGCGAGCAGATCCGCCACCTGCAGGCACTGGGCATCGACTACCAGATCATTCCCGGAGTCACTGCCACAGCGGCCAGCGCCGCCCTGCTCGGCTGCGAACTGACCCTGCCTCAAGTCGCACAAACGGTGATCCTGACCCGCTATGGCGACAGCTCGCCAATGCCGCTTGGCGAGCAACTGGGCGACCTCGCGCGGCATGGCAGCACCCTGGCGATTCACCTGGGAGTCAAGCACCTTCCGCGCATTGTCGATGAGTTGCTGCCGCACTACGGCGCGCAGTGCCCGGTGGCGGTGGTGCATCGCGCCACCTGGCCAGACCAGGACTGGGTGCGCGGCACCCTGGGCAATATCGTCGAGCGCTTGGCAGCCAAGGGCTTTCGGCGCACCGCGCTGATCCTGGTCGGTCATGTTCTGGGCGACACACCATTTGCCGAGTCGGCCTTGTACCGTGCCGGGCACGCCCATCTTTACCGCCCTGGCGAGTGAGCATTGCCAGGCGCGTCGCAGGCGTAGCAGACTCCGTGTTCCCACCTGCGAACAGGAGTCATGCCAATGCTGGAGCTACGCCCCAACTGCGAATGCTGCGATACCGACCTGCCAGGCGACAGCACCAACGCGCTGGTCTGCTCGTTCGAATGTACGTTCTGTCGCGCCTGCGCTGAAACCCGTTTCCACGGCCGTTGCCCGAACTGCTCCGGCCAGCTGGTGGCCCGCCCGCCACGGGTCGGCCAGGCCCTGGCCAATAGTCCCGCCTCCACCCAGCGCGTGAACAAGGCACATCCCGCCTGCACCAGCCCGGCCTGAAAAACCGGCATCGCCGCTTTGCCAGGGCGGTGCCTCCCCTCCTTTGTAGGACTTTTCAACAATAAACGCGGAGGTTTTCAACATTTCTATACTCGGTATTACCAAACGAACAGAATGGTCGTATCGTGCAGCGCGTCCGATAAACCCGATTTGTTGACGTATTCCTGAGTGATCCAGGAAGCGGACCACATCTTGACAGGAGTTTTCCTCATGACAACCGTGCTGATCGTTGACGACCACCCTATCGTCCGGCTGTCCTTGCGCCTACTACTCGAGCGCGAACGTTTCAATGTCGTCGGTGAAGTCGGCAACGGCAGCGAGGTGGCGCAGGTGGCCCGTGAGCTGCGCCCGGATGTAATCGTTCTCGATATCGGCCTGCCTGGGCTGGACGGCATGGAAGTGATCAAGCGCCTGCAATGCATGGAGCCGGTGCCGAAGATCATGGTGCTGACCGGGCAGGCGACCGACCTGTACGTGCGCCGCTGCCTGGACGCGGGGATCGGTGCGTTCGTCACCAAGGAAGAAGAACACGAAGCCCTGCTGTTTGCCCTCAAGGCCCTGGTCAAGGGCTACTCGACCTTTCCGCAGATGTCGGTCAACAGCAACTCCCTGGAAAGCGAGCCGGTGCGCCTGGCCAGCCTCTCCAACCGGGAAATGGAAGTGCTGCGGCGCCTGGCACGGGGCGAGAACAACAAGAATATCGGCACCTGCATGAACCTCAGCGCCAAGACCATCAGCACCTACCGGGGCCGCATCATGGAAAAGCTCAAGACCGAATCCCTGGTGGAAATGGTCGACCTGGCCAAGCGCAACAGCGTCTACTGAGCGCACGGCTGCCATGAAGCGCCTGCTGACAAGCGCCCTTCTGGCCATCGGCCTGTTCAGCTCCGGCGCGCTGCTGGCCAATAGCGAACCCCGCCAGTTGCTGGCCCGCTCGGTCAGCGCCGCCGCGCCACTGGCACTGTCCAGCGAGGACCGGCAATGGCTGCAGCAACGCCAGCGTCTGGTGCTGGGCAGTTCACGGCCCGACTACCCACCGCTGGAAATCAACGTCAGCCAGCGTGACTATGAGGGCCTCAGCGCCGACTACGCAGGCATCATTGCCGAGCAACTAGGTATCGACATCGAAGTGCGCCGTTTCGACAGCCGTCATGAAGCCATCGCTGCGCTGCGGGACGGCCGGATCGACCTGTTGGGCAGTTCCAACGCGTTCGAGGCGGCCGACGCCCAGCTCAGCCTGAGCGCGCGCTATGCCGATGACCTGCCGGTCATCGTTACCCGCGAGGGGTCGAGCCTGAAGAACATCGCCGATCTCGCCGGCCTGCGCCTGGCCATGGTCGACCATTACCTGCCCGCCAGCAGCGTCCGTGCCCTGTACCCGAAAGCCCAACTGAGCCTGTATCGCTCGACCCTCGCCGGGCTGGCCGCCGTCGAGCTGGGTGAAGCCGACGCCTACCTGGGCGATGCCATCAGCACCGATTTCACGATTGGCAAGATTTACCAGGGCACCTTGAAGATCGACCATTTCTGCCCGGTCGCCCCCGGGGGGTTCGCCTTTGCCTTGGCCAATGACAATCCACGCCTGCGCCGGCTGGTGGACGCGGCGCTGGCGCGCATCAGCGATAGCGAACGCCTGAACATCCTGCGCCGCTGGAGCAGCGGTAACACCAGCCTGCTGTTGCAGCGCCATCTCGCCGCACTGACCGATGAGGAAGAGGCCTGGATCGCTGCCAACCCCGACATCAGCGTGCTGATCAACACGTCGCTGGCACCGTTGACTTTCAACGACACCCAGCATCGCCCCAGCGGCATCACCCTCGATCTGCTCAAGCAGATATCGCTGCGCACGGGGTTGCGCTTCAAGCCGATCGAAAGCCCTTCGGCCCAGACCATGATCGAGCGCCTGGTTCGCGGAGACGCGCAAATGATCGGTGCCCTGGGCTATGGCGCAGACCGTTCGAAACAGCTGCGCTATACCCGCCCCTACCTGGTCAGCCCACGGGTACTGGTCTCGCGCAGCGACACCCGGTCAGCGGTGGCGGCCAGCGCGCTGCAGAGCCAGCGCATTGCCCTGATACGCGGCTCTCCGCAACTGGCCCTGCTGCAGCGACGCTATCCGCAGGCCAAGGTGGTCGAAGTGGACAACTCGCTCGGCCTGATGGAGGCCGTGGCCAACGGTGACGCCGACGTTGCCCTGAGCAGCCACATCAATGCTGCCTATTACATCAGCCATGTATTCAAGGACCGTTTGCGCATCGCCAGCGTGCTCGATGACGACCCCGCCGTCGCCGCCTTTGCCGTGGCCGCAGACCAGCCTCAACTGCAGGCGATCCTCGACAAGGCTCTGCTGAGTATTCCCCCGGAAGAGCTTGACCAACTGATCAACCGCTGGCGCACCACCACCCTGGTCAGCGACAGCCCCTGGCGCGACTACCGCACCCTGGCCCTGCAGGTCCTGGTGCTATCGGCCTTGCTGCTGGCCGGGGTGGTGTTCTGGAACAGTTACCTGCGCAAACTCATCAACCAGCGCACCGAGGCCCAACATGCGTTGCAAGCGCAGCTGGCACTGAGCCGGGGCCTGCTGGAGCAACTGCGCCAGGCCAAGGACGACGCCGAGCAGGCCAGCCAGACCAAAAGTACCTTCCTGGCCACCATGAGCCATGAAATCCGCACTCCGATGAATGCCGTGATCGGCCTGCTGGAGTTGGCCCTGGAAGACAGCCGCAGCGGCCGATGCGACCCCCAGACCCTGCAGACCGCCCATGATTCAGCCATCGGCCTGCTTGAGCTGATCGGCGATATCCTGGACATTTCGCGAATCGAATCCGGGCACATCACCCTGCAGCCAGTGCCCACCAACCTGGTCGAACTGGTACGCGCCAGCGTGCGGGTGTTCGAAGGCAATGCCCGGGCCAAAGGCCTGCACCTGCACAGCGAACTGCCTGCTGCGCCGATCTGGGTCCTGGCTGACCCGTTGCGGCTCAAGCAGGTGCTGTCCAACCTGATCAGCAATGCCATCAAATTCACCGACCGTGGCGAAGTGCAGGCCAGCCTGCAGTTTGCGGCGCACGACACTGACCACCTGGCGGTGGTACTGAGCGTGCGTGACACCGGGATCGGTATCAGCCCTGCCGACCAGGCCCGGCTGTTCAATGCGTTCGTCCAGGCCGACGGCCCACGAGCCCGCCAGGGCGCGGGTCTGGGCCTGGTCATCAGCCGCACCCTGGCCGAGTTGATGGGCGGCACCTTGAGCCTGCAAAGCGTAGAAGGCGTGGGCACCATGGTGCAGGTCAACTTGCACCTTCCCACCTGCACGGCACCGCCGCAGGCTGAACAGCATGCCCCAGCGCTGGAAAGCGGCAGCGGCCCGCTGAACATCCTGGTGGTCGACGACTACCCCGCCAACCTGCTGTTGCTGGAGCGCCAGCTGCATACCCTGGGCCATGCCGTGACCCTGGCCGAGAACGGCGAAACCGCTTTGACACGCTGGCAGGCCGAACACTTCGACCTGGTCATAACTGATTGCAGCATGCCGGTCATGGATGGCCATGAGTTGACCCGTCGTATCCGCAGCCTCGAAAGCGAGCGCGGCCTGCCGCCATGTCGCATTCTCGGGGTGACCGCCAACGCCCAGGCCGAGGAGCGTGCCCGCTGCCTGGCCAGCGGCATGGACGAATGCCTGTTCAAACCGATCGGCCTGCGTACACTCAAGACCCATCTGCCCCAGGCCGAGGCCCAGCCGCATCCACAGCAACAGCAACAGCAACAGCCACCAACGCGACCCGGCAGCGGGTTCAACCTCGGCGAACTGCGTCACCTGACCCAGGACGATGAACAACTGGTGCGGCATCTGCTGGAGCAACTGGTGCAAAGCGTCAGCGACGACCTGGCGGCATTGCGTGCACTGGCCGCAGACGCCTCCGGCGAGGCGTTGCGCGCCTTGGCTCACCGGATCAAGGGTGGCGCGAAGATGGTCAAGGTGCGGACACTGGTCAAGGCATGCGAAGCGATCGAACAGGCCCACGAACAGGGCCGCCCAACAGCGCAACTGCGCATGCAGCTGGAGGACAGCCTGCAGGACCTGCTGGTCGAGCTGGGCGATGCACTCAGTGCAATTGCAACGTCGAACTGATCTGGCCAATGGCATCCACCACGTGCCGTGAGCCCTGCTGGCTTTCCATGCTCACCGTGCCCGCCCGGGCTGGCCTTGCTGGTCCGCGCCGCAGCCAACGCTGTTTTTTGCAGCCATGCAGGTCAGGAGCTTTCCCGCACCATCAACTCGAAACCAAGGTCCTGCTGGGCGTTCGCTACCCGCTTGCCGTCGAGCAACGCCAGCAGCGCCTGCGCTGCCCCACGCCCCACGGCGGCCCTGGGAGTGCGGATCGACGTGAGTCGCGGCACCATGTGCGCCGACGCCGGCAGGTCGTTGAAACCGACCATGGCTACCTGCCGCGGCACCTCGACCCCTTGGCGCAAGGCCTGCAGGACCGCGCCCTGGGCCAGATCGTCGTTGCAGAAGAAGATGCCGTCGACGTCCGGCGCCTGCAGCAATAGCTGGCTGAACAGCGCGCTGCCCAGGGCGATGGACGAAGGTTCCGGCGCCAGCACCTCCAGCTCGGGCGCCTGCAGGCCGGCCTCGGCCAGCGCCTGGCGGAAGCCTTCGGCGCGCTGCATTACCCGCGGGTCGAGCTGCGCAGCAATGAACGCCAGGCGCTTGCGCCCGCGCTCGATCAGGTGGCGTGCCGCAGCGCGCCCGGCCTGCTGCTGGGAGAACCCGACTGACAATGCCTCGTCGTCGCCGTTGAGTTCCATCATGTGCACGCAGGGCACGCCGCTGGCCGCCAGCATCTGCCGCGATGCCTCGCTGCGTTCGAAGCCGGTCAACAGCATGCCGCAGGGCTGGTAGGCCAGGTAGTTGCGGATCAGGTTCTCTTCCTCGGCGACGTCGTAGTGGTAGTTGCCGATCAGTACCTCCAGCCCACGCGGGCGCATGACCTCGTGGATTGCCTCCAGGGTGTCGATGAACAGCTGGTTGGACAGCGACGGGATCAATACCACCACCGACTGGCTGCGGGCCGAGGCCAGGGCCCGGGCCGCCGGGTTCGCCACATAGCCCAGGCTCGCTGCTGCGGCCACGACCTTTTCCACCAGCGCCGGGGCAACGGTGCTCACACCACGCAAGGCGCGCGATGCAGTGATCGGGGAAACCCCGGAATGCCTGGCAACTTCTGCCAGGGTGGGACGACCTGTGGTACGCGAGCCGGTGCGAGACATGGATGTTGTAATTTTACTACTTGCAAGGAAAGGGAACGGCCACTAAGGTAGCGCTGTCTCAGGACGCAGGCAATGTAATCTTTGGTCGCAGCCCTCACCGGCTCGCCGCCGAGCGTCCATACTGCGTATGACAAGATCAATAACACCGGGGAGGTGACTGCTCGTCGACGACGAGACAGCGCTATCTCACCCGCAGGAGGTACTGATGAATTCTCCCCTGTCTGCCATCGTGGTGATGGGCGTGGCCGGTTGCGGCAAGAGCTGCATCGGCGCTGCCATCGCCGCCCGAAGCGGTGGCCGCCTGATCGAAGGCGACGCGTTCCACCCTGCCGAAAACATCCGCAAGATGAGCGCTGGCATCCCCTTGGACGACAGCGACCGTGCCGGCTGGCTGGTGCGCCTCGGCCAGGAACTGCAGGCAACCACCCAGGCCGGGGAGCGCCCGATCCTGACCTGTTCGGCACTCAAGCGCCGCTACCGCGAAACCCTGCGCGAGGCCATGCCCGGGCTGGTATTCGTGTTCCTCGAACTGTCGCCAGCCGAGGCCGAAAAACGCGTGCTGGCCCGCCCCGGGCATTTCATGCCGGCAAGCCTCATCGACAGCCAGTTCGCTGCCCTGGAATCGCCTCGTGGCGAACCCCTGACCCTGGCACTGGATGCTACCCAACCCGTCGATGTGCTTGCCGAAGCGGTAGACAGCTGGCTAAAGCGCAGCGGTGAACGGAGCCTGGCACAAAGCGCCTGAGCGGCTTTACCAACCCGGCAAAGACAGCGCTACCTTGCGCTTGGATGCGGGCAACATTGCAAAAAATCTACGCCAAAACAACGATAAGACCGAGGCCTTCAAACCATGTTCGGACTGGCTAATGATACCTTCCTGCTGCTCGACGCGCTGGTTACCATCGTCGGGCTGATCCTGCTGATCACCCACTTCAAAGTTCACCCCTTCGTCGCCCTGACCATCGCGGCCGGCTTCCTTGGCCTGACCTCCGGCATGCCGGTGGCCAAGGTGATGAAATCGTTCCAGGACGGTTTCGGTGGTGTACTGGGCTTCGTCGGCATCGTGCTCGCCTTGGGCACCATGCTCGGCAAGCTGATGGCCGACTCCGGTGGCGCCGACCAGATCGCACAGACGCTGATTCGCGCCTTCGGCAAGAAAAACGTGCACTGGGCGATGATGTTCGCCGCGTTTCTGGTCGGTATCCCGCTGTTCTTCGAGATCGGCTTCGTGCTGCTGATCCCGCTGGTGTTCATCGTTGCCCGGCGCTCCGGCGTGTCGTTGATCAAGATCGGCATTCCGCTGCTGGCCGGGCTGTCGGTGGTGCACGGCCTGGTCCCGCCACACCCGGGCCCGCTGCTGGCCATCGGCATCTTCCATGCCGATATCGGCAAGACCATCTTCTATGGCCTGATCGTGGCACTGCCTACCGCCATCATCGCCGGCCCGCTGTTCGGTAATTTCATTTCCCGCTACATCCCCGGCAGCCCCTCGCAGGAGCTGATGGACCAGATCGCCAAGGAGTCCGACCAGCGCAACCTGCCGAGCTTCACCATCACCCTGGTCACCGTGCTGCTGCCGGTAGTACTGATGCTGCTGAAGACCTTCGCCGACGTGGTACTGCCCGCCGAGCATATCGTGCGCCAGTGGATGGACCTGGTCGGCCACCCCATCACCGCGCTGCTCGCGGCTCTGCTGCTGGCTTTCTACACCTTCGGCGCGGCCCGTGGCTTCAACCGCCAGCAGATCATGAAGATGCTGGACCAGAGCCTGGCACCGACCGCCGCGATCGTGCTGATCGTCGGCGCCGGCGGTGGCTTCAAGCAGATGCTGGTGGACACCGGCGTGGGTAACGTGATCGGGCAGATGGCGGTGCAGGCCGAAATCTCGCCGATTCTGCTGGCCTGGCTGGTGGCCGCGGTGATCCGCATCGCCACCGGTTCCGCCACGGTAGCCACCATTACCGGCGCGGGCATCGTCGCGCCGGTGATTGACCTGGTGCCGGGGGTGAACCGTGAGCTGCTGGTACTGGCCACCGGTGCTGGCTCGCTGATCCTGTCGCATGTCAACGATGCCGGTTTCTGGCTGGTGAAGCAGTACTTCAACATGACCGTGGCGGAAACCTTCAAGACCTGGAGCATGATGGAAACCATCCTGTCGATTGTCGGCATCATCTTCATCCTGTTGCTGTCACTGGTGGTGTGACCGTTGATCGGGGTGATGGCACCCTGTTGCGCCGGGTAGGGCCGAAAGGAAGTAACAACCCTACCCAAAACCAAGGAGCCTGCCATGCCCCGCTCAAGCATCCTGTTGATCGCCCTGTTCGTTGCGCCGCTGGCCCTGGCCGCCGGCACTGGCCCCACCTACCCGGACGACCCGCACAATCCGGCGCCCAAGCCGGGTGTGGACAGCACCCTCAACCCCATCGAGCAGCCCATGCCACGCGATACCGACCCGCGGATCAAGGGCAACGACCCCGACAGCCCGCCGACCAAGCAGAATGACAACCGGGACTTGCCGGGCATGGATGGCAGCGGCTCGGAAGGAACCGGGCGGCAGGGTGGCGCCGATAGCCAGCGTTGATCCATAGCCGGTAGCGTTCACCTACCCTGTGGCGGTGAATCACCACTGGCGCTTGTCCGGCCTGATCAGCCCCAGCTTCTCGATGCGGTAACGCAGCATGTCCCGCGACAGGCCAAGCATGCGCGCGGACTTGGTCACGTTCCAGTCCGTGCGGTCCAGTGTCCTGCACACCAGGTCGCGCTCCATGTCCGGGAGGCTGGTCCCTGGCTCGGGCTCATGCCGGGGTATGTCGAACATCGCAGGCGCCGGTTGCTGCACCATTGGCTCGTCAATCAGCGTCAGGCACAGGTTCAGCTGGTGCGCCTGCACCACGTCATTCGCAGCCAGCAGCACGGTCTGCTCCAGCATGTTGCGCAGCTCACGCACGTTGCCCGGCCAGCTGTAGCCGAGCATCAGGTTTTCCGCTTCGGCGGAAAAGCGCAGGTTCGGCTTGCCATAACGCCTGCCGTGATGGGCCAGGAAATGCCTCGCCAGCAGCAGCACATCCTGGCCACGGGCGTACAGGCGTGGCACTTTCAGGGCTATGATGCGCAGGCGGAAGAACAGGTCGCGGCGGAACTTGCCCTGTTGCACCATCTGCTCGAGGTTGCAATTGGTGGCGCTGATCACCCGCAGGTCGACCTTGCGCTCCTTCACCGCACCTATGCGGCGGATACTGCGGTCCTCCAGCAATTTGAGCAGCTTGGCCTGCAATGTCAGGTCCATCTCGCCAATCTCGTCGAGGAACAGGGTGCCGCCATCGGCCGCCTCTACCAGGCCCACCCGGCGCTCCTTGGCATCGGTAAAGGCGCCCTTCTCGTGCCCGAACAACTCGGCTTCCAGCAGGTTGGCCGGGATCGAGGCGCAGTTGAACTCGATGAACGGCCCTTTGCTGCGTGAACCATCGAAATGCAGGGCACGCGCCACCAGTTCTTTGCCGGTACCGGTTTCGCCTTCGATCAGTACTGGCGGCAAGTCGATGCTGGTCATGCGCCGCTCGGCATCCAGCAGCTGGCGCAACGTGTGCTTGAGGGTAAGCATGCTCGGTGATTCGCCGAGCAACGCCTGCAAGCCGGACTTCTGCGCCTCGCGTTCCTGGTAGAACGACAACGTGCGCTCCATGCGTTCGGTGGCCAGGGCCTTGTCCAGGGTCAGCTTGAGCTCGGCCAGTACCACCGGCTTGGTCAGGTAATGAAAAGCCCCCTCCTTCATGGCCTGTACCGCATCTTCGACATTGCCGTAACCGGTCATCATGATCACTTTCAGGTCCGGCACCTGTGCCACCAGGGTGCGCAGCAGGTCGTGCCCGCTCATGCCCGGCAGCGAGTTGTCGGTCAGCACTGCATCGGGGCGGGCCCGCTTGATGTGCTCCAGCGCCAGTTCCGCGTTGTCGCACACGGCGACCTCGAAGCCCTTGAGGCTGAGGTAGGTACGGATGTTGTCGGCGAGGACTTCATCATCCTCGACTACCAGGATGCTGTGCTCCATGGGCCCCTCCCGCTGCAATGTTGAATGTGAGGCTGACGCGGGTTCCTTCCTCTTCGCGGCTGCTCAGGCTGACCGAACCGCCAAAACGCTCCATGATGCGCTTGACCAAGGCCAGGCCTACGCCAAGTCCGCCCTGCTTGGTGGTGTAGAACGGTTTGAACACCATGCGCTCCTGCTGCTGACTCATGCCCTTGCCGGTGTCGGCCAGGACGAACTCGGCACGCTGGCCATCCTTCACACTGACCTGGGCACGCAGCAGGCCGCCGTCAGGCATGGCTTCCAGGGCATTGGAAAACAGGGAGTTGAGAATCTGCGTGAGCTGCAGCGGCTGGCTGGTCACCCACTGCAAGCCGGGGCCTTCGTAGCGGAAGCGTATGCCGTTGCGTTCGATCTGCTGGGCGAAAGCCAGGCGGGTGTCCTCGATGGCCGCCACCAGGTCCACGGCTTCGGCCTCGTCGCTGGTCGGGCGCAGCGACACCAGAAAATCGCGGACCCAGCGCGACATGCGGTCGACCTGGCTGATGATGTCAGCGATATTCTTTTGCGCCGCAGGGGTGGCGATCTCCTGGGCCAGTTCGGCGCTGGAGCGGATGTTCGCCAGCGGGTTGCGCAGGCTATGCGCCACCGCAGACGACATCTCGCCAAGGGCGACATAGGTTTCATTGGCCACCAGCCGGTCCTGCTGCAGCTGCAGCAGTTGCGCGGCACGCCGCACGATCCAGTACAGGCCGAAGTAGATCAGCGCCCCGCCCACCAGGGTCGAGGCCCAGATCAACACGTAGCCGCGCTGGATGCGCCGGGCCAGGTCCCGGGGCTCCTTGTAGATTTCCACCATGGATAGCACCTGTTCGCCTTGGCTGTCGAACAGCGGAATGTAGTTTTCAATGAACAGCGAACGCGGTTCACGCTGGAATTTCTGCTCTTCGCGGTCATCGTTGGGCTGGTGGTAACTGGCCGAGACGGCCTTGCGCGAGCGGAAAGCGCGGTCGAGGTCGCCATCGGCCTCGATGCGCTGGCCGATCAGCGCCGGGTTGGTCGACCAGGTGATGGTGCGATCGCGGGCATAGACGTTGGCCAACAATATATCCGGCAGGTGCGCGACATGGTCGAGGAATTCCGCCCGGGTCGATTCGGCCAGCGCCGGGGTGAATTGCAAGTGCTGCCGGTCCAGGCGGGGATCGAGCAGCTCGCCCAGGGTGCTGCCCGGGGGTAATTGCGAATGGCGCACCTCGGCCTGTGCGATGGCCTGGATGAACTGAGCGGTCAGCATGGCGTCGCGCTCGACACTGTCGCGCACCACGAAACGTGTCGACACATAACCCAGCCCGCCCGCCACGGCGGCAATGATCAGCAAACTGATCAGCGAGAACCAACGCTGCAGGTTGAACTCGAGCAATGGCATAGCCAGACCGCGAGCGGTCCTGGCCTTGCCATGAACGTCGTTCTCCAGCGTTTTCATGTGCCTTCCACCCCTGCAGCCGCAGCTGCCATGCATTGTCGCGCTCTACCACCGGACAGCAAAAATCCAGCCAGCCATGGAAAAACTACTAATAATCTTTTTTGATCAACAAGTTAGCCAAATTTGTTAAGTCCAGATCGAGGAAAAAGCCCCACATTTGGGGCATTTCACCCAAAACTAATATTTCTAGCAAAAACAAATTCTTACGAAAGGCTCCTAATGTTTTTCAGAAGATTCGAACAGCCGGAAACCTAACGAAACCCGGGTGCCACGGCCTTCGCTGCTGCTAAGCCGGATCGTGCCACCGAAGCGTTCCATGATGCGTTTCACCAGCACCAGCCCCACTCCCAGCCCTCCTTGCTTGGTGGTGAAGAAGGGCCGGAAGGCCATGCGCTGCTGCGCTTCGCTCATGCCCTTGCCATTGTCGCAGAGGCGCAGGGTCAGGCTGCGTCGGTCATGCCGCACCACCTCGACACGCAGCCGCCCACCCTGCTCCATCGACTCCAGGGCGTTGGCGATCAGGCTGCTGAAAACCTGCCGCAGTAGCGTCGGGTGCCCCAGTATCTGCACTGCCGGCAATGCCTGCAGGTCCAGGCTCACCCCGCCGCGTGCCAGCGGCACCGCGTAAGCCTGCAGGCTATCCTGCAAGGCCTGCGGCAGGTCCACCGCCACCGCCTCATCGTCGATCGGGCGCAGCGATTGCAACATCTGCCGGATCCACTGCGACATGCGGTCTACCTGGTTGATGATTTCGTTGACGTTGCGCTGCGCCGGGCCATCGTCGAAGGCCTGCGCCAGTTCGGCGCTGGAACGGATGTTGGCCAAGGGGTTACGCAGGCTGTGGGCCACCGCCGAAGACACCTCCCCCAGCGCCACATAGGTTTCGTTGTTGACCAGGCGCTTCTGCTGCACCGTCAGCAGCCGCGCGGCGCGGTGCATGATGCCGTACAGGCCGAAATAGACCAGGCCGGCGCCGACGGCGATCGCCAGCCAGATCAGGGTCAGCCCACGCTCGATGCGCCCGATCAGGTCATGGGGTTCCTTGTAGATCTCGACCATTGCCGTGACCTGCTCACCATCGGCAGTGAACAGCGGAATGTAGTTCTCGATGAACAGCCGCTCGGGCGGGGTGACGAACTTCCGTTCGGCACGGACCTGTTCGACGTCCTGATAACTGGCCGCAACCCGCATCTTGTACTCGAAGGCCCGATCCAGTTCGGCGTCACCTTCGATCAGCTTGCCGACCAGCGCCGGGTTGGTGGACCAGATAACCGTTCGGTCCGGCGCGTAGATATTGGCCAACAGCATGTCGGGCAGGTGGGCGATGTGGTCGAGGAATTCGCCACGCGCCCTGCGCCGGGCGTCCGGGTCGACGCCGATCAGGTTGTTGCGGTCGTTGCGCGGGTCGAGCAGTTCACCCATGGTATGCACATTGGGGAGCGACAGATGGCGCACTTCGGCGTCGGCGATGGAGGTGATGAACTGCGCGGTGAGCAAGGCATCGCGCTCGACGCTTTCGTCGATGATGAAACGACTGGATATCAGCCCCAGCCCGGCCGCCACCGAGAGAATGACGGCCAGGCTGACCCAGGCGTACCAGCGCAGCAGGTCGAACGGTCTGCGCGAGGTGGCCAGCTCGCTACTGGCAGGCACTTCATCAGTGTCGAAACGAGGAAGGACGTCCATGGCGGACTCCACGACTGGGCACCTTAAGAAGGTTAGCCCAGAGTCGGGGAAGGCATCGCTTCGGCCCGATGGCAGTCGCCGAAGGGTATTGCCTGGTCCCGGCGCGCCTCGGCGCCTGCTGGTGGGTCAGGGGCTGCTGTCTGTCAGGCCCTGCAACCTGCGGTATTCCCGCAACACATCGGGCACATAGCGCCGGGTCTCGGCGAACGGCGGTACCGCGCCGCGGCGTAGCACCGCCTCGGGGCCGGCGTTGTAGGCGGCTACCGCCAGGGTGATGTCGTTGTCGAACAGGTCGAGCATGCGCTTGAGATAGCGCGCCCCGCCCTGCACGTTGTCTTCCGGGTCCAGGCGGTTTTGCACGCCCATCTCACGGGCGGTATCCGGCATCAGCTGCATCAACCCTACCGCGCCGGCCGGTGACCGCGCCTTGGGGTTGTAACCGGACTCGGCCTTGATCACCGCATGCAGTAGCGCCGGCGGAACATCGTGGGCGCGCGCCGCAGCGGCAACCACCCTGGCGTAGGGACGGCCGGTGATCATTTGCGCGTTGGCCGTCCCGGCCTGGCCCTGCGGCTCGCTGATCACAGTCTCGTAAAGGCGCCCGGGTCGATGGACGTTGGTCAGTATATAGCTGCCTTTGGCATCGATGGACACGTACACATCGGCCTGGGCAGCGCCTGCGGCCAGCCAGACCAAACCGAGAATGAGTCCACGCATGTCGGTCGCCTCTTCGTCGTGCCCCCAAACTGGGGGAAATGCCCCGGAAAACCCGAGGTCGATAGCACGACGCAAGCACTGTGCCGCATCCGTTGCGGCATGGCGCAAGGCCCCAACGCAGACGTGCACGGCTGTTGCATGGTGCTTGCACACGCGAGTCCCGATGCAGCGGAGGGCTTCACCATGCAACGCAGAACCACCCCCCAACGTGGCTTCACCCTGCTCGAACTGTTGGTCGTGCTGGTGGTGCTCGGCCTTTTGGCTGGCATCGTTGCGCCCAAGTACTTCAGCCAGCTTGGCCGCTCCGAAGCCAAGGTCGCGCGGGCGCAGATAGAGGGGCTGAGCAAGGCTCTGGACCTGTACCGGCTCGAAGTCGGCCACTACCCCAACAGCGAGCAGGGCCTGCAGGCACTGGTGGTCGCGCCCAGTGGCGAAACGCGCTGGACCGGCCCGTACCTGCAGAAGGCCGTGCCGCAAGACCCATGGGGACGGCCATATATCTACCGGCAGCCCGGCGAGAATGGCGGTGAATACGACCTGCTGTCGATGGGCAGGGACGGCCAGCCGGGTGGCGACGGCGAAAACGCCGAAATCACCAGCTGGCAGTAGGCGGCGCGGCCATGCGCTATGTCCTCAAGGCCCTGGGCAGACAGGGCGTGGTGCAACTGCAGATCGACGCCGAGGACCCCGAGCAGGCCCGCCGTCAGGCCGAGGACCAGGGCCTGCGCGTGCTCAGCCTGCGTGGCCATCGCGGCGCCCTGTGGCACTTGGCCAGGCGCCGCGAGGCCAGCTTCGAGCTGGTGCTGTTCAGCCAGGAACTGGCAACCCTGCTTGGCGCCGGCCTGCCGCTGGTCGACGCCCTGGAAAGCCTGGCGGAAAAATCCCCGGCGGGCGCGACGCGCAAGGTATTGAACCAGCTGGTCCGCCAGTTGTATGAGGGCCATTCGCTGTCCCAGGCCCTGGCCGCGCAACCACGGGCATTCCCGCCGCTTTACGTGGCGCTGGTGCAGTCCAGCGAGCGTACCGGTGCTCTTGCTGATGCCCTCACCCGCTACATCGGCTACCGCCAGCGCCTGGACCTGGTAAGGCAGAAGCTGCTGGGGGCTTCGGTCTACCCCTTGCTGCTGTTGCTGGTGGGCGGTGGCGTGGTGTTGTTCCTGCTGGGCTACGTGGTACCGCGTTTCAGCCAGGTGTTCGAGGGGATGGGCAGCGAGTTGCCCTGGCTTTCCCGCGGCCTCATGCAGGTCGGCCTGTTCCTGCACGCCCGGCAACTGCCACTGGCACTGGGCGGCATCGGCTTGCTCACGCTGCTATGGCTGCTGCGCCGCCAACCGCCGGTGCGGCGCTGGGCTGCCCGCCAGTTGCGGCGTCTGCCGGCGTTGCACCAGCGCTTGCTGAGGTACGAACTGGCACGCTTCTACCGCTCGCTGGGCATCCTCCTGCAAGGCGGCATTCCGGTCCTCAACGCCATGGGTATGGCCCGCGGCCTGCTCGGCAGCGTCGCCGCCCAGGGCCTGGAGCAGGCCTGCCAGCGGGTGGGCGAAGGCCTGCCGCTGTCCGAAGCGCTGGAGGCCGGGCAACTGGTGACGCCGGTCTCGCTGCGCCTGCTGCGGGCCGGTGAGCAGTCCGGCAACCTGGGCGAGATGCTGGAGCGCTGCGCCGATTTTCACGACCAGGAAATCGGCCGCTGGGTGGAATGGTTCGTCAAACTGTTCGAACCGCTGCTGATGACGTTCATCGGCCTGCTGATCGGCCTGATCGTGGTCCTGATGTACATGCCGATCTTCGAGCTGGCATCGAGCATTCACTGAGGTGTGGGGCACCTTCGCCTGCACGCGGCGGGGGCTCTGGAATGCGGCCCGACAGGCAAACCGTGGTTGCCGTCGATGATCGCTGCGCCGATATCATTCCGCGTGATAATAACCTTCGTCCCGTTCGATTCGTGCCTTGCGCGCAAGACACTCACACTCCGCCCACTACTCATATTCTGGCGGAGTTCTCCATGGAACAATCATTCAAACCCTTGCGCTTGCCCCTCGCTGCCCTGGCAGTGATGGTGATCAGCGCTTGCGGCCGAACCCCCGACGCTGTGCAGGCTCCCACCGCGCCGAAGGTCAGTGTGGCCAAGGTGATCGAGCAACCGATCAATGAATGGGACGAGTTCACCGGCCGCCTCGAGGCCCCGGAAACCGTCGAAGTACGCCCGCGGGTGTCCGGCCAGATCGACCTGGTGGCATTCACCGAAGGCGCCCAGGTCAAGAAAGGCGACCTGCTGTTCCAGATCGACCCACGCCCGTTCCAGGCCGAGGTCCGCCGCCTCGAAGCACAACTGCAGCAGGCCAAGGCCACTGCCATCCGCAGTGCCAACGAAGCGCGCCGCGGCGAACGCCTGCGTGACAGCAACGCCATCTCCGCCGAGCTGGCCGAGTCGCGCAGCAGCGCCGCCGCCGAAGCCCGCGCCGGGGTTGATGCGATCCAGGCCCAGCTTGACCTGGCACGCCTCAATCTCAGCTTCACCCGTGTCACCGCGCCGATCAGCGGCCGGGTCAGCCGTGCCCAGTTCACTGCCGGCAATATCGTGACTGCCGATGTCACCCCGCTGACCAGCGTGGTGTCTACCGACAAGGTCTATGCCTACTTCGACGCCGACGAGCGTGTATACCTCAAGTACACCCAGCTGGCCCGCGAAGGTCAGCGTGGCCAGAGCACCCCCGTGTACCTGGGCCTGACCAACGAAACCGGCAACCCGCACCTGGGGCAGATGAACTTCGTCGACAACCAGGTCAACCCGCGCACCGGCACCATCCGCGGCCGGGCAGTGTTCGACAACAGCGACGGCCAGTTCACCCCGGGCCTGTACGCCCGCCTGAAGCTGGTCGGCAGCGCCCAGTACCAGGCCGTGCTGATCAACGACGAAGCGGTTGGCACCGACCTGGGCAAGAAGTTCGTACTGGTGATGGACAAGGACAACAAGGCCACTTACCGCGCCGTCGAGCTGGGGCCGAAGCTGGAAGGCCTGCGTATCGTGCGCAGCGGCCTGGGCAAGGACGACCGCATCGTGGTCAAGGGCCTGCAGCGTGTGCGCCCGGGTTCGCCGGTAACGCCGGAAGAGACGCCAATGGCCAGTGAACAGACCCTCGCCGCCCTCGCCCAGCAGCGCCAGGCCCTGGAGGCCAGCAACCCGGCGCCGAAGGTGGCGGGCAACAATGTGAAAGTCGCCAGCGCCCCGGCGCCACGCGGTTAAGGGACCCCACCGATGAACTTCTCGAAATTCTTCATTACCCGGCCGATCTTCGCCGCAGTGCTGTCGCTGGTGCTGCTGATCGCAGGCTCGATCTCGCTGTTCCAGCTGCCGATCAGCGAATACCCCGAAGTCGTGCCGCCGACCGTAGTGGTGCGTGCCAACTTCCCCGGCGCCAACCCCAAGGTCATCGGCGAAACCGTGGCCGCGCCGCTGGAGCAGGCCATCACCGGCGTGGAGAACATGCTGTACATGTCTTCGCAGTCCACCGCTGACGGCAAGCTGACGCTGACCATCACCTTCGCCCTGGGCACCGACCTGGACAATGCCCAGGTGCAGGTACAGAACCGTGTCACCCGCACCCAGCCCAAGCTGCCCGAGGAAGTGACCCGGATCGGTATCACCGTCGACAAGGCCTCGCCCGACCTGACCATGGTCGTGCACCTGACCTCGCCGGACAACCGCTACGACATGCTCTACTTGTCCAACTACGCCATCCTCAACATCAAGGACGAGCTGGCGCGCCTGGGTGGCGTGGGCGACGTGCAGCTGTTCGGCATGGGCGACTACTCGCTGCGCGTGTGGCTCGACCCGAACAAGACCGCTTCGCGCAACCTCACCGCCAGTGATGTGGTGGCCGCGATCCGCGAGCAGAACCGCCAGGTGGCTGCCGGCCAACTGGGCGCCCCGCCCGCCCCGGGTTCGACCAGCTTCCAGCTGTCGATCAACACCCAGGGCCGCCTGGTCAACGAGGAAGAATTCGAGAACATCATCATTCGTGCCGGTGCCGATGGTGAAATCACCCGCCTGAAGGACATCGCCCGGGTCGAGCTCGGCTCCAGCCAGTACGCCCTGCGCTCGCTGCTGAACAACCAGCCGGCGGTCGCCATCCCGATCTTCCAGCGCCCTGGCTCCAACGCCATCGAGATTTCCGACGAAGTGCGGGCGAAAATGGCCGAGCTGAAGAAGGACTTCCCCGAAGGCATGGACTACAGCATCGTCTATGACCCGACCGTATTCGTCCGCGGCTCCATCGAAGCGGTGGTGCACACCCTGTTCGAAGCGCTGGTGCTGGTGGTGCTGGTGGTGATCCTGTTCCTGCAGACCTGGCGCGCCTCGATCATCCCGCTGCTGGCGGTGCCGGTCTCGCTGATCGGTACCTTCGCGGTCATGCACCTGTTCGGCTTCTCGCTCAACGCGCTGTCATTGTTCGGCCTGGTCCTGGCCATCGGTATCGTGGTGGACGACGCCATCGTGGTGGTGGAAAACGTCGAGCGCAACATCGGCCTGGGCCTGAAACCGCTGGATGCCACGCAAAAGGCCATGGGCGAGGTGACCGGCCCGATCATCGCCACTGCCCTGGTGCTCTGCGCCGTGTTCGTGCCTGCCGCGTTCATTTCCGGCCTGACCGGGCAGTTCTACAAGCAGTTCGCCCTGACCATCGCGATTTCCACGGTGATCTCGGCCTTCAACTCGCTGACCCTGTCGCCGGCCCTGGCAGCGGTGCTGCTCAAGGACCACCATGCGCCCAAGGACCGCTTCTCGCGGTTCCTGGAAAAGCTGCTGGGCAGCTGGCTGTTCGCGCCGTTCAACCGCTTCTTCGACCGCGCTTCCAACCACTACGTCGGTGGCGTGCGCCGGGTCATCCGCTCCAGCGGTATCGCCCTGTTCGTGTATGCCGGCCTGATGGGCCTGACCTACCTGGGCTTCTCGTCCACCCCGACCGGTTTCGTCCCGGCGCAGGACAAGCAGTACCTGGTGGCCTTCGCCCAACTGCCTGACGCCGCCAGCCTCGACCGCACCGAAGCGGTGATCAAGCGCATGAGTGAAATCGCCCTGAAGCAGCCTGGCGTGGCCGACTCGGTAGCCTTCCCTGGCCTGTCGATCAACGGTTTCACCAACAGCCCGAACAGCGGCATCGTGTTCACCCCGCTCAAGCCGTTCGACGAGCGCAAGGACCCAAGCCAGTCCGCTGCGGCGATCGCTGCCGCGCTGAATGCCCAGTTCGCCGATATCCAGGACGCCTACATCGCGATCTTCCCGCCACCACCGGTACAAGGCCTGGGCACCATCGGCGGCTTCCGCCTGCAGATCGAGGACCGCGGCAACCTGGGCTACGAAGCGCTGTACAAGGAAACCCAGAACATCATCGCCAAGAGCCGCAACGTGCCGGAGCTGGCGGGCCTGTTCACCAGCTACCAGGTCAACGTGCCGCAGGTGGATGCGGCCATCGACCGGGAAAAGGCCAAGACCCACGGCGTGGCGATCACCGATATCTTCGATACCCTGCAGGTCTACCTGGGCTCGCTGTACACCAACGACTTCAACCGCTTTGGCCGCACCTACCAGGTCAATGTCCAGGCTGAGCAGCAGTTCCGCCTCGATGCCGAACAGATCGGCCAGCTGAAGGTACGCAACAACCTCGGCGAGATGATCCCGCTGGCGACCTTCCTCAAGGTCAGCGACACCTCCGGGCCGGACCGGGTCATGCACTACAACGGCTTCATCACCGCAGAAATCAACGGCGCTGCGGCCCCGGGCTACAGCTCTGGCCAGGCGGAAGCGGCGATGGAGAAGTTGCTGAAAGCGGAATTGCCCAACGGCATGACCTTCGAATGGACCGACCTGACCTACCAGCAGATCCTGGCGGGCAACACCGCGCTGTTCGTCTTCCCGCTGTGCGTGTTGCTGGCGTTCCTGGTGCTGGCTGCGCAGTATGAAAGCTGGAGCTTGCCGCTGGCGGTGATCCTGATCGTGCCAATGACCCTGCTGTCGGCGATTACCGGAGTCATCATTTCCGGCGGTGATAACAACATCTTCACTCAGATCGGCCTGATCGTGCTGGTGGGCCTGGCGTGCAAGAACGCGATCCTGATCGTCGAGTTCGCCAAGGACAAGCAGGCCGAGGGCCTCGATCCGCTGGCCGCGGTGCTGGAAGCCTGCCGTCTGCGTCTGCGGCCGATCCTGATGACCTCGATCGCGTTCATCATGGGTGTGGTTCCGCTGGTGTTCTCCTCCGGTGCCGGTTCGGAAATGCGCCATGCGATGGGCGTGGCAGTGTTCTCGGGGATGATCGGGGTGACCGTGTTCGGCCTCTTCCTCACCCCAGTGTTCTTCTTCCTGATCCGCCGTTTCGTCGAACGCCGCCAGGCCCGCAAGGCCGAACGCGTCCACTCGCTGGAGAGCCATGCATGAACCTGCTCAAACCCCTGACCCCGAGCCTGTTGGCGCTGGCCCTGGCAGCCTGTGCAGTAGGCCCGGACTACCAGGCACCAGCCACCGAACCCGCGCAGTTGGGCAGCGACGTACAGGCCAAGGCCTACGACCGTAGCCGCTTCGAAAGCCTGTGGTGGAAGCAGTTCGACGACCCGGTACTGAACCAGCTGGTGCAGGCTTCGCTGGACGGCAACCGTGACCTGCGCGTGGCCTTCGCCCGGCTGAAATCGGCGCGCTCGATCCGCGAAGACGCCGAGAACGATCAGTTCCCGGTGGTCACCAGCCGTGCCAGCAGCGATATCGGCAAGGGCCAGATCCCCGGCCAGACCACGCAGCGGGTTAACAGCGAGCGCTACGACCTGGGCCTGGACATGGCCTGGGAGCTTGACCTGTTTGGCCGCATCCAGCGCCAGATCGAAGCCAGCGAAGCCCAGGAAGCGGTGGCTGCGGCCGACCTGCAGCAGCTGCAGGTCAGCCTGATTGCCGAGCTGGTCGATGCCTATGGCCAGCTGCGTGGTGCACAGTTGCGCGAGAAGATCGCCCTGGCCAATCTCAAGACCCAGCAGGAATCGCGGGCCATCACTGAAACCCTGCGGGACGCTGGCGTCGGCAACGACCTCGATGTGGTGCGTGCCGATGCGCGCCTGGCCGGGGTCGAGGCCACGGTGCCACAGCTGCAGGCGGAACAGGCCCGTGCCCGGCACCGTATCGCAACCTTGCTTGGCCAGCGCCCCGAGGCGCTCAGTGTCGACCTGTCGCCCAAGGCTCTGCCGGCAATCGCCAAGGCGCTGCCCGTGGGAGACCCGGGAGAGCTGCTGCGTCGTCGCCCGGACATCCGTAGTGCCGAGCGCCAGTTGGCGGCGGCCACGGCCAATGTCGGCGTGGCCACGGCTGACCTGTTTCCCCGCGTCAGCCTCAGTGGCTTCCTCGGCTTTACTGCCGCCCGCGGTTCGCAGATCGGTTCCTCGGCAGCCAACGCCTGGGCCCTCGGCCCGAGCATCACCTGGGCGGCCTTCGACCTGGGCAGCGTGAGGGCGCGCCTGCGCGGCGCCAAGGCCGATGCCGAAGGGGCGCTGGCCAACTATGAACAGCAGGTTTTGCTGGCCCTGGAAGAATCGGCCAATGCCTTCAGCGATTACGACAAGACCCAGCAGCGGCTGCTGTCGCTGATGCGCCAGAGCGATGCCAGCCGCAAGGCTGCGGAGCTGGCTTCGGTTCGTTACCGCGAGGGTACGGTGGACTACCTGGTGCTGCTCGATGCCGAGCGTGAGCGGCTCAGTGCGGAAGATGCTCAAGCCCAGGGTGAAGTCGAGTTGTACCGCGGCATCGTCTCGATCTACAAGGCCCTGGGCGGCGGCTGGCAACCGGAGGCCGTCGCTAGCGCCCGCTGACTCCCTGTTTCAACGACTCCTTTGGTTGGCTCCTCCCCCAACCGTTTGCCCCGCAGGCCTTGGTTTGCGGGGCTTTTTTATGGCCGCAGAGGAATATCGGGTGCGGGGGGCAAGGGATGGGCATTGCCTGTGAGTTCGGCACCGGGCGGACGGCGCTGGACCTGCGCACCCGCAAAACCCGAGGCAGGCACCTGACAGCCCCCACCCGGTTGCATTTACCCCCCGCCTGCCCCAAGCTCTGCCTTCCCGCCGCCACGGATCGTCCGATGCCCAGACGCAACCGCTACCTGATCGCCCTGCTGCTGTTGATCGTGGTGTCGGCCCTGTTCGGCTATCTGTGGCGCGATGACCAACCGCCGCCGCCAACCTTGCCTGCGCACAGCTACGCCAAGGCCTTGCGCCAGGCCCACGAAGGCCAGCCCGGCGCTGCGCGGGTGTTGTACCAGCAACTGCAACGCAACGACCTGCCTCCGGTCCGGCGTGCCGCCCTGTACGCCGAATTGCCCAACTACCCTTCGCCGCAGGCATTGAAGCTCGCCCGCCAGGACCTCGAACATGGCGACCCGCTAGTACGTCGGGCGGCCATCGCCAGCATCCGCCGCCTGCTGCCGGCGGCGCAGCGCAGCCTGGTGCTTGGCCCGCTGCTGGACGACCAGGAGCAAAGCGTGCGCTTTGCCGCCGTAGATGCCCTGCTGGGTCTCGACCCGGACGCCATCGGCCTGTATTTCGGCCCGTTGCAGGCAGCCCTCGAACAGTATCAACAGGCACTGGAGCAACAATCCCGGGATACTGACGCCCAAGTACACCTGGCGCGCCTGTTCCTCCATGAAAACGACTACAACCACGCCGCCGCCGCTCTGCAGCGAGCCTTGGCGATAGCCCCCGGCAACCTCGATGCATTGGCCACCCAGGTACGCCTGCTGGAACGCCAGGGCCATCATGATGCCTCGCGGCAGGTACTGGCCAAGGCCCTGGCACTGAGTCCCGACTCGGCCTTTCTGCAGTACGAGCTAGGCCTCTGGCTGAACCGTCATGAGCAGCGCGAGTACGCGCTGCTGGCTTTGTCCCGCGCAGTCGAGCTGGACCCGGACAATACCGACTACCGCTACACCCTGGCGGTCACCCTGCATGAGCTGGAACAGGTCGATGCAGCGCAGAAGCAGCTGGAAACTGTGCTCAGTCGGCAACCGGCCAATCGCCGGGCACGGGTGTTGCTGATCCAGTACTGGAAAGAGACCGGCCAGTTGCAGAACGTGCAAGTGCTGTTGGCAGAGCTGGAGCAGCAGAATCCGGACGATCCGGTATTGCAACAAGGCCTGTAGGCCACGCTGTAACTCGGTTGAACCCAGCAGCCTTGACCGAGGTCCAGTGGGTATCGGACCACCCTTGCGGGAGAATTGTTTTGGTCAGTTCGTTGGCGCTGGAACAACGTGCCTTGATCCTCGCGCCCTCGCCGTTAGCCGCAGATATCGATCGGCTGCTCGCTTGCGCCGGCATCGACAGCCTGTGCGCGCCCGACCTGCCCCAGCTACAGGCTTGTCTGGCGGAGAGCGCAGGCCTGGCGATCATTGCCGAGCAGGTATTCGACGCAGGCCCGAGCCCCCTGCTGCAGGCGTTCCTCGACCAGCAACCCAGCTGGTCGGACCTGCCCATCGTGCTTATCCAGGACAATCGCAGCGTTATGACTTCAGGTCACACGCCATTGGGCAATCTGATGTGGCTGGCTGTACCGTTCGAAGATGACCTACTGCTGCAGATGGCCCAGTCCGCGTTGCGCACCCGACGCCGACAGTATCGTGTACGCGATCAGTTGCTAGAACTGCAGCTACGCCTGCAAGCGCAGGGCATATCACCCGGCGAGACGCCGGAGCGCAGCGAGTTCGCCCGCTACCAGGCGCGTAATATGGAGGCCATTGGCCAACTCGCCGGCGGGGTCGCACATGATTTCAACAACCTGCTCACCAGCATCGGCGGCAGTTTCGAGCTAATTGACCGGCGCCTGAAGCAGGGCCGCAGTGACAGCCTCGACACCATGCTGCGCATGGGCCGCGAAGCGGTATCACGCGCCGCCCGGCTGACCCACCGCCTGCTGGCCTTCTCTTCCCGGCAATCGCTGCACAGCCAGCGCATCGACCTGCACCAGTTGCTCCAGGCGAAGCGCCTGGAAGCCTGCGTCAACCCGGCGGTGGCCGTGCAGGTGGACATTACCGAGGGCCTGTGGCCGATAGAGGCCGATAGCCAGCAATTACAGGAGGCGCTCGACAACCTGCTGCTGAATGCCTGCGAAGCCATGCCCAGTGGTGGCCACCTGCGCATCGAGGCGACTAACCAGGCTATCAGTGCCGGGCATGTCACCGACGGCGCCCTGTGTGCCGGTGACTATGTCCGCCTGCGTATCATCGATGACGGCCAAGGCATGGCGCAAAGCACGCTGGCGCACGCTTTCGAGCCGTTCTTCAGTACCAAGGCGATCGGCCAGGGCATCGGCCTCGGCCTGTCGATGGTGTACGGTTTCAGCAAGCAGTCCCGCGGCCATGTCACCCTGCATAGCCAGCTCGGCCAAGGAACCCGGGTGGACCTGTACTTGCCGCGGCACCTGGGCCAGACCCAGGCATCGCATGAGCCGATGCTACCCGTGCAGAATTGCCGGGGCCATCACGTGCTGGTGGTCGAGGACGATCCGGATGTACGCCAGTTACTGTGCCAGGCCCTGCGCGAAGAGGGCTTTGCCTGCCACAGTGGCGCCGATGCCAATGACGGGCTGAAGGTGCTGCGCTCGAGCCAACCCGTCGACCTGCTGCTCACGGATGTCGGCCTGCCCGGCATGAACGGCCGGCAACTGGCCGAGATTGCCCGCAGCCTGCGCCCGCGCTTGCCGGTTCTGTTCATCACCGGCTACGCGGAAACGGCCATGGTCCGCGACGGCTTCCTGGCTGCAGGTATGCACCTGATGGGCAAGCCGTTCGAATTGCAGCAACTGCAGGCATTGGTGACGCAGATTCTGGGCCGGCCCTGAGCCGCTCACTCATCGAGCAGGCGAAGCGCCTCGTTCGCAAGATCCGCCAGCGGAAACGGTTTGTTCATCAATGCCGTGCCTGGCTGGTCAAGCAACTGCGCCTCGATCCGCTGATCCGCGTAGCCGGTGATGAACAGCACCTTCTGCTGCGCAAGCTGCATGCGCATGGCCCTGGCCACTTGTCGACCACTGAAACCACCCGGCAGGCCGATGTCGGTGATCACCAGGTCGAACGGGCCGTCATGGCGGAAGCGCTCCAGCGCGGAATTGGCGTCGCCCGCCTCGGTGACGTCGAAACCACGTTCGACCAGGTACTCGCGCATCACCGCGCGCAAACCCAGTTCATCATCGACCAGCAGCAGGCGCTCTCCGCACGCCATGCGCTGCGCGCGCTGGATCACCCGCGGCGGCTCGGGGACCGGCTCATGGCACCTTGGAAAAAGCATGGAAACCCGGGTGCCCTGGTTCGGCGTCGATTCGATCCAGGCGTAGCCTCCCGACTGGCCGACGAAGCCATACACCATCGACAAGCCAAGCCCGGACCCGCGCCCGATGGGCTTGGTGGTGAAGAAAGGCTCAAAGGCCCTGGCGATGTCCGCTGCCGGCATGCCATGACCATCATCTTCGACATGCAAGGCTACATAATCGCCGGGCGGCAAGCCGTGTTCATCCGGAAACCAGGCCTTCAGGCGCTCGTTGACACTGTGCAATGTGACATTGCCCCGGTCCAGACAGGCTTCGCGAGCGTTGGTGCAGAGGTTGATCAAGGCATTTTCGAGCTGGGGAACATCGAGGCATACCGCCCACGGCGTCACATCCAGCTGCCAGTGCAGACCCATCTCTGCGCCCAATGCCCTGAGCAGCAGAGGTTCGCTCAAGCGCAACTGCCGGTTGAAATCCAGCACCTTCGGGGCCAGGGGCTGATGCCGTGAAAAGGCCAGCAGGCGATGGGTCAGCTCCATCGCGCGCAGCACCGAATCGCGGGCCAGTTCTACATAAGCCTCGACCCGCTCCAGGCGCCCTTGCTGAAAGCGGCGCTGCAACAGTTCGAGACTACCGCCAATACCGGACAGTAAATTATTCATTTCGTGGCCGACGCCGCCGGCCAACTGACCGACTACTTCCAGGCGTTGATGGTTGCGCATCAATGCTTCGGATTGTCGGGCGGCTTCCTCACGGTCTTCGGTGATGTCTCGGCCAACCGCGGTCAACAGGCTGCCATCGAAACGCGCGCTCCAGCGAAACCAGTGATAATGGCCATCACGGTGACGCAGGCGTGTCTCGATCTGCTCGGTAGCGTGGTACTGCAGGAACCCGCTAACGGCCACCTGTACTTCCGCACGGTCGGCCGGATGAACCAGGTCCAGCACCAGCGCATCACGTACCTGCTCTTCCGTCCAGCCCAGGATGCGGTACCAGGCGGGGTTGGCGGCACACATCCGCAGTTCGGGGGTCACGGTCATCATCGCGTCACGCGACAATTGCCAGAACTGCTCACGCTCGGCCACATGCCGTTCGATCTGCAATTCGAAACTACGTGCCTGTTCGCGCCAATGACGGTGGGCGTCGAGGTCGGCGGTGGTCTCGATCACGGTGTGCAGGAGCCCTGCCACGCTACCCAGTTCATCGTGCAACGGGGCATACCCGAACGCACACCAGAGCGGCTCGGCACCTGCGCCGCAGGTGATACGCAGCGGTGGGTCCTCGACAAAACTCGAGCGCCCCTCAAGAGCCTTGAATACCCACGGCCCCATGTGTGGCCAGACATCGCTCCATAATGCCTCGAAGGCCATGCCCAACGCATCCGGGGCAACGGGCCGCAACGCCCGGTAGGCTTCATTGTGAACCACGCAAAGATCAGGCCCCCAGACCACGGCACATGGGAATGGAGACAGGTGCATGATGTCGACCGCGATACGCAGCGATGCCGGCCAGCGCGGCCATGGCCCGAGCGAAGTCCGGCCCCAGTCGAACTGCGCAATCCGTTCGGCAATCGTCTCGGCCGGCGGCGCAGCAGGCGGTTGCAGAGCCACCTGCGACGCGGACTGGTACGGCATACCGTTTGCGACCAATTATTCTCACCCCGCTGTGCTCAAGGCTGATCATGGGCGTCGCCTCCCCGGACGGGCTCGCCCATGAATGCTGTTCAAGTTAGCACAACGCACACCAGGCGCTATGACGTACCTGCAGCGGACGGCTATGCTCATTAGGTTTTCCCGAGCCAGAGCGCAACGGCCCATTCAGGTTGCCGACAGGAGCGTGGTCATGAGCAAGAAAATGCTGGTGGTGCTGACCAATACGGCCAAGTATCCGACCCTCAGGCGGGCAACCGGATTGTGGCTGGGAGAAGCCGTGCACTTTGTTGATCAGGTCGAAAAGGCCGGCTACACGGTCGACTATGTGAGCCCCCTGGGTGGCTACGTACCCATCGACCCGCAAAGCCTGCAAATGGCTCCCGAGCTCGACTGGCAGTGGTATGACGACAAACGCTTCATGACCCGCCTGGGTAACACCTTGAGCCCTGGCCGGGTGAAGGCCACCGAGTACAGCGTTATCTACTACACCGGCGGCCATGGGGTGATGTATGACTTTGCCGATAACCAGCCGCTGCAGGAACTGGCGCGCCAGGTTTATGAGAATAACGGCATTGTTGCTGCAGTCTGCCACGGTGTTGTCGGCCTGCTGAACATCAAGCTCAGCGACCATAGCCTGTTGTTGAAGGAGCGCAAGGTGACCGGCTTCTCCAACACCGAGGAGAAGCTCGCCGAACTGGACAAGGTGGTCCCGTTCCTGACCGAGAACGAACTGGGTGCCCGCGGCGGTCTCTACAGCAAGCATGAGGACCCATGGATGCCGTATGTGGTGGACGACGGCCGGCTGATTACCGGGCAGAACCCGGCATCCACAGCCCTGCTGGCCGAGAAGGTGCTGGCGAAACTGAAACAGCGGTGAAGCTGACAACGAGGTTCGGCTTTTCCGTAACGTGGTAACTCTTGTCACCTACAGCCGAAGCTCAATCAATGCCCATAGGATCGATGTTGACTTGTTCACCCCGAACAGCATGGGTCAACGGAGCGGCATGCCTATGGCAAATATCAAGATTCATTTTATCGACTGGCGGAAATTGTTGCTGATTCTGGCCATCGGCGTAATACCCGTGCTATCCGGGCTGCTGATGATGGACTATCAGTTGGACAGGAAACTCGAAGAAAACGCCAAGATTTCAGTTCTGGAGGCGGTTTTCAGCATCGACCAGGCGCTGGGCCGCATGGAGGCAAGCCTGGAAACAGTCCTGCCGTTGGCTGGCAAACCCTGTGCCGAAGTGCTGGATGAGCTGGACCAGAGAGTCGCCAACAGCCCACACCTTCGCTCATTGGCACTGACCCGCGAGAAACAAGCGTATTGTGCGACGGACATGGACCCCTTGGAGTACCTCTCCGCTTTTTCCGGGTCCGGGCAACAGGCGAAGCTGGCATTCGACGCCCCTTCGTCGCCCAACGCGGCAATCATCAAGATCCAGAAACCGCACAGCGACCCCGGGGTCATCGCCACAGCTTATGGACGCTTGCTGCGCGACGAACTACGCGGCTTCCAGGACGGCTTGACCTTGCTGCTGGAATTCAACGGGCAATACATCTGGAGCGATGGGGACAGCCGCGATCCACAACGTCCCTCCCAAGCCGAATATCGCCAGCGGGCAGTCTCGGAAAAATACGGCTACGTGGTGATCGGTGGCTACGCCAAAGGGTATACGGCGCAGGAGTTCCGCGTCTCCCTGCACCAGGTGCTCCCCTCGCTGGCACTGGTCGGGGTCGCCAGCATGTTCATCATGTATCTGGGCTTGGCCAGAACGCGCAAGAGAAGGGGTAACACCGCCGCCATCGATCCATGACGGCGGTACCCCTGGGCTATCAGTCGGTGCTCAGTACACCACGGCGTACCTGGTCACGCTCGATGGATTCGAACAGTGCCTTGAAGTTACCCTCACCAAAGCCATCATCGCCCTTGCGCTGGATGAACTCGAAGAACACCGGCCCGAGCAGGGTTTCCGAGAAGATCTGCAACAGCAGGCGCTTGTCGCCTGGCTGCGAGGCACCATCGAGCAAAATGCCCCGTGCCTTCAGTTCGTCGACTGGCTCGCCATGGCCAGGGAGGCGTTCTTCCAGCATTTCGTAATAAGTTTGCGGCGGCGCAGTCATGAAGCGCATGCCAAGGCCTTTCAGGGAATCCCAGGTCTTGAGCAGGTCGTCGGTCAGGAAGGCCACGTGCTGGATGCCTTCGCCGTTGAACTGCATCAGGAACTCTTCGATCTGCCCGGCGCCCTTCGAAGATTCTTCGTTGAGCGGGATGCGGATCATCCCATCCGGTGCGGTCATGGCCTTGGAAGTCAGGCCAGTGTATTCGCCCTTGATATCGAAGTAGCGGATTTCGCGGAAGTTGAACAGTTTCTCGTAGAAGCCCGCCCAGTACGCCATGCGCCCACGATAGACGTTGTGGGTGAGGTGATCGATGATCTTCAGGCCGGCACCCACCGGGTTACGGTCCACACCTTCGATGAACTTGAAGTCGATATCGTAGATCGAGCTGCCCTCTTCGAAGCGGTCGATCAGGTACAACGGTGCACCACCGATACCCTTGATGGCCGGCAGGCGCAGCTCCATCGGCCCGGTTTCGATTTCCACCGGCTGCGCCCCCAGCTCCAGGGCACGGGCATACGCCTCATGGGCGTTGCGCACGCGGAAGGCCATGCCGCACACCGACGGGCCATGTTCGGCGGCGAAGTAGGAGGCGATGCTCTTGGGTTCGTTGTTCAGGATCAGGTTGATGCCACCCTGGCGATACAGGTGCACATCCTTGGAACGGTGGGTAGCCACCTTGGTGAAGCCCAGCATCTGGAATACCGGCTCGAGTACGCCAGGTGTCGGCGAAGCCAGTTCGATGAATTCGAAGCCCATCAGGCCCATTGGATTGTCGAAGATATCAGCCATGTTCGTGTCCTCATCTACAGCGAAAATTTACAGGTTGCGCGGGATGTCGAACAGAAACGGCGGTGAGCAGGGAATTCCGCGCACGCTGCGGGCGAGGAAGTCACCTATGATCAGCTTGAACCCATGATATGTCATATGGACCCATTCTCGGCGGGCTTGATCCTTCAACATTGAAGGACCTTATTGTTGTATTCGTAAACCGATTCTACAGGGCGTAAATTCGTTTGTCGCGTTTTTAGTTACTCACCCATGCCGACAAACGGCTATCCTCTCGTTATTCTTTTTGCAGACCAGCCAGCATGCCCCTTACCGCTAAACGTCGCGCCGGCCTGACCTGGCGCACCCTGCTGCCTTGGGTCGTCGGCGTGCTGCCAGTGGTGTGCGGCCTGGCCGTGATGCACTGGCAGGTCGAACGCGAGATGCAGGCCAGCAGCCAAGCCACTACCCGCCAGGTGGTGGCGCATGTCGAACGTATTCTCGACAACCTGGCAAGCGCTGCCGATGCCCTGCTGCCGCTTGCCGGCAGCCCGTGCGAGCAGGTCAAGCTCAGATTGCGCGCAGAAGTCACGCGCAACGCCTTCGTCCGCTCGACCAACCTGTTCAGGCACGACACCCTTTATTGTTCTTCGCTGTTCGGCGACTTCGACGAGCCGGTCAACGCCGGCGACTACGCCGACGGCAAGCTGTGGCTGATGGATGGCAACTCGGTCACCCCGGGCCACCCACTGCTGGTCTACCGGGTCAGCAAGGGTGACCAAGGCGCGATCAGCACGGTGGACGGTGAGCACCTGCTTACTGCGCTGCGCCTGATCGGTCCTGACGAAGTGCTGCAGATTCGCGTAGGCAATGCCTGGCTGGGCAAGGATGGCATCGTACGCCAGGGCCAGCCACCCGCTGCGGCCAAGGCGAATGTGCAGTTTGGCTCGACGCGCTACCCGTTCAGCGTGCAGGGTGGCTATGGCAGCGACAGGCGAGGCCAGCTCTGGCGCAACCACTACCCCGCCCTGTTCGGCTTGCTGCTGGTGCTGGGGGCGGTTTCCGCGCTGGTGTGCCGCTGGCAGATACGCCGTATCACCTCGCCCCGTGCCGAACTGCGCCGGGCCCTGGAGGCCGACGAATTCCTGCCGTATTTCCAGCCGGTGGTACGCAAGGGTGACTACCGCTGGGCCGGCGCCGAAGTGCTGATGCGCTGGAACCACCCGCAGGAAGGTCTGGTGAGGCCCGACCTGTTCATCCCCTACGCCGAACACAGCGGGCAGATCGTCGCCATGACCCGCGCCCTGATGACCCATACTGCGCAGAGCCTGGCGCCGTATGCCGGGCTGCTGGACGACGGCTTTCATATCGGCATCAACATCACCGCCGACCATTGCCGCGACTTCAGCCTGCTGGACGATTGCCGCACCTTCCTCCAGCATTTCCCGCCTGGGCGGGTGGTGCTGACCCTGGAGCTGACCGAGCGCAAGCTGATCGCGGCCACCCCGGTCACCCTGGAGCTGTTCGAAAAGCTGGACGCCATGGGAGTGAAAATTGCCCTTGACGACTTCGGTACCGGCCAGTCCAGCCTCAATTACCTGCGCCAGTTCAAGGTCGACTACCTGAAGATCGACCAGAGCTTCGTCGCCATGATCGGTGGCGACGCGTTGTCGGTGCATATCCTCGACACCATCATCGAGCTGTCGGCCAAGCTGGGGCTGGGCATCGTCGCCGAGGGGGTCGAAACCGAAGCCCAACGCGACTACCTGGCCCGTCACGACGTGGATTTCCAGCAGGGCTACCTGTACGCCAGGCCCATGCCGGCGGCCGCGTTCCTCGAAGCGCTGGCCACACATGCGGGCGCATCGCGGTTGCCGCAAGCTGCGCCCCCTGAGATCATGCGCGGCTGATCCAGTCGCTCAACTCCCAATTCGAGGCATTCGTGTCAAAAGGCATTCTTTCGTCGGTCATGGCGTCCTGTCTGTTCGCCGTGATGTACTTCTATACCTCGCTGCTCACGCCACTCGACGGCGAGGAAATCTTTGGCTGGCGCACGCTGTTGACCTTGCCTTGCCTCACCCTGTTCATGCTTGCCTCGAAAGACTGGAAGCGGGTGGGCGAACTACACGCCCGGGTAAAACGCACCCCACTGCTGGCGCTGGGCATGCTCGGCACGTCGTGGCTGATGGGGGTGCAACTGTGGCTGTTTCTCTGGGCGCCCCTGCACGGGCGCAGCCTGGAAGTGTCGATGGGTTACTTCCTGCTGCCGCTGGCCATGGTGCTGACCGGGCGGCTGGTCTACGGCGAGCGGCTGTCCCGCCTGCAGAAGGTGGCGGTGGCGTGTGCCGCGCTGGGCGTAGGCCACGAGCTGTTCCAGCATGGCAGTTTTGCCTGGGAAACCCTGGTGGTAACGATCGGCTACCCCATCTACTTCGTGTTGCGCCGGCGCTGCCGTACAGACCACCTGGGTGGCCTGTGGTGCGACATGTGCCTGCTGTTGCCCTGGGCGTTGTATTTCGTCATCCAGGGGCCGCTTTCGACCACCGACCTGCAGGCACACCCCGGGCTGTATGCGCTGATTCCGCTCCTCGGAGCGATCAGCGCTTCAGCCCTGATCGCCTATGTCCTGGCCAGCCGCTTGCTGCCTTTCAGCCTGTTCGGCCTGCTCAGTTATGTCGAACCGGTGCTGCTGGTGGGCGTGGCGCTGCTGCTCGGCGAAACCATCGGCCCGGACCAATGGCTGACCTACCTGCCGATCTGGGCTGCGGTGCTGGTGCTGATCGTCGAAGGCATCAGGCACTTGCTGCGTCAGCGTCGCCGTTCGGTGTAAGCCGGACCTGGCGCACGCGCCGTTCTTCCACAGCCTCCACGGTCAGCGTCCAGCCATTCCAGGCCAGGCGATCGCCGACTATCGGCAGGCGGTCAAGCAGGCTCATCACCAGGCCCGCAAGGGTCTGGTAGTCCTCGGTGGCGCGGGCGCTGAACCCGGTGCGTGCCTGCACCTGGCTCAGGTTCACCGCACCGCTGACCACGAAGCCCGCGCCGTCCTGGACGATGCCTGGCCCTTCAACCTCGCTGGCATCGGGCAGTTCACCGGCAATCGACTCAAGGATGTCGGTCATGGTCAGCAGGCCGGTAAAGTCACCGAACTCGTTGACCACGAAGGCAATGTGGGTGGATTGGCCACGCATCTGTTCCAGGGCGTTGAGTATGCTGAAGCGTTCCAGCAGGTTCAACGGCGCCCGTGCCATGCCCTCCAGGTCCGGCTGGTTGCCCAGAAGCAGTTCCTTGAGCAGTTCCTTCTTGTGCACGAAGCCCAGCGGCTCGTCCACCCGGCCATCACGGATCAACGGCAGACGCGAGTATGGCGAGTTGGCCAAGGCCTGGGCGATGACGTCGGCCGGCTGTGCCAGGTCGATCACATCGACCTCGGCGCGGGCGGTCATCACCGTGCGGATCGGCCGCTCGGCCAGGTTCAGCACGCCGCTGATCATCACCCGCTCGCGGCGGTCGAACACGACCTGTTCCCCGCCGCCGTCGACCAGGTCGGCGATCTCTTCGCCCACCTCGTCAGCCTCGACCCGGCGGCCACCCAGCAAGCGCAGCACGGCATGCGCAGTACGCTCACGCAGCGGCCGATGCTGCTGCAGGCTGCGCTTGCGGCGGGCCCGGGCCAGCTGGTTGAACAGCTCGATCAGGATGGAGAAGCCGATTGCCGCGTACAGGTAGCCCTTCGGAATATGGAACCCCAGGCCTTCGGCGGTCAGGCTGAAGCCGATCATCATCAGGAAGCCCAGGCACAGCATGATCACCGTGGGGTGGGCGTTGACGAAGCGGGTCAGCGGCTTGCTGGCGACGATCATGATGCCGATCGAGAAGATCACCGCGATCATCATCACCGATAGCTGTTCAACCATGCCCACAGCAGTGATGACAGCGTCCAGCGAGAACACCGCGTCGAGCACCACGATCTGCGCCACGATCGGCCAGAATACGGCATGGCGTACCGCGCCGCTGGCCTGGGCCACATGGCCTTCCAGGCGTTCATGCAGCTCCATGGTGGCCTTGAACAGCAGGAACACGCCACCGAACAGCATGATCAGGTCACGGCCGGAGAAATGCTTGTCGAACACCTCGAACAACGGCGCGGTCAGGGTGACCATCCAGGAAATGCCGGCCAACAGGCCCAGGCGCATGATCAGCGCCAGGCTCAGGCCGATCACTCGCGCGCGGTCGCGCTGATGCGGTGGCAGCTTGTCGGCGAGGATGGCAATGAACACCAGGTTGTCGATACCCAGCACCAACTCGAGGACGATAAGCGTCAACAGGCCTAGCCAGGCCGTGGGGTCGGCTAGCCATTCCATTAGCGGATACTCATGTGGGCAGCGTCACGAGGACGGGGGAAGGGAGGCCGTGAAGGCCGAAAACCGGGGGGCTCCGCGAAGGTGCTCATACAGACCTTGATTGCAAGTAGGGAACAGGATCGTACAGGCTGAACATTCAACCTCGATAACAGAAAACTATTACAAAACCTGTAACAAGCCCGCAGGCAAAAATGCGCTGGGCACTGGGTACTTTTCTTCAATATCACCGCCTGCCGATGGCCGAGGATAACGGCCTCCCCCAAGCAAACGGAGCTCCGCATGAGCCTGTCACTGTCCATGGCCGCCTTCGCACTGGCGGCTTCCATTTCCCCCGGCCCGGTCAACATCGTCGCGCTGGGCAGTGGTGCCCGTCATGGCCTGCGCGCCAGCCTGGCCCATGTGGCTGGCGCCACGCTGGGCTTCTGTCTGCTGCTGGTACTGGTCGGCCTGGGTGTGCACCAGTTGCTGTTGCGCTGGCCACTGCTGGGCCTGCTGTTGCACTGGGGCGGAGTGGCGTTTCTGCTGTACATGGCATGGAAGCTGGCTGGCGACGACGGGCAACTGGGCAGCACGCACCTGTTCCGGGCGCCCTCGGCGTGGCACGGCGCAGCCATGCAATGGCTCAACCCAAAGGCCTGGCTGGCAGCAGTGGCTGGCGTCGGCGCCTACACCGCAGGTGAGCAACAGTTGCTGTGGCTGTTTGCCTGGATCTATGCACCGATCTGTTTCCTCTCGGTAGCCAGCTGGGCGTGGGCAGGCAGCGTGATTCGGCAGTACCTGGGAGACCCTCGGCACCTGCGCCTGCTGAATCGGGGCCTGGCGCTGTTGCTGCTAGCCAGTGCGGTCTATCTGCTCATGCAAGGTCAGCAAGCGGCAGCCTTGCGGTAATGCCCGGGGGTCGTCGCCAGGTGCTGCTTGAAGGCCCGCTGCAGGTGCGCCTGGTCGGCAAACCCGGCCTCCTGCGCAACCTCGGCAATTGCCCGCCCTTGGCGCAACTGCGCCCTGGCCAGTTGCACGCGCTGGTCGAGCAGGTAGCCATGCGGTGTCAGGCCGAAGCGCTGGCGGAACGCCCGGATCAGGTAGGAGCGTGACAAGCCGCAGGCTGCACAGATGTCTTCCAGGCTCAGCGGGTCGCTGCGATGCGCACGTATGAAGGCTGCCGCGGCGTCCAGGCGCGGGTTACCTGCGTCTTGCACGTCGGCGCTACCGGCCTCAAGCAGAGATGGCAAGGCGGCAAACAGCGCTGCCAGGCGGTTTTCCCGGTCTGCCAGGCTGACGTCGAAAAGGTCGGCGAACACCTGCAACAGCTGTCGGTACAGCGCTGGCGAGCGGCTCCAGGCCTGGACCGGCAAGGTAAAACCCTGCGCCTGCAGCCAGGGCATATCGACAAACAGCATCAGGTACGACCACGGCTTCCCTGCGATGGGATTGCAGGCGTGAACCACGCCTGGGTTCATCAGCACCGTGGTACCGGCCTCCACCTCGATGTGCCGGTCCGCGTTGCGGTAGGTGCTGCGCCCTCCGGTGATCACCCCGAGGGAAAAGCTCTCGTGGGAATGCGCGGCATAGCACACCTGACGCCCATCCCCTACCCGTCGGGCCTCGACGAAGGGCAATGCCGGATCGCGCCAGAACCTTGATACTTCGATCATCCCCCGCCCCGCTCGCCGCTGCCATGCATCCGGATACTACACACTTTGCCGGGGGAACAGGTCGAGCGTCCGTTCCACTTCGCCGATATCGACGGTGAAACCATTGCCTTCCGGGGTCCCGACCACAAAGCCGAAATGCTGGTCGTCACGATCCGTCAGATACTTGTAGTAGCTGACGAACCGGTTCGGCGGTTGCAAAGTCAGCAGGCAACCGCCGGGTTGCAGTACGTTCAAGCCGTGCACCAGCTGGCTACCCTCCACGCCAATCACCACCCTTGCCCCGGCGCAAGCCGCCACGATATCGGGTACATCGGACTTCAACGGATCGACGATGCGAAAACCGCGGGTGGCCCGCAAGTGCTCGGCCAGCGCCAGCTCATTGCGCAACAGGCGCAAGTCGCCGTCGCCCCCGCGCAGCAGGAACACGCCAGGGTGCGGGGCATGCGCCACGTGCGCCAGCAACTTGTCGCCCATGGCCCGGTAGCGGACATGCCGGCTGCGGTTGTTGCCCTGGTCATCGAACAGCACAAGTTCGCGGAAGTACGCGCTGCGCAGGCGTAGCGGTTTCATCTCCAGCCAGTCTTCATAGGCCGGCGCCTGGGCATACAACGGGAACCTCGCCGACGGCGCGGTGGTCACCGGTACGCCCTCGTTGCAGGCCAGCGCATAGGTTGGGCAGTCTTCCGCGATCCAGGTGCCGAACCAGGTATTGCCATTCTGCGTGCAGTAGATCGCCGCGCGATCGACTTCGTAGTCCACGCTGATGGTCGGAAAGGGTCTGGGCTTGAGCGACAGCCAGTGGCAGGCCCTGCCCTTGTACAATGCCCCCTCGACCAGCCACACATCCTTGATCAGGTAACCGCGGGTAGGCGCTTGCTGCACGCTGATGCCACCCTGCATGGTCGGGCCCGGATGCACGTACGGATAAAAGCGCTTGCCCTCCCAGCCCGTCACCCGCTCCAGCTGGCCTGGCAGGTAGAAGGCCGGTGGAGAGACCGTGAGCTCACCAGGAGCGATCTCCCAACTCCTGGCTGCAATGCTTCTGAGGTCGGTGACGCCGTGCCTGCCCAGGCGTTTGCGCAGCATGTAGCGGTAGGCAGCCAGGGTCCAGGTGTGCTGCCGGGCGAGCGGCGATGCACTGAACTGCGAGCTATTGCTCTCCATGAAGCGTCCTCCCTAGGTGACGAAGCCAAAAACCTGGCACGGCGCGCCCGGTCAACACAGCCTCGACAGCTTTCAGCTGCACATGACCCGCTCCATGGTGGGCGGTGACTGCAGGTTGGCGTAACGGCTGCGCAAGGTTTCCAGGAACGATTCACCCGCGCCGTTACTGCCATAGAGATAGATCTTGTGCACACCGCCAAACACCATTTCCTGATAGCGACTGGCCACTTCCTCGTCACTCGGGCCGTCGGGCAGCCCCAGATGCAAGGTGAGTTTGCCGCCTTCCACCGCAAACATCGGTGTGTCCCAGAGAAACTTCGCTGTGCCGGTCCGGGGCAGGCGGACAAACAGATAGGCATGGTTGCCCAGCGAATCGATATCACCACCGCGGCGGCGCTTCCATTTCAACAGGCCGTCATCCGGGCGCGCCAGGCAAAGGCCGATGTCGTAATAATCAAACCCCTGCTCCAGTGCCCACTCCAACGCCATGAACGTAGTGATCGAATTCACCTCGCGCAACTTGCGCGCATCGGAGAACACCGCCTCGCAATAGCCGAAACGCAATGTGCTCCAATAACGTTTGCCACCGCGCACCACTTCGCAGCCCAGGTGGCAGCCAATCACCTCATCGTCCAAGGTGATCAGGTCGAGCCGGCCAATGCTCCTGGCAATGCGAAACACCTCTGCCGTGGGGAACTGTGCGGCATGAATACCCTGCCTGGCGCTGGCATAGGGGCGCAGAAGGTCGCGGTCAGCCATGGCGATCTCCTCGTCGGCCAGGGCCTGGCGCATGCGGTACAGGGGCCGATGCTTGCGAATGCTGCGTCTGAGCTCACTGTCGTAGCGCGCCGTTATGGCCTCCAGCGGACGGCCCAGCGGCACCACGGCACTTATATAATGCGGCACCGACAACGCCCCCGCCGTCGGCATTTCGCTGATCACCACGCGGTGATCGGCTGCCTTCGGCGCATTTGTGCTGTCGATGGTTGCGGTACTGCCCTGGCCCTTGCCAGCGACCAGCAGCTTGGCCATTTCCCTTTGCTGCTTCCGCCCGATATAGACAATTTCGTAGGGGCTTTCCTGCTGCAAGCGGAACCTGGCAACTTCCCAACGCCAGAAACAGGCACGCGCCAGGCCCTCACGCACGCGGCTGGAAAAATGTCTCATCTCGTAGCGTATCGAGGGCGAAATGTGTTTTCGCGCCAATGCCGTCAAGGTCGCTTTCATTTCTTCTTCGAAGTCCTGCGATGTGCTTTAGGTCTATCGGTACACTTGACAAAGCCCCCTATCGGTTAATCAGTTAAGGTGCGGGCGATTGCTTTCGCAAGTGGCAACCTGATTGCATTTCGCGTCCCCTTCTCGCCCTTTGGTATCGTTTCATGGCGCCAATTTCCTGAATGGCAAACTGGCTGGACACGTCATGCTCCGTCAGCCAGCCCAGCACGCGTTATTCCGTTACCACCTGGCTATTGATAATCAGCGTTTGATGCCTTCTTGAACAAGAAGGAGCATCGTCATGTTAGCCAACAACCTTCATCAACCCTTGCTCGAAGCGCAGCTGCCGTGCTGGGCTCGTCAATTGACATCGGACCAGTGGGCGGCGTTGAAGCAAACCCAGGTCGCCCCGTGGCAGGCGCAGGACTGGTACGCCAATGCAGCCCCCGACCTGCGCCAGGCGGTGGACACAAGCCATACGCGCCTACAGCACGCGCAGGCAGCCATGGCCCGATCACTCAAAGGCCTGAAACAAATCACAGAATTTGCGCAGCCCATGCTCGAGGCGCACCTTGCCGAACGCGGCTTTCATGCGCCGCTGCGCCATAGCCAACTGCTGAGGGTCGAGCGCCGCTGGCACTGGGTGGGCCTGCGCTATCTGTACAGTCACCGCCGTGACAACCTGTTGCAGGCTGCCCTGCAGAACTTCGCCTCGGACGAGACGTTCACGCCCGAGAGCGCCATCGCCCTGAGTGACAGCATTCAGGTAACACCGCTTCAGGTACAAGGCTCTGCACCGCTTGGCATGCAAGTACCGGCTGCTCACTTCACCCTGATGTCGGAGCGCTACCAAGTAGAGCGCCTGCCTCTTACGCCTGCGGCGTTTGCCTCACTCTGCCGTGAACTGGACCTGGGCGGCGCCTATAACGCTCATCTGGCACAGCACTTCACCCGACCGCAAGTCCGTGTGCAAGCCATCGAGCTTCAGCGCCAGCGCCTGCGCCTGGCAGCCGACCTCGCCTACTTGCAGCACTTGCTCGATGGCCGGGCTCGCGACCAGGTAGAACGGCTTGTGCAGGGTGAGCACGTGCAATGCTGGCAACTGGCATTGTTCGGCACTCTACTGCACGACGTCATGCTGATTGATGCCGGCCGTTCCGGGTTGATGCTGTATCTGCCCGACCATGAGCCGTCCCTGCGTCAATGCCGGGACCTTGAAGCGGCGCACGATGCACTCGCCTGCCTGCTGCTCGAGCCCGCTGAGCGTCGGGCATTTGCCGGCTACGTCATGCGGGACGAGAGGCGCCATTTTCTGGACCTGCTGCAGCAAAACCTCGATGCCAGCGGTGATACCGACTTCAATCTCCCGTGGCAGCGCGCTGTGCAGGCGGACCTGCGCCCGTCGCGCCAGGCCCTCCCGACAGAGCCTTTCGGCTATTACCAGGACCAGCACGTGGCCCGCCTGCTGCATGAAGCCAGCCTTGTTGCAGTGCCGACTGCAACAGCCGATGCCCAGGCGCGGACCAGGCGCATGGAAGAATGGGAGAGCCTGGGCCTGGATGCACTGATGGTCGCGGGGTTCTTTGTCCCGGCCATTGGCTCACTGATGCTCGCCGTCACGGCCTGCCAATTGCTCGGTGAGGTTTTCGAAGGCTACGACGCCTGGGAAGCAGGCGACCGCCATCTGGCGCTGCATCATCTGGAAGCCGTAGGTATCAACCTCGCGCTTATCGGCGGTGTTGCTGCAGCCGGTCGTGTGCTGCCCAGACTTTTCGACAGCCCATTGCTGAACAACCTGCAGGAAGTACGCGCCGACGACGGGCAGTACAAGCTGTGGAATCAGGACTTGCTGCCCTACCGCAGCAGCCTGCAGTTGCCTGAACACCTGCAGCCCAACGCGCAAGGCCAGTACGTGTATCAACAGCGTCACTTCATTCGCCTGGACGGTGAGCTGTACGAGCAACGCTTCGACCCACGTCTGCAGCAATGGCGAATCATTCATCCGCAGCAACCGGAAGCCTGGAGGCCACCACTGGAGCACAACGGGCACGGCGCCTGGCGCGGCGCGCATGAGCAGCCGGGCGCATGGTCCTTCGTCAAGCTTGTGCGCCGCCTGGGCGAGCGATATGCGGCATTTACCGCAGAGCAAATGGAGCAGGCCGCGCGCCTGTGTGGCATCGATGAGGCGTGCTTGCGTCAGGTACACCTGCAGGGCCGGCCCGCTCCGCCACTGTTGCTCGATACCCTGCAGCGCATGGCAGCACAAGCCGAGGTCGATGCTTCAGGTGCCGAGGCCCCCCCAGGCCTGTTCGACCAACTCTATGACGGCAACGCCCCCATCGATCCGTCCTGCCAGCAGTTGCTCGCGGCCTATCCGCGGCTTTCCCCGGCACTGGCAAAGCGCCTGCTGGCGCCCCTGGACAATGCCGAATCACTCGCCTGGCAACAGCACGGCAAGTTACCACCTGTGGTTCGCCAGCAGATCGAACAGGTTCACCACGAACTACCATTGGTCCGTGCCCTGGAGGGGTTGCTGCAACCGGCCAGGGCCAGCGCCGACAGCGAGCGGCTGCTGTTCAGCGCCTGCGACGCCATGCCTGGCTGGCCTGCAGACCTGCGCCTGGAGCTTCGTGCAGGTGGGCCGGATGGCCCAAGGCTGGATCATGTCGGTAGCCTTCGGGCCGGCAGACTGAGCCGGGTGATCAAATCCGTCGAGGGCTACGAGGCCGACCTGGGTCAGCGCCCCGCCCCGGGGAAGCGTGACAACGACCTGTGCCGAGCGGTGGAACAGGCGCTGCCACGCCAACATCGCGAAGCGCTAGGCATCGCAAAAGCTGACGGCCGCGTACTGCGCCAGCGGGTGCTGGCATGGGCCGCTCAACACCGCTCGCTGTTGGCGCGACGGATGTGGGGTATGCGCGCCGTGCGGGGTAAAACGCACATTGGGCTGCGCGCTGGAGCCCCCTTGGAGCCTCTGCCGGCCCATCCCCGTCAGACCGGCTCGCTGGCAGCAGCCTACCGCCGCGTATTCCCTGCTGCCACTGATACGGAAATCGCCGACTGGTTAGGGGACCCGGAAGAAAATCCAGACCTTTACGACCTGCGCTCAGCCACCGAGCGGGTGCGCGCCCTGCAACAGCGCCTGGAAGCACTGCGACAAGACCTTCGGTTATGGGCTCAGGCCGACTCTGCCCGCCTGCCGCAGCGGCAAAGTGCGATCCGTCCGATCATCAATGCGTGGCGGCGCCTTTCCACGCTGACACTTGGCGGGGATCAGCGCCTGTTCAGTCTCGACTTGTCCAGCCTCGACCTGAACGACGAAGACCTGGCAAGCCTGGCACTGCCCGACGACTTCGCCCACATCGAACACGTTTCACTCAGTAACAACCGCTCACTCAACCGCCTGCCAGCGGCATTCTGTGAACGCTTTCCCAACCTCAGGCGGCTCAACCTGACCCGGTGCCGCTTCGACCGCCTGCCCCAACTGGCACAACCTGAGAGCCTGTTGTGGCTGGACATGGACAGCAATCGCCTCACCTGGGATGGCCAGGCCCAGCATATGCTCAACCAGCTCACCCACTTGGCACTGCTGGACCTGACTGACAATCCGCTGCTTCAGGCGCCAGATCTGCATGGGCTTGCTCAGCTGCGGTCGCTGTTTCTTTCAGGGTGTGCGCTCAGCGAACTGCCGCAGGGTCTGGACGCTATAACCGAGCCCTTCGTGCTGGACCTTTCGGCCAACCAGTTCCAGCAACTACCTGACGGCTTCACCGTCCCCACGCCTGTCGCCAACGCCCTGCACCTGGAAAGCAACTGGTTGAGCGAGCCGGTCCTGCAACAAATTGAAGCCTACAATGACGCCCACCAGGTCGACCTGCTGGTGGACGAAAACGACTATCAGGAGTTCTTCGAAGAAACAGGCCCGGCACAAGCCGCCTTGTGGCAACGCTTGCCCCGGCAGTACCGGCGTGATCTGCGGGCACTCCTGGACCTTGAACCGTTCCTGTCGCATCCGCGCCTGGCACGCGAAGAGTTCTGGCGACGCCTGGCGCTGATCGATGCGCATCCGGCATTGCGCCAGCAATGGCTGAACTATCCCGCACAGCTTTTCAACCTGCCCCTTTGACCAGTGAACCGTGGTGCCCACCCGTATAGGCGCAAGCACCTCGGCTTCTCTTGAGCCAGACTGGTGTTTTTACGGCAGCCGGTGCATGCTCGCAGCTGAAGCGTTTCACCCGGCTTTGAACCCGCCCAGCAATGTGAGGTGCAGTACCCATGGACCGTCTGCTCGATTCACTTTTCCCCAGCGCCGAAAACATCCCGGAACCCTGGCGCCTGGAAGCTCCCCTGGAACAACGCGACTACCTGGTGAACGGCGAGCTCAGGCGCTGGGACGGCCCCCTGGCCACGGTGCGCAGCCCGGTCTGGCTCAAGCAAGGCAACGAAGAACACCAAGTGGTGCTGGGCAGCGCTCCGCTGCTCGATGCCGATACCGCGCTCACCGCCCTCGATGCCGCCGTGCAGGCCTACGACAAAGGCCGCGGCGCCTGGCCGACCCTGCGCGTGGCCGAGCGCATCCAGCACGTCGAGGCGTTCCTGGCGCGCATGCGCGAGCAGCGCCAGGCCGTGGTCAAGCTGCTGATGTGGGAGATCGGCAAGAACCTCAGGGATTCGGAAAAGGAATTCGACCGTACCTGCGACTATATCGTCGACACCATCAATGCACTCAAAGACCTCGACCGCCGCTCCAGTCGCTTCGAGCTGGAACAGGGCACGCTGGGCCAGATCCGTCGGGCGCCGCTGGGTGTAGCCCTGTGCATGGGGCCTTACAACTACCCGCTCAACGAAACCTTCACCACGTTGATCCCGGCCCTGATCATGGGCAATACCGTGGTGTTCAAACCGGCCAAGTTCGGCGTACTGCTGATTCGGCCACTGCTCGAAGCGTTCCGCGACAGCTTCCCGCCAGGCGTCATCAACGTCATCTATGGCCGTGGCCGGGAAACGGTAAGCGCACTGATGGCCAGCGGCAAGATCGATGTGTTCGCCTTCATCGGCACGCACAAGGCCGCCAGTGACCTGAAAAAACTCCACCCGCGCCCACACCGTCTGCGCGCCGCGCTGGGGCTGGATGCCAAGAACCCGGGCATCGTCCTGCCCCAGGTGGACCTCGACAACGCTGTCGAGGAAGCCGTCACCGGCGCGCTGTCGTTCAATGGCCAACGCTGCACGGCGTTGAAGATCCTGTTCGTCCACGAGGACGTGGTGGATGCGTTCCTCGACAAGTTCCAGCGCAAGCTGGCCGCACTGAAGCCCGGCATGCCCTGGGAGCCTGGTGTAGCGCTGACCCCTCTGCCAGAACCCGGCAAGGTCGATTACCTCGACGGCCTTGTGGCCGATGCCAAGGCCAAAGGCGCACGGGTACTCAACGAAGGTGGCGGGCACAGCCGCGGCTCGTTCTTCTACCCGGCCGTGCTGTATCCGGTGAAGTCCGACATGCGCGTGTACCACGAGGAACAGTTCGGCCCACTGGTGCCAGTGGTGCCCTACCGCGATCTGCAGACGGTGATCGATTATGTCCTGGACTCCGACTACGGCCAGCAACTGAGCCTGTTCGGCAACGACCCGGCAACCATCGGCAGCCTGGTCGACACCTTCGCCAACCAGGTCGGCCGTATCAACATCAACGCGCAATGCCAGCGCGGCCCGGACACCTACCCCTTCAATGGCCGCAAGAACAGCGCCGAAGGTACCCTGTCGGTGCATGACGCCCTGCGCGTGTTCTCGATCCGTACGCTGGTGGCCACGCGCTTCCAGGCAGCCAACAAGGAACTGATCAGCGAGATCATCCGTAACCGTCAGTCGAGCTTCCTGACGACCGACTACATCTTCTGACCGCCGCGCTTATAGCCAAGCGGTCTATCAAGAAGGTCGACTTTCCATCCGCGCAAACGACTCTAAGCAACAGGGCGCCATCCGGCGCCCACTTCCAAGGAGATCGAACATGGCAGCCAGACCCATTCCCGAGGGCCAGCACAGCATTACCCCGTACCTGGCCATCAACGATGCCGCCGAGGCCATCGAGTTCTATAAAAAGGCCTTTGGCGCCGTCGAGATGTTCCGTCTCGAGGCCCCGGGTGGCCGCATTGGCCATGCCGAGCTGAAGATCGGTGACTCGTCGCTGATGCTTGGCGACCCCTGCGACATGGAAGGCGGCCTCACCGCCAGCCAGAAGCTCAGCGGCGCAGGTGTAGGGCTGCACCTGTATGTCGAGGACAGCGACAAGGTCTACGACCAGGCCGTGGCAGCCGGCGCAACCCAGCTGAGTGCAGTGACAGACCAGTTCTATGGCGACCGTAGCGGTACGCTGAAAGACCCATTCGGCAATATCTGGTTCGTTTCCACCCACAGGGAGGATCTGTTCCCAGACGAAATCCGTGCCCGTGCCGCCAAGCTGTTCGCCGGCAACTGAGCGGCGGGTTGAAAGCGGCGCGGCTTTGCCTGAAGCTTGGCGCTCCTAGCCTGGAGCCGCTTCATGCGAATCATCGACAAAACCGCCGCACAGGTGCGCAGCCTGACCCCCGCCGAAGAGGAGCTGCTGGTCGGCTTTGCCAGCGGCACCCTCGCCGGCCCGCGCCTGCTGCAGGCCAACCAGTTGCTGATGAAAGTGCGCAGCGCCAACCAGTGGCTGGCCTGTGACTGCCGCAGCGATGCCTTGCCGGTGCTCAATGTCACCCTGAACGGCAACACCGGCACGCTGTTCCTCAAGAACAACCCCGGCACCGCCGAGCATGCGCCGGGCTGCCCGTTCACCAAGGACGAGCGGGAAGCTGCCGAGCGCGAAAGCCAGCCCACGCCGCCTGCGGCCTGGCTACCTCCGGACACGCCCCTGCGCCTGATCGGCGACTTCCGCAGTGGCAGCGCTCCAGCTGCCACCGGCGACAACCATGAGCGGCGCGAGCAGCAGCGTCTGCTGGCGCTGTTGCTGACCTGGATCGAAACCAGCGGCCTCAACCTGTATGCCACTCACCTGAAAAAGGACCTGACCGGGCAGTTTGCCGAATTGCGCAGCGTGGCCAGCCGCTACCCGCTGCTGGAGCGGGTGCCGGCCAGCAATTACCTGGAAACCCGCCTGGACATGAAGCACATGATGATGCTCAAGGCCCGCTTGCGCGAAGCCACGGTGTTCGGCAGCCATCGCCGCCACGGCCTGCTGCTGGACTGCGTGGACCAGGTCAAAGGGCGCAAGCTGTTCAACCACGGCAATGCAGACGGCCTGGACTTCCAGGGGCATCATCTGTACTGGGGTGGCAACCGCACCGCCGGGCCGTTGCTGGCCTTGGCGCTGTACTCGCCGACCAGCGCCGGCAGCCAGTTCTACGAACTGATTCATGTGGCCAGCGTGCCGGTGCTGTCGCGGGCGCACCTGTTTCCGGTGTATCGCGATGAAGAGCGCGAACCGCTCAAGGCGCTGGTGTCGCTGATCGACTGGATGGCCAGCAAGGGCGTGAAAGTACAGATGCGCCGCCCGGTGATCGGCGGCGAGGTGATGGATGAACTGGTGCTGACCTCGGACCAGGACCGCGTGCTGTCGGTATCGCTGCTGGAACAGCCGATCGGGCCCGAGCCGGATACCGAGAACTTCAAGCGCTACGCTGACTTCAAGAGCCCGGAGACCTTCCGCAAGTACGTTGCGGGGTTCTTCATGCGTGAGCGCTGAATGCCATTGCAGGCCGCGGTGAATGGCCCCGGCGCTGCCGGTGATCGCGGCTGAATCCGCTCCTGCAAGGTTTGGCAGCCTTGGGATGTTGGCCAAGACAGCGGCTTTACCGGTACCTGTTCAGCCAAGAAACAGCTTGTACGCCGGGTTGTCTGTCTCGTCCCAATAGCGGTACCCCATCTCATCCAGCGCCAGCGGCAAACTCGCCAGCTCATCCCCCGGCACTTCCAGTGCAGCGAACACGCGTGCCTCTGCCGCCCCATGGTTGCGGTAGTGGAACAGGCTGATGTTCCACTGCTTGCCCAATCGCTCCAGGAAGCCCAGCAAGGCCCCCGGACGTTCCGGGAACTCGAAGCGCAGCACCCGCTCGTCAGCACCCGGCGCGGCATGGCCGCCCACTGTATGGCGCACATGCAACTTGGCCAGTTCGTTGTCGGTCAGGTCCAGTACGCTGTAGCCCTGCTCGCGCAAGCTGGCCAGCAATCGTTCGCGCGGGTCGTGCAGCGGGTGGGTCTGTACCCCCACGAACAGGCGCGCCTCCTTGCCAGGATAGTAACGGTAGTTGAACTCAGTGATCTGCCGCTTGCCCAGCGCCCGGCAGAAGGCACGGAAGCTGCCCGGCTGTTCCGGGATGGTAACGGCAATGATCGCTTCGCGTTGCTCGCCCAGCTCGGCGCGCTCGGCGACGTGGCGCAGGCGGTCGAAATTGACGTTGGCGCCGGAATCGATAGCCACCAAGGTCTGTCCCTGCACGCCATGGCGCGCCACGTACTTCTTGATTCCGGCCACAGCCAGGGCTCCGGATGGCTCGGTGATGGAACGGGTGTCGTCGTAGATGTCCTTGATCGCCGCGCACAGCTCATCGTTGCTCACGGTCAGTACCTCATCGACGAAATGCCGGCACAGCTCGAAGCAATGGGCCCCCACCTGCGCCACCGCCACACCATCGGCGAAGGTGCCGACCTGCGGCAGGATAACCCGTTCGCCAGCGGCCATGGCGGCCTGCAGGCAATTGGAGTCTTCCGGCTCGACGCCAATCACCTTCACCTCCGGGCGCAGGTACTTCACATAGGCGGCAATGCCAGCGATCAGCCCGCCACCGCCAACCGGCACGAAGATCGCGTCCAGCGCACCCGGGCACTGACGGAGGATTTCCATGGCCACGGTGCCTTGCCCGGCAATCACATCCGGGTCATCGAACGGCGGCACGAAGGTGGCGCCTTCGCTGTCCGCCAGCTTCAGCGCGTGGGCCAGGGCATGGGGAAAGCTCTCACCCTGCAATACGACATGGCCACCACGCGAACGTACACCTTCCACTTTCAGTGACGGTGTCGTGGTAGGCATGACAATGGTGGCTTTCATACCCAGGTGCGAGGCTGCCAGGGCTACGCCCTGGGCATGGTTGCCCGCCGACGCGGTGATTACCCCGCGTTCGCGCTGTGCCGTGCTCAGACGCGAAAGACGCGTGTAGGCACCGCGGATCTTGAACGAGAACGTTGGCTGCAGGTCTTCGCGCTTGAGCAGCACCTGGTTGCCAAGGCTGGCGGACAACGCGGGAGCGGCTTGCAAAGGCGTCTCGATGGCCAGGTCGTAAACCGGCGCGGACAGGATACGGCGCACCTGCTCCGACAGCAGTTGCTGCACGGGGCTCGAGATACGAGGGCTGACGTTGAGGCTGGTCATCGATGGCAACTCCTTGGCTTTTATTCACGTTGCCCAGGAGTCAGAGAGAAAAAACCCGCCTCCAGGGCGGGTTCGGTGCACCTACGCGCTAGCCCGCCAAGCTGATAATGGCGGTAATAATAATGGCGTGGGCGTGCGGGAAAGTTCTCATGGGGTAGAAACTTAGCCGCTAGTGCGGCTTGAAGTCAACACTTCGCCTGCTGCGCCGAAAGCGGCACATCGAATACCTTGTCGAAGCCCCACTGGAAGACGAACGCATAAACGAAGAAAAACACGAACAGCGCCAGGTTGGTCAGCAGCGCCGCCCATAGGCTGACCTGCAACCAGTAGGCCACCAGCGGCAGCAGAATCAGCACCAACCCGCCCTCGAAGCCCAGAGCGTGCAGAAGGCGCCGCAGGAAGGTGCGCTCACGTCGGCGCTGGCGCGCTTCCCAGCGCTCGAACACCCAGTTGTAGGCCATGTTCCAGCTCATCGCGATGGCCGACATCAGCACCGAGAGCACGGTCGACTGCGCCATGCCGGCGCCGAACGCCAGTTCCAGCGCGGGCGCCACGCAGGCGACAGCGATGGCTTCGTAGAGAATGGCCTGGACGATCTTGCGTGCCTTGCCTTGCATGTTCCCTGCTCCCTGGATAAACGATCTGTAAACTACAAGAAGTGGCTTGTAAGAAAAAGCCTGAAATTTGGACAACCCGGCATTCGGCTGCTTGTATCTATCCAGTACAAACGCCGAATGTCGTACAACTTCGTCCAAGGAACCGAACGAGGACCAAATACAATGGCTTACGCCTTACTGCCGGTGGTCGGCACATGAGCCTGGCATTCATCGACTTTCTGACCTACGTGCTGTTCGGCCTGAAGATCCTCGCGATCGTCCTGGCCTCGCTGATGTTCCTGCTGGGCCTGGATGACCTGTTCATCGACCTGTGTTTCTGGGGCCGCAAGCTGATCCGGCGCTTCCGCATCTATGACAAATACGAAAAGGCCGACGAGAAGCGCCTGTTCGAAGTGCCGGAAAAACCCTTGGCCATCATGGTGCCGGCCTGGAACGAAGTGGGTGTGGTGGGCGAAATGGCGCGCCTCGCCGCCTCGACCATCGACTACGAGAACTATCAGATCTTCGTCGGCACCTACCCCAATGACCCGCAAACCCAGGCCGATGTCGACGCGGTGTGCCTGCACTACCCCAACGTACACAAGGTGGTCTGCGCGCGCCCCGGCCCCACCAGCAAGGCTGACTGCCTGAACAACATCATCGACGCCCTGCTGCGTTTCCAGCAGGACGCCGGTATCGAATTCGCCGGTTTCATCCTGCACGACGCCGAAGACGTGATCTCGCCCATGGAGCTGCGCCTGTTCAACTACCTGCTGCCGAACAAGGACATGATCCAGATCCCGGTGTACCCCTATGCACCGGAATGGAAAGGCTTCACCGCCGGCCACTACGTCGATGAGTTTGCCGAGAATCACGGCAAGGACGTGATCGTGCGCGAAGCCTTGACCGGTCAGGTACCGAGCGCCGGCGTCGGGACCTGTTTCAGCCGCCGCGCCATCGCCGCGCTGCTCGAGGATGGCGACGGCATCGCCTTCGACGTGCAGAGCCTTACCGAAGACTACGACATCGGCTTTCGCCTGAAGCAAAAGGGCATGAAGTGCATTTTTGCCCGCTATTCCATCACCGACCCGGCGCTGACCCTGAAGCAGAAATGGCGCCCGGGCATGAGCCGTGAATTCTCCCAGGTGATCTGCGTACGCGAGCATTTTCCGCGCGACTGGCAACATGCCATTCGGCAGAAGTCGCGGTGGATCGTCGGCATCGTGTTCCAGGGCACCAGCAACCTTGGCTGGAGCCGCAAGGGCGCCCTCAACTACTTCCTCTGGCGTGACCGTCGCGGGCTGTTCGCCTACCTGCTTAGCTTCCTGGTCAACCTGTTGCTGCTGGTGCTGCTGGCCATGTGGCTGGTCACGGTAATTGCGCCAGAGTCATGGCGCTTCATGTCCATCCTCGATGACAGCCCGCTGTTGGCCACCCTGCTGTGGCTGAACGGGCTGCTGCTGGTCAACCGCCTGTTCCAGCGCGCCTGGTTCGTCACCCGCTTCTATGGTATTGGCGAGGGCCTGCTGTCCGCGCCGCGGATGATGTGGAGCAACTTCGTCAACTTCTTCGCCAACCTGCGCGCCTTGCGCCAGGTGATGGAAATGGGCGACTCGCGGCGCGTGGCCTGGGACAAGACCACTCACGAATTTCCTGCCATTGCCGCGCCAGCCCGCACCCCGCTGGGCCAACGCCTGGTGGCCAAGGGCCTGATCAGCGACGAACAGCTGCAACAGGCGATCACCAGCCCGGTACGCCGACGCCTGGGCCGCGAGCTGCTGCTGCGCGGCTGGCTGGACAGCGAACAGCTGGTAGCGACCCTGGCCGAACAACTCGAGCTGCCCTGGGCACCGCTCAACCCGTTCAAGCTTGACCCACAACTGATCGCCAAACTGCCACGCAAGCTGGCGACCCACTATGGCGTGTTACCAGTGGACGAAGACGGCAACACGCTGATCCTGGCCAGCGAAAGCCCGGTCAGCCAGGTGTCGCTGGGGGTCATGAGCCGTCAACTGAAACGCCCGGTCAGCGCCCGCCTGGCGCCACAGGGTCGGGTAACCCTGGGCCTGCGCTACCACTACCCGAGCCCCTGGCAAAAGCCGGAAACCCGCGAGATGCTGGCCGTCCTGGAACGCAACCAGGACGACGAAGCGCTGCTGGAACGGGTCAGCCACCACCAGGTGATGCTGGGTGCCCTGTTGCAGGTGCGCGGCATGGTACCGGTCACCCTGTTCAACCAGGCGCTGATCGACTTCAACCCCGAACAGCAAAGCCTCGGCGAATACCTGATCACTCGCGGCATCATCACCGAGCAGGTGCTGCAGCAGGCCCTCATCGAACAGGCCAGCGAACAGCAGGCCGCCTTTGACCTGACCCGGGAGGTGGCATGAAGCCGCGCTTTTCCCTCACTTTCACTGGCCTGTTGCTGTGCTCCGCCGCCCTGCCCGCTGCTGCCTCGACGCCGATGACCGACTTCCAGCGGTTCACCAGCTACCCGTTCATGGAGCGCAGCTACCGCGAGGCGAAGAAGGACAACTGGGCCGAGGTCGAGCGCCTGACCCGCCATGTGCTCGACCGGGTACCGAACAATGACGAAGCGCGCTCGCTATTGGTGGAGGCCCTGGCCCATCAACGCCGCTACAAGGAGGCCGAAGCGCTGGCCGCACAACTGGGCGACAGCCCGGTGCATGCCAACGCCCTGCTCGAACTGCGCCTGAGCTGGATCGAGCAGGACCCACCCCCGGCCAGCGAGGTGGAGCGCTGGCTGGCCAGCAGCGCTGGCGCCCAGCGTGTACGTCTGTGGCAGGCCTATAGCTTGAGCCTGGCCAAGTCCGGCGGAGCCGCCAGGGCGCTGGACTGGCTCAATCACCTGCCGCCACAGGAAGATGGCCAGGTCTTGCGCCTGGCCAAGGCAAACTTTGCCGAACAGTTGCGTAACTGGAAGGAAACCATCGAACAGCTGCAGCCACTGGCTGCCCAGCGCCAGTTGCCTGCCCAGGACTGGCGGCGCCTGGCCAATGCCTATATCCAGCAACTGGACGAAAACGGCTTGAACGCCTTGCTGCCCAGCGCCCCATCCGCCGAAGCCGCCAACCAGGCTCGCCTGGCCATGGCCAACCGGGCCATCGCCGTCGGCCAGAACCAGCAGGCCCAGCGCTGGCTGCAAGCGCTGCCGGCCGAGCAACTGAACCAGCCGGTACAGCGCCAGCAGCTGTGGGAACTGGCTCGCCAGGGGCAGGACGCCGCGCTGGTCCAACGCCTGAGCAACGAACTGCAACGCCCCTGCCTGGAAACCGTCGACTGGCTGTCGCGGCGTGACCCGGCGCTGGCGCGCGAGCAGTTCAAGGGCTGCAATACCAGCACCGACCCAAAGGCCTACGCCGTGCTCAGACAGCGCCTGTACGGCGACCCACCCCAGCCACCGCAACCACGCACAGCCGCCGAATGGGAGAAGCGCTACCGGCAAAGCGGCGACCTGGCCGCACTGGAACAAACCACCTTCCTGCTGACGCAGCAAGGCCACACCGATCATGCCCGGCAACTGCTGGAGCAGGCCTACGACCGCCGCCAGGGCCGCCTCACGCCGTCGCTGCTGCAGCGCCTGGGCAACCTGTATGCACGTAACGACGGGCCGCTGCAGCGCCAGCGCATGCTTGGCCTGATTCCCCAGATCGATGCCAATACCCGCGCCCAGCTGCTCGGCCGCCTGGCCGAGGCTGGCCACTGCGATGCCGTGCGCCAGGTGATACCGGCCACCCCCAGCGAGCCCGGCCAGTACCGCGCGCTGGGCCGCTGCGCCATGCCCGACCAGCCCGGAGAAGCCGTCGTCTACTACCAGGCCGCCGAGCGCCTGGGCGACCGCGGCAGCCGCCTGCCGCTGGCCTATGCCCTCGAGGCCGCCGGCGATTCCGAGGCTGCCCTGGCCATCTGGCGCAGCTTGCCAGACAGTACCTGGACCGAAAACGCCCGCCTTACCGCTGCGCGTGGCGCGCTGAACGCCGGTGACCCGCAGGCGGCACGGCGCTATTGGGAAGCTGCCGGGCACCATAGCGCCGACGATTGGGCGCTGGGTGCCGCTATCGCCCAGCAGCAAGGCGATTATCAGGCGGCGCTGGGCTTGCAGCGCCAGGCCCTGGCGCATGACCCGCGAGCCGACCATTACTACGCTGCCGCCAGCACCGCGCAACTGGCCGGCGACCGCGCGCAAAGCACCGCCTGGCTGGCCGAAGCCGTGCGCCTGGCCCCGGACCAACCGCGTTATCGCGCCGACTACGGCATGCGCCTGGCCGGCTCGGCCGACAAAGCCCAGCGCCGCCAGTCAATCCCGTTGCTGGAGCGTGCCACCCAGGACTTCCCCGAGGACTACCGCCTGGGCGAGACGCTGGCCCTGCGCTACGACGAAGTCGAAGACAGCGCTGCCGCACGTCGCCAGCTGCGCCGGGTGCTGGATGTGGAGCAGGACCTGGTCGACGGTGGCGATGAATATGGCAGCCTGGAAGCCCGCAAGTATCGCCAGCGCCGGGCCCATGAAAGCCTGTCGCGGCGCGACACCATCACCCTGGCCAGCACCTGGTCGCCGGCCGGTACCTCGACCAACGACAGGTTCCTCGACAATGGCCAGCGCGGTGGCACCGCGCGCCAGGCACAATCGCAGAACGTGCAGTTGGCCATGTGGGACCATGCCCTGGGTGAAGAGCCCAGCCGCAACGGCAGCACCCTGTCGGTGTATGGCCGGGTGCTGTTCGGTGGGCAAAACCGTACCGACTACGCACAAAGCATGGGCACCGGCGTCGGCCTGCGCTACAAGCCGCTCGGTCAGGCCAACCTCAACCTGTACGCCGAGCTGTACCACCAGCGCCAGGTCGACGAGGCGCACTACCGCGGTCTGAGCCTCGGCCAGCTGCTGAGCCCGGCCAAGGTCGGCGGCAACTGGGGCGACCTGCGCCAGCATGCCGAGTCGAGCAATGACCTGCTGTTGCGCGCCACCGCCTCGTTCCTCGACCAGGGCGCCTGGCGCAACGACTGGCGGGTCGATGAAGACGACTGGAACGAGCGCTTCCTCTACCTCGACGCCGCCTGGTGGACCCGCGCCGGCGACCACGCCTGGTTGTCACGCTACCAGCAGGGCCACGCCTGGAAGCTGCCGGGCAGTTCACCGCAAACCCTCATGCCGTACGGCTTTGTCGAGTTCTCCAGTCAGGACCCGAGCAACGACTGGCGCCAGGACGCCCGGGCCGGGGTCGGCGTGCGCTGGCAATGGTGGTTCGATGACGACCGCTACAACGCCTATCGCGGTTCGCTGAAAGTGCGTGCCGAATACCAGCAAGCGCTGGGTGGCAATCTATACGAGCGCGCCAACGGCGTGCTGGTCGGTGCGGAGATGACCTTCTGATGCGTACGTTCCTGGCCCTCTGCCTGCTCGCCCTGTGCCTGCCGGCCAGCGCCGACCAGCGCCTGTTCTACCAGCCCCTCAACCGCGACGCCGGCATCCCCCCCGACCAATGGCAGCAGCTATGGCGGGCCACCGTGGCCCAGGGCGGCAAGACCCTGATCGTGCAATGGAGCGCCTATGGCGACAGCGATTTCGGGGGAGCCCGCGGCTGGCTGGCAAACAGCCTGCGCAGCGCCCAGGCCGAAGGCCTGCAGCTGGTGCTCGGGCTGTACCTGGACCCGGCCTATTACCAGCGCCTCGACGAGCTGGATGGGGACGGCCTGAACAGTTACTGGAAGGCGCAGCTGGGTCGTTCGCTCAACCAGTACCGGCAACTGCGCCAGACCTGGCAGTTGCCGGTGGCTGGCTGGTACCTGCCGATGGAACTGGACGACCTGCATTTTCGTGACGCTGAACGGCGCGATGCACTGTATGGCCAGTTGCAAGCGTTCAACCGCCAGCTCGACAGGCCGCTGCACATCAGTGCTTTCAGCGCGGGCAAACTGTCGCCACGGGCCAATGCTGCCTGGCTGGATCAACTGGCTGGCCTTGGGTTGATGGTGTGGTGGCAAGACGGCACCGGGACCGGGCGCTTGCCCACGCTGGTGCGCCAAAGCTATGAGCAGGCCTTGCCGTGCCGGGTGGGTGTGGTACGCGAGGCGTTCCGCCAGGTGAGCGCGCCAGGGCAGGCGTTCCGGGCCGAGCCCGCCGAACCGCAACTGGGCGGCGGCTGCCATGCCGAGGCGGTGTTCGACTTGCGTTACCGGCCTTGGGCCCGGGATGTTCTGCACGACAATTGAGTCGCCAGGCCCATACCTAGAGAGCCGACCGATGTTCAAGACCATCGAAGCGCACGTTCGCAAGCAGGTCGCCCCGGCCGCCCTGCGCGCCGAGTTCCGTCAGCACGAATTCGAGTCCATGCGCCCGTTCTGTTTGCTGGTGTTCTGCGTCAGCATCCTGATCTGGCTGGTCTTCGACCTGATTGTCAGCTTCCTCGGCGGCCAGGGCTTGACCTGGCTGTCCGGGCTGTTCATCGCCCTGCTCGGCTGCCTCACCCTGGTGCTGCGGTTCACCCGCCGCAGCCATCACTTCGATGTGCTCAACCTGCTGTTCATCATCGTCATCACCCTGGGCATGCGCCTGGTGATCGAAGGCATCCCGGTGGCCCGGCGCCCGGTGTGGCTGGTACTCGGCGTGTCCACCGTGCTGTATGCCGTGTCGGTGCTACCGGTTCGGCGCTGGTCGTTCTTCTGCGCCATGGCCATCACCTGGGTGGTGCTCAACCCGTTCTATCACACTCGTATCGACGCGGATGAGCTCGAAGGCGCCATGCTGCTCAGCTATGCGGTGTTCCTCAGCGGCCTGGTGATCTACAGCTACCTGCAGATGCGCAAGGCCAAGCTGCACAACTTCTATCTGTCCAAGGTGCTGCTGGAACAGGCCTATATCGACGCCCTGACCGAAATCCCCAACCGCCGCTCGTTCATGACCCAGGCCGACCGCCAACTGCGCCTGGCTCCGTCCGAGCGCTACCTGGCGATGATCGATATCGACAACTTCAAGCGAGTGAATGACCGTTTCGGCCATGATGTTGGCGATGAGGTGCTCAAGCGCGTGGCCACGCATATCAAGGCGAGCATGAGCGGTTTCGAGTATGCGCGGCTGGGCGGCGAGGAGTTCGCTATCTTTTTCCAGGGGCTGGACCAGCAAGGCGTCGAGCAACGGCTGGCAGGGTTGTGCCAACGGGTACGCGAGGACACTGCCGAGCACCCGGTGACCGTCAGCATCGGCCTGGCCCGGGTCGACCAGGGCGATAGCCTGACCACTGTGCTGGTGCGCGCTGACCGGGCGCTGTATGAAGCCAAGCACACTGGCAAGGACCGCTTCGTGCTGTGGTCGGCCCGGCTGGCAGACAGCGAATAGCAGGCCAGGCGACACATCACCCGGCCGGCAGACGTATCCGGAACTGCGCCCCGCCCAACGCCGACTGCGCCACGGTCAGCGTCCCGCCCTGGCTTTCGATCGCCCGCCGGCTGATCGCCAGCCCCAGGCCAAATCCGCCGGTATTGCGGTCACGGCTACGGTCAAGCCGATAGAACGGCTGGAAGATCCGCTCACGCTCTTCTACCGGAATGCCTATGCCGTCATCCTCCACCGTCACCAGACACGTACCATCCTCTTCCCGACGAAGACGCAGCAACAAACTTTCATCGCAATAACGCATGGCGTTGCGCACCAGATTCTGCACCGCCCGTGCCGTCAGCCTGGGGTCCAGGACAAAGCGTGGCAGGTCACCTTCGGCACGCACTTCCCACTTGATGCCACGGCCGTCGAGTTCCTCGGCAAAGCCGCCGAGTACGCTGTCGACCAACTCCAGCAACGACACCTCGACCCGCTCGCGGGCCTGGTCGGCATTGTACAGGCGGCTATAGGACAGCAACTCCAGCACCAGCTCATCCAGTTCCCGTACATGGCCCACCAGCTCCAGCAGGCGTTTGCGGCTGGCCGCTGGTACTTCGTCGAACAGCAGCACCAGGCCGAAATCCAGCCGGGTCAGCGGCGTGCGCAACTCGTGCGACACCGCATTGAGCAGCTCGCGCTGCTGGTTGACGTGGCGTTCCAGGTCGCTGGCCATGGTATCGAACACCCCGGCCAGCTCGCCGATGTTGGAGTGCGGCGAGATGTGCGTGCGCTCGGCCATCTGCCCCTGCCCCAGGCGCCGGGCGGTTTCTTTCAAGCGCTCCAGGTCGCGCCAGTGCGGCCATACCCACAGCAGCAGGCAGCCGAGCATGACCGCACCGATCAGCACGGTCACCCCCCACGACAGCACGTTGATGTCCAGCGGGTCGGGGGGTGAATGCAGGCGCACCAGCCATTCCTTGTCCAGCGGCGCCAGTACCGTCTCGTAGTAGCCCCATTCGGCAATGCGCACCGCGTACAGGCCATGTTCCAGGCGCGCCTGTTCGGCCTCGCTCAAGCCGGCCTGGTCCATGCGCAACAGCTGCAATTGCAGCGGGGCGAAATCCCTGGCCAGTTCCTGTTCCACCGCTGGCCACTGCTCGCGCGGGGCCTGGCGGAACTGGCGCACGATCAGCGCCTGCACGCCCTTGGCCTGATCCAGGTTGTAGGCCATGAAGCGCTCCTGGAACAGGCCGACGATGGTGTCAGGGATGAGCAGCAGCGCGCCGGCATAGGCAACGATGATGACCAGGTACAGGCGCACCAGGATCTTGAGCATGGCCGATCAGCACTCCCACTCGACGCGGCTGAACAGGTAGCCCTTGCCCCACACGGTCTTGATCTTGCGCGCTTCACCAGCGTTGTCGTCGAACTTGCGCCGCAGCTTGGAAATGGCCACGTCCACCGAGCGGTCGGTGCCGTTGAACTCGATGCCGCGCAGTTGCTGCAGGATACGGTCGCGGTTCAGCACCTCGCCGGCATTGCGCGCCAGCACCACCAGCAGGTTGTACTCGCCGCTGGACAGCTCCACTTCTTCGCCGCGCCAGCTCACCGTGCGCTCGGCCAGGTTGATGCGCAGACCACCGATCAGGATCAGGTCGTTGTCCAGGCGTGGCTCGTGGACACTGCTGCGGCGCAGCAGCGTGCGCACGCGGGCCAGCAATACGCGCGGCTCGCAAGGTTTGGTCACGTAGTCGTCGGCGCCCATTTCCAGGCCCAGGACCTGGTCATGGCTGTCGTCGCGGGCGGTCAGCATCAGGATCGGCAGGCTTTGCGATTCCTGGCGCAGCAGACGACACAGCTGCAGGCCATCGATCCCGGGCAGCATCAGGTCGAGGATGACCAGGTCGGGTTTGTGCCGGCGATACTCGTCCAGCACGTGGTCGCCACGGGCGATGACCTGGACATGGAAGTCGTTGCGTTGCAGGTAGCTGGCGATCAGCTCGGACAGGGCGCTGTCGTCTTCTACCAGGAAAATGTTCGGCATAGGCGGTTGGGCATCTAGGGGGGTGGTAGACCTTGCCGGCCTCTTCGCGGGTAACCCGGTGGAGCGGCCGGTACAGACGTACGCAGAATATAGAACCCTACAGCTCGACAGGCTTGTTCTTCACACTTTTTCACACTCGTCCTACAGGTATTAACAGCCACCCGGGGAACACCTGCCGTAGCATATAGGCGGTCATCATCGGAAGATCCGTATGTCTACTACCCTCCCCCAGCGCCTGCACCGCATGGCGCTTCTGGCGTTTGTGAGCCTGTCCCTGGCCGGCTGCGGCGACAACGCCGAGCAAGACGAACAGGCTGCCACCCCGCAAGTACGGGTGGAAACCCTGCAATTGCAGCCACTGGCCATCAGCAGTGAACTCAGCGGTCGCATCCTGGCGCCACGCACCGCCGAAGTCCGCGCCCGGGTTGCCGGTGTGGTGCTCAAGCGGGTGTACCGCGAAGGCAGCGACGTCAAGCAGGGCGATGTGCTGTTCCTGATCGACCCGGCACCGTTCAAGGCCGACCACGACAGCGCGCGCGCCACCTTGGCCAAGGCCGAGGCCACGCTGTACCAGGCCCGTCTGCAAGAACAGCGCTACCGCGAGCTGGTCGACGACAAGGCCGTCAGCCGTCAGGAATACGACAACGCCAAGGCCGCCTTCCTGCAGGCTGACGCCGCCGTCGCCGAAGCCCGGGCCGCCCTGGAGCGCGCCCGCCTCAACCTGGGCTACGCCACCGTGACCGCGCCGATTTCCGGCCGTATCGGTCGCGCCCTGGTCACCGAAGGTGCGCTGGTCGGGCAGAACGAGAGCACGCCGCTGGCGACCATCCAGCAACTGGACCCGATCCACGCCGATGTCACCCAGTCGACCCGCGAGCTCAACGCCCTGCGCCGTGCCCTGCGGGCGGGCGAGCTGCAGCAGGTTGGCGAGGGCCAGGCCCGCGCCACGCTGATCCAGGATGATGGCAGCGCCTATCCGTTACCCGGCAAGTTGCTGTTCTCCGACATCAGCGTCGACCCCAGCACCAACCAGATCACCCTGCGCAGCGAGTTCCCCAACCCGGACCTCGACCTGCTGCCCGGCAGCTACGTGCGTGTGCGCCTGGAACAGGCCGTGCAGCCCCAGGGCCTGAGCGTGCCGCAACGCGCCATCCTGCGCGACAGCGCCGGCGTGCCCAAGGTGCTGGTGGTCGACCCACAGGCCCGGGTCAGCGAGCGCCAGGTGCTCCTGGGCAGCGCCCAGGGCGACCGCTGGATCGTCAGCCACGGCCTGGCGCCCGGCGAGCGGGTGGTGGTCGAGGGCCTGCAACACGTCAAGGCCGGTGACCAGGTGCAGGTCGACAACGCATCCGGGGCAGCGCCCATCGCACAGCACACTGGCCAGTGAGGGCCTGATTCATGCCGCAATTCTTCATCGACCGCCCGGTGTTCGCCTGGGTGGTCGCACTGTTCATCCTGCTGGCCGGCGCGCTGGCCATCCCGCAACTGCCGGTGGCCCAGTACCCCAATGTGGCACCGCCGCAGGTGGAAATCTACGCCGTGTACCCGGGCGCCTCGGCGGCGACCATGGACGAAAGCGTGGTCAGCCTGATCGAGCAGGAGCTCAACGGCGCCGACAACCTGCTGTACTTCGAGTCGCAGAGCAGCCTGGGCAGCGCCACCATCACCGCCACGTTCGCCCCGGGCACCAACCCTGACCTGGCCCAGGTCGACGTGCAGAACCGCTTGAAGGTGGTCGAGTCGCGCCTGCCGCGCCCGGTCACCCAGCAGGGGCTGCAGGTGGAGAAGGTATCCACCGGTTTCCTGTTGCTGGCCACGCTCACTTCCGAGGACGGCAAGCTCGACGAAACCGCCCTGTCGGATATTCTCGCGCGCAACGTGATGGATGAGATTCGCCGCCTCAAGGGCGTCGGCAAGGCCCAGCTGTACGGCTCGGAGCGCGCCATGCGCATCTGGATCGACCCGCGCAAGCTGATCGGTTTCAACCTCACGCCCAACGACGTGGCCGCAGCCGTGGCGGCGCAGAACATCCAGGTGGCGCCGGGCAGCATCGGCGACCTGCCCGGCCGCAGCACCCAGGAAATCACCGCCAACGTGGTGGTCAAGGGCCAGTTGAGCACCCCCGAGGAATTCGCCGCCATTGTCCTGCGCGCCAACCCGGACGGTTCCAGCGTTACCATCGGTGATGTCGCCCGGGTCGAGATCGGCGCCCAGGAGTACCAGTACGGCACCCGCCTGAACGGTAAGCCGGCCAGCGCCTTCAGCGTGCAGCTGGCACCGGGTGCCAACGCCATGGAAACCGCCACGCTGGTGCGGGCGAAGATGCAGGAACTGGCGCGCTACTTCCCCGAAGGCGTCAGGTATGACATCCCCTACGACACCTCGCCGTTCGTCAAGGTGTCGATCCAGCAGGTGATCAACACCCTGTTCGAGGCCATGCTGCTGGTGTTCGCCGTGATGTTCCTGTTCCTGCAGAACCTGCGCTACACCCTGATCCCGACCCTGGTGGTGCCGGTGGCGCTGATGGGCACCTTCGCCGTGATGCTGGCCATGGGCTTCTCGGTCAACGTGCTGACCCTGTTCGGCATGGTGCTGGCCATCGGCATCCTGGTCGACGATGCCATCGTGGTGGTGGAAAACGTCGAGCGGATCATGGCCGAGGAAGGCCTGCCGCCCAAAGCGGCCACGCGCAAGGCCATGGGCCAGATCAGTGGCGCCATCGTCGGCATCACCCTGGTGCTGGTTGCAGTGTTCCTGCCCATGGCCTTCATGCCAGGTTCGGTGGGCGTGATCTACCAGCAGTTCTCGCTGTCGATGGCGGTGTCGATCCTGTTCTCGGCGTTTCTTGCCCTCAGCCTGACTCCGGCACTATGCGTCACCCTGCTCAAGCCGGTGGCCAAGGGCGAGCAGCATGAGCGCAAAGGTTTCTTCGGCTGGTTCAACCGCCGTTTCGAGAGCATGAGCAACGGCTACCAGCGCTGGGTGCTGCAGGCGCTCAGGCGCAGCGGCCGCTACCTGCTGGTGTACGCGGTGCTGCTGGCCGTGCTGGGCTATGGCTTCAGCCAGTTGCCGACGGCGTTCCTGCCCACCGAAGACCAGGGCTACACCATCACCGATATCCAGCTGCCGCCAGGCGCCAGCCGCATGCGCACCGAACAGGTGGCGGCCCAGATCGAGGCACACAACGCCGAGGAGCCGGGCGTAGGCAACACCACGCTGATTCTCGGCTTCAGCTTCTCGGGGAGCGGGCAGAACGCGGCACTGGCCTTCACCACGCTCAAGGACTGGTCCGAGCGCAGTGGCGACGACAGCGCGCAGTCGATTGCCGACCGCGCGACCCTGGCCTTCACCCAGCTCAAGGACGCCGTGGCGTTCTCCGTGTTGCCGCCACCAATCGATGGCCTCGGCGAGTCGACCGGTTTCGAGTTCCGCCTGCAGGACCGCGGCGGCATGGGCCACGCCGCGCTGATGGCAGCCCGGGACGAGCTACTGGCCAGCGCCGGCAAGAGCAAGGTGCTGGCCAACGTACGCGAAGCCTCGTTGGCGGAAAGCCCGCAGATCCAGCTGGAAATCGACCGCCGCCAGGCCAACGCCCTTGGCGTGTCGTTCGCCGATATCGGCTCGGTGCTCGATGTGGCCGTTGGCTCCAGCTACGTCAATGACTTCCCCAACCAGGGCCGCATGCAGCGGGTGGTGGTGCAGGCCGAAGGCGACCAGCGCAGCCAGGTCGAAGACCTGCTGAAGATCCACGTGCGCAACGACAGTGGCAAGATGGTGCCGTTGGGCGCTTTCGTCCAGGCCAGATGGGTCAGTGGCCCGGTGCAACTGACCCGCTACAACGGCTATCCGGCGGTGTCGGTTTCCGGCGAACCGGCAGCCGGCTACAGCTCGGGCGAAGCCATGGCCGAGATCGAGCGCCTGGTGGCCCGGCTGCCGGCTGGTTCAGGCCTGGAGTGGACCGGCCTGTCGCTGCAGGAGCGCCTGTCCGGCAGCCAGGCACCACTGTTGATGGCGCTGTCATTGCTGGTGGTGTTCCTGTGCCTGGCGGCGCTGTACGAAAGCTGGTCGATCCCCACCGCAGTGCTGCTGGTGGTGCCGCTTGGCGTGCTCGGCGCGGTGCTGGCCGTCACCCTGCGCGGCATGCCCAACGACGTGTTCTTCAAGGTTGGCCTGATCACCCTGATCGGTTTGTCGGCGAAGAACGCCATTCTCATCATCGAGTTCGCCAAGGGCCTGGTCGACCAGGGTGTCGATGCCGTCGACGCGGCCGTGCAAGCCGCCCGCCTGCGCCTGCGCCCGATCGTGATGACTTCGCTGGCGTTCATCCTCGGTGTGGTGCCGTTGGCCATTGCCAGCGGCGCCAGCTCGGCGAGCCAGCAGGCGATCGGCACCGGGGTGATCGGCGGCATGCTCAGCGCCACCCTGGCGGTGGTGTTCGTGCCGGTGTTCTTCGTGGTGGTGATGCGCGTGGCGGGACGACGTCGATCGCGTGACACCGACCTGGCCAGCGCCAACAGCGAAAGCTGACTGGACAAGCGTCACATGACATGGGAGGGTTCCCGGCAATGACTGCCCGGAACCCTTTTTCATGCCTGATGCACTGCCACCCTGCTCGATCCTCATTCTCGCCGGTGGCCGCGGCCAACGCATGGGTGGGCGCGACAAAGGCCTGGTCGACTGGCACGGCGTACCGCTGGTCGCGCATGTACAACGCGTGGTGCGCCCGCTCAGCAATGACCTGGTGATTTCCTGCAACCGTAACCAGGCGGCTTACCGGGCGTACGCAGACCAGTTGGTGGGCGATGCCGAGGCGGACTACCCCGGGCCGTTGGCGGGGGTGATTGCCGGGCTCAAGGTGGCGCGGCATGAATGGGTGGTGCTGCTGGCCTGTGATGCGCCGCTGGTTGACCAGGGGTTGATCGAGGACCTGCTACGGCTGGCGGTGACCAGCGACAGTGCGGCCATGGTGCGCCAGGGTGGGTACTGGCAGCCGATGTTCAGCGTGCTGCCGCGCCGGGTGTTGCCGGTGCTGGAGCAGGCCTGGGCGGCGGGTGAACGGAGCTTGCAGAAGGCCTTGCTGCGCGAGAATGTACAAGGGCTGGAGTGTGCCGAGGGGGATCGCCGGCTGAGCAACTTCAACAGCCCGGAGTTGCTGCTGGGCTGAAGGCCTGGCCATCAGGCCCGCAGGATTACTGCGCGATGCCATTCCCCTTCAGCGGGTGGTCTACCTGGCCGACAGTTCCTCGACACTGATCTCGCGCATGCGGAACTTCTGCACCTTGCCGGTCACCGTCATCGGGAACGCGTCGACAAAACGGAAGTAGCGCGGCACCTTGAAGTGCGCAATCCGTGCCTTCGCCCACTCGCGCAGTTGTTCCTCGCTGGCTACCTGCCCTGGATGCAGCCGTACCCAGGCGACGATCTCTTCGCCGTACTTGCTGCAGGGCACGCCGATCACCTGCACATCGGCCACCGCCGGGTGGGTATGGAAGAACTCCTCCAGTTCACGTGGGTAGATGTTCTCGCCACCGCGAATGATCATGTCCTTGCTGCGCCCGACAATGCGCACGTAGCCCTGCTCGTCCATCAGCGCCAGGTCGCCGGTGTGCATCCAGCCGTCCTGGTCAATGCTTTCGGCGGTGGCCTCGGGGTTGTTCCAGTAGCCCAGCATCACACTGTATCCACGCGTGCACAGCTCGCCAACCTCACCGCGCGGCACGGTGTTGCCGTCGCCATCGACCACTTTGTTCTCCAGCCGCGGCTGGGTGCGCCCGACGCTGGTCACGCGACGCTCCAGGTCGTCGCTGGCGCCGGTCTGCAGCGAGACCGGGCTGGTCTCGGTCATGCCATAGGCAATCTGCACCTCGGCCATGTGCATCTCGCTGATCACCCGGCGCATCACCTCGATCGGACAGGTGGCGCCGGCCATGATCCCGGTACGCAGGCTGGACAGGTCGAATTCACCGCGCTGCGGGTGGTCCAGTTCGGCGATGAACATGGTCGGCACGCCGTACAACGCAGTGGCCCGTTCTTCCGCCACCGCGCGTAGCGTGGCCAGCGGGTCGAACGCGTCACTGGGGTAGATCAGGGTACTGCCGTGGGTCATGCAGCCGAGGTTGGCCATGACCATGCCGAAGCAGTGGTACAACGGTACCGGCACCACCAGCCGGTCATGTTCGGTCAGGCCCAGGCTTTCGCCGACCATGTAGCCGTTGTTGAGGATATTGCTGTGGCTGAGCGTGGCACCTTTGGGGAAGCCGGTGGTGCCCGAGGTGTACTGGATGTTGATCGGGTCATCGCAGTGCAGTTGTGCCTGGCGCCCGGCCAGGGCCTCGCGGCTGACGGCTGCGGCTCGGGCTTGCAGGTCCTGCCAGGCGAGGAAGCCCGCCGGTGGCGTAGCGGCCAGGCTGATGACCCCGTGCAGTTCCGGAAAGCGCTCGCAGGCCAGGGCACCCGGCTGGCCACAGGCCAGGCCTGGCACCAGGCCCTGCAGCATGGCGTGGTAGTCGGAACTCTTGAATGCGTCGGCGCAGACCACCCAACGGCAGCCGGACTGGCCGAGGGCATAGTCCAGTTCGCTGGAACGGTAGGCCGGGTTGATATTGACCAGTATCGCGCCAACCTTGGCGCTGGCGAACTGGGTGATGCACCACTCGGCGCAATTGGGTGCCCAGATACCCAGGCGGTCGCCGGGCTGCACGCCCAGCGCCATCAGCGCCCGGGCGTGCTGGTCCACGGCATCGGCCAGTTGCTGCCAGGTGTAGCGCAGGGCCTGGTGGCGGACTACCAGGGCTTCGCGATCGGGGAAGCGGGCAACGGTGCTGTCGAAGGCGTCGCCGATGCATTGGCTGAGCAAGGGCTTTTCAGGGTTGCCCTGGGTGTAGCTTGGTAGGGCCATGGGCGTTCTCTTGTTCTTGTATGGTTTGAACCGGCCTGTTCGCGGGCGAGTCCGCGACCAGGCCCATACCGATCTAGCGGACGAACACCTGCGGCGTAGTGGTCGACATGTCGCCACCGGGCAGTTTGATGTTCCTCACCTTCTCCAGGGTATCCGGATCGAACACCGCCAGGTCGTTGAAGGTACCGCCCAGGTACAGCTTGTCGCCCTTGCGATCGAAGGTGACGCAGTAGTAAGTGTGCTCCAGATTGGCCGCCTTGATCAGCTTGCGCTGCTTGATGTCGTACTTGGCCAGGCGGTTGAGCACACCGTAGATCTGGTTCGGGTCTTTCGGCGAACGCAGCCCGGTGAAGTACAGCTCGGTGAGGTCGGCGAACTCCTGGGTGTGGGTCTTGCCGGTCTTCAGGTCGACGCTCAGGTAGCCATACAGCAGGTCGGCAGTGGCTGGGTCCTGCTTGTCGTCCTTGAACCGGGCAATGGTGTACAGCATCGAGAACTCGTGGCGCGGGCTCTGGTGCGGCCAGAAGTACAGCACGTCCGGGGCGCTGTAGCCCTTGCGCTGCCAGTTGCGCAGCGGTAGCGCCACCGTGTACTTGCCAGTGCGCACGTCCATCTTGTAGATGTCCGGCCCGGCAACGTACAGGCTGCCATCGTCCGCGGCGCGCATCAGGTACACCTGGCGCGGCATCGGGAAGCTGCGCACGGGCTTCGCCTGCAGGCCATCGGCAGTACTGAACACCTCAAGCCGCGGTGGCTTGACCACGTAGTGGTCGTTCAGGCGCTGGGTCGGGTTGACCGTGGCGTACACTTCCTTGCCGTCGGGGCTGATGGCAAACGAGTACATCGCCTTGCCCACCTCGCCCGCCACGCTGGACAGGTTGGCATGGAAGGTATTCTTGCAGGTGTCCAGGTCGATGCCGTAGATGTCGCCGTAGTGGTTATTGAGCACATAGGCGGTGCGGTTGTCCGGCGCCATCATTGCGGTGCCGGGGCCGAACTTGTCGGGCATGACGCAGCTCTTGTACACGCTGTCACTGGCCACATCGACCACATGCAGGTTGTTCGGGTAGTTGGTCACGATCATGTATTCGTGGCCAGCCTTCAGCGCCGGCCCGGTGTCGGCGGCCTGTACCAGCCCGGCGCAGGCCGTGGTGGCGATGGTGAGCGCGAGTGACGCGCAGCGTCCAGCTTTCATGCGGTTTCCCCTTGTCATTCTTGTTGGGCCGGTCACTTGTCTTTCGGGAACACGGTACCGAGGTTGCGCCAGTCTTCGGCCGAGTTGCTCGCCTGGGCGTTCCAGTCCTGGTAGGTGCTCATCATGTCCGGCACCTGGGCCGGCCACCAGCAAGGGTCGGAACAGCCATACAGGTCGGCCTCCATCGGCTGGCACAGCGAGCTGACGCCGCCGAAGGCGTCCACTTCCCAACCCGGGTCGGTGGTGGCGGTGCAACCCGCCACTGCGCTCATGGCCATGACTTCTTCGACGCGGTCCTCGGCAGCGGCCTTCTCGAGGATGCGCGCCTTGTTGTTCAGGGGCTTCAAGTGCTTCATGTCAGTGCGCCTTCCGCGGGGTGATGTAGCGATCGATGAAGGCCGGATTGGCGGCCATGATGCGGCTGTAGACTTCGATGCCGAAATCGACCCAGTCGCGCATCAGTTCGCAATAGTGGTAGGTCGGGTGCTGCGGGTCGCCATAGCGGGCGTAGCTTTCGTGGTAGCAGCCGCCGGAGCACAGGTTGCGGATGCGGCAGCTGTCGCAGCCGGTGTTGCTGCGGTCCAGGCGCTGCGACAGGAAGTCGTTGAGCTGCGCCTGCTTCACCCCCTGGTGCACATTGCCGAAGGTCGGCAGGCTGGAGCCGGTGAAGCGGTGGCACAGGTTCAGCTCGCCCTGGTGATCCACCGCCAGCATCTTCAACCCGGCACCGCACGGCAGGGCCTTCTTGTGCCCTTCGTGGATGTCGGTGATCAGCTGGTGCAGGTTGGAGAAGCCGATGTTGCGGTGCTCCAGCGCCGCCTGCAGGTACTTGCGGCCCAGCGCCTTCATGTTGGCGAACACCTGCACCAGCTCGTCGCCGGTGAGGTTGAAGTCGGCCATGTCGCCGGAGGTGACCGGGGCAAAACCGACCTCGGCAAAGCCCAGCTCGTTGAACAGGTGGTTCCAGATGGTCTCGACGTCGGTGATGCCACGGGTCAGCGTGACCCGCGCGCCCACCGGGCGGCTGGTGTAGCGCGACAGCAGCAGGTCGGCCTTGCGCCGCACCACGTCATAGGTGCCCTGCCCGCCCACGGTGATACGGTTGCGGTCGTGCACGGTCTTCGGGCCGTCGATGCTGATCGACAGGCCGAAACGGTGGGCGTCGAGCCAGTCGATGATCTCTTCGGTGAGCAGGGTCGCGTTGGTGGTCATGATGAATTCCACCTGCTTGCCGGCTTCGGCGAAACGCCGCTCGCAGTAGGCGACCATGTGCTCGATCAGCGGCCGGTTGGACAGCGGCTCGCCGCCGAAGAACACCACGCTGTAGCGTTCCTCGTCGGGCGATTCCCTGAGCAGCATCTCTACCGAGGCTTCGGCGGTGGCGGTGCCCATTTTTTTGCCGGCAGAAGGTTTGTCCAGGTCTTCCTTGTAGCAATAGGTGCAGCTGAGGTTGCAGCCGGTGTTGACGTTGAGCACCACGGTATTCAACGCGGTGCGTTCGACCTGCCTGAGGGCGATTTCCGGGGTCAGCGGCGCGCCGTCGCTGACCAGCTCCAGCGCCATCAGCTCGCGCAGGGTGTCCTGGATATCATCGCCGGCAAACTGCTGGCCAAGGCGCTGCAGCAGCTCCTCGGCCGAGCAGCCTTGCTGGCGCAGGGTATCGATGATGCCGCCGGTCACCGCATCGGCAGTGAACAGCGAACTGCTGGGAATGTGGAACAGCATGCGGTCGGCATCAACCTGCACTTCGTGCAGGTTGCGTTCGACCAGGTTCAGTAGTGCGCCCATGGCGACCTCCCGTTAATCGATCCGTTTGGCAAACCGTAAGCCCTCTGCCCTTACGGCAGCGGCGGGTTGTTCCAGCGCTGTACGGTGACGATCATGTGCCCTTCGCCGGTCTGGCCGCCGTCGGCCAGGGTGGCGATGACCTTCAGGTTGCCGGCGTTGTTGGTCATCATCTTGCGCGCCGGGTTGGGGCCGGCACCGCCGGGCACGAACACGCCATCGGCCTGCATCTGCCCGGCGAACTTGACGTCTTCGTCCTCGACCGCACGCTCGTTGAACGGCTCGACCTTCCAGCTGGCTGGCAGGTAGCCGATGCGCAGTGGCTGGCCGTTGGCGTCCTTGCCCCAGGCCTCGGCCTCGAAGCGGCCCTGCACCTTGGGCACCGAGGCGCCGTTTTCGCCGATGCGGGCGATGGAAAACGCCGGTACCACCTTCACTTCCTCGACCTTGTCGTACACCGCCAGGCTGACGCCCTTGAGTGCGCCTACCGCGACTTCGCGTTGGCCAGGGCTGGCGTCGGCCGCGGCGCGCGCCTTGACCCGAAGCAGGGTTGGCGTCTGCTCCAGCACTTCGACCACGTGCACCCCGGCGCCCAGGTCCGCATTGCCAGCCAGGCCGCTGCCGACCAAGGTGATCTCGCTTTCGCCGCCGGCCTTGATGAAGGCCGGCTGCACGGCCAGCAGGCGCGCCTTGTCCGCTTTCACTGCAGTAAAGTCGAGGCCGCGCTCGTCATGCTCGGCCTCGAACATGCGGCCTTTCATTTCACCGTCCAGCGCGGCGAACACCTGGCGCAGGTTGACCTCGCCAACCTTGACGGTGCCGCGCCATTCGTAGCCGTTGTAGAGGATTGCCGTGCCGCTGCCGTTGAACGGCGTGCCGTCGGCGTAGGCCCCCTTGAGCTCCACCTTGAAGGTATCGCCCTGGTCTGCGGTAACGCTCATCACCCCGCGCACATCGCCCTTGGCCAGCATGTGCCCGCTGAACGGCCACTGCCCCGGCAGCGCGTCGGCGTTCGGCTTCGCCTGCTGCCATGCGGCCCATTCCGGGCTTTCCAGTGGGTAGCGCTTGGCCAGCTCAGGCACTACTTGCTGCAAGGCGATCGGCAGCCAGTCGCGGTCACGCGCCTGGGCCTGGTACTCGAGGGATGGCCACTGGCCGAGGTGGAAATTGACCAGGTGTTCCCATTCCTTGGCGGGGCGGCGCTGCAAGGCAACGCGGGCACCCGAGTGACAACGGCCACAGGTTTCACTGAGCTGGGTGTCGAACTGCTCGACGGTGTTCAGTCGGCGCTCCATGGCGTAACGCACGCCATCGGTCTCGCTGGGCGCCAGGCCCTGTTTGTCGGCGAGGTACTTGACCAGGGTACGGCGGTCATCGTCACTGATCTGCAGGCCGTGCATCACCTGCATGCGCGCGATGCTCATCAGCCAGCCTTCGGGTGTTTTACGCTGGTGGCTGATACGGCTGTAGTCGTCGTTGCCTTCGGGGATATGACACCCCATGCACTTGTTCTGCAACAGGCTCGGGCCCTGCTCGGCCGCCATGGCCTGGGTGCTCAGCAGCGCGGCGGCGACCAACGCCAGTTTGCCCGCATGCCGCCGGAGTCGAGTCGTCTTCAAGGTCAGACCTCCACGGTTGTTGTTCTTATGGTTTTCGCACGCTTTGGTACAGCAGATGTGCATGTGTCGGTGGCGATACAGGAACTGTGCCAGGTGCGGTAAAAGTATTTCCTTTCAACCTGTTAGCCGGTTTTCAGCGCTTGGCCAGCATCAGGGAGTGCCAGTTGCAGCGTGCCATTTCGCGACAGGGGTGTTTCATCCTGAGACAGCGGCCCGCTGCGCGGCAGGCCCGCGCAGCGGGCGGAAACAGCCACTGTGTCACCCCCGTCTCACACCGTCTCAATGTGCAACAGCGCAAACCTGCAATCGCAACCTTTGAGCAGGACAAAAGCCAACCGCTTCAACGGCTTGCGACCATCAAGCCAGCTTGGCACGTCCATTGCGCGATGCCCGTCACATCCAATCACAAGAGGCACAGCCCAATGCTTTCCGAACTGCCCATCCTGCCCGCCACCCGCGCCTTCCTCGAGCGCAAGCTGAAGATGCGTATCGGCGCCGACTGGCAGGACGCCACCAGCGGCCGTACCCTGTCGTTCCGCAACCCGGCCACGGGTGACGTGCTGGGTGATGTGCCCAGCGCCGACGCCGAAGATGTCGACCGCGCCGTGCGTGCCGCGCGCCAGGCCTTCGATGACTCGCCGTGGAGCCGCCTGCGTCCGCGGGAGCGGCAGAACCTGTTGTGGCGCCTGGCCGAGCTGATGGAGCGCGACGCCCGTCAACTGGCCGAACTGGAATGCCTGAACAACGGCAAGAGCGCCGCGGTGGCCCAGGTCATGGATGTACAACTGGCCATCGACTTTCTGCGTTACATGGCCGGCTGGGCCACCAAGATCGAGGGTAGCACCGTCGAACCTTCGATGCCGTTGCTGCCCAACGCGCAGTTCCACGGGTTTGTCCGACGCGAAGCGGTGGGCGTGGTCGGTGCCATTGTCGCCTGGAACTTCCCGCTGCTGCTGGCCTGCTGGAAGCTCGGACCGGCCCTGGCCAGTGGCTGCACGGTGGTGCTCAAGCCCGCCGACGAAACACCACTGAGCGCGCTCAAGCTGGCGGAACTGGTGGAGGAAGCCGGCTACCCGGCCGGGGTGTTCAACGTGGTCACCGGCACCGGCCTGAATGCCGGTGCCGCGCTCAGCCGCCACCCTGGCGTGGACAAGCTGACCTTCACCGGCTCCACCGAGGTTGGCAAGCTGATCGGCAAGGCCGCCATGGACAACATGACCCGCGTCACCCTCGAGCTTGGCGGCAAGTCGCCGACCATCGTCATGCCCGATGCCAACCTGCAGGAGGCGGCCGCCGGCGCGGCCACGGCGATCTTCTTCAACCAGGGCCAGGTATGCTGCGCAGGTTCCCGGTTGTATGTACACCGCAAGCACTTCGACAACGTGGTGGCCGACATCGCCGGCATCGCCAATGGCATGAAACTCGGCAGCGGCCTGGACCCGACCGTGCAGATGGGGCCATTGATCTCGGCCAAGCAGCAGGACCGCGTCACCGGCTACATCGAGCTTGGCCGCGAACTGGGCGCGACCATCGCTTGCGGCGGCGAAGGCTTCGGGCCTGGCTACTTCGTCAAGCCGACGGTGATCGTCGATGTCGACCAGCACCATCGCCTGGTCCAGGAAGAAATCTTCGGGCCCGTGCTGGTAGCCTTGCCGTTCGATGACCTCGACGAGGTGATCGGCATGGCCAACGACAACCCTTATGGGCTTGGGGCGAGCATCTGGTCCAACGACCTGGCTGCCGTGCACCGGATGATCCCGCGGATCAAGTCGGGGTCGGTCTGGGTCAACTGCCACAGCGCCCTCGACCCGGCCTTGCCGTTTGGTGGCTACAAGATGTCCGGCGTCGGCCGCGAGATGGGGGCGGCTGCCATCGAGCACTACACCGAGCTCAAGTCGGTACTGATCAAGCTCTGATCTCAGCCTGTTCCGGCCTCTTCGCTGGGTTTGCCTACGAGGAGGCCGGCAAGGACACCAAAAACAACAATAAAAACCATGGAGCAAACCCATGAGGCACACCCTCGCCTGCACATTGGCCCTGCTGTTCGCCGCCCCCGTCAGCCAGGCCTACGAGCTGTACAACCACGATGGCAGTATTCTCAACGCCGACCTCGAAGCGCTGTTCGGCAGTTTCCACAGCGACGAAAGCTTCAACCTGGCCGGCAACCGCCAGCCCGGCAGCAGCGCCTGGCAGGAAGGCTACGTCAAGTACGGGCTCAGCGGCAGCCAGGCCCTGGCCGATAGCGGTACCCTCTACGGCGCCTTCAACCTGCTCAGCTCCGCCACCTGGGGTGATGGCGATGCTGCCGGCCTGACGCTGGGTGGTGAGCGCCGCACCGCCATCGAAGACCTGTACCTGGGCTGGCGTTCCGCCAACCTGTTCCCGACCCTGGGCGTGGACGGCGTGGATATTTCCGGCGGCCGCCAGGTGGTGACCCTCGGCGACGGTTTCCTGATCCAGGGTGACCCGGTGAACCTGGGCAAGGTCGACCTGGGTGCCAACTTCGACCGCGGCGGCGCCTACTACCTTGCCGCGCGCAAGGCCTTCGACCGCAGCGCGGTCCTGCGCCTGGGCGGCCGACAGGGTTGGCGCGGCGACCTGATGTGGCTGAAGTCCGACAACCACTACCAGGCCGATACCTCACTGGCGGTGGCCAACCTGGAGCATGTCGCCGATGCGGGTAGCGTCGGCCTGAGCTGGATCCACGGCCTCGACGTCGACCAGCGCTACGCGCAGCTCATGGGCCTGGAACATCGCGATGGCATGGACACGGCCAGCCTGCGCGGGCGCGGCAACCTGGGCGTCAAGGATCTGGAGCTGGCCGCCGAATACGTGACCCAGGACCAGACCGGAGGGCGCGAGAACGCCTGGTACCTGGAGGGCAACTGGACCTTTTCCGAACTGCCCTGGACACCCACCGCGACCTACCGCTACAGCCGCTTTTCCGAGGGCTTCGACCCACTGTTCTACGGCCTGAGCCGTGGCTACGGCACCTGGTTCCAGGGAGAAGTGGCGGCCAACTATGCCGGGCCATTCAACAACAACACTCAGGTACATCACCTGGCGCTGAAGGGCAAGCCACGGGACAACCTGACCCTGGGCGTGCTGTACTTCGACTTCACTACGCTGGACAGCGACCTGGGCAACCAGGGTGGACGGGAGCTGGACCTGTATGTGGAATGGATGGTCAACGAGCACCTGCTGATCAGCCCCCTGGTGGGCTTCTACCAGCCTGAGCGCAGTGCGGCCAATGGCGGCACCCAACTGGGAGGGCGGGATACCGGGACCTACCTGCAGCTGATCGTCGGGACGTTCTTCTGACGTGCGATCCGGGGCTGCGCTGCAGCCCCGGCGATCTCAAGCCAAGCCCTGTTCCGTCAACCAGCGGCGCACCCCCATCTGCTGCTCCCCCGGCAGGTTTGACAGCACGGCCTCAACCGGCCGACCGCTATACAGCGCGCGCACTACCGGCGCCAGCTCCACCCCCTGCACATGCCACACCCCCAACGGCTGGTCCGCCGTCACCACCACCTCGGCCTCGTCCACCAGCCCATCACGCAACACCGGCCGTCGCTCCACCCGCACCGCCTGCCCGTCCGCCGCCAGATGCAGCGGTTGCCTGTCCGGCCAGGCCTGACGCCGTGCCCAGAACGGCTGCTCGGCCCGGCTCTGCTCCTGCCCATGGAAGTCCCGGCCAATGCGGGCGAAGCGCAAGAACAGCTGTTCGACCCGCTGCTGGTGAAATTGCCGTGCCAATGCAGCCCGCCCGGGCCTGCGCAGCAAGGTATTGATCACCACCGGCGCCTGCAACGCCGAAGACAGCGACTGGAATATGCCGTTGCCCGACAACGGGTCAACGGCCATCGCGGCATCGCCTACCCGAATCCAGTCCGGCCCGACACATTCGCCCGCCAGAATCGCAGTACTACTGCGCGCATGCACCTGCGCCGGCACCAGCGCCCGGGCATCGAACAGCTCGGCCACCAGCGCGCTGCGGGCTCGCCGCGCAGCGCAGTACGCTGCCAAACCGGCCTTGCCCGGCAGGCCGGCGGCGTCCAGGGTGACCTGCCAGTAGCAGCGGCCATCTTCCAGCCGCGCCATCCATGCCCAGCCATCCTCCAGGCTTTCCACCGCCGATGCGGGGGTGCCTGGGGCACCCTGCCAGGTATTGAGCAGGCTGACCGTCTCCGGCCCACGCAGGCGGTCAGCCGCCAACGGGGCCTGGCGGCCGCGGGCTTCGACCAGGAAATCGGCCAGCAGTAGCTGGCCATCGTCCAGACGCACCTGGTGACCTCCGTCGTGCCGGAGTTCGCCCACCCGCCCCTCGACCACGCCCACCCCGGCGCGTTGCAGATCGTCGCGCAGCGCCCGGTCAAACTGTTGCCGGTCGAGCAGGAACTCCTGGTTCAGCTGTAGTTGCTGGCCGCCCCAGTGCACTCGGCGGGTGGCCGGCATCGCCGCCTGGCTCAGGGCACCGCCAAGGCCAGCATGACGCAAGGCGTCCAGCACCCGCTGCGAAACCCCTTCGACTGCGGCAAAGCGGCGCCAATCGGACACCACCGTGACCGCGTAGCCCAGGCGCCGCAAGCCAATCGCCGTGGCCGCACCGGCCGGGCCCGCGCCCAGCACCACGATGCACGGTTCAGGCATGCTTGGCCCCCCGTCGCTCGGGGCCGACAAACGCCGCGTGCTGGCGCAGCCAGTCGTGCACCTGCTGGGGGGGCATGCCGGGCTGCTCACGCAGCAATGCGGCAATCCTGCCGCTCAGGGCCGCGCAGCCCAGGCTCGCACCTGCCTTGTCGCCCACCCCGGCATAGCCTCCGAAGTCGGCCTGCCGCGAGCCCAGCCATGACCATTGGCCTGGGGCGCAGCGCGCATCGCCGGTGACCCGGATCACTCCCGGGTAGCTGGCCGGGTACACCGGCCCGCCTTGTGCCGGGCTGGACGCACACAACAGCACACCCGCAGCCATGGCTTCGGCGCAAGCCTGGTGCAATACAGGCCGGTCCTGCTGCAGGCCAAGGCTGAGGTTGACCAGCGTGGCTCCCGCCTCCACCAGCCACAGCAAGGCAGCCGCCACCTGCAATGCGCTGGTGCTGGCCTGGCCAGCGAACACCTGGGCTACCAGCAGCGGCACCGGCCCGGCCTCGCGCTGCAATGCCTCCACTACCGCGCTGCCGTGGCCGAGCTGGTCGGGCAGCGGTTCACCTTCACGCAACTGGCCGTCCTCCAGCCAGAATCGCCGTCCTCCCAGCACGCCGCGGCCCTGCATCGGTGAGCAGCCGCTGTCAATGACGCCAACGCGCAGGTCAGTGCCCATGCCTGATGACCTCGTGGGGCAACACCCGCAGTTGGCCGGCATGCAGCTGCAGGTGCAGGTCGGCATCGGCCAGGGTCGAGGCGCGGTGGCTGATCAGGATGCGGGTACGGCCGGCGAACAACTGGTCGATGGCGGCGATCACTTCGCGCTCGGTAGCTTCGTCCACTGCCGAAGTGGCCTCGTCCAGCACCAGGATCGCCGGCGCCTGCAGCACCGCGCGGGCGATCGCGATGCGTTGTTTCTGGCCGCCGGACAATTGTTGGCCGCGCTCACCGAGCAGGCCGTCCAGGCCCAGTGGCAGGCTTTCTACCAGGCTGTCCAGCCGGGCCAGCCGCACGACCCGCTCAAGCTCGGCGCGGCTGGCCTGCGGCATGCCATAGGCCAGGTTCTGCGCCAGGGTGCCGCGGAACAGCACGATGTCCTGGCTGACCACCGCGATGCGCCGGCGCAATGCAACCAGGTCCAGTTCGCGCAGGTCGATGCCGTCCAGCAGGATGCGCCCGGCGTGCGGGTCGTAGAAGCGCTGCAGCAGATCGATCAGGGTCGACTTGCCCACCCCCGAGGCACCGCTGATGGCGACTTTCAGGCCACCTGGCACACACAGCTGCACGTTGTCCAGCACCGCGCCCTGGCGCCCTTCATGGGCAAAACTCAGCGCCTCCAGACGCAGTTCGCCCGGCCCATCGGGCATCGGCTGCGGGTTGGCCGGCGAGCGCACAGCCACCGCTTCCTGCTTCAGTTCCATTACCCGCCCAAGGCTCACGGCCATGCGCTGCACTGCCACGTACAGGCCCAGCAGGCTCTGCACCGGCCCGACCGCCATGCCCATGTAAGTGGAAAAAGCGATCAGCGCCCCCAGCTGCCAGGTGCCCTGGATCACCCACCAGCCGCCGACCAGGAATGCGCAGGCGCGGCACCAGGAGGTCAGTGTGCCGGGGATGGCCTGGGTGAAGAACTCGGTCACCTGAACCTTGAGCAACTGGCGCATGTAGCCCTGGCCCAGTTGGTCCAGGCGCCCGGCCTCGCGACTTTGCTGGCCAGCCGCCTGGATGAACTTCATCGCTGGCAGCGTTTCCACCAGAAATGACGACACATCCGCCGAACGCTCGCGCAGGTGGCGCACCTCACGCTCCACCTTGCGTCGCATCCAGCGCAGCCACAGCACCTCGATCGGCACCAGCAGCGCCAGCAACAGTGATAGCTGCCAGGACAGCACCAGCATCAGTACCACCGCGCCTGCCAGGCCGATCACCGCCGATACCGCCGAGAACAGCGAGTCCACGGCGAAACGCTGGATTTCCGCCACATCGCCATCCAGCCGCGACAGGATGTCACCGGTCCGTCGCCGGCCATAGAACGTCGGCGACAGTTGCTGCAAGTGTCGGTAAAGATCATCGCGCAGGGCAAACAGGATGCGCCCTGACAGGCGCGTATGCAGGTAGCGGTTGATCCCGGCCAGCACGGTGCCCAGCAGGCCGGCGGCGATCATGATCGCCGCCATGTGCCAGAGGGTCTGGTAATCCTTGGCCAGCAGCCCCTCGTCAATCAGCGTCTTGACCAGCCAGGGTTGCGCCAGGGCCAGCAGCGAGGCGCCCAGCGACAAGCCCAGCAACAGGCCAATGGCGCGCCGATGCGGGCGCACGAAACCATACAGCCAGGCCAGCGCCTGACGCATGAGGAGCGGGTCGCTGGACTCCACCAGCCGGGCGAACAGGCCGCCCATTTCAGCTGCGCAACTGTTTGAGCTTGCGGTATAGCGTTGCCCGGCTGATGCCAAGCGCCTCGGCGGCGGCCGACACGTTGCCCTGGTGGCGCGCCAGGGCGCCGCGTATCAGCTCCAGTTCGTTGTCCTTGAGGCTGCCGGAGGGGGGCGTGCCGCTGGCCAGTTCATCCAGCAGGCAATCGGTGAGATGCTCCAGGCTCAGCACCTGCTCGCCGTCCTCGCGCATGGCCAGCGCGGTGCGTACGACCATCTCCAGCTGGCGGATGTTGCCCGGCCAGTCGAACCCTTCGAGCAACGCTGTCAACGCCGGGTCAAGCGTGATGCCACGCGCACCTGACTTGTCCAGCAGCCCCTGGATGATCGCAGCCAGGTCATCCCGCTCGCGCAATGCCGGCAGGCGCAGCGACACGCCGTTGACCCGGTAGTACAGGTCTTCGCGGAAATGCTGTTCCTGTACCAGGCGCTTGAGGTCGCGGTGCGTGGCGCAGATCAGCGCCACATCGATCTCCTGCTCGTCCCCTGCCCCCAGCGGCGCCACCCGGCGTTCCTGCAATACGCGCAGCAAGCGCGCCTGCAGGGCCAGCGGCATGTCGCCGATCTCGTCGAGGAACAGCGTGCCGCCATGCGCCTGCATCAGCCGCCCGACCATGCCGCCCCGGCGCGAACCGGTAAACGCTCCCTCACGGTAGCCAAACAGTTCGGACTCGATCAGCCCTTCGGGAATGGCTGCGCAGTTGACCGCCACGAACGGCTTGCCGGCGCGCGGGCTGGCCTGGTGCAGGGCCCGGGCGACCACTTCCTTGCCAGTGCCGGTCTCGCCCAGCAACAGCACCGGCAGGCCGTTGCCCAAACCCTGGCGGGCCATGCGCAGGTTGCGCGCCAGGCGCGCGTCACCACCGGCCAAGGCCTCGAGTGCCGGCGACTGCTGGCCAGCTGCCGGCTTGCTGGCCGGCGTGCCGGCGTTGACCCGGCCATGGCGCGGCAGCTGCAGGGCGCGAAAGTAGAACTCGCCCTTGGCCGTTTGCACGCTGCTCACCCCACCCTGCCACAAGCGCGCAATGAAGGCTGGCGAACGCTCGCCCAGCAAGTCGCTGCTGCGCCGCCCGATCAGCTCATGGCGCGGCACCTGCAGCAGCTGGCAGGCACTGTCGTTGGCGGCCAGTACCTCGCCGTCCAGGCTCAGAGCCAGCAAGCCATGCCAGGCGCTGTTGAGGTACTGCGGGCGACTGTGGAAGGCCAGCACCAGCTGCTCGGGGTGGCACAGGCCGAACAGCCGGCTTTCGATGTTGCCGGCCGCCAGCATCAGCGTGGTCAGGCTGTCCTGCGGCTGCGCCATTACCCCCTCGCGGGTGATGTCCAGCACGCCGATCACGTCGCCACGCGGGTCGCGCAGCGGCACGGAGGTGCAGGAGAAAGGGCTGAGGCGGTCCAGGTAGTGTTCGCCGCAATTGATCAGCGTCGGCCGGCCTTCGACCACCGCCGTACCGATGGCATTGGTGCCACGCAGCGACTCGCTCCAGCAACTGCCCGGATGCAGGTCGCGCAGGCCCTCGCGGCTAAGCACATGGGTCTGGCCTTCGATGGCCAGTACGTTGGCCTGGGCATCACCGAGGATGACGATACCGGCCTTGCCCTGGCGCGCGACCAGGTAGTCCAGTTCGGGGGTGACAGCGTCGACCAGCAGGCGGTTGCGCTCCAGCAGCATGCGCAGGTCATGGCCTTGTTCCAGGCCCAGGCCGACCTGCTCGCCCTGCCGGCAATCCAGGCCATGGCTCAGGCTGCGGCGCCAGGAAGCGTCGATTTCGTCGCGCAGCATGCCCAGCGGCAGCTCGCCTTCGCTGGCCAGTTTGAGGCGGGCCTGACGGGATTCATGCAGCGGGTCGTGGGCGTTTGTTATGGGAAATTGTCGCGCCATTTGTTGCTCCAGCTGTGCCGTGGATCGGGCAACGGGCTTGGTTTTTTTCCGCAGTGTGCGGGAGATTTTCATGGGCGTCGAGGTGCATGCCTCATGAGGTGTGGCGCCTGTGAGATCGAGCGCCGCCCGCGCGGCGCATCGCGGATAAATCCGCTCCCACACTTGTTGCAACGTGGCCATGCCTGTGAAGCCATGGTTGTCAGCCGGTTTGTATGGCTCAAGACCTGCACCAAGGCAGGCGTTTCAGGGTGTGTCTCCCGGGCCAGCATGGGTACGGGCGCCACCGGCGCTTTCACTGAACGGCTGCTCGGCGACGAACTGCCAGTCGCTGTAGTGTTCCAGGCCCTCGAAACCGGAGAACTGCGTCTCGAAGCCACTGCGCTTGAACGGGGTGGCGTCCGAGCGGCTGTGTATCCCGGTGATACGGCCGTCGAGCCCGCGCAGCAAGCCCCACTCCTGGCTGTTGGTGATCGGGTCGGGGTACAACCGACGGATGTGCCGCCTGGCCTGCGGGAAGCGGTTGTCCTGCAGCAGGTCGGCCAGCGCCTGTGGGTACTGGGCCAACCCCGGCGAGGCGCGGTAGTAGCTGCGCAGGGCCTGGGCGTACTGGCCGCCTACCCACAGCAACTGGCGTTCACGATCGCGCTGGGCAGCACTGGTCCACAGTGTGCCGGTGGCGGCCAGGGCCACGCTGCTGACGGCAATCAGCAGCAGCACGCCGAGGTAGGTGAAGCCGCGGTTGGCCTCACCATTCCGCGAACAGGCTGCCATCGCGGGCCCTCCCTGGAGCACCGCTCTTGACATCGGCCACCCCGCCGGCCACGCCTTCGGGTGGTGGCACCAACTGCCAGGCATCACTGCGCTCGGTGATCGGGTCGACCGGGGTATTGCGCAAATAGCGTTGTTCCACCAGTTGCTCCAGCGAGTCCGGGTAATGGCCGGTGTCGCCGTAGTAATGGTCCAGCGCTTCACGCAGCACCGCCAGGCTCTGGCGCAAGGTGGCTTCGCGCGCGCTTTCCAGGCTGTTGAAGTAGCGCGGCATGGCGATGGTCATCAACGTGGCGATGATCGCCAGCACCACCAGCAGCTCGATCAAGGTGAAGCCTGTGCGGCGTTTCATGGCTGTCACCATTGCCGGTACGGAATGCCGTCGAGGCCCTTGCCACGGGCTCTGGAGTAGACGTCGAACACATCTTCACCTTCGCGCGGGTTGTCGGGGCTGCTGTCGTAGGCGCGCAGGCCCCAGCCGCCAGCGTCGTCATGCCTGGCGGGCACCAGCGGGTCGTGCGGGATGCGCCGCAGGAAGTAAAACTTGGCACCCTTGGCACTGCGCACATCGCGTACCCCCTCGACCAGAATCTGCAGATTCGGCGGGTAGCCGCTGGCATCCAGGCGCTTCTCGATGTAACCGGCATCGAACGCCCGCTTGTAGGCATCGATGGCATCGCGAATCTGGTACAGCGCCTCACGCAGCTGCTGCTCCTTGCCGCGCCGCACCACGGTTTCGGTCAGTGGTGCGGCGATGCTGGCGAGCAGCCCGAGCAATGCCAGGGTCAGCACCACTTCGATCAGGCTGAAGCCGCGCATGCAGCGCTGCAGGGTCATGGCTGCGTTCTCCCTTTCACCGGGGCGACGGCCATCTGGCTGTCTACCACCGGTGCATCGGTGGTGGGTGCATTGCCCGGCACGTCCGCCGGCGGCAACGGCGTCATCTGGCGCACCTGCATGGCCGACTCGGTGCCGGTGGCGAACTCCATGTCCGAGGGGCTCTGGTACGGCAGGTTGCGCACGATGCGCGGGGTGATCGCCAGCACCAGCTCCGACTTGCTCATGTCGTCCTTGTTGCTGCCGAACAGCCGGCCCAGGCCGGGGATGTCACCCAGCCCGGGGATCTTGTTGCCGCTGGCGTTGTGGTCGTTACGCACCAGGCCTGCCAGCACCTGGGTTTCGCCATCGTGCAGGCGCAGGCTGGTCTGCGCGTTGCGGGTGTCGACCTGGACCGGGATGGTGCCCTGGCGTGTCGGCTCCAGCGGCGTGGCGTTGCTCACTTCCAGGGCCACCTTGATCGCCACTTCGTTGTTCAGGTGCACGGTCGGCTGCACTTCAAGCTTCAGGCCGACATCCAGGTAGGTGACGCTTTCGGTAATCACCGGGCCCTGGGTGGAGGGCACCGAGGTGGCGCTGATGATCGGGACCCGCTGGCCGATGTGGATGCGCGCTTGCTCGCGGTTGCTGACACGGATTACCGGGCTGGCCAGGGTATTGATGTCCTTGTCCTGGGCGTTGATCTTGGCCTGTGGTGCCGGGGAGATGCTGATGCGGCTGGAATCGATGCCCTTGAGCTGGTCGAGCACGCTGACCGGCTGGCCATCGGAGCTGAGCACACCGAAGGTGTTCGGCCACTGCAGGCCGAGGTCGAGGATGCGCGAGGTGGCCACTTCCATCACCTCCACCTCCAACACCACCTCGGGGTTGGACTGGTCCTGCGATTGCAGCAGCTTCTCGGCCATGCGCACGGCATCGGGGGTGTCGCGCATGGTCAGGGTATTGAGGCGTTCGTCGACGAACACGTCGCGGGTCTTGAGCATGGTCTTGACCATGTTCAATGCAGTGTTGGCATCGATACTGGTCAGGTAGAACGTGCGCATGACCAGTTCCTGGTAGTCCTTGGCCTTCTGTGGCGAGTCGGGGTAGATCATCAGGGTGTTTTCGTTGACGATCTTCTGGCGCAGCTGGTTCTGCTCGAGCAACAGTGCCACGGCGTCCTCGATGCGCAGATCGCGGACGAAGATGGTCGCCTTCATGTCCGGGCGCAGGTCCTTGTCGAAGATGAAGTTGATGCCGGCGACCTGGGACAGCACCTCGAAGATGCTCTTCAGGTTGGCATCGCGAAACTCCAGGGTCACTGGCCGCTCCAGCTTGCTGCGCAGTTGCGGGTAAGGCTGCGCGGTACGCGCCTGGACATTCTCGATGTCGCTGCGCAGGGCCATGCCTTTCTGGTTCTGCGGGTCCAGGCGCAGCACTTCGCGCATGTAGCGCTCGGCGCCGAACAGGTCACCTTGGCGTAGCGCCGCCTGGCCCAGCGCCACGCGCTCGTCGAGTGTGCGGAGCAGCTCCAGCTGGCGGATGCCTTCCTGCGCGCGGCGGTTGTTCGGCTCCAGGGTCAGCACCCGGCTATAGCCCATGCGCGCACCGGCGAAGTCATGACGAACGCGATCGGCATCGGCCTGGCTCAGCAGCGCCTCCACCGCAGCCTGGCGGCTGTGTGCCAGGGCGATGTTCAGCTCGGTGTCGCGCGGGTCTTCGAGCAGGGCCTGTTCCAGCTGCGCGATGCCCGCCTCGTACTGGCCCTCCCTCATCAGCTGGTCGCTGTCCTCGCGTAGCGCATTGGAAGCGCAGCCGGCAATGGCCGCGCACAGCGCCACTAACAGGAACGGGGCCGGCTTGCACAGCGTTGATGACTTCATGGAGCACTCCCTACAGACAAGGTCTGCGGCTGATGCAAGGGCAGGTAGACCAGGCTCAGCTCACTGGCCGAGACGCGGTCGAGGCGGTAGGTGTCATCGATGACGTCGCCCTGGCGCACGACGTAGAGCTTTTCGCCGTTCTGCAGGAAAATCTGCAGGTCGTCACGGTCGCCGATGCGGCCGATGAACTGGAATGGCAAGGCCGGGGCGGTGGGCGTCTGAGGTACGACCGAGGCAGCAGTCTCGGGCTGTTCGGTGATGCTGGCCAGGGCTTCGGGCTTGCTCCACTGCTGGATGGGGAACAGGTCTCTGTCTGCCGCCTCCGGCCCTTTGGCGGCGGCAGCCGCTGCCCCAGGTCCGGCGCTTCCTGCCGGCTGGGTGGCAGCGAACTTGCCGACTGACGCCACGTTCCCGTCCTCCTGGCCGAACCAATGGCCCGGCGCCCAGGCCAACGCCACGCTCACGCCGAGAAAGCCGCCCCAGATGACTGCACGCTGTGTGTTCATCACGACCTCGACAGGTAAAGGGTCATATGCAGGCGGGCGTCGAGCTCGCTGTCGCCGATGCGTTTGCGTTGCAGCTCCAGGTCTTCCAGCACCAAGGTCGGCAGTTGCTTGAGCAGGCCACCGACGAAACCGCGAATCTGCAGGTAGCTGCCATGCACAGGCAGCACGATCTGGTAGCGTGCCAGCTGGGTCTTGGGATCGATGCCCAGGGCGTATTCACCGTGGGCCAGGCTGATGTGCTCGGCGCTGGCCAGGTGGTACAAGCGTTCGATCAGCGCGCTGGCCTGGGGCTGCCCCGGCAGTTGCTGGCGCAGGCTGTCGAGAGCCTGTTGCTCGGGCTGGGTGGCAATCTTCAGCTCGCCGCGTCTGACCCGCTGCAGTTGCAGCCTGGCATCCGCTTCGTTGCCACGCAGTTCGCGAATGGCCTGCCATTGCGGCAATACCCCGGCACACAGTACGCCCAGCGCCAGCAATGCCACGATGGCGGCTGCCACCCCGACCGCGCCGAGACGACGCAGACGCTCCTGCAGGATCAGCCTGTTCAGCGGTTCATGGGCGCGCATGGCCGGTCTCCCAGGTGGCAGTGAGGGTGAAACGCACTGGTTGCTCGGGCTGGCTGGCCAGCACCTCGTGGTTGAGCAGCGATACGTCGCTGAGCTCGGCACTGGCCTCCAGGCGCTGGTGGTATTGCAGCATTGCTTCGAGGTTGCGCGCCTCGGCGGCGATGCGCAGCTGGCCCTTGTGCGCGTCAGGGGCCAGCCTGAGCAACGCCACGTCGTCCTGCGGCTGCGCCTCCAGCATGGCGAACAGTTGCTGCCATGGCCGTTGCAGCTGCTGCGAGACGCTTTGCATCTGCGCCAGGCGCTCGGCCTGCTCACGGCTGGCTGCGCTGCTCAGCGGCGCGGCACTGGCCGGGCGGCGGCCCAGTTGCAGTTCCAGGTTATGCAGGCTGGCCTGCCGTTCGACCTGCTCGGCCTGCAGGCGCTGTTGCAGCAGCAACAGGCCGGCGACCACGGCGCAGCCCAGCGCAAGCAGCGACCAGGCCAGCGGGCCACTGCGCCGGGGCTGGAATTCCAGGTCGAGGCGGCGCATCTCAGGCCACCGCCCGCCACATGGCACACAACGGGTCGGCATCGCTGGCCGGTGGGCACAGCTGCAGCGCCGCCACCCGCGGCACATCAAGCCGGGCCGGGGCATACAGGTAGACCGCTGGCAGGGCCCCGCCATACAGCTCGCAGGTGCGCTCGATCAGCGCCTGCAGGGCCTGGTCGCTGTCGGCACAACCTTGCGCCAGCACTTGCTTCCAGGCTCCCCCGGCGGCCAGCAGCAGCACACTGCGCTGTGGCTCGGCCAGCACAAACAGGAAGTCGCCCTGCGCCAGCTGCTCCGTGCAGCGGTTGTAGGCGGCCATCAGGTACGGCTGCACCGAGCGCAGGCTCAGGTGGTGGTCGCGGCCGAGCGCCTGCAGCCGCAACAACAGGGCTTCGGGCAGCGCCGTGGCAATACGGGCGGCACCGGCAGGCTCCGGCGACAGCACGATGCGCCAGTCGTCCAGGGCCTGCCCGTAGAGCGCTTCGAAGCAGGCCCGGGCATAGGCGTGCAGTTCGCGCGGGTGGCCGATGACATCGCTCCACGGCACCAGGCAGAAGCGGCTGTAGCGGGCCGACAGCAACACCCGCAACTGGGCGCCGCCTGCGCCACGCTCGGTCAGCATGGCGGCCAGTGCGTCGACGGCGGCCACCCAGGGCGATTGGCCGGCAGCGCCGGTGAAGGCACGGCTGCCCAGCCACTGGTGACGGTTGGCCTGCCAGCAACCCAGGCCGACCCCCTCGGCACCTAGCACCGCAGTGTATCGACACGAGCCATGATCAGATGAACGTGACACGGTTGATCTCCTCGAGGGTGGTACGGCCATCGCGGACCAGGTCCAGGGCCGAGGCGCGCAGCAGGCGCAGGCCGCGCTGGCAGGCGAGCGCCTTGATCTGCGACAGTGGACGGCGCTCGACGATCATCTGCCGCAGGTCATCGTCCAGATGCAGCAGTTCGGCGATCGCGCTACGGCCGCGGTAGCCACTGCCACGGCACTGGCCGCAGCCCTGGGCGCGGATGAACGCCCAGCCAGCCACGCTCGCGCGGCACAGGCCTGCGCCGTGCAAGGTGTCGTCATCGACCTCACGCGGCGTGGCGCAATGCGGGCAGGCCAGGCGAATCAGGCGCTGGGCCAGTACCGCATTGAGCGCGGAAACGAAGCTGTAGGGGTCGACCTGCATCTGGCTGAAGCGGCCGATCACGTCAAACACGTTGTTGGCGTGGATGGTGGTGAACACCAGGTGGCCGGTGAGCGCCGACTGTACGGCGATCTGCGCGGTATCCGGGTCACGGATCTCACCGACCAGGATCTTGTCCGGGTCGTGACGCAGGATCGAGCGCAGGCCGCGGGCGAACGTCAGCCCTTTCTTCTCGTTGACCGGGATCTGCAGCACGCCGGGGAGCTGGTACTCGACCGGGTCCTCGATGGTGATGATCTTGTCCATGCCGTGGTTGATCTCGCTGATCATGGCGTACAGCGTGGTGGTCTTGCCGCTGCCGGTGGGGCCGGTGACCAGGATCATGCCGTAAGGTTCTGCGGCCAGCCGGCGCAGGGCGCGCAGGGTGTCCTCGGCAAAGCCCAGGGCGTGCAGCTGCACGCCATTGACCCGGTCGGACAAGTCCTGCTTGTCGAGCACCCGCAGCACCGCGTCTTCGCCGAAGATGCTGGGCATGATCGACACGCGGAAGTCGATCTGCCGGTCGCCCACGGCTACCTTGAAACGGCCGTCCTGGGGCACCCGCCGTTCGCCGATGTCCAGCTCGGCCATGACTTTGATGCGCGAGATCACCTGGTCGGCGAAAGCGCTGCCACTGGCCTTGCCGGCAGCGTTGAGCACGCCGTCGATACGGTACTTGATGGTCAGCCCCTGGCCGGTCATGCCCAGGTGGATGTCGCTGGCGTGCAGCTTGAGGGCGTCATACAGTGTGGCGTTGACCAGCTTGACCACACGGCTCTGGTCTTCGCTGATAGTGGCCAGCGACAGGCGTTGCAGCGGCCCACTGTCATTGCAGGCCTCGGCGTCGTGGCCCAGGGCGTCGACGGCGTGGAAGCTTTCTTCCTGGCGGGCGAGGAAGGTGGCCAGGTCGGCGGCATGTGCCAGGTACAGGGGCGCGCCCTGCAGCACATCGTCGATCCAGGCCAGCCGGGCATGGTCGAAGGGGTCGGCGAACACGCCCAGCAGTTGGCCGCCCTGCTCGATCAACACGAATTCGCGCTTCAGGCACATCGCCAGGCTGACCTTGTCGAACCGTGGGGTGCTGGCCAGCAAGGTGTGGCTGTCCAGCACCGGGTAATGCAGGGTCAGGCCCAGGCGCTGGGTGAACGTGTCAGGCATGTCGCAGGCCAGTTGTTCCAGGCGGGTGAGCAGGCGTTCGTCGCTGCTTTGCAGGCGGGCCTGAGCCAGGAGGTCGCGCGGGTAGGCTGAGCAGAGTGGCCGCGAAGTGACCGGTGCAGGCAGTAGCGCGTCCCGTGATGCATCGAATGCTTCTGGCATGGCCTGCGACTCCGCTCAGGGGCGCGTCGCAGACTGGCTCGGCCAAGGGTGCGGGCGCCACTATTCCCCGGTGAGCAGTTGGTCGTCGTCCGGCCCTGGGGCCTTGCTGCCGTTACGGCGGCGGTCGGCCAGTACCCAGCTGCCATCGTACAACTGCAGGGGGAACGACTCGTTGCTGTTCTGGCGTCGCTCGACGAACCCTTCAGCCGGTTTGTCCGTGGCCCTGCGCTGGCGCTCGATACCCAACAGGTCGAAAATCGCACGGGCCAGTTCCGCCAGCGGGAACGGCTTGAACAGGACATGACTCACACCCAGTCCGGCGGCTCGCTCACATACCTCGACGGTAGGGTGGGCGGTAATCAGCACGAAGTGGCATTGCCTGTTCCTGCGTACGGCTTCCAGTACCTGAAAACCCTCCATGTCGGGCAAGCGGTAATCCAGCACGATGACCTGGGGGGCCAGCTTCGCAGCCAGCTCGATACCACCGGCACCATCGTGGGCAACATGGACGTCCAGGCCTTGCGCCTGCAGATACGCCTGCAGGTTTTGCGCAAGAGTCCGTTCGTCATCGACTACCAATACGCTGTTCACCAAGGTCGACTCCCAAGAACTGCCCGGTTAGCGGTCTGCGAAGTGCGCCCTCGTACAGGCTAGAGCAGGCTTCGTGCCAGGCGTTGAAGGTCATGCTGTATCGCTTCAAGCCCTTGATACCGATAGGCTTTTTTTCTGAAACCGGCACTGCGGCAGGCAGCCGCACGGGCCCGTTTCCCCATATCCGGGGAAACTGCCGGTACAGGGCAAATTGGTTAATCCCCAGTATTGGGGCAATGCCATGCCTGACCTCAGTCGGCGATCTCCACTGTAGCGGATGCCCGCAAGCGTTGGCGCACGGCCTGGCGCGCACGCGCCTGGCGTTGGCCGATGAGCGTGGCCCTGGCCAGGGCCAGGCCGTGTTCGCGTATGACCGAAGTATTATCACTTTGGTTCTGCGCCCCTTGCAGTTTTTCCCGGTTGGCCTCGTAAAACGCCTGTACTTCGTCCGCTCCGGGTGCGTCGATCGCAGTGAACAGGTCATACACCTGCTGCGCGGCCAGTTCGTACCGCGCGTAATCATTGTAATGTGACCGGTCGACGCCCGCCTCCGCCAGCCGCCGCTCGAAAACCGCCACACTGCCGGCCGCGGCCTCTATCTCGGCAACATGCGCCGACACTTGTTGCTCGCTGACGGTGATGCCAAGGCGCATTGCCTCCTGCCACAGCAGTTCCTTGTCGATCAGCTCGTTCAGGGCCTGGTCGCGCCAGCGCTTGTACAGGGTCGGGTTGCCGATGCTGGTCACCGCGCGGCCCCGAGCCTGCAGGTATACGCTGAAATAGCACTCCAGGCGCAGCAACCCGATCGCCACGCCATTGACCCGCGCCGCCGGCACATCGGCCCAGCTGGCCTTGGCCAGCACCTGCAACAGGCACAACAACAGCGTACGCATGGCAACCTCCGCTCAAGGGTTGTCCGGCAGCGCCGGTACGGGGTGAACGCGGTGAACCGGGGCGCAGGCAGGGCCACCGCCGTCGCTGCCGATCGCCGGCACCGCTGGCTGCGGCGCCGGCAGCTGAGGCGCATGGCCCTGATGGGCGAACGCCACCGAGGCGAGGATCCACAGGCAAGCGCCCAGCACCAGCCAGTCGACACCGCGCATGCCCACGCGGCGGGAGGTTGCCTGGCTCATGGTTGCACCTCGTGGCGGTCGGCAATGGCCGTGCTTTTGACGTGTACCCGGCGGGCGCTGAGGCGGTTGAGTTCGTCGATCAGCACCGCCGGGTCGGTAACGCCGTAGTAACGCTTCCAGTGCCCGCTGCGCCCGTCACCCACCAGGATCAGTGGCGGATGCCGGCTGAGGTCGGCGCTGAAGCTGCCCAGGCCTTTGAGCGTTTCGCCGATGGCATACGGTGTGCCGGTCAGCCAGCTCCAGCCAGGGCCCTTCTGGAAGGTCCTGGCATAACGTTGCAAGCGCCTGGCGTCGTCGCGTTGCGGGTCGACGCTGATCGACACCAACTGAATCTCCTGCCCTACCCGGCCACCCAGTTGCTCCTGGACCTTGCCCATGACCGCGGACACCACCGGGCACACCGTGGTGCAGCGGGTGTAGATGAAGCCCATGACCACCAGATGCTCGCCGACCAGGTCTTGTTCCAGGCGCACCGGCATGCCGTCCTGGTTCAGCAGCGACACATCGGCAAAGCGTACGCTGGCCTTTTCCTCGCTGGCAGGCCGTGGCTGCGCGGCATGGCCGCCAGGTTCACTGTCGCCATGCGCCAGCGCCAGGCTGCTGGCCAGCGCCAGGGCCAGGGCCAGGGCCAGGGCCAATGTTCTGCAAGCGTGCCTGGTAGTCATCGCGGATTCCTCGCGCCTGTCTGGGAAACCTTGGACGCTGCGGCCGGCGTGACGCGCAGGCTGGTGTAGTTTTCTTCGGCCGGCGCTTCGGCCACCTCGGTGCTGAAACAGTGGATGATCGGGGGCTGCTTGAGCAGGAAGGCCACGTCGAACTTGCCGGCGGCGGGCATCTTCACCGTCGAGCCGTACACACCCGGGGCCAACTCGCGCAGGCTGCGGTCGACGATGAGCGCGGCGCGGGCCTGGTGGCCACGGTTGTTGTAGCCGGACATCGGCGCATTCATGCCCTCGGTATAGAAGTAGGTGGTGTTGTCCACCGGGTTGACCACGAACACCGAGTTGCCATCGCGCGACACCACCATGCCCTGGGCCAGCGGCAACTCGCCGGCCTGGCGTGGCGCCGCCGGGCCGGCCTCGAAACCCTGGATGATCGGTGTACGCCCTTCGCCCAGGCTGGCCAGGTTGATCATGCTTACTGTCGGTGCAGCCAGGCTGCGCACGTAGGCGTAGTTCTGGGTAAAGATCAGCTGGTACGGTTGTGCGGCCACCGGAATATGGTGGATCAGCTTGTCGGTACTGGCATCGATGACCAGCGCCTGGTTGCCCTGGCTATCGAGCACCATGCCGTAGCGCCCATCGTGGCTGAAGCGCATCAGACCCAGGCCCTTTCCGGCCTGGACGGTGTGGCGCAGTTGCTGGCTGCGGGCATCGAGCACCCGCACGCTGCCCTCTTCGCCATCGACCACGTACACCGCCTGGGACAGCGCCGAATAGCTGACCGACAGCGGTTGCGGCCCCACCTTGAGGGTCTTGGCCAGGCGCATTTGCGGGATGTCGATGATGCTCAGCGTGCCACTGGCGCGGTTGCTGACGTAGGCAAAGTGCGAGTCGGCGCTGAAGGCGATTTCATGGTGCCCGCTGCCGGTGTTGAAGGTTTTCAGGGTGTTGCGCCCTGGCACATCGATCACCGTGACACCGCCCTTGGCCGGGTCGCTGCTGTCGTTACCCACCCACAGCCGGTGCTGGTCCGGCTGCAGGGCCACGCGCAGCGGCTGGTCGCCGGCGTCCAGGTCGGCCACGCGGGAGAAGGTTTCGGTGTCGATCACCGAGACCTTGCCACGCTCGGGGATGGACACGAACACCTGCTTCTCGTCCCCGGTGGCCGCCCAATCCATGGGCCGTCCGGGCAACTCGATGCGGGCCAGGGTACTGGTCACGCCGCCCACCGACACCGTCGGGTCGATTACTGTCAGGCTGGCGTCCTGGTTCAGCATCAACAGGAAGTAGCTGTTCAGGTCGAGCAATGGCCTTGCGCCAATGCTGCTTTTGAGAAACAGCGCAACCCGGGCCTTGCAGCTGTGCTCACGGTTGCCCTGCGGGCCCGCCTGCGTCGGGTCGATCCACGCGCCCGGGGCCATGCCCGACAAGGGTTGGCCACTGGCCTGGTCGCTGACCTTGAAGCGGATGCTGGCGATGCTGCCCTCCTGTAACTCCCTTCCGGTCAGCGGCCTGGCCTCGAATTCCACGGTTACGCCGTCGCGGCTCAACCGGTGCAGGGCTTGCGGGTCGGCAGGTGCCTGCAACAGCTCGCGCGGGTCGCACCAGAGGCTTTCATAAGCCACTCCCAACGCAATCAGTGCGCCTCCAAGTGCCATCCCCAGGTAAGCAGGGCGTGGGTTCGTGTTCATGCTCCTGCTCCTTCTCGATCTGCGCCCCATCAGCGCGTTGCCGCCTTCGGCCCGGCAACATGAAGCAGTTGTACAGTGGCCACACATGGCCATCGAACGGGCAGACCATGGCGCGGCTGCCACCGCCGGGCATCGGCACAGGCTTGCGCAGCGGCTGGCCAGGCCCGGCGTGGAGGGGCCTTGCAGGTGGGTGGGTAGGTCAGCTTGACTACCAGGCAGTCATTGGTGGCCGTCGATGACAGGATGGGACGTTTGTGTGGCATAGCCATGCCGTACCTCCGGGACGCAGGATCTCTGCGTGGGGCCGGAGCAAGGTATATGCCACACGATAATTGCTTTGTTTTTCAACGCCTCAGCTCGGCAAGCGAAACAGATTGGGGAGGATACCCCGGCGGTATTCCCCGAATCGGGGGGGGGCGGCAGTGATGGCAACGGGTCGCGGCTGGCACCGCTTCGCTTCCGTTACCATCACCCTGTGCCGTTGCCCGCCTGCCCTTCAGCCGACCAGGCCGCGTACGCAGAAGTACAGGATCGAAGGCCCCATCAGGCAACCCAGGCCGGTGTGGAAGGTAGCCGTCAGCGCGCCATACGGCACCAACCGCCGGTCCGTCGCCGCCAGCCCGGCGGTCACCCCGGACACGGTGCCCGCCAGGCCGCCGAACACCATCGCCGAGCGCGGGTTGTCCAGCGCCAGCAGCCGCGCCGAAACCGGGGTGAATACCATCACCAGAATCGCCTTGATCAGCCCGGTGGCAATCGACAGGGCCATCACCTCCGAACTGGCGCCCAGCGCCGCGCCAGTCACCGGGCCGACGATATAGGTTACGGCACCGGCGCCGATGGTGGTCATGCTGACCGCATCGCGGTAGCCGAAGGCATAGGCCACCGCCGCACCGACGATGAACGGCAGCACCGTGCCCAGCAACAGCGCCAGCGCGCCGATCATGCCGGCCTTGCGAGCCTCGGTGGCCTGTACCTCGAAGGCCGTGGCGACAATGGCAAAGTCGCGCAGCATGGCCCCACCCATCAGGCCGATGCCGGAGAACAAAGCCACGTCGGCCAGGCCTTGCTGCCCGCCGGTAAGCGTGCCCCCCACCCACGCCAGCACCAGGCCGATGACGATGGCGATGGCCGAGCCATGCACGCGACCGAAGGTCAGGTACTTCGACAGCAGCACCGATAGCCACATGATGCCGCCCACCAGCGCGAATGCAGTGATCAGGGCGTTATGTTGCAGCGCATTGGCAATGATCGGCCACATGATCAACGCCCTCCCGCAGGGGCGGCCTGCACGTTGCTTTCGGGCCCGGGTTCTGTCGGCAGTGGGGCACCACGATGGCTGCGGCTGATCACCGCGATGGTCGCGCCGCACACCAGTACTGCGCCTACCGCTGCCAACAGCGCTACCGGCCCGCCGTGCAGGGCGGTGACCACGTTCTGCTGGGCCGCCATGGCCACCACCACCGGGATGTACATGGCGCCCCAGAAGCCCACGCCGAATTCGCATTCCTTGCTCATGCCACCGTTGCGGTGCATGTACAGGCGCGCGCAAATCAGCAGGATCATGGCGATGCCGACCCCGCCCACATTGGATTTGACACCCAGCAGCACGCCCAGGAAGTCGCCGACGATGACGCCGGCAAGCGTGCAGACCGCCAGCAGAGCCACACCATAGATAATCATTGTTATTGTCCTCAGGTAGTGTCGAAGTTGCTTGTTGTTGTCCTTGGTGAACCCACGTGCACGGCATTGCCTATTTGCGGGCCCACGTCGGCCGCCGCCAGGCAGCTGCCCTCATCGATCGTCGGCCACCCCCTGGCGCAATAGCGCATCCAGGCTGTCCCAACGGCTGCCTTCGACGGTCATCACCCGGCCCTGTACGAACACCGGCCTGGCCAGCCCGCTGAGTACACTGCCGGGCGGCATTTCCAGATGCAGGCGCACGCCGCGCTCATAGGCGTTGCGCAACGTACCGCGCCAGTCGACCAGCCGCGCCATGTTGCCGGCCAGGTCGTCGCGCAGGTGCTGTGGGTCGCACACCGGGCGTGCGCTGCTGCCACTGAGATAGCGGATGCGTGGGTGCCGCAGTTCTACCGTGGCGAACGCACGGGCCAGTTCCGCCGCGGGGCCCGCCAGCAGCGGGCAATGCGACGGCACGCTGACCGCCAACCGCCGGGCCATGCCCTGCCCTAGCCGACGCGCCTGGTCAGCCACGGCAGCCATCGCCGAGTCGCTTCCCGCGATGACGATCTGAGTGTCGCTGTTGAGATTGGCCACATAGACCTCGCCGCCCACCGTCATCAGCAGGCGCTCCACGCCGGCCAGGTCCAGGCCACTGAGGGCAGTCATGCCATAACCTTGCGGATAGGCGCGCTGCATCAGCTCGCCGCGCAGGGCAACCAAGCGCACGGCGTCGGCAAAATCCAGGGCGCCTGCCGTGACTGCCGCGGGGTAAGCACCAATCGACAAGCCCGCCACATAGTCCGGCGCAGGGCTCCGTTGCATCAGCCAGCGTGCCCAGGCCACGCCAGCCAGCAGCAGGCACAACTGCACCGCACGGGTCGTCTGCAGCGACTGCTGGCTGTCCAGCGCCAGCGCCTGCTGGCCGAGGATGTCGCTGGCCTCTTCGAGCAATCGCCCGGCACCCTCAGGCAAACGCTGCAGCATGCCCACCTGCTGTGCGCCCTGGCCAGGGAAGGCAAACAGGCTGCTCATGCGGCACGCTCCAGGGCTGCCCATGGGTCGCTGACCAGGCGTGGCCCCTGCGCCGCCCTGAGCAGCACGCGGCGGCCCAGGCCAGCCCACTCGCGCAAGGCGATGCCGCCCGCCGGCGTTTCCAGCTGCACATCGATACGGCACGGTGCGCAATCGAGAGCATCCAGCAGCTCCCGCGCCTGCGCACGGGGTAGCGGTTGGGGCGTATACAGCAACAAGTCGAGGTCGCTGGCGGCGTGGACGACTTGGCTACCGCTGGCAATCTGGTAGCCGACCGCGCCGGTAGGCCCCCAGGCCAGGCCGCTGGCGTCCAGTAACGGGGTGACCGAGACCAAAGCCTGCAAGGCAGGCCAACGGCTTTGTGCTTGCCAGCGCAGTGCTTCGGGGCCTTGTCGACGCTGAATATCCGCCAGGCGCATCATTGCCGCCAGGCGCCGCGCCCGGCCCTGGCCGCGTAGCCCCACCGCCACCCAGCCGGCGTTACCGATGGCTCGACGCACCACCACCGGCTGGCCGTCGAGCAATACGTCTCGCGCCCATGGCGGGGCATCGCCAGGCAGGCCCGAGGCAGGCATCCCCCAGAGCAGGTCGTGCGGCCTTGGCGCGTTCATCTCAAACGCCCTGCCATTGCTGGCGCAGCTGTTCGCGTACCTGGCGCGAGGCGCTGCGGTGCTCACCCACCAGCCGCGATGACAAATCAGTCGAGGCGCCGATATCCCGCACGGCTTCGGCCAGGCAGGCGCGCACATTGGCAATGTCGGCGGCGCTCGGTGCCGCGGCATCCGCTACTGCCAACCGACGCCACAGCAAGCCGAGGGACGCGTAGCTGGCCAGGTCGTAGGCCATGGGTGGCACCTCGGCAGCCAGCGCCTCCAGTTGCTCGACACTGCGCAGGGTGATCCGCGCTGCCGCCGCCTTGCCCATGGCGTGCACCATGACCCCGGCATCGTCCAGGGCGATCAGGCGCTGGGCCTGGTAGCCGTGGGCCAGGAAGGCACCGGACATGGCCTTGCCGACCAGCAGGCCGATCACTGGGTGCCCGGCCAGGCGTGCCTGGGCATAGGCCTGCACCGCGGCCGCCAGCGCCTGGTGTATGCCCAGCGCCTCCTCGCGGCGGCCATAGGCCTGGCTGGGCACGTCGATCACGGCGACGATAGCCCGCTTCTGACTGTCACGGTCAGCCTCGACTGCCTGGCTCACAGCCTTGGCCAGGCCCCAGCCCTCCAACAAGCCGACTTCGCCCGAACGGGCCCGGGGGAAAGGATTGTCGGCATCCGGCACTACGGCAATGAAGCGCGCCAGGCGGTTATCCAGTTCACCGTCGACTACTCGCAACGACGCCGGGTAGCCCGGCAAGGCGGGCCCGCCGGCCAGGCCCGGCAGCCAGTTCAAGGCTCGGTTCATTTGCTTTCTCCTTGGTAGAGGGCGCGTACAGCGGTGGCGTCCAGTTGCGGGCAGGCAACACCCAGCCGCGCCAGGCGCCCAAGGAACCAGTCGTACTGGCTGGCACGCTCCCTGGAAGGCTCGTCGAGCAGTTGCAGCAAGCGTTCGCGCAGGGCCTCGATGTCATCGGTCATGTAGCCATCCGCCAGCCCGCTGGCATGACGCTGCTCACCACCGGTCAGGCCCCAGATCAGCGGTCGGTCCCTGGCGTCGTACTCGGCGATGCCGGCCTCCTGTTCGATCACCTGGGGGCCGTTGAGGCCCAGGCGCGCCTCACGGGTAACCAGCAAATGGCTGCACAGGCCAGCGGCGATGGCCATGCCGCCGAAACAGCCGACCGAGCCTGCGACCAAGCCGATCACCGGCTGCCATTCGCGCAGTTCGACGATCGCCGCCTGGATCTCGGCAATCGCGGCCAGCCCCAGGTTGGCTTCCTGCAGGCGCACACCGCCGGTTTCCAGCAACAACACGGCACAGGTGGGGATGCCGTTGCGGTTGTCTTCGCTGGCCAGTTCCAGCGCACCCGCGATCTTGGCCCCGCCCACCTCGCCCATGCTGCCCCCCTGGAAGCCGCCTTCGATGGCCGCGACCACGGCGCTGCGCCCGTTCAGCCGCCCCTTGGCGATGATCACGCCATCGTCGGCCTGCGGCACGATGCCCTGGCGTGGCAGCCAAGGCGACATCAACCGGTCGAACGGCCCCAGCAGCTCGCGGAAAGTGCCGGGGTCGAGCAAGGCGCGGGCACGCTGGCGGGCGCCCAGTTCGACAAAGCTGCGGCTGCGCAGCAAGCGTGCAGTGTCAGTCATGGGCAATCTCCTCGAAGCCTTGTTCCAGGCGCAGGCGGACCACGCCTGGAGTAGCGCCGAAATCATGGATGGCGATATTCATGGCCGGCCAGGTGTGGCCTTCGAACAGGCGCTGGAACAACTGCGTCCAGCGGGCACCGCTACCGTTGACCGAGGTCACCACCTGGACCTGCAAGGTGCCGGCGGTACCAGGTTCGATCAGTACTTCGAGGTCGCCAGAGCTGACGCAACCCACCAGCGAGCGTCCACGGCCCGGCTCGGCGGCGGGGAATTGAAAGGTCAGGGTTTCCATGTCACAGGCTCCCGGCTTTGTCGAGGAGCAGGCAGGCGGCCAGCAGATCGGCGGCACCGCCCGGTGAGGCGTTCAGGCGCAACAGTCGAGCGTCCAGCGCCCGCAGCTGGCGGCGACCGCCCAGGGTGGCACTACCGCCGGCTTCGAGTACCGCGCGGGCGCCCTGCTGCAGGGCTTGCAGGCCTTGTGGGCCGGCGCGCCAGAGCACGCAGGTATCGCTGAGCACGGCCATGATCGCCAGCAAGGCGTCAAGCCGGGCATGCGGCTCGCTGGCGCCGTTGGTGCGGCTGCGCCGCAGTTGTGGCAAGCCGTGGCCGATGACCGCGGGGAAGCCTTGCTGGGCCTGTTCGCGGGCGCCCGCCGAACCATAGCGGCGGCGCACCTGCTGACCGTGGCTGTCATGCGCAATCGTGGCCGGGTCGTCAAGCAGCGCGATGCGCCCGGCGCGGGCGGCCAGGGTAGCGGCATCAGCGCCGCCACCGAGGGCCCTGGACGCGACCAGCAGGCCCAGTGCCCAGATGGCACCACGGTGGGTGTTGATCCCGCCGGTGGCAGCCAGCATCGCCGCCTCGCCTTCGCGGCCGATATGGCCGAGGCTGGCGCGCAGCGCCTGGCCGATGCTGCCGATGGCCTGGGCGGCTTCGGCCATTTGCCGCAGGCATGGCCACAGGGCCAGCGCCGAGGCATGCATCAGGCCCAGAGTCATGTCGTGGTGGGCGCCGTTATCGCGGCGGTCGACCAGACCGGGCTTGGGCGACAGGTCGGCTTCGTCGATCAGGGCTTCCACGGCCAGGTCGGCCAGGTGGTCGGCCAGGGAGATTTCGCTGGTCCGGGCTGGCCTCTTCGCGGGCCAGCCCGGCTCTACCGGGAGCGCGCCGGTTTCGTGGATGTCGAGTGCGTTCATCACCAGCTCCTGAACCGTGCGGGCGGGTTGTACAGGCCGCCGGACCATTCGACCAGGTCGGCAATGCTGCGCGCGGCCAACAGCTCGCGGCTGGCGTCGGTGCGGCGGATGCCGAGGTCTTCCGGCAAGGCAACCAGGCCCTGCTGACGCAGGCTCAAGGTGTCCTTGGGGGCGTGACGCAGGCCGATGACAGTGACCCCGGCCACAGCGGCGATCATCTGCCGGCGTTCCTCCAGGCTGCGCGCCTTGTACAGGTAGGCAATACCTTCTTCAGTCAACAGGTGGGTGACGTCGTCGCCATAGATCATCACCGGCGCCAGCGGCATGCCGGCTTGCCTGGCCACATCCACGGCATCCAGGGTTTCGACAAAGGTGGGCTTGCCGCCATCCTGGTAGGTCTCGACCATCTGCACCACCAGCTTGCGGCCACGTTCGAGCAGCGTTTCCGGCACCGTCATGTCCAGCCACGCCGGGCTTGCATGGCGCCGGCCACGCGGGTCGTGGCCCATGTTCGGCGCGCCACCGAAGCCGGCCAGGCGGCCACGCGTCACAGTCGAGGAGTGGCCATCGCCATCCACCTGCAGGGTGGCGCCGATGAACAGGTCGACGGCGTACTGCCCGGCCAGCTGGCACATCATGCGGTTGGAGCGCAGCGAGCCATCGCGACCGGTGAAGAACACATCGGGGCGCTGGGCGATGTAGTCCTCCATGCCCAGTTCGGTGCCGAAGCAATGCACGCTTTCTACCCAGCCGGTCTCGATGGCCGGGATCAGCGTCGGGTGTGGGTTGAGCGTCCAGTTGCGGCAGATCTTGCCTTTCAACCCAAGGGATTCACCGTAGGTCGGCAGGATCAGTTCGATGGCAGCGGTATTGAAGCCGATGCCGTGGTTCAACGACTGCACCTGGTGTTTTTCGTAGATGCCGCGGATGGCCATCATCGCCATCAGCACATGCACCGGCTTGATATGGCGCGGGTCGCGGGTGAACAACGGTTCTATATAGAAGGGCCGGTCGGCGACCACGATGAAATCCACCCAGGATGCCGGAATATCGACCCGTGGCAGGTCAGCGGCACGGTCCACCAGCTGGTTGACCTGGGCGATGACGATGCCGTCACTGAAGGCGGCAGGCTCCACCAGCGCCGGGGTGTCTTCGGTGCTGGGGCCGGTGTAGAGGTTGCCGTCGCGGTCGGCCATGAAGCCTGCCACCAGGGTGACGTTGGGAATCAGGTCCACCAGCAGCCGCGAGTACAGTTCGATGTAGGTGTGGATGGCCCCCACTTCCAGCAGGCCGTCTTCCAGCAACTGGCCAATGCGCAGGCTCTGCGGGCCGGCGAAGGAAAAATCCAGTTTGCGCGCGATGCCGCGTTCGAACAGGTCCAGGTGCTCGGCGCGGCTGACGCTGGGCATGATCATGTGCAGGTCATGCAGGCGTCCGGGGTCGACCTTGGCCAACGCACGCGAGAGAAAGTCGGCCTGCTTCTGGTTGTTGCCTTCCAGTACCACCCGGTCGCCGGGGGCCAGCAGCAGTTCCAGGGCTTCGACGATACGTTCGGTGGGCAGCACGACGCCATCGGCGAGGTGGCGTACCCGGTCAAGGCGGCGCTGCTTCTCGGCGCGCCGTCGCGACCATTGCGGCGGTGGATGCTGTGTTGTTGTCATGGTGACTCCACGGGTTCGCTGTCGTGGGACCACCTTAGGGCCGGGGGAGCTGGCGCATCAATCAAGCTCACGGGCTGATCGTTACGGCCAGGTTAACGAATGCCGGGGTCGACTGCCTACGTTCGAGGGCCAGGCGAATTGTTGCTAGAGTGGCGATATCCTTGCCAAGGTAAAAATGCAGAATCCCCCTGCAGATTTGTCGATTGTGCACGGTAAATTCGCATGACAGGATTCTGCGATCCTCCAGCGAACTCCAGACTTCACTTGGAAAATCAATAACAAAGCAGGGAGAACGCAATGACTGCGCACGCTACTACCTCAGCCACCGACCCTGTACTGGCCGAAGTCCGCAACCACATCGGCCACCTGACCCTGAACCGCCCTGCCGGCCTCAATGCCCTGACCCTGGACATGGTGCGCAGCCTGCGCCGCCACCTCGACCTGTGGGCCAGCGACCCGCAGGTGCAAGCCGTGGTACTGCGTGGCGAGGGCCCCAAAGGCTTCTGTGCCGGTGGCGACATCCGTTCGCTGCATGACAGCTTCAAGGCTGGCGAAACACTGCATGAAACCTTCTTCGTCGAGGAATACGCGCTCGACCTGGCCATCCACCATTACCGCAAGCCGGTACTGGTGCTGATGGACGGCTTCACCCTGGGCGGCGGCATGGGCCTGGCCCAGGGCTGCGAGCTGCGCGTTGTCACCGAGCGCAGCCGCCTGGGCATGCCTGAAGTGGGCATTGGCTACTTCCCGGATGTCGGCGGCAGCTACTTCCTGTCGCGCATCCCCGGCGAACTGGGCACCTACCTGGGCGTCAGCGGCACCCAGATCCAGGCCGCCGATGCGCTGTACTGCGGCCTGGCCGACTGGTACCTGGCCAGCGACAAGCTCGCCGCCCTCGACCAAGGCCTCGACCAGCTGCGCTTCGGCGACCACCCGCTCAAGGACCTGCAGAACCTGCTGGCCAGGCTTGGCACCCAGGCGCTCGACAATGCCCCGCTGGAAAAACTGCGCCCGGTCATCGACCACTTCTTCGCCCTGCCCGATGTGTCGGCGATCGTCGAGCAACTGCGGGCGGTCAGCATTGGCGACAGCCACGCCTGGGCCGTGGCCACCGCCGACCAGCTGGAAAGCCGCTCGCCGCTGGCCATGGCGGTTACCCTGGAGATGCTGCGCCGCGGCCGCCACCTGGGCCTTGAGGAGTGCTTTGCCATGGAGCTGCACCTGGACCGTCAGTGGTTCCAGCACGGCGACATCATCGAGGGCGTACGTGCACTGATCATCGACAAGGACAAGCAGCCACGCTGGAACCCGCCGACCCTGGCCGCCTTGCAGCGCCAGCGCGTCGATCAATTCTTCGAAGGCCTGTGAGCCGGGGAGTACACAGATGCAAGACCTGGAACTGAGCGAAGAACAGATCATGATCCGCGACATGGCCCGGGACTTCTCCCGTGGCGAGATCGCCCCGCATGCCCAGGCCTGGGAAAAGGCCGGCTGGATCGACGATGGCGTGGTACGCAAGATGGGCGAACTGGGCTTGCTCGGCATGGTCGTGCCGGAACAGTTCGGCGGCAGCTATACCGACTATGTCGCCTACGCCCTGGCCGTGGAAGAAATCGCCGCCGGCTGCGGTGCCACCGGGGCGATGATGAGTATCCACAACTCGGTGGGCTGCGGCCCGCTGCTGGCCTACGGCACGGCGGAGCAGCAACAGCAGTGGTTGCCGCGCCTGGCCAGCGGCGAGGTCATCGGTTGCTTCTGCCTGACCGAACCGCAGGCCGGCTCCGAAGCGCACAACCTGCGCACCCGCGCCGAGCTGGTGGACGGCCAGTGGGTAATCAACGGCGCCAAGCAGTTCGTCAGCAACGCCCGCCGCGCCGGGTTGGCGATCGTCTTCGCGGTGACTGACCCCGAGCTGGGCAAAAAAGGCCTGTCGGCATTCCTGGTACCCACCGACAACCCGGGCTTCAAGGTCGACCGCAGCGAGCACAAGATGGGCATCCGCGCCTCCGATACCTGTGCGGTGACCTTTGACAACTGCTGCATCCCCGCTGCCAATATCCTCGGTGAACGTGGCAAGGGCCTGGCCATTGCCCTGTCCAACCTCGAAGGCGGCCGAATCGGCATCGCCGCCCAAGCCTTGGGCATTGCCCGTGCCGCATTCGAGGCGGCGCTGCTGTACTCACGTGACCGCGTGCAATTCGGCAAGCCGATAAACGAGCACCAGAGCATCGCCAACCTGCTGGCTGACATGCAGGTACAGGTCAATGCCGCGCGCCTGCTGATCCTGCATGCCGCGCGCCTGCGCAGCGCGGCCAGGCCGTGCCTGTCGGAGGCGTCACAGGCCAAGCTGTTCGCCTCGGAAATGGCCGAGCGGGTGTGCTCGATGGCGATCCAGGTGCATGGCGGGTATGGCTACCTGGAGGACTACCCGGTGGAGCGCTACTACCGCGATGCGCGGATCACGCAGATCTATGAAGGCTCGAGCGAGATCCAGCGGATGCTGATTGCCCGGGAGTTGAAGCACTACCCTCTGTAAATAGCCGCAATGCCGGGGCCGCTGTGCGGCCCATGGCCGGCAAGCCAGCGCTCACACCGACCGCATCGGTGTCAAACCTGGTGCAGTACCCTGTGGGAGGCGGCTTGCCGACGATATGGCCAGTGCAGGCATGTACAAAGGCGCTAGCCACTTCAGGCCACAAGTCAGCGCCAATAACGCGCATCATCCACCACGCTGGTATGCCCCTCGAACAACGCCGGCAACTGCTCCTTGAGGTAATCGATCCAGGTCCGCACCTTGGCATCCAGGTAATGGCGTGACGGGTACATCGCGTACAGCGCATTCTCCCTCAGCCGGTACGGCGCCAGCAGCCGGCACAAGCGCCCTTGTTCGATCGCCTGGCTGGCGGTATAGAACGGCAACAGGCCAATGCCCATGCCCAGCTCGCTGGCCACCAGCATGGCGTCGGCGACGTTGGTGGAGAAACTGTCGTTCGGCGCGATCACGCACTGGTCCCCCCCCTGCGGGAACACCCAGTCACCTTCGTACATCGGGTAGGCCATGCGCAGGCAACGGTGCTGGTGCAGGTCTTCCGGACGTTCGGGTACACCGTGGGCCTGCAGGTAGCTGGGCGCCGCGCAGGGGATGCTGAAGATGTTGCCCAGCGGCACGGCAATCAACTGCGAATCCGGCAGGGCACCGTCTACGGTGATCACCACGTCATGCCCTTCGGCCAGCGGGTCCGGGTTGCGCTGGGACAGGGTCAGCTCGATCACCACCTCCGGGCACAGGGCGTTGTAGCCGGCCACCAGCGGCATCAGCAACAGCCCCAGCCCATGCGGGCAATGCAGGCGCAGGCGGCCACGCGGGGTCAGGTGTGCACCACGGGCTTCGCCCACCGCTTCCTCGGTCAACAGCAGGATCTGCCGGGAACGCTCAAGAAACCGCTCGCCAGCTTCGCTCATGCGCAAACGCCGCGTCGTACGGTGCAACAGGCGGGTCTGCAGCTGGTTTTCCAGCTCGGCAACAATGCGCGACACTTGCGCTGCGGAAATGTCCAGGGCATTGGCAGCCGCAGCGAAGCTGCCGCATTCCACTACCCGGGCGAAGGTACGCATGGCATGCAGCATGTCCATGGAGGGCTCCTTGTTCGATGTATTCTTGCGCCGCAGGCAGGAATCTATCACGGATTGGCCCATTTATTGTGGATGACCAATGAATCCATCATGAGTCATCCATTGAAAAAGGAGCCCTCCATGAAACGCTCGATCCCGGCCCTTGTCGTCGCCACCACCCTCGCCTCGTTCGGCGCCTTCGCCGACACCGGCAATAGCCAGCCGGTGAGCAGCCACTATCAATACGGCATGCCGCTGGACGTGGCCAAGGTCATCTCCATCACACCACCCAGCAATGCCGCCGACTGCCAGGTTGGCACCGCGCACATGGTGTATGTCGACCATCAGGGACAAAAGCGCGAGATCGACTACCGGGAGATGGGCAACTGCTCGCAGCAGTGAGTCAGGCCAGTACCGCGTTGATCCAGCGCACCTGCTGGTTGAAGTCATCGATCTTCGCCTGAGGCACCGCATCGCGGGCACGTTCGAAGTTGGCCAGGGTCTGCTGCTTCTGCCGCAGCATGCGCCGCCACTTGACCAGGAACGCCTCGCTCTTCTCCTGCAACAGCAGCGGGCCGAAGTACAACTGTTCGGCGCTGTATGCCGCCGTACCGGGCTCGGCGACGATGATCTCGTAGTCGAAGCGGTTCTCCCGCAACAGTTCTTCGCTGACGATGCGCAAACCATTGTCCGTCAGCCATTGACGCAGTTCGCGCTCACCGCCATTGGGTTGCAGCACCAGGCGGGTGACGCCGGCCAGGCGCTGCTTGCCGGCCTCGAGAATGCCACACATGGTATCGCCGCCCATGCCGCAGAGGCTGATCACCGAGATACGGTCCTGCGGCTCGATCGCGGCCAGGCCATCGGCCAGGCGCACGCCGACCCGGCCTTCCAGGCCGTTCCTGCGCACGTTGCGCCGGGCGGAGGCGAATGGCGTTGGCGCCACCTCACCGGCAACCGCCGCCTCCAGCACGCCGCGCAACATCAAGGCCACCGGCAGGTAGCCATGGTCCGAGCCAATGTCGGCCAGGCGCGCGCCCTGCGGCACATGGGCTGCCACACGCTCCAGGCGCCTGGACAAGGTCTGTTCGTTCAAGGTAGCCCCCTGGCTTTGCAATGGGGCGCGATTCTGACGGCGAACGCCGCATATTTCAAACACCGGGCTGCCCTCGACCGGGCCAGCGCGCTCGCGTAGGCTTGCCGCTTTCCTTCCGTTGCAAGGCAAGTCACACCATGGCAAATGCAGACATCATCTACACCCCGGACCCGGACGCCGAATCGATCTCCTCTGACGTCGCCGAATTCAATGGCGTACTGGTCACCACCCAGATCCCGACCCACGCCGATGGCAGCCTGGAACTGGGCGACATCGTCGCGCAGAGCGAGTGCACCCTGCAGGCGCTGAAGGTTGCCCTGGAAAAGGCCGGCAGCGGCATGGACCGGGTATTGCACCTGACCATCTACCTCACCGACATGGCCGACCGCGCGGCGTTCAACGAGGTGTACCAGCGTTTCTTCAGCAAGCCCTGGCCGGTACGCGCTGCGGTGGGCGTGGCCGCGCTGGCGGTGGAAGGCATGCGCGTGGAAGTGACCGCAATGGCCGCCAAGCGCTGATCGATCCACAACGCACACTCCCTGCAGGGGCAGCCTTGTAGTTCGCGAAAGGGGGCGCAGCGCGCCAGGCCATCAGCTGCGCCGCCAATGTCGCCGAGGCCGCGTCGCCGCCCACCGCGTCGCAAGGCCGCTCCTGCACGGAACCGCATCCGCTAGCGACCGACACCTCTCGGCACCGCAATGGTGCCGCCGGCCGCTTTCGCCGCTACAATGCCTGCCTAAACCGTGCCAGCCCGAACCTATAAAGACATGTCCCTTCCAAAGAACCACCTGGAACTGCTCAGCCCTGCCCGTGACGTCGCCATCGCCCGCGAAGCGATCCTGCACGGCGCTGACGCCATCTATATCGGCGGCCCGAGCTTCGGCGCGCGCCATAATGCCTGCAACGAAGTCAGCGATATCGCCGGACTGGTCGAGTTCGCCCATCGCTACCACGCACGCGTCTTCACCACCATCAACACCATCCTCCACGACAACGAACTGGAACCCGCGCGCACGCTGATTCACCAGTTGTACGACGCCGGCGTCGACGCCCTGATCGTGCAGGACCTGGGCGTGATGGAACTGGACATCCCGCCGATCGAGCTGCACGCCAGTACCCAGACCGACATCCGCACCCTGGCGCGAGCCAAGTTTCTCGACCAGGCCGGTTTCTCCCAGCTGGTGCTGGCCCGTGAGCTGAACCTGCAGCAAATCCGCGCCATCGCCGCCGAAACCGATGCCGCCATTGAATTCTTCATCCACGGTGCGCTGTGCGTGGCCTTCTCCGGCCAGTGCAACATCTCCCACGCGCAGACCGGCCGCAGCGCCAACCGTGGCGATTGCTCCCAGGCCTGCCGCCTGCCCTACACCCTGAAGGACGATCAGGGGCGCGTGGTGGCTTTCGAGAAGCACCTGCTGTCGATGAAGGACAACAACCAGACCGCCAACCTGCGCGACCTGGTCGATGCCGGCGTGCGCTCGTTCAAGATCGAAGGCCGCTACAAGGACGTGGGGTACGTGAAGAACATCACCGCCCACTACCGCAAGGAACTCGACGCCATCCTCGAAGACCGCCCGGAGCTGGCCCGCGCCTCCAGTGGTCGCACCGAACATTTCTTCGTGCCCGACCCGGACAAGACCTTCCACCGTGGCAGTACCGACTACTTCGTCACCGACCGCAAGGTCGACATTGGTGCCTTCGATTCGCCAACCTTTACCGGCCTGCCGGTGGGCGTCGTGGAAAAGGTCGGCAAGCGTGACCTGCAGGTAGTCACCGAAGTGCCGCTGACCAACGGTGACGGCCTCAACGTGCTGGTCAAGCGCGAGGTGGTGGGCTTTCGCGCCAACATCGCAGAGCTGCGCGGCGAGTTCGAGGAAGATGGCGAGAAGCGCTACCACTACCGCGTCGAGCCCAACGAAATGCCCGAAGGCCTGCACAAGCTGCGGCCCAACCACCCGCTGTCGCGCAACCTCGACCACAACTGGCAGCAGGCCCTGCAACGCACCTCGGCCGAGCGCCGGGTCGGCGTGCAGTGGCATGCGGTACTGCGCGAGCAGCGCCTGGCGCTGACCGTCACCAGCGAGGAGGGAGTGAGCGCGCAGGTGGCACTGGACGGCCCGTTCGGCCCGGCCAACAAGCCGCAGCAGGCGCTGGAGCAGTTGCACGACCTGCTTGGCCAGCTGGGAACCACCATGTACCACGCCGACAGCATCGAACTGGACGCTCCGCAGGCGTACTTCATCCCCAACTCGCAGCTCAAGGCCCTGCGTCGCGAAGCCATCGAGGCCCTGACCGCAGCACGGGTGCAGGCGCACCCGCGTGGCGGGCGCAAGGCCGAGACCACCCCGCCGCCGGTGTACCCTGAGTCGCACCTGTCGTTCCTGGCCAACGTTTACAATCAGAAAGCCCGCGACTTCTACCACCGCCATGGTGTGCAGCTGATCGATGCGGCCTACGAGGCTCATGAAGAGCACGGCGAGGTGCCGGTGATGATTACCAAGCACTGCCTGCGTTTCTCCTTCAACCTGTGCCCCAAGCAGGCCAAGGGCGTGACCGGCGTGCGCACCAAGGTGGCACCGATGCAGCTGATACAGGGTGACGAAGTGCTGACCCTGAAGTTCGACTGCAAACCGTGCGAAATGCATGTCATCGGCAAGATGAAAAGCCACATCATCGACCTGCCGAGCCCAGGCAGCGCGGTGGCCCAGGTGGTCGGCCACATCAGCCCTGAAGACCTGCTCAAGACCATTCCGCGCGGGCCGCATTGACCTGGCTTGCAAGCGCCCCTGCAAGTAGGCCCGGTCTCCGGCACCGGGCAAGCCGCCCGTTCAGCGTATCTGGTGCTTGTGCAGCAAGCGATAGAACGTCGGGCGCGAGATGCCCAGGACCTTGGCTGCCACGCTCAGGTTGTCACTGTGCCGGTTGAGCACGTCGCAGAGGGCCTGGCGCTCGGCCCGGTGCTTGTACTCCTCCAGCGTGCCCAGTGGCGATCGGGCCTGGTCGGGCGTTTCCAGGCCCAGGTCCTGCGCCTCGATTTGCCGGCCTTCGGCAAGTACCAGCCCGCGGCGAACCCGGTTGGCCAGCTCGCGAACATTGCCCGGCCAGTCATGCCGGCCCATTGCCGCCAGCGCGTTATCGCTGAACGAGCGCGGGCGGCGCCCGGTTTCCGCGCTGTAGAGCTGGGCAAAATGGTTGGCCAGCATGGACAAGTCGCCATGCCGGTCGCGCAACGGTGCGGTTACCACCTGCAGGACGTTGAGCCGGTAGTACAGGTCCTCACGGAAACGCCCTCGCTCGATGGCCCTTTCCAGGTCCACGTGGGTGGCCGCAAGCACGCGCACATCCACCGGGATCGGCTGGCTGCCCCCCACCCTTTCGATGTGCTTTTCCTGCAGGAAGCGCAGCAGATTGGCCTGCAACTCTAGCGGCAGGTCACCAATTTCATCGAGGAACAGCGTGCCACCGTGGGCGGCTTCGATGCGCCCGATCTTGCGCTGGTGGGCACCGGTGAAGGCCCCCTTTTCATGGCCGAACAATTCCGACTGGATCAGGTGCTCAGGGATCGCCCCGCAGTTGATGGCGATGAACGGTTGCTCGCTGCGCTGCGACTGGCGATGCAGGGTGCGGGCGACCAGCTCCTTGCCGGTACCGCTTTCCCCGCGAATCAATACCGGTGACTCGGTAGGCGCAAGCTTGCCCAGCAGCTTGCGCAATTCGCGGATCGGGCGGCTGTCACCGAGCAGCTCATGGGGGGTGTCGTCCACCCTGCGCACACCCCTGCCGCGCAGGCGGGCCATGCCGAAGGCACGGCCCAGGGTGACCTGTACCCGGGAAACGTCGAACGGCAGCGTGTGGAAGTCAAAAAACCACTCACAGACAAAATCACCGACCGCCGGCATGCGCAGTTGTTCGGCGCTGAGCACGGCAATCCATTCGGTATTGCTGCGTTTGATCAGGTCCTTGACCGCATCCGGGTGCCTCAGGTGGCCGGCCTGCAAGCGCAGCAGGCCCACATCGCACGGGTGATCCAGCGCGGCCCCGAGCATGCAGCTGTGTACATCCCAGCCTGCGATACGCAGGCCTGGCAACAAACGGTGGCAATCATCGCAAGGGTCAACGATGAGCAAACGGCGTTGGGCAGCTGGCTGTTGCATGACCGATCCTTGGCGCCAGTTTTTGGTTTTTTGAAATAAAACAGCAAGTTGTGGCGCCCGATTAACAGTAGCAACGAAGTTGACAGTTCCCAGTACCGTCTGTCTGTCGAATTATTTTTTTACAATCTGCCATGGGAATTTTCGCATTTTATCGACATCACATGGCGGCGAGGGCAGTAATGGAAGCCCGCCCTGCAAAAAATTTACAACGCCTGTGTGACTTGCCCCCGGACATAGAGCATCAGTACACATAACCCCGCGCTGCAGTTCGCGACCATTGAGGCGACTTCCAGGCAACGCGGACTTTATCTGGATGTTTGGGACCAATAGAGAGACCGAACCATGAATGCCCCGCTCCGTGTCAACGAAGCACTGCTGATTGCCGACCACGCCTTCGAACCCTTCCAGTGCATAGCCTGGGATGCACCCAACGGTACTGGTGAGCTGAGCCTGGCAGTGATCGACCGGACCAGCACCCGCATCGGCAGCAAGCAAGTGTCGTCGCGCATCTATTCCGACCCGGCCCAGTGGGCCAGCCTGCTCGAGGAAGTGCGCGCAGAACTGAGCGAAAAAGGCTACGACCTGCAACCGTGGTCGATGCCGAAATAATATAAGCCGGTCAATCAAGTGCGTGCGCCAGTACGCACTTGGACAAATTAGCCAGTTGCAGTTCTGGCATGTTTCCTGTTGCGACATAGTGTCGCGCAAGCCGTTTTCAATCCACGATTCTGAACTGTTGCAAGTGCTGATAATCCGCTTGCAGTTGTTCTGCCAGGCGCTGAGCGCGGCCCAAGCGCACCGGCGCCAGCTCCATATCTACCAGCAATGTGGCACATGGCATCGGCTGCACGCCGTTGCAGTGCTGCAGGCGGCCATCGGTGAACACCAGGCAACGCTGCGCTTCATGCGGGTGGGCGCGTTGCCGCGCCTGCAGCCAATGCCGGGCCTGGGCCAGCGCTGCGAGCAACGGCGTCCCGCCACCGGCCCCCAAGGCTTGCAACCATGGCTGCAAGGCGGCCGAAGCCTTCAGGCCATGGCGCTGCCATTGCGGCGTATGCCCGCTGGCAGTCAGCAGGGCCAGCCGGGCGCGCTGGCGGTATGCCTGGTCGAACAACGTCGCCAGCAGCCCTTTGGTCTGCGCCAGCGCCTGGTAACGCCGGGTCGAGGCCGAGCTATCGACGATAACCAGCCACAACTCTGCGGGGCGAGCCTGGCGCTGCTGCCAGCACAGGTCCTGGCGCAGCCGTGGCCGGCCCTTGAGCAGGGTCGGCAGCCAGGCCACCCGGCCGCTGTCGGCAGTGCGCGCTCGGCCCGTGCGGACACCGTCCTGCTTGCCTGCGCCTGCTTTGGCATCCGGCCCCTTGGCGGTTGACTGGGGGATGCTCAGGGCTTTTTTGCCCAGTTCGGCACCTCACGGCGGGCGCCACTGGCGACCGGCTGTGCCGGCAACGCCCCCCAGTCACCCTGCCCGCCCTGCTCACCCGACTGGCGGGCATCTTGTGGCAGGGGCTGCTGCTCTGCCTGGGGTGGCGAAGATGGGCTGGCCTGAGGCGTGACCCGGCGGCGGTGGCGCAAGGCAAACTCTGCCACCGCCTCGACGTCGGCTTCTTCGATGGCTGCGCCGCCGCGCCAGGCGCAGTGAGCGCGTGCAGCCCGCAACCAGACCAGGTCGGCGCGCAGGCCATCGACCCCTGCGGCATAGCAGCGCTCGGTGATCCAGGCCAGCGCCTGGTCGTCCAGGGCAATTTCGGCCAGGGCCTGACGAGCGGCCTGGCAGCGTTCGCGCAATTGCGCCTGAGCCTGGGCCCATTGCGCGCAGAAGGCTTGCGGGTCAGTGTCGAACGCCAGGCGGCGACGAATGATCTGCTGGCGCGCCCCGGGCTCGGGCAAACCTTCCAGGGCCACGTTCAGGCCAAAGCGGTCGAGCAACTGTGGGCGCAGTTCGCCCTCCTCCGGGTTCATGGTGCCGATCAGTACGAAGCGCGCATTGTGCCTGTGCGAAATGCCGTCACGCTCGACGCGGTTGGTACCGCTGGCCGCCACGTCGAGCAGCAGGTCGACAAGGGTATCGGGCAGCAGGTTGACCTCGTCGACGTACAGCACGCCGCCATCGGCCTGGGCCAGCACGCCCGGGGAAAACTGCGCCTTGCCCTGGCCGAGCGCGGCATCCAGGTCGAGGGTGCCAACCAGGCGTTCCTCACTGGCCCCCAGCGGCAGCGTGACGAACGGCCCCCCACCCAGCAGGTCAGCGAGGCCACGGGCCAGGGTGCTCTTGGCCATGCCACGCGGCCCCTCGATCAGCACACCGCCGATCTTCGGGTCGATGGCGGTCAGGCACAGCGCCAGTTTCAGCTCGTCGGCACCGACCACGGCAGCCAGCGGGAATTGCACGGGTTCACTCATTTCAAGCCTGTTCCTCGCCGTCGAGCAGTTGCTCCTCGAGGGCTTCGCGGTAATCGCCCGGCGCCAGCCACAGGCCACGTTGCTGGGCCTCCAGCAGGCGCTCGGTAAGGTCGCGCAAGGCCTCGGGGTTGTGCTCGCGCATGAAGTCGCGGGTCGCCGGATCGAGCACATAGGCATCGGCCAGCGACTGGTAATGATGGTCGTCGATCAGGTGCGTGGTGGCATCGAAGGCAAACAGGTTGTCGACCGTCGCCGCCATCTCGAACGCCCCCTTGTAGCCATGGCGCTTGACCCCGTCGATCCATTTCGGATTGAGCGCACGGGCGCGGATGACCCGGTTCAGCTCTTCCTTGAGGGTACGGATGCGTGGTCGGTCGGCCTGGCTGTGGTCGCCGTGATAGCTGGCCACGGCCGTTGCCGAAAGGGTTTCCGACGCCGCCAGCATGCCGCCCTGAAACTGGTAATAGTCGTTGGAGTCGAGCAGGTCATGCTCGTGGTTGTCCTGGTTCTGCAACACCGCCTGCACCCTGGCCAGGCGCTGGGCGAACTGGGCGCGGGCCGGTGTCCCGTCGTCGCTGGCACCGTAGGCATAACCGCCGTGGTTGAGGTAGACCTCGGCCAGGTCTTCGCGGCTGTGCCACAGGCGCCCGTCGATGGCGTTCTGTACCCCGGCGCCGTAGGCCCCGGGCTTGGCGCCGAACACCCGCCAGCCGGCCTGGCGTGCGGCCTGCGCGGCATCCAGCCCCTGCGCCTGCAGCGTGGCACGCTCGCTGCGCACGCGGGCGGCCAAGGGGTTGAGGTCGTCTGGCTCTTCCAGCGCGGCGACCGCCTGCACCGCAGCATCGAACAGGCGGATAAGATTGCCGAAGGCATCGCGGAAAAACCCGGAAACGCGCAACGTCACATCCACCCGCGGGCGGTCGAGCAGGCTCAACGGCAGGATTTCGAAATCGTCGACGCGCTGGCTGCCGCTGGCCCATACCGGACGCACGCCCATCAACGCCATGGCCTGGGCGATGTCGTCGCCACCGGTGCGCATGGTCGCCGTGCCCCACACCGACAGGCCGAGCTGGCGCAGGTGGTCGCCGTGGTCCTGCAGGTGGCGTTCGAGGATCAGGTTGGCGGAAGCGAAGCCCAGGCGCCAGGCCGTGGTGGTGGGCAAGTTGCGCACATCCACGGTATAGAAGTTGCGACCGGTGGGCAGCACATCCAGGCGCCCACGGCTGGGTGCACCACTGGGCCCGGCAGGCACGAAGCGCCCCGCCAGCGCGGCCAGCAAGCCACTGATTTCAGCGTCACCGCAGGCATCCAGGCTGGGGGCCACCGCTTCGCGCAGGGCCTGCACCACGTCATGCACCGGCTGCCATTCGCCCTTGTCCGGTAACCGTGCAGTGCCATCCAGTGCCTGCTCGATCACCTGCAGCGCCAACAGCTCAAGACGCTCGCGGGTGTCGCCACAGGTGCGCCAAGGCTCAGCACTGATGGCCAGCAGGCGCTCGGGACGCGCCCCCTGCCATGGCTGGCCGAGGTCGCAATCGAGCGGGTCGAAGCCCGGCACCAGCGCCTTGGCCAGGGCGCGCAGCAGGCTGGCATTGCCGCCGCGCCCATCGCCTCGCTCGACCCGTAACAGCGCCAGCAAGGTATCCAGGCGCAGCCGCCCTTGCGGCGACTGGCCGAACACATGCAAGCCATCACGAATCTGCGATTCCTTCAGGTCGCACAGGTAGGTGTCCAGGCGCGGCAGCCACACGGCAGCGTCGTCCAACTGCCCTTCCAGTTGCAGCTCGCGGTCGATGTGGTTGGCCTTGACCAGTTCGAGGATGTCGCGCTGCAGTTCGCGTGCGCGCCTTGGGTCGAGCAGTTGCGCTTCATAGAATTCATCGGCCAGCTGCTCCAGGTGGCGCAAGGGGCCGTAGGTTTCGGCGCGCGTCAACGGCGGCATCAGGTGGTCGATGATCACCGCCTGGGTGCGCCGTTTGGCCTGGGCACCCTCGCCCGGGTCATTGACGATGAACGGGTAGATGTTCGGCAGCGGGCCGAGCAACGCGTCCGGCCAGCACTGTGCCGACAAGCCGACGCCCTTGCCGGGGAGCCATTCGAGGTTGCCGTGCTTGCCCACGTGGATCACCGCGTCGGCGGCAAAGGCATGGCGCAGCCAGAAGTGAAACGCCAGGTAGCCATGCGGCGGTACCAGGTCGGGGTCGTGGTAGACCGCGCTGGGGTCCACCTGGTAGCCGCGTGCCGGCTGGATGCCGACGAAGGTCAGGCCGAAGCGCAGGCCGGCGACCATCAACCGGCCACTGCGGTACATCGGGTCCTGCTGCGGCGCCCCCCAGCGCTCCAGCACCGCCTGGCGGTTGGCTTCGGGCAGTCGGTCGAAGGCGGCCTGGTAGTCGGCCAGGCTCAGGCTTTGCGCACAGGGGCGCAGATCCAGCTGGTCGAGGTCATTGGTCACTCCACCCAGCAACAGCTGGATCAGCTGCGTGCCGCTGCCCGGCAACTCCGCCAGGGGGTAGTCCTCGGCCCGCAGCGCCTTGAGGATGTTCAACGCAGCCGCTGGCGTATCCAGACCGACGCCGTTGCCAATGCGGCCATCCCGGGTCGGGTAGTTGGCCAGCACCAGGGCCACGCGCTTCTGGGCATTCGGCAGGCGCGCCAGCTCGACCCAGCGACGGGCCAGCTCGGCGACGAAATCCATGCGTTCGGGGTGGGCGCGGTAGCAGACCACGTCGGACTGGCTGCGCTCGCTGCGCCAGGCCAGGTCCTTGAAACTGACCGGGCGCGTGATGATGCGCCCGTCCAGTTCCGGCAAGGCAATGTGCATGGCCAGGTCGCGCGCGCCAAGGCCCTGCTCGCTGGCTTCCCAGCCGAGCTGGTTATCTTGGGCGCAAATGGCCTGGAGTACCGGGATGTCACGGCGGAACGGGCGCAAGTTGGGCCGTTCGGGGCTGGACAGGGCAAAGCCGGTGGTATTGACCAGCACCTCGGCGTCGACCTCGTCCAGCCAGGCTTCGACCTGCTCCAGGCACGCGCTTTCCTTCAGGCTGGCCACGGCGATCGGCAGGGGGTTGAGCCCGGCGGCCTGCAGCCGCTGGCAGAACACGTCGATGAACGCGGTATTGGCCGCCTGCAGGTGCGAGCGGTAGAACAGCAGCGGTGCCACCGGCTGTTCGGGATGCCACTGCGGGTACCAGTCCTGCAGCGTGGCGCTGCCCTTGGCCGGGTGATACACCGCAGTGCGCGGCAAGGGCTGTGGCTCGTCCCACGGATAGTCGCGGCCCAGCCACTGGCTGGCCAGGCAGTTGAACAGGTTGATGGCATTGGCCTTGCCGCCCTGGCGCAGGTAATGCCAGAGGCGCTCGGCCTGCTCGTCGCTGACGGTGCCCAGGCGGGTCAGCTCCGGGTCCGGGCGATCATCGCCCGGCACCAGGATCAGCTGTACGCCACGGGCAGCCAGCTCGACCAGTTGCTCGACACCATAGCGCCAGTAACCCACGCCACCGTGCAGCGACACCAGGATGAGTTTGGCATGGCGCAGCACCTGGTCGACGTACAGGTCGACCGAGGCATGGTTCTGCACCTGCATCGGGTTGGCCAGGCGCAGGCTGGGAAAATCCTCGGGCAACAGCTCGGCGGTATCAGCGAGCAATGCCAGGTGCGAATCGCCGCTGCAGAGGATCACCAGCTCGGCGGGGGTCTGGCCAAGGTCGGCAATGCTGTCATCCGGCACGAAGCCGCCGGGCTGGGTCCGCAGCAGGTGCATGGGTCAGGCGCCCAGGGCCTGGCGCAGGCGTGCTTCCAGACGGGCAGCGTCGAGGTCCTGGCCGATCAGCACCAGGCGGGTGATGCGTGGCTCGTCGGCACGCCAGGCGCGGTCGAAGTGCTTGTCGAAACGGGTACCCACACCTTGCACGAGCAAGCGCATCGGCTTGCCCGGGATGGCGGCGAAGCCTTTGGCGCGCAGGATGCCGAAGTCGACCACCAATTGGGTCAGGGCATCGAGCAGCAGGCTTTCGTCGGCCTCTGGCAAGTCGATCGAGATCGAATCGAAGGCGTCGTGGTCATGCTCGTCATGGTCATCGCCATCATGGTGCGCATCGTGGTGGGTGCGGCGGCCATCGATGTGCGCCTCGGCTTCGGCGCCCACGCCCAACAGCACGTCCAGCGGCAGCTTGCCGCTGCTGGCTTCGATCACCTTGACTGCCGGTGGCAGTTCTTCGGCCACTTCGGCGCGGACCTTGGCCAGGCCCGCAGCGTCGATCAGGTCGGCCTTGTTCAGCACCACCAGGTCGGCGCTGGCCAACTGGTCGGCGAACAGTTCGTGCAGCGGCGACTCGTGGTCGAGGTTGGGGTCGAGCTTGCGCTGGGCATCGACCTGCTCCGGGTAGGCGGCAAAGGTGCCGGCGGCCACCGCTGGGCTGTCGACCACGGTAATCACCGCATCGACGGTGCAGGCATTGCGGATTTCCGGCCACTGGAACGCTTGCACCAGTGGCTTGGGCAGGGCCAGGCCGCTGGTTTCGATGAGGATATGGTCGAGGTCGCCGCGGCGTGCCACCAGCTCGCGCATGACCGGGAAGAACTCTTCCTGCACGGTGCAGCACAGGCAGCCGTTGGCCAGTTCGTAGACCCGTCCGCTGGCTTCCTCCTCGGTGCAACCGATGCTGCATTGCTTGAGGATTTCACCGTCGATGCCCAGCTCGCCGAACTCGTTGACGATCACCGCGATGCGGCGGCCCTGGGCATTGTCGAGCATGTGCCGTAACAAGGTGGTCTTGCCCGAGCCGAGGAAGCCGGTGACGATGGTGACGGGAAGCTTGGCCAGTGTTTTCATGTCGCATTGCCCTTGGCAGATTGGCGCGGGCATGCAGGACGACAGCCGCAGGCCAGGCCAGCCGGGCTTGTTCGCCACCGGATCACCCCGCCCGGTTGAAAGTCGAAAACGTGACGAGGCAGGTCTCCTGGCTTGCACCACTCCAGTTGCACGCCGCTGCGGCAGGCTGGCAGGACGACGCCTTCCCGCGCGCTGGCGCAGTGGCTGTGTCGATCCGTTGTCGATGCTTACAGTTGCGGGGGCAGCCGCGGCTTGTACCGCGTTCCCGTCTTAGCTTCGGCCTGGCCGAAGAACCTCGAAGTGCAAGGCTACGCAGTGGTTGGCGGGTGGTCAACCATTGGCTCGCCGCGATTCTTTTGGCGCCTGTGAGATCGAGCGCCGC
>NZ_DGIR01000032.1:0-404 GCF_002386445.1 Pseudomonas sp. UBA4617
TCCTGGTCCGTTCACTGAGGTGCTGGCCAAGCGCATTTCCCGCACTGTTGGTCGCGGCCAGCAACTGGCCGACGGCATCCTGGATCGGCTTGATCATCAACAGCTGGCCGTCGGCCGTCCCGGCGATGCCCTTGATGATGTCGTGCACCTTGCCGAAGTCGTCCCCGGACAGCGCAGCGACCACTTGCTGCATCAGCCCCTGGTGCTTGGCCAGCAGTGCCTGGTACAGCAGGCTCTGCTCGTCCTCCAGCAGTTGCTGCCAGACATGCTGGGTCATCCCGAGCGGTTGACCTTCCTGAGGCAGGGGTTCGCTGGGGCCACCGGCCAGGCAGGCCGCCATCATCTGGATGAAATATTCGACCGAAACAGGGTCTGCCGCGTCATAGTCGAAATAACCGATCTGC
>NZ_DGIR01000032.1:582-41242 GCF_002386445.1 Pseudomonas sp. UBA4617
GCGGGCTTCCTGCTGTTTGCGCGCGATGTTGCGTTCGCTCCTTGCCTCGATGTCCACCGTCGGCAGAGGCGCCTTGCCGGCCAGCGCGCTGTGGTTCCACTGCTCGACCTCTAGCGCCTCGCGCTGTGCATCCTCGACACCCTGCGCGGCGGCGGTGGCGGCGTGCAGCTCGCGGATGCCCAACAGCGCCTGCGAGGTGAAGTACTCGAAGTGCCGCTGCGGCTGCGCGCGCCACTCCTGCATGCGCTGTACCCAGCCCGTGCGCTACGCGTTCAGCTCCATCACCATGCCGACCGGGTCGGGCACTGTCAGCGCCAGTATGCCGTTGGGCAGTTGCTCGCGCTGGATGGCGTTGCGCACCTGGACGCGGGTTTCGTGCCAGCGCCCCAGGCGGCTGTAGAAGCCATGCACGCTGGCATACCTGGCGGAGGAAAACGTCGAGAACTCCAGCACATCCTCCAGGCCGAAGCGGAAGCTGTCGGTCATGGCGATGCCGATGCTGGCGGGGTCGTTGCGCGCGGTGTCCAGGTCTACCTCGACAAAGCGGGCGAGGGTGCCCGGGTCGCCGCTGGCGATGCCTTGCCGGTAGCGGTCGAGTACCACCCGCGGCCAGGGGTCGTTGGCGAAGGCGATCCAGGCTTTGCGGTAGAGCAGGGTATCGATGTTGATGAACGAGGCGATGACGTCATGGCCCTCGGTGGCGCACCACTGGGGCACTGGCCTGGGTGGCGCCAGGGGCATCTGCGACACCGGGAAACGCTTAAGGGTCCCGGCTGCCGCAACCTCGTAGGCTTGCCAGATTTCCTGGTCGAGCAGCACGTAGACGTAACCCTGGCGCAGCAGGCGCAACTGGTCGGTGTGCATCGGGTGGAAAGTGATCTCGCTGTCGTCCGCCAGGCGATAGGGGCGCTCGGTATCCGGGCGCGGGGCATAGGCTTGGCGCAGCAGCAGGATCGGCAGGCCGGAGCGTTCGCAGAAATGACAGCGCCCGTAGGTATTGGGAATCTCTTCCTGCATGGCGATGTGGATGGCTTTGCTGATGCTCATGAGTAACTCCTTGCCTGCGGCAAAGCCGCGACGATGTGTGCCCAGGTGCGGTCGTCGTAGCTGGCGAAGCGAACTGCCAGGCGTCGCTCGCCGGCAGCCGCCTGGGCCACATCGCGCTGGATGGTCGGGTGCTGCAGGAGCAGTGGGTGGATCATGAGCAGGTGCAGGCACATGCACTGGATATCGGCGCGGTCGCGCAGGCCCTGCTTGAAGGCCTTGAGGATCAGTTTCATGGCATGCGCGGGCGCGTTTTCTGGCAACCCTGTCGAGCCTGCGAAGCGCCAGGGAGCCCAGGTTTGCCGCATGCCATTCAGGCGTTGCCAGGCAACGAGCAGTTGCATGATCTGCGGTGCGACGTGCTGGGTCGCCCTCGCGGCTTCCGGGACGACCAGGTCGCCAGCCGACGGTTGCCGTTCAAACACCGTGCAACTGCCACTGCCATCCGGGTGTAACCAGCTACGAATGGGCCCGAGCACCTCGGCTGCGTTTTTCATGGTTTCGCGCAGCAATGCCAGGCGCACAGGCTGGAACCAGGCCGTAAGGCCATGCGGTGGTGGTTGGTGCAATACATGGCATTGCTTGTTGATATGCCGGGCGATGTGTTCGGCCGGCTGATCGCTGAGCAGCCAGCCACACACATGGTGCCTGGTGGCGGTTGCCTCACGTACGGCGCAAGTCGCACTGAGTGCGGCCAGCGCTGGGGGCACTGAGCCAGGTTTGGCGAGCTGGACCAGGGCTGGCCAGTATTGCGGGTCCTGGACCAGCCCGGAGCAGTCGATACGGGTTACGGCTTCACTGCCTAGCGCGTCGATGAGGGCGGGAATGCTCAAGGGGTGCTCGGGCGGACACCCGGCAGAAGGGTCGAGCAGAAGATAGAGCGCCTCTTCTGGACTGCGCTGCCGGGTGGCGAAGTCATGGAGGCGCTGTGGGTAGCGAGTGGCCGTTTCAGCCTGGCTCTGCATGTGAAATTCCTTTTCGGCTAGTGCACCTTGAATGGCGTCTGCTGGGAGGGCAGAACACTAGCGAGGAATGAATTCGCAGAGGAGGTTTGGGCGTCCCAAAAGCTTGTAGGAAGTTTCGCTTCTTGCGTTTTCAATGGTCTTGGAGGCTGCCGACCCAGCCACGATCAGGCCCGAGGCGGCTCCTTCTCGAACAGCTGGCGCATGACCTCCAGGTAGCGCCGCGCACCCAGCCCCAGCGGGCGCGGCTTGACCCAGATGATGTCGACCCACAGGCGCAAGCGGCTGGCCATGTTGTCGAAGCGCACTTCCGCCAACGCACCCGAAGTTATCAGCGGATCTACCAACGGCTGCGGCAGGTAGGCCCAGCCCAGGCCGGACTGCACCAGGTCCAGCGTGGCCAGGTAGCTGTCGGTCAGCCAGATGCGCCGCGACAGCACCATGCGCGGGTCCGAGCCGGTGGCCTTGCCCGAGGCCACGATGATCTGCCGTTGTTCGGCGAAAGCCTCTTCGGGTAACGGTGCGCCACGGTTCTGCCCGGCGGGATGGCGTGGTGAAGCCACCGCCACCAGCAACTGGCTGCCGGCTTCAAGGAACGACTCACGCTCGTCGATGCCGGGCCGCTCGAACACCAGCGCCAGTTGCACGCTGCCGTCATGCAGCAGGCGAATGGCCTCGGTCTGGGTGGCCGAGCGCACCTCGATTTCCAGGCTGGGGAATTCCTCGGCGAGGATTTCCAGTGGTTGGCTCCAGCGGCCGGTCTGCAGCTCGGGCGCCATGGCAATGCTCAGGCGTTTTTCCAGGCCTTTGTGCAGCTGCAGGGCCTGCGCGTCGAGCAGGTTGAGCTGGCACATCACCTGCCTGGCCTGGGGCTCCAGTGCCAGGGCGGCACTGGTGGGCAAGGCCTTGCGCGTGGCCCGGTCGAACAGTACCAGGTCGAGCTCCGCTTCCAGCTGGGCGATCGCCATGCTTACGGCCGAAGGTACGCGCCCCAGCTTGCGCGCGGCGGCGGAGAACGAACCCGCCTCCAGCACGGCGAGGAAGATAGCCAGGGAGTCGCTGCTGAAGGCCATGTCGGCAAACCTGATGAACGGGCCGGAAATTATGACTGCTCGCCGGCCCGCTTGACAGCCCCTTACAAGCCTTCGCCCAGCACCCGGTCGATGCTGTCGACAAAGTAGTCGACGCTTGCCCGGGTAGTGCACATCGGTGGCTTGATCTTGAGAATATTCAGGTAATCGCCGGTCGGCTGCATGAAAATGCCCAGGTCACGCAGGCGGTCGCACAGCGCCATGGTTTCTTCGGTGGCGGGTTCGAGCGTTTCGCGGTCGCGCACCAGCTCCAGCCCCAGGTAGAAGCCCGAGCCATGCGCGGCGCCGGCCAACGGGTGCTTGTCTACCAGTGCCTGCAGGCGTGCCTTGAAGTAGCGCCCGGTGTCGCGGGCATTGTCCCACAGGCCTTCCTCCTGCATCACGTCCAGTACCGCCATGCCGATGCGGCAGCTGACCGGGCTACCGCCGGCCGAGGAGAAGAAGTAGCCCTCGGCCTCCAACGCTTCGGCAATTTCGCGGCGGGTGATGACCACGCCCAGTGGCTGGCCGTTGCCCATGCCCTTGGCCATGGTGATGATATCGGGTACCACGCCCTGTTCCTCGAAGCCCCAGAAGTACTCGCCCAGGCGGCCATAACCGACCTGCACTTCGTCAGCGATGCATACCCCGCCACGGGCGCGTACCTTGGCATAGGCTTCGCGCAGGTAGCCGGCCGGCAACGCAATGCCCCCGGCGTTGCCATATACCGGCTCGCAGATGATGCCTGCCAACTGGCGGCCACGGGTGTCGAGGTCGGCCAGCTTGGCGTCGACATCGCGCAAGTACTGCGCGGCGCTGTCGGCACCGCGGAAGCGGCCGCGGAAGGTGTTCGGCGCCTCTACCGGATGCACCCAGTCCGGACGGGTTTCCAGAGCCTGCGGGTTGTCGGCGATCGAGGTGGAGATGGCATCGGTGGCTACCGACCAGCCGTGGTAGGCTTCCAGCACGCTGAGTATGTCGCGTCCGCCGCTGTAGGCCCAGGCCAGGCGAATGGCCAGGTCGTTGGCTTCGGTGCCGCTGTTGACCATGAACACCCGGTCGAAGCCTGCGGGAGCCAGCGCCAGCAGGCGTTCGGAGAACTCGGTGATGGCCGCGTAGTGGAAGCGCGAGTTGGTGTTCAGCAGCGACCACTGCCGCGCTGATTCGGCGACCATGCGCGGGTGGCCGTGGCCCAGCACGGCGACGTTGTTGAGCATGTCCAGGTACGAGCGGCCGTGCATGTCGATCAGGTAGTTGCGCCAGCCGCGCTCGATATGTGGCGGCTGCGCGTAGTAGTGCTTCTGCGAGCGGGCGAAGCTGGCATCGCGGCGGGCCAGCAGGGCCTGCGGGTCAGGCAGCGGTTCGGCATCGCAGTCAAAGCCCAGTAGCGCCGCCGGCGATGGGCACAGGGCCAGCCAGGCTGGCGCATGGGAGGGGGTGGCAAAGAACGGCGGCTGGATGCTGCTGTCCAGGCACAACTGGACGCTGAGAAAGCCACAGCTGCTGCCCAGCGACTGGCCTTTTTCCACCACCTGGCCATCGTCGGGGATACCTTCCAGACCTTGCAGCCACAAGGTCCAGTGTGTGCTGCGCAGGCAGCCACGGCTGTCGCCGTGGCGCTCCCAGGTGCCGCTTTCCGGCGCATGCACAGGGCTGCCCGTGGGCACATGCAATTCGACGCCGAGGGCGCAGGTAGCGGGCTCCTCGGGGCGGTCGATATGGGTTTGCGACAGGCGATACTGGCCGTGCAGGCTGCAGGCCGGGGCCGGCTGCAGGCTCAGCAGGTGCCGGTCGAAGCCTGGTTGTTCCCAGTTGCCCGCCTGGTAATGCACGCTGAGCACGCCGAGGTCTACGCGAGTGACGGGCTGGCCATTCAGCTCCGGGAGCAGGGGCGCGCAGGTGCTCAGGTCAGGCGTGGCAGGTTGCAGCCCCGCCGCTTGGAGGATGGCCGCTTCCATCAGCGCGAAAGGTACAGCAGTGGCGGTGTCGAAGATTTCCCATTCATGGGCGATGTTGGCGCGGATGTACTGGTTGTCCGGGTCGACGTTGAGCTGCTGCTCGCTGCTCAGCACCAGCACGGCGGCGCGGTTGACCACCAGTGGCCAGAGGGCGCGTAGCTCGGCTTCACTCAGTGGGTTGAGCGCCTGGTAGGCGTGTACGGCCGGCAGGACGCGCAGCGGGTCACCTTCTGCGTGGTGCAGCAGCGCCGCGCAGGTTACCGACAGGTCGGCGATACGCCAGGTACGCAACAGGTCGCCGAAATCGATCACGCCCTGCAGCTGCCATTGGCGCGCAGCGTCGCGGGCCCAGACCGCATTGTCGTCAGTGATGTCCAGGTGCACGGCCTGGGCCGGCAGGTGCCCGACCAGCGGGGCCAGATGCGCGGCTGCCACGGCGCTGGCCTGTTCGATGCGCGCGCGTCGTGCGGGGTCGGACAGTACCGGCAGCAGGTGCTGGATCAGGGCCTGGGCATGTTGCGGGTCCCATTGCAGGGTACGCGCCAGGCCTGGGTGGTCGAAGCCGGCGAGGGCTTTGTCCAGCCTGGCGCAGAGACCGCCCAGCTCGGCCATCAGGTACGTCGGCATGTGCCCGAGGCGGGTCAGCGGCTCGCCTTCGATGTAATCGAGCAGGCGCATGCGCAGGGCCTGGCCGTCCACGTTCACTTCCCGCAACGCCTGGCCATCGTTGGCCGGATGCACGGCCGGCACCGGCAGGCCCTGTTCGCGCAGGTAGGCCAGTGCTGCATGTTGAGCTTCAAGTTCCACTCGCGCATAGCTGCTGTGGCAAGCCTTGAGCACGTACCTGCCTTGGGCTGTGTCGACCCGCAGGTTCAGGTCTTGTTGGCTGCCCATGGCCGACAGTTCGCCGGCAAACCCGTAATGGGCCAGCAGCAGATCGTTGGCCTGGCACGGGTCGAGCGTCGGGTTTGGCAGGCTGGAACGCTGGGCCAGGATGTCAATGACGGAGGAAGCGGGCGTTACTGGCTGGGTGGGCATGGCTCTACCGTGTTCGCTGGGAGGACGGTAGAAAATTTATGCGGGTTTTGATTGATGATGAAAGACGATAATCGTCAATTTTCCTGATGACTGCACCATCACCCGGTCGGTCCTTGATCGAAAAACCTATACAATACTTGTACAAATGCTTTGTCTTGTACATATATTGGGTGTAGCGTAGTGCTATTACTTTGTAGGCTCCCCGTGTGGGACAGGTGAAACGACATGAAGGTTGCGCCCGTTTCGACCAACGAGCAGGAGCGCCTGGCCACAGTTGCCGAATGGTGTGTGCAGCATCACGAGCAGAGCGGTGAGTTGCGTGCGCTGGTAGAGCTGGCCCGGCATTACTTTTCGGCACCCATCTGCCTGGTTTCGATTGTCGGTGCATGTCAGCAATGGTTCACCGCCCGCGCTGGCCTGGAGATAGCGGGCACGGCCCGGGATGTATCGTTTTGTGCCCATACCATCTTGCAGGCGCAGCTGCTGGAGATACTCGACGCTGCTGCCGACCCGCGCTTCGCGGATAACCCCCTGGTTACCGGTGAACCGGGCATTCGCTACTACTGCGGTGCGCCGCTACGGGTCGAGCAGCAGGTGGCGATCGGCAGCTTCTGTATCATCGACACCGCATCGCGCGCAGCGCTGAACGACGCTCAGCGCGGGATGCTGTTGGCGTTCGCCGACATGGCCATGCAGATCATCGCCGGCATGCGCCGCAACAACTTTCACGACCAGGCTACAGGGCTGTTCAACCGACTGAAGCTCGAATGTGATGTCGGCGCGGGGCTGGATCGCGGCCAGTCGATGACACTGCTGGCCGTCGACATCATGTCGGCAGAGGCGCTGAGCGAGCTGATTCGCGGGCTGGGCTACAACTTTGCCCATGACTTGACCTTGCAGGCCAAGTCGCGCATCGCCAGCCAGTTGGAAAGCGGCTTGTCATTGTACAAGATCAGCCCCACCCGGTTCGCCGTGCTGCTTGAGGATGCAGCTGCTGTCCTGCCGCTTTGCCAGCGCATCCTCCAGGCGCTGCAGGCGCCTGCCCAGTGTCACCAGATACCCGTGCTATTGGACGCAGGCATCGGCATCGCACCCATCACCCCGCTGGAGGATGACCGCAACAGCCTGGAGTGGCTGCGCCGCGCCGTGGCCGCTGCTGACACGGCACGGCGCAGTGCGGGGCGTCATGCCTGGTACCAGACCGGAGTGGACGCGGCCCAACGTCGCGCGTTCATGTTGCTCACATCGCTGGCGCAGGCGTTGCACAGCGAGGATGAACTGAGCCTGCATCTGCAGCCGCGGGTCGAGCTGCCCGGCGGTGAGTGCCGTTCTGCCGAGGCCTTGTTGCGCTGGCGCCACCCGCTGCTGGGCGACGTTTCGCCCGGCGAGTTCATCCCGTTGGCAGAAAAAACCGCACTGATGGCCAACCTCAGCCTCTGGGTCATGCGTGCCGTGCTGCGCATTTTGCAGTGCACCCGCGACCTGCAATTCAGCGTCAGCTTCAACGTCACCGCGCGGGACCTGGAAAGCGCGACGTTCATGGACACCTTGCTGGCCGAACTGCAACGCCAGGCTGTCGAGCCGGGCCGCGTACAGCTGGAGTTCACCGAAAGTGTGCTGATAGAGCAGCCCGGCGAGGTGCAACAGCAATTGCAACGTGCCAGCCAGGCCGGCATTGCTGTTGCCATCGACGACTTCGGCACCGGTTACAGCAACTGGGCCTATCTCACTCGCCTTCCGGCCTCGCTGGTCAAACTGGACAGAAGCCTTGTGCAGCGGTCCGCGCGTGGTGCCAAGGAGGCCTTGCTGGTGCAGTCGGTCGTCAGCCTGGCCTGCAGCCTGGGTTACCAAGTGACCGCCGAGGGTATCGAAACGGCCGAGCAGCTTGCCCAGGCCAAAGATTGGGGCTGTGCGGAGGCGCAGGGCTACCACATTGCCAGGCCGATGCCTGTCGAGGTGTTCCGGCAGTGGTACTGCCGCACCCGGTTGGCAGGCCCGGCGGCCTGATCATCTTGTCATTACGTAGGTACTTCCATGTTCAATCGGCAACTCAAAGCCGCGCTCGCCGAGCGCGATGCGGAAATACTGAGCCTTCGCCAGCGTCTGGCCCAGATCGAACAGGGACCTTTCATGAGGCTGGATGCCCAGGGCCGCGTGCTGGAACTCAACCCGGCGTGCGCTGCCGCCCTGGGCGCAGAGCCCGGCAGTGCCGTTGGCCAACCGCTGGCGCAGTGGCTGCCGACCCCGGCCCAGCAGGGCCAGGCACTGCTTGACGCGCTGCTGCGTTCGACTGCGGTGATCCAGTTCGGGCTCGATGGCACGGTGCTGGATGCAAACCCGATGTTTCTCGATGCCATGGGCTATCGGCTCGAGCAGGTGGTGGGCAGGCATCACCAGATGTTCTGCAGCGCCGCACAGGCCAGCAGCCCTGACTACGCTCTTTTCTGGCAGACGCTCAATACCGGCCGCTATGTGGCGGGTCGCTTCTGCCGCCTGGACCGGCAAGGCCGGGAGGTCTGGCTGGAAGCCAGTTACAACCCGGTCACCGACGCCCGGGGGCGCCTGGTGAAGGTGGTCAAGTTCGCCTCGGTGGTGACTGACCAGGTGCGGCGGGAGGAGGAGGTCAAGCGTGCCGCGCAGATGGCGCTGGATGTTTCTCGCAGCACCGACGCCGGTGCCAGCGAAGGCGTGGCGGTGATGCATGCCATGGAGCAGACCATGCACGACGTGGCTCGCCAGATGCAGGCTGCGGGTGTCACCATCAGCGCGCTGGGCGAGCAATCGACCAGCATCAGCGCCATCGTGCAGACCATTGGCGGGATCGCCGCGCAGACCAACCTGCTGGCACTCAACGCGGCCATCGAGGCGGCACGTGCCGGCGAGCAGGGCCGAGGCTTCGCAGTGGTGGCCGATGAGGTCCGCAAGCTGGCGGCGCGCACCAGCACGGCCACCGCCGAGATCGATGCCGTGGTCGCGCGTAACCAGGTCCTGGCCAGCCAGGCTGTCAGCGAGGTCGAGCGTAGCCGGAAGGAGGCGGCCAGCGCATTGCAGTTGGCGCTCCAGGCCGGTACGGCCATCAGCGCCATCCAGGCCGGGGCACGCAAGGTGGTGGATGCGGTAGAGCGGGTGAGCGAAGACCTGGGCTAGACATGGCGGCGGGGTGGCCAGATTTGCCTTATGTGTTTGCGAAGCATTAGCATTAGCAAAATCATTGATCTTGCCCCGGAACCCGACATGCCTTCGCCGCTACCGTCACGGCCAGCTCTGCTGGCGTTCTGCTGTTTCGTCCCGTTGCTGGCCCACGCTGGCGAACCGATCCAGCTGGAGGCTACCGACATCAATGCCGATGCCCTGAAGGCGCGGCCAGGCGCAATGCCTGAGGCGTTCGCCGGCGGGCAAGTGGCCCGTGGCGGGCAGATGGGGGTGCTGGGCAACCAGGACTACATGGATGTGCCTTTCACGATGACCAGCTACACCGCCAAGCTCATCGAAGACCAGCAGGCCGAAGACATCGGCGACGTGCTGGCCAACGACCCTTCGGTGCGCGAGTCGTACGGCTTTGGCAACCAGTCCAAGGTGTTCGTGATCAGGGGCTTGCCGCTGGCCGGTGATGACATCTCCTTCAATGGCCTGTACGGCATCCTGCCGCGCCAGATCATGTCCACCGATGGCGTGGAACGGGTCGAAGTGTTCAAGGGGCCGAACGCTTTTCTCAATGGCGTCAGCCCGACCGGCACCGGCCTGGGCGGCAACGTCAACCTGCAACCCAAGCGCGCCGAAGACTTGCCGACCCGCCGCTACACCCAGGACATCAGCGCCGATGGCCGCATTGGCGAACACCTCGATATCGGCCAGCGCTTCGGTGAAGACAACCGCTTCGGCGCGCGCCTGAACCTCAGCCAGCGCGAAGGTGAAACAGCGGTCGACGATCAGGACCAGCGCACCAAGCTGTTTACCGCAGGCCTTGACTACCGCGGCGACAATTTCCGCCTGTCGACCGACATTGGCTACCAGAAGCAGCGTATCAACCACCTGCGCAACTCGGTGCGCCTGGGCAGCACAACCACCAGCCTGCCGACCGCACCGGATGCCAGCCACAACTATGGCCAGGCCTGGAGCTACAGCGAGTCGGAAGACACCTTTGGCATGGCGCGCGGCGAATGGGACCTGAACGACAACTGGACGGCCTACCTGGCCGGCGGTGCACGGCATACCCGCGAACACGGCACCTATGGCACGCCGGTGCTGGTCGGCAACAGCGGTGCGGCGACGATTACCCCTTCCGATATTGTCCATGGTGAAGACAACACCAGCTTCAGTGCCGGCCTCAATGGCCGGTTGCAGACCGGAGCAATCAGCCACCAGGTCGCCGTGGGTGCGAACACCCTGTGGACCCAGGCGGAGAACGCCTACACCTTCTATTCGCCGATCAGCACCCACCTCTACGACACTGTGCAGCAGGCCAAGCCGAGTAATGTCACCAGCACGGGTGGCGAAATGGGTGACCCAGGTGTCACCGGCAAGACCCGCGCTCGCAGCATCGCGATTTCCGATACCGTCGGTGTATTCGACGACCGCCTGTTGCTGACCTACGGGGTACGCCGCCAGCAACTGCGGGTGGAGAGCTACAGCTACGATGGCACCACCTCGCAGGGCAACGTCAACCCAGCCAATGACGGTAGCCGCCGGGGCGACCCTTACGACAAGTCGATTACCACGCCGGTATACGGCATCGTATTCAAGGCGACCGACAGTATTTCACTGTATGCCAACCGCATCGAAGGCCTGGCTCAGGGGCCGACGCCGCCAGCCAATGTATCGAATGCCGGTGAAATGTTCCCCCCCGGTCGCACCAAGCAGCTTGAAGCCGGTATCAAGCTCGACCGGCAGAACTTTGGCGCGAACCTGGCCGTGTTCCGCATCGAGAAGCCGTCGGACGGCTACACCTTGAACAATGTCTTCATCCGCGACGGCGAACAGGTCAACAAAGGCCTGGAATTGAGCCTGTTCGGCGAGCCCGTCGAAGGCCTGCGGCTGATGGCCGGTGGTACCCGCATGAGCTCGGAGCAGAAGAACACCGCCAACGGCAGTAACGACGGCAACCACGCCATCGGTGTGCCGACCTTCCAGCTCAATGCCAGTGTCGACTGGGATGTACCGGGTGTGCCGGGGCTGGCGTTGAATGCACGCATGTTGCGCACTGGCGGCCAGTACGTGGATGCCGCGAACAACGTCAGTCTGCCGACCTGGAACCGTTTCGACATCGGTGGTCGCTACACGCTGAAAGTAGCGGAGAAAGACCTGACCTTGCGGGTCAACGTGGAAAACCTGACCGACAAGAACTACTGGGCTTCGGCCAATGGCGGCTACCTGACCCAGGGCGATCCGCGGCTGGTGAAGTTCTCCGGCACCATCGATTTCTGAGTGGCCGAGCGGGGCGGGCGATCCGCAGCAGTTTGCACCGTGCCAGGGCGGGACCCCGCCCTGGCAGTGGTTGGCTACGACGCCTTCACCTGTAGAAACGCCGCCTCCAGCAACTGCCGGGTATACGGATGTTGCGGCGCGTGGAAGATCGCCTGCGCGTCCCCTTGCTCAACCACCTGGCCGTGCTTGATCACCATCAACTGGTGGCTCAGCGCCTTGACCACCGCCAGGTCATGGCTGATGAACAGGTAGGTCAGGTTGTACTTCTGCTGCAGGTTGCGCAGCAGTTCCACTACCTGGCGCTGCACGGTGCGGTCCAGCGCCGATGTCGGTTCATCCAGCAGGATCAGCGCCGGCTTCAACACCAGGGCCCGGGCAATGGCAATGCGCTGGCGCTGGCCACCGGAAAACTCATGTGGGTAGCGATGCCGGGTGCGCGGGTCCAGACCGACTTCCTCCAGCGCAGCAATGATCGCCGCTTCCTGCTCCTGTGGGGTGCCGATGCGGTGAATGCGCAGCCCTTCACCGACGATGTCCGCCACGCACATGCGCGGGCTCAGGCTGCCGAACGGGTCCTGGAACACCACCTGCATTTCCCGCCGTAATGGCCTGACTGCCTTTTGGTTGAGGCATTCGAGCTGTTGCCCGTGGAAGCGAATCCCGCCCTGGCTGGCAATCAGCCGCAGGATTGCCAGGCCCAGCGTCGACTTGCCCGACCCGGACTCGCCGACAATTCCCAGCGTCTGCCCCTGCGGCAGGCTGAAGTTGACACCGTCCACGGCCTTCACATGGTCGACCGTTCGCCGCAGCAAGCCTTTCCTGATCGGGAACCACACCTTGAGGTCGTCCACTTCAAGCAACGGCGCGCCCACCGGGTTGTGCGCCGGCAGCCCGCTGGGCTCGGCATTGATCAGCATCTGCGTGTAGTGGTGCTGCGGGGCGCTGAACAGCCTGGTGCATTCAGCCTGCTCGACGATCTGCCCGCGTTGCATCACGCACACCCGGTGGGCGATGCGCCGCACCAGGTTGAGGTCGTGGCTGATCAGCAGCAGGGCCATGCCCAGGCGCGCCTGCAGTTCCTTGAGCAGGTCGAGGATCTTCAGCTGCACGGTCACATCCAGCGCCGTGGTCGGTTCGTCGGCAATCAGCAGGTCGGGTTCGTTGGCCAGCGCCATGGCGATCATCACCCGCTGGCGCTGCCCGCCCGACAACTCGTGGGGCAGGGCCTTCAAGCGCTTGCGCGGCTCGGGGATACCGACCATTTCCAGCAGCTCCAGCGTACGTGCCGTCGCTTCCTTGCCGCTCAGGCCCTTGTGCAGCAGGAGAATCTCGTTGATCTGCTTCTCGATGCAGTGCAACGGGTTCAGCGAGGTCATCGGCTCCTGGAAGATCATTGCAATGCGGTTGCCGCGGATGCGCTGCAGGCTCTTCTCGTTCTGCTGCAGGAGGTCCTTGCCCTCGAAGCGGATGCTGCCGCTGGGGTGGCGGGCGAGGGGGTAGGGCAGCAGACGCAGGATCGAGTGCGCGGTCACCGACTTGCCCGAGCCGCTCTCGCCGACCAGGGCCAGCGTCTCACCCTTGCGGATATCGAAGCTGATGCCATCCACCACGCGGTTGACCTGCTCCCCGGTGACGAACTCCACGGCCAGGTCGCGCACTTCGATCAGGTTCTGTTCACTCATGTCACTTCCTCGGGTCGAAGGCATCGCGGGCGGATTCGCCGATGAACACCAGCAGGCTCAGCATCAGCGCCAGCACGGCGAAGGCGCTGATGCCCAGCCATGGCGCCTGCAGGTTGGACTTGCCCTGGGCGACCAGTTCGCCCAGCGACGGCGCGCCTGGCGGCAGGCCGAAACCGAGGAAGTCCAGGGCGGTGAGGGTGCCGATGGCGCCGGTGAGGATGAACGGCATGAAGGTCATGGTCGAGATCATCGCGTTGGGCAGGATGTGCCGGTACATGATCGCGCCATTGCGCATGCCCAGGGCACGGGCGGCGCGCACGTATTCCAGGTTGCGCCCGCGCAGGAATTCGGCGCGTACCACGTCCACCAGGCTCATCCACGAGAACAGCAGCATGATGCCCAGCAGCCACCAGAAATTCGGTTGCACGAAACTGGCCAGGATGATCAGCAGGTACAGCACCGGCAGGCCGGACCAGACCTCCAGGAAGCGTTGCCCGGCCAGGTCGACCCAGCCGCCATAGAAGCCCTGCAACGCCCCCGCGATCACGCCGACGATGGAGCTGAGCAGGGTCAGGGTCAGGGCGAACAGCACCGAAATGCGGAAGCCGTAGATGACCCTTGCCAGCACGTCGCGGCCCTGGTCATCGGTGCCCAGCCAGTTATCTGCCGACGGCGGCGCCGGGGCCGGCACGCGCAGGTCGTAGTTGATGCTCTGGTAGCTGAACGGGATCGGTGCCCACAGCACGAAACTGTCCTTTTTCGCCAGTAGTTCGCGGATGTACGGGCTCTTGTAGTTGGCTTCCAGCGGGAATTCGCCGCCGAAGGTGGTTTCCGGGTAGCGCTTGAACGCCGGGAAATACCACGCGCCGTCGTAGCGCACGGCAATCGGCTTGTCGTTGGCGATCAGCTCGGCGCCCAGGCTCAGGCCGAACAGGATCAGGAACAGCCAAAGTGACCACCAGCCACGGCGGTTGGCCTTGAAGCGCTCGAAGCGCCGACGGTTGAGGGGGGACAAGGCCATGTCAGTGCTCCCGGCTGGCGAAGTCGATGCGTGGATCGACCAGGGTGTAGGTCAGGTCGCCGATCAGTTTCACCACCAGCCCCAGCAGGGTGAAGATGAACAGGGTGCCGAAGACCACCGGGTAGTCGCGGTTGATGGCCGCCTCGAAGCTCATCAGGCCCAGGCCGTCGAGGCTGAAGATCACCTCGATCAGCAACGACCCGGTGAAGAAGATACCGATGAATGCCGAAGGGAACCCGGCGATCACCAGCAGCATGGCGTTGCGGAACACGTGGCCGTACAGCACGCGCGGCCGGCTCAGGCCCTTGGCCTTGGCCGTGACCACGTATTGCTTGTTGATCTCGTCGAGGAAGCTGTTCTTGGTCAGCAAGGTCATGGTGGCGAAGTTGCCGATGACCAGCGCAGTGATCGGCAGGACCAGGTGCCAGAAGTAGTCCAGCACCTTGCCGGTGGTGCTCAGTTCGTCAAAGTTGTTGGAGGTGAGGCCGCGCAGCGGGAACCAGTCGAAGTAGCTGCCGCCGGCGAACAGCACGATCAGCAGAATGGCGAAAAGGAACGCCGGGATGGCATAGCCGACGATGATCGCCGAGCTGGTCCACACGTCGAAGTGGCTGCCGTGGCGCACCGCCTTGGCAATACCCAGCGGGATCGACACCAGGTACATGATCAGCGTGCTCCACAGCCCCAGCGAAATCGACACCGGCATCTTCTCGATGATCAGGTCGATGACCTTGGCATCGCGGAAGAAGCTGTCACCGAAGTCCAGCCGCGCGTAGTTCTTGATCATGATCCACAGGCGTTCGGGCGCCGACTTGTCGAAGCCGTACATGCGCTCGATCTCGGCGATCAACGCCGGATCCAGGCCCTGGCCACCCCGGTAGTTGGAACCGGCCACCGACACTTCGGCACCGCCACCGGCAATGCGGCTGGTGGCGCCTTCGAAGCCTTCGAGTTTGGCGATCATCTGTTCGACCGGGCCGCCGGGGGCGGCCTGGACGATGATGAAGTTGATGATCAGGATGCCGAACAAGGTCGGGATGATCAGCAGCAGACGGCGCAGGATATAGGCCAGCATCTCAGTTGGCCTCGTCCGCTGGGGTTGTGCTGACCGCAGGCGTCACACCGGGCTTGATCCACCAGGTGTCGATGCCGATGTCGTACTTGGGCGATACCTTGGGATGGCCGATGTGGTTCCAGTAGGCCACGCGCCAGGTCTTGATGTGCCAGTTGGGGATCACGTAGTAGCCCCACAGCAACACGCGGTCGAGTGCGCGGCAATGGTCGATCAGGCTCTGGCGCGAATCGGCGTTGATCAATTGTTCCACCAGCTGGTCGATGGCCGTGTCGCGCAGGCCGATGAAGTTGCGGCTCCCGGGGTTGTCGGCGGCGGCGCTGGACCAGAACTCGCGCTGCTCGTTGCCCGGCGAGTTGGACTGCGGGTAGCCGCCGACGATCATGTCGTAGTCGCGTGAACGCAGGCGGGTGATGTATTGCGACACGTCGACCCGGCGGATGTTCAGCTCGATACCGAGGTCGGCGAGGTTGCGCTTGAACGGCAGCAGGATGCGCTCGAACTCGGTCTGCGCCAGCAGGAACTCGATGCTCACCGGCTTGCCCTGGGCGTCGACCATCTTGTCGTCGACGATTTTCCAGCCGGCTTCCTGCAGCAGCTTGTAGGCCTGGCGCTGCTGTTCGCGGATCATGCCGCTACCGTCGCTGACCGGATTGTGGAAGGCCTCGCTGAACACTTGCTCGGGCACTTTACCGCGCAGCGGTTCGAGGATTTTCAGCTCGCTGGGGCTGGGCAGGCCGCGGGCGGCCATTTCCGAGTTCTCGAAGTAGCTGCCGGTGCGGGTGTAGGCGCCATTGAACAGCTGCTTGTTGGTCCACTCGTAGTCCAGCAGCAGGCTCAGCGCCTGGCGCACGCGAATATCCTGGAACACCGGGCGGCGGATGTTGAAGATGAAGCCCTGCATGCCGGTGGGGTTGCCGTTGGGCAGCTCTTCCTTGATCAGGCGACCCTCGCGCACGGCCGGTACGTTGTAGGCGGTGGCCCAGTTCTTTGCGCTGACTTCCAGCGCATAGTCGAACGCTCCCGCCTTCAATGCTTCGAGGGCCACAGTGGTGTCGCGGTAGGAATCGAAGGTCATCACGTCGAAGTTGTAGAAACCGCGGTTGATCGGCAGGTCCTTGGCCCAGTAATCCTTGACCCGCTCGTAACGTACCGAGCGCCCGGCCTTCACTTCAGCGACCTTGTACGGGCCGCTGCCCAGCGGAATCTCAAGGTTGCCGCGGTTGAATTCGCGGTTTTCGTACCAGTGCCTGGGCAGTACCGGCAATTGCCCAAGAATCAGCGGCAGCTCACGGTTGTTCTTGTGCTTGAACCGGAACAGCACCTTCAGCGGGTCTTCGGCGACCACTTCGGCAACGTCGGAATAATACTGGCGGTACAGCGGCGCACCGTCCTTGATCAGGGCGTTGAAGGTGAATACCACGTCGTCGGCGCGCATCGGGTGGCCGTCGTGGAAGCGTGCTTCCGGGCGCAGGTAGAAGCGCACCCAGCTATTGTCCGGGGCCTTCTCGATCTTGCCGGCCACCAGGCCGTACTCGGTGAACGGCTCGTCCTGGCTCTGGCGCATCAGGGTGTCGTAGATGATGCTGATGTTCTCGGCCGACACGCCCTTGTTGATGAACGGGTTGAGGCTGTCGAAGCCGCCGAAGCTGGACTGGCGGAAGGTGCCGCCCTTGGGCGCGTCGGGGTTGACGTAGTCGAAGTGCTTGAAGTCGGCCGGGTATTTGGGGGGCTCGTCGTACAGGGTGAGGGCGTGTTGTGGTGCGGCCAGGGCGGGAAGGCTCAGGCAGGCAAGCAACAGGCTGCCGGCCAGCTGGCGCAGTCGGTGCGTTGGCATCATTGGGCTTTCTCCGAAGTCTTGATCCACCAGCTGTTCAGCCCGAGGGTGTAGGGCGGCGTGGTGACGAAGGCGAACCGGTTGCGGTAGGCCAGGCGATGATTGTCGAGGTACCAGTTGGGAATCATGTAGTACTGCCATGAGAGCACGCGGTCCAGGGCGCGGGCGGCAGCCACCTGGTCATCGCGGGTACGGGCGGCCAGCAGGGTGTCGAGCAGGTGGTCGACAACCGGGTCCCTGACCCCAGCATAGTTCTTGCTGCCCTTGGTCGTGGCCTGGCTGGAATGGAAGTACAGCCACTGTTCAAGGCCAGGGCTCAGGGTCTGGTTCAGGGTCATCAGGATCATGTCGAAGTCGAACTGGTCCAGACGCTGTTTGTACTGGGCACGGTCGACGGTGCGCAAGTGTGCATCGATGCCGATACTGGCCAGGTTTTCGACATAAGGTTGCAGGATGCGTTCAAGGTTGGGGTTGACCAACAGCAGCTCCATGCGCAGTTGCTGGCCCTTGCTGTTGACCAGGCGCTGGCCATCGAGTTTCCAGCCGGCTTCGGCGAGCAAGCCGAGGGCCTGGCGCAGGGTCTGGCGACCGATGCCGCGGCCATCGGTCTGGCTGACCTTGTACGGTTCGCTGAACAGCCTGGCCGGCAACTGGTCACGCAAGGGCGCCAGCAGCAGCCACTCCTTGCCGGTAGGCAGGCCGCTGGCGGTGAAATCGCTGTTGGGGTAGTAACTGGTCGAGCGGCGGTAGGCGCCGCTGAACAGCGCGCGGTTGGTCCACTCGAAGTCGAGCATCAACCCCAGTGCCTGGCGTACCCGTGGGTCGCTGAAGGTCGCCCGCCGGCTGTTCATGAACAGGCCCTGGGTCTGGGTGGGGATGCGGTGCGGGATCTGCGCCTTGATCACCTCGCCACGGCGCACGGCCGGGAAGTTGTAGCCGTTGGCCCAGTTCTTCGCCTGGTGCTCGATATAAATGTCGAATTCGCCGGCCTTGAACGCTTCGAAAGCCACCGTGGCATCGCGATAGAACTCATATTCGACGCGATTGAAGTTGTACTTGCCACGGTTTACCGCCAGGTCCTTGCCCCAGTAGTTCTTCACCCGCTCGAACACCAGCCGGCGCCCGGGCTGGACTTCGCTGATGCGGTACGGGCCGCTGCCCAGCGGCGGTTCGAAGGTGGTGGCCTTGAAGTCGCGCGTTTGCCAGTAGTGCTTGGGCAGTACCGGCATCTCGCCCAGGCGCAGGATCAGCAGCGGGTTGCCGGCGCGCTTGAACACGAAGCGGATGCGCAGCGGGCCGAGGATATCCACCCGCTGCACTTCCTGCAGGTTGGTGCGGTAGATCGGGTGGCCGTCCTTGAGCAACGTGCGGTAGGAGAACGCCACGTCTGCCGAGGTGATCGCCCTGCCGTCGTGCCAGCGTGCTTCCGGGCGCAGGTTGAATACCACCCAGCTACGGTCCTCGCTGTACTCCACCGAGCGTGCGATCAGGCCATAGCTGGAGGTCGGCTCGTCGCCGGACGGGTCGTACTGGCCAGTGCCGACCATCAGCGGTTCGTTCAGCTCGCTGATGCCATATTGCTGGAAATTGGGCGTGGTGACCGGGCTCGACCCTTTGAAGGTATACGGGTTGAGCGTGTCGAAGGTACCGAAAGCCATGGCCCGCAAGGTGCCGCCCTTGGGCGCATGCGGGTTGACCCAGTCGAAATGGGTGAATGTGGCTGGGTACTTGAGCGTGCCGAACTGCGCGTATCCGTGGCTTTCGCTCACCATCGCGGCTGCGGGAAAGCTCAAGGCCAGGCTGAATGACAGCAGGAGGGGACGTATCAAGTCGGCATCCGATCCAGAGGCGTTGGGCTTTGATCGGGGTACAGTAACAGCTTGGTGGGGTTGGAAAAAGAGTGCCGCCTTCGGGGATTGCAGGGGCCGCATCGGGTGCAAGCCCTGCGTAGTCCCGGTGGGCGCTGGCTTGCCGGCGATGGCGCGCGGAGCGGCCCCTGGGTTACATCAATGCGAGAGGTAGACGGTAAGGGTCTGGCCCGGCTTCAGGGCATGGCCACTGCGCGGGTTCCAGCGCTTGAGGTGCTGCATTTCGACGTTGAAACGCTTGGCCACCAGGTACAGCGAGTCGCCCTTGCGCACCTTGTATTGGGTGGAACGCTTGCCGGATGCCGCTACCCGGTTCGCAGCCGCACCTGGGGCATTGCCGCCACGCAGGGCCAGAACCTGGCCAGCGCGTACGCTGTTGCCTGAGAGCCGGTTCCAGCGCTTGATGTCCTTGACCGAAACGCGGTTGGCCTTGGCAATACTGCCCAGGTTGTCGCCGCGCTTGACCCGGTAGCTGCGCGCCGCCACCGGTGCACGGGCTTCCGCCACGGCACGGGCGAACACGGCCTTGTTCGGCTGCAGGCTGACCAGTTGCTCGGGCTTGAGGTTGGACAGGCTGTCGCTCAGCAGTTGCGCCTTTGCCGTCGGCACCAGCAGTTGCTGCGGGCCGTCCACGGTCATGCGTTTCTTGTACGCCGGGTTGAGCTGGATCAGCTCGTCTTCGTCGATGTTGGCGAAGGCCGCTACACGCGACAGGTCGAGACGGTCGTTGATGGCCACCGCCTCGAAGTAGGGTTCGTTGGCGATCGGGCTCAGGTTCACGCCATAGGCTTCCGGCGTCAGAACGACCTGCGACAGGGCCAGCAGCTTGGGCACGTAGTCGCGGGTTTCCTGGGGCAGCGGCAGGTTCCAGTAGTCGGTCGGCAGGCCGAGCCGTTCGTTGCGTTCGATGGCGCGGCTGACAGTGCCTTCACCGGCATTGTAGGCGGCCAGGGCCAGCAACCAGTCACCGTTGAACATGTCGTGCAGGCGGCTGAGGTAGTCCAGCGCGGCGTTGGTCGAGGCGGTCACGTCGCGACGGCCATCGTAGAAGTTGGTCTGGCGCAGGTTGAAGTGGCGGCCGGTGGACGGGATGAACTGCCACATGCCCGCAGCGTGGGCGCGCGAGTAGGCCATCGGGTTGTAGGCACTTTCGATGGCTGGCAGCAGGGCCAGTTCCAGCGGCATGTCGCGCTCTTCCAGGCGCTCGACAATGTAGTGCAAGTAAAGGCTGCCGCGCTCGCCGGCGGTTTCGATGAAACTCGGGTTGCTGGCGAACCACAGGCGCTGCTGTTCGATGCGCGGGTTGACGTCGATGTTGTCCTGCAGGGCAAAACCCTGGCGCATGCGTTCCCACACGTCCTGGGGCGGCTGCTCGGCCGGCTTGACCTGCAAGGGTGACGGCTTGTGCTTGATCCGTGCCTGGTAGTTGTGCGCGCGAACGCTATCGGATTCGTCGAGCTGACGGGTGCTCTGGCAGCCCACCAGGGTGGCGGCCAGGGCCAGCGCACTGATTTGGGCCAGGCGCGTCAGGGCGACGGAATGAGAGGTTCTGCGGCTACTTGAAGACATCGGCTGACACAGGTTTCCGGGCGAAAAATTTCGGCGATTCTAGAAACCGCTCCGGGCCGGGTCAACCGTTGAGCCTCGCTTGCGATATATCTTGGGGTTATCAGAAGGTGTCCTTCCAAGACCTCAAGGCAGCAAAAACAGCGACATGCGAGGGGTTTGTATGTCCCTTCCATTCGTCTGCTTTTTGTTTAACTAATGTTTCAGAGGTACGCAGGAAGGGGTTGGTCAGGCGTTCGAGGCCGATCGTTGATGGCAAGGTGATGCGATTTTCGGCACGCAGGCAGGTAACGTCCGCGAACCGTCGCAGAACATGCAGGTTGGCGGGTTCCACCGCCTTGGCAAAACGCAGGTTGCTCAAGGTATATTCATGGGCGCAGTACACCTCAGTGTGCTCAGGCAGCGCCGCCAGGCGGGCCAGGGCCGGCTGCATCTGCTCGGGGGTGCCCTCGAACATGCGTCCGCAACCGGCGGCGAACAGGGTGTCGCCACTGAACAGCACGGGGGTGGCCGGCTGGTCGCTGAAAAAAGCGATATGGCCGAGGGTGTGGCCAGGCACGGCCAGCACCTGGAAGGTCGTATCCAGTACCGTCACCAGGTCGCCGTCGTCCAGCGCCAGGTCACGGCACGGAATGCGCTCCCTGGCCGGGCCGCATACCCGTGCCCCGGTCAGCTGCTTGAGCCGTTCCACGCCGCCGACATGGTCATTGTGATGGTGGGTGACGAGGATGTCGCTCAGCACCCAGCCTGGGTGCGCCGACAGCCAGCCTTCCACTGGGCCGGCCGCTCCCGGGTCGACCACCGCGCAGCGGCGTTTGGCAGTATCCTGTAACAACCAGATGTAGTTGTCGGAGAAAGCGGGGAGAGCATCGATCTGTATCATGGTGCGGATCCGATTCGCCTAGCGTGGCACATGAAGGCATCTTAGCCGCGATGGCGCGGTGCGAGAACCTTCGAGGGAGAGCGCAATGACCGACCAAGCCTTTGCCCAGGCCGACCCGGACTGGGTCAAGCTGATCAGCCTGGCCCGTGAGTGGTTCAACGGCCCACTCGGACAGCTGATGCTCAAGGAGGAGGAAAAACTGCTGGAAGAAGAACTCGGGCGCTTCTTCGGCGGTTACCTTGTTCACTATGGGCCGTGCGCCGAGCCGCCACCCAGCGCCCCGCAGGTGCAGCGCAACGTGCGCCTGGGCGCGCCGCTGCCAGGGGTGGAGATCGTCTGTGAAGAACAGGCCTGGCCGCTGAGCGAGCACGCCGCCGACGTGGTGGTGCTGCAGCATGGCCTGGATTTCAGCCTGTCGCCCCACGGTTTGCTGCGCGAGGCGGCCAGCGCGGTTCGCCCTGGCGGGCACCTGCTGATCGTCGGCATCAACCCGTGGAGCAGTTGGGGCGTGCGCCATCTGTTCAGCCATGGCGCCTTGCGCAAGGCCCGCTGCATCTCGCCTTCACGGGTTGGGGACTGGCTCAACCTGCTGGGCTTCGCGCTGGAGAAACGCCGCTTCGGGTGCTATCGTCCGCCGCTCGCCTCTGCCGCCTGGCAGCAGCGGCTGGCGGGTTGGGAACGCCTGGCCGGGGGCTGGCAGGGTTCCGGTGGCGGCGTCTACCTGCTGGTGGCGCGCAAGATGGTGGTAGGCCTGCGGCCGCTGCGCCCGGAGCGTCGCGAACCGATGGGCAAGCTGCTGCCGCTGCCGCTGGCCAAGGTCAACCGCACGGTGGCCAACCCGGATACTGAAAAGCACTGAACATGAGTGGTACATGAGCGAAAGCGTCGAGATGTTTACCGATGGTGCCTGCAAGGGCAACCCCGGCCCGGGCGGTTGGGGGGTCCTTATGATCTACAAGGGCGTCGAGAAGGAACTGTGGGGCGGCGAACGCGAAACCACCAACAACCGCATGGAACTGATGGCGGCGATCCAGGGGCTGATGGCGCTCAAGCGCGAATGCGAGGTGGTGCTGACCACCGACTCGCAGTACGTGATGAAGGGCATCAACGAATGGATGGTCAACTGGAAGAAGCGTGGCTGGAAGACCGCGAGCAAGGAGCCGGTGAAGAACGCCGACTTGTGGCAACTGCTGGATCAGCAGGTCAACCGCCACAAGGTGACCTGGAAATGGGTACGCGGGCATATCGGTCACCCCGGCAACGAACGCGCCGACCAGCTCGCCAACCGAGGGGTCGATGAGGTGCGCGCGCAGCGCTGAGCTGGGGTACAATCGCTGCCTTTGTGACTGATGCAAGTTGGAGCGCCCCGCGTGGAGCAGCAGCAAGATAAGCGGTTTGTCATTCTCGATACCGAAACCACGGGTATGCCGGTCAGCGAAGGCCACCGGATCATCGAGATCGGCTGTGTCGAGGTGATCGGTCGGCGCCTGACCGGGCGGCACTTCCACGTCTACCTGCAGCCGGACCGCGAGAGTGACGAGGGCGCCATCAACGTCCACGGTATCACCGATGCGTTCCTGGTCGGCAAGCCACGCTTTGCCGATGTCGCCGAAGAATTCTTCGAATTCATCCAGGGCGCCACGCTGGTCATCCACAACGCGGCGTTCGACGTTGGCTTCATCAACAACGAGTTCGCCCTGCTGGGCCAGCACGACCGCGCCGACATCTCGCAGCACTGCACCGTCCTCGACACCCTGCTGCTGGCGCGCGCGCGCCATCCGGGGCAGCGCAACAGCCTCGATGCGCTGTGCAAACGCTACGACATCGACAACTCGGGCCGTGAACTGCACGGCGCACTGCTCGACTCGGAACTGCTGGCTGATGTCTACCTGGCGATGACCGGTGGCCAGACCAGCCTGTCGCTGGCGGGCCACGGTGCCGACGCCGAGAGTGACGGGCAGGCGGCGGGTGGCAGCGAGATCCGCCGGATTGTCGGGCGTGCACCCGGGCGGGTGATCATGGCCAATGCCGAGGAGCTGGAAGCGCATGCCGAGCGCCTGGCGGCGATTGCCAAGTCGGCCGGTGGGCCCTCGATGTGGCAGGCTTTGACCGAGACAACTGGCGGCTGAATTTTCGTCTTGGGTTGTGTGGTGTCGGTGAGATCGAGCGCCGCCCGCGCGGCGCTCGATTTACGCGCCACCTCAACATCAAGACAGGCACGTCAACTACCCTGAAATGGACGCCATGTCCTTCGGAGGTAGCCACCTGATGTACAAGGACCTCAAGTTCCCCATCCTCATCGTCCACCGTGCCATCAAGGCCGACAGCGTTGCCGGCGAGCGTGTGCGCGGTATCGCCGATGAGCTGAGCCAGGACGGCTTTACCGTCATCAAGGCCGCCGACCACGCCGAAGCGCGCCTGGTCGCCACCACCCATCACGGCCTGGCCTGCATGCTGATCGCCGCCGAAGGTCTCGCCGAGAGTACCCACCTGTTGCAGAACATGGCCGAGCTTATCCGCCTGGCTCGCCTGCGTGCGCCCAACCTGCCGATTTTCGCCCTGGGCGAGCAGGTCACGCTGGAAAATGCCCCTGCCGAAGCCATGAGCGAGCTCAACCAGCTGCGTGGCATCCTTTACCTCTTCGAAGATACCGTGCCGTTTCTCGCGCGCCAGGTCGCCCGTGCGGCGCACGCTTACCTCGATGGCCTGCTGCCACCGTTCTTCAAGGCCCTGGTGCAGCATACCGCGCAGTCCAACTATTCCTGGCACACGCCGGGCCACGGCGGTGGCGTGGCCTACCGTAAAAGCCCGGTGGGCCAGGCTTTTCATCAATTCTTCGGGGAGAACACCCTGCGCTCGGACCTGTCGGTTTCGGTACCGGAACTGGGCTCGCTGCTCGACCACACCGGCCCGCTGGCCGCAGCCGAGGCCAGGGCGGCGCGCAACTTCGGCGCCGACCATACCTTCTTCGTCATCAACGGCACCTCCACCGCCAACAAGATCGTCTGGCACGCCATGGTCGGCCGTGACGACCTGGTATTGGTGGACCGCAACTGCCACAAGTCGGTGGTGCATGCGATCATCATGACCGGCGCCATCCCCCTGTACCTGTGCCCCGAGCGCAACGAACTGGGGATCATCGGGCCGATCCCGCTCAGTGAATTCAGCCCCGAGTCGATCCAGGCCAAGATACAGGCCAACCCGCTTGCGCGCGACCGTGGCCAGCGCATCAAGTTGGCAGTGGTGACCAACTCCACCTACGACGGCCTGTGCTACCACGCCGGGCTGATCAAGCAGACCCTCGGCGCCAGTGTCGAGGTGCTGCACTTCGACGAAGCCTGGTTCGCCTATGCGGTGTTCCACGGCTTCTTCACCGGGCGCTACGCCATGGGCACGGCCTGTGCGGCGGACAGCCCACTGGTGTTCAGCACCCATTCCACCCATAAGCTATTGGCCGCGTTCAGCCAGGCCTCGATGATCCACGTGCAGGACGGGGCCAGGCGCCAGTTGGACCGGGACCGCTTCAACGAAGCGTTCATGATGCACATTTCGACCTCGCCGCAGTACAGCATCCTCGCCTCGCTGGACGTGGCCTCGACCATGATGGAAGGCCCGGCCGGGCATTCACTGCTGCAAGAGATGTTCGACGAGGCCCTGAGTTTCCGTCGGGCCCTGGCCAACCTGCGCGAGCACATTGCCGCAGACGACTGGTGGTTCAGCATCTGGCAACCGCCGGGCACCGAAGGCATCCATCGCCTGGCCGCCCAGGACTGGCTACTGCAGCCGGGCGCCGAGTGGCATGGTTTCACCGAGGTGGCGGATGACTACGTGCTGCTCGACCCGCTGAAAGTGACGCTGGTAATGCCTGGCCTGAGTGCGGGCGGTGCGCTGGGCGAACATGGCATCCCGGCGGCGGTGGTCAGCAAGTTTCTCTGGGAGCGCGGGCTGGTGGTGGAAAAGACCGGCTTGTACAGTTTCCTGGTGCTGTTCTCCATGGGCATTACCAAGGGCAAGTGGAGCACGTTGCTCACCGAGTTGCTGGAGTTCAAACGCCACTATGACGGCAATACACCGCTGAACGAATGCCTGCCCAGCGTAATGGCTGCCGATGCGTCGCGCTACCAGGGCATGGGCTTGCGCGAGCTGTGCGACCAGTTGCATGGCTGCTACCGCAGCAATGCAACGGCCAAGCAACTGAAGCGGCTGTTCACCCGCTTGCCGGAAGTCGCCATGAGCCCGGCCAGTGCCTATGACCAGATGGTGCGTGGCGAAGTGGAGGCGGTGCCGATCGAGGCGCTGTCGGGGCGGGTGGCGGCGGTGATGCTGGTGCCGTACCCGCCGGGCATTCCATTGATCATGCCAGGGGAACGGTTCACCGAAGCGACCCGCTCGATACTCGACTACCTGGCCTTTGCCCGTGCGTTCAACCGAGGCTTCCCCGGCTTTCTCGCCGACGTGCATGGCCTGCAGAACGAAGGTGGCCGCTACACGGTGGATTGCATCAAGGAATGCGAATGAGCTCGACGCCGCTGCGGGCCAGTTCGAAGCGGTTTTCACCCAGATGGTTGACCTTGTCGCCGATGGCCAGGCGGTAGGTGGTGATGGGGGCGCCCAGCGTGCTGCCGTCCACTTGCAGGGTCGACTCCTGAAACTCGTGCACGGGGTAGATGCGGCCTTCGGCGTCACGGGCGTGGAATTGGCCGACCATTACTGCTGCCATTTGGTTGAAAACCTCTGAATTGCGTAGGGAATGTCTGAACGGATAGACCGTGGAACCGCGTCGGAAGTTTTCGCCCTCGGAAAAAAAACCAAAGTGGCGAACAACGGTCATCTATAACTACAACGTCCCTTAACCCAGCAAAGTTGGAAATTGCCATGACCCAGGTGTATTCGGTAGCAGTCGTCGTCGGAAGCTTGCGCAAGGACTCCTACAACCGCAAGGTTGCCCGTGCACTCTCGGAGCTGGCACCGTCCAGCCTGGCCCTGAAAATCGTCGAGATCGGCGACTTGCCGCTGTACAACGAGGATGTCGAGGCCGAAGCGCCACCGCAATCGTGGAAGCGTTTTCGCGATGAAATCCGCCGCAGCGATGCCGTGCTGTTCGTCACCCCGGAGTACAACCGGTCGGTGCCGGGCTGCCTGAAGAATGCCATCGATGTCGGATCGCGGCCCTACGGGCAAAGCGCCTGGAGTGGCAAGCCGACGGCGGTGGTCAGTGTATCGCCGGGAGCCATTGGTGGCTTTGGTGCCAACCATGCCGTGCGGCAGTCGCTGGTATTCCTGGACATGCCATGCATGCAGATGCCCGAAGCCTACATTGGCGGTGCGGCGAGCCTGTTCGACGAGGCCGGCAAGCTCAACGACAAGACCCGGCCGTTCCTGCAGGGTTTCATCGACAAGTTCGCTTCGTGGGTGAAGTTGAACAGGGCGGTTTGACCGCCTTGAGCGGCCTGGTGTCGCGAAGGGCTGCGCAGCAGCGCTTTGGGACACCACGCCAGCTGTGTGCAGCGCTTCAGCGGAAGCTGTAGGAAACCCCGGCATACACAGCGAACCCTTCGCCCGGTGTCGAGCGGGCCACGTCCTTGCCCGCGTCGTTGTAGCCGGGTGTTACCGTTGCCGCATGGCGTTTGTTGGTCAGGTTGCGCAGGTCAAGCCAGGTCTGCCAGTCCTGTTTCGGTGAATTCCAGCCGAGGCGCGCGCCGAGCAAGGCATAGGCGTCGGCGTGGTAGCTGTTGGCATAGTCGACTTGCACTTTCGACGCCATCTGCGTGTTGATCCCCGCGTAGAAGCCGCTGGGCCAGTCGTGGCGCAGCTCGGCCTGGTAGTAGTGCATCGGGATGCCGGGCAGGCGGTTGTCGCCGAACTGGTCGTCGTCGCGGTAGTGGAAGTCACTGAAGGTGTAGGCCTGGCGCAAGCTGAGCCTGCCAGCCCCGGCGTGTTCCCACAGCGTGCTGTCCAGACCCGCTTCCACCCCCTGGTGCACGGTGGCGCTGGCATTGAATTCCTTGGCCGGAGCGCCCTGCAGGATTTCCACGGCCAGCAGTTCATGTCGCACCTGCGCGTAATACCAGGCCAGGTCCCAATGCCCTATAGCCGAATCGCCGCGCGCGCCCAGCTCCAGCGTGGTGGCTGTCTGGTTCTGCATTTCGATTGGTTGGTAGGCGGTCGGCGCGCTCCAGATCAGCGCCCAGGGATGCGGGGGTTCGACCGAGCGACTCAGGTTGCCGTACACCTGCAAGTTCGGGCGGATGTCATAGCGCAGCCCCAGGCGAGGTGCATAGTCCCAGTCATGCAAGCTCACCTTGCCGCCTTCGGCAGGGTAGGTCACCGCACTTTCGCGGCGGGTGTAGACCAGCGCCAGGCCAGTGGTCAGCCACAGGTCCGGCACCAGTTCCAGGTCATTGCCGGCATGCAGCACGGTGTCCGAACCTTGGTAGGTGAAGTCGCGGGTACGCTTGCCGAACACCTCGCCAGTACGTTCGAATTGCGAGGCGCCGCTGTTGGGCAGGTGCTTGGTGGTGCGCCAGCCAACGGTGGTCTTGCTGTCGTGGCCCATCAGGGTGTCGCGGCGCAAGTAATTCAAGGTGCCGCTGACATCGGTGTAGGCTACCTTGAGGCGCATCGGGCCTTCGCGCAGGTCCATCGGGTAGTCGTGGTAGACCAGGCCGGCTTCCAGGCGTGCATCGTCGTCGAGGTAGAAGGTGGTCTTGTTGCCCAACCAGGTGCTGCCCGGCTGAGGACGGCTGTCATCGCGAGCCAGGTAGTTCGGGTTGGCAGCGCGGGGGTGGTGCTTGATCTGTTCCTTGGTCAGGCGCCCGGCCAGTTCGTTCTCGGTTTCCCGATAACGCAGGTAGAAGCGGGTTTCCAGGTCAGGGTTGAAGCGGTAGCCGAAGTTGGCGGCAACGCCTTTCGCACTGCCACTGCTGTGCGCCTGGTAACCGTCATACTCCGAATCGGTCAGCGCCAGGTAATAGTCGAAGTTGCCCAGTACCTGGCCCGAACTCACCTGGCGGTGCTGATAGCCACGGCTGCCGACTTCGTAACGCACCTGCAGCGGCGCGGCGTCGTAGCCGGTGTGGGTGATGTAGTTGAGTGCTCCGCCCAGGGCCAGCGCGCCGTGGTCAAAGCCATTGGCGCCACGCAGCACTTCGGCACGGCTCAGCCACAGCGGCTCGAACAGTTCGTACGGCGTACCGCCCGGGCCGGTCAGGGGCAGGCCGTCGAACATCGTGTAGATCCCCGAGCCATGGGCCCCTGGGGCGCGGTTGATGCCCGAGCCGCGGATCGACAGCTTGATGCCATCGTTACCGGCTGATTGGGCGAATACCCCGGGCTGGTAAGCAAGCACGTCCTGGTTGCTTGCGACCCGGCCTTGTCCTGCTCGCTGCATGTCCACCAGGTTGGTCGCCCCAGGCACCTCGCGCAGGCGTTCGCTGGCTGCGCTCAGGTCATTCTGCTCCTCGTCGGTGATCAGCACCTGGCCCAGTTCGGCCGAGGAAGCCGCCGCAGGCTGGTTGGCAGCCAAAGCGGCCAGCAGGCCAAGGCAGGACGATAGGGGCAAAACGCAACGCATTGTACGACTCCAGGTAACAGGACAAATGACAACGGCGTTGAGACGAGCGAAATCACGCATAAAGCACGAAGAAAGCCGGCCTATTTGCTGCTGGTTTCATTAGGGGTTTTGTACGAAAGTTCTCTACAAGCCGCTGTGGTAGAGCCGCACGGCACGCGCTTCGTAAGGTGGCCGCAGATCGGCAGCGATGCCTCTCTCAATCACCTGCGGAGTTCAGACATGAATGACCACGCGCGACATTCGCAGCACCTCCCGGCGGACGCCCCGGTTCGCCTGACGCCACGTGAACAGCAAGTCCTGTTGTGGTGTGCCTACGGCAAAAGTTCCTGGGAGATCGGCCAGATCCTGGCGTGCAGGGAATCGACGGTGAATTTCCATGTGTCGAACATCCTGCGCAAGTTCGATGTGTCCACCCGGGTTGCAGCAGTGATCAAGGCCATTCGCTATGGCATGCTGGCCGAGCAGTGAGGGGCGAACATGGGCAACGATCCTCTGTTTCCACGGTTTGCCGATAACCATGACCCGTTCTGGCCACGGATCGATCTGGGCAGGCTGCGCGAGCGGCTGCACCTGCACTCGTCTGTCAGCGAAACCGCACTGGAAGTGGCCGCCCGCTGCGCGGCCATCGACGCGGCACGCGAGTTCGCCCGCTGGCGGGCGGTACTGCGCAGGCGAGGTTACAAGCGCCTCGAGGACGTTGCCAGGCATGACCATGGGCGCGCATTGCGGGTGTGCTACTTGCGCTTTATCGAGGCTGCGGTCCGCTACAACCTGGGGGCAGTCGCTTGCTTGCCCACTGCACGTCGAGGGCGCAACCATGCCTGAAGTCGACATTTTCGATACGCCGTGCACCGCGCTCGTGGCGTTGCTGGAGGTGGATGGCAGTGTGCTGTTCGCCGCGCTGTTGGGGGCACTGTTGGTGAGTGCGGCGCGTGACCGGCTGATCACCAATACGGCCAGGCGCCTGAAGCTGGGCAAGAAAGTGCTGCTGGTATTCGTGACCGTGGGAGTGGGCCACTTGTTCGAGCCGCTGGTGTCGGCACTGGCGCCCTTGTTGACACGTGGCATGGCGGCTTTCGTGGCCGCCGTGGTCGTGATCCCGATCAGCCTCAAGGTCATGGTCTGGCTGGATACACTGGACCCACGCGAGCTTATCCGGCGCTGGCGAAAACAGGATTAGCCGGTGGCTGCCGCGCCCAGCGCATTCAGTTTCTGTTCCAGTTGCTGGATGCGTTGCTTGTCCTTGATGAGCAGCAGCACGGCTTGACGATCCGCGGGCGATAGCGTCCGCAGGCGGGTGAGCATGTCGTACTCCCAGTCGGCGTCATCCGCGGCTGAAGGGGCGGTGGCGACTTCACCCAGCAGTAGCCAGTCCAGCGAGCAGCCGTGCTGTCGGGCCAGGTCTATGCACAACGAATAGGGAATGCTGTCGCGCACCTTCCAGCTGCTCAAGGTCTGTGGGCTGATCGACAGCTTGCGCGAGAGCTCGGCATCGGTCTTGGCGCCGGTCAAAAGCTTCAGGCGGGTGAGCACTGCAGCAAGTACGTGAGTACTCATAACAGATATCCATGACTGGTTTATTGATATTCCATGGGCTTAAACTACTCGTTATGAATACAGCCCTGCGTTTTAAGGAGCATTTCTGCAATGAAAAACATCGAACTGACGAACAATTCCAAGTTTGCAGCCAATACTGACACAGCTGAGCGATTATTCTTAGGGAGCATTACGTTGAAACATGCTTGCAGGTACGTGCCGTGAGTACTTACAAGCTGGTTTGCCCGCATTGCCACAGCCGGATGCGTATACGCACCAGTGAAGGGCGCCATATTTTCCTGCGCATTGCCTATTTGCAATGCACAACCGAGGCGTGTGGCTGGTCAGTGCGTGCCGAATTCGAAATGACCCATGAACTTTCACCCAGCGGTATGCCCAACCCTGAAGTTTACCTGCCCTCGGCCAATGGTGAATTGCGCAGGGCGGCGTTGCCGACGGTAGCCCAGGGCGCAGCCGATGAATGAGGTGCCACTGGATGCGATGACCCTACCTGCAGATCAGACAAGGCAAATAAAAAAACACCCCGCATGAGCGGGGTGTCTTGTTTTGCCGGGGTAATCAGCCGATCAGTTGCAGGCCCGCTTGCTGGACCATTTCCAGCAGCGGCTGCGGGTACACGCCAAGCACGAAGGCGAGAATGGCGATGGCCAGCAGCATAACGCCGCCGGTGCGCTGTTCCCACTTCAGCGGGGCGTCATGGCGACGCAGGTTCGGCTCGACCAGATACAGGGTGACCATGACGCGCAGGTAGTAGTAGACACCGATGGCGCTACCGATCACCAGCGCACCGACCAGCCACCACAGGTGCGACTCGACGCCGGTGGCGATGATGTAGAACTTGCCGATGAAGCCAGCGGTCAGCGGGATACCGGCCAGCGACAACATCATCACGGTCAGGACTGCGGTCAGGTACGGACGGCGCCAGAACAGGCCGCGGTACTCGTACAGCGCATCGGCGTCACGGCCGGCATAAGGCGAGGACATCAGGGTGATGACGCCGAACGCGCCGAGGCTGGTGATCACGTAGGTGACCAGGTACACGCCCATGGCTTCCAGGGCCAGGCCCTTGCTGGCGACCAACGCGATGACCAGGTAGCCGAAGTGGGCGATGGACGAGTAACCGAGCAGACGCTTGAGGTTGCTCTGGGTCAGTGCCAGCAGGTTACCGATCAGGATCGAGGCCACGGCGATAACCGCCAGCACGGTGCTCAGCACGCCGCTGCTGGCCGCAGGGGAGAGCATGAACAGGCGGACCACCACGGCGAACACCGCCACCTTGCTGGCAGTGGCCAGGAACGCGGCGACCGGCGCCGGGGCGCCTTCGTACACGTCCGGAGTCCACAGGTGGAACGGTACCAGCGACAGCTTGAAGGCCAGGCCGACCAGCATCATGGCCAGGCCCAGCTGGGCCAGCAGGCTTGGCATGCTGGTGGCAGCCAGGGCCTTGCCGATCTGGTCGAAGCTCAGGCTGCCGGCGTCGGCGTACAGCAGGGCCATGCCGAACAGCAGGAACGCCGAGCCGGCAGCCGACAGCACCATGTATTTGATGCCGGCTTCGAGCGAGCGCTTGTTGAAGAAGGCATACGCCACCAGGCCGTAGACCGGTACCGACAGCAGCTCCAGGCCGATGAACAGGCCGGCCAGGTGGTTGGCGCTGACCAGCACCAGGCCGCCGAGAGCCGACATCAGCAGCAGCAGGTAGAGTTCTTCACGGTTGCCCGGGAAGCCCTTGGCGCCTTCGCCGAGGTAGGCGTGGGCGAGGGTGACGCAAGCCAGCGTGGCCACCAGCATGATCGCCATGTACAGGCAGGCGAACTTGTCGATGGTCACCAGCGAAGTGACCGCCAGCGGCGCAACCTTCAGCGCCGGCAGGATCGACAGCAGGGCCAGGTTGAGGCCCACGGTGGACAGCAGGAAGGTCTGCGAGTGGTTGCGCTTCCAGGCGATCGCCAGCATCACCACCACCGTGGTGATGGTGGTGATCAGCATCGGCGCCAATGCGATGAAGTGTTGAGTGGTGAATTCCATAGCGCTCTTACCGGGCCGAAGCGAGTTGAGTGAAAGCGGAACCGAGCCACTGCTGCACACCACTCATGGTGGCGGCAGAGGTGTCGAGGAACGGCTGCGGATACACGCCCAGCAGGATCAGCAGTACAGCCAGACCCAGGACCATGATCAGCTCGCGACCGTCCATGCCGGCCAGCACGCTGTCGGCCTTGGCCGGGCCGAAGTAGGCGCGGTGGATCATGATCAGCGAGTACACCGAACCGAACACCAGGCCAGTGGTGGCGATCACGGTGATCCATGGCACGCTGGCGAAGCTGCCGATCAGGATCAGGAATTCGCCGACGAAGTTGCCGGTGCCGGGCAGGCCCAGGGAGGCGGCGGCGAAGAACAGGCTGATGGCCGGCAGGTAGGCGATGCGGTGCCACAGGCCGCCCATTTCGCGCATGTCACGGGTGTGCAGGCGCTCGTACAGTTGACCGGCCAGGATGAACAGCGCCGCAGCCGACAGGCCGTGGGCCAGCATCTGGATCACCGCGCCTTGCAGGGCCTGCTGGCTGCCGGAGTAGATACCGATCAGCACGAAGCCCATGTGCGAGACGCTGGAGAACGCGACCAGGCGCTTGATGTCGGTTTGCGCGAAGGCCAGGAAGGCACCGTAGAAGATACCGATCAGGCCCAGGGTCATGGCGATCGGCGCGAACTCGGCCGAGGCATTCGGGAACAGTGGCAGGGCGAAGCGCAGCAGGCCGTAGGCCGCAGTCTTCAGCAAGATACCGGCGAGGTCCACGGAGCCTGCGGTCGGCGCCTGGGCGTGAGCGTCAGGCAGCCAGGAGTGGAACGGCACCACTGGCAGTTTCACCGCGAAGGCGATGAAGAAGCCCAGCATCAGCAGGTACTCGGTACCGGCTGGCAGTTCAGCCTTCAGCAGGTCGCTGTAGTTGAAGGTGATCACCCCGGTGTTGGTGTAGTTGACCAGCACCAGGCCAAGGATCGCCACCAGCATGATCAGGCCGCTGGCCTGGGTGAAGATGAAGAACTTGGTCGCCGCGTAGATCCGGGTCTTCTTGCCGTCTGCCGAGCTGTGACCCCAGAGCGCGATGAGGAAGTACATCGGCACCAGCATCATTTCCCAGAAGAAGAAGAACAGGAACAGGTCCAGGGCCAGGAACACGCCGACCACGCCGCCGAGGATCCACATCAGGTTGAGGTGGAAGAAGCCGACGTGGCGCTGGATTTCTTTCCAGGAGCACAGTACCGACAGCACACCGAGCAGGCCGGTGAGCAGGATCATCAGCAGCGACAGGCCGTCGAGGGCCAGGTGGATGCTGATGCCGAAGCGCTGGATCCACTGGACTTTGTATTCCAGGGCCCAGGCCGGCTCGGCGCCCGGAGCAGGGGCGAGGGTGTAGTCGCCGTTAGCCCACAGCCACAGGCCGATACCGAGCAGCAAGGACATGGTCAGCAGCGCGATCCAGCGCGGCAGGGTGGCGCCGAAGCGCTCACCCAGCCAGCACAGGAAGCCGCCGATGAAGGGGATCAGGATCAGCCAAGGCAAAATCATGACGGGTTGGTTTCCTTTGGCAAAGTCGCAAGATTCATAGTCATACCGCAGCCACTACCACGGCACCGAGCACCAGCACGGCACCCACGGCGATAGAGGCGGTGTACCAGCGCAGCTGGCCAGTCTCGGTCTTGCTCATGGCGACGTGGCCGCCACGCGCCATCCGGGGAATCAGGCCGATGGTGCGGTCAACCGGGTCCTTGCGCAGGATGTGGCTGATCAGCAGGTACGGTTTGACGAAGAGCTTGTCGTAGATCCAGTCGAAGCCCCAGGCAGCGAACCACCAGGCCGACAGGACCCGGCCGATGCCACTGTTGGCCACGGCGCTGACGAAGCGGCGCTTGCCCAGGAACAGCAAGGCCGACAGCAGGATACCGGCGATGGCGATGGCACCCGAGGTGAGCTCCAGCGCGTGCTTGGCTTCGCCACCGGCGTGGCCGGCGCTTTCCGGCAGCACGCCTGCCAGCGGCGGGGTGATCCAGGCGCCGACGAAGGTCGACAGCACGATCAGCACGCCCAGCGGCAGCCAGTGGCTGATGCCGTGGCCCGCGTGAGCTTCGGTCTTGGCTTCGCCGTGGAAGGCGATGAAGATCAGGCGGAAAGTGTACAGCGAGGTCATGAACGCACCGACCAGGCCGGCATACAGCAGGCCGGTGTTGCCGCTGGCGAAGGCTTCCCAGAGGATCTCGTCCTTGGAGTAGAAGCCCACGGTCACGATCGGCAGGGCGGCCAGGGCGGCACCACCGACCACGAAGCTGGCGTAGGCCAGCGGCAGTTTCTTCCACAGGCCGCCCATCTTGAAGATGTTCTGCTCGTGGTGGCAGGCAACGATCACCGCACCGGAAGCCAGGAACAGCAGGGCCTTGAAGAAGGCGTGGGTCATCAGGTGGAAGATCGCCGCGTCCCAGGCCCCCACGCCCAGGGCCAGGAACATGTAGCCGATCTGGCTCATGGTCGAATAGGCGAGGATACGCTTGATGTCGGTCTGTACCAGCGCGGCGAAGCCGGCCAGTACCAGGGTTACGCCACCGACCACGCCGACCAGGTGCAGGATGTCCGGGGCCAGCAGGAACAGGCCGTTGGTGCGGGCGATCAGGTACACGCCCGCGGTCACCATGGTTGCCGCGTGGATCAGTGCGGAGACCGGAGTAGGGCCGGCCATCGCATCGGCCAGCCAGGTCTGCAGTGGCAGCTGCGCCGATTTACCGACCGCACCACCCAGCAGCATCAGCGTGGCCAGGACCATCCAGGTGTCGCCAGCCTGGAACTTCTGCGGTGCCAGCACCAGCAGTTCCTGCACGTTCAGGGTACCCAGCTGGGCAAACAGGATGAACAGGCCGATGGCCATGAACACGTCGCCGATGCGGGTGACGATGAACGCCTTGAGTGCCGCGTTACCGTTGTTGCGGTTGCTGTAGTAGAAACCGATCAACAGGTACGAGCACAGGCCCACGCCTTCCCAGCCGAAGTAGATGAACAGCAGGTTATCGCCAAGGACCAGGAACAGCATGCTGGCGATGAACAGGTTGGTGTACGAGAAGAAGCGCGAGTAGCCGGCTTCGCCACGCATGTACCAGGAGGCGAACAGGTGGATCAGGAAGCCGACACCGGTGACCACGCCGAGCATGGTCACGGACAGGCCATCCAGGTACAGGGTGAAGTTCGGCGCGAAGCCATCCACCGACATCCACTGCCACAGCAGCTGGCTGTACGCACCGCCTTCAGGCGGGGCGACGTTGAATTGCCAGATGACGTAGGCAGCCACGGCGGCCGACAGGCCCACCGAGCCGACGCCGATCAGGGCCGACAGGTTCTCCGAGAAGCGCCCGCGCGAGAACGACAGCAGCAGGAAGCCGAGGAGGGGGAAGACGAAAGTCAGGAAGAGAAGGTTCATCCGCGCATCTCACTGGCAGCATCGATGTCGAGAGTGTGGAAGCGGCGATACAGCTGCAGCAGGATGGCCAGGCCGATACTGGCCTCGGCAGCTGCCAGGCTGATCACCAGAATGAACATCACCTGGCCGTCGGGCTGGACCCAACGGGCACCGGCGACGATGAACGCCAGGGCAGAGGCGTTCATCATGACTTCCAGGCTCATGAGCACGAAGAGGATGTTGCGGCGGACCATCAGGCCAACCAGACCTAAGCAGAACAGGATGCCGGCGACCGCCAGACCATGCTCGAGAGGGATAGCGCCCATGATTTACTCCTTCGCCTCGTTGCGGCCCAGGTGGAAGGCGGTGACGGCTGCAGCGAGCAGCAGCATCGACGCCAGTTCGACCACCAGCAGGTACGGGCCGAACAGGCTGATGCCCACGGCTTTCGGGCCTACGGTGGTACCGCTGATGGCGGCGCCGCTCGGGGCGACGAACAACACGTACAGCAGCTCCAGCAGCAGCAGGGCGGCGAGGATCACCGGCCCGGCCCAGATGCCGGGCTTGAGCCAGCCGCGTTCCTGGGCGACCGAAGCCGGCCCGAGGTTGAGCATCATCACCACGAACACGAACAGCACCATGATGGCGCCGGCGTAGGCGATCACTTCCAGGGCGCCGGCGAACGGCGCACCCAGGGCGAAGAAGATCATGGCCACGGAAATCAGCGAAATGATCAGGTAAAGCAAGGCGTGCACGGGGTTGGTACCGGTCACCACCCGAAGGGTGGAGAGCACGGCGATCCCGGATGCGAAGTAGAAAGCGAATTCCATCTTTCTGTCCTTATGGGAGCAAGCTCTTCACGTTGATCGGCTCGGCTTCGTTCTGCGCAGCGCCTTTCGGCTTGCCAGCGATCGCCATACCCGCAACACGGTAGAAGTTGTAGTCAGGGTTCTTGCCGGGGCCGGAGATCAGCAGATCTTCTTTCTCGTACACCAGGTCCTGACGCTTGAACTCGGCCATTTCGAAATCCGGAGTCAGCTGGATCGCGGTGGTCGGGCACGCTTCTTCACACAGGCCGCAGAAGATGCAGCGCGAGAAGTTGATGCGGAAGAACTCCGGGTACCAGCGGCCGTCCTCGGTCTCGGCCTTCTGCAGCGAGATACAGCCGACCGGGCAGGCCACCGCGCACAGGTTGCATGCCACGCAGCGCTCCTCGCCATCGGGGTCGCGGGTGAGGACGATGCGGCCGCGGTAGCGCGGCGGCAGGTAAACGGGTTCTTCGGGGTACTGCAGGGTATCGCGCTTGCGGAACCCGTGGGAGAACACCATGGCCAGGCTGCGCAGCTGGGTGCCGGTGCCCTTAACGATGTCGCCGATATACTTGAACATGGGTCAAATCCTCACTGGGCCGCGACGGCTGGCGCGTTGTAGAGCACGAGCGCAGCGGTCACCAGCAAATTGATCAGGGTCAGCGGCAGGCAGAACTTCCAGCTGAAGTCCATCACCTGGTCATAGCGTGGGCGCGGGATCGAGGCGCGCAGCAGGATGAACAGCATGATGAAGAACGCGGTCTTCAGCGCGAACCAGAGGAACGACAGCTGCGGCAGGATGCCGAACGGGCCGTGCCAGCCGCCGAAGAACAGGGTCACCAGCAGCGCCGAGATGAGGATGATGCCGATGTACTCACCGACGAAAAACATGCCCCATTTCATGCCGGCATACTCGATGTGGTAGCCATCGGCCAGTTCCTGTTCCGCTTCCGGCTGGTCGAACGGGTGACGGTGAGTCACGGCGACGCCAGCGATGAAGAAGGTGCAGAAGCCGAAGAACTGCGGAATGATGAACCACAGGTTCTGTGCCTGGTAGTCGACGATGTCGCGCATGTTGAACGAGCCCACCTGCACCACCACGCCCATCAGCGCCAGGCCCAGGAACACTTCGTACGACACGGTCTGTGCCGAGGCACGCAAGCTGCCCAGCAGGGCGTACTTGTTGTTCGACGACCAGCCGGCGAACAGCACCGCGTACACCGACAGGCCGGCCATGGCGAAGAAGAACAGCAGGCCGATGTTGAGGTCGGCAACGCCCCAGGTCGGGGTGATCGGGATGACCACGAAAGCGATCAGCAGGGCGCTCATGGCCACGACCGGTGCCAGGGTGAAGATCACGCGGTCGACGAAGGGTGGGTTCCAGTCTTCCTTGAAAAACATCTTCAGCATGTCGGCAGCAATCTGGAACATGCCGAACGGGCCGACGCGGTTCGGACCGTAACGGTCCTGCCACCAGCCCAGCAGGCGACGCTCGACGAAGCTGAGCAGGGCACCGCAGACCACCACCGCCAGCAGGACCACGACGGCCCGCAGCACGGAGAGGATCACATCGATCACTTCGGGGGTGAACCAGCTCATTGTGCTGCCTCCTGCAGACCTTCGACGGATGCACCGAAGATGGCAGGCGGAATGCCGGCCAGGCCTTTCGGCAATGCGACCAGGCCAGCGCCCAGCTGTTCATTGATGCGCAGAGGCAGACGCAGGGCCACACCACCGACCGTCAGGCTCAGCAGGGCGCCGTCGTTGACACCCAGGCGGTCGGCTTCGGACTTGGCCAGGGCCACGTAGGCAGCCGGGATGCGTTCTTGCACCGGAGCGGCGCGCGAGGAGCTTTCTTCGCTGCCGAACAGGTGGAAGAACGGCACGGCGGTCCAGGTGCCACGGGCCGGGTTGAAGGCCCCCGGAATGCTGGTGAACCAGTTCAGGCGGTCGCCCTGCGATTCGATCAGGCGCACGCCCGGGTCACCGGCTCGTAGGTGGCCACCAACCTCGTCCTGGAACTTGTTCCAGGCCTGCGGCGAGTTCCAGCCCGGCGACCAGGCGAACGGCACCTGCTGGCGCGGTTCGGCGGAGCCCGAGTAGCCTTCCATGGAGAAGGCGAATGCGGTGTCCTTGTCCTGCGGAGTACGTGGCTCATGCACGCTGATGTTGGCGCGCATGGCGGTACGGCCGGAATAGCGCAGCGGTTCGCGGGCCAGTTTCAGGCCCTTGATGCGGAACGCGGCAGATGGCGCGGCGTTGACGATGCCAGCCAATTGCGGGGCGGCTTCGGCACAGGCGCTGGTGACGTGGTCCAGCTGGGTCCAGTCGACCGGCTTGTTCAACAGGGTGGCACGCAGGGCGTGCATCCAGCGCCAGCCTTCGTGAACCAGGATGCTGCTGTCCAGGTATTGCGGGTCGAACACCTGGAAGAAGCGCTGGGCGCGACCTTCCTGGCTGACCAGGGTACCGTCGCCTTCGGCGAACGAGGCGGCCGGCAGCACCAGGTGGGCGCGGTCGACGGTCGCGGTTTTCGAGTGGTCGGCAACGATCACCACCTTGGCTGCGGCCAGGGCAGCGTCGACCTTGGCCGCCGGCACGCGGGCATACAGGTCGTTTTCCAGCACCACGATGGCGTCGGCCTTGCCACTGATGACGGCGTCCAGCGCAGCGTCGACGGACTCGCCACCGAGCATGGCCATGCCCAGGCTGTTGGCTTCAGGCACCACCAGGCTCAGCGAACCGTTCTTCTCGCGCAGCTTCAGCGCCTTGGCGATGTTGGCGGCGGCTTCGATCAGCGCCGGGTCGGCCAGCGAGGTACCGGCGACCACCAGTGGGCGCTGGGCGGCGACCAGGGCGTCGGCGATGCGCTGGGCCAGTGCTTGCGCGTCGGCATCCAGGCCGGCAACGGCAGGCGCGCTCGGGTCGATGGCGTGGGCCACGGCGAAACCGATGCGGGCCAGGTCGGCCGGGGCGGCGTGCACGCACTCTTCGGCGACGTCGTCCAGCTTGGTTTCCGCCAGCGAAGCGATGAACAGCGGGTACAGCGCGTGCTGGCCGATGTTCTTCACGGCCGCGTCGAGCCACGGCTGCACCTTCATCGCTTCGGCCATGGCCTCGGCCTTGCCCTTGGTGGCCTGGCGCACGGCCAGGGCGACGCGGGCAGCGGTCTGGGTCAGGTCTTCGCCGAGCACGAACACGGCGTCGTGGTCTTCGATGTCGCGCAGGGTCGGCACCGGCAGCGGGCTGTTGTTCAGTACGTTCAGGGCCAGGCGCACGCGGGCCAGCTCGCCGGCTTCCATACCCGAGTAGAAGTACTCGGCGCCGACCAGCTCACGCAGGCCGTAGTTGCTTTCCAGGCTGGCGCGCGGCGAGCCGATACCGACGATGGTACGCCCGCGCAGCAGGTCGGCGGCCTTGTCCAGGGCGGCATCCAGGCTCAGCTTGGTACCGTCGGCCAGTTGCGGCTGGCGTGGGCGATCCTTGCGGTTGACGTAGCCGTAGCCGAAGCGGCCACGGTCGCACAGGAAGTACTGGTTGACCGAACCGTTGAAGCGGTTTTCGACCCGGCGCAGTTCGCCGTAGCGCTCGCCCGGGCTGATGTTGCAGCCGCTGGAGCAACCGTGGCAGATGCTCGGGGCGAACTGCATGTCCCACTTGCGGTTGTAGCGCTCGGAGTGGGTCTTGTCGGTGAACACGCCGGTCGGGCAGACCTCGGTGAGGTTGCCGGAGAATTCGCTTTCCAGCACGCCGTCTTCGACGCGGCCGAAGTACACGTTGTCGTGGGCGCCGTAAACGCCCAGGTCGGTACCGCCGACATAGTCCTTGTAGTAGCGCACGCAGCGGTAGCAGGCG
>NZ_DGIR01000014.1 GCF_002386445.1 Pseudomonas sp. UBA4617
CATTGCATCTGAGGTTGATGGGGACCTGTGGGAGCGGGCTTGCCGCGCGAAGGGCATCAGCGAGATCTACTTGTCCGGCCCCAGGTTTGCCTCACTCATATCCAGCTCCCCCAGCACCTGCCGAACCACCTCGTCACCTACCAGATGCTGACGATGCAGGTCGTACAGCTCCAGCCGCTGCGCCCGCAGCGCACGCAGGCGCAGGCGTCGCTCCAACTGGTCCATCTGTTGCGCCAGGGCCTTGGCTTCGGCGCTGTCGTTATAGCTGTCCAGTTCATCCCGGTATTCCGCCATCAGGCGCGCCTTGAGCTCGGTGGCCAAGGTCGCCTGCGCGGCATCCTGCGGCGCATTACTGTCGATCACTTCTTCTGCCTCCAGGGCATGAATCGCCGCCTCGGCAGTACGCCGCCAGGCCTCCTGCACTTCCTGATGCAAGCGCTCGTCCGGGCTCTTGGTCACCCCGCGCAGCAGCAGCGGCAGGGCAATACAGGCGGTGATCAGCGACAGCAGGATTACCCCGGCAGCGATGAAGATCAGCAGGTCACGCTCAGGGAACACCTTGTCCGCCCCTATCAACAGCGGGATCGACATCACACCGGCCAGGGTGACTGCTCCGCGTACACCGCCCAGGGTCAGCAGCCAGCAGGAGCGCGCCGTGGGCATCAGTACCAACGCCGGCTTGCCGCGCCAGCGTCGCACCAACCCGATCGAGCGCCAGATGCTCTGCACCCAGATGAAACGCAGCAGGACCAACGCGGCAAAGATTGCCACCACATCCAGGCAACGCCAGGCGAGGGTCGGCCAGACGCTGGTTTCGTGGCTGACCACTGCCTTGATGATGTCCGGCAGCTGCAGGCCCAACAGGAGGAAGATCAGGCCGTTGAAAGCGAACTCCAGCAATGACCAGACGCTGCGGTTGAGCAAGCGGGTGCTGGTCTGCCGCGGCAGCAGGTCGAGCCAGCTCTGCATCATGCCGGCCGCTACCGCGGAGAGGATGCCCGACACGCCCAGGCGCTCGGCCAGTACGTAGGCGGCGAACGGCAGCAGCAACATGAACACCACGTGGGTAGCCGGGTCGTCCCAGCCGCGTGCGATCATCCACGCCCGCAGGCGGCCGATCAGCCAGCTCAGGGCGACACCCACGGCCAGGCCGCCCAGGGCGACCAGGACGAAACTGAAGCTGGCATCGGCCAACGAGAACACCCCGGTGATCGCCGCCGCCAGGGCAAACTTGAAGGTGACCAGGCCGGACGCATCGTTCATCAGGGCCTCGCCTTGCAACATGTGCATCAGCGGGGTGGGCAGGCGGTCCTGGGCAATGGCCGACACCGCCACGGCGTCGGTCGGCGACAATACTGCCGCCAGTGCGAAAGCCACCGGCAGCGGAATGCCAGGCAGCAACCAGTGAATGAAATAACCGGCTCCGACCACGGTGAACAACACCAGCCCCACGGCCAACGCCACCACTGGCCCACGGATGCGCCACAGCTCGCGCTTGGGAATGCGCCAACCATCGGCGAACAGCAAGGGTGGCAGGAACAGGAACAGGAACAGTTCGGGGTCCAGGGCCACATGCAGGCCCAGCGTCGGCCAGGCCAGCAAGGCACCGGCGGCAATCTGCACCAGCGGCAAGGGCAGCGGGATCATACGGCCGACCAGCTTCGACACGCTGACCAGCGTCAGCAGGATGAGGACGGTATAGGCGGACTGCATCCGGTAGGGCTTCCTTTGTGAACCAAAATCGACAGCGGGGCGAGAGAGCGCCATTGAAACAATATGTTAGCGGGGCAGCGTGCGGCGAGGCCGCTGCACGATAGTCGCAGGTGAAGGATGAATATGTAACATGATGAGACGTGGGACGCATGCGTTGAGCCTTGAGCGTCTTTGAGATCCAGCGCCGTCCGCGCGGCGCTCGATCTCACGGGCGCTACAACCCCCAAGGCATGCTCCCCGTGGCGCTCAAAGGATGGTTCCCGCATAATCCCGCGACTGACATTCGAAAACGGAGAAGTTGAGGCAGCCTGTGACCTCAATGCACACAATGACCTACACGCTCTACGGTATCAAAGCCTGCGACACCATGAAAAAAGCGCGTACCTGGCTCGACGAAAAAGCCGTCGCCTACGAATTCCACGATTACAAAACCCAAGGCATTGACCGTGACAGCCTGAACCGCTGGTGCGACGAACACGGCTGGGAAGTCATCCTCAACCGTGCCGGCACCACGTTCCGCAAGCTGGACGACGCCAGCAAGGCCGGCCTTGACCAGGCCAGGGCCGTCGAACTGATGCTGGCCCAGCCGTCGATGATCAAGCGCCCGGTGCTGGACCTTGGCACCCGCACCCTGGTCGGTTTCAAGCCCGACCTGTACGCCGCTGCCCTGGCCTGAGTCCCCACCCTATTTCGCACGAGGTAATCACATGTCCAATACCCTGTTCAGCCTGGCCTTCGGTGTCGGCACCCAGAACCGCCAGGGCGCCTGGCTGGAAGTGTTCTACGCACAACCACTGCTCAACCCGAGCGCCGAACTGGTCGCTGCCGTGGCGCCGCTGCTCGGCTATGCAGGTGGCAATCAGGCCATCGCCTTCAGCACTGCCCAGGCCGCACAACTGGCCGAGGCGGTGAAAGGCGTCGACGCCGCCCAGGCGGCGCTGCTGACCCGCCTGGCCGAGAGCCACAAGCCGCTGGTCGCCACCCTGCTGGCCGAAGACGCTGCATTGACCTCGACTCCGGAGGCATACCTCAAGCTGCACCTGCTGTCGCACCGCCTGGTCAAACCACACGGTGTGAGCCTGGCCGGTATCTTCCCGCTGCTGCCGAACGTGGCCTGGACCAACCAGGGTGCGGTCGACTTGGCCGAACTGGCCGAGCTGCAACTGGAAGCGCGCCTGAAGGGCGAGCTGCTGGAAGTATTCTCGGTGGACAAGTTCCCGAAAATGACCGACTACGTGGTCCCGGCCGGCGTGCGTATCGCCGACACCGCCCGTGTGCGCCTGGGCGCCTACATCGGCGAAGGCACCACCATCATGCACGAAGGCTTCGTCAACTTTAATGCCGGCACCGAAGGCCCGGGCATGATCGAAGGTCGTGTTTCCGCTGGCGTGTTCGTCGGCAAGGGTTCCGACCTGGGCGGCGGCTGCTCGACCATGGGCACCCTGTCCGGTGGCGGCAACATTGTCATCAAGGTTGGCGAAGGCTGCCTGATCGGCGCCAACGCCGGTATCGGTATCCCGCTGGGCGATCGCAACACCGTCGAGGCCGGCCTGTACATCACCGCTGGCACCAAGGTTAACCTGCTGGACGAGAACAACCAGCTGGTCAAAGTGGTCAAGGCCCGCGACCTGGCCGGCCAGACCGACCTGCTGTTCCGCCGCAACTCGCTGAACGGTGCGGTGGAGTGCAAGACCCACAAGTCGGCCATCGAGCTGAACGAAGCGCTGCACGCGCACAACTGAGAACCCTGCTGCCTGCAGCAGCGGATTCTCAGCGCTTGAAATGTTAAGATCGGGTCTGGCACCACGCCAGACCCGATTTTCCTTCCAGGCCCCGCGACCATGTTCCAGCCCTCCCCCTGGCGTGCCGATTTCCCCGCGATCGCCGCCCTGCAACGGCAGCACCAGACCTACCTGGACAGCGCCGCCACCACCCAGAAGCCGCAAGCCCTGCTGTATGCCCTGAGCCATTACTACGGCCATGGCGCTGCCAACGTGCACCGTGCCCAGCATTTGCCCGGCGCACTCGCGACCCAGGCTTTCGAAACCAGCCGCGACAAGGTCGCCGCCTGGCTCAATGCGGCACACTCACGGCAGATCGTCTTCACCCACGGTGCCACGTCGGCGCTGAACCTGCTGGCCTATGGCCTGGAACACCGCTTCGAGGCCGGGGACGAAATTGCCGTCAGCGCCCTGGAGCACCACGCCAACCTGCTGCCCTGGCAGCAGCTGGCGCAGCGGCACAAGCTGCGCCTGGTGGTGCTGCCGCTGGACGCCAATGGCCACATCGACCTGGACCAGGCACTGCAACTGATCGGGCCTCGAACCCGGGTACTGGCGGTAAGCCAGCTGTCCAACGTGCTGGGTACCTGGCAACCGCTGCCGGCGCTGCTGGCCCATGCCCGCGCGCAAGGCGCCCTGACCGTGGTCGACGGTGCGCAAGGGGTGGTGCATGGGCGGCATGACGTGCAGCAGCTGGGCTGCGACTTCTATGTGTTCTCCAGCCACAAGCTGTACGGCCCGGAAGGCGTCGGCGTGCTGTACGGTCGCAGCCAGGCGCTGGAATTGCTGCGCCACTGGCAGTTCGGCGGCGAGATGGTGCAACTGGCCGAGTACCAAAGCGCCAGCTTCCGCCCGGCGCCGCTGGGCTTCGAGGCCGGTACGCCACCGATCGCCGGGGTAATCGGCCTGGGCGCGACCCTGGACTACCTGGCCAGCCTCGATGCCTCGGCGGTCGAAAGCCATGAAACCAGTTTGCACCAGCAGTTGCTGCGTGGCCTGGCGGACCGGGATGGCGTGCGCGTCCTTGGCGCACCACAGGTAGCCCTGGCCAGCTTCGTCATCGAAGACATGCACAACGCCGACATCGCCCACCTGCTGACCGAGCAAGGCATTGCCGTACGTGCCGGACACCACTGTGCCATGCCACTGCTCAAGGGGTTGGGGCTGGAGGGCGCCATCCGCGTGTCGCTGGGGCTGTACAACGACAGCGATGACCTGCAGCGTTTCTTCGACGCGCTGGACCAGGGCCTGGAGCTGTTGCGATGAACCTGCCGGCACAGGCCTGTCAGGCGCTGGAGGCGTTTGCGCAAAGCAAGGGCTGGGAACAGCGTGCACGGCTGCTGATGCAGTGGGGCGACCGCCTGGAGCCCTTGGCCGAGGCGGAAAAGACCGAGGCCAACCGGGTGCATGGCTGTGAAAGCCTGGTGTGGCTGGTGGCCGAGCAAAGCGGCGGCGTGTGGCGGTTCAAGGCCAGCAGCGATGCACGTTTGCTGCGCGGGCTGTTGGCGCTGCTGCTGGTGCGGGTGCAGGGGTTGGCCAGTGCGCAGCTGGCCGCGCTTGATCTGCGTGAGTGGTTTACCCAACTGGGCCTGGAGCGCCAGCTGTCGCCGTCGCGCAGCAATGGGTTGCATGCAGTGTTGCAGCGGATGGCGGAGCTGGCATCGGCAGGCTGAACCCGAAGCCTGCCGGAGCGGCCAAGCCAACCGGAAAGGTTTTACTCAGGCTTGACCCGCTCCGACGGCCGTCGTGCACCGGCCACCAGTTTCTCAACCGCCTTGCTCGCTGCCACCATGCCGAAGGTCGCGGTCACCATCATCACCGCGCCAAAACCACCCGAGCAATCCAGGCGCACGCCTTCACCGACAAAACTCTTCTGCAGGCACACACTGCCATCCCCCTTGGGATAGCGCAGCTGCTCACTGGAAAACACGCACGGCACGCCGTAATTGCGGCTGACGTTGCGCGAGAAGTTGTAGTCGCGGCGCAGGGTGGAACGCACCCGCGAGGCCAACGGGTCGTTGAAGGTCTTGTTCAGGTCGGCGATCTGGATCTGCGTCGGGTCGATCTGCCCGCCAGCGCCACCGGTGGTGACAATGCCGATCTTGCGCCGACGGCACCAGGCGATCAGCGCGGCCTTGGCCATGACGCTGTCGATGCAGTCGATCACCCAGTCGAGGTTTTCGCTGATGTATTCGGCCATGGTGTCACGGGTGACGAAGTCGGCTACCGCATGCACTGTACAGGACGGGTTGATCGCGCGCAGGCGCTCGGCCATGACCTCGACCTTGGGCCGCCCCACCTGGCCTTCCAGGGCGTGGGCCTGGCGGTTGGTATTGCTGACGCAGACGTCGTCGAGGTCGAACAGGGTGATCTCGCCCACGCCGCTGCGGGCCAGCGCTTCGGCCGCCCACGAGCCAACCCCGCCAATACCGACCACGGCCACATGAGCCTGGCCCAGGCGCTGCAAGCCTTGGTCGCCATACAGCCGGGCAACGCCGGCGAAGCGTGGATCTTCTGTACTCATGCTCATACCCCAAAAAACCGGCGCGCATTATATGCCAACGGGCCCATGACCTGCATCGTTAGGAAAGAGGCTACCAACCCTGCTTTAATGTCCTACCACTTCGACACAAATGGACGACAATGTCTTCACGTAAATTCGGCCTGAACCTGGTCGTGGTCCTGGCCATTGCCGCGTTGTTCACCGGTTTCTGGGCACTGATCAATCGCCCGGTTTCCGCGCCTGCCTGGCCAGAGCAGATCTCTGGGTTTTCCTATTCGCCCTTCCGTCTGGGAGAAAGCCCACAAAAAGGCCAGTACCCCACAGATGACGAGATGCGCCAGGACCTGGAGCAACTGAGCAAACTGACCGACAGCATCCGTACCTATACCGTGGAAGGCACCCAGGCCGATATACCGCGGCTGGCCGAGGAGTTCGGCCTGCGGGTCACGCTGGGCATCTGGATCAGCCCGGACCTGGAACGCAACGAGCGCGAGATCGCCACCGCCATCCAGCTGGCCAACACCTCGCGCAGCGTGGTCCGGGTGGTGGTCGGCAACGAGGCGCTGTTCCGCGAGGAGGTCACCCCGGAAAACCTGGTCAAGTACCTGGACCGGGTACGGGCAGCGGTGAAGGTACCGGTGACCACCAGCGAGCAGTGGCACATCTGGAAAGAAAACCCGCAGCTGGCCAAGCACGTCGACCTGATCGCCGCGCACATCCTGCCGTACTGGGAGTTCGTGCCCATGCAGGATTCGGTCGCATTCGTCCTCGACCGGGCCCGCGAACTGAAACACCAGTTCCCGCGCAAGCCTCTGCTGCTGTCGGAAGTCGGCTGGCCGAGCAACGGCCGCATGCGCGGTGGTGCCGATGCCACCCAGGCCGACCAGGCCATCTACCTGCGCACCCTGGTCAATACCCTCAACCGTCGTGGTTACAACTACTTCGTCATCGAAGCCTATGACCAGCCGTGGAAGGCCAGCGACGAAGGCTCGGTGGGCGCCTACTGGGGCGTGTACAACGCCGAGCGCCAGCAGAAATTCAACTTCGACGGCCCGGTGGTGGCGATCCCGCAATGGCGGGCGCTGGCGGTGGCCTCGGTGGTCCTGGCCCTGATTGCGCTCACGGTGCTGTTCATCGACGGTTCTGCCCTGCGCCAGCGCGGCCGCACCTTCCTGACCTTCATCACGTTCCTGTGCGGGTCGGTCCTGGTGTGGATTGCCTACGACTACAGCCAGCAATACAGCACCTGGTTCAGCCTGACCGTGGGCGTGCTGCTGGCCCTCGGCGCGCTGGGGGTATTCATCGTCCTGCTCACCGAGGCCCACGAACTGGCCGAGGCGGTATGGATACACAAGCGTCGCCGCGAATTCCTGCCGGTGCAGGCCGACAGCGCCTACCGGCCCAAGGTGTCGGTGCATGTGCCGTGCTACAACGAGCCGCCAGAGATGGTGAAGCAGACCCTCGACGCCCTGGCCGCCCTGGACTACCCCGACTACGAAGTGCTGGTGATCGACAACAACACCAAGGACCCTGCCGTGTGGGAGCCGCTCAAGGCCCACTGCGAAAAGCTCGGCGAGCGTTTCAGGTTCTTCCACGTCGCGCCATTGGCCGGCTTCAAGGGTGGCGCGCTGAACTACCTGATTCCGCATACCGCCAAGGACGCTGAAGTGATAGCGGTGATCGACTCGGACTACTGCGTCGACCGCAACTGGCTCAAGCACATGGTGCCGCATTTTGCCGACCCGAAAATCGCCGTGGTGCAGTCGCCGCAGGACTACCGCGACCAGCACGAAAGCGCCTTCAAGAAGCTCTGCTACAGCGAGTACAAGGGCTTCTTCCACATCGGCATGGTTACCCGCAATGACCGTGACGCGATCATCCAGCACGGCACCATGACCATGACCCGGCGCAGCGTGCTGGAAGAGCTGGGCTGGGCCGAATGGTGCATCTGCGAGGACGCCGAGCTGGGCCTGCGCGTGTTCGAGAAGGGCCTGTCGGCGGCCTACGCCCACAACAGCTACGGCAAGGGCCTGATGCCCGACACCTTCATCGACTTCAAGAAGCAGCGTTTCCGCTGGGCCTATGGCGCCATCCAGATCATCAAGCACCACGCCAGCGCGCTGCTGCGCGGCAAGGGCAGCGAGCTGACCCGTGGCCAGCGCTACCACTTCCTGGCCGGCTGGCTGCCATGGATCGCCGATGGCATGAACATCTTCTTTACCGTCGGCGCGCTGCTGTGGTCGGCGGCGATGATCATCGTGCCCCACCGGGTCGACCCGCCATTGATGATCTTCGCCATCCCGCCGCTGGCGCTGTTCTTCTTCAAGGTCGGCAAGATCATCTTCCTCTACCGGCGCGCAGTGGGAGTGAACCTGAAGGACGCCTTTGCCGCGGCGCTGGCCGGGCTGGCGTTGTCGCACACCATCGCCAAGGCGGTGCTGTACGGTTTCTTCACCAGCAGCATGCCGTTCTTCCGCACGCCGAAGAACGCTGACAGCCATGGCTTGCTGGTAGCGATCTCCGAGGCCCGGGAAGAGCTGTTCATCATGTTGCTGCTGTGGGGTGCGGCGCTGGGCATCTATCTGGTGCAGGGCCTGCCGAGTTCGGACATGCGTTTCTGGGTGGCGATGTTGCTGGTGCAATCGTTGCCTTATGTGGCGGCGCTGGTAATGGCGTTCCTGTCATCGCTGCCCAAACCCGGGGAAAAGGCCGCCGAGGCGCAACAGGCTTGAGTCAATTGGGGCGCTTTGCGCCCCATTGGCCTGACGGTTTGATATAAGATAACGCCCCTCAGATTTCCTCGCCTTGCCTTGCCCCGGAGTCCCCCATGACGGCCCCAGCCGAGCTTTCGCCCACCCTTCAACTGGCCTGCGACCTGATCCGTCGTCCCTCGGTCACCCCCGTCGACGCCGACTGCCAGGCGCAAATGATGAACCGCCTGGGCGCCGTGGGCTTCCAGCTGGAACCGATGCGTATCGAGGACGTCGACAACTTCTGGGCCACCCACGGCACCCAGGACGGCCCGGTGCTGTGCTTCGCCGGCCACACCGACGTGGTGCCCACCGGCCCGGTGCAGCAATGGCAGCATGAACCGTTCAAGGCGCTGATCGACGCCGACGGCATGCTCTGCGGTCGTGGTGCCGCCGACATGAAAGGCAGCCTGGCCTCCATGGTGATTGCCAGCGAGCGCTTCGTGCAGGACTACCCGAACCACCGGGGCAAGGTCGCGTTCCTGATCACCAGCGACGAGGAAGGCCCGGCCCACCACGGCACCAAGGCGGTGGTCGAGCGCCTGAAAGCGCGCAACGAACGCCTGGACTGGTGCATCGTCGGCGAGCCGTCCAGCACCACCCTGCTCGGTGACGTGGTCAAGAACGGCCGCCGTGGCTCGCTGGGCGCCAAGCTGACCGTGCGCGGCAAGCAGGGCCACGTGGCCTACCCGCACCTGGCGCGCAACCCGATCCACCTGGCCGCCCCGGCCCTGGCCGAACTGGCTGCCGAGCACTGGGACGAGGGCAACGCGTTCTTCCCGCCGACCAGCTTCCAGATCTCCAACCTCAACGCTGGCACCGGTGCCACCAACGTGGTCCCGGGCGAACTGACCGCGCTGTTCAACTTCCGCTTCTCCACCGAGTCCACCGTCGAAGGCCTGCAGGCGCGGGTGGCGGCCATTCTCGACAAGCATCAACTGGACTGGTCGATCGACTGGGCTCTGTCGGGCCTGCCGTTCCTCACCGAACCCGGCGAGCTGCTGGACGCGGTTTCGGCCAGCATCAAGGGCGTCACCGGCCGCGATACCCAGCCGTCCACCAGCGGTGGTACTTCCGATGGCCGCTTCATCGCCACCATGGGCACCCAGGTGGTCGAGCTCGGCCCGGTCAACGCCACCATCCATCAGGTTGACGAGCGGATCCTGGCCAGCGACCTCGACCTGTTGACCGAAATCTACTACCAGACCCTGGTCCGGTTGCTCGCCTGATGCTCGCCTGCCCCCTTTGCCAGGCGCCGCTGAGCCGGCTCGACAACGGCGTGGTGTGCCCGGCCGGGCACCGCTTCGACCGCGCCCGCCAGGGTTACCTGAACCTGTTGCCGGTGCAGCACAAGAACAGCCGCGACCCGGGTGACAACCAGGCCATGGTCGAGGCTCGTCGCGATTTCCTCGATGCCGGCCACTACGCCCCGGTGGCCCGCCGCCTGGCCGAGCTGGCCGCCGAGCGCCAGCCCTCTGCCTGGCTGGACATCGGTTGCGGCGAGGGCTATTACACCGCGCAGCTCGCCCAGGCCCTGCCGACCGCCGAGGGCTATGCCCTGGACATCTCCCGCGAGGCGGTCAAGCGCGCCTGCCGCCGCGCGCCCGAAGTCACCTGGATGGTCGCCAGCATGGCCCGGGTACCACTGGCCGACGCCAGCTGCCAATTCATCGCCAGCGTATTCAGCCCGCTCGACTGGGCCGAGGCCAAGCGCCTGCTCAGCCCCGGCGGCGGCCTGATGCGAGTCGGCCCCACCAGCGGCCACCTGATGGAACTGCGCGAAGTGCTCTACGATGAGGTACGCCCTTACGCCGATGACAAGCACCTGGCGTTGGTCCCCGAAGGCATGGCCCATGCCCACAGCGAAACCCTCGAGTTTCGCCTGAGCCTGGTCGCGCCCAAGGCCCGCGCCGACCTGCTGGCCATGACCCCGCACGGCTGGCGCGCCAGTGCCGAAAGGCGTGCCCGGGTGATCGACCAGCCCGAGCCGTTCGAAGTCACCGTTTCCATGCGTTACGACTATTTCCTGCGCCAAGACTGAGCACACCGGAGCCCTTATGCGCCAACCTGATATCGAGATCTACCTGAAGGACGCCGACGTCGACCACAAGCAGATTGCCGAGTGGCTTGGCCAGGCGATCGGCCCGTGCAGCGAATGGCAGCAGAAAGGCCAGACCTTCAAATGCCAGGCCGGTAACATTCCGGTCACCTGGTTACCCAAAGCTGTAGGGAAATGGAACAGCCTTTACCTGGAAAGCGACCAGACGCCCTGGGCCGATGACGTTGCCTGCGCCCGCGCCGCTTTCGCCGCGCTGGGTGTGGAAGTGCGCTGCGCGCCCGGTGGCTGGGTGGAAGAGGACGGGGAAGAGGATGCTGACCGCTGGATCCGCATCAGTGCCGACGGTGAAGAGGAGATCACCTGGCGTACCTGAACACGGGGTATTCCTGTGGGAGCCAGGCTTGCCGGCGATGCAGGCAACACGGTACCTGGCACCGGCCTCGCCGGTAATCGCCGGCAAGCCAGCTCCCACAACAAGCCTTACAGCATGAGGCTCAGAGCCCTACTACGTCTTCGGCTTGCAGGCCTTTCTGGCCCTGCACGCAGGCGTATTCGACCCGCTGCCCTTCGACCAGGGTACGATGCCCCTCACCGCGAATCGCCCGATAGTGGACGAACACATCCGCACCACCTTCGCGCTGAATGAAGCCATAACCCTTGGCATCGTTGAACCACTTTACATTCCCAGTCTCACGAGACGACATCTGAACTACTCCGGATTTTTATTGTGAAGATCGCCTTGCAGACACGAGGCCTCCGCCACGTGCCGACGCCGCTTGCGCAAATATCCTGCAAGTGGCAGGCCGAGTATATGACACAGAACAAAAAAATTTGATGACCGTCGCGCCGTTCGGCGATTTTTGCTGAACTTGCGCGGATACGGCAGACTAATTGGCCAGATAACCACTGAACTTCACACCCAGGGCACACACCCCATGACCCGTTCCCCCCTGCGCCGCCTGATCTTCGGCGCCCTGCGTCGCCTGTTGTACCTGTGGGTGCGCTCCGAAACCATCAACCAGTCCTCCGTCACCCTCAAGCTCGACCGCAGCCGTCCGGTGTTCTATGCCCTGCCCTCGCCCGCCCTCACCGACCTGGCCGTGCTTGACCACGAATGCACCAAGGCGGGTCTGCCGCGCCCGGTGCTGCCGGTGGCGGTGGGCCCGCTGCAGGAACCGGCTGCATTCTTCTACCTGACCCCGGACCCGGACTGGCTCGGCCGCCACGACAAGCGTGGCGCGCCACCTACCCTGGAGCGCCTGATAACCGCCATCAGCCAGCATGCCGAAGAGGACGCGCAGATCATCCCGGTCAGTGTTTTCTGGGGCCAGACCCCGGCCAGTGAGTCCAGCCCGTGGAAGCTGCTGTTCGCCGACAGCTGGGCGGTAACCGGGCGCCTGCGCCGCCTGCTGACCGTGCTGGTGCTGGGGCGCAAGACCCGCGTGCAGTTCTCGGCACCAATCCACCTGCGCGAACTGGTGCAGCACAACAAGGGCCACGAACGTACCGTGCGCATGGCCCAGCGCCTGATGCGCGTGCATTTTCGCAACCTCAAGACTGCCGTCATCGGCCCGGACATCTCGCATCGACGCACGCTGGTCAAGGGCCTGATCCATGCGCCGCAGGTACGCCAGGCCATCCTCGACGAGGCGCAGCGCGAGAACCTGCCGCTGGCCAAGGCCGAAGCGCAGGCGCTGCGCTATGGCAACGAGATTGCCTCGGACTACACCTACACCGCCATCCGCTTCCTCGAAGTGGTGCTCAGCTGGTTCTGGAACAAGATCTACGACGGCATCAAGGTCAACCACATCGAGCAGGTGCAAGGCATCGCCCCTGGCAACGAAGTGATCTACGTGCCGTGCCACCGCAGCCACATCGACTATTTGCTGCTGTCGTACCTGCTGTTCCGTAATGGCCTCACCCCGCCGCACGTGGCCGCAGGCATCAACCTCAACATGCCGCTGGTAGGTAACCTGCTGCGCCGTGGCGGTGCCTTCTTCATGCGCCGTACCTTCAAGGGCAACCCGCTGTATACCGCGGTGTTCAACGAGTACCTGCACACCCTCTATACCAAGGGCTTCCCGGTGGAATACTTTGTCGAGGGTGGTCGTTCGCGTACCGGGCGCATGCTGCAACCGCGTACTGGCATGCTGGCCATCACCCTGCGCAGCTTCCTGCGCTCATCGCGCACGCCGATCGTCTTCGTGCCGGTGTACATCGGCTACGAGCGCGTGCTCGAAGGCCGGACCTACCTGGGCGAACTGCGCGGGGCCAGCAAGAAGAAGGAGTCGATCTTCGACATCTTCAAGGTGTTCGGCGCGCTCAAGCAACGCTTTGGCCAGGTCTACGTCAACTTCGGCGAACCGATCCGCCTGGCCGGTTTCCTCGATCAGCAGCAGCCGGGCTGGCGGGAACAGGACCATGGTCCGCAGTATCGTCCGGACTGGCTCAATGCCACCACCACCCGCCTGGGCGAAACCGTGGCACGCCACCTCAACGAGGCGGCGGCGATCAACCCGGTCAACCTGGTGGCCCTGGCACTGCTGTCGACCAGCCGCCTGGCCCTGGATGAACGCGCCCTGACCCGCGTGCTCGACCTGTACCTGGCGCTGCTGCGCCAGGTGCCCTACTCGCCGCACACCACCTTGCCCGAGGGCGACGGCCAGGCATTGATCGAACACGTGCGCAGCATGAGCCTGGTGGCCGAGCAGAAGGATGCCCTGGGCCGCATCCTGTATCTGGATGAAAGCAACGCGGTGCTGATGACCTATTACCGCAACAACGTGCTGCACATCTTCGCCCTGCCAGCCCTGCTGGCCAGCTTCTTCCTCAGCAGCTCACGCCTGAGCCGTGAACTCCTGGGCCAGTATGTGCATGCGCTGTACCCATACCTGCAGGGCGAACTGTTCCTGCGCTGGGCACCAGAGCAGTTGGACGAAGTGATCGACCAGTGGCTGGCCGCACTGGTCGAACAGGGCCTGCTGCGCCAGGACCAGAACCTGTACATCCGCCCCGCACCCAGCTCAAGGCAGTTCGTCTTGCTGACCCTGCTCGCCCGCAGCATCACCCAGACCCTGCAGCGCTTCTACATGGCTACCTCACTACTGCTCAACAGCGGGCAGCACAGCCTCAGCGCCGAAGCACTGGAAGACCTGTGCGTGATGATGGCTCAGCGCCTGTCGATCCTGCATGGCCTGAACGCCCCGGAATTCTTCGACAAGACGCTGTTCCGCCACTTCATCCACACCTTGCTCGAGCAGGGCGTGCTGCAGGCCGACAGCCAAGGCAAGCTGGGCTACCACGACAAGCTTGGCGAGCTGGCCGAAGGCGTGGCCAAGCGGGTGTTGTCGGCCGAACTGCGCCTGTCGATCCGTCAGGTGGCGCTGCACCGCGATGACGGCCTGGAAAGTTCGACCCTGTAAAGGGTTCGGCGGCCAGCAAAATCCGCTAAAGTCCCTGGGGTTGGCCACAAGCCAGCCCCAAGGAAAACGGAGACTCCATGAAAAAGCTCTTTATGCTGTGTTGCGCATCCCTGCTCGCAGCCTGTTCCAGCCACACCCCGCCCAGCCAGGCCAGCCTGGATGGCGAAGTCTTCTACCTGCAGCGCAGCGCGCTGCCAGCGACCGCCACCCTCAGTGTGGAGCTGCAGGATGTGTCGCTGATGGACGCCCCGGCGGTGGTGCTGGCCCGCCAGGCCGGCCCGGTCAAAGGCAACGTACCGCTGCCCTTCCACCTCGCCTACGACCCGTCCCAGGTCAAGCCCGGCCACCGCTATGCGGTCAGCGCGCGCATCGAACTGGATGGCAGGCTGCTGTTCATCAACACCGAACACCATGGCGTCAGGCTTGACGGCAATGACCCGCAGTCCGTGCGGATAAAGGTCGATCCGGTCCGCTGATACCCGTATTCATCTGTCTACAAGGAAAGCTTCATGTTCCGCACCACCCTGCGTTTTACCACCCTGTGCGCCGGCCTGCTGCTGTCGGCCAGTGCACTGGCCCTGTCGCTGGGCGACCTGAGCCAGAAAGACGCCACCGGCGGCCTGAAGGATGCCCTGACCCAAGGCGCGCAACTGGCCGTCAAGCAGCTGAGCGCCCCGGGTGGCTTCAGCAACGACCCGGACGTGCGTATCGAGCTGCCGGGCAACCTGGGCAAGGCCGCCAAGGCGATGAAGATGTTCGGCAAGGGTGAACAGGTCGAAGCCCTGGAAACCAGCATGAACAAGGCCGCCGAGGCTGCCGTGCCGCAGGCTCAGGCGATTCTGGTGGATGCCGTCAAGAACATGAGCGTGACCGATGCCAAGGGCATCCTCAGCGGTGGTGACGATTCGGCGACCCAGTACCTGAACAAGAGCAGCCGTGAGCAGATCCGCGCCAGGTTCCTGCCGATCGTCAAGCAGGCCACCGACAAGGTTGGCGTGGCCCAGCAGTACAATGCCTTCGCGGCCCAGGCCAAAGGCCTGGGGCTGGTCAAGGACGACGCCAATATCGAGAACTACGTGACCGAGAAGGCGCTGGACGGCCTGTTCGAGATGATCGCCAAGCAAGAGCAGAGCATTCGCCAGAACCCGGCTGAAGCGGCTACCAGCCTGGCCAAGAAAGTGTTTGGCGCGCTGTGATGGCCGATGGGCTGCCTTGCAGTCCATCGCGGCACAAGGCCGCTCCTGCCCACCTCCCAAGGGCAGCGCCACACCTGTAGGAGTGGCCTGGTGTCGCGAAAGGAGGGCGAAGCCCTCCCCTGCGAACTTCAGCCCTTCTTCACCCTGAACCACGCCGCATACAACGCCGGCAGGAACAGCAAGGTCAACACCGTCGCCACGATCAAGCCGCCCATGATCGCCACCGCCATTGGCCCGTAGAACACACTGCGCGACAACGGGATCATCGCCAGCACCGCCGCCAGTGCGGTCAGCACGATCGGTCTGAAACGCCGCACCGTGGCCTCGATGATCGCCTGCCAACGGTCCAGGCCCGCCGCGATGTCCTGCTCGATCTGGTCCACCAGGATCACCGAGTTGCGCATGATCATCCCGGCCAGGGCAATGGTGCCGAGCATGGCGACAAAGCCGAACGGTTGGCGGAACACCAGCAGGAACAGGGTTACGCCAATCAGCCCCAGCGGCGCGGTGAGGAACACCATCACCGTGCGCGAGAAGCTGCGCAGCTGAATCATCAGCAAGCTCAGCACCACCACCACGAACAGCGGCATGCCGGCATTCACCGACTTCTGCCCGCGCTCGGAGTCCTCCACCGTACCTCCCACCTCCAGCAGGTAGCCGTCAGGCAGGTTGGCGCGGATCTCCTTCAGGGTCGGCTCGATCTGCTTCACCAGCGTCGCCGGCTGCTGCTGGTCATAGATGTCAGCACGCACGGTCACCGTCGGCAAGCGATTGCGGTGCCAGATGATGCCTTCCTCGAAGCCGTACTCCAGGGTTGCCACTTGCGACAACGCCACGCTCTGGCCATTGTCGGTGGGCAACGCCAGGCTGCCGAGGTTGCCCAGCTCGTTGCGTTCCTGGCGGGTGCCACGCAGCAGGATCTCGATCAGTTCGTTGTCTTCGCGGTACTGGCTGACCGTGCTACCGGTCAGCGAGCTTTGCAGGAAGCCCGCCAAGTGCGCGGTAGTCACGCCCAAGGCACGCGCTCGGTCCTGGTCGATTTCCAGGAATACCGCCTTGCTCGGTTCTTCCCAATCCAGGTGCACGTTCACCACATGCGGGTTCTCGCGCACCTTGTCGGCCACTGCGCGAGCCAACGCACGGACTTTCTCGATGTGCTCGCCGGTCACCCGGAACTGTACCGGATAGCCCACGGGCGGGCCGTTTTCCAGGCGGGTGACCCGGGCGCGCAAGTCGGGGAACTGCTGGTCGACGGTGCTGATCAGCCAACTGCGCAGGCGCTCGCGGTCTTCCATCGACTTGGCCAGCACCACGAACTGGGCGAAGCTGGCCGCCGGCAGTTGCTGGTCCAGCGGCAGGTAGAAGCGCGGCGAGCCGGTACCCACGTAGGCCACGTAGTTGTCGATGCCGTCCTGTTGCTTGAGCAGTGCTTCCAGTTGCTTGACCCGCTCGGCAGTGTTGGCCAGCGAGGCACCTTCGGCCAGCTTCAGGTCAACCATCAGCTCCGGGCGCCCGGAGGCCGGGAAGAACTGCTGCGGCACGAAACGGAACAGCAGAATGCTGCCGACAAAGGCGGCCAGGGTCAGCAGGATGACGGTCTTGCGCCGCCGTACGCACCACTCCACCACCCGCCGCACGCGTTGGTAGAACGGCGTAGCGTAAGGGTCTGGCGCGTGGCCGTCCTTGCCATGCCGCGTGGCATGCAACCTGGCCAGGTCGGGCAGCAGGCGCTCGCCCAGGTAAGGCACGAATACCACGGCGGCCACCCAGGAGGTGAGCAAGGCGATGGTCACAACCTGGAAGATCGAACGGGTGTATTCACCCGTGCTGGAAGCTGCCGTGGCAATTGGCAGGAAGCCGGCCGCGGTGATCAGGGTGCCGGTGAGCATCGGGAAGGCGGTGCTGGTCCAGGCATGGCTGGCCGCCTTGAGCCGGTCATAGCCCTGCTCCATCTTGATCGCCATCATTTCCACGGCAATGATCGCGTCATCCACCAGCAGGCCCAGCGCCAGCACCAGCGCGCCAAGGGAGATCTTGTGCAGGCCGATACCGAAGTAGTGCATGGCGGCAAAGGTCATGGCCAGCACCAGCGGAATGGCCAGCGCCACCACCAGGCCGGTGCGCAGGCCCAGCGAGAAGAAGCTCACCAGCAGCACGATGACCAGCGCTTCGACCAGCACCTGGATGAATTCGCCCACACCAGCCTTGACCGCCGCCGGCTGGTCGGAAACCTTGCGCAGCTCCATGCCGGCCGGCAGGCTGCGCGCCAGGCGTTCGAACTCGGCTTCCAGAGCCTTGCCGAGCACCAGGATATCGCCACCGTCCTTCATCGACACAGCCAGGCCGATGGCATCCTCGCCCATGAAGCGCATGCGCGGTGCGGGAGGGTCGTTGAAGCCCCGGTGCACCTCGGCGACGTCACCGATACGGAAGGTACGGTCACCTACCCGGATAGGGAACTGGCGGATCTGCTCGACGCTGCCGAAACGCCCGCTCACCCGCAGTTGCAGACGCTCAGTGGGCGTTTCGAAGAAGCCGGCGGTGCTGACCGCGTTCTGCTCCTGCAGCGCCTGCTGCACGGCCTCCATCGGCACGCCGAGGGTGGCCAGCTTGAGGTTGGACAGCTCGATCCAGACCTTCTCGTCCTGCAGGCCGACCAGCTCGACCTTGCCCACGTCCTTGACCCGCTGCAGCTGGATCTGGATACGGTCGGCATAGTCCTTGAGCACGGCATAGTCGAAACCTTGCCCGGTCAGCGCATAAATGTTGCCGAAGGTGGTGCCGAACTCGTCGTTGAAGAACGGGCCCTGGATCTCCGGCGGCAGGGTGTGGCGGATGTCCGCGACCTTCTTGCGGATCTGGTACCACAGCTCGGGGATGTCCTTGGAGTGCAGCGAATCGCGGGCCATGAAGGTGACCTGCGATTCGCCGGGACGGGAGAACGAGACGATCTTTTCGTACTCGCCGGTTTCCATCAGTTTCTTCTCGATGCGCTCGGTAACCTGGCGCGACACTTCCTCAGCGCTGGCGCCCGGCCACAGGGTACGGATGACCATGGCCTTGAAGGTGAACGGCGGGTCTTCGCTCTGGCCGAGCTTGGTGTAGGACATCGCGCCAATGGCCGCCAGCAGGACCATCAGGAACAGGACGATCTGGCGGTTGCGCAGTGCCCAGGCAGAAAGGTTGAAACCCATCGGACTTACTCCTTGACCGTCAGGTTCACCACACGGTTGGTGCGGTCCACGGGGCGTACTTCCTGGCCCTCGCGCAACACGTGGCCGCCGGCGGCCACTATCCAGTCCCCCGCCTTGAGGCCTTCGAGCACCGGCACGCTGTCGGCCCCGTAGGCCCCCAGGCGCACCATCGCCCGCTCCAGGCGGCTGTCCTGGTTGACCCGCCAGACATACGCCTGACCGTTCTCTGCAGTAACCGCGGACAGCGGCACTGCCAACGGGATCAGCCCTTCATGGGCAATGAATACCCGGGCGCTCTGGCCCAGTTCCGCCGGCGTGGCAGCGGAGGTGAAGGCGATACGTGCCGCGAAGGTGCGCGAACGCGGATCGGCGGCCGGTGACAGCTCGCGGATGCGCCCCTGGAAGCGCTCCTGTGGGTGCGACCACAGCTCCACGCTGACCGGCTGGCCCACGGCGAAGCGGGCGAACTGCTGCTCCGGCAGGCTGATCAGCACTTCCCGTTCGCCATCGGCAGCGAGGGTGAATACGGTCTGCCCGGCCGCAACCACCTGGCCCACCTCCACCTGGCGCTTGGCAATCACCCCGGCCTGCGGCGCTCGTAGCACGGCATATTCGGCCTGGTTTCCAGCGACGTCGAATTCGGCCTTGGCCTGCTTGAGGCGGGCCAGCCCGGCGCGGTAGAGGTTTTCCGCATTGTCGTACTGCGACCGGCTGACCATCTGCCGGTCCAGCAGTTTCTGGTAGCGATCGCGCTCGGCACGCACCAGCGACAGGTTGGCCTCGGCCGCCGCCAGCTGGGCACGGTTGGCTTCCAGTTGCAGACGTACATCCTGGGGGTCGAGCTCGGCCAGCGGCTGCTCCGCCTTGACCCGCTGCCCTTCTTCGACCAGGCGCTTGCTGACCTTGCCAGCGATGCGGAAGGCCAGCTCCGGCTCGAAGCGCGCCCGCACTTCGCCGGGGTAACTGTCGGCAGCGGCTTCGGCCGGCTGCGGCTGCACCACCAGCGCCGGACGGGGCGTGGCCGGTGGGGCTGCTTCCTGGCCGCAGGCTGCCAGGAACAGCACGGCGGCGGCGGGCAGGGCGAGGGACAAGGCATGACGCAACATGATGAATCCTTTCGCGAGGGTGCACGTCTGAATATTTATACTGGCAAGTATATTAAATCAGCGAACCGGAGCCGGGAAGCCAGCGCCGACAGAAAAATCCGTGGCTTTTCACCTGCCTTAGCGCGTGACGGAAGAGCGAGACATCTTAAAGAAGGCCGCCGGGTACTTTGCCAAGGAGTGTGGCTGAAGTACGCCTACATCAAAAAGCACTCGACTGATTATCCGGTGCGGCGCCTTTGCCAAACCCTCAAGGTGCACCCCAGCGGCTACTACGCCTGGCTGGCCGAGCCTCAGTCCGCCCGAGCCCAAGAAGACCAACGGCTACTTGGCTTGATCAAGCATGCTTGGCTGGAGAGTGGCGGTGTGTACGGCTAGCGCAAAATTCACGATGACCTGCGTGAGCTGGGAGAGGAATGCGGTCGAAATCGGGTCGGCCGCTTGATGCACGCGGAGGGGCTGCGTTCTCAAACGGGCTATCGGCGGCGTCCAAGGGTTTTATGGTGGAAAACCAACAGTGGCCTCGCCCAACCACCCCGCGCGGCAGTTCAAGGTCAGTGAGCCGAACAAGGTCTGGGTGATAGATATCAGTTACATCCGCACCTATTAGGGGTGCTGGCCCGCTGCGACAGCGTCTGTCAAGCCTCCGCCCGTTGCAGCACCTGCCAACCCTGATGCAAGCGTTGCCAACGCAGAAATGGTCTGTTTCTCTTCCTCACTCAGTTGATCCCGACTCTTGTCAGGGTAGATTTGGGCAGCAATTAACTCACCCGTAGCTGCACCGGCCGCACCCGCAGCCGCCGAGTTACCCTGGGCCTGCGCCACCACAGCACCCAATACGGCATGGGCCATGACCCGGACGTTGTCGTTATTACCCGCTACTTTCTTGATAACCCCGGCCAGGTAAGGCGCCGACGCGCCTGCAAGCGCACCACCGAGATCGCCGCCCGCCAGCCCCTGCAAGGCAGCTGTAACGGCCTGGGTGACTTTTTGATAATCACCACTGGTGCCGTACTTACCCATGATGCGCTGGTAAGCCTCAGTGGCGACCAGTTGTTCCTGGTACGCCTTGACCGCCTCATCGCTTGCCCCTTCACCCGGCGCCGCGATGCCGCGTGCATCGAGTTCCGCACGCGCCTCCTTGTCGGCCTTCAGCTGCCCCTCGGTACGGACGATGTCCGATACCTGTGTGCCGATTTCACCAATCAGCTGCACCTGCTGCAGCCGCCGCTGTTCCTTCTCCTTGTCGAAGATCGGGCTGATGCTGTCGTTGGCATGCTCGACGTCGTGACTGAGGCTGGCCACATCCTGCTGCTGCCGGCCTGGGTCACGGATTTCCAGCGTGCCCTCGGAAACGGCCGAAGCCGTGGTGCCGCTGGCACTGCCGCTGTGGTTGTAGGCGATCAACGTGCCGCTTGGCATGTTGCTGGTGAACGGGGTGCAGGAAGGGTGCAAGAAAGCGACAAAAAGGGAGCAGATAGGGTGCAAAAACACCGGCGCAAGGCCGGTGTCGAGGGTGTCAGATCAGGTCTGAGACTTTTACATTTTATACATGCAGGCCTGTCATGCCTGAATTACACAAATAGCTGTAATAAGCTGGTTCGGCTGCTCCTCCAGAGGAACCCCCCACCCCGTAACTTCAAGGGCACCATAATCACGACCGGTATAAAACCACTCTTCGGCCTCATCAAACTCTAAGCTAGTGAATGGCAAAATATCAGAAACAAGACTTCCCAAACCTATGCACTCCGACAAAAGCCCCTTGTAAACAAATCTATGCGTAGGCTCGCCTGGAAAGCTAAAGTCATAAACCTTAACTGCGTACACCCGCCCACTACGAATAAGAACAGATAATGCAGGAACTCCTTTTTTTAACTCACTGACAATTTCATCATCAAAAATTGAAAAAGAATAACCACCATTACCGCGCTCATCCAGACCATACCCACTCAAACAAAGGTCTGGCGCCCCTTCAAACCTATACCGCAAAGAATTCTTATCAGTCAAATATTTCGAAAGCACAGCCTCCAGATCGACAGCACTAGCATGCAGCGGTATTCCTGCAAGTGATACACAAGGAATAATTGGAGCATCCCAAACTATAGAAAAACTATCTAGCGGCATCATTCGAAAATCCACGCATTGGTTGCAGGGTTGAATTTCACTTTCTGACCTTGCGGATTCAAGTATATCGTATTTGCATCATAAATTAGCTTAGAAGGCCCCTGGAATGTCGGTCTGTAAGTCGCAGGATCAATGACCTTAGCCTTACTTCCATCAAGGTATGTAATTTTATAGTACTCACCCACATGCACTGATTTGACCGAGGCATCAACAGTAGATGGACTATATTGAATCTCTTTAATGCCAGTTGTGCCACCTTCAACTTTGTACACCTGCGCGTTACCAGATGTTCCAGTTTTCGGGGGCACATAAGTGAGCTTGGCACCATCCATCTTGAACGACTGCTGGATATCATCAATGGATTTCCCCCAAACATTCGCCGAAGCTTCCACCATATTTCGAGGGATTCCGGCTTGCGCTGCTAGGTCTTCCCGCAGTCCTACCCGTGCAGTTGCAGACGTAGCCGGAACTTCAGTTGCACCAGTTGCTTTTGCACCGCTGGTAGCTTTGCCTAGTATCAGCACCGCCGCCAATTTTACTACATCATCCCGCGTAGCACCTTTATCGACAAGGCTGATGATCCTTGGCACATCCACCGGCGCCAGAGTCGAGCCGAGCCGAGCCGAGCAAGCCATCCTGACGTGCCCGCTCAATGATTGCCTCCTCACTTAACCCTTGCCCTCTCCACTCCGCAAACAGCTCACTCGCTCTGATCGCCTTCACATACCGATTGGCAACAACGCCCATAGGCGACCAGTCGCTGCCCGACAGCGCATAGACATCAAGGAAGCTCGCGTCCGCGTCGCTCTTCTGCGCGTCCACTACCCCCCTCATCATCGCAAGGGCATAGTCCGTTACCAGAACATCGTATTCCGCTTTGCTCAGCCTGCCGCTCTGGTACAGCTCAACAAGCTTTTCCCCAGCCTGTTTCTCCTGCTGCCGGTATTCATCACGAATACCAACCTCGCAGTTGCCATTTCCTCCACAGGCTTTATACCGCTCGTGCAACTCATCAATGCTGCCAATACCAGCAGCCTTGAGCTTCTCGTACAGCGCCCGGCTGGCTGCATCCAGCCGTTCAACGCCGTATTTGTTCGCCAGCAGGTTGTTTTCAACCGCGTTACGGCCCGCACCAGCACCTGCGACCGCCCCAGCGCTATTACCTTCCACCAGGCCACCCGAAAGCCCGGCTGCCAACGTCGACAGCGCAGAAACGGTCTGCTTCTGCTCTTCGCTGAGCGAGTTGCTGTCGCTGGTGCCATACAACTGCTGAGTGATCAGGCGGGCAACCAGCTCGCCGCCGGCCGCACCCGCCGCCCCGGCCGCCGCCGAATTGCCCTGCGCCTGGGCGACAACGGCACCCAACACTGCATGGGTCATGACGTTGAGTGCTTTATTGTCGCCAGTGGATTTCTTGATTACCTGCGCGAGGTACGGTGCCGATGCGCCTGCCAGCGCAGAACCGATATCACCGCCCGCCAGGCCTTGCTTTTAGGAAAAAAGGTCTTCCCTTGCTGCCTGGCCACATATGTCCACCGCTGCCAGGTTTATCGCCATACAGAATATGTTGCTTGGTTTCAGGAGAAAGAATATCAACGTAATTCCTCCCAGTTACTTTTGCATCTTCAGATAGTCAAAATGAATTTATTCCAGTCTAATAGAGCCTTCTCAAAGTCGTCAATTGCCATAATTGAAGAATAATCCTCATCATATAGCGAATATATTTTTGCAACTCCATCATTAAGCTCCACGCCCCAACCATCACGACTCCAATCACAACTACTAATAGCTCCAGACCTTACTGAGGCGACTCTAGATAGCCCTTCATCCAGCCAAGCTATGGTGCTTTCATATCTTTGGCCGCCATGATCAGTCAGCAAGCACGCTAAGAAATCTATTCCATCACGGCCTAGCACATCAGACCGACAGCAAGGCTCGCGAGTGTTACCTTCGCCATCCCAGAAGAAAATTATTTTCATATAAGCCTAGCACCTATAGCTTCGGATAACTGTCGTCTTAGGGTTAAGATAGCCCTCAACTTTCACGCCACTTGGAGTAGTGCCCGTCCACTTATTACCTGTTATCGTCTTGTTTTTGAAAGCAACATCAACTTCTACTTTTATCCTATCGGAAGACCACGATTTCGGAAACATCGTAGACACACCTCCATTGTTCGTTTTTGGCAAAAAGCTTCCAGGATTGCTTGGGTCAGCCACTTCGATCTTTGCGCTATAAACACCTTTTGCGTTTGGCGCTGATTCAGTCCCCGGAATAACGCGGACATCGCCCGTCACAGTTGAGTGCCCACCCACTACATTTCCGTTGGCCTTTACCTCGGCCCGAATAATGTGACCGTCAAAGTCAATTGGGGCAGTAATTTTTGCGGCCTGCGCAGCAAGTACGGTATCTGGTTGCTTGCCTGTAAGATCTGGACCTTTAGAATTTTATCCAATTCGCTCCAGAGCTGCTTTTTCAGCATCAACTACCGGATTGCCAGTCGCTTTTGAACCAAACCCAGCTTACAAGCTACGTCCAGAACTCCTTCCCATCCGAGTCTATCCACACAACCCCAGCAGGGGCCTCTGTTATAAACCAAAGCCCGAACCCATCAAGATCGTCTTCACCCGGCTCTTCAGGCCATGCCTCCTTGAGCACATCGAGCTGATTTTGAATAGCACCCACAAGGAAAAGGCCATCATGTGCAAGTCTTATATTCCCCTCCGACATCAAGCGATCCATCAGAGAAAAGAACAGTTCGATTCGGCGTGCGTAATCAACAGACGAACCAACAAGCTCAACTGTCATATGCTGCCATATGGCTCCCATTGGAAGCCCAAACGCGCTCCGTAGAACCGACTTATAGAGACTGTCAATCACTTGAATTTAATCTCCACCATTCTTCCGCCATTAATAGACTTATCCAGAACATCTATCGTCCAGGAAGCTCCCGTCTGCTGCGAAGATGTGGAAAAGTCTCGAAGGGTTATTTTAGCCCCTGCGTCAGTTTTGGCTGTGTATATTGTCCCCTTCCCAGGAATTACTTTGGCTGAAGGCATATTCCCAGCCCCGGCTAACTGTCTAAAGTAAGACATCACATCCGATGTGGTAGCCCCCACATAGACTGGTGCGCCCTTGCTAACCTGCGGATCGGTCTTCAAAACTTTACCGCCCAAATTCAATTGAAAATCTTTCGGCTCAATTGATTTGGTGTTGAACTGCACAGCGAGATCATCAATTCTCTTCTGTGATTGCGCTTGCAGTACAGTGCCAGGCTGCTTGCCTGTCAGATCAGGACCTTTAGGGTTCTGTCCAATGCGATCCAAGGCTGTTTTTTCAGCATCAACTACCGGATTTCCAGTCGCTTTTGCACCGCTGGTAGCTTTGCCTAGTATCAGCACCGCCGCCAATTTTACTACATCATCCCGCGAAGCACCTTTATCGACAAGGCTGATGATCCTTGGCACATCCACCGGTGCCAAGGTCGAGCCGAGCAAGCCATCCTGACGTGCCCGCTCATTGATTGCCTCTTCACTTAACCCTTGCCGACTCCATTCCGCAATCAGCTCACTCGCTCTGATCGCCTTCACATACGGATTGGCAACAACGCCCATTGGCGACCAGTCGCTGCCCGACAGCGCATAGACATCAAGGAAGCTCGCGTCCGCGTCGCTCTTCTGCGCGTCCACTACCCCCCTCATCATCGCAAGGGCATAGTCCGTTACCAGAACATCGTATTCCGCTTTGCTCAGCCTGCCGCTCTGGTACAGCTCAACAAGCTTTTCCCCAGCCTGTTTCTCCTGCTGCCGGTACTCATCACGAATACCAACCTCGCAGCCGCTATTTCCTCCACAGGCTTTATACCGCTCGTGCAACTCATCAATGCTGCCAATACCAGCAGCCTTGAGCTTCTCGTACAACGCCCGGCTGGCTGCATCCAGCCGTTCAACGCCGTACTTGTTCGCCAGCAGGTTGTTTTCAACCGCGTTACGCCCCGCACCAGCACCTGCGACCGCCCCAGCGCTATTACCTTCCACCAGGCCACCCGAAAGCCCGGCTGCCAGCGTCGAAAGCGCAGAAACGGTCTGTTTCTGTTCTTCGCTGAGCGAGTTGCTGTCGCTGGTGCCATACAATTGCTGAGTGATCAGGCGGGCAACCAGCTCGCCGCCGGCCGCACCCGCTGCACCGGCCGCCGCCGAGTTGCCCTGCGCCTGGGCGACAACGGCACCCAACACTGCGTGAGCCATGACGTTGAGTGCAGTATCGTCGCCAGTGGATTTCTTGATCACCTGCGCGAGGTACGGTGCCGATGCGCCTGCCAGCGCAGAACCGATATCACCGCCCGCCAGACCTTGCAGTGCCGCTGTCACGGCCTGGGTCACGCGTTGGTAATCACCACTGGTGCCGTACTTACCCATGATGCGCTGGTAAGCCTCAGTGGCGACCAGTTGTTCCTGGTACGCCTTGACCGCCTCATCGCTTGCCCCTTTACCCGGCGCCGGGATGCCGCGTGCATCGAGTTCCGCACGCGCCTCCTTGTCGGCCTTCAGCTGACCCTCGGTACGGACGATGTCCGATACCTGTGTGCCGATTTCACCCATCAGCTGCACCTGCTGCAGCCGCCGCTGTTCCTTCTCCTTGTCGAAGATCGGGCTGATGCTGTCGTTGGCATGCTCGACGTCGTGACTGAGGCTGGCCACATCCTGCTGCTGCCGGCCTGGGTCACGGATTTCCAGCGTGCCCTCGGAAACGGCCGAAGCCGTGGTGCCGCTGGCACTGCCGCTGTGGTTGTAAGCGATCAACGTGCCGCTTGGCATGTTGCTGGTGAACCTGTCAGTGCCACCATTGCCACCGCTGATGCTGGCGCTGGCCATCTGGCTCTTGAACTCGGCCTTGTTCTCGATACTGCTCCAGCCCAGGGTGCCGGTGCTCAGGCGGTTCTTGTCGGCATCGGCGGTACTGGCAATGACGCTGCCGTCGAGCTGGGTGTGCTTGCCGACATCGACCTGATAACCGTCCTTGCCGGCGAACAGACCGGTCTGCTCCTGCACGCTCTGGTACTTGGAGTCGAGCTTGGTCTTGCTGGCGCTGAGACTGCCGCTCGCCCCGCCGGTACCGATGATGGTGACGCTCAGCCCGCCGCTGACGTTGCTCTGCTTGGACTTGTAGTTGTCGGTGTCCTGCAGGCTTTGTAGCGTCAGGTCACGCCCCACGTCAGCGGTGATCTTCCCGGCGTTGACCTGCGCGCCTTTGAGCGCGGTATCCCGGCCGCTGCGCAGGGTCGCCTCATTACCGGCATCGAGGGTGGTTTCGGTCCAGGTCGTGCCGTTGCCTTTCTCGTTGCCAGCGCCCTTGTTGGCGTTGGCAAAGATGCTGAGGCCACCACCTTCGGAACCAACACCGATGCTGGCGCCGATGGCGCCGCCGCTGCTGCTGTTCTTGCCATCGAGCTTTTGCGTATTGGCCGCAGCCTCAAGCTGGATGTCGCGTTCAGCGGACAACAGCAGGTCGTTGCCGGCCTTGAGCTGGCTGCCTTGGACCCGGATGTCGCCGCCGCTGCCAGCCCCATTGCCGGTGGCCACAATGCTCAGGTCGTTGCCACTGGTCAGGCTGCTGCCCTGGCTGACGGTCTGTTCCTGGGTCTGCCGCGAGCTCGACTTCTGCCCGCCCAGCGATACGGCGACGCCCACGAACTGGCCAGCATTAGCCGCCGTCATGCCGCCGTTCTGCTGGGCAGCCTGCCAGGCCTGAACACCGGTCAGGCCGGCCTTGATGCCCTGAAGGGCAGAAAGCCGGCTGTCCTCTTCCCGGGTCGCTTGCTTGGTAATCTGGTAAGCGGTGTCGATGGCACTGCCAACCGTACCGGACAGCGCCAGGGTCAAGCCGCTGCTCTTGCTCTTGGAGGTCTGCTCGCTGCTGTTGTGGTTTTCGGCAGCAATGATCTCGACGTTCTGCCCGACCAGGGTGATGTCCTTGCCGGCGATAACCTCCGACCCCTTGATGCCGAGGTCCTTGCCCGCCTCGATGGTGACATTGCCCAGCACACTGCCAATAGTGCTGGCCTTGGCGTTCTCACTGGTGCTGGTCGAGGTTTTTTCCAGGCTGGTTGAGCCCAACGTGAAGCCGATGCCACCGCTGCTGAGCAGGCCCGACTTCTTCTTCGAACTGGCGTGGCTTTGTTCGAACGTTTCGGTCGCGCTGTCGATCTGCACGTTGCGACCCGCGAGCAGGCTGGTGTCGTTGGTCGACACGATGCTGCTGCCCGACACGCCGATATCCTGCCCGGCGCGAACGACCACCGTGTCACCACTGACCGACGCGCCTTGCTGAGTGATGGCACTCGAACTGTCGATGCGGGTCTTCTGGCTGCTGGATAGCCCGGAGTGGCTGGTCTTGGTCTTGCGATAGTAGCTGTAGTCGCTGTTCTCCTCCGCGGCCAGCTTCACATCGCCGCCGGCGTAAAGGTATGCCTCATCGCCTGCAGTCACGCGGCTGGCGCTCAGGACAAGGTCGTCTCCAGCCTTCAAGGCCACATTGCCGCCAGCCACCACGGTGCTGCCCACCTGCTGGACATGGTCCTCCTGGCTGGTGACTTTGCGGGTCTTGCTCGCCGAGTGCTGCTCGTTGGCGGCCGCTGCCAGCTGCAGATCGCCCGTCGCAGCCATCGCCACATCCCGCTTGGCCTCGATTGCACTGGCCACCGCGCTGATATCGCGCCCGGCGCTGACAATCAGGTCACGCCCGGCCTGCACGCTCGAGCCGTTCTGGGTAACGCTGCTGTCGGTGTGGCGTACGCCGCGGTCGTTGACCACGACCTGCTCGACCGAGGTCAGCTTCACATCGCGACCAGCCTTCAGGCGGGTGTCGGCAGCGCTGCTGAGCACGCCACCGTGGTTGCTCAGGTCGCGCCCGGCGTTGATCGCCAGGTTGTTCGCGGCTTCCACGCGGGCGGCGGTGTCGACGAAGTCGCGCTGCTGGGCGTAGCTGCCGTTGCTGCTCTGGTGCGAGGTCAGGGTGCGTTCGTTGATCACGTCCTGTACGGCGGACAGGCTGACGTCGCGCCCGGCGATGATGCCGCCGGCCTTGTTCACCAGGTTGTTGCCAGCCAGCAGGTCGAGGCGGTTGCCAGCCTCGACCAGGCCGCTGTTGACCAGGTTGTTGCCGGCCTTGGCCGAGAGGTTGTTGCTGGCGCGCAGGGTGCCGACGTTGTCGAGGTTCTGGCCGGCGATCAGGTTGACATCGTTGCCGGCGATCAGCGCGCCGTTGGGCGCCAGGCGGTTGTTGCCGTGGGCCAGGTAGAGCACCGGCACCAGCACCTGCTCGCCGTTCACCTCGGCGCTTTCCAGCCAGACGATGTCGTGGGTCAGCGCCGCCACCTGTTCAGAGGTCAGGCTCACGCCCACCGCCAGGTTGAGCTTTTGTTTGCTCTGGATGGCGTTGTCCATCAGGTACTTGAACAACTGTTCGTCGGTGTTCTGGCCATCGATGTAGCGCTGCCCGGTGCGGGCGACCACGGCCTGCTGGATCAGCTTCTGCTCGTAGAAGCCATCGCCCAGGCGCTTGGCGCTTTCATCCGGGTTGTAACCAAGGTTCGCCAGCAGGTAGTCGGAACTCATGAACTGCTTGAGGTCGGTGAGCACCGGGTTGGTTTCGATCAGGTACTTGTGCGGGTTGCTGCGCACGTTGCTGTCGGGCAGGCCTTGCACGCGCTCGAGGGTGAGCGGGCCCTGGCCATTGAGCGTGGCGGCCTGGCTGATGCCGTCGTCCACGACCGAGCGACCTGGCAGCACGGGGCCAGCAACGTTGCCGGGCAGGCTGGTGTCGACCGCGCTGGCATTGCCGGCGACGTTAGCCTGCGTGCGGTCGGCAGTGCTCAGGGTGGTGCTGCTAGCAATTGCCTGGTCGGCAGCACCGATGCTGAGCGCACTCCCCTGGGCCAGCGGCAACGGCTGCTGACGCTGCGCCACACTCAGGCTCGCGCCGCCCATGCTCCAGCTTTGCGGGCCGCTGGCGGGTGTGCTGCCAGCCTCGCTGCTCAGGCGGAACAGGCCGTTCTGCCCGCTGGGCAGGCTGAAGCCGGGCAGCGTCAGCGGGTTGACCTGCTGCTGGGCCAGGTCTGGCGGCAACTGCTGGTTGAGGGTGATGCGGGTGGAGAATGCCGTGCCGGGCGCCGTGGTATCGGTACGCGCACCGCTGCCGATGTAGGCATAGCCCGGGCGCACGACGCTGTTGTCGATGCCATTGCCAGCGCTGATGTTCACTGCGCCATTGGCCTGCATCACGGCGGCGTAGCTCTGGTCGCCAGCCGCCAGTTTGCGGGTGCTGCCCAGGATCACCAGCTCCGCTTCGGTCATGCCGATGAACCTGGCCAGGTCGGCTTGCAGGCCCCCCAGGTTGTCAGGGTTGTAACCGGGGCTTTCATACCAGTATTGGCTGGTGATCGAGCTGGCGAGCTGGTACCAGGCACCGGCATTGCGGGTGCGCTCGGAACGGAAAATGCGTGTGGTTTCGGTCTCACCGGTTTCCACACCGCTGTTGGTCAGGCTGCCGACCTTGGCTACCAGGTTGCCAGCAGCGCCGATGGTGCTGCTGCTGTTGAGCAGGTCTGCGCCCTGGATGGTCAGGTTACCGCCGGTGGTGATGCTGGAGGCGGCGCTGGCGTCGATCACCTCGAACTTGTCACGCTGGACGATCTCCCAGACGTGGTTGCGCTTGCCACCGCAGTCGCCGGCGTTATAGCCCTCGATGCAGGCCACCTCGCCGACGCGGGCCGTATAGATGCCCTTGTCCTCCGTCTGCAGCACGGCCCGCACGTTGTGAATGGTGCTCGCCGCCAGGCTCATCGACAGGTCGCTCTGCAGCGAGCCGGAACGGTTGACGATGCTGCTGGCCAGGCCACCCTGGCCGTCGCGGTCGATGGTCAGGCGGCCCAGGCTGTAGACGTCGGCATAGCTGTTGCTCAGGCTGGCGACCCGCAGGCCCATGTCCTTGCCGCTGAAGATCAGCGCGTGGTCGCTGTTGACCAGGGCGCCAGTGGTCACGGTCAGTGCTTCGCCAGCACCCAAAGTACCCTGGTTATTGACGCCGCCCGCGCCGAGATTGAGCGCGGCAGCAGAAGTGAGGCGCCCGGCATTGTTCAGTTGCCCGGCTACCAAGACGCTGGTGGCGCCTCCGCCGGCAATGCTGCCGGCGCTGCCCAGGTATACCTGTGCGGCGCTGAGGCCGAGGGTGCCACGGCTGCTCAGGCGGCCATTGCCGGCATAGGTGCCGCCAAGGTTGAGGCTGAAGCTGCCGTCACTGGCGATCAGGCCGTCGTTGCTCCAGTCGCTGCCGCTGCCGACCAGCGCTTCGCTGGCCAGCAACTGGCCGTTGGCGGTCTGGCTGAAGTTGCCGACATTGAGCGTCAGGCGCCCGGCCTGGATGACGTTGCTATTGCTCCAGCTGCCAGCGTTGAGGGTCAGGCCGCCGCGGGTGACGATACTGCCGCCGGCGCCCGTGACATTGGCGGTGCTGATGGCGAAGTTGCCACTGCCGACGTGCAGCAGGCTGCCGCCCGCGTTAAAGAAGTTGCCGACTGTGAAGCCGAGGTCGCTATTGGCGGTTTCCAGTGTGCCGTTGCGGTTGTCGAACAGCCCGCCGATCTGGAAGCGCGTGGCGCCGCTGGTGCCCAGTGCACGCAATTGGCCGGTCTGGTTGTCGAGGCTGGCCGCCTTGATCGCCAGGGTGCTGTCACTTTCGATGATGCCCAGGCGGTTGTTCAGCGCACCGCTGAGGTCGAGATCGATGCGTTGGCCGGCGATCTGGCCATCGTTGTCGCCGCTGTTGTCGAAATTGCCACCGGTAACCTTGACCAGCCCCTGGGCGTAGAGGCCACCGTTGCGGTTGTCGAAATCGCCGGTGGTGACCAGGGCGTCGCCGGCCTGTGCCGCAATCCGCCCGCCATAGTTGTCGATGCCACCCAGCACCTTGAGGTCGAGGGCCTGGGCCTGGGTGATGCCACCCTGGCGGTTGTTGTTCAGGTCGTAACCGTTCTTCAGCACGCCGCGCAGATCAGCGGCCAACTTGCCTTGCAGGCTGACCAGCACGCCACCGCGGTTGTCCAGGTTGCCGGCCGTGACGTCGAGATCGCCAGCGTCGGCCAGGATGCGGCCACTCTGATTGTCGATATCACCGCTGGCCAGGCGCAAGGCACCCTGGCTCTGCAGGGTGCCCTTGGCATTGTCCAGGCTGGCGGCGCGCACATCGGCACCGCCGCTCTGGCTGTAGATCAGGCCATCGGCGCTGTTCAGCAGTTGGCCGTCAACAGCCAGGGTCAGCTGCTGGTTGGCCGCCACGGTGCCGCGATTGCGGTTGTCCAGGCTGGCGGCGAACAGGCCCAGCAGCCCCTGACTGGCGATCTGGCCGCCCTGGTTGTCGATCTGAGCGGCGTTGTCGATGCGCAGGGGGCCGGCGCTGGCAAGCTTGCCGTTGCGGTTGGTCAGTGCGCCGAGCAGCTTGAGGGTGACGGCGGCGTTACCGATCAGCCTGCCGGCGCTGTTGTCCAGGCTGCCGGCATTCACCTCGAGTGCCTGCTGAGCGCTAATGCTGCCGGCGCCATTGCCCAAGGCCATGGCGTTGAGGGTCAGGGCCGCGCCGCTGTCGATCAGGCCACCCTGGGCGTTGTTCAACAGGCCACTGAGGGTCAGGCGCTGCCCACCCGCGCTGGAGAGGATGCCAGCGCCACTGTTATCGAGGTTGGTCGCAATCACGCTCAGGGCCTGCTGGCTAACCAGCGCGCCACCGGCGCTGTTCTGCAGGTCGCCACTGACTTGTGCGTGCAGCGCGCCGTTGCGGCTGGACAGGGTGCCCTGGTTGCGGTTGTCGAGGCTACCCAGATTCACGCCCAGGCCCTGCCAACCGGAGACCAGGCCGCCCTGGTTGAGCAGGCGCTGGGCGGTGACGTCCAGCTGGCCACTGCTGATCAGTTTGCCGGTGCTGTTGTCCAGGTTGCGGCCGGCCAGGTCGAGATTCTGGCGGGTAGAGATTTCACCGCTGCGGTTGCTCAGGTCGCGCAGATGGTCGAGGTTCAGCGTGCCATCGGTGGTGATCAGGCCGCCGTCGTTGTTGAGATCGCCGGTGGCACTGCCGAAGTCGATGCGGATGACGCTGCCCAGCAGCGAACCCGCCTGGTTGTCGACAGAGCGGGCCGCGATATCCAGCAGGCCAGCGGCGTTGATCAGGCCTTGCTGGCCGTTGTTCAGGCCGCCCGCCAGTTGCAGGCCGAGGCCGCCACGGCTGGTCAGCGTGCCGCCAGTGTTATCCAGGCTGGCAGCGCGTGTGTCGAGGGTCGCGGCGGCTACCAGGCCTTTGATGTTGCTCAAGGCCTGGTCGATGCGCAGAGTCAGCGATTGATTGCTCAGCACCTTGCCGCTGCCGTTGTCCAGGCTGTGCGCAGCCAGGGTGAAGGCCTGGGCCGAGGAGATCTCGCCGCCCTGGTTATTCACCCCATCGAGGTTTTTGAGCACCAGCATCGGGGCATTGATCAGGCCCTGACGGTTGTCCAGCTGACCGTGGTTCAAGTCCAGGGTCAGGGCGCTGTTGCTGAACAGCTTGCCACCTTGCTGGTCAAGCCCAGTGGCATTGACCTCCAGGGCGCCAACACTGGCGATGCGCCCGCCGTCGTGGTTGCTCAGCTGGCCGGTAGTCAGGCCAAGGTTGGCGCCGCTGTCGATGCGGCCGTTGCGGCTGTTGTCGAGGCTACCGGCCGCGATGTTGGCCGGCCCTTTGGCGCTGAGGGTGCCCTGGTCGGTGTTGGTGACCTGGGCCGCGCTGAGTTGCAGCGCAGCATCGGTGACCAGTTCACCGCCCTGGTTGAGGAGGTTGCCGGTGTGCTTGAGGGTCAATGCCCCGGCACTGGAAACGCTGCCAGCGCGGTTGTCGAGTGCGTTGCTCGTCAACCCCAGGGTGCCCTCGGCGCTGATCAGGCCCTGGCGGTTGTCCAGCTTGCCTTGCAGCGTCGCATCCAAGGCTTGCTGGCTGAACAGCAGGCCGCCGGCGTTGTCCAGACTGTCGCCGCTCAGGCTCACGCCGGTTTTGCCCGAGAGCACGCCTTTGCTACGGTTGATCACGTCGGCGACGGCCAGCTGCAACTTGCCGTCGGCCAGCACCTTGCCGCCGTCACTGTTGTCCAGGCGGGAGCCGCCCAACACGACATCCATCTTGCTCGACAGCTCGCCAGCGCGGTTGTCTACCGCCGCGACGTGCAGGTTCAGGCCTCGGGTCGCGCCTACCAGGCCGCCCTGGCGGTTGTCGAGCGTGCCACCGGTCAGCTTCAGGCGCCCAGAGGCAACCAGTATGCCGGCCTGGTTATCGAGGGCGTCGACTTGCGCTTGTAACTCACCCCCTGCGGAAACCTGCCCCTGCTGGTTCACCAGGCTATTGGCCTGCATGTCCAGGTTTTGGTCAGCGATCAGCGTACCGCCCTGGTTGAGCAGCTCGCCGTCGACGACCAGTGCCTGGCCGGCACGGCTGCTGATCAGGCCTTGGCTGTTGTCCAGACTGCCGCTGTGCAGGTCCAGGCCATCGGCCGATACCAGGCCCTTGAGGTTGTTCAGCAACTGCTCGATACGCAGGGTCAGGCCGTGCTCGCCGATCAGCCGGCCATTGCTGTTGTCCAGGCTGCGCGCGGCCACGGTGAAGGCTTGGGCGCTGGAGATCTCGCCCTGTTGGTTATCCACCTCGGCAAGGTTGTTCAGCACCAGCAGGGGGGCGTTGATCAGGCCCTGGCGGTTGCGCAGCTGGCCGTGGTTCAGGTCGAGGGTCAAGGCGCTTTTGCTGAACAGCTGGCCACCGTCCTGGGCCAGGCCAGTGATGCTGGCGACCAGTGCCTTTTCACTGGCGATGCGGCTGCCCTGGCCGTTGTTGAGCTGGCCGGCTTTCAGGTCGAGGCGATCACCGCTGAGCAGCTGTGCGCCTTGGCCGTTGTCGAAGGCCCCGGTGTCGAGCCTGGCCGCGCCCTTGCTGCTGAGCAGGCCGGCCTCGCCGTTATCGAGACTGCGGCTGGTGAGGGCCAACCCGGCGTCGGTGGTGATCGAGCCGTTGCGGTTGCGCAGTGCGCCGGCGCTGGCCAGGGTCAGGTCGGCAGCGCTGGAAAGCTTGCCAGTGCTATTGTCCAGGCTACCGACAGTGGCGCCCAGGCGCCCTTCGGCAGTGATCAGCCCTTGCTGGTTGGCCAGCCCGCCCGCCAAGCCGATGTTCAGGTTGCCGCCACTGACCAGGCGCCCGAGGTTGTTGTTCAGTTGCTGGCCAACCAGGGTCAGCGGGCCCGCAGCAGACAGCAGGCCGAGGTTACGGTTGATCACCTCGGCCATCTGCAGTTGCAGGTGGCTACCGGCAAGGACCTTGCCACTGTCGCTGTTGTCCAGACGGCTGCCTTGCAGCGTCACGCCTTTACTGGTGGAGATCTCCCCGCCACGGTTGTCGATTTCGGCCACATTCAGCTGCAACGCGCTGGTACCGCCGACCAGGCCGTTGCTGCGGTTGTCGAGGCTGGTGCCGGTGAGCAGCAGGTCGCCCTGCGCGACCAGCTCGCCCGCTTGGTTGATGATGCGGCCAAGCTGGGCCACCAGCGCGCGCTGGCTGGAAACCCTGCCGCCGCTGTTGTCCAGGTGGTCGCCCTCCAGGCGAAGCGGCCCGGCGGCGCTGAGCAGGCCGCCACGGTTGTCCAGCTGCTTGCCCTTGTAACTGAACGCCGCCAGGCTGTTCAGCAGCCCTTGCTGGCGATTGTCCAACTGGTCGACATCCAGCCGCGCCTCCTGGCCTGCGCGCAGTTTGCCGGCGCGGTTGTCGAGTTTGCCGGCGCGCAGGTCGAGGCCACCCTTGACGTTGATCTCACCTTGCTGGTTGTCCAGCAGCCCGGCCACCCGGGCAGCCAGGCCAGCGTCGCCGACCAGGCTGCCGGCCTGGCGGTTGTCGAGGCTGGCGGCCTGCAGGTCGATCGCCCCGCCAGCGCCGAGCAAGCCTTGGCGATTGTCCAGGGCGCCAGCCAGGGCCACCTGCAGTGCCGCATCACCGGTCACCTGCCCTGCCCGGTTGTCCAGGCGGCCGCCCTTGAGGCTGGTGGTGCCGACGCTGGCAATCTCGCCTGCCTGGTTGTTGCTGGCACCTGCCACCTGCAGCGCCAGGTTGGCACGACTGGTCAGGGTCCCCTGATGGTTGTCCAGGCTGGCGGCACGCACATCAACGCCGCTTGCGGAAACCAGGCCGCCGGTGTTGTTCAGCGCCTGCTCCAGCTGCACGGTCAGGTTCTGGTTGCCGAGCAGCTTGCCGAGGCTGTTGTCGAGGCTGCGGGCGACCAGTGCGAAGGCCTGGGCGCTGGAAATCTCGCCCTGGCGGTTATCCACGCTGTCGAGATTGCTCAGGGTCAGGCGCGGCGCATTGATCAGGCCGCCCTGGTTGTTCAGCTGGCCCTTGTTCAGGTCCAGGCTCAGCTCGCTGGCACTGGTCAGGCGGCCGCCATCATGCTGGTCGAGCCCGGCGACACCGGCGCGCAGCGCCTGGTTGCTGGCGATGCGTCCGCCATCGCTGTTGTTCACCTGGCCAGCCTCGAGGCTGAGGGTCTGCAGGCTGGTGAGCTGGCCACCACGGTTATCCAGCGCAGCGCTGGCCGTCAGGCCAAGGTGCTGGCCGGCGCGCAGTGTGCCGGCGGTATTGTCCAGCTGGCCGACCTTGGCGTTCACGGTCGCGCCGTCGATCAGCCCGCCTTGGCCATTGAGCAGGCTCGAGGCAGTGACGTCGGCCTGGCTGCCACTGAGCACGCGGCCGGCGTTGCGGTTGTCGAGGGTGCCGGCACTGGCGGCCAGTTGCCGCTGGCCAGCGAGGGTGCCGCCCTGGTTGTTCAGACCTTGCCGTGCCGTGACGCTCAGGTCGCGGCTGGCCACCACGGTGTGGCCATGGTTGTCCACCTGCGTGGCGTTCACACGCACGTCGCCCGTGGCATTGCGGCTATTGTCGGCGTTGACACCCGCTTCGATGATGCCCTGGTTGCTCAGGCGCCCACCGCTGTCGAGGCTGATGCGTTGCCCGGCAGCCAGGGCCTGGCGGTTGTTCAGGTCCCCGTGGGTGCGCATCTTCAGTTCGTTGCCGGCATACACCGCGCCCTGGGCATCAAGCTGGCCAGCCGTGATCGCTACCGAGCCCTTGGCTGCGATGGCCTCGGCCATACGCAACTGGCCGTTGGCATCGAGCTGGATATCGCCGCCGCTGGCAATCAGCTTGCCGTCCAGCTTCACCCCCACGCCGGCCTCGGTGCCCACCAGTTTGATGGTGTTGGCGTACATGCCGCCCAATGCCGAGGAGTCAATGGCCAACTGCGGGGCCTGAGCCGGGTCGGCGCTACGGGCAGTGGCGGCCAGGCTGTGTGCATCCACGTCGTTGCTGCCGGCCACCAGCGCCAGCTGGCGGGCCTGGATCTCGGCGTTGATCCTGGCGCTGCGGGTAATGATCTCGAACTGGTCGACGTTGCTGGCGTTGAGCCCGGCGCCTTCGATGGCGACACTGCCCTGCTCCACCTGGTAGCGCTGCAGTTGCCCGTTCTCGATCACTGGCTTGCCGGTGGTCAGCGTGGCCTTCGGCGTGTTGATGAAACCGCAGCCGTTGCAGGTGACGCCATAAGGGTTGGCGACGATGACATGGGCCGAGCGCCCGGCCACCTCGGTATAGCCCTTGAGCTGGCTCGGGTTGCCACCATTGACCTCATTGAGGATGGTGCTCGCCGCACGGCCGCCGAGGTTGCTGTTGCCGAGAATGATGCCGCCCAGCTGGGTGGCCTGGGCGCGGTCGGTAGCGTTGTTGAGGATGACGCCTTGCTGGCCGACGTTGTAGTCACTGAACTTGTTGTGCGACAGCCCGGCAGCGCTGGGCGCAGCGATATTGACAATGGGCACGCCATTGCCGGCCTGGCCCAGGTGGGTGCCGCTGCCGTTGACCACGATGCCGTCGGCCATGGCCACCAGCGGCTGCCAGAACATCATGTTGGCCAGCATGAAAGCCAGCCCACGCTTGGACAAGCCCCAGAAGGTCTGGCGTGGTTGCAGGGCAGCCGAAGGCTGGCGGGCCAGGAAGGCGAATTGACGAACGTCCATGTCAGTACTCGGGAAAAACGGTGTTAAAGGAAGCAGTCCAGGCGGAAGAAGACCGGCGTTTCTCGCGCCTCGATGGCCGCGGCTCGCTCGAGCGAGTGGGCGAAGGTCACGCTGGCGGCCAGGTGCTTGCCGCGGGCGAACAGCTCGAGTGCATCGCTGGACAGCCGGCCGCTTTGCCCGCTGTTGTAGCGATCATGGCGAATGGCGCCGACGTCGTAGGCCAGGCCCAGGCCATACTCGGTCAGCACCGGCCGCAACCAGTCCCAGGCCACCGGCCGGCTCCAGCGCACATCGTTGCGCCAGTAGTAGCCACTGTCTCCATTGAGGCTCTGGTCCTTGTAACCACGGATCGACGACTGGCTGCCCAGGCTCATGCGTTGCGGGCTGAACAGCAGGTCTTCGCTGCGTTGGCCGGTGACCAGGCTGCTGAACACCAGCTGCTCACCCCACAGCGTGAACGGCTGCAGGTAGCTGACCGTGGCGGTGTACTTGCGGTAGCGGGCGTTGGGCTGGCGCTTGCCGGTAATGCTGCGCTGGTCTTCACGCTGGGCATCGAAGGCGCCGATGCCGTCCTGCATGCCCAGGTCGATGTTGACGAAGGCGTTGCCGAGACGCCGCCCGTGGTTGATGCCGAATTGCGCTTCACTCAGGCGGTTGCTGCTGGTGTCCAGCTTGCTGTCTTCGATGAAGTTGTTGGTGCGCAGGTAGCTCAGGCCGGTGTTGAGCGAGGTCTTGCTCTGGGCATCGCGGTGGATCACCCGTTCCAGGCGCAGCTGGTGGTTCTGGCTGTCACCGGTCTGCTTGAAGTTGAACCCCGAAGCCTCGCCCAGCGAGCGGTACTCGCTCTGGCTGTAGCTGTAGCTGAGGTTCCACCAGCCGAACGGCAGGTTGTAGTAGAGCATGGCGCTGTGCGAGGTTTTCTGGTGGTCGCTGATGGCATCGTGGCTGCCACGCAGCAGCAGCTGGTCGGCCAGGCCCAGCGGGCTGTCCCATTCCAGGCTGCTGCCCCACTGCTGCTCACCGGTACTGCGCTGGCCGTCGTTACTGCGCGACAGGCCCACGCGCCAGGGCTTTTGTGGGGTATTGCGCACCACCACCTCGCTGCCACCCACCGCTTGGCCCGGGGTCAACTCCATTTGCGCCTGATTGGACGGCAGGCGATTGAGCTGATCGACCATTTGCTCGATCTGGCGCAGGTCCAGCAGTTCGCCAACCTGGCCAGGAAAGCTCATGTCCAGTTCGCGCACCGACAGCTTGCTGCCTGGCGCCGGTTTCAGGCCTTCCAGGCGCCCTTCCACCACGATGACTTTCAGGTGGCCGCTGGACAGGTCCTGCTGGGGCAGGTAGGCGCGGCTGGTGACCAGGCCTTTGCCAATGTAGAGGTCGGTGATGTCCTTGAGCAGCGCGTTCAGCTGCGCGACACCCAGGCACTGGCCAAGATAGGGTTTGACCAGGCGCTCGCGCTCCGAGGACGAAAGCGCATCGGCGCCGTCCAGCACGATATCGTCAATAGGAAAACAACGGCTGTCGACGGGCTTGGCCGGCGCGGCCGTTTCGGCGCCTTTGCCAGGCAGTTCCTTCAACTGTTCCAGCCGCCGTTGCTGCTCTTCCAGCAGGCGGTTCTGGCGCTCGCGAATCAGGTCCTGGTCGCCGGGAGTGCCCATCGGCGCTGCACTGGCAGCATCCACGAAAATGGCCAATAGGGCGCATGCGAGCCGGCCAACCGCACGCTGGCTCAAGGAGGGGGGAAGCATATTCGATCCTTCGAATGCAAAGCAGTAGGGCGAAAAAGCCGATGATGCTATTAGGCCTACAATCTGATATCAACCAAACAACGACGCATGGCATGACTTTGCTGTCACATGGTTTTACCTGCAGCCGCAAGCCGTTCGAGCCGGTAAGATGAGCAACCTTTTGAAAAAATGCGGGTTCCCATGTCCCACGACGCACCCATAGGCCCAGGCCGGCCCAAGGACCTGGCCAAGCGCGAAGCGATTCTCGAAGCGGCCAAGGCGCTGTTCCTAAGCCTTGGTTATGCCAACACCAGCATGGATGCGGTCGCTGCGGCGGCAGGTGTTTCCAAACTTACCGTGTACAGCCACTTCACCGACAAGCAGACGCTGTTCGGCTCAGCGGTCATGGCCACCTGCCAAATCCAGCTGCCCGACCTGCTGTTCGAGTACCCCGATGGCGCCCCGGTGGAAGAGGTGCTGCTGAGCATTGCCCGTGGCTTCCAGGCGCTGATCAGCAGTGACGAAGCAGTCAAGCTCAGCCGCCTGATCATGGCCCAGGGCAGCCTGGACCCGAGTTTCGGCGAATATTTCTACGAGGCCGGGCCCAAGCGTGTGCTGACGGGGATGGAAGCGCTGCTGCGCGAGGCGCATGCGCGCGGGCTGCTGCATATCGACAACCCGCTACGGGCGGCGGAGCACTTCTTTTGCCTGGTCAAGGGCGCCCCGGATTATCGCCTGCTGCTCGGATGTGCGGGGCCGCTGGAGGGCGATGAGGCCGAGGCGCATGTGCGCGAGGTGGTCGGGGTGTTCTTGCGAGCGTTCCAACCCTGAGCCGCGCCGCTCCTGCAGGGGTGTTGCACCCCTTGGTTCAGGCCTTGAGCGCCTTCTTCGGGTAAATGTCATACCGGCTCGACTTGCCCTGCAGGCTGTGGCTCGGCTTCGGCCCATCGATGATCGGTGCCTTGCGTGGACGCTTCACCACCACCCGGTGGCTGGCCAGGGCCAGGGCCGCTTCAAGCAGGGCCGGGGCGTCCAGGTCATCCCCCACCAGTGGCCGGAATACGCGCATTTCCTTCTTCACCAAGGCGCTCTTGTCCCGGTGCGGGAACATCGGGTCGAGGTAGATCACCTGCGGCGCCTCCCCTTCCCAGGCACGCATGCGCTCGATGGCATTGCCGTTCAGCAGGCGCATGCGCCCGACGATCGGCGCCACTTCTTCATCAGCCTGGGCCCGCGCCAGGCCGTCCTCCAGCAGCGCGGCGATCAACGGCTGGCGTTCGATCAAGGTCATCTGGCAGCCCAGGCTGGCCAGCACGAAGGCATCCTTGCCCAGCCCCGCCGTGGCATCGAGCACCTGCGGCCGTACCCCTTGGGCAACGCCCACGGCCTTGGCAATCATTTGCCCGGTGCCACCGCCAAACTGGCGCCGGTGCGCAGCCTGGCCCTCGACAAAGTCCACCCGTACCGGCCCCGGTGCCTGCGGGCCCAACTGCTGGATCTGCAGGCCATCGACACCGACCTGCACGGCAAACCCGGCGGCCTCGTCCTGCAGCGGCAGGCCGAGGCGCTCGGCCCATGCCGCAGCTCGCCCCTCGAATTCCGCCGACAGTGCCTCGACCCGGATACCTGTGCCCTGCTCTTCCATCATTCACACCTGAAAATTGAACCCAGCCATTAAGGTATCGGCCATCACGGCCGATACAGGCAATATTCCGCTATTCTGCCAGAGCACAACGCGCGCGACTGCCCATGACAGATACTCTTCCCATCGGCCTGACCTACCTGTCGCCTGTCGGCAACTACAGTCAGCACAACACCCAGGCACTCGGGGGCGTCAGCCACCTGTGGCAGGATTTTTTTGCCCGGGCCATGGCCGAGCAGCAGGAAGAGCCAGCGGATAGCGTCAGCCAGTCGTTCGTCCGTTATGACCAGGACAGTGGCGAACCCATCGGTGGCGCACGTGCCCTGGCGCTGATCGACGCCCAACGAACCTGCCCGGTGCATGACACGGTGGTGGCACCGCCCGAGCCTTTGTTCCTGCCCAAGGCCGAACTCGAGGCCAACCTGTTGCCGCCTGCCCCCGAGCCGTTCAGCGCGGTCGAACTGATCGAGCAGCAGCGTCAACTGGATATCAGCAACAGTTGGCTACGCCCGGTGGTGATGAGCCAGGGCCAGCCGGTTGCCGAGCCTGGCCCGGGCCCAGCCCCACGGCCGTTGTTCCTGCCCATCGCCGAATTCGAGACCGACCTGCTGGACCCGGCGCCCGAACCGTACGACGACATCACCCTGGCCAAGCAGCAGACCGAGCTGGCGTTCGACCTGCACTGGGCACGCCCGGTGGTGCTGAACAACGTGCGCGTGCACGCCTGAGAGCCTGAGGCTAACGGCAGATCTGCCAGCGCCCCATGTCCAGGTGAAAGTGGTCGCGGTGCGCCGCGTTGTAGTCTGGCCCCAATACCGTACTGAAACTCTCGCAGGCCGCCTGCTGTACCTCGCGCAGGAAGTCCGCCTTGCGTCCGCCCGCCTGCCAGTCGCGCGCCAGCACGATACGCTGACCGTCCTGCAGGCGAAAACCGCTGATATCCAGGGCGTTGGCCGTGGCGTGCTGGCTCAGGCTGCCCTGTTTGCGATGGTACAGGTTGCGGCAGGCAAAACTGCCCAGGTGGTCGACCTGCATCACGGGCTGGCCCAACACCCGCTGCGCCACAGGCTGCAAGCCGTGCTGCTCGAACAGCGCGTAGGCCACTGCCAGCGGGCAACTGGCGAGGAAGCTGCTACTGAGCCGCGCCTGGCCGCCTTCGATGCGCCAGACGTTGTGCAGCGGGCAGTCGGCTGACGCAGGGCTGTCGGCTTGCGCGCGGTAGCGCAGGCGGCTGGTTTCCAGCGCCTGGCGACACAGTAGCGGGTCATCCCGCAGGCGTGACAGCTTGTACGGGGTCAGCAGGTTGGGCCGCTGGCGCACGTCCAGTGGAGCCCAGGGGTTCCACGCCGGCGGCGGCCGCCAGCCGAAGTGCCAGGCCAGGCCGGCCAGTGCCAGCAGGCCGACCAGCAGCGCCAGCACGCCCCGCATCAGCGGCGCAACAGCTCGTTGAGCTGGGCGAACGGCAAGGCCTGCTCACCGTAGCCGAACGTGCCCTCTTCGCGAATTTCCAGCGCAGCCCGGTGGAAAGCCCCAAGCGCGGCCCGGGCCAGCGACGAGCCGACACTGATACGGCGTACACCGAGGTCCTGCAGCTGGTTGACGCTCAATGGCACGCCTGGCATGCCCATCAGCACGTTGACCGGCCGCGGCGCAACGGCTTGCACCACCGCACGGATTTCCTCGACAGTGCGTAGCCCCGGCGCATAGAGCACATCGGCACCGGCTTCGGCATAGGCCTGCAGGCGCTGGATGGTGTCGTCCAGGTCCAGGCGGCCGTGCAACAGGTTCTCGGCCCGCGCGCAGAGGGTGAACGGGAACGGCAGGCTGCGCGCGGCATGCACGGCTGCGCGCACACGCTCTACCGCCAGGCCGAGGTCATAGATCGGCATGTCGCTACGGCCACTGGCATCTTCGATGGAACCGCCCACCAGGCCCACTTCGGCAGCGCGCGAAACGGCCTGGGCGCAATTTTCCGGCAGGTCGCCGAAGCCGTTTTCCAGATCCGCAGCCACCGGCAATGCCGTGGCATCGACGATTGCGCCGGCATTGCTCAGCGTATCGTCCAGGCTCAAGGCGCCTTCGGCGTCGGGCCGGCCGAGGCTGAAGGCAAGGCCGGCACTGGTAGTCGCCAGCGCTTCGAAGCCCAGGCTGGCCAGCAGCTTGGCAGAGCCGGCATCCCAGGGGTTGGGGATGACGAAAGCGCTGTCACGCTCATGCAAGGCCTTGAAGGCTTCGGCTCGCAGGGTTTGCACATCCATGGTTCAACCTCCGGAAGTCAGGGTACTCAAAGTAGTCCCAGTTGTTCGACCTCGGGTGCACGCGGCAATTCCGGCAGCGCGGCAAGCCCTGGCAGGCGCCGCATCAGGCGTTGGTGAAAATGCTGGGCCAGGGCGGCAGCCAGGCGGTTGTCCGAAGTGTGCAGGAAGATGTACGGACTGCGGCCTTCCTCGATCCAACCGGCCACCTTGTCCACCCAAGGAATGAGAAACGCCTCGTTGGCCTCCAGCTGCGGATGGCCGATGAAGCGCACCTGTGGGTGCTGGCTGAAGGCCGCGGGGCGTGGCGGTACCCTGGGCTTTTTCGCTTGCGCATGCAGCACTGCCGGGTCGCGCGAGGTGCAGCTGAACAGCGCACGCGGATCCAGGCAGATGCGCTCCACGCCACGCTCGTGCAGCAGGCGGTTAAGCAGCCGCTCTTCTTCACCCTTGGCAAAGAAGGCCTGATGGCGCACTTCCACCGCCACCGGTACCACAGCCTGGTCGAGAAACTGGCAAAGTTCGCCCAGCCGGGCGGGGCCGAACTGGGCCGGCAATTGCAGCCAGTACGGTGATACACGCGGGCCCAGCGGGGCCATCAGGCGAGTAAAGGCGAAGGCGGGCTCGAGTTGCTTGCGCAGGTCGCCGGCGTGGCTGATATCCCGGGGAAACTTGGCGGTAAAGCGAAAATGCTCGGGCATCACCTGCGCCCAGCGGGCGATGGTGCCAGGAGCCGGGCGTGCATAGAAGGTGGTATTGCCCTCGACTGCATTGAACACCTGGCTGTAGAAACCAAGCATCTCATTGCTGTTGGCGTCGGCGGGGTACAGGTAGTCACGCCAGGCGTTTTCGCTCCAGGACGGACAACCGAGAAAATAAGGCAGGGGGGATGGCGTCATCCCTCAAATGTACAGGTCCAGCCCCAGTACTTCCATGTCCCAGTCGGTAAAACCGGCGGTGCTCAGGTAGCTGGCCAGCGCCGTGGCGGTACGGCGGTCCCGTGCGCGGGGGAAGATCATGTCCTGTTGGCGCGCCGGCAGGCCACCGCTGCGACGGCGTGCAGTGGCTTCCTGAGGAGCGACTTCGGCCTCTTCGACCAGCTCGGCATCGTCGATCGCCTCGTCGCGCACCGCAGCCTTGCGCGGCGTGCGCTTGATCGGGTAGGACTGCGGGGTAAAACCGTCGATACGCATGGCATCAGCACTCAGGATCGATGATGGCAATTTAGCAGCATCAGGAATCCATCGCTAATGCTTGAGTGATAACTGGACCACAGATCGGGCAAAAGGTTTTCTGCCACCGGACGCTAACCGACGAACAGTAATCAGGATTTTTTCGGTGTCGCCACGTTGTCGCGCAGGTACACCGGTTGCGCCTGCTCGGCGGCGATCGCCTCCCCGCGCGCCCAGGCGAAACTGGCCAGGCTGAGAATATCCAGGGCGTTGGGCAGGGCACTGGCATTGCTGGCCGCGACTTGCACCGCCAGGCGCTCGGCATAGCCCCAGCCGGTGCCGGCACCGAACCAGTCGCCACTGGCACCTGCGGGCAGCGCCACCTGCTCGGGTGGCAACACCGCCTCGCGGCCAACCAGGCGCATTTCGCCCGCCGTGGCCTGGTAGCACCCCCAGTACACCTCGTCCATGCGCGCATCGATGGCGGCAGCCACCTGCTGCACGCCTTGCTCGCGCAGGGCGCCCTGGGCCAGGGCGGCCAGGTTGGACACCGGCAGCACCGGGCGCTGCAGGGCGAAGGCCAGGCCCTGGACCACGCCGATGGCAATACGCACGCCAGTGAACGCGCCCGGACCGCGACCGAAGGCGATGGCATCCAGCGTATTCAGGGCCACGCCGGCGTCAGCCAGCAGCTGCTTGATCATCGGCAGCAGCTTCTGCGCATGCATGCGCGGGATCACCTCGTAATGGCTGGTTACCTTGCCGTCATGCAGCAGCGCGACGGAACAGGCTTCGGTAGCGGTATCCAGGGCCAGCAGGGTGGTCATCGAACAGGTTTCCAGGTGCGAAAAAAAGAGCGGCAGTATAGAACAGTGGCGGCGTCGTGTCCCTAAGGGCCGCTGTGCGGCCGAAAACGACCACGGCCCGCAAGCGGGCCGTGGTGGGGTGCGTCAGGCGCTGATCAGCTCAGGGCGGCCAGGACCTTGGCGGTAATGGCCTCGACCGAGCCAACGCCTTCGATGTGGCTGTACTTCGGCTTGCCGCCATTGGCAGCCGACAGCTTCTGGTAGAAGTCCACCAGCGGCTTGGTCTGGCTGTGGTAGACCGACAGGCGATGGCGAACGGTCTCTTCCTTGTCGTCGTCGCGCTGGATCAGGTCTTCGCCAGTCTCGTCGTCCTTGCCTTCCACTTTCGGCGGGTTGTACTGAATGTGGTAGGTGCGGCCCGAGGCCAGGTGCACGCGACGGCCAGCCATGCGGCCGACGATTTCTTCGTCGTCCACAGCGATTTCGACCACGGCGTCGATGTCGACACCGGCAGCGACCATGGCTTCGGCCTGCGGGATGGTGCGTGGGAAGCCGTCGAACAGGCAGCCCTTGGCGCAATCAGGCTGGGCGATGCGCTCCTTGACCAGGCTGATGATCAGCTCGTCGGAGACCAGCTGGCCGGCATCCATGACTTTCTTCAGTTCCAGGCCCAGCGGGGTACCGGCCTTGACGGCGGCACGCAGCATGTCACCGGTGGAAATCTGGGGGATACCGAACTTCTCGGTGATGAACTTTGCCTGAGTACCTTTACCGGCCCCGGGAGCTCCCAGCAGAATTACGCGCATCTCGTGCTCCTCAAATTTTTTTATGAAATTCAATGGATTCGGCGACCAGGGCCTAGTCCGGAAAATCGGGTATGACCATAAATCGGTCAGAAGGCTGCTCAAGATACACAGCGCCCGGCAGCCAGACAAGCGTCCCAAAGTTGCAGGAATGCGCCACCTATGGCTTGCCTGGCTGGCGGTTGCGCCCCGGCGCAACCGCCCTCCTCGTACTGCTGCATGCCATGCCTGGCAGGCGCCCGGGATACCCCGCGCCGGCCCTCAGCCGGTATTGCGCAGGCCCGCCGCGATGCCCGCCACCGTGACCAGCAAGGCCTGCTCCAACGGGCTGTCCAGAGCGGCTTCGCGGCTGCGCGAGCGGGCCAGCAACTCGGCCTGCAGGCGATGCAGCGGGTCCAGGTAGGTGTTGCGCAGGCGGATGAATTCCAGCGTCTCGGGGCTGTGCGCCAGTAGCACCGGCTGCCCGGTCAGGCCCAGCACCACCTGGCACGACTGCGACAATAGGTCGCGCAAGTGCGCGCCCAACGGCAGCAGGTGCGGTTGCACTAGACGTTCGTCGTAGGCTTCGGCGATCTGCGCATCGGCCTTGGCCAGGACCATCTCGAGCATGTCGATGCGGGTACGGAAGAATGGCCATTGCTCGCGCATCTGCGCCAGCAGTTCGCCCTGCCCCCGGGCCAGAGCGTTGCTCAGCGCCGTTTCCCAGCCCAGCCAGGCCGGCAGCATCAGGCGGGTCTGGGTCCAGCCGAAGATCCACGGGATCGCCCGCAGGCTTTCGATGCCACCGGCACGACGCTTGGCCGGGCGGCTACCCAGCGGCAGACGGCCAAGTTCCTGCTCCGGCGTTGCCTGGCGGAAGTACTCGACGAAATCGGGGTGGTCGCGCACCACGCTGCGGTAGGCCTTGACGCCATCGGCGGCCAGCTGGTCCATCACCTCGCGCCAGGCCGGCTGTGGCGGCGGCGGTGGCAACAAGGTGGCTTCGAGCACGGCGGCCAGGTACAGGTTCAGGTTCTGCTCGGCGATGCCCGGCAAACCGAACTTGAAGCGGATCATCTCGCCCTGCTCGGTAGTGCGGAACCGCCCCGCCACCGACCCCGGCGGCTGCGACAGGATGGCCGCATGGGCCGGGCCGCCACCGCGGCCAACCGTGCCGCCGCGGCCATGGAACAGCAACAGCTCGACCTGGTGCTCGGCGCAGATGCGTACCAGCTCTTCCTGGGCCCGGTACTGCGCCCAGGCCGCTGCGGTGGTACCGGCGTCCTTGGCCGAGTCGGAATAGCCGATCATCACTTCCTGCGGCCCGCGCAACCCGGCGCGATAGCCCGGCAGGCCGAGCAGGCGCCGCATCACCGGGCCGGCGTTGTCGAGGTCGGCCAGCGTCTCGAACAAAGGCACCACGCGCATGGGCCGGGTGAGGCCGGCCTCCTTGAGCAACAGTTGTACCGCCAGCACATCCGAAGCGGCACCCGCCATGGAGATGACGTAGGAACCCAGCGAGGCCGCCGGCGCGGCGGCGATTTCCCGGCAGGTGGCCAATACCTCGGCGGTGTCCGCCTGTGGCCGGAAATGTGCCGGCAGCAGTGGCCGGCGGTTGTTCAGCTCGGCCTGGAGAAATGCGATGCGCTGCTCTTCATCCCAGTCGGCATAACGGCCCAGGCCCAGGTAGTCGGTTATTTCGCTCAGCGCATCACGGTGGCGGGCCGCGTCCTGGCGCACGTCCAGGCGGCCGAGGAACAGGCCGAAGGTCACCGCGCGGCGCAGGCAATCGAGCAGCGGGCCTTCGGCAATCACCCCCATGCCGCACTCGTGCAGGGACTGGTAGCACAGCTCCAGCGGTGCGATCAGGTCGCGGTTGTCCACCAGCACGTCGGCACCGGCCGGTTGACTACCGGCCAGGGCCGCATGCGCCCAGGCCCGGGTTGCCCGCAGGCGCTCGCGCAGTTGCTTGAGCAGCGCCCGATAGGGTTCGGCGCTGTCGCCCACCCGCTCGCGCAGGGCCGCATTGGCCTGCTGCATGGACAACTCCGACGCCAGTGCATCGATGTCGCGCAGGAACAGGTCGGCAGCCATCCAGCGCGCCAGCAACAGCACCTCGCGGGTGACCACTGCGGTCACGTTGGGGTTGCCATCGCGGTCGCCGCCCATCCAGGAAGCGAAGCGGATCGGCGCGGCTTCCAGCGGCAGGCGCAGGCCGGTGGCCTCCAGCAGGGCCTTGTCGACCTTGCGCAGGTGGCTGGGAATGGCATGCCACAGCGAATGCTCGATCACCGCGAAGCCCCACTTGGCCTCATCCACCGGTGTTGGCCGGGTGCGGCGGATTTCCTCGGTATGCCAGGCTTCTGCAATCAGCCGACGCAGGCGCTCGCGCACCTGCTGGCGTTCGCTCGCGGTCAGGTCGCGGTGATCCTGGGCGGCCAGCTGGCCGGCAATCGCGTCATACTTCTGGATCAGGGTGCGACGCGCCACTTCGGTGGGGTGCGCGGTGAGCACCAGCTGGATATCGAGCTTGGCCAGCTGCCGGGCCAATGCATCGTTACTGTGCCCCGCCTGTTTCAGGCGCGCCAGCAACTCGGGCAACACTCGGCCCTCGAACGGCTCGGGCTGGTCGGCATCGCGGCGGCGGATCAACTGGTACTGCTCGGCCATGTTGGCCAGGTTGAGGAACTGGTTGAAGGCCCTGGCCACCGGCAACAGGTCTTCTTCGGCCAGGTCGGCCAGGGTCGAGCTCAGTTGCTCGGCAGCGCCACGACGGTCGGCCTTGGCGCTGTGGCGGATGTCCTCGATCTTCTGCAGGAACGCCTCGCCATGCTGCTGGCGAATGGTTTCGCCTAGCAGCTCACCCAACACATGGACATCTTCTCGCAAACGCACATCGATATCGGTCATTGGCCTTTTCTCCGCCGCGGCTGTGGCACCCCTTCTGCTGAAGAGTGCCCACAGCCGGGCGCCAATGGCAAGCCGTGGTCGGCCAAAGCAAACTAAAGTGAAAGCACAGCACTCCCATGCCATGCAGACCAGCAGGCGTAAACAGAGGCCATCATGAAAATCCGTGAACTTGTCCAGCACTGGGAACAGAATGCCGCCGGGCCCCTTAGCCGCACCGGCCATGTCCTGCACCTGGACCTGGAATCCGAAGCGCGCCTGGCCGCGCTGATCGACATGTACCCCAAGCGCACCGCAGAGGAACTGCTCGGTGAACTGGTCGCTGCCGCCCTGGAGGAGCTGGAAGCCAGCTTCCCTTATGTGCAAGGCCGGCAGGTCATCGCCACCGACGAGGAAGGCGACCCATTGTACGAGGACATCGGCCCTACACCGCGCTTCCTGTCCTTGTCGCGCCAGCATCTGCACGACCTGAGCAACCCCGTCGCCGACAGCGATAAATGACCTCCTGCGGCCTGTTCCGGGCCCGCAAGGCCCGGAATACCGCGTCAGTAGCGGAAAGTTCCGGTCATGCCAGCACTGACCGATCAGTCAGAAATAGTTGCCTGCAACGGCACTTTTTTCTGAACTATCCGAAAAACGACTCAGTCACAGCCAATAGCCATCACGCTAAAACCCTGCACACCGACCGTTGTGCACCGTTGAGCTGAAGCGCGCGGGGGTGTCAGGGAATAGCGATGGACTGCTACGGACAACGTCGTAAACAGGAGTGATCCAATGGAACTGACCATCAAGAAAACCCGCATCAGCAAACCCTCATCCACACAGCTGCGCGGGTTCAGGCTGGCCGCGCTGGCCCTGGGCAGTAGCCTGGTCCTGGCCGGCTGTGCAGGCAACCCGCCAACCGAGCAGTATGCGGTGACCCAGTCTGCCGTGAACTCTGCCGTCAGCGCTGGCGGCACCGAGTTTGCCGCCGTGGAGATGAAAGCGGCCCAGGACAAGTTCAAGCAGGCCGAAATCGCCATGCACGACAAGAAGTACGACGAAGCCAGGCGCCTGGCCGAACAGGCCGAGTGGGACGCCCGCCTCGCCGAACGCAAGGCACAGGCGGCCAAGGCCCAGAAGGCCGTGCAGGATGCCCGCCAGGGCGTTCAGGACGTACGTGAGGAAGGCCTGCGCAGCGCTCAGTGAGCCCTGCCCCGCCAACCTCTGCCTTCGCACACGATCAAAGGATGAACACTATGCGCAACCACGTCATGATTCCCGCCCTGCTGGCCCTGAGCGTCGGCCTTGCCGCCTGCTCGCACGACCCGAATGCCAACCTGGAAGCAGCCCGTAGCAACTTCTCCGCGCTGCAGAGCGACCCGCAGTCGAGCAAGGTCGCGGCGCTGGAAACCAAGGACGCCCAGGACTGGCTGAACAAGGCCGACAAGGCCTACATGGAGCGTGAGGACGAGCAGAAGGTCGACCAGCTGGCCTACCTGACCAACCAGCGCGTCGAGGTGGCCAAGCAGACCATCGCCCTGCGTACTGCCGAAGGCGAGCTGAAAAACGCCTCGGCCCAGCGTGCCCAGGCCAAGCTGGATGCCCGCGACGCGCAGATCGCCAAGCTGCAGGAAAGCCTCAACGCCAAGCAGACCGACCGCGGCACCCTGGTCACCTTCGGCGATGTGCTGTTCGACTTCAACAAGGCCGAACTCAAGAGCAACGCCTACCCGAACATCACCAAGCTGGCGCAGTTCCTCCAGGAAAACCCGGAGCGCAAGGTGATCGTCGAGGGTTATACCGACAGCGTCGGCTCGGCCAACTACAACCAGACCCTGTCCGAACGCCGCGCCAACAGCGTGCGCATGGCGCTGGTGCGTGCCGGCGTCGATCCGGCGCGGATCGTTTCCCAGGGTTATGGCAAGGAGTACCCGGTCGCGGACAACTCGAGCAACTCGGGGCGTGCGCAGAACCGTCGCGTGGAGGTGACCATCTCCAACGACAACCAACCGGTAGCCCCGCGCTCGGTAAGCCAGATGCAGCAGTAAGGCTGGCTAGTTGCAAGCACAAGCCCCGCGCTCGCCGCGGGGTTTTGCTTTGCCCGACGCTTGTCCAAGGCCGGCTGTACGCGATGCCCGCTTGAACCTTGGCCGGTTCATTGAGCCTGTTGCGGGGTTTCCTCGCCCATGCAGCGCACCGCCCGTTTGCGGTTGTCGACCAGCACGCCGGTCAGGCCTTTCTGCTGGGTATCGAACAGCACCAGCACCCCGTCCACGCACTGGGCCACTTGCGCTGCCGGGTCCAGCGAAACCTTGTAGTCCTCGCCCGGGATGGTCTTGAGCATGGTGAAGTCCTGCAGCAACAGGGCATCCTCGGGTTTGGCGAAATGCAGGTAACCGTAATACCACAAGGCTCCCACCGTCACGATGATGCTGCCGATGCCGGTCAGGATCAGCGGGATGGCGTTGCGTTCTTCACTCATTGCTTGTTTTTCTCGTCAGGGTAGTTGGGCACTTCGGCCAGCCGCCGCAGACCGTTGAAATGCTCGGGATCATCCAGGAAACGCAGCATCACCTGGCGCCAGGTCGGGTCGGCGAAGGTCTGCACGTGGCCCCCGCGGGTCAGCTGCAGCACCCGCGGCGGTGGCGCGTGCTGGTACAGGCGAATACCGTTGTCCAGCGGCACCAGGGTGTCGTCGATACTGTGGAAGAACAGCTTGGGCGGGCTGCTCAACTGCTCGATGGAGTGAATCGCGCTGTCGCCATCCGGCACCAGCCACGATAGCGGCACCTGCAACGGCCATGTCATCCAGGAGGTACTGAGGGCAAAGCGCCCGACCGCCTGGTAGCTGGCCGGCACCCCATCGAACACCAGGGCGCTGAAGCGCTCGCGCTGTTCAGGATGTGCCGCCAGGTAGTGGATGGCCATGGCCCCGCCCAGGCTCTGCCCCAGCAGCACCAGCGGCTTGCCCTCGACCTCGGGCGCCTGGTCCAGCCAGGCCATGGCCGCTGCAATGTCCTCGTACACCTCAGGCAGGCTCGGCTCGCCCTGGGACAGGCCATAGCCGCGATAGTCGATCATCAGCACCTGGTAGCCCTGCTCCGGCAGCCAGTAACTGCCACCCAGGTGCCCAGGCAGGTTGCCACCGTTGCCATGCAGGTGCAGCACCGTGCCCTTGACCGCGACCCCAGCCTTGGCCGGCAGCCACCAACCGTGCAAGCGAATGCCGTCGGCCGTGGTCAGGGTGATATCGCGGTATTCGAGCCTGGCCCGCTCGGGTGTGAACGGTTGGCCGCGCTCGGGATAGAACAGCAAGCTGCTGCAACCCGCCAGCATCACCACGGCCAGGCCCAGGGCCAGCAGGCGGCAGCGTTCAGAGAATGTTCGCGTAGTCGGCTTCAATCCGGTCCAGGCTCAGGTGGTTGAGGAAGTTGGAGAAACACATCCAGGCTGACAGCGCGTTGAGGTCACGGAACTGTTCAGGCAGGTACTTGGGCGGCTCGACCAGGCCCTCCTCGACCAGCTGGCGCAGGGTGCGCATGTCTTCCAGGGTGGTTTTGCCACAGAACAGCAGCGGGATCTGCTCGAGCTTGCCCTTCTTCACGGCCAACTGAATGTAGTTGTAAACCATGATGAAGCCCTTGAGGTAGGACAAGTCCTTGGTGAATGGCAGGCCGTTGGGCACCGAGCCGCGAAATACGCGGCTGGCGTTGCTGTAGCTTTGCGCCATTTCGAAGCCCTGCTCACGGAAGAAGCTGTAGACCTGCATGAAATCGGCACCCTCCTCGACCATGTGAATGGCGCGGGTGCGGTTGGTGAGCTTGCGAAGGCGGCTGGGGTACGAAGCGAAGGCGATCACTTCCATGAGAATGGCCAGGCCTTCCTGGGTCACCGTCGACGAGGGCGGGCCCTTGGCCAGGAAGGTGCAGATCGGCTGGTTCAGGCCATTGAGCGTGGTGCCCACGTGCACCAGCCCTTCGTGCACCTCCAGGGCGCGTACGTCACGCGCGTTGAACATGGCGTCGGCGCGCACCTTGATATAGTCCGCCCCGGCCGCGGCGTCAGCGACGATACCGTCGGACTCGAACACGCGGATGGTTTCCTCCGCTTCGCCGAACACTTTGTTCAGCCGGCGCTGGAGGATGGCCACGGCTTCCTTGGCAGTGAGGTTCTTCGGTTCGTCCTTGAGGTCACCACGGCCATCGATGTTGTTCAGGTAGTCCGACAGCATCAGGCCCAGGTCAGCCAGGGTCGGGTCACCGGCGTGGAAGGCATCCGAGGCCGCGCCGTACAGCTCTTGGGAAATCAGGCCGAAGTCCTCGGTGCCGCGCGCCTCGAGCATGCGGATCACCATGCGGTACTCGCGGCACATGCGCTTCATGATCTGCCCGACCGGGTTGAACTGGCCAAGCTGGCGGATGATGTCGCGTTCGATACCCTGGAACTCGGCCTTGACCGCACTGGAGTCGAACGACAGCGGGCGCGACTGGTAGTAGGCATGGTCGACCGCTGGCGGCTCCTTGCCCTTGGCCTTGAGGAAGCCCTGGCGAATGTTGTCGTCCCACTTCACCGCGTCCAGGACCCGGATCGGGGTCTGCGCCGCGACGATACGGTCGGACAGGGCGCGGATGGTTTGCTGGTATTCGTCCACCGGGGACTCCTTTCTAGTACAGGAAACCTGTACCGGCCTCTTCGCGGCTGAAGCCGCTCCCACAGGTACTGCATCAGGCTCGAAACCGGTGCGGTCCCTGTGGGAGCGGCTTCAGCGCGAACAAGCCAGCACGGTCATTTGCCGGAGCGCTGGAACCGCGCCACTTCGACGAACAGGTCGGAGTTGGCCGGGTCGTCCAGGTACGCCAGCACCCGCGCCGCCGGGCTGTCGATCAGCACGCCCTCACCGTTGTCTTCCGGCACATCGGTGCTGCGCCCGATCAGTTCCTTCTTGTCCACCGCCTGTTGCACCTGCTCGACGTCCAGGTTGTAGATCACCAGTTCCTTGCCATCGACGATATCAAAACCGCCGATCAGGAAATTGCCGCCCAGGCGCTTGGGCACACCGGCCGAGAGGTACCAGCGGTTGCCGTGACGCGACACGGTGAATACGTATTCCTCGGGAGCCTTGCCCTTGGCCGTGGCGACCGCCTTGTAAGCACCGCCGCCACTGCGGCTGATCACCAGCTTCAGTGGCTCGCCCCAGGCATCCTTGCTGCTCCACTTGCCGAGCAGCGCCTTGGGTGCCGCCTGGTTGCTGGGCAACGGCTCGTGGAAGGTCACCAGACAACCACCCAGCAGCAGGAATGACAAAGTCAACAGCACCATACGCCAGGCTTTCATCCGGGTCTCCTTGAAAAGTCAGTCTCGGCTCAGGCCGATGCCAGCACCAGCTGCAGGTATCGGGTAAGCATAGCGAGCATCTGCCCATCGGCTTGCGCGTTCGCGTCCTTGAGCAGGCCCTGATATTCCATCTGCTCGATAATCGCCGTCAACATCTGGGCGTCCTGTTCCGGTTGCCTGGAACCGACCACCTGCAGCAATTGCCGGGTGCCATGCAGCAGGATCTGGTCGTGGGCGCACACCAGCTCGGCCAGGCGCGGGCACAGCAGCGCCTCCTGGCGGAAGGCCTGTTCGGCCATCAGGAAGTCGCGGCGATTCAACAGCTGGCGCTGCACGTAGTCGGCGGTCATGCGCGCCACTTCGTCCGCCAGCCGTGCCCGCGCCTGCGGGCTGCCATCGCCCTGGGCGAGCAACTGGCGCAACACCACCTCGGTGTTGGCCCACAGCTTGGCCATGTAGGCAGCGCTGCGCTCGACGTACTGGGCGAAGGTATCGGTGAGCAGGTCCTCGATGTCCTTGAAGTAGTAGGTGGTGGCCGACAATGGCACGCCAGCCTCGGCAGCCACCGCGCGGTGGCGCACCCCGCGCACGCCATCGCGCACGACGATGCGCATCGCGGCGTCGAGGATCAGTTGGCGGCGCTGTTCGCTGCCTTGGCGGGCAGTCTTGCGGCCTTGGTATTGCACGCTTTCGGCGACGGCGGTGGCGATGCCGGCGGCGCCCTGGTGAGGCATTGCGGGTGTCACGGGGGTACCTCATGGTTCAAAGTCATCTGCGGCCTGTACCAGCCCAGTCGCGACTTAAGCCCGCTTGGGCTGGTACAGGCAACATAAAGCTTCAGACAAGAAAAAGCCGCCTCGAAAGGCGGCTGATTCAAGCGACTCAGGCTTGCGGACGCATGTGCGGGAACAGGATCACGTCACGGATCGATGGCGAGTTGGTCAGCAGCATCACCAGGCGATCGATACCGATGCCTTCACCTGCGGTCGGCGGCATGCCGTACTCCAGGGCACGCACGAAGTCGGCGTCGTAGTGCATGGCTTCGTCGTCCCCGGCGTCCTTCTCGGCCACCTGGGCCAGGAAGCGCTCGGCCTGGTCTTCGGCATCGTTCAGCTCGGAGTAGGCGTTGGCGATCTCGCGGCCACCGATGAACAGCTCGAAACGATCGGTAACCGCCGGGTTGTCGTCGTTGCGACGGGCCAGAGGCGACACTTCGAACGGGTACTCGGTGATGAAGTGCGGCTGCTCCAGCTTGTGCTCGACCAGCTCTTCGAAAATCATCACCTGCAGCTTGCCCAGGCCTTCGTGGCCCAGCACCTTGGCGCCGGCCTTCCTGGCGATCTCGCGGGCACGGTCGACGTCCTGCAGGTCGGCAGCGGTCAGTTCCGGGTTGTACTTGAGGATCGAGTCGAAGACCGACAGGCGGGCGAACGGCTCGCCGAAGTGGAACACCTTGTCGCCGTACGGCACGTCGGTGCTGCCCAGTACCAGCTGCGCCAGCTCGCGGAACAGTTCCTCGGTGAGGTCCATGTTGTCGCGGTAGTCGGCGTAAGCCTGGTAGAACTCGAGCATGGTGAATTCTGGGTTGTGTCGGGTCGAAACGCCTTCATTACGGAAGTTGCGGTTGATCTCGAACACTTTCTCGAAGCCACCCACTACCAGGCGCTTGAGGTACAGCTCCGGCGCAATACGCAGGAACATGGCCATGTCCAGGGCGTTGTGGTGGGTTTCGAACGGCTTGGCCGCGGCACCGCCAGGGATGGTCTGCAGCATCGGCGTCTCGACTTCGAGGAAGTCGCGCTCGCTGAGGAACTTGCGGATATGCGAGATCACCTGCGACCGCACACGGAAGGTGTGGCGGGTTTCTTCGTTGACCATCAGGTCGACGTAACGCTGGCGGTAGCGTTGCTCGGTGTCGGTCAGGCCATGGTGCTTGTCGGGCAGCGGGCGCAGCGACTTGGTCAGCAGGCGCACGTTGGTCATTTCGACGTACAGGTCGCCCTTGCCGGAACGGGCCAGGGTGCCTTCGGCGCTGATGATGTCGCCCAGGTCCCAGGTCTTGACCGCTGCCAGGGTTTCTTCGGGCAGGGTCTTGCGGTTGACGTAGACCTGGATGCGCCCGGTCATGTCCTGGATGACCATGAACGAGCCACGGTTGAGCATGATGCGACCAGCGACCTTGACCGGAATCGCTGCAGCTTCCAGTTCTTCCTTGGTCTTGTCCGCGTACTGCTTCTGCAGGTCGTTGCAGTAGCTGTCGCGACGGAAGTCATTGGGGAAGGCGTTGCCCTTGGCGCGCTCGGCGGCAAGCTTTTCCTTGCGCAGGGCGATCAGGGCGTTTTCTTCCTGTTGCAGGTCTTGCACGTCGGTCTTGAGGTCGCTCATTTCGTCATTCTTTCCATCAGGTGTTCGGTGCCCCTTTCGGGCAGGGCACGCGGTACCGGCACCAGGCCAGGTACCGCGGCAGTTGTGTGCGGTTTACAGCCCTTGCTTGAGGCTCGCTTCCAGGTACTGGTCGAGGTCGCCGTCCAGGACCTTCTGGCAGTCGCTGCGCTCGACACCGGTACGCAGGTCCTTGATGCGCGAGTCATCCAGCACGTAGGAGCGGATCTGGTGGCCCCAGCCGATATCCGACTTGCTGTCTTCCAGTGCCTGCGAGGCGGCGTTGCGCTTCTGCATTTCCAGCTCGTACAGCTTGGCCCGCAGCATTTTCATGGCGGTGTCCTTGTTGGCGTGCTGGGAGCGTTCGTTCTGGCACGCCACCACGGTGTTGGTCGGCACGTGGGTGATACGTACCGCCGAGTCGGTGGTGTTCACGTGCTGGCCACCGGCACCGGAGGAGCGGTAGGTATCGATGCGCAGGTCGGCCGGGTTGATCTCGATCTCGACCTTGTCGTCGATTTCGGGCGACACGAACACCGCCGAGAACGAAGTGTGGCGACGGGCCCCGGAGTCGAACGGGCTCTTGCGCACCAGGCGGTGCACACCGATTTCGGTACGCAGCCAGCCGAAGGCGTACTCGCCCTTGACGTGCACGGTGGCGCCCTTGATCCCGGCGACTTCACCTTCGGAAAGCTCGATGATGGTGGCATCGAAACCACGCTTGTCGGCCCAGCGCAGGTACATGCGCAGCAGGATGTTGGCCCAGTCCTGCGCCTCGGTACCACCGGAGCCGGCCTGGATGTCCAGGTAGGCGTTGTTCATGTCCATCTCGCCGCTGAACATGCGACGGAACTCAAGCTGGGCCAGTTTTTCTTCCAGGCCTTCCAGCTCGGTCACGACGTCGCCGACGGCGCCTTCGTCATTTTCCTCGACGGCCATGTCGAGCAGGTCCTGGCAGTCGGCCAGGCCGCCGGACAGCTTGTCCAGGGTCTCGACGACCTGGGCCAGCATGGCACGCTCGCGGCCCAGGGCCTGGGCGTACTCGGGCTTGTTCCAGACGTTGGGGTCTTCCAGCTCGCGGTTGACTTCGATCAGGCGGTCATGCTTGTGATCGTAGTCAAAGATACCCCCGAATGGACTGGGAACGCTCGGTAAGGTCCTTGATGGTGTTCAGGATCGGTTGGATTTCCATGGGCGGGCGGCTCTCGTGCGAATTCGGTGAAAAGCCTGCGAGTATAACCGACTCCGCCGCAGGGCGGCAGACCCGCCGGGCACCCGAATAGCCCCAACCATCAGTGCAGGGGCGCCCTAATCGCGCCACAAGGCCGTTCCTGCACGGTATGGCGAGCCGCTCAGGCGATACCCACCTGGTTGCGCCCGCTATTCTTGGCCTGATACAGGCCCTTGTCGGCGGCCGAGATCAGCTGCCGGCTATGGCTGCCGATGGCCGGGGTCTGGGTCGCCAGGCCAATGCTCACGGTCAGGTACGAGTCAGCCGTCGGCGCGGTGTGCGGGATACCCAGGCCCAATACGGTCTGACGCAGCTTTTCGGCCACCAGGCGGGCCCCACCCGGTGAGGTGTTGGGCAACACCAGGACAAATTCCTCGCCGCCATAGCGCGCCGGCAGGTCAGTCGGCCGCGAACATGCGCCGCGGATCGCCTCGGCCACCTGGCGCAAGGCCTCGTCACCGGCCAGGTGGCCGAAGCTGTCGTTGTAGGCCTTGAAGAAGTCCACGTCGATCATCAGCAGCGACAACTGCTGCTGCTCACGCATGGCACGGCGCCATTCCAGTTCGAGGTATTCGTCGAAGTGACGGCGGTTGGACAACCCGGTCAGGCCATCGGAGTTCATCAGCCGCTGCAGCATCAGGTTGGAGTCGAGCAACTGTTGCTGGCTGACGCGCAGGGCGCGGTAGGCCTCGTCGCGCTGCAGCAGGGTCAGGTAGGAGCGCGAGTGGTAGCGAATGCGCGCTACCAGTTCGATGGTGTCCGGCAGTTTGACCAGGTAGTCGTTGGCGCCGGCAGCGAAGGCTGCGCTCTTGACCAGCGGGTCTTCCTTGGTCGACAGGACGATGATCGGAATGTCCTGGGTGGCCGGGTTGTTGCGATATTCACGCACCAGGGTCAGCCCGTCCAGGCCAGGCATGATCAGGTCCTGCAGAATCACCGTGGGCTTGATGCGCACCGCCTGGGCCACCGCCTGGTGCGGGTCGGCGCAGAAGTGGAAGTCGATGTTGTCCTCGTTGGCCAGGCCACGCCGCACCGCCTCGCCGATCATGGCCTGGTCGTCGACCAGCAGTACCATCGCCGCGTTTTCGTTGGTGGTCGTGAAACCTTCGATCGGTAAGTCATTCATGGCTGTTCACCCGATCACTACCGGCCTGGCGGCGTGATTCAATACACTTCGTCATTTAGCAAAAAATTCCATCAAGCGCCCGGCTATGCGTTCCAGCGGGCGGACCTCCACCGCGGCATCGATGGCCACAGCAGCCTTGGGCATTCCATACACCGCGCTGCTGGCCTGGTCCTGAGCAATAGTGAGAAACCCCCGCTGGCGCATCGTTTTCAGGCCCTGGGCGCCGTCGCGGCCCATGCCAGTGAGCAGCACGCCCACCGCATCGCCGGTCCAGTAGCGCGCAACGCTCTCGAAGAACACGTCGATCGAGGGCCGGTATATCTCATTGACCGGTTCGGCAGTGTAGGCCAGTTGGCCGTTCTGTAGCAGGCGGATGTGGTGGTTGGTGCCGGCCAGCAGTACCTGGCCAGACTGCGGCGGTTCGCCTTGGCGGGCCAGGCGCACCGGCAGGCCGGCTGCGCTGCTGAGCCATTCGGCCATGCCCGCGGCAAACACCTGGTCCACATGCTGGACCAGCACGATGGCCGCCGGAAACGCTGCCGGCAGGGCCTTCAGCAGCACTTCGAGAGCCGCCGGGCCACCCGCGGACGAGCCGATCGCCACCAGCCCGCGGTGCTGCGACACCGCCCGTACCGGCGCGGCAACCGGCCGCGCTGCCGGGGCATTCTGCTGGCCGATCAACCAGCTTATGTTGAGGATCTTGCGCAACAGTGGCGCTGCTGCCTCGCGCGGGTCGCCCGCCCCCAGCGCCGGCGTGTCGACCACGTCGAGGGCGCCGTGGCCCATGGCCTCGAACACCCGATGCATGTTCTGCTTGCGGTCGACGGTCACGATGACGATGGCGCAAGGGGTTTCGGCCATGATCCTGCGGGTGGCCTCGACGCCGTCCATCACCGGCATGATCAGGTCCATGAGGATCAGGTCTGGCAATTGTTCCGCGCAGCGCTGCACCGCCTCGGCACCGTTGCCGGCCACCCATATCACCTGGTGCTCGGGCTCGAAGGCGACCACCCGGCGCAGTGCCTCGACGGCCATGGGCATGTCGTTGACGATGGCGATCTTCATCCTTGCGCCCCCCCGATCAGCTCGACCACTGCATCCAGCAACGCATCGTCGTGGAAACTGGCCTTTGCCAAATAGTAGTCGGCGCCGGCATCCAGGCCACGCCGTCGGTCTTCCTCGCGGTCCTTGTAGGACACCACCATGACCGGCAGCGATTGCAGGCGCTGGTCGCGGCGCACCAGGGTGACCAGCTCGATGCCGTCCATTCGCGGCATGTCGATGTCAGTGATCAGCAGGTCGAAGTCCTCGGCACGCAGGGCGTTCCAGCCGTCCATGCCATCCACCGCCACTGCCACGTCGTAGCCACGGTTGCCCAGCAATTTGCGCTGCAGTTCCCGCACGGTCAGCGAATCGTCGACCACCAGGATGCGCTTGCGCACCACGCCGCGGGCACCGCTGCTGCCGCGTGCGATGCGTTCAAGGCTGCCGGTGCTGAGCAGTTTGTCCAGCGAACGCAACAGGTCTTCGACATCGATGATCAGCACCACCGAGCCATCGTCGAGCAGGGCGCCGGAAGAAATGTCCTGTACCTTGCCCAGCCGCGGGTCGAGTGGCATCACCACCAGCACCCGCTCGCCCACCAGCCGCTCCACGGCCACGCCGTACAGTTGCTCGCGCTCACGAATCACCACCACCCGCAAGCGGCTCTCTTCGGCCTGCCCGGCCGGGCGGTTGAGCAACTGGCTGGCCGCGACCAGGCCGATGTGGCGGCCTTCGTGCCAGAAGTGCTGGCGCCCTTCGATCTGCACGATCGCTTCGGCAGCCACGTCCAGCGTGCGTTCGATGTGGGCGAGCGGGAAGGCGTAGGCCTCGCCCCCCACCTCGACCACCAGGCTGCGCACCACCGACAGGGTCAGCGGCACCTGCAGGTGGAAACGGCAGCCCTGCCCGGCCGTCTGGGTCAGTTCGATCGAACCGCGCAGCTCACGGATCATGTGCTGCACCGCATCCAGGCCGACACCACGCCCGGACACCTCGGTGACCTTGTCGCGCAAGCTGAACCCAGGCAGGAACAGGAACGTCAGCAGCTCGGCCTCGCTCATCCGCGCCACCGTCTCAGCGGGTGACAGGGCCCGTTCGACGATGCTGCTGCGCAGGCGCTCTAGGTCGATGCCGGCGCCATCGTCGATCAGCTCCAGGCTGAGCATGCCGGCCTGGTGCGAGGCGCGCAGGCGGATCACGCCCTCCTCCGGCTTGCCTGCCAGCAGACGCCGCTCGGGCAGCTCGATGCCGTGGTCGACCGCATTGCGCAACAGGTGGGTCAGCGGCGCTTCGAGCTTTTCCAGCACTTCACGGTCGACCTGGGTCTTTTCCCCTTCCACCAGCAACCGCACCGGTTTGCCCAGCGACCGGCCAAGGTCACGGACCATGCGGCTCTGGCCGGCCAATACATCGGCAAACGGCCGCATCCGGCAGGCCAGCGCCGTGTCGTACAGCAGTTGTGCGCGCTGGCTGGCCTGCCAACCGAATTCATCCAGGTCGGCAGCCTGCTGCTGCAGGATCTGCTGGGTTTCCGCCAGCAGGCGCTGGGTCTGCGCCAGGGCTTCGAGCACCTCGCTGCTCTGGCCACTGTCTTCCAGCTGCCTGCGCAGGCCGTCGAGCGCCTGCATGCCTTGCCCGTGCATGCGCTTGAGGCGTTGCAGGGAGGCCAGGTAAGGCTTGAGACGCTGGGTCTCGACCAGCGATTTGCTGGACAGGTCGAGCAGGCTGTTGAGGCGATCGGCGGTCACCCGCAGCACCCGCTCCGTACCCTCGCCGGCAGGCTTGACCGCCTTGCGACGCGGCGCCGACTCGGCTTCGGGCTCAGGCGCGGAGGCAGCGACGGGCAGCGGCGCTGGCTCGGGTTGCACGGCTGGCGCCTCCGGCGCTGTTGGCACGCCGGGCGCTACGGCAGGCATGGCCGCGCCCGCCGGGACCAGCAGGCTGGCCATCTGGGCGAGAAATACCGGCAGGGTCGCCTGTGCCGCGGTATCCCCAGGCGTGGCGATGCGCATCAGCAGGTCAGTGCCTTGCAGCAGGGCGTCGATATGCTCGGCGCTCAGCTGCAGGCGACCTTCCTGGGCGGCCACCAGGCAGTCCTCCATGACGTGGGCGACGCTGACGCCAGCGTCCACCCCGACGATCCGCGCCGCGCCCTTCAGGGAGTGCGCAGCGCGCATGCACGCCTCGAGCTGGTCGGCCTGCGTAGGGTTGCGCTCCAGTGCCATCAAGCCGGTGCTGAGCACCTGGGTCTGCGCCTCGGCTTCCAGGCTGAACAGCTCGAGCAACGATGCGTCGCGCATTTGCTCCGGGGTCATGACAGGCTCCGCTGCACGGCAGACAGTAAGTGTTGTTCATCCAGCACCCGTACGCTGCGGCCACGCCATTGCAGGACTGCAGCAGTGAAACGGGTGGCATCCTGGCCGCTGTCGAGCAGCTGCGGGTCGAGCCGGTGAATGCCGTCGATTTCCTCGACTGCCAGCACCACCGGCCCACCGTCGGTGGCCAGAATCAGCATGCGTGGCATCACCCGGCCGGCGCGTTGCTCGGTGGCACCGGCCTGTACACCCAGCAGGTCGGCCAGCGACAGGCACGGCACCAGCGCACCGCGTACGTTGGCCACACCCTGCAGCACGCGCGAGCGCTGATGCGGCAGTGAATGCACCGCCTGCAGCGGAGCGATTTCGGCCAGGCAGGCAGTGGCCAGCGCCAGCCACTCTTCACCCAGGCGGAACAGCAGCATCGAACGGCCCGTGGTTTCCTCGGCAGGCGCTGCGCCTACCGCCTGATGGTCCTCCATCAACGCATAACGGTCGAGCAGGCGCGTGGCGGCGGCAGCATAGACCTCGCAGTTTCGGCAGTGAACGTGACGCGCCAGCAGCGGGCATTGCTTGTCGCCGTGTACCCCTATGCGGTTCCAGCAGTCGTCGATGTGCGCATCATCCTCGGCGAGCAGTTGCATCGCGGACTCATTCCTCATCGTTCAGACTCCCGTCCCGCCCGCGCAGCACGCTCCTGCAAGCGCCGGGCACCGGCCAGGTCACCCTGGGCCGCCAGCAAGGCCGCCAGGTGCACCAATGCCTCGGGGTGCTGCGGCTCCAGATACAGGGCTTTGCGATAGTGGCTGAGTGCCTGCTGCGCGTCGCCCTCGGTATCGCTGAGCAACCCCAGCCAGTAATACACCTGCGCCGAAGGTGGGAACTGGGCGAGGTAGCGCTGGCATTCGGCGCGGGCCTGCTCACTGGCTCCGGCATTGGCCAGCCGGGCAATGCCGGCCAGCATTTCGCCAGGCTGCTCGCCCTGGTGCTCGCGCACCGGCGCTGGCCTGGCTGGCACGGGCAGCACGCGCAGTGGCCGTGCCGCACCGGGCAACGAATAGCCTGGCGTCGGTGGCGCTGGCAACCGGCGTCGCGTCGGCAATGCCGGGGCGCCAGCCGGCGCAGCAGCACTGCCCTCATCGCGCACGTAGGCGAACGACTGGGCAATCCCCACCGGGCGCATACCCAACCGCGCCAGCAGGCTGCCTTCGGCCGGGCCGATGAACAGCACCCCTTGCGCGTGCAGCAGGCGCTTGAGCACCTCGAACACCCGTTGCTGGGTTGCCAGGTCGAAATAGATCAGCAGGTTGCGACAGAACACGAAGTCGTACAAACCATCGCGACTGGCCAGCGCCGGGTCGAGCACATTGCCCACCTGCAAGCTGACCTGCTCGCGTACCCGCTGGTGAAGCTGGTGGCCATCGTCGACGGCATCGAAATAGCGCTCGCGAAAACTCAGGTCGCTGCCACGAAAGGCATTGCGCCCATAGATGGCTTGCCCGGCCTTTGCCACCGAACTGGGGCTGATGTCCATGCCATCGATCAGAAATGCACCCGGTGCGATACCAGCGTCGAGCAGGGCCATGGCCAGCGAATAAGGCTCCTCGCCGGTCGAGCATGGCAGGCTGAGCAAGCGCAGCGGGCGCGCCCCGGCAAGTTCGGCCAGGCGCTTCTGCGCCAGGCTGACCAAGGCGGTGAAGGATTCTGGGTAACGGAAGAACCAGGTTTCCGGGACGATGACGGCCTCGATCAGCGCCTGTTGCTCTTCCATCGATTGCTGCAGGCGCAGCCAGTAACCGTCGAGGTCGGCGGCGTTCACGGCTACGCAACGCTGACGCAGCGCACGTTCGACCATGGACGCCCCCACCGACTCCACGTCCAGGCCGATACGTTCACGCAGGAAGCGGAAAAAGTGTTGCTCGTTCATGTCGGCATCCCTGTCGGCTCACCCGTATACAGCAGTCGGTGCACCGCGTCGGGCAGCAAGTCGTTGACCTCGATGCGCTGCAGCAGGCCCTGCTCGTCCTGGCGCACCGGCCCCAGGTAGGGGGCTTCACCGCTGTCCACGCCATAAGGCTGGAATTCGTCGGGGTGGCAGCGCAGGGTTTCGGTCGCCTGTTCCAGGATCAGGCCAAGCTGCAGGCCGCCACGATAATGCACCAGCACCAGCCGGGTACTGGTGCGTTGCGCTGCCGGCTGGCCAAAGCTCAATGCCGCCAGGTCGACCACCGGTACCAGCAGGCCACGGTGGGCGAGGATGCCGGCGACCCAGCCAGGCGCCTGGGCGATCGGCTTGAGCGGCTGGCGCGGCAGTACTTCGATCACCTCGTGCACGCTCAAGGCGAAGCGCTGTTCCTGGATGCGGAACTGCAGGTACAACACCCCTTTGGCGTTGTCCTCCCGCGCGGTGCGCGGTTGCATGTCATTCATCGCAGTCAGACTTTGAAGCGCGACACGCCGCCACGCAGGCCAGCGGCCACCTGGCTCAGCTCATCGATGGCAAAACTGGCCTGGCGCAACGACTCGACCGTCTGGGTGCTGGCATCGCTGAGCTGGGCCAGCGCCTGGTTGATCTGCTCGGCACCAGTGGCCTGGGCCTGCATGCCTTCGTTGACCATCAGCACGCGCGGCGCCAGGGCCTGTACCTGGTGGATGATCTGGCTCAGTTGCTCGCCCACCTGCTGCACCTCGAACATGCCGCGGCGCACTTCCTCGGAGAACTTGTCCATGCCCATGACTCCGGCCGACACGGCCGACTGGATCTCACGCACCATCTGCTCGATGTCGTAGGTGGCCACCGCGGTCTGGTCGGCCAGGCGGCGCACTTCGGTGGCGACCACGGCGAAACCACGGCCGTATTCACCAGCCTTTTCCGCCTCGATGGCGGCGTTGAGCGACAGCAGGTTGGTCTGGTCGGCGACCTTGACGATGGTCACGACCATCTGGGTGATGTTGCTGGCCTTCTCGTTGAGGATGGCCAGCTTGGCGTTGACCAGGTCGGCGGCGCCCATCACCTGGTGCATGGTTTCTTCCATCCGCGCCAGGCCCTGCTGACCGGAGCCGGCCAGGCTGGAAGCCTGGTCGGCCGCCGAAGTCACCTCGGTCATGGTGCGTACCAGGTCACGAGAGGTGGCGGCGATCTCCCGCGAAGTGGCACCGATTTCGGTGGTGGTAGCAGCCGTCTCGGTGGCGGTGGCCTGCTGTTGCTTCGAGGTGGCGGCTATCTCGGTCACCGAGGTAGTCACCTGGACCGACGAACGCTGGGCCTGGGCCACCAGGTTGGCCAGGGCCTCGGCCATTTCGTTGAAGCCGCTTTGGATGGCGCCGAACTCGTCCTGGCGTTCCAGGCTCAGGCGCATGCTCAGGTCGCCTGAACGCAGTTTGTCGAGGGCATGCACAATGCGCTGCATTGGCCCCGAGATGGCGCGCATCGACAGCAGGCCGCAGACGCCCGCGGCAATGATGGCCAGCAACAGTGAAACCACCATGCTGCCCTTGGCCGTGCTCACGGCGTTGACGATGTCGTTGGTGGCGGCGTCGGCTGCAGCGCGATTATCCTCGATGACCTGGGTCAGGTGCTTGCGCCCATCCACCCAGGTCGGGGTGAGCAGGTCGTTGATCAGCCGCTGGGCGCCGTCGTAGTCATGCTGGCGGTAGGCGTCCAGCACCTGGCCAACGATCTTCATGTAGTTCTCTTCGAGTTGCACGAAGGAGTCGAAGCGAGTCTGGTCGTCCTTGGTCCGGATCGTGCCCTGGTAACTCGCCATGTGTTGCTTCAGCCGGTCCTCGAAACCTTTGAACAACTCCATGTCCGCCGAGGTGATTTCGCGGCGGTTGGACAGGCCCACCAGTTGCTGGCTGGTGACATAGCTGTCGACCCAGGCGCTGCGGATCATCGAGCTGTAGTAGACCCCTGGAATGCTGTCGCTGCCCACCGCCTCTTCGGCGGCTTCGATGGCCACCAACCGCGAGTAGGCGGCCACGATCATCAGCAGCATGATGGCGATGATCACGGCGAAACTTGCCAGGATCCGTTGGCGCAAGGTCCAGTTCTTCACATTCAGCCCTCAGGAATTCGCAACAAGTGGGAAAAACCGCCGGAGTATAGCTCAGGCGCCCGGCGCTTTGCGGCTGAATGGAAGGCGTGTGATGGTCCGGTCATTGGGGCTGCGTTGCAGCCCCATCCGCTCAAATCAGCTTGCTGCAAGCCTTGCCTGGCTTTCCAGCTCCTGACGCAGGCCCGGGTCCAGGCGCAGCTGGCGGGCCAGTTCGTCCAGATAGGCGCGCTCCATGAAGTTCTCCTGGTCGACCACCATCACGCTGGCCAGGTACATCTCGGCCGCCATTTCCGGCGTTTGCGCGGCACGGGCCACTTCGGCCGGGTCAAGCGGCTTGTTCAACTCATCGTGCAACCAGTGCTGCAGCTCGCGGTCGCTGTCCAGGCGGGTGAATTCGCCCTCGATCAGCGCCCGCTCGCGCGCATCGACATGGCCATCGGACTTGGCCGCCGCCACCAATGCCCGCAGCACAGCCTGGCTGTGCTGTTCGGCCTGGGCCGGCGGCAGGCGGTCGACGGTCTGGGGCTCGCTTGCAGCCAGTCGCTGACTGGCCTGCCAGTTGCCATAAGCCTTGTAGGCCAACACCCCCAGCGCGGCCAGGCCACCATAAGTCAGCGCCTTGCCGCCGTACTTGCGGGCTTTCTTGCTGCCGAGCAACAGCCCCAGCGCGCCCCCGCCCAACAAACCGCCACCGCTGCCGGACAACAGCCCGCCAAGCCCACCGGCAGCATTGCCGGGCTTGCCGGCAGCCCCCTGTTTGTCGAGCAGTTGCTGGCCGGACTTGAGAAGCTGATCGAGCAGGTTGCGGGTGTTCATTCGCGGCTCTCCACGCAAGAAAATTCATACGCCAGAGTAAGGCTTGGCCAAATGTACGCCACCGTGGATTTGCTTCCGGATGTTGCATTGGCTGGCAAAAAGCCAACTAGACTCGATATCGCCAATACCCCGCGCATGCGCACTACGCTTATAACAACTGCTTCACGGCTTGCTTGATGACTGCCCCCAACAAGATCTCCAAAAAAGAGGGAACACCATGTCAGTGCACAAGACCGCATTGCTCGGCGCCATTACCGGTGCCGTGCTCGCCAGCGCCAGTCTGCAGGCTGCCGAACCGCCCAAGGCCCTGGGCGCTGGTGAGGGGCGCCTGGACATCGTCGCCTGGCCGGGCTACATCGAGCGCGGTGAAAGCGACAAGGCCTACGACTGGGTCAGCGGTTTCGAGAAGGAAACCGGCTGCAAGGTCAGCGTCAAGACCGCCGGCACGTCGGACGAGATGGTCAGCCTGATGACCAAGGGCGGCTACGATCTGGTCACCGCTTCGGGTGACGCGTCGCTGCGGCTGATCGCGGGCAAGCGGGTGCAGCCGATCAATACCGCCCTGATCCCCAACTGGAAACTTATCGACCCACGCTTGCAGAACGGCGGCTGGTACGTGGTCGACAAGCAGGTATACGGCGCCCCTTACCAGTGGGGGCCGAACGTGCTGCTGTACAACACCGAGGTGTTCAAGCAAGCACCCACCAGCTGGGGCGTGCTGTTCGAGCCGCAGAACCTGCCCGACGGCAAGCCGAACAAGGGGCGTGTGCAGGCCTACGACGGGCCGATCTACATCGCCGATGCGGCGCTGTACCTGAAAACAGCCAAGCCGGAGCTGGGCATCCAGGACCCGTACGAACTGAACGAAGCCCAGTACAAGGCCGTGCTGGAGCTGCTGCGCCAGCAGCAACCGCTGGTCCACCGCTACTGGCATGATGCAACCGTGCAGATGAGCGACGTGAAGAATGAAGGCGTGGTCGCAACCAGCTCCTGGGGCTACATGGTCAATGGCCTGAAGGCCGAGAAGCAACCGGTGGCTTCGACCATTCCCAGGGAAGGAGCTACCGGCTGGGCCGATACCACCATGCTGCACAGCGAGGCCAGGCACCCCAATTGTGCCTACAAGTGGATGGACTGGTCATTGCAACCGAAGGTGCAGGGTGACGTGGCGGCCTGGTTCGGCTCGTTACCGGCGGTACCGGCAGCCTGCAGCGGCAACGAACTGCTGGGGGCGCAGGGCTGCAAGACCAACGGCTTCGAAAACTTCGACAAGATAGCCTTCTGGAAAACCCCGCAGGCACAGGGCGGCAAGTTCGTGCCTTACAGCCGCTGGACCCAGGATTACATCGCGATCATGGGTGGCCGCTGAGGTTGCCTGAATGCCTGTGCCGGCCTCTTCGCGAGTGAACCCGCTCCCACAGGTTCATCACTGCCTGTAAGGGTGGTGCTTTACCTGTGGGACGGGCATGCCCGCGAAGAGCCCGGCATACGAGTAAGCCAGTTGTCCGGAGCCTATGCATGCCCCTAGCCGTCCAGTTCACCCAGGTTTCCCGTACTTTCGGCGAGGTCACCGCCGTCGACCAGGTCAGCATCGATATCCTCGATGGCGAGTTCTTCTCCATGCTTGGCCCGTCTGGCTCGGGCAAGACCACCTGCCTGCGCCTGATTGCCGGCTTCGAACAACCCACCAGCGGCTCGATCCGCATACACGGTATCGAGGCCGCCGGCGTGCCGCCATACCTGCGTGACGTCAACACGGTGTTCCAGGACTATGCACTGTTCCCGCACATGAACGTACTGGACAACATCGCCTACGGCCTGAAGGTGAAAGGCGTGGCCAAGGCCGAACGCCACGGCCGCGCCGAAGAAGCACTGGCGATGGTGGCCCTGGCCGGCTACGGTACACGCAAGCCGGCACAACTGTCCGGCGGGCAACGCCAGCGCGTGGCCCTGGCCCGCGCACTGGTCAACCGGCCACGGGTATTGCTGCTGGACGAACCCTTGGGCGCGCTGGACCTGAAACTGCGCGAGCAGATGCAGGGCGAACTGAAAAAGCTTCAGCGCCAGCTGGGGATCACGTTCATCTTCGTCACCCACGACCAGACTGAAGCGCTGTCGATGTCCGACCGGGTGGCGGTATTCAACCGCGGCCGGATCGAGCAGGTCGACACACCGCGCAACCTGTACATGCAACCGGCCACGCCCTTCGTCGCCGAATTCGTCGGCTCCTCCAACGTGCTGCGCGGCGAACTGGCGATGGCGCTCCACGGCAGCCCAACGCCGTTCTCCATCCGCCCCGAGCACATCCGCCTGGGTGGCCCGGTTGCAGACGACCAGGCGGTCCAGGTCAGTGGCGTGCTGCGCGATATCCAGTACCAGGGCAGTGCCACCCGTTACGAGCTGCAGCTCGACAGTGGCCAGCTGTTGGCGGTAAGCCAGGCCAACGACCGCTGGCAGGTCGAGGCACAGGCCTGGCAAACCGGGCAGCGGGTCCAGGCGCACTGGCCACGCGAAGCCATGACCGTATTGCAGGAAGGTGGAGGCCGCTGACATGAGTGCATTGCGCGACCTGTCCAACCTGCTGTACCGACGCCCCAACCTGTATCTGGCCATGCTGCTGGTCCCGCCACTGACCTGGTTTGGCGCGATCTACCTGGGCTCGCTGCTCAATCTGCTGTGGCAAGGGTTCTACACTTTCGACGACTTCACCATGGCGGTTACCCCGGACCTGACCCTGGGCAATTTCGCCGCCCTGTTCAACCCGTCGAACTTCGACATCATCCTGCGCACCCTGGGCATGGCGGTGGCGGTGTCGCTGGCCAGCGCGGTGCTGGCCTTCCCCATCGCCTATTACATGGCGCGCTACACCAGCGGCAAGACCAAGGCATTTTTCTACATCGCGGTGATGTTGCCGATGTGGGCCAGCTATATCGTCAAGACCTACGCCTGGACCCTGCTGCTGGCCAAGGGTGGCGTGGCCCAATGGTTCGTCCAGCAGCTGCACCTGGATGCCCTGTTGCAAACCGTGCTGGCAGTGCCGGGAGTGGGCGGCAGTACCCTGTCGACATCACACCTGGGGCGCTTCATGGTGTTCGTCTATATCTGGCTGCCATTCATGATCCTGCCCATCCAGGCCTCGCTGGAACGCTTGCCACCTTCTCTGCTGCAGGCCTCTGCAGACCTCGGCGCCCGGCCTGGACAAACCTTCGTGCAGGTGATTCTACCGCTGTCGATCCCAGGTATTGCTGCCGGCTCGATCTTCACCTTTTCGCTCACCCTGGGCGACTTCATCGTGCCGCAACTGGTCGGCCCACCCGGCTACTTCATCGGCAGCATGGTGTATGCCCAACAAGGGGCGATCGGCAACCTGCCGATGGCCGCCGCCTTCACCCTGGTGCCGATCGTGCTGATCGCGGTGTACCTGTCTCTGGTCAAGCGCCTGGGGGCCTTCGATGCACTCTGAAAAAGCCTCGCTCGGGCTGCGCCTGGCGGCCTGGGGCGGCCTGCTGTTCCTGCACTTTCCGATCCTGGTCATCGTCCTGTACGCCTTCAACACTGAAGACGCAGCGTTCAGCTTTCCGCCCAAGGGCTTTACCCTGAAGTGGTTCGCCGTGGCCCTGGCCAGGCCCGATGTGCTGGAGGCGATCAAACTGTCACTGCAGGTGGCCTGCCTGGCCACGCTGATCGCCCTGGTGCTGGGCACGCTGGCTTCGGCGGCGCTGTACCGGCGCAGTTTTTTCGGCAAGGAGAGCATCTCGCTGCTGCTGATCCTGCCCATCGCCCTGCCCGGTATCATCACCGGTATCGCCCTGCTTTCGGCGTTCAAGCGTTTGGGCATGGAGCCCGGGGTGCTCACCATCGTGGTCGGCCACGCCACCTTTTGCGTGGTGATCGTCTACAACAACGTCATTGCCCGTCTGCGACGTACTTCGCAGAGCCTGATCGAAGCCTCGATGGACCTGGGCGCCGATGGCTGGCAGACCTTCCGCTACATCATCCTGCCCAACCTCGGCTCGGCGCTGCTGGCCGGCGGCATGCTGGCCTTTGCCCTGTCGTTCGACGAAATCATCGTCACCACCTTCACCGCCGGCCACGAACGCACCCTGCCGATCTGGTTGCTCAACCAGCTCAGCCGCCCGCGTGACGTACCGGTGACCAATGTGGTCGCCATGCTGGTGATGCTGGTGACCATGCTGCCAATCCTTGGCGCCTATTACCTGACCCGTGGCGGCGAAAGTGTCGCGGGCAGTGGCAAATGACCCTGGAGGAGTTCCCGATGCAAACGCAGATGTTGATCAATGGCCAACTGGTTGCGGGTGAAGGCCCGGCCTGGACCGTGCTCAATCCGGCGCTGGGCAGTGCCCTGGCGCAAATCAACGAAGCCACCGAAGCCCAGGTGGACAGTGCCGTGCGCGCCGCCGACCGAGCCTTCGACAGCTGGTCGCAAACCAGCCCCAAGGAGCGTTCACAGGCGTTGCTGGCACTGGCCGACGCGATCGAAGCCCATGCCGATGAACTGGCCCGGCTGGAGTCACAGAACTGCGGCAAGCCGCTGAGCGCAGCATTGAATGACGAGATCCCGGCGATTGCCGATGTGTTTCGCTATTTCGCCGGTGCAGCGCGTTGCCTGGGCGGCTCGGCAGCGGGCGAATACCTGCCGGGGCACACCTCGATGATCCGCCGCGATCCGTTGGGCGTGGTCGCCTCGATCGCGCCATGGAACTACCCGTTGATGATGCTGGCGTGGAAGATCGCCCCGGCCCTGGCCGCCGGCAACACGGTGGTGATCAAGCCCTCCGAGCTGACCCCGCTGACCGCCCTGCGCCTGGGCGAACTGGCCCTGGACCTGTTGCCGCCGGGGGTGTTGAACATCCTCTTCGGCCGCGGCCAGACCGTTGGCACCCCGTTGGTCAGCCACCCCAAGGTGCGCATGGTATCGCTGACCGGCTCGATTCCCACCGGCGCGCGCATCATCAGCGCCACCGCCGACAGCGTGAAACGCATGCACATGGAACTGGGCGGCAAAGCGCCGGTGCTGGTGTTCGACGATGCCGACCTCGACGCGGCCATCGACGGCATCCGCACCTTCGGCTTCTACAATGCCGGCCAGGACTGCACCGCTGCCTGTCGGTTGTACGTGCAGGATGGCATTTATGAGCGCTTCGTCGAACGCCTGGGTGAAGCGGTAGCCAGCCTCAAGACCGGGCTGCAGGAAGCCGAAGACACCGAACTGGGTCCACTGATCAGCGCCCAGCACCGCGACAAGGTCGCTGGCCTGGTACAGCGCGCCATTGCCCAGCCGCATATTCGCCTGGTGACCGGCGGCAAGGCGATCGAGGGTGACGGTTTCTTCTTCGCGCCGACGGTGTTGGCCGATGCCCTGCAGGACGACGAGATCGTGCGTAACGAAGTGTTTGGCCCGGTGGTCTCGGTCACCCGCTTCAGCGACGAAGCGCAGGCGCTGGAATGGGCCAACGACTCCGACTACGGCCTGGCCTCATCGGTATGGACCCGCGATAGCGGACGCGCCCACCGCCTGGCGGCGCGCCTGCAGTATGGCTGCACCTGGGTGAACACCCACTTCATGCTGGTCAGCGAAATGCCCCATGGCGGGCAGAAGCATTCGGGGTATGGCAAGGACATGTCGATGTATGGGCTGGAGGACTACACCTGTGTGCGGCATGTGATGATCAAGCATTAAGCGCTTATGTTGATCGAGGGGCGTTATCTGCCCTCGGTCAACATCTCAGACATTTCCTTCAATCACAATCCCCCTCCTTTACAGCTCATCCGTTGAGCCCACTCCACTGGTATCATAATCTGATACCATGAATAACCATCAGCAAGCCACACTTGAAGCAGTACTGAAAAGGCCGGTTCCCAGGACCCTGGATTGGGCGCGACTGGAGTCACTGTTGGTATCGCCGGGTGCCTGCGTCATCGAAGGAAGAGGTTCACGGGTTCGCTTTGAGCTCAATGGAGCAGTGGCAACCTTCCATCGCCCTCATCCGGACAGGCACGCCAAACCCTATCAACTACGAGACGCCCGCCAGTTCCTTGAGCAGGCAGGAGTAATACCATGAATGTCATGACCTACCGCGGCTACGCCGCTCGTATCGAATACAGCGACGAAGATCAATTGCTGATCGGCCATGTCGCAGGTATTCGCGATGTGATCGGTTTCCATGGCGAATCGATCAGTGAGTTGCGCCAGGCATTCGAAGACGCCGTAAACGATTATCTTGAAACGTGCGAACGCCTAGGCCGTGAACCGCAGAAAACTTACTCTGGCAAACTCAGCCTGCGCCTGGAGCCTAACCTCCACGCCAGCGTGGCGGCCAAGGCCGAGTTGGCCGAGAAGAGTATCAATCAGTGGGTAAGCGATATCCTCAGCAAGGCTGCCTATAGCTGAATCAACACGCCAACGCGGTCGCTGCAGGAGCGGCCTTGTCTCGCGAAAGGGCCGTGCGGCGGCCTCAGGCTTCCAGCTTCGCCACATGAACTGCCGGGGCCGCGTCAGGCTTGGGTCAATCCCGCAGGTCCGACTCGTGAATCGGGTTGGCCCGGCTGGTCGCGCGCTGGTATTGCGCTGGCCAGGTGGCCTTGTTGCCGCCCAGGTCATCATCGGCGTGCAGCGGCCAGTACGGGTCGCGCAGCAGTTCGCGGGCAAGGAAGATGATGTCGGCCTGGCCAGTGCGCAGAATGTGCTCGGCCTGCGCGGGTTCGGTGATCATGCCCACGGTACCGGTGGCGATTTCCGATTCCTTGCGCACACGCTCGGCGAAACGGGTCTGGTAGCCAGGGCCGGTGGGGATCTCGGCATTGACCGAGGTGCCGCCGGAGGACACGTCGATCAGGTCGACACCCAGGCCACGCAGGCGGCGCGCCAGCTCGACGGTTTCATCCGGGTTCCAGCCATCCTCGACCCAATCGGTCGCCGATACCCGCACGAACACCGGCAGTTCGGCCGGCCACACCTTGCGCACGGCTTCCACCACCTGCAAGGTCAGGCGGATACGGTTTTCGAAGCAGCTGCCGTACTCGTCACGCCGCTGGTTGCTCAGTGGTGACAGGAACTGATGCAGCAGGTAGCCATGCGCGGCGTGGATTTCAACGACCTTGAATCCGGCTTTCAGGGCGCGCTCGGTCGCGGCGACGAACGCGTCGATCACACCCCGGATTTCGTCCTGGTTCAACTCGCGAGGCGTGGTGTGCTGCGGGTCGAAGGCAATCCTCGAGGGCCCCACCGGCTGCCAGCCGCCCTCTTCCGGCTTGACGCTGCCTTGCTTGCCCAGCCATGGCCGATAGGTACTGGCCTTGCGCCCGGCGTGGGCCAGCTGGATGCCGGGCACCACGCCCTGGGCCGTGATGAAGCGGGTGATGCGCTGCAACGGGGCGATCTGCGCATCATCCCACAGGCCGAGGTCTTCGGCGGTGATGCGGCCATCGGCGGTCACCGCCACCGCTTCGGTGATGACCAGGCCCGCGCCACCCACGGCGCGGCTGCCTAGATGAACAAGGTGCCAATCGTTGGCCAGGCCATCGACAGCGGAATACTGGCACATCGGCGAAACCGCGATGCGGTTGGGCAGGGTCAGCTGACGCAGGGTGTAAGGCTCGAGCAGCAGGCTCATGAGGGCACCTCCCAAGGACTCCAATGGTGATCCGGCCCGGACACTCAATTGCACGTCCCTGGCCCGGGTCCGGTCAATATTCAGACTAGACCAGAATGCTTGGGGGGAAGGTTCCCTCGAAATTCGGGGGCGATGGCGTCGTTACCGTCAGCGCGGCTCCATGTGGGCAATCATCAACTGCACGCTTTCATTGCCACGAAACTCGTTCACGTCCAGCTTGTATGCCAGTTCAACCCAACGCACCGTCGGGTTCGGCCACACTTCGCGGTCGATACCGAAGGCAATGCCGTCCAGCCGCACCGAGCCGCACTCGCTCTTGAGCACCACCTTCAGGTGCCGCTCGCCGACCACGCGCTGCTCCACCAGCTGGAACACGCCATGGAACAGCGGCTCGGGAAAATGCTGGCCCCAAGGGCCGGCATGGCGCAGGGCCTTGGCCAGGTCGAGGTGAAATTCCTCCACTGCCAGGCTGCCATCCGAGAACAGGCGGCCGGTCAGGTCGTCCTCAGCCAGGTGGCGCCGCACTTCTTCGTCGAACGCCTGGGCAAATGCCGGGAAATTCGCCTCGGGCAGCGACAACCCGGCGGCCATGGCATGGCCGCCGAACTTGCTGATCAGTTGCGGGTGACGCGCGGCCACCGCATCCAGCGCATCGCGAATATGGAAGCCCGGCACCGAACGCGCCGACCCCTTGAGCAGGCCCTCGCCGGCATCGGCGAATGCGATGGTCGGCCGGTGGTAACGCTCCTTCAGGCGCGAGGCCAGAATACCGATCACACCCTGGTGCCAGTCCGCATCGAACAGGCACAGGCCGTAGGGCATCGACTCGATCGGCAGGTCCTTGAGCTGGGCCAGGGCCTCACGCTGCATGCCCTGCTCGATGGATTTGCGGTCCTGGTTCAGGTCGTCCAGCTGCTGGGCCATGTCCAGCGCCAGGGCCGCATCCTCGCACAGCAGGCATTCGATACCCAGGCTCATGTCATCCAGGCGCCCGGCAGCATTCAGGCGCGGGCCGAGGATGAAGCCGAGGTCGGTCGAGGTGATGCGCCGGTGGTCGCGACGGGCCACTTCGAGAATGGCCTTGAGCCCCGGGCGGGCGCGGCCGGCGCGGATACGCTCGAGGCCCTGGTGGACCAGGATGCGATTGTTGGCGTCCAGTGGCACCACGTCGGCGACGCTGCCCAGGGCGACCAGGTCGAGCAGTTCGCCGATGTTCGGCTGTGGCTGCGTCTCGTAGCGCCCAAGGCTGCGCAAGCGTGCACGCAGGGCCATCAGCACATAGAAGATCACCCCGACCCCGGCCAGCGCCTTGCTCGGGAAGGTGCAGCCCGGCTGGTTGGGATTGATGATGGCGTCGGCAGCGGGCAACTGTTCACCGGGCAGATGATGGTCGGTCACCAGCACCTTGAGCCCCGCCGCCTTGGCCGCCGCCACCCCGTCGACACTGGAAATGCCGTTGTCCACGGTAATCAGCAGTTGCGGCTGGCGTTGCAGCGCCACCGCGACGATTTCCGGGGTAAGGCCGTAGCCATACTCGAAGCGGTTGGGCACCAGGTAATCGACATGTGCCGCGCCCAGCAGGCGCAGGCCCAGCACGCCGACCGTACTGGCGGTGGCACCGTCGGCATCGAAGTCGCCGACGATCAGGATGCGCTGACGCTGGTCGATGGCCTCGACCAGCAGGTCGACACCGGCCTCTATCCCTTTGAGCTGCTGGAACGGCAGCAGGCGTGCCAGGCTTTTGTCCAGTTCGGCTTCGCTCTGCACGCCGCGGGCAGCATACAGGCGGGTCAGCAAGGGGGGCAGATTACCAAGGAATGGCAGGGTCGGTGGCAGCGGGCGAGGTTCGATACGCATGGGGTGTCTCAGCCACGCTCACCCAGCAGCCATTCCAGTTGCACTTCATGCTGGCCCCGGTCATCGGTGACGAACAGCGTGCCCTCGCTGATCATCACATCCCACTTGATGCTGCGGGGCATGTCGGTGGCAAGCGTTTCCAGCACTTCTTGCGGAACGGCGGCGATGCTCAGGTTCTTCAGGCCTTTGACCGCGTCCAGCACCTTGTTCTGCCAGACGCGCAGGCTGCCGTAGGCCAGCAGGCTGGTACGTTCGGTACGGCGCGAACACCAGGTCAGGCGCTCGGCGTCCGGCTGGCCCACCTCGATCCAGTGCAGGATGCGATCGTCCAGGCTCTTTTCCCACAGGGCTGCCTCGTCGACATCGGACAGGCCGCGGCCGAACGCCAGGTTCTCGTTGTACCACAGCGCATAGGCCAGCAGGCGCACGGCCATGCGCTCTTCGGTTTCCGAGGGGTGGCGGGCGATGGTCTGGCGGACGTTTTCGTATACACCGCGGTCGAGGTCGGTCAGGTTCAGTTCGAATTTGTAGGTGGTGGACGGCTGGGCCATGGTCGACGGGCTTCTTGCGCAAAGAAAAGTGACACAGTCTAACCGATCCTGCCCTTGGTTGCGCCGCGGCAGTATCTGCCGCTTGCGAGCTATGATAAAACCACGGCTCTGCCCAGTTGCCACGGATGCCCCATGCCTACGCCCAGCAAGCCCCTCGCCGGCCTTAAAGTCATCGAACTCGGCACCCTGATCGCCGGGCCGTTCGCCTCGCGCATCTGTGCCGAATTCGGCGCCGAGGTGGTCAAGGTCGAATCGCCCGATGGCGGCGACCCGCTACGCAAATGGCGCAAGCTGTACGAGGGCACCTCGCTGTGGTGGTTCGTGCAGGCCCGCAACAAACAGTCGCTTACCCTCAACCTCAAGCACCCCGAAGGCCGCGAGATTCTCAAGCGGTTGCTGGCCGAGGCTGACATCCTGATCGAGAACTTCCGTCCGGGCGTGCTGGAAAAACTCGGCCTGGGCTGGGACGTGCTGCATGCCCTCAACCCGCGCCTGGTGATGGTACGCCTGTCGGGCTTTGGCCAGACCGGGCCACTGAAGGACCAGCCAGGCTTCGGCGCCGTGGGCGAGTCGATGGGCGGCCTGCGCTATATCACCGGTTTCGACGACCGCCCGCCGGTGCGCACGGGCATCTCCATCGGTGACTCGATTGCCGCCTTGTGGGGCGTGATCGGCGCGCTGATGGCCCTGCGCCACCGAGAGATCAACGGCGGTGAAGGCCAGGTGGTGGATGTGGCACTGTACGAGGCCATCTTCGCCATGATGGAAAGCATGGTTCCGGAATTCGACGTGTTCGGCTTCATCCGCGAGCGCACCGGCAACATCATGCCGGGTATCACGCCTTCCTCCATTCATACCAGTGCCGACGGCAAGCATGTGCAGATCGGCGCCAACGGCGATGCCATCTTCAAGCGCTTCATGCAGGCTATTGGCCGCACCGACCTGGCCGACGACCCGAGCCTGGCTACCAATGATGGCCGCGACCTGCGTCGCGACGAGCTGTACGGGGTGATCGACCGCTGGGCCAACAGCCTGCCGCTGGACCAGTTGATGCAGGTGCTGACCGCCGCCGAAGTACCGGCCAGCCGCATCTATTCCGCCGAAGACATGTTCAACGATCCACAGTACCTGGCACGTGAGATGTTCCTGCAGGCCCGGCTGCCGGACGGCAAGCCGTTCCGCATGCCCGGCATCGTGCCCAAATTGTCGGATACCCCCGGCTCGGCCGAGTGGGTTGGCCCGGCGCTGGGCGAGCACACCGAGGTGTTGCTCGGCAAGCTGGGCTACGACGCGACTGCCATCGCCAACCTGCGCGCAGCCGGCACGGTCTGACCCCGACGCTGGCCCGGCTCATGTGCGCTGCCCGTTACCTACATCGCCTGGTCCTGCTGTGCGGGCTGTTGCCGGCATTGCTGCTGCAACCTGCCAGCGCCAAGGAGCGCCTGTTCTGGCTGGTGCGCGACCTGCCGCCGTTCACCATCCTCGAAGGGCCGGAAAAGGGCCAGGGGGTGATCGACCAGCTGTTGCCGCGGCTGATCGCCCAGATGCCCGAGTACGACCACAGCATCGTGCGGGTCAACCGCGCCCGCGGTATCCAGATGCTGCAAGACCGCAACAGCTTCACCTGTGACCCGACCTTGTTATGGACACCGGAGCGCGCCAAATACGTGCGCTTTTCCATGCCGTCACTGGGCGTGCTCAGCGGTGGCCTGGTGCTGCGCAAGGACAGCCAGGCGCTGGTTGAGCCCTACCTGGACGACCAGCAGGTAGATCTGCATGCCCTGCTGAGCAAGACCATGCTGCAGCTGGGGGTGGTTGCCGAACGCAGCTACGGCACGCAGATCGACGCGATCCTGCGCCAGCTTCCCGACACCGTGCTCAACCGCCACTATGGCAACGACGCCACCGCCAACCTGCTGCAGATGCAGCAACTGGGGCGCTTGCGCCTGGTGCTTGGGTACTGGCATGAAGTGCGCTACCTGGTCCAGCGGCAAGGCCGGTCACTGGATGACTATCGGTTCTATCCTGTGCAGGGAGTCAAGCGCTTTCAGTTTCTGCATGTGGGGTGCTCGGACTCCGAGTTGGGCCGTGCAGCCATCGCACATATCGACCAATTGCTGCCGCCCCTGCGCCAGGAGGTGTTGCCGGCGCAATATGCGCGCTGGCTGGACCCGGCGTTGCGAGGCGGCTACCTGGAAGACAGCAAAGGTTTTTTCCAACACCAGTGAGCGCCGAGCAAGTCTTCCGCATCCTTCTTTGGCAACTTTCTGCCATGAATTGATTCCTCGTTACTCTTCGCGTTCCACAGATTGCTTGCGTCCGACTGCCTGGAAAGTCCGCAGCCGTTGCGTGAAGTCGCCCCGGTAAGAGAGGAGGATTAAGGATGTCCAACGAGTCCAAGGGTACTGAACAACCAGTGCCCACGAAGAAAAAGACCATACTGCTTGAGGATCTGAAAGAGGGCTAGCTACCTCGCACTGGCGCCGGCCCTCAACACCCAGCAGATCTACCCGGTTACCCGGCCGACCCTGAGTTCCAGCTACGCGGCGGCTTCGACAACCTGATGCTCGACGCGGCAAACCCATTGTTCGGCCTGGTCATTCGCCTGCGCACCCTGGATGACCTGCCAAACATCGAATACGTGCACAAGAGCCTGCAAACGCAGATCAGCGCCATCCGCGAGGAAATCCAGCAGCACGGCTATCCCGCTGCGCATCTCGAAGCGTACTCCTACGCGCTGTGCCTGTACGTCATCTGCGAGGCCGGTAGGCCCGGCAAACCCGTCCCGCCTGTGACAACCCTGGCCGATTACCCGCCAGCGATTCAGGAGCGCCTGCTCGCCAATGCCGATCGTTGGCAGCTAAAGCCCGGCAGGCGTCCAGAGAAACAACCGCGGAAGGCGAAAAAAAGCACACCGATCGTATAGGAACGGGCGGTCCACACAAAAGAAACCCCGGACGCTGGGGAGCACGTCCGGGGCCAAACGAAAGTCCTTGGGGACTTCCTGCGGCAACCCTGCCAACGCCGGAGCAAAGCATTGGCTGGCTGCCCTGCAAAGTCTGATCAGCCAGTCAGGCAAAGGTTCCTGGGGGTTGTTGGCGCTGCTGCAATGCGGCGATGACACAAGGCTGCAAACGCCCCTCGGCGATCTGCAAGTCACGGTGCAAGCCATCTACCAGGTCTATCAACAGGCGATGCTCCTGCAATTGGCGCTCGCTGACCGTACGCCGCAAGATCACGTCGGCCAACGGGTCGCGCACGGTCAACTGGCGATTACCCTGGGCATCGGCGGCGCCAAGGTCGGCCTGGTAGGGGGTCAGGGCTTCGTTGAGCAGTCTGCAGATTTTTTCCATCCGGATCACTCGCTGCATGGTGGGATATATAGGAACTGACCAACAGACGCAGCGGAAAGTTCGTCACATCGCGCCTGCATCAGTGAGCATGCGGGGTGCAGGTGACAGTTTGAATATGTCGCCAGGGGCGTACCTGCAGTGCCTGCAAGGCACGCTGCAGGTGTGGCATCGACAGCGGCCAGGGTAATTCCGCGAGTACCCACAGACCGCGGTTTCTCGCTTCCTGGGCAAGGTTTTGCTGCTTGTCGCTAGCATGGCCGACAAACAACAGAGCGCGTGCACGCTGCTGCTGTTCGAGCAAGGCAAGGCCGGCCTGGGTTGGCATGGCGTGGTCAAGGATCAGCAGGTCGGGGCGACGCTCCAGCGCCAGGCAAGCATCGAGTTCAGTGCTGGTTGCGCTGACTCGCACGTCGAACACACCCTGGGCGTTGAGGGCCTGGTGCAGGAGAATCTGGTGAGATGGGCGAGCCTGGTGGATCACCACGTAGGGCTGGTGCATGAGCCGCTCCTGGTGGGAGGACCGGCTAATCTAGGCGCTGTACAGGTTGACCTGAATAGGATGTTTCTGAGAGGGACGTGAGAAAAAGCCGAGATGTTGGGGCGCTTCGCGGCCCATCGCGGCACAAGGCCGCTCCCACAAGGAAACGCGAGGTTTCTGCAGAGCGGCCTTGGGTCGTGCTGGGCTGCTGCGCAGCCCCAAGTAATGCGATTACAGCGGCTTGCCGCGGTTCCCGTGCTGGCTGACAAAGCTCTGCACGGCCTTCAGGTCATTGGCCAGCACCGTGCAGCGCTCTTCACGGCTGAACAGGTCACTGAGGTGCGCCGGCAGTTCCAGCGCCTTGCCAACACCGGCCTTTTCCACCGCTTCCGGAAACTTCACCGGATGCGCGGTCCCCAGTACCACCATCGGCGTGTCAAGGCTGCGCCGGCATTCGCGCGCGGCCTTGACGCCAATCGCGGTGTGCGGGTCGAGCACCTCACCGGTGGCAGCGAATACCTCTGCGATGGTTTCACAGGTCTGCTCGTCAGTCACCGCCAGCGAGTCGAACAGTTTGCGGGCTTCGCTCCAGCGGTCCTGTTCGACGCTGAAACCACCGCCCTGCTTGAAGTTCGCCATCAGCTCGGCAATCGCGCCGCCATTGCGGCCGTGCAGGTCGAACAGCAGGCGCTCGAAGTTGGACGACACCATGATGTCCATCGACGGCGACAGGGTCGCGTGCAGGGTCTCCTTGACGTACTGATTGCCGCTCATGAAGCGGTGCAGGATGTCGTTGCGGTTGGTGGCGACGATCAGCTGGCTGACCGGCAGCCCCATGTTGCGCGCCAGGTAGCCGGCGAAAATGTCGCCGAAGTTGCCGGTAGGTACCGAGAACGCGACCGAACGGGCCGGGCCACCCAGCTGCAGGGCGGCATGGAAGTAGTAGACGATCTGGGCCATGATTCGCGCCCAGTTGATCGAGTTCACCGCAACCAGGCGAGTGCCCTTGAGGAACGACTGGTCGGCGAAGCTGGCCTTGACCATTTCCTGGCAGTCATCGAAGTTGCCTTCGATGGCGATGTTGTGGATGTTGTCGCCGAAGATGGTGGTCATCTGCCGACGCTGCACTTCCGAAACGCGTTGGTGCGGGTGCAGGATGAAGATGTCGACGTTGTCGCAACGGCGGCAACCTTCGATGGCGGCGGAGCCAGTGTCGCCGCTGGTAGCACCAATGATCACCACGCGCTCGTTGCGCTTGGCCAGTACGTGGTCGAGCAGGCGACCCAGCAGTTGCAGGGCGAAATCCTTGAATGCCAGGGTCGGGCCGTGGAACAGCTCGAGCACCCACTCGTTGCTGTTCAGCTGACGCAGTGGCGCCACGGCAGCATGGGCGAACTCACCATAGGTTTCTTCGAGGATCTTCTTGAAGTCGGCATCGGCGATGCTGCCTTCGACGAACGGGCGCATGACCCGGAAGGCCAGCTCGTGATACGGCAGGCCGGCCCACGAGGCGATTTCTTCCTGGGTGAAGCGTGGCAGGTTCTCTGGCACGTACAGGCCGCCGTCACTGGCCAGACCGGCCAGCAGGACGTCTTCGAAATTCAGGGCCGGTGCCTGGCCGCGGGTGCTGATATAGCGCATGGGTGCAAACCTTCGATACTGGGGCCGGACCGCGCAGGCGGCCCGACGGCAAAATTAATTGAGCTGTTCGACGCGAATGCGCACGACCTTGCCGACCACGTCCTGCAGGGCTTCCAGGGCGACGATGGCATCGTTGATGTGCCGCTCGACCACACCATGGGTCAGCAGGATCATCGGTACCAGGCCGTCCTGTTCCTCGGCTTCCTTCTGCATGATCGATTCGATGTTGATGCCACGCGCCGAGAGGATGCTGGCCACCTGGGCCAGTACGCCCGGGTGATCCTTGGCCTGGATGCGCAAGTAGTAGGCGCTTTTGCAGGCTTCGATCGGCAAGATCGGGTGGGCCGACAACGAGTCCGGCTGGAAGGCCAGGTGCGGTACGCGGTTTTCCGGGTCGGAAGTCATCGCCCGCACCACGTCGACCAGGTCAGCGACCACCGAAGAAGCGGTAGGCTCCATGCCGGCACCGGCGCCGTAGTACAGGGTGGAGCCGGCAGCATCACCATTGACCATGACGGCGTTCATCACACCGTTGACGTTGGCGATCAGGCGATCGGCCGGGATCAGCGTCGGGTGGACCCGCAGCTCGATGCCGTCGGCGGTACGGCGGGCCACGCCCAGGTGCTTGATGCGGTAGCCCAGGGCTTCGGCGTAATTCACGTCAGCAGTGGTCAGCTGGGTGATGCCTTCGGTGTAGGCCTTGTCGAACTGCAGCGGGATGCCGAACGCGATCGAGGCGAGAATGGTCAGTTTGTGAGCGGCATCGATGCCTTCGACGTCGAAGGTCGGGTCGGCCTCGGCGTAGCCCAGCGCCTGGGCTTCGGCGAGCACGTCGGGGAAGGCACGGCCCTTCTCACGCATTTCGGTAAGGATGAAGTTGCCGGTACCGTTGATGATGCCGGCCAGCCAGTTGATACGGTTGGCCGACAGCCCTTCGCGGATGGCCTTGATCACCGGGATACCGCCGGCCACGGCTGCTTCAAAGGCAACGATGACGCCCTTCTCGCGCGCCTTGGCGAAGATTTCGTTGCCGTGCACGGCGATCAGCGCCTTGTTGGCGGTGACCACGTGCTTCCCGTTGTCGATGGCCTTGAGCACCAGGTCGCGCGCCACGGTGTAGCCACCGATCAGCTCGATGACAATGTCGATCTCCGGGTTGCTGGCAACATCGAACACATCAGCGGTAATGGGGGTACCGGTAATCTGGCAGTTCGGGTTCTGCGAGCGCATGGCGATCTGTGCCACTTCAATACCGCGCCCGGCACGGCGGGCAATCTCCTCGGCGTTGCGCTGAAGTACATTGAAGGTTCCGCCACCGACGGTCCCCAACCCACAGATGCCTACTTTGACCGGTTTCACTGTGAACTCCCCATTGAACGGCCGACACCTTTGCCGGCCGTGAAACATGCCGTCACCCCATGACGACGGCGCACTGAATTGGATTATCTGGCCAGTGCCAGCTTGGCCACCTGCGGTGCCGGCTGGTAGCCCGGAATGACCTGGCCGCTTTCAAGCACGATCGCTGGCGTGCCGTTGACACCGATCGACTGGCCCAACTGGAACTGCTTGCTGACCGGGTTGGCGCACTTGGCAGCCTTGATCTCCTCACCTTCGACCATCTTGTCCATCGCCGCCCGGCGATCGCTGGAGCACCACACGGCCTGCAACTGCTGGTCACCCGGCGAGCCGAGGCCCTGGCGCGGGAAGGCGACATAACGCACTTCGATACCGCGGCGGTTGAGTTCGGGCACTTCGGCGTGCAGCTTGTGGCAGTACGGGCAGGTGGTGTCGGTGAAGACGGTGATGTGCGACTTGGTCTCGCCCTTGGCAGGATAAACCACCATCTCGGCGGCTGGAATGCCGTTGACGAGCTTGGCGATACCCAGGCGCTCGGCCTTCTCGGTCAGGTTGACCGGCTTGCCGTCCTGGATCTGGAACAGGTAACCCTGCATCACGAACTGGCCGTCGGCGCTGGCGTAGAGCACGCGGCCGCCTTGCAGCTTGACTTCATACAGGCCGCTGACCGGGCTGCTGGCCACGCTTTCGACGGGAACTTCCAGTTCGAGGTTCTGCAACGATTTACGGATGGCCTGCTCGGCGCCAGCAGTGCTGTCGGTTACCGCGGCAACGGCAAAGGTACTGGCCAGCGCCAACGCGGCGGCGGCGAAAAACTGGGTCACGCGCATGGGAACTCCTGAAGGCGGACAGGGGCCGGAGGGCGTCACCTGCGCAAACATGCGCGGTGCAATACGGCCCTTGGTGCAAACCGCTCAAGCCTACCACATCACACCGTCGATGAAGGGCCTTGCAAGGACCGGTCGGCGGAACATGAAAAACATTCATCCACGCGGGTGATGCTGGGCGTGCAATTGTTGCAGGCGGGCCTTGGCGACATGGGTGTAGATCTGCGTGGTCGACAGGTCGCTGTGGCCCAGCAGCATCTGCACCACCCGCAGGTCGGCGCCGTGGTTGAGCAGGTGGGTGGCGAAAGCATGGCGCAGGGTGTGCGGCGACAACGGCTTGTCGATGCCGGCCACCCGAGCGTGGTGCTTGATGCGGTGCCAGAAGGTCTGGCGGGTCATCTGCTCGCCACGCTGGCTGGGGAACAGCACATCGCTGGGGCGGCCGTTGAGCAATTCGGCCCGGCCATCGCGCAGGTAGCGCTGCAGCCACACCACCGCCTCCTCACCCATCGGCACCAGGCGCTCCTTGCTGCCCTTGCCCATCACCCGCAGCACGCCTTGGCGCAGGTTGACCTGGTCGAGGGTCAGGCTGACCAGTTCGGTGACGCGCAGGCCGCAAGCGTAGAGCACTTCGAGCATGGCCCGGTCGCGCTGGCCGATGGCTTCGCTCAGGTCCGGGGCCTGCAGCAAGGCTTCGACGTCGGCTTCGGAAAGCGACTTGGGCAGGGGCTTGCCCAGTTGCGGCATGTCCACTTGCAGGGTCGGGTCGACAGCCACCAGCTTTTCCCGCAGCAAGTAGCGGAAGAAACCGCGCAGGCCGGACAGGAAGCGTGCAGTGGAACGTGGTTTGTAGCCTTGGTCGAGGCGCCAGGCCAGGTGGTCGAGGATCATATCGCGGCCGGCGTCGGGCAGCGCTACCGAATGCTCCTGGAGCCAGCCGTTGAACAGGGCCAGGTCGCTGCGGTAGGAGGTGCGGGTATTGTCGGACAGGCCTTTTTCGAGCCACAGGGCATCGAGGAACTGGTCGATCAGGGGATGGTCTAGGGCGGGCATGCGGGGCTGCTGGGTGTTGGAGGTGGGCTTAGTGTTTCACAGCCACATGATTTTTGTCTGTACTGGCCTCTTCGCGGCCAAAGTCGCTCCTACAGGGATCGCACAGGCCCTGAGAGCGGTGCTTTAGCCGCGAGAGGCCGGCACAAAACCACTCAGACCTGGGGCAGGACCGGCACCGGGCGCTTGTCCTCGTCGATGGCGACGAAGCTGAATACCCCATGAATCGCCCGCTCGCGCCCGTCCAGATACATGTTCTCGACGAACACATCCACCTGTACTTGCAAGCTGGTATTGCCAACCTTGATCACCGAGCCCACGAGTTCGACGATCGAACCCGCCGGGATCGGGTGCTTGAAATCGATACGGTCGGTAGACACGGTCACCAGTGGCAGGCGGCAGAAGCGCGTGGCGGCGATGAACGACACTTCGTCCATCCAGGCCAGGGCAGTGCCGCCGAACAGGGTGTTGTGGTGGTTGGTGGTGTTGGGGAACACCGCCTTGGTCACGCGGGTCACCGACAACTCGGTGCGGCGCTGGATTTCCTGGTCTCGGGGGGTCATGACAATCACACACATCTGTAGGGTTCAAAACGCAAAAAAGCAGCCCGAAGGCTGCTTTTTTCTCGCTAGGCGGCCTCGGCCACCGGGCAAACTGCACTCAGGACAGTTTTTCCTTGATGCGAGCGGCTTTGCCGGACAGGTCGCGCAGGTAGTACAGCTTGGCTTTACGCACGTCACCACGACGTTTCACGGCCAGGCTGTCGATCTGCGGGCTGTAGGTCTGGAAGGTACGCTCTACGCCAACGCCGCTGGAGATCTTGCGCACGGTGAAGGCGCTGTTCAGACCGCGGTTACGCTTGGCGATAACGACGCCTTCGAACGCCTGCAGACGGGAACGCTCACCTTCCTTCACTTTAACCTGGACGACAACGGTGTCGCCTGGTGCGAAGGCCGGGATTTCCTTGCTCATCTGCTCGGCTTCGAGCTGCTGGATGATCTTGTTGGTCATGCTGTGCTCCTAAGATGGATACGTGATCCACCATCGATACGTTTAACTATCGTCCCGCTCGCGGAGATATTCCTCGAGCAGCTTCTTCTCTTCTCCAGAAAGCGAGCGACTTTCCAGAAGATCGGCGCGTCGTTCGAAGGTCCTACCAAGGGACTGCTTCATTCTCCAACGCCGGATGTGTGCATGGTTGCCACTTAGCAACACGTCGGGAACACGCTGATCCGCATACACCTCAGGTCGGGTATAGTGCGGGCAATCGAGCAGACCGTCGGTGAAGGAATCTTCTTCCGCCGAATCCACATGCCCTAAAGCTCCGGGCAGCAGCCGTGTAACCGCATCGATCAGTACCATGGCCGGCAGCTCGCCACCGGAAAGCACATAGTCGCCAATCGACCACTCCTCATCGACATGAGCCTCGATAAAGCGCTCGTCGATGCCTTCATAACGACCGGCGATCAGGATCAACGATTCCTGTTCGGCCAGGCCTTTGACCGCCTGCTGTGTCAGCTTGCGGCCCTGTGGCGAAAGGTAGATGACCTTCGCCGCTGCTCCGGTTGCCTGCCTGGCACTAACCAGGGCGTCTTCCAGAGGCTTGATTTTCATCACCATGCCCGGACCACCGCCAAACGGCCGATCATCCACCGTGTGGTGACGATCTGTGGTGTAGTCCCGCGGGTTCCAGCAAGTCACCTGAAGCAACCCCTGTTTCACCGCGCGGCTGGTAATGCCGTACTCCGTGATGGCCGAGAACATCTCGGGGAACAACGTGATGACGTCTACGCGAAGGTTACCCATCGTCTAGAAGTCCGCGTCCCACTCAACCCGCATAACGCCTGCTTCCAGGTCGATATCGAGCACGCATTGCGCCGTATAGGGCAACAGACGCTCGCGATCATCCAGGCTGCCTGCGCAGGGCTTGACCACCATGACATCGTTCGCACCGGTCTCCAGCAGGTGATCGACCTTGCCGAACAGCTGTTCGTCCTGGTTGATGACCTTAAGGCCTACCAACTGGTACCAGTAGTACTCGTCGGCAGCCAGGCTGGGCAAAAGGCTCCGCGGAATGCAGATTTCGTAACCACTCAGAAGACGGGCTTCATCACGGTCATCGAGACCTTTCAGCTTCACGACCAGGCCCTTCTGGGAGCCACGACCGTTGACCAGCTCGACCTGCTTTACCTTGCCTTCGTGCCGAAGCGTCCAGCGCGGATAATCCAACAGGTTTTCAATCGGATCGGTAAAGGAATACACCTTCACCTCGCCGCGAACGCCGTGAACCGAAAAAATCTTGCCAACGACGATGAGGTCGTCAGCCTTTTCTGGCGTCGCGTTCATACTGCTCAGGCAGCAGCCTTGGCAGCGTCCTTCAGCAGCTGAGCAACGCGCTCAGACGGCTGTGCACCCTGGCTCAGCCAGTAGTTGACGCGCTCTTGGTTGACCGACAGCTTGACTTCGGCGCCAGCAGCGATCGGGTTGAAGAAACCTACGCGCTCAACGAAACGGCCGTCACGGGCGTTACGCGAGTTGGTCACGGTCAGGTGGTAGAATGGGCGCTTTTTCGAGCCGCCACGGGCCAGACGAATGGTTACCATGTGAACATCGTTCCTATAGTCGGTGCTGCAGTTGATACAGCAGCTGGTACTGCAAATCTGAATGCCAAATAGGCACACGGGTGCCCAAAAGGCCGCATATTCTCGGGGAATACACGGACATTTGCAAATGACTTTTTCGGCAAGGCCGTGCCCTGCCGTCCAGATTCGCCGGTTGAGCCGCGAAATTCGCGGCCGTTGCCCCACCAAGGCAGGGGTTCAGGGCGCCCTCCGAACAAACGGCAGGCACCCGGAATAGGGGTTACAGCTTGGGCATGCCGCCGCCAGGCAGCATCCCGCCCAGGCCACGCATCATCTTGGCCATGCCGCCCTTGGCGGAAAACTTCTTCATCATTTTCTGCATCTGCTTGTGCTGCTTGATCAGGCGGCCCACGTCCTGCACCTGGGTGCCGGAACCGATGGCGATACGGCGCTTGCGCGAGCCGCTGATCAGCTCCGGATCACGGCGCTCGGCCGGGGTCATGGAGTTGATGATCGCTTCCATCTGCTTGAACTGCTTCTCGGCCGCGCCCTGGGCGTTGCCCATCTGCGACAGGTTGACCCCGCCGATGCTCGGCAGCTTGTCCATCAGGCCGCCCAGGCCGCCCATGTTTTTCATCTGTTGCAACTGGTCGCGGAAGTCTTCGAGGTCGAAGCCCTTGCCCTTCTTCAATTTCTTGGCCAGCTTGTCGGCCTTGGCCTTGTCGATGTTCTGCTCGGCCTGCTCGATCAGGCTGAGCACGTCACCCATGCCGAGGATGCGCGAGGCGACGCGGTCGGGGTGGAACGGCTCGAGCGCTTCGGTCTTCTCGCCCATACCGATGAACTTGATCGGCTTGCCAGTGATGGCCCGCACCGACAGGGCGGCACCGCCACGGGCGTCACCGTCGACCTTGGTCAGCACCACGCCGGTCAGCGGCAGCGCCTCGCCAAACGCCTTGGCGGTGTTGGCAGCGTCCTGGCCGGTCATGGCATCGACCACGAACAGGGTTTCGATCGGCTTGACCGCGGCGTGCAGCGCCTTGATCTCGTCCATCATGTCGGCATCGATATGCAGACGGCCGGCGGTATCGACGATGACCACGTCGATGAACTTCAGCTTGGCTTCCCGAATGGCCGCTTCGGCGATGGCCACGGGCTTCTGGCTGATGTCGGACGGGAAGAAGGTGACGCCAATGTCGTTGGCCAGGGTTTCCAGCTGCTTGATCGCCGCCGGGCGGTAGACGTCGGCAGACACCACCATCACGCTCTTCTTCTTGCGCTCCTTGAGGAAGCGCGCCAGCTTGCCGGCGGTGGTAGTCTTGCCCGCACCCTGCAGGCCGGCCATCAGCACCACGGCAGGCGGTGCGGCGTTCAGCGCGAGGTCTTCGTTGGCCGCACCCATCAGGCTTTCCAGCTCGGCCTGAACGATCTTCACGAAGGCCTGGCCCGGGGTCAGGCTGCGCGACACTTCGGTGCCGACCGCACGCTCCTTGACGCTGTTGACGAAATCCTTGACCACCGGCAGGGCAACGTCGGCCTCGAGCAGGGCCATGCGCACTTCGCGCAGCGTGTCCTTGATGTTGTCTTCGGTCAGCTTGGCCTTGCCGGTGACATGGCGCAGCGTCTGTGACAGGCGGTCGGTCAGGTTTTCGAACATGGTGATCCTTTCAGGCCCAGTAAAAGCCGAGGTTTGTCAGGCGCCCAGGGCGGAATGCACACCCGCCGGGCACAGCAAGGCGGCGATTATAGCGAAGTGCGGCGGCGGCGCACACCTTGGGAGATATTCGGTGGCGGTGCCGGTCTGTTCGCGGGCATGCCCGCTTCCAGCGGATCCTCCGCTGCCTGCAGGCCTGCACCAACCCTGCAGGAGCTGGTTGACCCGCGAATGCCACGCCGCGGTCTGCCAGTCTTCCTAGAGCGCCGGGATCTATGCCAAACTCCGTCTCTTTAAAGGCTCGCCAACCAGGACTTATGGTCTCCTCACCCAGCCTCATCCCCAACCTGATCGCCGCCGTCCTCTATATAGCCGCGGCCGTCTACCAGGGCTCGTTCCTGGCCCGCAACCGCAAGGCCGACAAGCGCCTGCTCGCCCTGCTGGGCGCCTTCGCTGTGCTCGCCCAGGGCGGTGCGCTGTTCTCCCAGCTGATCACCCCGCTGGGCCTGAGCCTGGACTTCTTCAGCGCCGCCAGCCTGATCGCCGTGGCAGTCATCGCCCTGACTTTGCTGGCCTGCCTGCGCATACCGGTGGAAAACCTGCTGGTGCTGCTGTTCCCGCTGGGCGCGGTGACCGCGCTGCTGGCGCAGTTCGCCCCCCCCGGCACAGTGCCGCTGATCGACGAGGAACCGGGCATCCTCGCACACATCCTGCTGTCGATCCTGGCCTACGGCCTGTTCACCATCGCGGTGTTCCAGGCGCTACTGTTGCTGCTGCAGGACCGCCAGCTGAAAAACAAGCACCCATCCGGGCTGATCCGCAACTTCCCACCGTTGCAAACCATGGAAAGCCTGCTGTTCGGCTTCCTCTGGGCCGGTTGGTGCCTGCTGTCGCTGTCGCTGATCTCCGGCTGGCTGTTCCTCGACAACCTGTTCGCCCAGCACCTGGTGCACAAGACCTTGCTGGCTTGTGTCGCCTGGGTGGTATTCAGCGTGCTGTTGTGGGGCCGCACCCGCCTGGGCTGGCGTGGCCACAAGGCCATCCGCTGGACACTGGCCGGTTTCTGCCTGCTGATGCTGGCCTATTTCGGCAGCAAGCTGGTTCGCGAATTCATCCTGCATATCTGACGGCCGCCCATGGATACCCTGCCGTACGCACCGCTATTCGGCACCCTGGCACTGGCACTGTTGTGGTCGGCACTGTTCAGCGCCGTGGATGCTGCCCGCCAGCAGCTCAATGGCTCGCGCAACGGCGATGACAGCCCCGCGCTGCCCGCCCAGGCGTTGGTACTGTGTGCCAGCCTGGGCAAGTTGCTGGTGCTGGGCCTGGCCTGCCTGATCGGCCAGCGCCACAGTGGCGAACACGGTTTCTGGCTGGCTGGCCTGGCTGCCACCCTCACCTTGCTGGTGTTCGCCGAGTACCTGCCACGCCGCCTGGCCCGGCGCAACCCGCAGGCCTTCGTCAGCCTCGGTGGCAGCCTGCTGAGAATGCCCCTGGCCCTGCTGCAACCACTGGCCTGCCTGCTGGATGGCATTGCCAGGCTGGTCCTGCGCCCGTTCCGCGTGCAACCCAAGGCAGTGGCCGTGCATCCGCCGGAAGTGGATGATTTCGACGAGGACGACGCACACGAAGCGCCGCGCCATGGCCTGCTTGACGGCCTGCAGTCACTGGACAAGATCACCGTCAATGACATTCTGGTGCCGCGCAACGAAGTGGACGGCATCAACCTCGACGAGCCGATCGAGCGCATCATCGAGCAACTGATCGTCAGCCGCCACACCCGCCTGCCGGTGTACCACAGCGACATCAACCAGGTTGAAGCGATCCTCAACACCAAGCTGATCAGCCACCTGCTGCCCAAGGCCGAGCTGACCCTGGAGAAGCTCCACAGCGCCTGCTACGAGCCCTATTTCGTACCGGAAAGTACGCCCCTGCAGATGCAACTGCTGAACTTCCACAAACAACAACGCCGCCTGGGCGTGGTGGTGGATGAATACGGTGAAGTACTGGGCATCGTCACCCTGGAAGACATCCTCGAAGAAATCGTTGGCGAATTCGAGGACGAGCACACCCTGGACAACCCCCACGTCCACCCCCAGCCTGATGGCACCTTCGTGATCGACGGCACCGCTTCGCTGCGCGAAATCAATCGCACCCTGGGCTGGCACCTGCCCTGCGACGGCGGGCCGAAAACCCTCAACGGGCTGGTCACCGAAGCGCTGGAAAGCATCCCGGAAAGCGCCGTCTGCCTGAAGATTGGCCGCTACCGCCTGGAAATCCTCGAAACAGAGGACAATTGTGCCAGCAAGGTACTGGTATGGACCGTGACCCGATAGCTATACTCGGGCCACGCTTACCCAGCCTCGCCGTCCCGCCTGCTATCCGCACCCGGCGCTCCACGGCCAGTCCGCCCCACTGACACGCCCCGCGGTCCTGCTTCAACACCCCGAACAGTGGCCGTCCCCGCCCCTATCCCCCTTGGGCTATCGTCAGTCTGGCGTGCACAACAACAAAACGCTCCGGCGCCCGCGCAGCCGTGCTGGCTTTTCTGCTTCGCACGCCGTCGCCGGCCACGCCCATGGAGCCGGATCAGACTGTCAGGGACCTACTTAATGACAACCAGCAGCACTTATGCCGAAGCACCTGCCGCGCCGGTCAACTCGCCCGCGCGGGTCGCCACCGCCAGTTTCATTGGCACCGCCATCGAGTTCTATGATTTCTACGTCTACGCCACTGCCGCAGCCCTGGTGATCGGCCCGGTGTTCTTCCCTTCGGGGTCAGGCACCGCGCAGATGCTGGCGGCCTTTCTCACCTTCGGCATCGCTTTCCTGGCGCGCCCGCTGGGTTCGGCACTGTTCGGCCATTTCGGCGACCGCATCGGCCGCAAATCGACCCTGGTCGCCTCACTGTTGCTGATGGGCGTGTCCACCACGGCCATCGGTGTGTTACCGGGCTATGACAGCATTGGTGTATGGGCGCCGATAATCCTCTGCCTGTTGCGCTTCGGCCAGGGCCTTGGCCTGGGTGGAGAATGGGGTGGCGCGGCGTTGCTGGCCACCGAGAACGCACCGCAAGGCAAGCGTGCCTGGTTCGGCATGTTCCCGCAGCTGGGGCCGTCGATCGGCTTTCTGGCCGCCAACGGCCTGTTCCTGACCCTGGCCCTGGTACTCAGCGATGAGCAGTTCCGTGCCTGGGGCTGGCGTATTCCGTTCCTGCTCAGTGCGGCGCTGGTGCTGGTCGGCCTGTATGTGCGCCTGAAACTCGAGGAAAGCCCGGTGTTCGCCAAGGCAGTCGCCCGCCAGGAACGGGTGAAGATGCCGGTGGTCGACCTGTTTGCCAGACACTGGAGGCCGACCCTGCTGGGCGCGGCGGCCATGGTAGTGTGCTATGCACTGTTCTACATCTCGACAGTGTTCTCGCTGAGCTACGGCGTGACCACGCTGGGCTACAGCCGCGAAACGTTCCTCGGCCTGCTGTGCTTCGCGGTAGTGTTCATGGCCCTGGCCACGCCACTGTCGGCCTGGCTCAGTGACCGTTACGGGCGCAAGCCGGTGCTGGTCGTCGGTGGCCTGCTGGCGGTGGCCTCGGGCTTTACCATGGAACCGCTGCTGACCTCGGGGTCTACCGCAGGCGTGGCGCTGTTTCTCGCCATCGAACTGTTCCTGATGGGCGTGACCTTTGCGCCGATGGGGGCACTGCTGCCGGAACTGTTCCCGACCCATGTGCGTTACACCGGGGCGTCGGCTGCGTATAACCTGGGCGGTATCGTCGGGGCCTCGGCGGCACCGTTCTTTGCCCAGAAACTGGTGAGCATGGGTGGGTTGAGCTGGGTCGGGGGGTACGTGTCGGCGGCAGCGGTGATCAGCCTGCTTGCCGTACTGTGCCTGAAAGAAACTCGCGATACTGCGCTTTGAATGATGGGGGCCGCTATGCGGCCCCCTGCGATCGCAGGTCAGAACTCGACCTTGACCGCCTGCGCAGCACGGGTCGCCTTGGCCCGGGCCAGCTCGACCGATTCATCCCGCGCCAGGCACACGCCCATGCGCCGCGTACCGTTGATTTCCGGCTTGCCGAACAGGCGAATGGCGGTATCCGGCTCGCTCAGCGCTGCGCCCAGGTTGGCGAAGCTGGTCTGCTGCGACCGGCCTTCCGGCAGGATCACCGCCGAGGCCGACGGGCCGAACTGGCGCACTGCCGGAATCGGCAGGCCAAGAATTGCCCGCGCATGCAGGGCAAACTGCGAAAGGTCCTGGGAAATCAGGGTGACCAGGCCAGTATCATGCGGGCGTGGCGACACTTCGCTGAACCACACCTGGTCACCCTTCACGAACAGCTCGACACCGAACAAGCCACGGCCGCCCAGGGCATCAGTGACCGCCTTGGCCACACGCTGCGACTCGGCCAGCGCCTTCGGGCTCATGGCCTGCGGCTGCCAGGACTCCTGGTAGTCGCCTTTTTCCTGGCGGTGACCGACCGGCTCAAGGAAGGTCGTGCCGCCTACGTGGCGCACGGTCAGCAGAGTAATCTCGTATTCGAAGTCGATGAAGCCCTCGACGATCACTCGGCCCTTGCCGGCGCGGCCGCCTTCCTGGGCGTATTCCCACGACTTCTGCAGGTCGGCAGCGCTACGCAACAGGCTCTGGCCCTTGCCCGACGAACTCATCACCGGCTTGACCACGCATGGGTAACCGACATCGGCCACGGCCTTGGCATAGTCTTCATAGGTGTCGGCGAAGTGGTACGGCGAGGTCGGCAGGTCCAGCTCCTCGGCGGCCAGGCGGCGGATGCCTTCACGGTTCATGGTCAGTTGGGTGGCGCGGGCAGTCGGCACCACGTTGAAACCTTCGTTTTCCAGCTCGACCAGGGTGGCGGTGGCGATAGCTTCGATTTCGGGGACGATATAGTGCGGCTTCTCGGCCTCGATCACGGCGCGCAGGGCAACGCCATCGAGCATGTTGACCACGTGGCTGCGGTGCGCCACCTGCATAGCCGGGGCATTGGCGTAGCGGTCGACGGCGATCACTTCGACGCCCAGGCGCTGCAGTTCGATCACCACTTCCTTGCCCAGTTCGCCACAGCCGCAAAGCAGTACACGGGTCGCGGTGGGCGACAAAGGGGTTCCGATACGGGTCATTTCAGGTCCTCGAAGGCATCCGGGGCCGCACCAGGCTTGGCGCCGCCCGCTGAAAAAGGACCGCTATTCTACACCATCAACCGGCGGCAGCGGCCCGCCGGGCGCGAAATGCCATGGCCAGCCACACCGCGGTGACACCGGCAAACTTCGAGGCCATGGCCGTACCGACCACGGCCGGGACCAGGGCACCGATCATGCCGAAGAAGATGAACGTGTCCACCGGGATGCTCAACGCCGAGCTCAACCACAGGCGGTCGCGCAGCGGGCGGCGGGTGATGCTGAACACCAGCCAGTCGATCAGTTCGGAAATGAAGAACGCAGTGGCACTGGCCAGCGCGATGGCCGGTTCCGAGGTGACATAGGACAACACCAGCGCCACCAGCATGGCGACCAGCGCGCCGTGGCCGAAGCGGGTCTGCACCATGTCGCGCAGGATGAATACCAGGCCGCCCCAGGCGGACCAGATGATGTCCAGGTGCGGGGCGCTGGAGAAGGCGTAGTTGATCAGCACTACGCTGCTGATGTAGGCAAACAGATAGAACATGGGGAGTGGTCTGTGGGCAAGCCGCACAGAGTAGCGGTGGCCTCTTCGCGGGGCAAGCCCGCTCCCACAGGTACACCAGCGCTTTCGATGCAGCATCCAACCTGTGGGAGCGGGCTTGCCCCGTGAAGAGGCCACCACTGATCAGACGCCGAAGATCACCCCGGCCGCCAGCGCCCGCTCATGGCAGAGCTTGAGCACCGCACGGCGTTCGCTGTTGTCCATTTTCGACCAGCGGCTGATTTCAGCCACCGTACGCTGGCACCCGGTGCAGATGTCCTGCTCGTCCAGGCCGCAGATACTCACACAGGGTGAAGGTACCGGCCGCTCCGCCACAAGCGTGTCACTCATCGTCGACCACCAGCTCGCGAGCATAGCGCTCGGCGTTGTGCACATAGTGCGCGGCGCTGGCCTCGAGCACGCGCTTCTGCTGCTCGGTCAGCTCGCGCACGACCTTGCCCGGTGAGCCCATCACCAGGGAACCGTCGGGAATTTCCTTGCCCTCGGCAATCAGCGCATTGGCGCCGATGATGCAGTGCCTGCCGATACGCGCGCCGTTGAGGATGACCGCATTGATGCCAACCAGGCTGTAGTCGCCCACCGTGCAGCCATGCAGCATGGCGTTGTGGCCGACGGTCACGCCCTTGCCCAGGGTCAGCGGCGAGCCCATGTCGGTGTGCATCACGGTGCCATCCTGCACGTTGCTGCCTTCGCCGATATCGATCAGCTCGTTGTCGCCGCGCAGCACCGCGCCAAACCACACGCTGGCATTGGCCTGCAGGCGTACTTTGCCGATCAGGGTAGCGGTGGGTGCGGCCCAGCTGGTGGGGTGGCTTTCGACCCGCAGGTCGCCCAGGCGGTATTTCATGCTTGCTCCTCAGGCTGCGACGCAGATGGCGGGGTAGGCCCCCGCTCAGTTTTCGATGTAACGCTCAGGCGGCTGGTGCAGGCTGATGCCGGCATCGAACAGCAGGTTGACCAGCTCGACGATCATGATCGCCGACAAGCCCCAGATCTTGTATTCGCCATAGCGATAGCTGGGCACATACCAGCTGCGCCCCTGGTAATCGATACGGTGGGTGTGGTCGCGCGGGTCCTGACGGAAAAATTCCAGCGGCACAGTGAATACTGCCGCGATCTCGGCGTCATTGGCGCGGTATTCGACAAAATCCGGAATGAGCCCGACGAATGGCGTCACTTTCAGGCCATGCAGCGAAATCAACGGGCTGAGCGGGCCGATGACTTCCACCAGGCCGGGCGGCAGGCCGATTTCCTCTTCGGCCTCGCGCAATGCGGTGAACACCAGGTCCGGGTCTTCCGGGTCGCGCCGGCCACCAGGAAAGGCCACTTCGCCACCATGGGTGGACAGGCCTTTGGCGCGCAAGGTAAGAACCAGTTCGGGCGCTTCGCTACGGGTAATGGGCAGGAGCACCGCCGCTTCGGGGAACCGTCGGTCGGTTTCCAGTGACGCGGGTTGGTGGTTGCTCATTCGGCGAAGTAGCTCGTCCAGCATTGCGCACGCTCGTATTCAAGACCTGCCCTGCATGATGCACCAAAGCCGCGCAGCACCCAAGCCCCGGACGCTTGCGGTGCCCAGGCTGTCGCGCCAAGATAAGCCTGAGCGAAAGGAACCCGACATGAAATTCTGTAGCACGTGCGGCCAGCTGGTGACTCAGCAAATCCCTGCAGGCGACAGCCGCCTGCGCTATGTCTGCGAGTCCTGCCAGACCATTCATTACCAGAACCCCAACATTGTCGCGGGCGTGTTGCCGACCTGGGGCAGCCAGGTGCTGCTGTGCAGACGCGCCATCGAGCCGCGCCGGGGCTTCTGGACCCTCCCCGCCGGGTTCATGGAAAATGGCGAGACCCTCGACCAGGCCGCCCGTCGCGAAACCGTCGAGGAAGCCTGCGCCCGGGTCGGCAGCCTGGCCCTGTACCAATTGTTCGACCTGCCGCACATCAATCAGGTGCATGTGTTCTTCCGTGCCGAGCTGGCGGACCTCGACTTTGCCATTGGTGTCGAAAGCCTGGAGGTACGGCTATTCGAGGAACACGAGATACCGTGGGGCGAGCTGGCTTTCCGCACAGTCACACGCACACTAGAATGCTACTATCGTGACCGCATCGGGCAGCACTACCCCATAGGCCATGAATACCTGCCGCCGATGACTGTCTCGACCATTACCTAGAAGCCTTCAGGGATACCGTTACATGCGCTGGTTGCTTGCCCTTTTCTGCCTTTGCGTTACCTCGGTGTCACAGGCGGCGTTCACCGAGACCATCATTCGCAAACCCCAGCCGGCAGCGCAGATTCAGTCGCCTTCGCAAAAGGCCATGCAGCCGCTGATCGACAAGGTACTGGTGATCAAGTCCGAGCGCCGCCTGCAATTGATCAGCCGTGGCGAACCCCTGAAAACCTACCGCATCTCCCTGGGCAAGCAGCCCAAGGGGCCCAAGGAACGGGAGGGTGACAAGAAAACCCCCGAGGGGCTTTACTGGCTGGACTGGCGCAAGCAAAGCGACCGCTTCAACCTGGCCATTCACATCAACTACCCGAACGTCAGCGATGCCGCCCGTGCGACCCGTGAAGGGGTGAGTCCCGGCAGCATGATCATGATTCACGGTACGCCGATCAACGACGAGTATCCGGAGTGGTACTTCCATACGCTGGACTGGACCGATGGCTGCATTGCCATGCGTAACCGCGACATGCAGGAAGTGTGGGACCTGGTGCGCGATGGTACGCTGATCGAGATCCGCCCTTGATATGGGCAGCGATATGAGCGGCTTGCAACAGGCTGAAGGGAGGCTCGGCGTTCTCTGGGCGCCCTACCAGCGAAAGTCCCGCTGCCCGGCCAGTGCCTGCGGCCCGAGCCACTGCATACCACGCAGCAATGGTATCAACGCCGCCTCGGACTGCAATTCATACACCAACCGGGCCCGGCGCCCAGGCAAGTCTACGTCCATTGCCAGCTGATGCTGCCCCTGTTGTGCCAGTTGCCCGCGCAGGCGCCAGCCGTTGCCGCAGTCCATTTCCAGCCAGCCCTGCCCCAGGCCCAGCGACCACGGCTCGCTCATGGCGAGGTCGGTCACCAGCAGGCGGCCGTCGCTGCCCTGGCATTGGCGCCCAGCGCCCTCGACGCGCAACGCGCCCTGCCATTGCCCAGCCAGGCGGTAATCCGTGGATGTCGTCAGCTGCGGCCCCATGGCCGTCGCCGCCAGCTGCCACTGCCATGGCCAGCCTTCAGCACGCAGTTGCCAGGCCTGACCCTGCCAGCCGACCTGCGCGCTCGCCTGCAAGCGCCAAGGCTGCAGCGCCCAGCGCAGCGGCCCTACCCCCCCCAGCTGCTGGGCCTGGCCTTGCCACAGGCTGCCACTGACTTCGCGCATGGGCAGGCCGAACGCACGCACCACCCAACTGGCCGGCAGCTCCAGCAGCAGCGACACGGCGAAAACCAGCAGCACCCAGGCCACACTTCTTCGGCTCATGGCTGCACCACCAGCTCGAAGCGCAGCCTCTTGCCGTCGTGTTCCAGCCCCCATTGCAGTGGCTGTACGCCCTCGGTACGCAGGCTCTGCAGCCAGCCTTGCAGTTGAAGCTCGTCAACCACCTGGCCACGCAGTTGCCAGACCTTGCCTTGCGCATCGACCTCAGCCAGTTCGATGCGCCGGGCCTGGGCCGACTGGCGTAGCCGTTCGAGGTTCAACCCCGGGCCGCCGTGCAGACTGGCGGCCTGTTCCGCCAGCCCGCGCCATTGGCTGAGCTCGCGCCATTGCGCAAGGCCGGTGCGCAGAGCCAGCACGGCCAGCAACAGGGCAATCACTGCCCAGGCGAACTTGAAACGGTGACGCTGTATCCAGTCCCGGTTCATGAGGCCGCCCCCAGATCGAATACCACTTGGCCAGCTTGCACCTGAACAGTCGCACCGGCAGCGCTGGCCATGTCCTGCCAAGGCGGTGCACTACCCTCACCCGCCAGGCGCACATGCCAGCGCTGGCCATCGAAGCGCACCGCGCGCAGGTGCCAGCCGGGGTGCTCACGCAGCCAGGCCTGCAATGCCGCTTGCAGGTCTTCGAGCTGGCGCAGGCGCACTCGTTGTTGCAACTCACCTTCGCGCAGCCGTTTGAGCGCCTGCGCGGCGTGACGCGGGCTGGCCTGGGCGCCGGTCACGGCAACGACCTGGCTGCGCCAGAGTTGCGCCTGGCGCCATTGCTGGGTCATCCACAGCCCGCCCCATGCAGCAGCCAACACCAGGCAAGCGGCAAGCAGGCGGCGCTGCGGTCGGGATACCAGCGGCAGCGCACGCGCCATGCGGGCAGCCTCGAACAGGCCCGGCAATTTATCGAGCGATGGCAACGCCGTTGGCCAGGCACCGCCCAGCGACACCGTGTGCAGCTCCGTCCACGGTTGTGGAAGCGCACCACCCAATGCCTCCGGCCAGGCCAGCCAATGTTCCTGGCCATCTGCGCCCAGCCCTTTGCACAAGCGCAGATCGGCTGTGCGCTGCCAGTGCCAGGCAGTGCCCGCCTCAGGTGTCGGCAGTAGCTGCAGCTCTGCCCAGCAACGTTCCACCGGCAAGTCCCATTCGGCGCACTGAGTTCGCCAGCTGTCCAGCCGCTGTCGCGCCACCACCAGCAAGCGAAGGTAACCGGGCTCACGCACCAGGCAGGCACAAGTCACTTCATCCGGGGCCTGCAGCAAGCGGTCTTCGAGTAGCAGCGGCCATTCTTCACGTCTGAGCCCGGGCGGCGCCGGCACGCGAAAATGGCTGCAGGCCTCGGCAGGCACAATCAGCGCGGCGCGCGCCTGCAGGTGCAGCGGCGGCTTGCCCTGCCCCTGGTCTTGCACTACACCACCATCGACCAGCGCCCAGTGCCAGGTAGCACCTGGTCGCAGCAACAGCCAAGGCCGGGCCGCTGTGCGCCGGCGCCATTCAACTTTCATGAGCGCCCCCATGGGAGCGCGAAGGTGCAGACATAGGGAGCCCCGTCACGCTGCAATTCCAGGCGCACGCCACGGCCGGGGTGCGCGGGTTGGTCGGAAGGCCAGGCCAGCCAGCGGCCGCCCTGGTAATACAGAACATTCATGGCGCTGACCCGCTCGAGCCGTTCACGCTCGAGCCAGCGCGGAGCGGCAGCGGCGTACAGGTCGGCCGAGCTTTCCAGCAGCAGGCGTTGCTCACGGGCCTCGAAACGCAGGCGCTGACGTTGCAGGCGTGCGCCGCCTTCGGCTTCCGGCAGGCCGGTGGAGGCGACCCAGAGCAGCTGGTTGCTGGCTGGCTGCCAGTCGAGCCAGCGGCTGGCCAGGGGCAGGCGCTGTTCGTAGATACGGCGCATTACCGGGCTGTCGAAACGCCGCTCCAGGGCCAGGCAAAAGTCCAGCACCGAGGTTTCCTGGGTGGTGGCCTGCAAGCGCTCGCGCACCTTGAGCCAGCCATTGACCAAAGCGGCAAGCAGAATGCCGAGCACGGCAGTCAGGGCCAGGGCGACCATCAGCTCGATCAGGGTCAGGCCGGCCTGGCGGCGTTTCAGCGGCAAACGCCTGCGCTGATGAGAGGGCTGAACCGGTGTTGCAGCGGGCGTGTTCGCTCCCCCAGGGACCGCACAGGCTTCACGGTTTCCGTAACTCATGGGCGCTCCAGAAACACGGTGTACTGACCTAGCGGCAGGCGCTGGTCACGATCGGCGGACAGCAGTAGTTCCCCGCGACGCAAGTCGCGCACACCGGTGCGGCGCAGCTGCAACTGCCAGTGGCAGGCCTGGCCACCCTGGCTGAGTTCACCGCTCACCTGATCGTTGCTGGGCCAGAACTGCTCGACCGCAAAGCGGGTTTGCAACTCGCGTGCACACAGCAGGCCGAAGCGGTGTTGCTGCAGGTTCTCCTGCACGGCCAAGCGCTGGCGCAGCACCTGGCTGGTGATCACTGCCAGCACGGCGGCGATCGCCAGGGCCACGGTGACCTCGAGCAAGGTGAAGCCGCGCTGATGCCGCTTCATGGCGCCACCGCTATATGCAAGCGGCCATCACGGCCCCAGGCCCAGCGTTGGCTACCATCGGCCCAGCGCCAGTGCACGCTGCCCGGCTGTGCCCAGCCGTGCGGGGTGAACAGCAGCTGAGGCTGCGAGCTGGCTGGCCAATCCGGGTGCAGGCCTTTGGGCCAGTCGCCCAGGGCAACCGTCTCGAGCGCCCAGGCATCGTCTTGGCGGCGCACGAACTCCAAGCGCTGGCCGTTCCAGCGCAGGCCGCGCAGTTGCCCGGCATGCCGGGCCAGCACGGCCTGGCTGCGGATCTCCGCCGCCAGGCGCTGCAAGGCCTGCTCGACAGCGGCCTGGCCGTTGCCGAGAGCGGTCACCGCCAGCCCTGTCATCAGCCCGGCGATGGCCAGCACCACCAGCAACTCGATCAGGCTGAAACCCCGCTGCCGACGCACCCGTTACAGCTCCCAGTTGCCCAGGTCGGCATCCTGGCCTTCGCCTCCCGGCAGGCCGTCGGCGCCCAGCGAGTACACGTCGACCCGGCCATGCTCGCCGGGCATGCGGTACTGATACGGGGTACCCCACGGGTCTTCCGGCAGGCGGCGCACGTAGCCGTCACTGCGCCAAGCCCGGGGCAGCGGCTCGTGAACCGGTTTTTTCACCAGCGCAGCCAGGCCCTGCTCGTTGCTGGGAAAGCGCAGGTTGTCCAGACGGTACATGTCCAGCGCCTGCTCCAGGGTGGCCAGGTCGGCCATGACCTTCTGTTTCATGGCCTTGTCCTGGTTGCCGAGCACGCTGGGCGCGACCACGGCGATGAGCAGGCCGATGATGAAGATCACCACCATGATTTCCATGAGGGTGAAACCGCGCTGGCGGTGGCGTCGATGCTGCATGGCAATACTCCTTGCGTTCACAGTTGCAGGCCCTGGTTGAGTTGCATGATCGGCAGCAGCACCGCCAGCACGATGAACAGCACCACGGCGCCCATCACCAGGATCATCAGGGGTTCGAACAGCGCCATGGCGGTGTCGACCTGGCGGGCGAAGCCGCGCTCCTGGTCGTCGGCCACCCGCTCGAGCATGTTGGCCAGGGTGCCGCTGGCCTCGCCACTGCCGACCATGTTCACCAGCAGTGGTGGGAATTGCTGGCTGGCATCCAGCGCGCGGTGCAGGCTGGTGCCGCCCTGCACCTGCAGGCGCACCTGTTCCATGGCCTGGCGGATACGCCGGTTGCCGACGGTTTCGGTGGCCACTTGCAGGGCTTCGAGCAGGGCCACGCCGCTGCCAGTGAGGATGGCCAGGCTGCGTGCCAGGCGCGCGCTTTCCAGCACCTGCAGCAGGTTGCCGACACGTGGCAGGCGCAACAGCCACTGGTCACGGCGCAGGCACCATTGCGGCTTGCGCAGCAACCAGCCACCGAGCGCCGCGAGCACCACGGCCAGCCCCAGCAGCCAAGGCCCGGCCTGGACCAGCCCCTGGCTCAGGCCGATCAACAGCGAGGTGATCAGCGGCAGGCTCTGCCCGGCATGGGCGAATTGCTCGGTGAGCTTGGGCACGACGAAGGTCATCAGGCCGATGACCACCGCCAGCGACACGCCCATCAGCACCGTGGGGTAGATCAGCGCAGTGCGCGCCTTGTGCTGTTGCCGTTGCACCTGTTCCAGGTGATCGGCCAGGCGGGTCAATACCTGGGCCAGGCGCCCGGAGCGTTCGCCGGCCTCGACCAATGCGCAGTACAGGCCACTGAACGGTGCGCCTTGGCGCGCCAGGCTGCGGGCCAGGCCCAGGCCTTCGGCAAGCGAGCCGCGCAAGGCCACCAGCACGCTATGCAGGGCGGGCTGGCGCAATTGACGTTCAAGGGTGGCCAGGGCGTCGACCAGGGGGATGCCGGCAGCCGTCAGGGTGGCCAGTTGACGGGTCAGTTCGCATAGCTGGGCGCGGCTCAGGCGCTGGCGCCGGGGTTGCCGGGTACCGGCCTCGTGGCGCTGCAACTGGCGGGCGAACAGCCCCTGCTCGCGCAACAACTGGCGCGCGTGGCGTTCGCTGTCGGCTTGCAGGCTGGCCTTGCGGGTCTTGCCGGCAAGGTCGACGGCCTGGTAGCGATAGGTCGGCATGGCTCAGCCCTGCACCACACGCAGCACTTCGGCCAGGCTCGTCTCGCCACGCGCCAGGCAGTCGCTGGCCATCGCCACCAGGCTCTGCCTGCGTTCGGCCAGGTAGTCGTGCATGGCCAGTTCGCTGGCACCGTCATACAGCAGGCCGACCAGACCGGCGTCCAATTCGATGAATTCGTACAAGCCCAGGCGCCCCCGGTAACCGCTGCCCTGGCACTGCTCGCAGCCCACCGCGTGGTAACTGCTGCCGAGCGCCGCCAGCTCGGGCCACAGCCCCCGTTCAGCCGCCTGCAGCGGGTGCGCCACGGCGCAACTGCACAGGCGCCGCACCAGGCGCTGGGCCAGTACGCCGCGCAGGCACGAGGCGATCAGGAACGGTTCGATGCCCATGTCGCGCAGGCGGGTCACTGCGCCCACCGCACTGTTGGTGTGCAGGGTGGACAGCACCAGGTGGCCGGTGAGGCTGGCCTGCACGGCAATCTGCGCGGTTTCCTGGTCGCGGATTTCGCCGAGCATGATGACGTCCGGGTCCTGCCGCAGGATTGCCCGCAAGCCGCTGGCGAAGGTCAGCCCGGCACGCGGGTTGATGGCGGTCTGGCCAATGCCGGCGATGGCGTACTCCACTGGGTCCTCGACAGTGAGGATATTGCGGCTGCCGTCGTTGAGGCTATTGAGGCTGGCGTAGAGGGTGGTGGTTTTGCCCGAACCGGTCGGGCCGGTGGCCAGTACGATGCCGTTGGGCCGCGCCAGGCAACCGCGCAGGCCCTGCAGCACCGCCGGCGGCATGCCCAGGTTGCCCAGCGCCAGCAGGCTGGCCTGCTTGTCGAGCACGCGCATCACCACCCGTTCGCCATGGATGCCAGGCAGGGTCGAGACCCGCACGTCCACCTCGCGCCCGGCTGCACGCAGGGTGATACGGCCATCCTGGGGCTGGCGCTTTTCGGCAATGTCCAGGCGCGCCATGACCTTGATCCGCGACACCAGCATGGCTGAAAGCGCACGGGGTGGGCGCAACACCTCGCGCAGGTGGCCGTCCACCCGCAGGCGCACCACCAGGCTCTGCTCGAAGGTTTCGATGTGGATATCCGAGGCGCGCAGGCGCAGTGCCTGGCCGAACAGGCCGTTGATCAGGCGGATCACCGGGGCTTCGTCGTCGCTTTCCAGCAGGTCCTCGATGCGCGGCATCTCGCTCATCAGGCTGTCCAGGTCAACCTGCTCGCCGATGCCTTCGATCAGTGCCTCGGTGGCGTTGGCCTCAGCCTGGTACAGCTGGCCCAGGCGTTCATCGAACAGCGCAGGCTCGAGATATTCGAGCAGGCTGGGCTGGCCATGCACACGCAGCAGCTCTTGCAGCTGTGCGCTGTCGGCATCGGGCCGCAGCCACAGCTGCCAGCCCTGCTCGGCCGGGGCCATGGCTACCCCACTCTGGCGCGCTTGGCGATAAGGCAGCATCACCAGTCACCGCCTTCCAGGCGCGCGCGGCTGGCGGGGAATACCTGCAGCAACTGCGGGCTGCCTGCTGCCAGGTCCGGCAGTTGCAGCGGCGTGGTCTGTTGCAGGCTGCGGTACTTGCCTTCGCTGAGCCCTGCCAGGCTGGGCCCGTCACGCAGGATACGCGGGCGGATGAACACCATCAGGTTCTGCTTGGTGTTCTTGCTGGCATCGGAGCGGAACAGCCGGCCAAGGTAAGGGATATCGCCCAACAGCGGCACACGCTGGTTGCTGGTACTCAGCTCGTCACTGATCAGGCCACCAAGGATCACCAGGCCGTTGTCCTCGACCATCACCTTGGTCTTGATTTCGCGCTTGTTGGTGATCACGTCGCTGGCGGCGCTCGAGTCGGCGATCGACGACACCTCCTGGACGATATCCAGGCGCACGCTGTTGTCGATGTTGATCTGCGGCTTGATGCGCAGTTTCACGCCGACTTCCTTGCGCTCGATGGTCTGGTACGGGTTGGCGTTGTTCTGGGTCACCGAGCCGGTGACGAAGGGCACTTCCTGGCCAACCAGGATCGACGCCTCGGCGTTGTCCAGGGTCAGCAGGGTGGGCGTGGACAGCAGGTTGAAACCACTCTTGCCCTTCAGCGCATTGACCAGCATGGCAAAGTTGAAGCCACCACCGAAATGGCCGATGCCCGCGGTGGCCCCCGTAGTAGATGACAGCAGGTCGCCCAGTGCCTCGCTGTCGCCGCTGGCGGCCGCCCCGGCGATACTGGCGATGTTTACCCCATTGCTGCCGAAGTTGACGATGCCAGCGCCAAACTTCTCGTCGGCGAACAGCCACTGTACGCCCAGCTCCTGGGCACTGCTGTCGGAGACCTCGGCGATGATTGCCTCCACCACCACCTGGGCACGACGGATATCCAGTTGCTCGACGATACTGCGGTAGGCAGCCAGCTCGCTGTCGGGGCCGACCATGACCACGGCGTTGGTGCCTTCCTCGTATTCCAGGCGGATACCGCTGCCACCGCCGGCAGCCGTCACCGGCCTGTCCTTGGCCTCGGCTGCATTGGCGTCTTCGGCCGGCACCATGCCTTCCTGGCTCAGGCCACGCAGCACCTTGACCACTTCACTGGCACTGGCGTGGCGCAGGTAGATCACCTGGGTGCCGGTGTTGTCCGTCACTTCGCCTGGGCGGTCGAGATGTTGCAGCAAGCTGGCGATACGATCCAGGTTGCTGCGCCAGTCGGTCACCACCAGTTGCTGTGCTGCCGGATACGGCGTGATCACCCCTACTCGCGGGTCGATCAGAGGTTTGAGAATGCCGAGCACCTGTTCGCTGGCCGCGTTGCGCACATTGAAAACCCGGGTGGCCACGCTGTCGCTGCCCTCCCCCTGCTGCCCGGCGGGTTCCACCGGTACCGGCTCCAGGCGCGCGGCCTGGTCCGGGACGATCTTCACGCTGCCGTTGGGCAGGTCGACAGCGGCATAGCCCTGGGCGCGCAACTGCGCCAGGAAGATGTCGTAGATCGCATCGGCGTCGTGCATGTCGACGGTGCGCACGGTGACCTTGCCCTTGACCCGGGGGTCGACGATGAAGGTAGTGCCGGTGATCCGCGACACGCTGTCGATGAACTCGCCCAGGTCGGTGTCGACGAAGTTCACCTCGTACAGGGGCGTGCCATTGTCGTCGAAAACCGGTTCTTCGGCATTGGCGGCAGGCAGGCCCATGGACAAGACCAGGCCCAAGGCGGCCGCAACGCAATATCTGACAGGCATCGTTCATCCTTGCCGCTTGAAGCCGGTCACGACGGGGCGTGGCGGCCAGGGCAGGCGTTCACGCCGCCCCTGGTTGTTGAAAATCAGGCCATCGTTGTCGATGTCCTGCAGCACGATCCCGGGCGCCAGGCGCTGGCCACGGGCCAAGGTGCGCACCTGCTCGCCATAGCGCAACACCACCACGCTGGCGGCCAATGGCTGGGCCTTGAGGCCGCCGAGGTATTGCAAAGGCAGGCGGGTAAGGGCGATGGCTCCATCGTCGACGGGCGTCTGCCAATGGCCGGCCATCAACCCGGGCAGCGGCATGTCGGCCATGCCGGGCGCAATGGCTGGTTGCGGCTGACGGCTCAGTTGCAGCACGCACTGGGCGGCCAGCCAGCCGGCCAGGGTCAGCCCAGCGCCAGTGAGCAGGCGCGAGGCGAGTATCACGAAGCCAGCTGCCGCGGGTGCCAACCTGGGTGTCCTTGCACGTAGCGCACTTCGGGCAACTGCAGCGGCGCGAGTTGCCAGTCTGCTGGCTGGCGGGCAAGCCAGGCCTCAACGCTTTGCCACAATGGCTCACCAGCCTGGGCCTGGAATTGCAGGCCGAAGGTACGGCAAAGGCCTTGCACCGGTGCCAGGCCAGTGATGCGCTTGCCTTGCGGGCTGTAGCTGACCCGCCAGGGCTGGCCCAGCCAGCGCGGCAGGTCCTGGCTGTTGTCCAGCAACAACGGGTCACCGAACAATTGCTCCGCAGCGTTCTCCAGCACCTGCTCAACCTGCCGGGCCGGCGCTTCGACCACCGGGGCCGGGTAACCACCGGTGAGGCTGATCAGATGTTCGCGGGTGATGGCCGCTCCGGCGGGTAGCGGGCAGTCATAACGCAGCCCGGGCAGCAGCACCGGCATGTCGCTGTCGCCGGCCAAGGCCTGGTGCAACAGGCGGTCCCAGCTGCCACCGCGGGTATCACGGCGCCACAGGGCTTGGGGCGCACGGGCCAGGGGTTGATCGAGCCAGGCCGCATGGCCGGCGCGCTGTTGACGCAGCTCGGCCTGCAATGGTGCGACACGCAGCTGCGCAGCGGGGGCCAACTGCTGCTCGAAGGCAGGAAAAAAACGCCCGTCGAACTGCCACAACCCGGCCACACGTCGACAGCGCAGGCGGAAGGCGCCGCTGCCCCGGCAACCGGTGAACAGCACCGGTACCCGACGGCCGCTGGCCTGGCTCACCTCGACCGGAGCCGGCCACAGGTCCTGGCCACGGGCGCACAACAGCACGTCGATCTGCGGCACCCGCTCGGCCAGCCACAGTCCGGGGCCTGTGCCAGCATCGGCCAAGGCCACCACCAGGTCGGCCTCGCGGCGTGCCTGCTCGAACACTGGCTGCAGCGCCTGGTACCACTGCTTGAGGGAGGCCTTCTGGTCCTGGGCGTAGGGGTCGGTCACGCCGACCACGGCAATCCGTGCACCGCCACGCTCGAACAGGTGCAGGCTTTCCAGGCCGAGGGTCTGACGCTGTGCGTCTGCCAACCCGGCCCCCAGGGTAATGGCGCTGGCCTGGCGATACAGGCCCGGGCAGCGTTGTGGCCACAGCACGCGTTCATCACTGCTGACCCGCGCTTCGATTCCCAGCAACTGGCTGCCTTGCACCCCGCTTTCACCCTGGGTCAGGTAGGCCAGGCCACTGCCATTCCAGCCCTGGCCGTTCTCCAGGGTCAGGCTGTTACCTGCCCCGGCCTCATCGCGCAACTGCTCGAGCAACGCCGCCAGCACGGCGTAGCCGCCCAGCTGGGCAGATGCCGCCTGGCTGGCATCGAGCAGGGGTGCCAGCTGCGGATAGGCGAGGCTGGCGTTGCTGCCAGTCATCCATGGCGCGCGGCCCAGGTGGCTGACCGGTCCCAGGCGCGTGGCCGGCACCACGGCCTGGCCCGGCTGGCGAGCATCGAGGGTATCGGCCACATACAGCAGGTCGAGGCTGGCATTGCCGCCCCGTTGCCCAGGAAAGGCGGAGCAGGCGCCGAGCAACGGCGCCAAGGCACCGACACCCATCCAGCCGATCACTTCGCGCCTGTGCACACTGCTTGCCATCGAAGCCGCCATCCTTTTCCATGTCCATTCCGGGCCCCGGATGTTGCGGCGTTGGTATTACAGTTTGATGGCAGAAATCAGACAACATTCCAGACTGATCTGTAGTTCATGTTTTTAAGCGCGCAAGGTTTTAAGCGCCCGTTAACATTTCTGCCAAGGAATCATCATATTTGCCCTCTAAAGTCGCGGTTTCCTCTAACTCAGCCAACATAAGGACACCCTGATGAGTCGAGATACCGGCGACAACCTTGACCGGAACCAAAGCGGCAACCTGCCGATGGCCAGCGTCATGGACGCTTACCTGAGCCGCCGCAGCGTGATGCGCGGCAGCCTGGGCGCCGCCATCGCCATGATTGCCGGTACCGGCCTGACAGGCTGTTTCGACGGTGGCGGTTCGGATCACGATGATCCCGTCACCGAACCGCCGGTGACTGAGCCGGAAAAGCCAAAACTGGCATTGGGTTTCCAGTCCATCCCCGGCTCGCGCACCGACGCCTGCGTGGTTGCAGCTGGCTACAGCGCCTACGTACTGGCGCCCTGGGGCACGCCGATCAACCGCAACGGCAACCCGTGGAAGGCCGACGGCAGCAATACCTCGACCGACCAGGCCAACGCCATGGGCATGCACCACGACGGCATGCACTTCTTCCCCATCAACGGCAGCTCGGAAGATGGCCTGCTGGCGATCAACTTCGAGTACATCGACACCGCGGCCCTGCACCCGGCCGGCCCGACCACCGATATCAACGGCAAGCGCCCGGCCGAGGAAGTACGCAAGGAAATCAACGCCCACGGTGCCGGTGTAGTGCGCCTGCAGAAAATCGGCGGTCGCTGGCAGGTGGTCGATAACGACCCGCTGAACCGCCGTTTCACCACAGCCTCGCGCATGGAAATCACCGGCCCCCTGCGCGGCACCGATCACGTAAAGACCAAGTACTCGCCGGACGGCACCCACTGCCGCGGCACCAACAACAACTGCGGCAACGGCTACACCCCATGGGGTACCTACCTGACCTGTGAAGAGAACTGGCCAGGCATTTTCGTCAACAAAGGCACCCGCCCTGAAGACCAGCGCCGCATTGGCGTGAGCACTTCCAGCGGCCAGTACAAATGGGAAACCGCGGCGGGCGACAGCAGCGAGGTAGCCGACGAATTCGCCCGTTTCGACGTCACCGTCAAAGGTGCCAGCGCCACCGACGACTATCGCAACGAAGCCAGCACCTACGGCTACATCGTCGAGATCGACCCGTACAACAGCGCTACCCTGGCCACCAAGCGCACGGCGCTGGGCCGTTTCCGTCACGAGGGCTGCGCCCCGGGCCTGCCGGTCGCCGGCAAGCCTCTGGTCTGGTACATGGGTGACGACTCGAACAACGAATACCTGTACAAGTGGGTGTCCACCGCCGTATGGGATGCCGCCGACGCCAACCCGGCCGACCGCCTGACCACCGGCGCCAAGTACCTCGACCAGGGCAAGCTCTACGTGGCGCGCTTCAATGCCGACGGCACCGGGGCCTGGCTGCTGCTGGACGTTGCCACCACGACCACTGCCGGCAGCACCCTGGGTGCCTTGTATGGCGACCTGCCGGGGATCATCCTCAACACCCGCGGCGCTGCCGATGCCGTAGGCGCAACGCCAATGGACCGCCCGGAATGGACCACGGTCAACCCGCTGAATGGCGACGTGTACCTGACCCTGACCAACAACAGCGCGCGCACCCCGGAAAAGGTCGATGCAGCCAACCCGCGCGGCCCGAACCGGCACGGCCACATCATTCGCTGGCACGACAGCGACGACCAACTGAGCTTCACCTGGGACATCTTCGTGTTCGGCGCCAATGCAGCCGGCACTGCCGACATCAACCGCTCGGGCCTGACCGAACTGAACCAGTTCGCCAGCCCTGACGGCATGAGCTTCGATAGCCGTGGCGTGCTGTGGTTCGAGACAGACAACGGCGAGAGCAGCGTGACCGACTACACCAATGACCAGCTGTTGGCAGTGATCCCGACCAACCTGGTCGATGCCAGCGGCAAGCAGGTGCCGGTGAACGCACAGAACCAGGTGGACCTGCGCCGCTTCTTCGTCGGCCCGAATGGTTGCGAGGTGACCGGAATTACCTTCACCCCCGACAACAAGACGCTGTTCGTGAACATCCAGCACCCGGACAACTGGCCATATACCGACCAGGCCACCGATGCCACCCCGGCGGGGACCACGGTAAGGCCGCGGGCGGCGACGGTGGTGATTCAGCGGATTGATGGCGGCGAGATCGGGACCGCCTGACATGGTGCCGGTCAGTCAGCCTTGCGCTGGCTGTACCGGCCTTTTCGCGGGTAAACCCGCTCCCACAGGTACTGCACAGGGTTAAAAAAACCGTGCGGTCCCTGTGGGAGCGGGTTTACCCGCGAAGAGGCCGGTGAATACTACCAAACCATCGGCTCGCGGCTACGCACCCGCACCTGCTGCGCCGGCACCCGGGCATGCCACTGCACCACCCCCAGCGCCTCCACCTGGAACTCGCTGCGTATCACCCGCCCCTCCTCCGCGAAGGACAGCTGCAACAGGTAATAGCCGCTGTTCAACAGCAACCCTTCGCTCAGCCGCTCGAACGTCTCGTCATCCACCGCCCCCAGCGCCTGGCGCAACGCGGCGGCATCCACATAGCCGGACGCCGGCCGGCCGCTGACGATACGGCTCAGCAGCGAGCGTGGATAACGCCCTTCGTACAGCGCCTCCAGCAAGGGCAGATGCTCCAGCCCCAGGGCATTGGCATTCAGCCGCCAACCGGTTGTCTGCGGCAAGGCACACAACATGGGGTAACGCCCTTGGCGGCCGGCATCCGGCGCCAGCAACAGGTTCAGTTCGCTGGTGTCCAGCATCGGTTGGTTGGCCGCCAGCCGCGCAGGTTGCTGGCGCAGGTACTGGGCACTCTCGGCGCCTTGCAGGCGGGTGTCGTTATCGGCATCGAGCCAGTCGGCCAGGGCATCGACCAGGCGTTCGGCGGCCATGTCATTGCCCAGCAGGTAACGCAACTGGCGCTCGGCGCGTTCACCATCGGCACCGAGCAAGGCATTGACGTTGAAGCAGGTGTGCAGGTCGCCCACCCTCAGCTGCGCCTGGCCGGCGGCAAAGTCGTAATTCAACGGCTGCCCACGCAAGGCCTGCCAGAACAGCGGACTGAGCCGCCAGGCGGGGTCACGCAGGGCCTGCCCGGCATAGGCCAGGCCTGCCTGTTCCATGGCCCGCGCCTGTACCCGCTGGTGCAGCAGGCGCACCTCGTCGACCTGACGGCGGCCATCTTCCACCAGCCAGGCCATGCCCGCAGCCAGCATGGCCAGTACCACCATTACCATCAGCAGGGCCGCGCCCCGCTGTTGCCTGCCACCCATTCATGCACACCCACAAGCGAATGAAAACGCCAGTCAACACGTCAGGTGTTGCAGGTAGATGGCAGCAGCCGTTCGTCATGTGCCCGTCATCTACACAAGGCACGATTGCCCTTCCTTTTCATGACCTTACAGGAGTGGTCGCAATGGGTGGCATTGGAATCTGGCAACTGGTGATCGTACTACTGATCGTATTCCTGCTGTTTGGTACCAAGCGCCTCAAGGGCCTGGGTAGCGACGTGGGCGAGGCGATCCAGGGCTTTCGCAAGTCCATGGGCAGCGACAACGACGCCAACGCGGCTGGCCGCACGCAGGTGCCGCAATGCCCGCTGACAGGCCAGGCGGCACAACAACACACGGACCCCCAGGCCTGATGTTCGAGGTAGGTTTCAGCGAACTGTTGCTGGTAGGCGTCGTCGCACTGTTGGTGTTGGGTCCGGAACGCCTGCCGCTGGCGGCACGTACCCTCGGCCGTGGTCTGGGCCGGGCGCGTCGGGCCATGCAGGCCTTGCGCGCGCAGGTGGAACGGGAGATCGAGCTGCCTGGCTTCGATAACGCGCCCCTGCAGCGCCTGGAGCAGGAGCTCCGCCAGGGCGTCCGCCTCAGCGCAGATTCCACCAATGGAGCGGCCACGACACAGCCAGGGAGAATGCCTGAATGAGCATGGCAACGGACCCGACGGCCAGCATGCCGCTGACCGAACACCTGCGCGACCTGCGCAAGCGCCTGGTGCGCTGCCTGGGGCTGGTCGCGCTGATGTTCGCCGGCCTGTTCCCCTTCGCCCAGACGCTGTACACCCTGATATCCGAACCGCTGCGACGCTTTTTGCCGGAAGGCGCAAGCATGATCGCCACCAGCGTCACTTCGCCGTTCCTGACGCCGTTCAAGCTGACTGCGATGTGCGCGCTTTTCGTCGCCATGCCGCTGCTGCTGCACCAGGCCTGGGGGTTCATGGCGCCCGGGCTGTATCGCCGCGAACGGCGCATTGCCCTGCCGTTGCTGGTGTCGAGTATCGTGCTGTTCTATACCGGCATGGCCTTCGCGTTCTTCCTGGTGTTCCCGATGATGTTCGGCTTCTTTGCCAGCGTGACGCCAGAAGGCGTAGCGATGATGACCGACATCAGCCAGTACCTGGACTTCATCCTGGCGCTGTTCCTGGCGTTCGGGCTGGCCTTCGAGATCCCGGTGGCGACCTTCATCGTGGTCTGGGTGGGGTTGGCCGATGTGCCGACATTGCGCCGTAGCAGACCCTACGTGATCGTTGGCTGCTTTGTGGTGGGGATGATCCTGACGCCGCCGGATGTGTTTTCGCAGACCATGCTGGCGGTGCCGATGTGGCTGCTGTTCGAGGCGGGGCTGCTGGCTTGCGCCTGGTTGAAGCGGCCTGAGCCAGGCAAGGCGATTGTGGCTGATTTGTAGGGCCCTTTCGCGGGCAAGCCCGCTCCCACAGGGATATCACTGGCTCTGGAAACCGTGATGTCGCTGTGGGAGCGGGCTTGCCCGCGAAGAGCCTTGATGCGGACTAGAACTCGGCTAGCCGCCAGACCTCGTAGGCTGGCGTCTCGTACGGGTGGCTCTGCCGGAGGGCAGCGACGACCTGGGCAATCAGCTCGTTGGCGACCACCAGCTCCACCTTCCACTCCTCCACCACCTCGACCTGGCCGGTTTGCCCGAGGAACGGCTGGCTGCCGTCCAACGGGCGGAACTGGCCCTGGCCCAGGGTTTGCCAGGCGCAGTGGTCATAGTCGCCGATGCGCCCGCCACCCGCGGCGAACACAGCAGCCTTGACCACTTCGACGTGGCTGGCAGGGACGAAGAAGGCGAGCTTGTACACGCCTTAGTTCACCCACACCCGGGCATTACGGAACATACGCATCAGCGCGGCATCTTCCTGCCACTCGTCCGGGCGCCAGGAGTTCTGCACGGCGCGGAACACGCGCTCCGGGTGCGGCATCATGATGGTCACACGGCCGTCGCGACTGGTCAGGCCGGTGATACCACGCGGCGAGCCGTTCGGGTTGGCCGGGTAGGCTTCGGTGACCTTGCCGTGGTTGTCGACGTAGCGCAGGGCCACGCAGCCGGACACATCTGCAGCCAGCAGCGCCTCTTCGCTGGCGAATTCGGCATGACCTTCACCGTGGGCGATGGCGATCGGCATGCGCGAACCGGCCATGCCCTGCAGGAAGATCGAGTTGGACTTCTGCACCTCGACCATGGCCACGCGCGCCTCGAACTGCTCCGAGCGGTTGCGCACGAAGTGCGGCCAGTACTCTGTGCCCGGGATCAGCTCGTGCAGGTTGGACATCATCTGGCAGCCGTTGCACACGCCCAGGGCGAAGCTGTCGGTACGCTCGAAGAAGGCCTGGAAGGCGTCGCGGGCGCGGCTGTTGAACAGCGCCGACTTGGCCCAGCCTTCACCGGCACCCAGCACGTCGCCGTAGGAGAAGCCGCCGCAGGCGACCAGACCCTTGAACGCTTCGAAGTCAACACGGCCGGCCAGGATGTCGCTCATGTGCACGTCGATGGCAGCGAAGCCGGCGCGGTCGAAGGCGGCAGCCATCTCGACCTGGCCGTTGACACCCTGCTCGCGCAGGATGGCCACTTGCGGGCGAATGCCTTTCTTGATGTACGGCGCGGCGATGTCGTCGTTGACGTCGAAGCCCAGTTTCACCGACAGGCCCGGGTTGTCTTCCTCGAGCAGCAGGTCGAATTCCTGGTCGGCGCAGTCGGCGTTGTCGCGCAGGCGCTGGATCTGGTAGCTGGTTTCAGCCCACTGGCGCTGCAGCATGCGGCGGTCGTCGTCGAACAGCACTTCGCCGTTCAGGCTGATGGACACTTCACCGTTGTTGACCGGCTTGCCGATCACCGCGACGCATTCTTCGCCCAGGCCAGCGGCGCTGAACTGTGCCAATACGTCCGGGGTGGCATCCTGGCGAACCTGGATGACCGCGCCCAGCTCTTCGTTGAAGAGAATGGCCGGCACGTCGGCCTTGCTGTCGGTCAGCGGGTCGAGGTGCAGGTCGAGGCCGCAGTGGCCGGCGAAGGCCATTTCCAGCACGGTGGTGACCAGGCCGCCGTCGGAACGGTCATGGTAGGCCAGCAGGTGACCGTCGGCGTTGAGGCCCTGGATCACCGCGAAGAACGCCTTCAGGTCCTCGGCATCGTCGACGTCCGGAGCCTCGGCGCCGAGCTTGCCGTAGGTCTGGGCCAGGATCGAGGCGCCCATGCGGTTCTTGCCGCGGCCCAGGTCGATCAGAATCAGGTCGGTCTCGCCCTTGTCCATGCGCAGTTGCGGGGTCAGGGTGCTGCGAATGTCGACCACCGGGGCGAAGCCGCTGACGATCAGCGACATCGGCGCGGTGACGCTCTTCTCGACACCGTCCTCGCTCCACTTGGTCTTCATCGACATGGAGTCCTTGCCGACCGGAATGGTCAGGCCCAGCTCCGGGCACAGCTCCATGCCGACAGCCTTGACGGTGTCGTACAGGCGGGCGTCTTCACCGGGGTGGCCGGCAGCGGACATCCAGTTGGCCGACAGCTTGATGTCGGAGAGTTTTTCGATACGCGCGCCAGCCAGGTTGGTGAGTACCTCGCCAATGGCCATGCGGCCCGATGCCGGGGCGTCCAGCAGGGCCAGCGGGGTGCGCTCGCCCATGGCCATGGCTTCACCGGTGTAGACATCGAAGCTGGTGGCGGTGACGGCGCAGTCGGCCACCGGTACCTGCCACGGGCCGACCATCTGGTCGCGTGCCACCAGGCCGGTGATGGTGCGGTCGCCGATGGTGATCAGGAAACTCTTGCTGGCCACGGCCGGGTGGCTGAGCACGCGCTGTACGGCGTTGTCCAGGTCCAGCTGGCTCGGGTCGAAGTCATCGCCCAGCTCGGCTTCGCGGGTAACCGAACGGTGCATGCGCGGCGGCTTGCCCAGCAGCACGTCCAGCGGCATGTCCACCGGGGTGTTGCCGAAGTGGCTGTCGGTAACGGTCAGGTGCGGCTCTGCGGTGGCTTCGCCGACAACCGCGAACGGGCAGCGCTCGCGCTCGCAGATGGCCTGGAAGCGCTCGAAGTCCTCGGCGCTGACGGCCAGCACGTAACGTTCCTGCGACTCGTTGCTCCAGATTTCGTGCGGGGCCATGCCCGGCTCGTCATTGGGCACGTTGCGCAGTTCGAAGCGGCCACCACGGCCACCGTCGTTGACCAGCTCGGGGAAGGCGTTGGAGATACCGCCAGCGCCAACGTCATGGATGAAGGCGATCGGGTTCTTGTCGCCCAACTGCCAGCAACGGTCGATCACCTCCTGGCAGCGGCGCTCCATTTCAGGGTTTTCGCGCTGTACCGAAGCGAAGTCGAGGTCAGCCGAGCTGGCACCGGTGGCCACCGAGGAAGCGGCGCCGCCGCCCAGGCCGATCAGCATGGCCGGGCCACCGAGCACGATCAGCTTGGCGCCGACGGTGATCTCGCCCTTCTGTACGTGGTCTTCACGGATGTTGCCCATGCCGCCGGCGAGCATGATCGGCTTGTGGTAGCCGCGCACTTCTTCACCGCGCGGGGTGTTGATGGCCTGCTCGAAGGTGCGGAAGTAGCCGGTCAGGGCCGGGCGACCGAACTCGTTGTTGAATGCGGCGCCACCCAGCGGGCCTTCGACCATGATGTCGAGGGCATCGACAATGCGCCCTGGCTTGCCGTAGTTCTGTTCCCACGGCTGTTCGAAGCCAGGGATGCGCAGGTTGGATACGGTGAAACCGGTCAGGCCAGCCTTGGGCTTGGCGCCACGACCGGTGGCACCTTCGTCGCGGATTTCGCCGCCCGAGCCGGTGGAGGCACCGGAGAACGGCGCGATGGCGGTCGGGTGGTTGTGGGTTTCCACCTTCATCAGGATGTGCACCGGCTCCTGCACTGCGCCGTACTGGCGGGTTTCAGGGTTCGGGAAGAAACGGCCGGCCACGTTGCCGACGATCACCGAGGCGTTGTCCTTGTACGCAGACAGCACGCCTTCGCTGTGCATCTGATAGGTGTTCTTGATCATGCCGAACAGGCTTTTTTCCTGGGCCTGGCCGTCGATGTCCCAACTGGCGTTGAAGATCTTGTGGCGGCAGTGCTCGGAGTTGGCCTGGGCGAACATCATCAGTTCGATGTCGTTCGGGTTGCGCTTGAGGCCCTGGAAGGCATTGACCAGGTAGTCGATCTCGTCTTCGGCCAGGGCCAGGCCCAGGTCGATGTTGGCCTTGGCCAGGGCGTCACGGCCACCGGCCAGGATGTCCACCGAGGTCATCGGCCTGGGCTGGGCGTGGCTGAACATGTCAGCGGCCTGCTCCAGCTGGCCGAGCACGCGCTGGGTCATGCGGTCGTGCAGTTCGGCAGCGATCAGCTCGGCATCGGCGGCGCTCAGGTCGCCGGCGACGTAGTAGGCAATACCGCGCTCGAGGCGCTGGATGGCCTGCAGGCCGCAGTTGTGGGCGATGTCGCTGGCCTTGCTGGCCCACGGCGAAATCGTGCCCAGGCGCGGTACGACCAGGAACAGGCGGCCGCTCGGCTCCTGTACCGGCACGCTCGGGCCGTACTTGAGCAGACGGCCCAGCACCTGCTGCTGGTCGGCGGTCAGCTCGCCGTCGACATCGGCGAAGTGGGCAAATTCGGCATACAAACCAGTAACAGCGGGGACTTTCTGGCTCAGTTGCTCGAGTAATTTACCGTGGCGAAAGGCAGAAAGGGCAGGAGCGCCGCGCAGGATCAACATCGTCGGGACAGCCTCAGGAAGGGGTGTGCTTAGAGGCCGTGCATTCTAGCCTAATTCGAAGGGTTTCGGCACCCGCTCTAAGCCACGACTGCCGGGCGGTGGAACCGGACTTCGGGGTCAGATTTCCAAGGGCTCGGCATGACAGATTCAGCGCCTGTAAGATCGAGCGCCGCCCGCGCGGCGCTTCGCGGGGCAAGCCCGCTCCCACATGTATCTCCTGCCGCCATTGGCGCTCGGTCCCTTGTTTGTACGACGCGATATTGAAAGGGACAAACAAGGGACCGCGCGCCGATACCTCAGGAATAACTGGCCCTAAACAAATGTGGGAGCGGGCTTGCCCCGCGAAGCGCCGCGCGGGCGGCGCTCGATCTCACAGGCGCTGAATATCTTGAGGCGGGCACCCTGAGGCCTTCACGCAATCCCCCCACCCCACCACACAACCCGCTACCAGACAAGCTAACAGTTGTCGAGATATGGCTGTGCCAGTCCTTTGCGTATACTGCAACCTATGTTCGCCCACACTGCTTTGCGCCAGCGTTGCGCCAGATGGCTTTTCGCAACCGGACTCTTTCTGCTGCTCGGTGCCTGCGTTGAAAAACCCAGCACCCTCGAGCGCGTGAAGGAGGATGGCGTGCTGCGCGTGATCACCCGCAACAGCCCGGCCACCTACTTCCAGGACCGCAACGGCGAAACCGGCTTCGAGTACGAGCTGGTCCAGCATTTCGCCGATGATCTCGGCGTGAAGCTGCAGATCGAGACCGCCGACAACCTCGACGAGTTGTACGACGCCCTCGGCAAGCCCTCCGGCCCGGTGCTGGCGGCGGCCGGCCTGGTCAGCAGCGAACGGCGCCAGGCCCAGGTGAAATATTCCCACCCCTACCTGGAAGTGACGCCCCAGGTCATCTACCGCAACGGCCGCCCGCGCCCCACCGACGCCAAAGGCCTGGTCGGCAAGAAGATCATGGTGCTCAAGGGCAGCAGCCATGCCGACCAACTGGCCGAACTGAAAAAACAGTACCCGGGCCTGGAATACGAAGAATCCGATGCCGTCGAGGTGGTCGACCTGCTGCGCATGGTCGACGAAGGGCAGATCGACCTGACCCTGGTCGACTCCAACGAGCTGGCAATGAACCAGGTGTACTTCCCCAACGTGCGGGTGGCCTTCGACCTGGGCGACACCCGCGACCAGCGCTGGGCGGTAGCCGCAGGCGAGGACAACAGCCTGCTCAACGAGGTCAACGAATTCCTCGACAAGGCGCAGAAGAACGGCACCCTGCAACGCCTGAAGGACCGCTACTACGGGCATGTCGACGTACTCGGCTATGTCGGCGCCTACACCTTCGCCCAGCACCTGCAGCAGCGTCTGCCCAAGTACGAGAAGCACTTCAAGAGCTACGCCAAGGTCGAGCAGGTCGACTGGCGCCTGCTGGCGGCCATCGGTTACCAGGAGTCGATGTGGCAGCCGGAAGTCACCTCCAAGACCGGCGTGCGTGGCCTGATGATGCTGACCCAGCGCACCGCCCAGGCAATGGGCGTGTCCAACCGACTGGACCCGAAACAGAGCATTCAGGGCGGCGCCAAGTACTTCATGAAGATCAAGCAGGAGCTCGACGACAGCATCCAGGAACCGGACCGCACCTGGTTCGCCCTGGCCGCCTACAACGTCGGCACCGGCCATCTGGAAGACGCCCGCACCCTGGCCAAGCGCGAGAAGCTCAACCCGAACAAATGGCTGGACGTGAAGAAGATGCTGCCGCGCCTGTCGCAGAAGCAGTGGTATCGGCAAACCAAGTATGGCTACGCCCGCGGCGGCGAACCGGTGCATTTCGTGGCCAACATTCGTCGTTACTACGACATCCTTACCTGGGTGACCCAGCCGCAGCTCGAAGGCCAGGTGGCCGAGGGCAACCTGCATGTACCCGGGGTGAACAAGGACAAGCCGGCGGAACAGTCGCCGCCGATGTAGTCCGCCACAGGTCAACCCTTGGCCCGGCGCGCCCTGAAGAACTCCGTCAGGATCTGCCCGCATTCCTCGGCCAGCACCCCGCCCTCCACCATCACCCGATGGTTCAGGAAGCCCTGCCCGAAGAACTGCCCTTGGCTCTGCACGATCCCCGCCTTGGGTTCCAGCGCCCCGTACACCACGCGCATGACCCGCGAATGCACGATCAGCCCCGCACACATGCTGCACGGTTCCAGGGTCACGTACAGGGTGCTGCCAGGCAGTCGGTAATTGCTGGCCGACCTGGCCGCCGCCCGGATCGCTACCATCTCGGCATGCGCGCTGGGGTCGCTATCGATGATCGGCCGGTTGAAACCCTGCCCGATGACCTGGCCATGTTGCACCAGCACCGCGCCCACCGGTACTTCGCCCAGCGCCGCCCCCTCGGCGGCCAGGGCCAGGGCCAGACGCATGAATTCCTGATCGCGGCTGCGGTCGATGATCTGCGGGCGCATCAGACCACCGCGATCGCGGCCATCAGGCCGGTTTCCATGTGGTCGATGACGTGGCAGTGGAACATCCAGGTGCCCGGGTTATCCGCCACCAGCGCCACCTGGGCGCGCTCGTTCCGGCCCAGCAGGTAGGTGTCGGTGAACCACGGCTCCTTGATGTCGTGGCGGTTCGAGGCGATTACCTTGAAACTCATGCCATGCAGGTGGATCGGGTGCTGGTACTGGGTCATGTTCTTCAGCTCGAAGATGTAGCTTTTGCCCCTCTTCAACGTGGCGATCGGCCGTTCCGCGCAGGTCTTGTCGGTGATGTCCCAGGCCTGGCCGTTGATCTGCCACATGCTCGAGGGCTTGTCCTGGTCTGTACTGACAGAAACCTTGGCCGCCCATTCGAAATTGAAGTTGAGCTTTTCGGCGTTCTCCAGGTCCGGTTCGGCAATCGGGTTGGGCGGCAGTGCCGGCGGCCAGTCCCCTGGTGCATCACTGCTGGGCACCGAACGCAGCGTGCCCAGGCGGACAAAGCCGTCCCGCAGGGAAATCTCCTCGCCCGCCTGGGGAATGCGGATAGCCAGGCAGATGCGCATGCCCGGGCCAAGCCAGTAATCGTCGTCCAGCGGCCGAGGCGTCACCGGGTTGCCGTCAAGGGCATAGACCATTGCCTCGCAATTGCCCTTGAGGTTGATGCGGTAGGTCCAGGTGTTGTCCAGGTTCAACAGGCGTACACGCACCACTTGCCCGGCCGGCAGCTCGGTGACCGAATCAGCCTGGCCATTGATGGTGATCAGCCGCCCGGCGGTGCCGTTGCGCGCGGCCTCGCGGGGGATGCTGAACGGCAGCCAGGCGCCCTGCTCGTCCACATGCCAGTTCTTCAGGCTCAGGGTGCGCTCATGGCGGAACCCGGTGGGTTCGCGCTCCTCGACGATCAGCGGGCCGACCAGGCCGCGGCCCAGCTCCTCGGAGCTGCTGACATGCGGGTGGTACCAGTAGCTGCCGGCATCCGGCACGCGGAACTTGTAGTCGAAGTACTCGCCCGGCTTGACCGGCAGTTGCGACACATAAGGCACGCCGTCCATTTCCAGCGGCAGGCGAATGCCATGCCAATGGATGGTGGTTTCCACCGGCAGGTGGTTGATGAAGCGCACCCGCAGCCAGGTGCCCTGGCGCACGCGCAGCTCGGTGCCTGGGGCCGAGGGGCCGAACGCCCAGGCCTCGGTCTTGAACCCCGGCACCAGTTCCACGTCCAGCGGTGCGGCGATCAGTTGGTAATCATGCCCGGCATTGTCGTCCTCGACCCGGCCCAACCAGTAACGCGCCGCGCCCCCGGCGCCCAGGCCAACCACAACCAGGCCGGTCAGGCCCTTGAGCATTTGTCGACGGGTGAAGGACATTGGTGCGGGTACCTCATGTTCTGCGCAATCAAGCTGCCAGCATGGCTGGCGATGAAGGGCGAATACGATACACCTGCAAATGGGAAATATTAAGTGAAGTCTCTGGCAACGCCGCCCGCAGCCTTGCCATCGGCGCTGCCGCCGGGGGCCAGGCAAAGCTCGTTGAACCACCGCTGGTCATCGCTGGACGGCGCGCGCAAGGCCGCCTGCAGCAATTGCGGGTCGAGCAGGATGTTCAGGTTCTGCAAGCGCGTGGCGGTGTCGGGGTGGGTATCGAACGGGTGGGTAATGGTCAGCGCCAGCGCCTCTTCGCCCAGTTGCAACGGGGTGCGTTGCAAGTGCAACGCCAACGCCTGCGGCAGACCTTCGCCACCGCGAGCATTCAGTAACCCATCGATCACCCTGCCCAGGGCAATGGCCCGCAGCAGCGCCTGGACGAACAGCTTCGGCCCACCGACCTCGGCACCCGCCCGGTCGGCCAGCAATTCCTGCGCCCGCCCCCAGTGGTGCACCGCGACCTGGAAATGATGCAGGAACTGGCCGGCCATCCACAGGACCGGGCGCACAGCCCAAGGCGGGGCGCTGTCGGCGCCAAGCATGGCCTGATAGTGCGCGCACATCAGGCTGAAACGTGCACAGGTTTCGCTGCCTCGCTCGGTGTCACGGCGGCGGAAATGGCCCAACTCATGGCCGATCAGCGAGGCCGCCTCCGCCTGGCTCATGGCCGCCAGGCATGGCAGCGGCAGATACAGGGTCCGCCCGCTGAGCGGCGTCCCGCTGGGCTGCAGCACGACAGGCACGCAGGTGACGAAAAAGCCTTGGTCAAGCCCGACCACGATATGGTCGGGCACAGGCGCATGCAGTTGCGCAGCCAAGCCTTCGACCCAGCGCCACAGCGCCGGCGCCGCCTGCCTGTGGAGCTGCCGGCCAAGAAAGCTTGCACTTGGCGCGCCCATGCCCGGCCATTGTTGGCGCAATCGCCAAAAGGTGCGCATGCACACGAGGAGCACAGACGTCAGCGGCAGCACCACGATCAGGACGGTCAGGCCGCCTTGCGCCATATGGCTCAGCCCGAAACTGGTCTCATAGAGCAATGACAGGCTCAGCGAGCCCGCGAGCAGGACCAGGTAGGCACTCAGCCAGCGGCCCAGCGCCAACCAGCTGGCGCTCATCCGGCCGTACAAGTAATGTGCCGAGCGCAGCGCCCGCCAGGCGTCGACTTTCAGCCGGAGCCAGGCGCCGACACCGGTGAACAAAGCCCCCAGTGCCAACCAGCCGCTGAGGCCGGCCATCCATTCGCGTACGCCCAGCCAGTGGCGGTCGGCGTCGAGCACAGCCAGCTGCGCCTGCAGCGCTTCTCGCCTGTCGAGCCGCCCGTTGAGCTGCTTGCGCGCGGCCCAAGGCAGGCTTTGCAGCAAGGCATCGCTGGGTGCAGCCAGCCATTGGCGGATGACCTGTGCCTGCTCCTGCGCCGTGTCGGCGCGCCAAAGTTGCACCTGACCCCAGCCGTACAGCGCCAGCGGTAGCAACAGCAGGGCCAAGCCCCAGCCCAGGCGCCTCATCCGGCCGTTGCACCCAGCCGCGCCACGCCCGGAAACAGCTGCGCCAGGCTACGCCTGGCCTGGGCCGCCTGCACATAGGCGTAAAGCAGATCCACCAGTTCCTGCAGGCTCGCGCGACGCCCGCCCACGACGGGCGTGCACAACCACAGGCTGACCCGCAAGCCGCCCGCGATGGCCACCGCGTCAGGCGAGGCCAGCGCCCTGAAACAGGCCGGCGCCAGGGCTGGCGCGTGACTGAACGCCGACACGGTAAAGATCAGCCGGGTGGTGAAATACCCCTGCTCGACCTCGAAGCCATCAAAGCCATGCAGGGGTGTCGGTGCCTGCGCGTTGGCAAAGCACAGCATATCGGGTGTCACGCTCAGCGCTCGCTTGCCGTGCCGGCGATGGAGCACGGCGGCGCAAGCCAGCGCCGCCACCCCGGCGCCGGCCAGGGCGAGGCCGAAACCAGACATCAGCCAGGTGACACCGCTGCTGGCATTGGCACTGAACTGCAGCGCCAGGGCGATCAGCCACGCCCCCAGTCCGCCGAGCAAGAGGCCAATCACGGCGCAGGCCAGCGCCTTGCCGAGCGAGTGCTCCAGCAGTTCGAAGCTGTCGGTGGGGCCGTCGGCCTGCGCCTGCAGGTACGCCAGGTGAGCTTCGCGTTCGGCGTTATCCATCAGCCTGCAGCAGCTCCAGTTGCCGTTGTGCATGCGCCGCATTGCGGTAGGCTGCCAGCACCGCCAGCACTTCTTCGTTATCCAGCTTGCGCCCGTTGCTGGCCAGGCCGGCGGACATGATGCGGATCTGCGGTCGCGGTTTTTTCAGCACCATGGCCTGGTTACCGAAGAACTGCAGCTTCACCACATGGTGCTTCGGCAAGGCGGCTTCGCTGCTCATTTCCAGCGTCTGCACCATGACCAGCCCTTCATCCTTGACCGAAATATCCTCCACTTCCGCCAGGTCCACCGGCGCATCCAGCGTATCGACAAACAACTGCCTGCGGGTCAGGCGCATGAATACCTGGGTACCGGCATTGCGGTGTTGCCAAGTCACTGCCGCAGCGATCAGGGTTATGAAGACACCGGCTGCGACCGCCCCCAAGCGTTCCGGGTTGAAAGTGACAGCCGTGATAATCAGAGAGCCCAGCAACAGTATCGGCCCCCACACCCGGTAACGCCGGGAGTTGGTGAACTCGCTCTGCTCGGGCACGCGCTCGATCACCTGCTTGAGCTCGGCAATCACCCGGTCGCGCTGGGCGGCCCGGGTATGCTCGTAGTCCTGGCCGAGCGAGCCGGACAGGTCAGACAACGGGTCGGTGAATTCGCCCATGGTCATTGCCCCTCCTGGTTCTGTGCCGCCAGGTAATCGGTAAGAAATGCCTGCGCATTACCCTGCTGCGACAGCTCTTGCGAATAGCCGACTTGCAGCGCTTGCGCCTCGCCCGGCAGGTAGAGTTCGCCCCCCCAGCTGCCCTGGACGATCAGGACGACGAATTTCTTGCCATCCACGGTGGTGGAATAACGGGTATCCCGGCTGGTCTTCTCCACCTGCATTTTCTGGATGCGCATGTTCCAGTCGTGATCGACGCCTTCAACCTGCACCAGCGCCTCGTTGGCGGCGCGTTCACCAATGCGCAGCGTCCATACCCTGGCCCCTTGCGCGCCCGTGTAAGCCACCACCTGGTCGGCCACTTGCAGCCGTTGTTCAGCGTGAGCCTGGCTTAGCCACAGGGTGAGCGATGCCACCAGCAGGGCTGCGAATTTGCGATAAGCGAGCATGTTTTTTCATCCTGGATTGGAACAAACGCACATTGAAATAAGCCTCGTCCGCGCTGCCAACCCCGCTGACCGGTTCGCACAACAAACAGCGCCTTGCGCACAATGGCTGTCGCTGAATGTGTGCACGCGTTACCATTTGCGGCCATGCCGCCCTCAGCCAAGGATGCGAAGCGCACATGCGATCAAACAGCCCCTACCTCGACACCGCCTTTTCCTTCGACAGCCCCGGCTCACTTGCCGAGGCCGGGGTGCTGGATGCGCGCAGCGCGCGGGTGATGGGCAGCGCGACCGGCCATTATCAGGCACAGACGGTGCACGGCGGGTTGCAGTACTTCGACTGCAACCTGCAGTTCCCCGAGCCGTTGAGGATCGACAAGGTGCTGCCACAGAGCCTGTGTTTCGTGCAGGTATTCGACGGCGCGTGGCAGCACAAGATCGATGGCCAGCTCAACAGCTATGCCCCTGGCCGGTTGCACATGCTGGGCCTGGGTGAAACCCTGGAAGCGCAGGACCAGTTACCCGCCAACAGCCACGCCCGCATGGCCGGGGTTCGTCTTGCCGGTGAGTACCTGCTCGAACTGGTCCGCGACGACGTGCAGCTGAAGCCGCTGCTGGCACTGTCCGCAGATGGCATGCGCTTCGACCAGTTGCCGCAGTGGCCAACGGTCAGCCGCCTGTTCCAGCAGCTGTATCTGTCGCCCTACACAGGCGGGCTCCGGCGCCTGCATTGCGAAAGCCTGAGCCTGGCCATCGTGCTGGAGCTGGCCAACCAGCTCATCGGCCACCGGTTCAGCGGAAAACTTCGGGACCGAGGGTGGCGCGACCTGGCCATCGAAGCGCGTCGTCAGCTCGATGCCAACCTGAGCGCCACGCCTACAGCTGCAACCCTGGCCCGCCAGCTGGGCGTGAGCGAGTCCACCTTGCGCCGCGCATTCAGCCAGGAATTTGGCTGCTCGATCCTGCAGTACGTGCGGCAACAGCGCCTGGAACTGGCCCGTGCCCTGCTGCTGGAACGTCGCTGGCAGGTCTCGCAGATTGCCTATCATGTTGGCTATGCCAACCCGGCGAACTTCTGCCATGCCTACAAGGCATACTTCGGGCACTCGCCCGGGGCCGAGTAGAGTTGCCCGGATAAAAAGAAACGGGCCTGCAATGCAGGCCCGTTTCGTTCAACCGCGAGGCGGGATCATTCCCACTCGATGGTTGCCGGCGGCTTGCTCGACACGTCGTAGGTAACGCGCGAGATACCTTCGATTTCGTTGATGATACGGCCGCTGACGGTTTCCAGCAGCTCGTACGGCAAGTGCGCCCAGCGCGCGGTCATGAAGTCCACGGTTTCAACGGCACGCAGGGCCACGACCCAGGCGTAGCGACGGCCATCGCCGACGACACCCACCGACTTGACCGGCTGGAACACCACGAAGGCCTGGCTGGTCTTGTGGTACCAGTCCGCCTTGCGCAGTTCTTCGATGAAGATGTGGTCAGCGCGACGCAGCAGGTCGGCGTATTCCTTCTTCACTTCACCGAGGATACGCACGCCCAGGCCTGGGCCCGGGAATGGGTGGCGGTAGACCATGTCGTACGGCAGGCCCAGCTCCAGGCCGATCTTGCGCACTTCGTCCTTGAACAGTTCACGCAGCGGCTCGACCAGCTTGAGGTTCATTTCCTCCGGCAGGCCACCCACGTTGTGGTGCGACTTGATCACGTGGGCCTTGCCACTCTTGGCGCCAGCCGACTCGATCACGTCCGGGTAGATGGTGCCCTGGGCAAGGAACTGGATGTTCTCCAGCTTGCTGGCTTCGGCATCGAACACGTCGATGAAGGTGCGACCGATGATCTTGCGCTTCTTCTCCGGGTCGGCTTCGCCGGCCAGGTTGTCGAGGAACTGCTTTTCAGCATCGGCGCGGATCACCTTGACGCCCATGTTCTCCTTGAACATGGCCATTACCTGGTCGCCTTCGTGCAGGCGCAGCAGGCCGTTGTCGACGAATACGCAGGTCAGCTGGTCGCCGATCGCACGGTGCAGCAGTGCGGCAACCACCGAGCTGTCGACACCGCCGGACAGGCCCAGCAGCACGTTGGCCGAACCGACTTGCTCACGTACCTGGGCGATGGCGTCTTCAACGATGTTGGAAGGCGTCCACAGGGCTTCGCAGCCGCAGATGTCCTGCACGAAGCGGGACAGGATGCGACCGCCCTGCTTGGTGTGGGTCACTTCCGGGTGGAACTGCACGCCGTAGTAACCACGCGCGTCGTCGAACATGCCGGCGATCGGGCAGCTCGGGGTGCTGGCCAGTACGTGGAAGTTGCCCGGCATCTGGGTGACCTTGTCGCCGTGGCTCATCCACACGTCCAGGCCCAGCAGGCCGTCGGGGTCGATGTGGTCTTCGATGCCGTCGAGCAGGCGGCTCTTGCCGACCACGTCCACGCGCGCATAGCCGAATTCACGCAGGTCGGAACCTTCGACCTTGCCGCCCATCTGCTCGGCCATGGTCTGCATGCCATAGCAGATGCCCAGCACCGGAACGTTGAGGTCGAACACGGCCTGCGGGGCACGTGGGCTGTTGGCTTCGTGGACCGACTCGGGGCCGCCGGCGAGGATGATGCCGCGCGGGTTGAATGCACGGATCGCTTCATCGTCCATGTCGAACGGGTGCAGTTCGCAGTACACGCCGATTTCGCGCACGCGGCGGGCGATCAGCTGGGTGTACTGGGAACCGAAATCGAGGATCAGGATGCGGTGAGCGTGAATGTCGAGGGCCATGACTCAATCTCGTCAGTGGAAATCGGAAACGACGCGGGGCTGTCGTGACAGCCCCGCTAACAGGTATTGCCGGAAGCCTCAGCCTACGCGGTAGTTAGGGGCTTCTTTGGTGATCTGCACGTCATGCACGTGGGACTCGGCCATGCCGGCACCGGTGATGCGCACGAACTCCGGCTTGGTGCGCATCTCTTCGATGGTCGCGCTGCCGGTGTAGCCCATGGACGAACGCAGGCCGCCCATCAGCTGGTGGATGATCGCGGCCAGGGCGCCCTTGTAGGGAACACGGCCTTCGATGCCTTCCGGCACCAGCTTCTCGGCACCGGCCGAGGAGTCCTGGAAGTAGCGGTCGGACGAGCCTTGCGCCTGTGCCATGGCACCCAGCGAGCCCATGCCGCGGTAGGCCTTGTAGGAACGGCCCTGGAACAGTTCGACTTCACCCGGGGCCTCTTCGGTACCGGCGAACATCGAACCCATCATCACGCACGAAGCACCGGCGACGATGGCCTTGGACAGGTCACCGGAGAACCGGATGCCGCCGTCGGCGATCAGCGGCACGCCAGTGCCCTCCAGTGCTGCGGCGACGTTGGCGATGGCGCTGATTTGCGGCACGCCGACACCGGCAACGATACGGGTGGTGCAGATCGAGCCTGGGCCGATACCGACCTTGACGGCATCGGCGCCGGCTTCGGCCAGGGCCTTGGCCGCAGCGCCGGTGGCGATGTTGCCGCCGATCACCTGCACTTGCGGGTAGTTCTCCTTCACCCAGCGAACGCGGTCGATAACGCCTTTGGAGTGACCGTGGGCGGTGTCGACAACCACCACGTCAACGCCGGCGGCAACCAGGGCGGCAACGCGCTCGCCGGTATCCTTGCCGGTACCGACGGCGGCGCCGACGCGCAGGCGACCCTGGTCGTCCTTGCTGGCCAGCGGGTAGGCCTTGGCCTTTTCGATGTCCTTGACGGTCATCATGCCCTTGAGGTTGAACTTGTCGTCGACGATCAGGACCTTTTCCAGGCGGTGCTTGTGCAGCAGCTCGCGGACTTCGTTCTTGTCGGCGCCTTCGCGGACAGTGACCAGACGCTCTTTCGGCGTCATCACGTCGCGAACCTTGGCCTCCAGGCGGCTTTCGAAGCGCACGTCACGGGAGGTGACGATACCGACCAGATCACCATTGGCCAGCACCGGAACACCGGAGATGTTGTTCAGGCGGGTCAGGTCGAACAGGTCGCGCACGGTGGCATCGGCGTCGATGGTGATCGGGTCCTTGACCACGCCAGCCTCGAACTTCTTGACCTTGCGGACTTCGCTGGCCTGCTGCTCGATGGTCATGTTCTTGTGGATGATGCCGATACCGCCTTCCTGGGCCATGGCAATGGCCAGGCGCGCTTCGGTCACGGTATCCATGGCGGCGGAAACCAGCGGAATGTTCAGCTCGATGCCGCGGGTCAAACGGGTCTTGAGACTGACTTCATTGGGCAGTACCTCGGAATAGCCAGGTACAAGGAGGATATCGTCGAAGGTCAGGGCTTCTTGGCTGATACGCAGCATCGCGGGGGCTCCCGGGCGGGAAAAATGGAAGCGCGCCATTATACTCATGCACGGCGCGCCGCTCAATGCAAAATAAGGGCCTTCGGTCAGCCTCGTGGCAGTTTTACCTGTACCACCGCCACCGGCTGGTCGAGCCAGTCGGCGAAGCTGTCGAGAAAGGCCGGGGTGAACCCGGCATCGCCCCAGTTGTTGAAGATGAACCCGAGGTTGGAAAAGGCACATGGCTGCAAGAAAATGAAGCCATTGATGTCGTCTTCGAAGCCGCACAGCGGGCAGGTGAAGTTGTCGCTCACCGCCGGCATCCATTCTTCCAGGCTTTCGAACAGCGGCTCCCCTACCTCGCGTCGGCACTCCGGGCAACCGGCTTCTTCGAGAAAACCTTCGGTGGGCGTATAGATGCAGCGCTTGAGCATCACTTCCAGGCCGTTGACCGGCTCGCCGAAGGGCAGTCTTTCCGGGTGCAGGGCCACTTTGCGGGCGCCTTCGGCCAAGGCATGGCCCATGCGGTTGCCGGTACGACCACAGGTGGTCAACTGCTCTTCGACGACCTTTTCGCGCACCAGCCAGCGCAGGATGGCGCGGGCCCGGGCTTCGTGCACCGGGACGGTGGACAGTTTGGGAACGATGATGCTCTGGGTGTTCATGAACGGGGCAAGCCTGAAAACTGCGGTTGTGCTGCAATTCTACCGCCTGCTCAGGTACTCAGGTAGCGACCGATCAGCGCCAGGCCGCTGGCCAGCACCAGCCAGGTGACCAGGCGCACGAAGGCTTCACGGGACAGGCGCTGGGTCAGCCTGCGACCGGCCCAGAGCCCGGCGCCCATTACCGGCAGCAGGCAGGCGGCGAGCAGCAGCAGGCTCTGGTCGGCATACACGCCGGCGACCAGGAACAGCGTCAGGCGCACCACGGTGCTGCAGCTGATCAACGCGCTCTGGGTGGCGCGGACCTGCTCCTTTGCCTCCAGCCGCGCACTCAGGTACAGCGCGTAGAGGAAGCCGCCGCTGCCGAACAACGCGCCGAACATTCCGCCGGCAGTGCCCATCGGCGCCGCCCACAAGCCGGACAGACTGGCCGGCCGCACCTTCACTGCTAGCCCGTACAGCGCATAGGCGGTCACGAACAGCCCCATCAGCAGCAGTAGCAGGTCGGACTTCAGCTGCAACAGGAACACCACGCCCAGCGTGCAACCGATGGCCATGAACGGCAGCAACCGCAGCAGCTCGCCGCGCACCACGTCGCGGCGCGAAGGCAGCAGGTTGCCGAAGGCGGCGACGAAGTCGAGCAGCACCAGCAACGGGATGACCCGCGACAACGGCATGAAGTGGATGAGGATCGGCCCAGCCACCAGCGCGGTGCCGAACCCGGCAATGCCGAAGACGATGTAGGCGGCGCCTACACCAAGCAGGACGGGTAGCCAGTCGAGGCCGGAAAACGACAATTGCGTGAGCATGGCAGCAGTTCCAGGAAGGACAGGCAAAGGTTAGCCAGCCATGAGTCATGCCGACTAATATGGCTTTATCGCCACAGCCATCTCGAAAAGGCATGACATGACGTCGATCCGCCAGTTGCGTTACTTCGTGGAAATCGCCGAGTGCGGCAGCTTCAGTGCAGCGGCCGAACGGCTGTACATCGCTCAGTCGGCACTGAGCCGGCAGATCAAGGAGCTGGAACAGCAATTGGGCACTCCGCTTTTCGAGCGCACGGCACGCCTGCCACGCCTGACATCGGCTGGCCAGGTTTTCCTGCACCGGGCGCGCCGGCTGCTGGCGGAACTGGCGCAGGCCGAGCGGGTAACCCGCGACATTGGCGAGGGGCGGCAAGGCAGCCTGCGCCTGAACCACTCCAGTACGGTGCCGCTGAGCGGCCTGCTGCTGGCTCGCCTGGGCAGCTACCTCAGCGGCAATCCGGGTATTTCGCTGGAGATCGCCCAGCAATCGTCGGAGGCGCAGCTGGAGGATATCGCTGCGGGGCGGCTGGATGTTGGCCTGCTGCGCTTGCCGGTACTGCGCCAGCATGAAGGGGTAATGCTGCAGGAACTGTTCAGTGAGCCCCTGCTGCTGGCGGTCGCCGCCGGGCATCCCCTGGCCAGCGCGGTACAGGTGAAGCTGGAGCAGTTGCGCGAGGAGCGCTTCATTTCCATCCCGCACCGCGACCGTGGCGGGCTGAGCTACCTGTCGGCCTCGTTGTGCATGGCGGCAGGTTTCTTTCCGCAGGCGGCGCAGGTGCTGTCGCGCAAGACCACGCAGTTGCAGTTGATACAGGCGGGCTTCGGGGTGGCGTTGTTGCCGGAATGCATGCGTGAGATTGCGCCGGCGTCGGTCAGTTTTGTTGCTTTGGAGGGCGGCTGCAAGAGCACTGTGGCGCTGGCTTGCCGGCGAGATGCGGGGCAGATGGTTAGTCAGTTCGTGACGGCGATGCAGGGTTGATGGCACCGGCTACGCTGGTGTTCTTGGTTAAACCCGCTCCCGCAGGGCTTGCGCGAATCCGACCACGAGGCCGGGACAGACAACCGGGGCCGATGTCCTTTATGATGCCGGGCATGATCAGAGACCCCTTTGAACGACTCGGCCTGGACCGCGAGGTCCTCACCGTCAGCCAACTCAACGGCCGCGCCCGCGTGCTGCTGGAAGACGTGTTCCGCAGCGTGTGGGTGGAAGGCGAGATCTCCAACCTCGCCCGCCCGGCGTCCGGCCACATGTACTTCACCCTCAAGGACAGCGGCGCGCAAGTGCGCTGCGCGCTGTTCCGGCAGAACGCCACGCGGGTGCGCCAGGCACTGCGCGACGGCCTGGCGGTGCGGGTACGTGGCAAGGTGTCGTTGTTCGAGGGCCGCGGCGACTACCAGCTGATCCTCGATACCGTCGAGCCGGCCGGTGACGGCGCCTTGCGCCTGGCCTTCGAGGCGCTGAAGGAAAAGCTCGGCGCCGAAGGCCTGTTCAGCACCGAACGCAAGCAGCCGCTGCCCGCCCACCCGCAGCGCATCGGCATCATCACCTCGCCCACCGGCGCGGTGATCCGCGACATCATAAGCGTGTTCGGCCGCCGCGCCCCGCAAGTGGAACTGAACCTGATCCCCACCGCCGTGCAGGGTCGCGAAGCGATTGCCCAGATCGTGCGCGCCATCCGCCTGGCCGACAGCCTCGGTTTCGATGCGCTGATCCTGGCCCGGGGTGGCGGCTCGCTGGAAGACTTGTGGTGCTTCAACGAAGAAGCCGTGGCGCGGGCCGTGGCGGCTTGCGTCACGCCGATCGTAAGCGCCGTGGGCCATGAAACCGATGTCTCGATCAGCGACTTCGTTGCCGACGTGCGCGCCCCCACGCCGTCGGCCGCCGCCGAGCTGCTGGCGCCCGACAACAGCGGCTTGCAGCAGCGTCTGGATGGTCTGCAGCGGCGCCTGCTGCTGCGCATGCAGAACCGCCTGACCCACGACCGCCTGCGCCTCGAATCGCTGACCCGGCGCTTGCGTCACCCGGGCGAGCGCCTGCGCCAGCAGGCACAGCGCCTGGATGACCTGGACATGCGTTTGCGCCGGGCGTTCATGCTCAGCCTCAACAAGCGCCACGAACGCCTGGCCCGGCTGGATACCCGCCTGGCTGCGCAGCACCCCGGGCGCACCCTGAAGCTGCTGGGCCAGCGCCTGGACAGCCTGGCCGAACGCCTGCCGCGGGCCATGCGCGAGGTGCTCAAGGACCGCCGCCAGCGCTTCCAGGCCCAATTGCAGACGCTGCAGGTGGTCAGCCCGCTGGCCACCCTCGCCCGCGGCTACAGCATCCTGCTGGACGAGCAGGGCCGGGCTATCCGCAGCGCGCAGCAGACCCGCAACGGCCAGCGCCTGACCGCCCGCCTCAACGAAGGCGAGCTGTCGGTGCGGGTCGAAGACAACCACCTGACCCCGGTCACCCTCTCACTACTGGACTGACACATGCCTCGCCTGCTCGCGCCCCTGCTTGCTCTTTCCCTCCTGCTGCTGGCCGGCGGCGCCCAGGCCAGCTATATCACCCGCACGCTGAACAAGCCGGTACCCGGCGGCGTTGCAGTAGTCGACCTCGGCCCCGCCGCCAGCGCACCGCACGCCCGCTTCGACGGCAAGCCGGTGCTGGTGGTGAAGGAGCAGGACAACTGGCTGGCCATCGTCGGCATCCCGCTGACCCAGAAACCGGGTACTGCGCTGCTGAGCCAGGGCGACCGCACCCTGCCGTTTACCGTCGGCAGCAAGAAGTACCCCGAACAGCGCATCACCCTGAAGAATACCCGCCAGGTCAACCCGAACCCGGGCGACCTCAAACGCATCGACCGCGAGCTGGCCGAGCAGATCGCGGCCTACCGCAGCTTCAGCCCGGTCCTGCCGAGCAACCTGATCCTCGACAAGCCGGTCAATGGCCCGCTGTCGAGCAAGTTCGGCGTGCGGCGCTTCTTCAATGGCGAAGAACGCAACCCGCATGCCGGGCTGGATTTCGCGGTGCCGGCAGGTACACCGATCAAGACCCCGGCCAATGGCAAGGTGATCCTGGTGGGGGACTATTTCTTCAATGGCCGCACCGTGTTCGTTGACCATGGGCAGGGCTTCATCAGCATGTTCTGCCACATGTCGAAGATCGACGTGCAGGTGGGCCAGCCACTGCGCCGGGGTGACGTGGTCGGCCGGGTAGGCTCTACCGGGCGGGCTACCGGGCCGCACATGCACTGGAATGTCAGCCTGAATGATGCGCGGGTGGACCCGGCGATTTTCATTGGGGCATTCCAGCCCTGAGCCTCGTATTGCCTGGGGCGGGTAAACCCGCTCCCACAGCAATCGCCGCCTGTGAACGCGGGTCTACCCGGGAAGAGGACGGCACTGCCAGATCGATTTCACTGTGTTGCGCCTTCTAAATATACTGCGCAAGAATAAACACGCCCCACAGAAAAATCTGAAATAAAATCTCGCGAAATAGCTTTTTTTAAGCATTCCTCTCAATTTTTTCTGAACGCTTGCCATCCCCCACCCCACTGGTTAGGGTTGAAGGCATGAAAACCTTCAGCACCCTCATCCTGCTCCGACAACATTGCAGCCTCTGCCTGGTCAGCGCCCGACTACCAGGCTGAATCGCGTCGCCTCGCCCATTCATCTCGTTATCGCTCGGCAGGCCCGATCTCGGCCGCACACAAAAGGATTGCTTCCATGACCATGCTCAAAGACCCTTCGAAGAAATACCGTGCTTTCCCGACCATCGACCTGCCTGACCGTACCTGGCCGTCGAAGACCATCACAGCCGCGCCGATCTGGTGCAGCTCCGACCTGCGTGATGGTAACCAGTCGCTGATCGAGCCGATGGATTCGGAGAAGAAACTGCGCTTCTGGAAGACCCTGGTGCAGGTAGGCGTGAAGGAAATCGAAGCCTCGTTCCCGTCTGCTTCGCAAACCGATTTCGACTTCGTGCGTACGCTGATCGAAGACGGCCACATCCCGGACGACACTACCATCCAGGTGCTTACCCAGGCCCGTGAAGACCTGATCGCCCGCACCTTCGAGTCGCTGCGCGGCGCGAAGAAGGCCATCGTCCACCTGTACAATGCCACCAGCCCGTCGTTCCGCCGCATCGTCTTCAACCAGGACAAGCAAGGCGTCAAGGACATCGCGGTGAACGCGGCCAAGCTGTTCGTCAAATATGCCGCGCAGCAGCCGGAAACCCAGTGGACCTTCCAGTACTCGCCGGAAACCTTCAGCGCCACCGAAATGGAGTTCGCCAAGGAAGTCTGCGACGCGGTCATCGAAGTATGGAACCCCACGCCTGAGCACAAGATCATCCTCAACCTGCCGGCCACCGTGGAAGTCTCCACGCCGAACGTGTACGCCGACCAGATCGAGTGGTTCTGCCGCAACATCAGCCGTCGCGACAGCGTGATCATCAGCCTGCACTGCCACAATGACCGTGGCACCGGCATCGCCGCCACCGAACTGGGCCTGATGGCCGGCGCCGACCGCGCCGAAGGCTGCCTGTTCGGCAACGGCGAACGCACCGGCAACGTTGACCTGGTGACCCTGGCGTTGAACCTCTATACCCAGGGCATCGACCCGCTGCTGGACTTCTCCGACATCGATGGCGTACGCAAGGTGGTTGAAGAGTGCAACCAGTTGCCGGTGCACCCGCGTCACCCGTACGTGGGCGATCTGGTCCACACCGCCTTCTCCGGCTCGCACCAGGATGCCATCCGCAAGGGCTTCGCCAAGCAACAGGAAGGCGAGCTGTGGGAAGTGCCATACCTGCCGATCGACCCGGCCGACATCGGCCGCAGCTATGAAGCGGTGATCCGCGTCAACAGCCAGTCGGGCAAAGGCGGTATCACCTACCTGCTCGAGCAGGAATACGGCATCAGCCTGCCGCGCCGCATGCAGATCGAATTCAGCCAGGTGGTGCAAGGTGAAACCGACCGCTTGGGCCTGGAAATGACTGCGCAGCAGATCTACAACCTGCTGCACAAGGAATACCTCCAGGCCAACGCGCCGTATGCACTGGTCAGCCACCGCCTGCAGGAAGAGAACGGCCACAGCGCCGTGGAAGTGGAAGTCGCCGGCGAAGGCGAGACCACCCTGCACTGGCGCGGTAAGGGGAATGGCGCGCTGGAAGCCCTGGTAGCCGGCCTGCCGATTGCCGTCGAGATCATGGACTACAACGAACACGCGATTGGCGCGGGCACCAACGCCAAGGCTGCTGCCTACATTGAGCTGCGCGTGGCCGGTGGCCGCCCGGTGCATGGCGTGGGTATTGATGAAAACATCACTACCGCCAGCTTCAAAGCCCTGTTCAGCGCACTGAACCGCTCGCTGAGCCAGCAGGAAGCCAAGGCGGCCTGAGCCTTGCCCTGGTAGACAAGAAAGCCCGCATCGTTTGATGCGGGCTTTTTTTGCGTTCGCCACAGCTTTTTTAGCGTCGATGCAATCGAGCGCCGCCCAACCCACGCCAGGCAAAAAAAAGGGGCGCTGACCAAGCGCCCCATAAGCCGTAAAGCACACAACAGATTCAGTTGGCGTCCAGCAACGCGATCGCCTCCGCACTGCACGCCTCGATCCGCGCCCAGTCGCCGTTCTTGATCCAGCTGCTGTCGAGCATCCAGGTGCCCCCTACACACATCACATTCGCCAGCGCCATGTAGTTGCGCACATTGCCTGGGTTGACCCCGCCGGTCGGGCAGAAGCGAATGTCGCCGAATGGGCCGCCAAAGGCCTTGATAGCCGCGACGCCGCCGCAGATTTCCGCCGGGAACAGCTTGAAACGGCGATAACCCAGGGCGTAGCCCATCATGATTTCCGATGGCGTGCTGATGCCCGGCAGCAACGGGATCTCGCTGTCTACGCCTGCTTCGAGGATGTCCTGGGTAATGCCGGGGGTGACAACGAACTGCGCTCCGGCAGCTTCAACTGCCGCGAACATGCGGCGATCGAGCACGGTGCCGGCACCGACACAAAGCTCCGGGCGCTGCTCGCGCAATACCTGGATGGCTTTAAGGCCATGCTGGGAGCGCAAGGTCACCTCCAGGGTACGGATACCGCCGGCGGCCAGGGCATCAGCCAAGGGCAGGATGTCGTCCTCGCGGGCGATGGTGATCACCGGCAGGATGCGCGCCTTTTCGCAAATGGCATCGATCCGTGCGGCTTTATCGGCCATCGAGAGCTTGGGCTGTGGGCGTTCGAGGGTGGTCATGACTGTGGATCCTTGGCTCATGGGCACCAGTAGATGTCCAGGGGGGCGTGAAGAAAAGCGCGAATCGGCATTTCCGTAAGGTCGGTGCCAGCCAGCGCGGCGCGCAGGGTAGCGAGTTTGCCCTGCCCTTGCACGGACAGTGCAGTGAAAGCAGCACTGGCCAGCAACGCGCGGCTCATGGACAAGCGCTGGCGCGGTACGCTCGGTGCCAGCATAGGCAGGCAGCGACGTGGGTTGGCCAGGTCGAGGCCGGCCTCCAGGTTGGGGCTGGCGGGGAACAGCGAAGCGGTATGGCCATCGTCACCCATGCCCAGCACCAGCACATCGATCGGCGGTAGCTCGGCCAGGGCCTGGTCGGCCTTGATGGCGGCGGCGTCGAGGTTTTCCGCCTGCTGGTACAAGCCAACGAAACGGGCCTTGGCCGCTGCGCCCTTGAACAGATGGCGAGCCAGCAGGCCGGCATTGCTGTCGGCGTGCTCCACCGGCACCCAACGCTCATCGGCCAGGCTGACGGTGACCCTGGCCCAGTCGAGGTCTTCGCTGGCCAGCTGTTCGAGGAACGGTACCGGGCTGCGACCGCCAGACAGCACCACGCAGGCCTGCCCCTTGCTGGCGATCGCCTCGCGCAGGCGTGCAGCCACGTCATGCGCCTGGCGCACGGCCAGGGCCTCGGCATTGGCCAGCTCGTGCACGTTCACCGAGCCTGGCAGTTTCAGTTCAGATATCCCCATACCACGCCCTCCCGTCGCGTGTGATCAGAGCAATCGAGCTCATCGGCCCCCAGGAACCGGCCGCATAAGGTTTGGGCGCATCGCCCGCATTACGCCAGCCGGCAATCAACTGGTCGCACCACTTCCAGGCATATTCGATTTCATCCTTGCGCACGAACAGGTTCTGGTTGCCGCGCATCACCTCGAGCAACAACCGCTCATAGGCATCCGGAATCCTCGCGCTGCGCCAGGTGTCGGAAAAATTCAGTTGCAACGGGCCGCTGCGCAGTTGCATGCCCTTGTCCAGGCCCTGCTCCTTGGTCATTACCCGCAAGGAAATGCCTTCGTCCGGTTGCAGGCGGATGATCAGCTTGTTACCGATCTGCAAACGCTGTTCCGGAGCGAAGATATAGTGCGGGGTTTCCTTGAAATGGATGACGATCTGCGACAGTTTCTGCGGCATGCGCTTGCCGGTGCGCAGGTAGAACGGCACGCCGGACCAGCGCCAGTTGCGGATGTCGGCACGCAGGGCGACAAAGGTTTCGGTGTCGCTCTGGGCGTTGGCGTTGTCTTCCTCGAGGTAGCCGGGCACCGGCTTGCCATCGCTGTAGCCGGCAATGTACTGGCCGCGCACCACACGGGTGCTCAGCCCCTCACCCGTGATCGGTGCCAGGGCCTTGAGCACCTTGACTTTCTCGTCACGGATAGCATCGGCAGACAGTTCGCTGGGCGGGTCCATGGCGATCAGGCACAACAGCTGCAACAGGTGGTTCTGGATCATGTCGCGCAGTTGACCGGCCTTGTCGAAGTAACCCCAGCGGCCTTCGATACCGACCTTCTCGGCGACGGTAATCTCCACATGGGAGATGGAGTTCTGGTTCCACTGGGTTTCGAACAGGCTGTTGGCGAAGCGCAGGGCGATCAGGTTCTGCACCGTCTCCTTGCCCAGATAATGGTCGATGCGGTAGACCCGGTTCTCGGGGAAGAACCGCGCCACGGCGTCGTTGACCCGGCGCGACGACTCCAGGTCGTGGCCGATGGGCTTCTCCAGCACTACCCGGGTGCGCTCGGCCAGACCGGCCTTGTCGAGGTTCTCGCAGATGGCGCCATATACCGCCGCCGCCGTGGCGAAATAGGCAATCAGCGGCAGCTCGCCCTGCAACTGCCCGGCCAGGGCTTGATAGCCCTCGGGCTGGAGGAAGTCCAGGTGCTGGTAGCTCAGGCGGGCAAGGAAGCGCCCTAGCGCGGCGGGCTCTATGTCAGCCTCGGGCACATGCCGGCGCAGGTGCGCTTCGATACTGTCCAGGTGGTCCTGTGCCGTTCCGGCCTCACGGGCCAATGCCAGCAGGCGGGTATCCGGGTGCAACAGGTTGGCCCGGTCGAGCTGGTAAAGCGCTGGAAACAGCTTGCGCAATGCCAGGTCGCCGAGGGCGCCAAACAGGGCAAAGGTGCAAGGTTCGACACTGATCGCAGCCATGATGTTGGTTCTTTCCTAAAGTTGGTCTAGGAATACCGCTTTCACATACGGTTTTCAAGGGATAATGTAGTAAAAACCACAACATTCGACACTAGTGTTACAGACAAGTGGTACGCCAACCGCGCCGACAGTACGATAGACGACCGTGCAAAAAGCCTGCTGCTCCCACAGCCGGCTGTCTTCCCGACCCAAGGACATACCCCATGGACCGCGTGCGAAACCTCCTGGAACAGATCCAGGGACGCCTCGACGAGCTGAACAAGGCCGAACGCAAAGTCGCCGAAGTCATCCTGCTCAACCCGCAACAAGCCACCCGTTTCAGCATCGCTGCGCTGGCCCAGGCGGCCAAGGTCAGCGAACCGACCGTCAACCGCTTCTGCCGTTCGTTCGGTGTCAGCGGCTACCCCGAGCTCAAGCTGCAACTGGCGCAAAGCCTGGCCAGCGGCGCCGCATACGTCAGCCGCGCGGTAGAGGCCGACGATGATCCGGCAGCCTATACCCAGAAGATCTTTGCCAGCGCCATCGCCTCGCTCGACAGCGCCTGCCAGCAACTGGACCCACAGCAGGTCAGCCGTGCCGTGGACATGATGATCCAGGCGCGGCAGATCCATTTCTTCGGCCTGGGCGCCTCTGCCCCGGTGGCGCTGGATGCCCAGCACAAGTTCTTCCGCTTCAACCTGGCGGTGTCGGCCCACGCCGACGTGCTGATGCAGCGCATGCTGGCCTCGGTTGCCCACACTGGCGACCTGTTCGTGATCATTTCCTATACCGGACGCACCCGCGAACTGGTCGAGGTGGCGCGCCTTGCCCGGGAAAACGGCGCCTCGGTGCTGGGCCTGACGGCCGCCGGTTCGCCATTGGCCAATGCCTGCAGCCTGAGCCTGCATATTCCGTTGCCGGAAGACACCGATATCTACATGCCGATGACTTCGCGGATCATCCAGCTGACCGTGCTCGATGTGCTGGCCACTGGCATGACCTTGCGCCGTGGCGTGGACTTCCAGCCACACCTGCGCAAGATCAAGGAAAGCCTCAACGCCAGCCGCTACCCGATCGAGGACGACGAACTCAACTGAGCCGGTGCGCCTGCAAACGCAGGTGGGCACGCTGTCCCGGCGCCAGGCTCAGGCCTTCGCCACTGCCGCTGGCGGCCTCGACGCAGACGAAACGCTGGCATTCGCGGCCGCTCACCCCCATCAGCGGGCGATTGCCCGGGTGCCAGACCACGGTGTCGTCACTGTCGCCAGTATCGATGCACAATTCACGTTGCCAGGCCGGGTCCTGCAGCTGTACCCGTGGCGTACCGGGGTAGACCCTCTGGCAGCCGCCCTTGAGCTTCAGCGCGCCATCCTCGCGGCATGCCTGGCGGTTGAGGCGGTCGTAGCCTTCGATGTCCTCGAGCCCGGACAGCGCTATCTCGGACACGTCACTGATACACCAGTAGGCCAGCAGGGCATGACTCAACTGGCAGGGTTCGCTGTCCTGGTGCTCGGTGCTCAGGCTCAGCTCCATGCGACTGCCCAGCCGGGCATGCAGGTCGACCTGCCAGTCGCACAGGTCCAGCCGCCATTTCAGGGTAACGCCCTCCTCGTCCTCGCGGCTGTCGACCAGTTTCCAGTCCAGCAGGCGCGCCCAGCCATGGGCCGGCCACAGGTCTTCGCTGGGATGACGGCCATACCAAGGCCAGCACACCGGCACACCACCGCGGATCGCCCCGACCTGTGGCCACTGCTCGGCACACCACAGCCAGGGCCGTTCGCCGGCTGGCTGGAAATGCAGCAGTTGCGCGCCCTGGCGGCTGAACACCGCCTGGCAGCGTGGGTGGTCGATGATCAGCACATCGCGCTGCTGGTAACGCTCCCACTCGAATGTCGGCCGAGGCCGCTGCGAGGTGAAGAAGCGATGAAGCGGATGTTCGGGCATGTTCAGGGCTCTTGTTGTTTGAGACAGCGCTATCTCGGCCTATCCCCGATACCCACTGCAAGCCAGTGGGTGCCGGGGGCCGAAATGGGATTGGCGTAAATTTACAACAATTGCCCTTAGAATGACGACTGAATCTTCAACCCTGCGACCAGCGCATTGTCCACCTCGTCGACCCCGCCGGGGCTCTTGATGTACTGCAGGTTGGGCCGCACGGTCAGCCAGTTGGTGACGTGGAAGCCGTAATAGAGTTCGGCGTTGTACTCGGTGCGTTGCAGCGGCACGAAGCCGGGGTTGTCGTAATCGTCGATACCGCTCTGGGCGTTCAGCAGCTCGGCGCGCTTCTTCACATCGTCATTCACATGAATGCGTGCCACGCCGAAGCCGATATCGTCCTTGGGCCGGGCGTCGAAGGCGCCTTTGTAGACCAACCCGACCTGCTGGTAGTTGTCGACCACGTTGGTGGCTTTGTCGTGCACGGTGAAGTTGGCGAACAGGCTCAGGCCACGGTTGACATCGCCAGCGTGGGCAGTCACCTGCTGCTGGGCCACGACCCACCAGCCATGCTTGCTGGAGTGCGACTTGAAGGCTTCGCCAGTCAGCGCCTGCGGGTTGCCGTTGACATCGTCGAATACATCATCGGCCTTGGCCGTGCTGTAGTAGTAACCCAGGCGGTACTCACCGGGCAGGCCATTGACCTTGGGTGACCACACCGCTTCCACCGGCAGTATCGCGCCTTTGGTGCCGCTGCCGCTAAGCTTGAAGCCGTTGCCGGTTTCCAGGTTGGAAGGGTTTTGCTCGAAGGCACCGACCTGGACGAAGAATTCCGGGGTGATGTTGTACTTGACCCGCAGGGCCCACTGGCTCACCGGCCAGTTGTACCAGATGCCACCGACCCAGTTGCCCACCTGCGAGCCGCAGAAGGCCAGATTCTGGAAGTCGCAAGGGAAGCTGTTGAAATCCTCGCCTTCGCCGAAACGGCCGAATTTCACGTCCAGCGCGCCGTCGAAGTATTTCTGCTTGATCCACATCTGGGTCAGGCGCCAGGTCTGGCCGCGGCCCCACACTTCCTGCACCGAGCTGAACTGCCCGGCGCGCGGGTCGCTGATGCGGTCGTTGGACAGGTTGCGGCCACTGCGCTCGGTGATCGCCAGTTTGAACTCGGCATCGTGCCAGCCGAGGATCTTCTGCAGGTCCAGGTGTGCACCAAGCGCGAACTGGTCGCTGTAGCGCGCGGTCTTGTCATCGTTGTAGCCGCCGTGCAGGTTACCGGCTACCTCACCGACGTAATCCAAGGTGAAGTCATAGCCCTTTTCCAGCAACTCGGTGCGGGTGCCGCCCCAGTCGCCGGTCATCCACTTCGATTCGCTGGAAAAGGCCTCGGCAGCCTGCGCGCCGCTGCTGCCAACGATGGCAAGCAAGGCCAGCGAGCCCAATGTCCTGATGCGTTTGCGCTGTTCCATCCCTTTGCGTCCTCTTTTTTCTTATTGATGGTGTAGACGAATCAACGGCCCTTGAAGTGAGCCACGTTGTCCTTTACTGCGGCGGCGGAGCTGGCCAGGTGCAGGCGCTCGCCGCTGTCGGCGTCGAACAGCAGCACCCGGGCCGGGTCGAACTGCAAGTTCAGGTTGTCACCTACCTGGCACGTCACATCCGGCGCCAGGCGGCAGCAGACCTTGGTCTGGTTGAGGGTGACGAACACCAGCAGGTCCGGCCCGGTAGGCTCGGTCACTTGCACCTCGGCACGGATGCCAGGCAAGCCGTTGCCCTCCCCGTTGCCCAGCGCGATCTGCTCGGGACGGATGCCTAGAATGATCTCGCGCCCCTCGAGCTCGTCGGCCGCCAGCCCCAAAGGCAGTTCGCAGCGTGCCTGGCCGCTGTCGAGCAGCGCCAGCAGGCGACCATCCTGTTTGGCCAGGCGGGCCGGGATGAAGTTCATCGGCGGCGAACCGATGAAGCTGGCGACAAACTGGTTGGCCGGGTTGTTGTAGATCTGTTGCGGGGTGCCGAACTGCTGGATGATGCCGTCCTTCATCACCGCCACCTTGTCACCCAGGGTCATGGCCTCGATCTGGTCATGCGTGACGTATACGGTGGTGGTCTTCAGGCGCTGATGCATCAGCTTCATTTCGGTGCGCATCTCGACGCGCAGCTTGGCATCGAGGTTGGACAGCGGCTCATCGAACAGGTAGATCTTCGGCCGCCGCGCCAGCGCCCGGCCCATGGCCACGCGCTGCTGCTGGCCGCCAGACAGCTGGGCCGGTTTGCGCGCCAGCAGATGCTCGATCTGCAGCAGCTTGGCCACCCGTGCCACCTCCTCGTCGATGGCAGCCTGGGGCAGCTTGCGTATCTTCAGGCCGAACTCGATGTTCTCGCGCACGCTCATGGTCGGGTACAGCGCATAGGACTGGAACACCATGGCGATGTCGCGGTCCTTCGGGCTCATGCCGCTGACATCCTGCTGGTCGATGAGGATCGCCCCGCCGGTGATCTGCTCCAGGCCGGCAATGCAGTTCATCAGGGTCGACTTGCCGCAGCCCGACGGGCCGACCAGGATCAGGAACTCGCCATCCTTGATCGACAGCTGGATATCCTTGAGGGTGTCCGGCAGGCCACTGCCGTAGGTCTTGTTCACATTGCGAAGTTCGAGCGTTGCCATGACTTACCCCTTTACCGCGCCAGCCGTCAGGCCGCGAACGAAATATTTGCCTGCCACCACGTACACCAGCAGGGTTGGCAGGCCGGCGATCATCGCCGCTGCCATGTCGACGTTGTATTCCTTGGCCCCGGTACTGGTGTTGACCAGGTTGTTCAAGGCCACGGTGATCGGTTGCGAGTCGCCGCTGGAGAACACCACGCCAAACAGGAAGTCGTTCCAGATCTGGGTGAATTGCCAGATCAGGCAGACCATGATGATTGGCGTGGACATCGGCAGGATGATGCGGCGGAAGATGGTGAAGAACCCGGCGCCATCCAGCCGCGCAGCCTTGACCAGCGCATCAGGGATGCTGACGTAGAAGTTGCGGAAGAACAGTGTGGTGAAGGCCAGGCCATAGACCACGTGCACCAGTACCAGGCCGCTGGTGGTGCTGGCCAGGCCGAGCTTGCCGAGGGTGAACGAGGCCGGCAGCAGCACGGTCTGGAACGGCAGGAAGCAGCCGAACAGCAGCAGGCCGAAGAACAGCTGCGAGCCGCGGAAGCGCCACATCGACAGCACATAGCCGTTCAGCGCACCGATCGCGGTGGAGATCAGTACCGCCGGCACGGTGATCATGATCGAGTTCCAGAAGTAACCGCTGACCGTGGCCCAGGCCTTGGCCCACCCGATACCACTGAACACCACCGGCCAGCTCAGCAGGTTGCCGGTGCTGATATCGTCCGGGGTCTTGAAGCTGGTCAGCAGCATCACCACCAGCGGCACCAGGTACAGCAACACGGCCAGCAACAGTACCGCGTGGATGGCGATGCGGCTGAGGCTCAGCACCGGTTTGTCGACAGGGCTATGCATGGCGCTTGCTCCGCAGCTCCGAGTACAGGTAAGGCACGAGGATCGCCAGGATCGCCCCGAGCATGAGAATGGCGCTGGCCGAACCCATGCCCATCTGCCCGCGGCTGAAGGTGAACGAATACATGAACATCGCCGGCAGGTCGGACGAATAACCCGGTCCGCCGGCGGTCATCGCCGCCACCAGGTCGAAGCTCTTGATGGCAATGTGCGCGAGAATCATCAGCGAGCTGAAGAACACCGGGCGCAGGCTGGGCAGCACCACACGCCAATAGATGCGCGGCAGGCTGGCGCCGTCGATCTGGGCGGCGCGGATGATCGACGGGTCGACACCGCGCAGGCCGGCGAGGAACATCGCCATGATGAAGCCCGATGCCTGCCAGACCGCTGCAATCACCAGGCAGTACACCACCCGGTCCGGGTCGATCAGCCAGTCCAGGCGGAACCCCTCCCAGCCCCAGTCACGCAGCAGCTTGTCCAGGCCCATGCCCGGGTTGAGCAGCCACTTCCAGGCAGTGCCGGTAACGATCATCGACAGCGCCATGGGGTACAGGTAGATGGTGCGGATGAAGCCTTCGCGGCGGATACGCTGGTCCAGCAGGACCGCCAGCAGCACGCCGATGACCAAGCTGATGGCGATGAACAGGCCGCCGAACAGCAGCAGGTTCTTGCTCGCCACCCACCAGCGGTCATTGTCGAACAGCCGGGCGTACTGGGCCAGGCCGGCCCACTTGTAGGTCGGCAGGAAGGTCGACGTGGTGAAGGACAGGACAAAGGTCCAGAGGGTGTAGCCGTAGAAGCCCACCAGGACGATGAACATGCTCGGCGCCAGCACCAGCTTGGGCAGCCAGCGCTGAAGCGCGTCCAGGGGTGAGGCCCGCAATTGGGCGGTAATTGTGCTCATGGTTCACCTCGAAGGCGCTGCACTCGCCCGTAGGAGTGGCCTTGTGTCGCGACGGGCTGCGCAGCAGACCCAAGGGACTCAAGGCCAACCCCTGACGGGAGGATCGAGTGCACAGGTATTTGGAGCTGCTGCGCAGCCCGTCGCGACGCAAGGCCGCTCCTACAACGGCAGCAGCGGCTGCTTTACTGGGCAGCCTTGATCGCCGCCGCCAGCTTCTTCGCCGCATCGGCCGGGTCGGCCTGCGGGTCGTTGATGTAGTTGGTCACCACATCGAAGAACGCGCCCTGCACGGCCAGCGTGGTGGCCATGTTGTGCGCCATGCTCGGCTGCAGCCCGCCGCTCTTGGCGTCGGCGAGGAAGTCCCTGGCGGAGGTTTGCGCGCAGGCATCGAAGCCATACTTGTCCATGTCGGCCAGCATGTCGTTGCGTACCGGAATGGAGCCCTTGTTGATGCTGAAAACTTTCTGGAAGTCCTGGCCCAGCACCTTGCGTGCGATGGCCTGCTGGCCGGCAGCGGTGCCTTCGTCGTTCTGCTTGAACACCACCAGCGAGTCGATGTTGTACAGGAACGCCTTGTCCGTGCCAGGGAATGGCACGCACTGGTAGTCCTTGCCGGCGGTTTTCTTCGCCAGGGTCCATTCGCTCTTGGCCCAGTCGCCCATGATCTGCATGCCGGCCTTGCCGTTGATGACCTTGGCCGCTTCGAGGTTCCAGTCCTGGCCCTTGCCATCCGGGTCCATGTAGGTGGCGACCTTCTTCAGCTCGGTCAACGCCTTGATCATCTGCGGGCCGGTCAGCGCCGAATTGTCGAGGTCGACCAGGGCCTTCTTGTAGCCATCGACACCCATCACCGCCAGCACCACGCTTTCGAATACGGTGCTGTCCTGCCATGGCTGGCCGCCGTGGGCGAGGGGGATGAAGCCGGCAGCCTTGAGCTTGTCGGCGGCGACATAGAATTCGTCGAGGGTGGTCGGCGCCTTGTCGATGCCGGCCTTCTTGAAGACTTCGGGGTTGATCCACAGCCAGTTGATGCGGTGGATGTTCACCGGTACGGCCACGTAGTCACCGTCATACTTCACGGTGTCGGCCACTTTCTTGTCGAGCAGCGTGTCCCACTTCTCTTCCTTGGCCACATCCTTGAGCACATCGGGGTCGAGCAGGCCGGTGGCTGCCCAGTCCTGGATGTCCGGCCCCTTGATCTGCGCGACACCCGGCGGGTTGCCCGCCACGGCGCGGCTCTTGAGCACGGTCATGGCCGTGGCACCACCGCCGCCGGCGACAGCGCCGTCCTTCCAGGTGAAGCCATCTTTCTCGACCTGGGCCTTGAGCACATCGACCGCCGCTTTTTCACCACCGGATGTCCACCAGTGCACCACCTCGACACTGCCTTTGGAATCGGCAGCGAGGGTAGTCAGTGGAAACAGCGAAGCCCCGAGCGAGGCGATGGAAACAGCGGCAGCGAGACGAAACGTGGAGTTCATCGAAGCACCTTTCTTGTTGTTATGCCGTGCAAGTCGGTCGCTTGCGTTGCATTGAGTCTAAACAGCGTGCGCGCCTCGTCAGGTAACGAAGCGATGCGTGAATGTCATCGTTTGGTTACATTGCCAGCCAGGCTGCTGGCCAGGCTCGGCGCCAGCGGCAAGCCCGGCAGCAGCAATGCCTGGTAAGCGTGATAGAGGTCGGGTTTGCCCGGCCACAGCGTCCCGGCCGGCTGGTTGTGCGCATCGAGTTCGTGGTACCAGCTGCCCCCAACCAGGTCGATGAAATGACTGGCAATGAAGTCCCAGCAGCGCCGATACCACTGCTCGAATTGCGCCTCGCCGGTGCGCTGCAACAGCGCCGCCGCTGCGGCGCAGGCTTCGGCGTGCACCCAATGCAGGCGCGCCCGCACCATCGGCCGATCGGCCCAGTCCAGGGTGTAAACGAACCCCTCCGCGCCATCGACATTCCAGGCCTGCAGGCAGGCTGCATCGAACAGCGCACGGGCGTCGTCCGCCAGCCAGCCCGGCGCCTGTAGGCCGGCCCGTTCGAGGCTGGCCTCCAGGTGCAGCAGCAACCGCGCCCATTCCAAGGCATGCCCCGGCGTGGTGCCATAAGGCCGAAAGTGATCAGCCGGGTGTTCCTGGTTGTAGTGCGGCGATGGCTGCCAGAAGGCGTCGAAATGCTCGATGACGCGATAACCGTTGGCCGCGGCATGGGTATGGATGATGCGCTCGGCAACGCGCAAGGCACGTTGCAGCCACAGGTTGTCGCCCGTGACGTCTGCCAAGGCCAGGAAGGCCTCGACCGCGTGCATGTTGCTGTTGGCGCCACGGTAGGGCTCGGGCAGTTGCCAGGCGCGGGAAAAGGCCTCCCTGAGGGCCCCCTCCTCTTCGCTCCAGAAATGCGTGTCGAGTATCCGCACTGCATCTGCAAGCAGAGCGGGGGCATCGGCGGCGCCGGCCAGCACGGCCGAGCTGGCAGCCAGGGCAACGAAGGCATGCAGGTAGGCCGCCTTGCCGCTGTCGGTATCGCCATCGGGGTGGGCGAACCAGCCGCCGTAGCTGGCATCCTGCATGGCGCCGCGCAGGGCGGCGACACCGTGTTCGACATAGTCCAGGTAACCGGGCAGACCCTGCAGGTGGGCCAGCGCGAAGCAGTGGGTCATGCGCGCAGTGTTCAGGGTGTCGGCGCAGGCGCCAGGAGGAAGCTGCCCCCTGGCATCGAGGCTGCCATAGCCCTCGGGCAGTTTCGCAGCCTTGGCGAAAGCCAGCAGGCGCTGCGCTTCAGCCAGGCGCCAAGCGTTGTGGGCCGGGGTATCGAGCCATCGGATGGCAGGCAGGTTGCAGGTGTTCATGGGCCAGCTTGATCCTTGCCAGTCGTGTGCGAATTCTAGTCAGTGGGGTTGGGCGGGATGTCACGAAGGGCCGGAGGATTGTCACCATGCGGTGACATTTCGCTTGCCGGCGTCGGTACTACGAGCGCTCAGTCCATGCCTCGCGGTAGGTACAAGGTCACCCGCAACCCGCCCTCGCGAAGGTTGAGCAGACTTACCTCCCCACCATGGCTATGGGCAATGTTGCGTGCGATTCCCAATCCCAGCCCATAGCCCTGTTGCTGCCCCGCCAGGCGAAAGTGCGGCTCGAACACCTGCTCCAGCTGCTGCTCGGGCACCCCCGGGCCCTGGTCGTCTACCTGCAGCACGAAGCCCTCGGCGCTGTCGATGATGCGTAACCGAGCCCGCTCGCCGTACTTGATGGCATTGTCGATCAGGTTGCCGATGCAACGTCGCAGCGCCAGCGGCTTGCCCGGGTACGGCGCCAGCGCCCGACCTTCGAGGTTGATGCGGCCATCGCCCAGGTAAGGCTCGGCAAGGATCTCCAGTACCTGGTTGAGATCGACCGGCTCGATGTTTTCGTGGATGTCGGTGTCCTTCACGCACTGCAAGGCACCTTTTACCAGCAACTCAAGTTCATCCAGGTCCTGGCTGAACTTGGCCTGCAGACGTTCGTCCTCCAGTAGCTCGACGCGCAGGCGCAGGCGGGTGATCGGCGTGCGCAGGTCATGGGAAATGGCGCTGAACAGCTGGCTACGCTCGGTCAGGTAGCGGCTGATACGTTCGCGCATGCTGTTGAACGCCCGCCCCACTTCCACCACCTCACTACCCCCGCCTTCAGCCACCGGCGCCACATCGGCCCCCAGCGACATCTCTCGCGCGGCGCGTGCCAGGCGCTTGAGCGGCCAGCTCTGCCAGTGCACCAGCAGGCCGATGAACAACAGCAGCAAGACGGTGGTCAGCACGATGAAGCCGATCTGCTGGCGCGGCAGGCGTTCGGCTTCCAGGCTGGTATAGGGTTCGGGCAGCAGCGAGGCAATGTACAGCCACTCGCCCTCGCCCAGGCGGATCTGGGTCACCAGCACCGGCGGGTTGAGCGGTTCCAGGGTCAACGAGTAGTGCGCCCATGAGCGTGGCAGCTCGTCGAGCTTGAGGCCGCTATTGAAGATGCGCAGGTCGTCGGGGCCGACGAATGCCACGGAAATTTCCATCTGCGAACCCAGGCGCTCATGCAGCACCTGCTGGAACACGTCGATCACCGCCTGCTTGCGCGGGGTGACGGGCAGCACCGGCATGTCCAACGGCTTGGCGTTGAGCGACACGAAGAAGCGCGTGCCGCCCATGCTGCGCAGCTGGTCGAGCACCATGGGCCGGTAGCCCACCGGCAACGAGCGAAAGTAGCTGACGCTGGCGCTCATCGAGTGGGCCAGGCTGCTGGCGCTGGCGCGCAGGCCTTGCAGTTGGCTGGCGCGCAACTGGGCGACCCAGATGATGCTGGACAGGCCCTGGGCCAGCAGCACCACCAGCAAGGTCAGCAGCAGCATGCGCCCCAGCAGGGAGCGCGGGAGCAGCCGCCAGCGCCGCTCAGGAGCCACTGCAGACATGGGCAGCCAGCAGGTAGCCACTGCCGCGCACGGTGCGGATCAGCCGGGGGGGTTTGTCGGTATCGCGCAGGCGCTGGCGCAGGCGACTCACTGCCATGTCGACGATACGGTCCAGCGGCATCGGTTCGCGGCCGCGGGTGGCGTTGCCGATGGTGTCGCGGTCAAGGATCTGCTGGGGATGGTCGAGGAACAGCTTGAGCAGGGCGAAATCAGCACCGGAGAGCATCACCTCCTCGCCATCGCGATGGAACAGGCGGTGGCTGACCGTGTCCAGGCGCCAGTCGTCGAAAGCCAGCACCGCACCGCCCGGCGCCGCCTGGCCGAATTCGGCCCGGCGCAGCAGGGCCTTGATCCGCGCCTGCAGTTCGCGCGGGCTGAACGGTTTGCCCAGGTAGTCGTCGGCGCCCAGTTCCAGGCCAATGACCCGGTCGGCTTCGTCCGAGCTGGCAGTGAGCATGATGATCGGTACCCGTGCCTGGCGCGGGTGCTGGCGTACCCAGCGGCACAGGCTGAAGCCGTCTTCGTCGGGCAACATGACGTCGAGGATGACCAGATCAAAGGGGGTGGTCTCCAGGGCGCGGCGAAAGCCCCTGCCGTCGGCTTCGGCATGTACCTGGAAGCCGGAGCGGCTCAGGTAGGTCTGCAGCAGTTCGCGGATTTCCTGGTCGTCGTCGACCATCAGGATCGATTTACCGGCAGTGCTCAAGGTGGTCCTTCCTTTTGTCTGGTTACAGGTCTTGGTTGCCTGCTATCGGGGCTGCTGGGCGGCCTCCAGTCACCTATCCATGATCCAGCGCTTGCTGCAAGGCCACTCCTGCCCCGAGCAACCCGGAAAATTCGGCCGTCACCAGCCAAACCGGCACGCCGGCGAAGTAGCCACTCATGCAGCCTTTGTCGGCAAAGCTGGTGGCGAACCCGCTACGCAGGAACAGCTCGGCAAAGCGCGGGATTACACCGCCGACAATATAAACCCCACCGCGCGCACCCAGGGTCAGCACATTGTTACCCGCCACTCGGCCAAGGAATCGGCAGAACTGTTCGATCACCGCCAGCGCCTGCGGTTCGCCGGCCAGCGCAGCATCGGTGATCTGCGCCGGGGTCTTGTGTCGGGGTGTGTCGCCGTCCAGTGCACAGATTGCCTGGTACAGGCGCAGCAGGCCACCGCCACTGAGCACGGTTTCGGCGCTGACGTGGCCGATCTGGGCGTGGATCTGTTGGTGGATTGCTGCTTCGCGGGCATTGCCCACCGGCAGGTCGACGTGCCCGCCCTCGCCTGGCAAGGCGCACCAACGCTCACCCACTCGCAACAGGGAGCCGACACCCAAACCGGTGCCTGGGCCAATGACCAATGCCGGGCGTGAAAGGTCGGCCTGGCCTGGGCACACTTCGCGGAACTCGCCATCGCGCAGGCGGGTCATGCCCAGCGCCATGGCGGTGAAGTCGTTGATCAACAGCAACTGCTCGATCTGCAGCCGCTGGCAGAACGCCTGACGGCTCAGGCGCCAATGGTTGTTGGTGAAGCGGAACTCGTCGCCATTGACCGGCCCGGCCACCGCCAGGCAGGCAGCAGTCACGCCGCCGCGGGCGATGCCCAGGCCTTCAAGGTAAGCCTCGATGGCCTGTTCCGGGCTGGTGTAGTCCTCGGTGGCGAAGACTTTCACGGCATGTAGCTGGTTGTCACGCCATAACGCAAAACGGGCATTGGTGCCGCCGATGTCGCCAACCAGCAGGTCCTTCATTTGAGGTTCTCCAGAGCCGAGGTGAAGGCGCTGGCGCCCTGCTCTGCCGGGCTGAACGCCATGCGCATGAAGCCGAACAGCTCGCGTCCGCAGCCCAGGTCGTTGCCCTGGGGCGCTGGCGGCAGGTCGCGGCTGGCCAGTTCTTCGGCCGACACCAGTACCCGCAGCGTGCCTTCGACACCATCAACCCGCACCATATCACCGTCGCGCACCCGCGCCAGCGGGCCACCGTCATACGCCTCGGGACAGACATGAATGGCTGCCGGGATCTTGCCGGAGGCGCCGGACATGCGCCCGTCGGTGACCAGCGCGACCTTGTAGCCGCGATCCTGCAACACACCGAGGAACGGCGTGAGCTTGTGCAGTTCCGGCATGCCGTTGCAACGCGGGCCCTGGAAGCGCACCACGGCGACGAAATCACGCTCCAGCTCGCCGGCCTTGAAGGCATCGGCCAGCGACTGCTGGTCGTGGAACACGCGGGCCGGGGCTTCGACCACCTGGTGTTCCGGGGCGACCGCGGAAACCTTCATCACGCCTCGGCCAAGGTTGCCTTCCATCACCCGCAGGCCGCCTTCGGCCGAGAATGGTCGGGCCACCGGGCGCAGGATGCTTTCGTCCAGGCTGTGCTGCGGCCCTTCGCGCCACACCAGCTTGCCGTCGTCGAGGAACGGCTCCTGGGTGTAGCGACGCAGGCCATGGCCGGCCACGGTGTTGACGTCCTCGTGCAGCAGCCCGGCATCGAGCAGCTCGCGAATCAGGAAAGCCATGCCACCAGCGGCCTGGAAGTGGTTGATGTCGGCCTTGCCGTTGGGGTAGACATGGGACAGGGTCGGCACCACTTCGGAAAGGTCGGCCATGTCCTGCCAGGTCAGCTGGATCCCCGCCGCCTGGGCAATCGCCGGAATATGCAGGGTATGGTTGGTCGAGCCGCCGGTGGCGTGCAGGGCAACGATGGAGTTGACCAGCGCCTTCTCATCGACGATTTCCCCCAACGGCATGAAGTTGCCGCTGGCCTTGGTCATGCGCGTGACCTGCTGCGCGGCCTCGGCAGTGAGCGCGTCGCGCAGCGGTGTGTACGGGTTGACGAAGGAGGCGCCCGGCAGGTGCAGGCCCATCACCTCCATCACCAGCTGGTTGGTGTTGGCCGTGCCGTAGAAGGTACAGGTGCCCGGGCTGTGGTAGGACTTCATTTCCGATTCCAGCAGTTCCTCGCGGCTGGCCTTGCCCTCGGCGTAGCGTTGGCGCACGTCGGCCTTCTGCTTGTTGGAAATACCGGAAACCATCGGCCCACCGGGGACAAAGATGGTCGGCAGGTGGCCAAAGCGCAGTGCGCCCATCATCAGCCCGGGGACGATCTTGTCGCAGATGCCGAGCATCAGCGCGGCGTCGAACATGTTGTGCGACAAGGCCACGGCGGTGGACATGGCGATCACTTCACGGCTGGCAATCGCCAACTCCATGCCCGGCTCGCCCTGGGTCACGCCGTCGCACATCGCCGGTACGCCACCGGCGAACTGGCCGACCGAACCGACCTCGCGCAGGGCCTGCTTGATCTGCTCGGGGAAGTGCAGGTACGGCTGGTGCGCCGAGAGCATGTCGTTGTAGGCCGAGACGATGGCCACGTTGGCCGCATTCATCAGGCGCAGGGTCTGCTTGTCCTCGCTGCCGCAACCGGCCACGCCGTGGGCGAAGTTGGCGCATTGCAGGCTGGCACGCATGGGGCCTTCACTGGCCGCGCCGCGAATCAGCTGCAGGTAGCGTTCGCGGGTGGCACGGCTGCGCTCGACCAGCCGCTGGGTGACCTCAAGGATGCGCGGATGCATGTACTGGACTCCAGGCTAATTGTAAGGGCGGTTTACCAGGCATTTTCCCTCCAAACGATTGCGGCCTAGGCTCAGGTAGAGGAGCCCGCTGCATCGGCGGAGGCATGTTGCCCAACCACTCGTTGTATGTTTAAACAAAATACTGCCATTAAAAAGGCTTGTTTTCTATCCGCCAGTGAATAATCTTGTAATTCCAACAACAAAACCGTTTCAGTGAAGCTCCTTTGTGCCACAGGTTTCACTCGGACTGCCAGAGGTACTGCCATGACTCTACGCATCGCCATCAATGGATTCGGCCGCATCGGGCGCAACGTCCTGCGCGCACTGTATACCCAAGGCTACCGCCAGGACCTGCAGGTCGTCGCCATCAATGACCTGGGTGACAGCGCCATGAACGCCCATCTGCTCAAGTACGACAGCGTGCACGGCATCTTCGACGCCAGCGTCGAGGCCGACCATGAAAGCCTGACGGTCAATGGCGACCGCATCGCCGTCAGCGCCATCCGCAACCCGGCCGAACTGCCCTGGAAGGCCGAGGCGATCGACGTGGTGTTCGAATGCACCGGGCTGTTCACCGAGCGCGCCAAGGCTGCAGCACACCTGGCTGCGGGGGCAGGCAAGGTGATCGTCTCGGCACCCGCCAAGGGCGCCGATGCCACGGTGGTATATGGCGTCAACCATGACGTGCTGCGGGCCTCGCACCAGGTCATTTCCAACGCCTCGTGTACCACCAACTGCCTGGCGCCGATCGCCCAGGTGCTGCACCGCGAGTTCGGCATCGAGCAAGGCCTGATGACCACCATCCATGCCTATACCAACGATCAGGTGCTGACCGACGTGTACCATGGCGACCCGTATCGCGCACGCTCGGCGACCCAATCGATGATTCCCAGCAAGACCGGCGCCGCCGAGGCGGTGGGCCTGGTGCTGCCGGAACTGGCCGGCAAACTGACCGGCATGGCGGTGCGCGTGCCGGTGATCAACGTGTCGCTGGTGGACCTCACCGTCAACCTCAGGCGCGAGGCTACGGCCGAGCAGGTCAACCAGCTGTTCCTCGAAGCCAGCAAGCATTCGCGAGTACTGGGCTACAACGCCTTGCCGCTGGTTTCCTGCGATTTCAACCACAACCCGCTGTCGTCGATCTTCGATGCCAACCATACCCGGGCCAACGGGCGCATGCTCAAGGTGCTGGCCTGGTATGACAACGAATGGGGCTTCTCCAACCGTATGCTGGATAACTGCCTGGCGCTGTGCCACGCCGGCTGAGCCCCAGCTCGCGCCATGTAGGCGCGGCCTTGCGTCGCGATGGATCACGCCCCGGCACAGATTGCCGCGAGCGCCTTGCCCCCATCGCGAGGCCAGGCCGCGCCTGGACCGGGTCGGGCAAGGCGTGGTATTCACAATCTTTACCTTTTCCCGACACTTTCAAGCTTGACCTTCGACACGGATGATAAGCATTATCATTAGCCTTTTGTCGGCCAGGTCCCCTCGTGAGTCAGTCCCGGTTCAATTCCGTCTTCCTCGTCCAGCGCCTGAGCCTGCTGCGCACCCTGCAGCGTATGGTCGGCAACCCGAACACGGCCGAGGACCTGCTGCAGGAGACCTACCTGCGGGTGTCCCGCGCCCTCGCTGAGCGGCCGGTCGAACACATCGAACCGTTCGTCTTCCAGACCGCGCGCAACCTGGCCCTCGACCACCTGCGTGCACGCCGGGTGCAGTCGCGCATGCTGGTTGACGATGTGCCCGACGAGGTCTTGCACAGCGTTGCTGCGCCAGCCAGCAGCAACGAAGACGCCGCCCATGCCGAACAATTGCTCAGGCAACTGAGCGTCAGCCTTGGCCAACTGAGCCAACGCCAGCAGCGTATCTTCATCCTCAGCCGCCTGCATGGCGCCACCTATCTGGAAATTGCCGAACAGCTGAAGGTTTCCCCCAGCACGGTGCAGAAGGAACTGAAACTGATCATGGCGATCTGCATGGGTGTTGCCGACCGACTCAGGTAACGCAAGCCAAGCCCTTGCCACTGCCCGTCCCAGCCTTGATCATCTGCAAAAAGTCCATTCAGGGATTCACCGTGACCGATAGCCCTGCCCCCCGCCCGTCATCCGCTGGGCCCAACGCCCGTGCTCGTGCCATGGACGAGGCGCTGGACTGGCTGGTGCGCCTGCAATGCGCGGATGCCGAGGATACCCTGGCCTTTGAAGCCTGGCTCAGCGCGGCGCCGGAAAACGCCGAAGCCTATGTGGCCGCGGAAGCCCTGTGGAATGGCGCACCGCTGCATCAGCTGGCCACGCAGATGCATCAGCAACAGCGCCGCTCATGGCGCGGACGCCTACGCAGTCACTGGAAGCCACTGGCTACGGCGGCGCTGTTGCTGGTAGGGCTGTGCACGCTCGGCAACCTGCCCATGCGCCTGCAGGCGGACCACCTGACGGTGGTCGGCGAACGCCAGCGCCTGCAACTGGGCGACGGGGCGAACGTGCTGCTCAATACTGATACGGCATTGGCCAGCGAGTACCACGACGGCCGCCAGGTCGCCCGTCTGCTGCAAGGCGAGGCCTATTTCCAGGTTGCCGAGGGTGCACGACTTCCGCTGGAAGTGCAGGCCGGGCCGTTGCGCGCGCAGGTGCGCGACACCGACTTTGCCGTGCGTTATCTCGACGGTGAGGCACAAGTGCGAGTGCAGCGCGGCGATATCGACCTGCAGGGCGAGCGCGACCAACGCATCAGCCTGGGTGCCGGCGAGAGTATCAGTGTCGGCCCCCATGGCTTCGGCCAGCGCCAGCGCCCCGACATGCACAGGGATCTGGCCTGGGTCGATGGCCGCCTTGTATTTGAAAATTGCCCGCTCAGCCAGGTGCTGGCCGAACTGCGGCGCTATTACCCAGGCTGGATCATCAACCGCAACAGGCAGCTGGAAAACGTGACGGTGACCGGCAACTACCGCCTCGATCAGCCCCTGGAAACCCTGCGTGCGCTGGCCCACATCACCTCGGCCCGGCTGCACGAGTACCCGGCGCTGGTCATCCTGAACTGATCCTTTGCCTGTGCCGGCCCGATCGCCAGATAACGCGCTGGCTTCGCATAATGCCTTACCTGGAGAGAGCTGGCTCGCCGGTGACAGGCCCCTGACACGCCTCAGGGATCACAGTCTCGTATTTATTTTTACGCGCTCGCGCCGCCTCGCCCGTCTCGTTATAGCCAATGCGACTGATTCTTGTTTGATGACAGGAACAGCCAACACCTATAACAGTCCGCGCGTCAGGGAGCGCTTTCGATGTCCACAGGTCCTACCCGCCCCTCCACCCTTGCCCGCCGTACAGGGCAACTGTCCCTGCTCACCCTGGCCCTGCTCGCCAGCTGCGCCTGCAGCCTGCCGGCACTGGCCGCCGAGCCGTCCCAGGCCAGCCCGCGCATGGGTGAGTACCGCTTCAACATCGGCCAGCAGCCGCTGGTGACGGCCATCAATGCGTTCAGCCAGGCCACCGGCTGGCAAGTCGGCTTCAGCGCCGAGCTGGCCGACGGCGTAGTCTCGCCTGGGGTGCAGGGTTCGCTACTGCCGGAAGCCGCACTCAAGCGCCTGTTGCACGGCACCGGCCTGGGCGTACGCAAGATCGGCAACGGTAATGTGGTGCTCGAACGCCAGGCTGGCAGCAACGTGGTCGCCCTGCAGCAGGTCACCGTCAGCGCCACCCGCAGCGCCCAGGACGTCAGCCAGGTGCCGAGCACCGTCAGCGTGCAGACCCGCGAGCAACTGGACCGGCAGAACGTCAACACTATCCAGGACCTGGTGCGCTACGAACCCGGGGTGTCAGTGGCCGGCACCGGCCAGCGCAGCGGCCTGAACGGCTACAACATCCGTGGCATCGATGGCGAACGAATCCTCACTCAGGTCGACGGCGTGTCGATTCCCGACAGTTTCTTCTACGGCCCCTACGCCCAGACCCAGCGCAACTACGTCGACCCGGAAATCGTCAAACGTGTGGAGATCCTGCGCGGCCCGGCCTCGGTGCTGTACGGCAGCAATGCCATCGGCGGCGCGGTCAGCTATTTCACCCTCGACCCAGACGACATAATCAAGCCCGGCCAGGACGTGGGTGCCCGCCTGAAGAGCGGCTACAGCTCGGCCGACGAAAGCTGGCTGACCTCCGCCACTGTCGCCGCTCGCCAGGGGGACTTCGACGGCCTGCTGCACCTGAGCCAGCGTAACGGCCACGAAACCGAGACCCACGGCGGCCACAGCGGCGAAGGGCTGTCGCGTAGCGAAGCCAACCCGATGGACGCACGCACTACCAACGTGCTGGCCAAGCTGGGCTGGAATTACGCCGACGATGCTCGCCTGGGCTTCACCTACGAGCGCTACAAGGATGACCGCGACCAAAACATCCTCAGCGCAGTGGGCGGGCCGTTCACCGGCGGCGCCAATGGCATGGGCTTCTACAAGGCGCGTACCGGCAACGACACCATCACCCGTGAGCGCTTCGGCATCAGTCACGAGTTTGACCTGGCATCGACGCTTGCCGACCACATGAAGTGGAGCCTCAATTACCAGATCGCCAAGACCGACCAGCACACCGAGGAAATCTATGCGCCCTTTACCCGCCAGGTACTGCGCACCCGCGATACCACCTACAAGGACCGCCAATGGGTGTTCGACGCGCAACTGGACAAGGCTTTCAGCCTGGGTGCCACCGACCATCTGCTGACCTACGGCACCACCCTCAGGCATGAGAAGGTCACCGGCTCGCGCAGCGGCACTGGTACCTGCCTGGCCGCTGGCGCAGGTTGCCCCGCCGCCGGTGCTGACCGCCCGGCCGATGGCCAGGCCCTGGTCAGCGACTTCCCGGACCCGACCGTGAACACCTACAGCTTGTTCGTGCAGGATGAAATCCGCTGGCGCGACTGGACCTTCCTGCCCGGTGCACGCTATGACTACACGCGCATGGAGCCCAGATTCACCGAGGAGTTCCTGCGTGGCCTGGAAGCCACCGGTACTGCGCCCACCTTCCAGGATGACTCCGAGAGGAAGTGGCACCGTGTCTCGCCCAAGTTCGGCCTGACCTACGCCTTCGATGACAACTACACCTGGTACGGCCAGTACGCCGAAGGCTTCCGCACGCCAACGGCCAAAGCCATGTTCGGCAAGTTCCAGAACCTTGAACAAGGCTACCGCGTGGAAGGCAACCCGGGACTGGAGCCGGAGAAGAGCAAAAGCTATGAAACCGGCCTGCGAGGCAACTTCGACGCCGGCAGCTTCGACGTGGCGGTGTTCTACAACAAGTACCGCGATTTCATCGATGAAGACGCCGTGCAGAGCGCCAACCTGGAGCAGACTTTCCGCGCCAACAACATCAAGCACGCCACCATCAAGGGCGCCGAGTTCAAGGGCCGCCTGAACCTCGACCGCTTCGGCGCGCCGCAGGGCCTGTATGGCCAGGGCTCGATTGCCTACACCTACGGTCGCAATGATGACACCGGCGCGCCGCTCAACAGCATCAATCCGCTCAAGGGTGTGTTCGGCCTGGGTTACGAGCAGCAGCAGTACGGTGGCCTGCTGAGCTGGACACTGGTCAAGCGCAAGACCCGCGTCGACGACAGCTCCTTCCACTCGCCCGACGGCTCCAGCAGCAAGTTCCGCACCCCTGGCTACGGCGTGCTGGACCTGACCGGCTACTACCGGGTCAGCGACGACATCACGGTCAATGCCGGCCTGTACAACCTGAGCGACAAGAAGTACTGGCAGTGGGACTCGGTGCGCAGCTACGACGGCCAGGGTGAAGCGGCCGTGACCCAGCCGGCCAACATCGACCGCCTGAGCATGCCGGGGCGCAACTTCGCCATCAATGTGGTCTGGGATATCTGACCTGGGCTGCGGCTGACATCTGTGCCGTCCTGTTCGCGGGCTCAGCGCGACAGGACGGTACTGCCGCACATATCGCAGATTTTTTTACCGTCGCCCCCGCACTGTTTCGTCTCGTCTCTAGAGCCCCGATTCCAAGGAATTCCCATGACCGACCGCCCCGCCCTGCGCTCCCAGCGCCTCAACCAGATCACCCATGCCCCGCACGCCGAGCTGGATGCGCTGGTGAAATCCCACGCGCCCTTTGACAGCCGCGAAAGCTTTGCCCGTTTCGTGGTCGCCCAATACCTGTTCCAGGCCGAGTTGCAGCCTTTGTACAACGACCCGCAACTGATCGCCATCGTCCCCGACCTGGCCGAGCGCTGCCGTGCCGAACAGGCCCGTCTGGACCTCGCCGACCTGGACACCGAAGTGCCGCCCGCGCTACCCGGTGCGCTGCTCAATCCAGGCCTGGGCGAGGCAATGGGCTGGATCTTCGTCTCCGAAGGCTCCAAACTGGGCGCGGCGTTTCTGATCAAGCGTGCCATGGCCTTGGGGCTGTCGGACAGTTTCGGTGCGCGCCACCTGGGCGAGCCGGCCGCTGGCCGGGCCGAAGGCTGGAAACAGTTCAACCGTATTGTTGATGGCCTGACATTGTCGGCCGACGACGAGGCTGCGGCCGAACGCGGCGCAGTGGCTGCCTTCGAGCGCTTCACCGAGCTGCTCAGGTACGCCTATGCTACGGATGCCGCGCTGGCTTGATACGCCATACCCGGCCACCCTGTCGGTGGCCGAACCGCTTTTTACGCAGTGAGACCATGACCCGACCCGCCCGCTCGAAACTTGCCCGCGTGCTGTATGCGATCCTGGCTTATGTCAGCCTGGGCGTGGGCCTGGTAGCGATTGTGATTCCCGGCCTGCCAACCACCGAGTTCATCCTGCTCGCCGCCTGGGCGGCTACCCGCAGTTCGCCACGCCTGTCGGCCTGGCTGGAGAACCACCGGCTGTTCGGACCGACCCTGTCCAACTGGCGCAATGGCAAGGTGATCCGGCGGCACGCGAAAGTCAGCGCGACACTCAGCATGTTGCTGTGCGCAGGGCTGATGCTGGCGCTTCTGGACCACCACTGGCCGGTGTACCTGGCCATCGCCGGCATGACCCTGGGCAACCTGTGGATCTGGTCACGCCCGGAACATCCTTGCCCTGCCCCATCACAGGCTCAGCAGCCCTGAATACAGGGCATAGGCAGCAAACGCGGCGCCTGCCAGCACGGCGGCGAAAATCAGTTTTTCCCAACGGGTGAACAAAGCCTGCCCCTGCTCATGCCTGGCCCTGGCAAACAGGATTACCCCGGGAGCATAGAGCAGCGCTGACAACAACAGGTACTTGAGGCCACCGGCGTAGAGCAGCCAGATGGCATACAGCAAGGCAACCAGCGCCACCAGCAGGTCCTTGCGACGCAGCGCCGGCTGCCCGGCATAGGTTTCCGCACGCACCGCCAGCAGTACGGCATAGGCCGCCGACCACAGGTACGGCACCAGGATCATCGAAGAAGCCAGGTAGATCAGGCTGGTGTAGGTACCGGCAGAGAACAACGTGATCAGCAGAAAACCCTGGATCATGCAGTTGGTCAGCCATAGGGCATTGGCCGGCACCTGGTTGGCGTTTTCCTTGGCCAGGAACCGCGGCATGGTCTTGTCCCGCGCGGTGGCGTAGAGAATTTCGGCACACAGCAGCGCCCAGGACAACAGGGCGCCGAGCAGCGAAACCGCCAGGCCGATGCTGATCAGCAGGGCTCCCCAAGGCCCGACGATATGCTCCAGCACCGAAGCCAGCGACGGGTTCTGCAGCCCGGCCAGCTCCGGCTGGGTCATCACCCCCAGCGACAGCACATTCACCAGCACCAGCAGCGCCAGCACCCCGAGAAAGCCGATCACCGTGGCCTTGCCCACATCCGAACGGCGCTGGGCACGGCCGGAATACACGCTGGCACCTTCAATACCAATGAACACGAACACGGTCACCAGCATCATGTTGCGCAGCTGCTCCAGCACGCTGCCGAACTGCGGGTTGCCCATGCCCCAGATGTCCCGGGTGAAGATATCGGCACGGAAGGCGAACGTCGCGATCACCACGAAGATCAGCAGCGGCACGACCTTGGCCACGGTGGTCACCTGGTTGATCAACGCCGCTTCCTTGATGCCACGCAGCACCAGGAAGTGCACAGCCCAGAGCAGCAGCGAGGCACAGCCGATGGCGATCGGCGTGTTACCCTCGCCAAACGCCGGGAAGTAGAAGCCCAAGGTGCTGAACAACAACACGAAATAGCCGACGTTGCCCAGCCAGGCGCTGATCCAGTAGCCCCAGGCTGAAGAGAACCCCATGTAGTCGCCAAACCCGGCCTTGGCATAGGCGTAAACCCCCGAGTCCAGCTCAGGCTTGCGGTTGGCCAGGGTCTGGAACACGAACGCCAGGGCCAGCATGCCGACCGCGGTGATGGCCCAGCCGATCAGCACCGCGCCCACCTCCGCACGCGCCGCCATGTTCTGCGGCAGCGAGAAAATACCGCCGCCAATCATCGAGCCGACCACCAACGCGATCAGCGCGCCCAGGCGCAGCTTCTGTCCCGGTTCGCTCATGCGCCTCCTTTTTTGCGCGCTGTAATAGGTTTGAAACAGCCACTCGGGCCATATAGATATTCGCTACTTATAATGATACTGCTAGCTTGCTATAGCACTCATAACTACTTTGGCTATAACACCTTCGAGATAAAGCTAGCAGCTGGAACGCAACTAGCAAAGCAACTGGATAAAACAGGAATTCCAGGAAAAATTTGCGAATGCGGCAAAAGCGGCTAGCTTCAAGCATCGCAGGCTGAACAGAGCGTTTACTCTAGAGGGACATGGAGGTGCCAGCGTGCAAGGCCTGCAGCACAAGCGGTCGGCACTCTCCAGGAGCAACGTGAAGGAAATTTCCCACTTCACGTCGCCATGAACTGATCCAAGTCAGCGCATGGCAGCGGCGACGGTTTTACCCTGTCGTCAACTTTCTCCTGGCAGGAGTTGTTAAATGTCTGATGCATCCGGAAAATTAAAACTCGGCGCGTTAGTTGCACTCGTCGTCGGCTCGATGATTGGCGGCGGTATTTTCTCGCTGCCACAAAACATGGCGGCCAGCGCGGGCGTCGGCGCAGTCCTGATCGGCTGGGCCATCACCGCAGTCGGCATGCTGACCCTGGCGTTCGTGTTCCAGACCCTGGCCAACCGCAAGCCTGACCTGGATGGCGGGGTGTATGCCTATGCCAAGGCCGGCTTTGGCGACTACATGGGTTTCTCTTCGGCCTGGGGCTACTGGATCAGCGCCTGGCTGGGCAACGTCGGCTACTTCGTACTGCTGTTCAGCACCTTGGGCTACTTCTTCCCGATTTTCGGCGAAGGCAACACCCCGGCCGCCATCATTGGCGCCTCGGTGCTGCTGTGGGCGGTGCACTTCCTGGTGCTGCGCGGCATCAAGGAAGCGGCGTTCATCAACCTGATCACCACCGTGGCCAAGGTAGTACCGCTGGGGCTGTTCGCCCTGATCTGTCTGTTCGCATTCAAGCTCGACATCTTCACCGCCGACATCTGGGGCCTGGGCACGCCCGAGTTGGGCAGCGTGATGAACCAGGTGCGCAACATGATGTTGGTCACCGTGTGGGTGTTCATCGGTATCGAGGGCGCGAGCATTTTCTCGTCGCGGGCGGAAAAGCGTTCCGACGTGGGCAAGGCCACGGTCATCGGCTTCGTCACCGTGCTGCTGTTCCTGGTATTGGTCAACGTGCTGTCGCTGGGCATCATGACCCAACCGGAACTGGCCAAGCTGCAGAACCCGTCGATGGCTGCCGTGCTTGAACACGTGGTCGGCCACTGGGGCGCGGTGCTGATCAGCGTCGGCCTGATCATCTCGCTGCTCGGGGCCTTGTTGTCGTGGGTGCTGCTGTGCGCCGAGATCATGTTCGCTGCGGCCAAGGATCACACCATGCCGGAGTTCCTGCGCCGCGAAAACGCCAACCAGGTGCCGGCCAACGCCCTGTGGCTGACCAACGCCATGGTGCAGATCTTCCTCGTGATCACGCTGTTCTCAAGCAGTACCTACCTGTCGTTGATCTACCTCGCCACGTCCATGATCCTGGTGCCGTACCTGTGGTCGGCGGCCTATGCCTTCCTGCTCGCGCTGCGCAGCGAAACCTACGAACAGGCCCTGGCCGAACGCAGGAAGGATCTGTTCATCGGTGCCATCGCCCTGCTGTACGCCATCTGGCTGCTGTACGCCGGCGGCGTGAAATACCTGCTGCTCTCGGCCCTGCTCTACGCCCCTGGCGTGATCCTGTTCGCCAAGGCCAAGCATGAGGTGGGCCAACCTGTCTTCACCACCGTGGAGAAACTGATCTTCGCAGCCGTGGTCATCGGTGCCCTGGTGGCAGCCTTCGGCCTGTACGACGGCTTCCTGACCCTTTGACCCACGTCTTCGCTCAATTGGAGGAATGAAACCATGTCCGCTGAAAAACAGAAGTACGGTGTCCACTCCGAAGCCGGCAAACTGCGCAAAGTGATGGTTTGCTCGCCGGGCCTGGCGCACAAGCGCCTGACGCCGAGCAACTGTGACGAGCTGCTGTTCGACGATGTGATCTGGGTCGACCAGGCCAAGCGTGACCATTTCGACTTCGTCACCAAGATGCGCGAACGTGGCGTGGACGTGCTGGAAATGCACAACCTGCTGACCGACATCGTCCAGCAACCCGAAGCGCTGAAGTGGATTCTCGACCGCAAGATCACCCCAGACACCGTCGGTGTCGGCCTGACCAACGAAGTGCGCAGCTGGCTCGAGGGCCTCGAACCGCGCCACCTGGCCGAGTTCCTGATTGGCGGCGTCGCCGGGCAGGATCTGCCGCAAAGCGAAGGTGCCGATGTGGTCAAGATGTACAACGACTACCTGGGCCACTCCAGCTTCATCCTGCCACCGCTACCGAACACCCAGTTCACCCGTGACACCACCTGCTGGATCTACGGCGGCGTGACCTTGAACCCGATGTACTGGCCGGCGCGACGTCAGGAAACCCTGCTGACCACCGCCATCTACAAGTTCCACCCACAGTTCACCAACGCCGACTTCCAGGTCTGGTACGGCGACCCGGACAAGGAACACGGCCAGTCCACCCTCGAAGGCGGCGACGTCATGCCGATCGGCAAGGGCATCGTGCTGATCGGCATGGGCGAGCGCACCTCGCGCCAGGCTATCGGCCAGTTGGCACAGAACCTGTTCGCCAAGGGCGCGGTGGAAAAGGTCATTGTTGCCGGCCTGCCGAAATCGCGTGCCGCCATGCACCTGGATACCGTATTCAGCTTCTGCGACCGCGACCTGGTCACGGTCTTCCCGGAAGTCGTCAAGGAAATCGTGCCATTCATCATCCGCCCGGACGAGAGCAAGCCGTACGGCATGGACGTGCGCCGCGAACACAAGTCGTTCATCGAAGTGGTAGGCGAGCAACTGGGCGTCAAGCTGCGCGTGGTTGAAACCGGCGGCAACAGCTTCGCCGCCGAGCGTGAGCAATGGGACGACGGCAACAACGTGGTGGCCATCGAGCCGGGCGTGGTCATTGGCTACGACCGCAACACCTACACCAATACCCTGCTGCGCAAGGCCGGGGTCGAAGTCATCACCATCAGTGCCGGTGAGCTGGGCCGGGGCCGTGGCGGCGGCCACTGCATGACCTGCCCGATCGTGCGCGACCCCATCGACTACTAACGACCATCACCCCCGGCCGCCCACACCCAGCGGCGGCCGGTGCGTTCACCAAACTCAAGGAGATACGTCATGGCGTTCAACATTCACAACCGCAACCTGCTCAGCCTGGAACACCACACCACCCGTGAGCTGCGCTACCTGCTGGATCTGTCCCGCGACCTCAAGCGCGCCAAATACACCGGCACCGAGCAACAGCACCTGAAGGGCAACAACATCGCCCTGATCTTCGAAAAAACCTCCACCCGTACCCGCTGCGCCTTTGAAGTGGCCGCCTACGACCAGGGTGCCAACGTCACCTACATCGACCCCAACTCATCGCAGATCGGCCACAAGGAAAGCATGAAGGACACCGCCCGCGTGCTTGGGCGCATGTACGATGCCATCGAGTACCGTGGCTTCAAGCAGGAAATCGTCGAAGAGCTGGCCAAGTACGCTGGCGTGCCGGTGTTCAACGGCCTGACCGACGAATACCACCCGACCCAGATGATCGCCGACGTGCTGACCATGCGCGAGCACAGCGACAAGCCGCTGCATGACATCAGCTACGCCTACCTGGGCGATGCCCGCAACAACATGGGCAACTCGCTGCTGCTGATCGGTGCCAAGCTCGGTATGGACGTGCGCATCGCCGCACCCAAGGCGCTGTGGCCGCATGACGACCTGGTCGAGCGTTGCCGCAAGTACGCCGAGGAAAGCGGCGCGCGCATCACTCTCACCGAAGATCCGGTTGCCGCAGTCAAGGGGGTGGACTTCGTGCACACCGACGTCTGGGTATCGATGGGCGAGCCGATCGAAGCCTGGGGCGAGCGCATCAAGCTGCTCAAGCCGTACCAGGTCAACGCCCAGTTGATGAAGTCCACCGGCAACCCGCGGACCAAGTTCATGCACTGCCTGCCGGCGTTCCACAATTCCGAAACCAAAGTGGGCAAGCAAATTGCCGAACAGTACCCGGACCTGGCCAACGGTATCGAAGTGACCGACGACGTGTTCGAATCGCCGGCCTGCATCGCCTTCGAGCAGGCGGAAAACCGCATGCACACGATCAAGGCGATCCTGGTATCGACCCTGGCTGATCTCTGACAACCACCTCGCCCCTGTGGGGAGCTGGCAAGCCAGCTCCCACACCGGATCGAGGCGCCCCCCTATCCGCAAAGGACATTCCCCATGCGTATCGTTGTTGCATTGGGCGGCAACGCCCTGCTGCGTCGCGGCGAGCCCATGACCGCTGAGAACCAGCGCGCCAATATCCGCACCGCCACCGAGCAGATCGCCAAGATCCACCCTGGCAACGAGCTGGTCATCGCCCACGGCAACGGCCCGCAGGTCGGCCTGTTGTCGCTGCAGGGCCTCTCCTACAAGCCCGACGAGGCGTACCCGCTGGACGTGCTCGGTGCCGAGACCGAGGGCATGATCGGTTACATGATCGAGCAGGAACTGGGCAACCTGCTGGCCTTCGAAGTGCCGTTCGCCACCCTGCTGACCCAGGTGGAGGTGGACGCCAACGACCCCGCCTTCAAGGACCCGACCAAGTTCATCGGCCCGGTCTATGCCAAGGAAGAGGCCGAGCGTCTGGCCAAGGAAAAAGGCTGGGTGGTCAAGGCCGACGGCGACAAGTACCGCCGCGTGGTGGCCAGCCCGAAACCCAAGCGCATCTTCGAGATTCGCCCGATCAAGTGGCTGCTGGAAAAAAACAGCATCGTGATCTGCGCGGGCGGTGGCGGCATCCCGACCATGTACGACGAAAACCGCAAGCTCAAGGGCATCGAGGCGGTGATCGACAAGGACCTGTGCTCGGCCCTGCTGGCCGAGCAGCTGGATGCCGACCTGCTGATCATCGCTACCGACGTCGATGCCGCCTACATCGACTGGGGCAAACCCTCGCAGAAGGCCATCGCCCAGGCCCACCCCGACGAACTCGAACGCCTTGGCTTCGCCGCCGGCTCCATGGGGCCGAAGGTGCAGGCCGCCTGTGATTTTGCCCGCCACACCGGCAAGGTGGCGGTGATCAGTTCGCTGGAGAACATCGAAGACATCGTCAAAGGCACCGCCGGTACACGGGTTTCCACCGCGAAGCCGGGTATCAGCTACCGTTGAATGCAGTGGGCGGGCGCTGGATGCCCGCCATTTTCGATCTTCCAGAGGAACCTGCCATGGCCCAGTACCACCCCGGTCGTGTACACATCGAGCGCACCGCGCTGAACCAGAATGACCACAGCTATGACCTGAACATCGAATACGAGGCAGTGTCGGACCCCAAGGAAGGCCGAGGCATCGAGTTCAAGATGCATGGCAGCATCGAAGGCAAGACAGTCGATGAAAGATTCTTCCTGGCAAAGGACCAGGTACTACCCAGCTTTCTCATGCTTCTGAGCCGCAAGGCCCAGTCCTACCTGCCACCGTCCAAAAAATTTGAAAATCTGGGTTCGCCGCACAAGCTCTATGACCACATGTTCGCGGACATTCGCGAAAAACTCGATGTGAAGTCGGGCGACCCGATCAAGCCTGAACATCTGGAGTGATGTCATTCCGGGGCCGCTCTGCGGCCCCGGCGATGTTAGGGCATACTACCCCCCTCCCCAGCCACCACCGCAGCTCCCCATGCGCATCCACGTCAGCTTCATCGACCGCGTCGGCATCACCCAGGAAGTACTCGCCCTGCTCGGTGCCCGCAACCTCAACCTGGACGCCGTGGAGATGGTCCCGCCGAACGTCTACATCGACGCCCCCACCCTCAGCCCCGCCGTACTCGAAGAACTGCACGACGCACTGTTCGAGGTCCAGGGCGTGCAGTCGGTGGATGTGGTCGACATTCTCCCAGGGCAACGCCGCCACCTGCAGCTCGATGCCCTGCTGGCGGCGATGAGCGACCCGGTACTGGCAGTGGACAGTGCCGGCAAGGTGCTGCTGGCCAACCCGGCGCTGATCGAATTGTGCGGCCGCGAATCCGCAGGGCGTTCGGTGGATGAGCTGTTCGGCGACCCGGCACTGCTGCAGGCGCTGCAGGACAACAACTTCCACCTGCCCATGCGCGAGATGCAGCTCAACGGCCAGAGCCTGCTGCTGGACGCCACGCCGATCACCAACGCCGGGGGCCTGCTGACGCTGTACCCGCCCACGCGCATGGGTGAACGCCTGTCGGCCCTGCACCACGACCATGCCGAGGGCTTCGATGCGTTGCTTGGCGAATCGTCGGCGATCCGCACCCTGAAGGCCCGTGCCTTGCGCGTGGCGACGCTCGATGCGCCGCTGTTGGTGCACGGCGAAACCGGCACCGGCAAAGAGCTGGTAGCCCGCGCCTGCCACGCCATCAGCAGTCGCCACGCGGCGCCTTTCCTGGCGCTGAACTGTGCCGCGCTGCCCGAAAGCCTGGCCGAGAGCGAACTGTTCGGCTATGCCCCGGGCGCCTTCACCGGCGCGCAACGAGGGGGCAAGCCCGGGCTGATGGAGCTGGCCAACCAGGGCACGGTGTTTCTCGATGAAATCGGCGAGATGTCGCCGTACCTGCAGGCCAAGCTGCTGCGTTTTCTCAGCGATGGCAGTTTCCGCCGGGTGGGCGGCGACCGTGAAGTGAAGGTGGACGTACGCATCATCAGCGCCACCCACCGTGACCTGGAACGCATGGTCGCCGAAGGCAGCTTCCGCGAAGACCTGTTCTACCGCCTCAACGTGCTCAACCTGCAGGTGCCACCGCTGCGCGACCGTGGCCAGGATATCCTGATGCTGGCGCATTTCTTCATGCAGCAGGCCTGCACGCAGATCCAGCGCCCGCCCTGCCGGCTGACCCCGGCCACCCATTCCGCATTGCTGGCCAACCCTTGGCCAGGCAATGTGCGCCAGCTGCAGAACGTGATCTTCCGCGCTGCGGCCATCTGCGAGGGCAACCTGGTGGATATCGGTGACCTGGACATCGCCGGCACCTCGGTCGCCCGCGGACAGGATGGCGAAGTGGCGAGCCTGGAACAGGCCGTGGCCGATTTCGAGCGCGAGTTGTTGCAACGCCTGTACGCCAGCTACCCATCGACGCGACAACTGGCCGGGCGCCTGCAAACCTCACATACCGCCATTGCCCAGCGCCTGCGTAAATATGGAATACCGGGCAACGCTTGATCGAATGCTTTTCTGCCCTTTCCCATGGCGCAAGGCTGCTCTCGCCGAAGCCGCAACGGCAAGCACTACTGGGGCGCGGTCGTGCTTGCCAGGCGCCCCGCATGAGTCGGCGCCGGGGCTGCTCTGGAGTCCCGTGCCCTGGCTGTTTCACGGCGCAGCACCGGAAGGATCTCGCTACCGAAAAGCTCAAGCATGTCCAGCACCTCGGGCAGTGGAATACCGGCATGGTCGAACAGGAACAGTTGCCGTTGGTAATCGCCGAACTGCTCGCGGAAAGTCAAGGTCTTGTCGATGATCTCCTGAGGGCTGCCGACCGACAATGGCGTCTGTTCCATGAATTCTTCCAGCGATGGACCGTGGCCATACACCGGTGCGTTGTCGAAGAACGGACGAAAACGCTCGCGTGCGACCTGGGACTGACGGTTGACGAAGATGTGCCCCCCGAGGCCGACGATAGCGTCCTGCTCCGTACCGTGGCCGTGGTAGGCGTAGCGCGAGCGGTAGAACGCGACCAGGCGTTGGAAATGACCTTTTGGCCAGAGGATATGGCTGGCAAAAAAGCCGTCCCCATAGCGCGCCGCCTGTTCTGCGATTTCCGGTGTGCGAATCGAACCATGCCAGACGAACGGCGGCAGCCCATCCAGTGGGCGGGGAATGGACGTGAAACGACGAAGCGGTGCGCGAAAACGCCCTTCCCAGTCAATTTCTTCCTCGCGCCATAGGCGGTGCAGCAGGTCGTAGTTCTCCAGCGCCAGCGGCAGCGCCTGCATGATGTCCTTGTCGAACCAGGGGTAGACCTGCGCCGTGTTGCCGCGCCCCAGCATCAGGTCCATGCGCCCGCCCGAGAGATGCTGCAGCACGGCATATTCCTCTGCCAGGCGCACCGGGTCGTTGGTGGTGATCAGCGTGGTCGAGGTGGAAAGGATCAGCCGCGAAGTCTGCGCGGCAATGAAGGCCAGAAGCGTGGTGGGCGACGACGTCACGAATGGCGGGTTATGGTGCTCCCCTGTCGCGAACACGTCCAGGCCGATCTCTTCGGCCTTGAGTGCTATGCGGACCATGGCCTGCAGCCTTTCAGCCTCGCTCGGGGTACGACCGGTGCTGGGGTCGCGGGTCACATCGCCGACACTGTAGATTCCGAATTGCATCCTTGCCTCCAGGGCTAACGTTTTTTTTGATTGTACGCATGTACGCGAACTGTTCAACTCCTTTTCCCGGGCGTATGATCATCACGTCGCCGGCGCCTCGCCGCGACACTCATGGATAGCCGGACAAAGGAGATACGTCATGCCAGAGGTCATTGTTTACGCAACCGCAGGCCGTTCCGAACAGCAGAAGAAGCATCTGCTGCGCTCGGTGACCGAGGCCGTCGCGAGCAGCTTCGAGATAGCCCGCGAGCACGTGGTAGTGCAGATCGTGGAAGCACCACCTGGCGACAAGGCCAAGGGCGGAATCCCTTTCGACGAGCGCTGAAGCCTGCCACAGGCACGGTGCATTGCACCGTGCCCTTTCTATGCAAAGCCTTACATATATTCGCCAATTGCCTGCGTGAACCGACGGTTCACCGTGTTCTGCGCCTCGATCACACCAATGTCATTCGAAAACGCCGTTTACAGAAGGACTGTACGAAAGACTTGCAACAGTACGACTGTATGCGTACATTGGCCTTGTTCGATGTCGATACGGACCCAAGGTTTCATCCCTCACAGCAAGGAGCTGAACATGAAGACATTGATGCAGTGGCGTGACCTGCCTGCCGAGGCAGAAGAATGGATGGCGCGTATCGAAGCGGTCCGGCCGCTGATTCTGCAGCACCGTGATTACGCCGAAGTGCAAGGTGAAACCCACCCCGAGGTGATGGCCGAGCTGTTCAAGCTGGGCTTTTCCCGCCTGTGCGTCAGCAAGGCGTTTGGTGGCCAGCAGCTGGACATGCGCGTCATCTCGCAAATTATCCAGCGTCTTGCTGCAATTGACGCCTCGGTCTCGTGGCAGGTCATGGTGCAGGTCGCCATGGGGCGGCTCGCCGATTACCTGCCAGAGCAGGCGGCTCGTGAAATCTACAGTTCCTGCAATGGCTTCGTCGTCGGTGCGATCCATTCCGGTGGCGAGGCGATCGCGGTGGACGGTGGTTACCGGGTCAGCGGCAAGTGGGGTTTTGCCAGCGGTTCGGCACATGCTGACTGGTTAGTGTGCACGGCAACACTCCACCAGGAAGTTGCCGATGGCACGGAGCCCCAGGTGCGCATGTTCTTCGTACCACGCAGCGACTGCCGCATCATCAAGACCTGGGACGTACTGGGCATGCGGGGAACGGGCAGCAATCATTTCGAATGCAGCAATGTCTGGGTTCCGGCCCACTACTGCGTCAACACCGAGGCACTGAGAAAGGCGCCAGCGCCTCGTGACTCCCTGGCCTACAAGGTGGGGTACTACGACTTCGGCACGATCGCCGCGATGGGCACCGTGCTTGGCGTGGCCAAGGCCGCCCTGGCGTATTTCCGTGACGAGCGCACCCTGCCGGGCGATGAAGGCGTGGCGGCACTGACCAGCGAGAAGACCGGTATCGTGCTGGCGCAGCTGCACACCGCGCAACTGTTGCTAGAGGATGCCATCACACAGGCCGAGCAGGCTGATGGTGATGGCCTCAACGTCCGCGTCGCACTGGCCGGATCGCTCCTCAACGAGTACGCCGTCAATGCGGTGAACCAACTGCACGGGCTGACCGGCTCCAAGGCGGTCTACAAAGCATGCGAACTGGAACGCTGCCTTCGCGACATCCATGTCGGTTCCAAGCATTTTGTCCTCTCGCCGTTGAACCTCTTCGGCCTGGGCAAGCTGTATCTGGGCAAGGCACAGACCAGCAAGATCTATTGATCGCGACCGTGGTCGCGAATTACTGACAGTCAGTCAAGCAGCTCCCGGCCAGGCCGGCCGGGCCAGGACTGATGCAGGTTGGAGTTTCTTGAATGTTGAATTTCCAGGAGGTCGCCGTCCCAGGCGACAGGGGGTAAGTCATGCGTGCGAAACACTATCTCGGAAAGGTAACGGCATCGGTGGTGACACTTGCCGTACTGGGAGGCTTCACGCTGCGCTACATGGCTCATGGAGAAGAGCCGGCGCCTGCCCCCGTACTGGTACCGGCGGCACTGGCGCAGGTCAAACAGGTGCCTTACACCTATTATCAGGTCGCCATCGGTCAGATCGAAGCGAGCCAGCAGGTGCTGTTGACGGCGGAAGTCAGTGGCCAGGTGGTCGCGCTGGCCTTCGACTCGGGTGACAAGGTCAAGGCCGGCAATGTGGTGGTCAAGCTCAATACATCGCCCGAAGAGGGTGAACTGACCCGTTTGCGCGGCGAATTCGATGCCGCCAGAACCCATTACACCCGTCTGCAGACTCTGGCGCGAAACGGCGCCGAGAGCCAGCGGGCACTGGACAGCGCCCGTGCCCAGTTCGATGCCGCCAAAGGCAACCTGGAGAACATGCAGGCCCAGATCGCGCAGAAGACCATCCGTGCACCGTTTTCCGGGGAGCTGGGCATCCGCCAGGTTCACCTGGGCGATTACGTGCAGGCGGGCCGGCCACTGGCCACGCTGACCGATCTTGACCGGCTGCGGGTCAACTTCACCGTCTCCGAGCGTGACAGCGCCAGTATCGTCAAGGGCCAGCATGTGGAAGTGACCGTCGATGCATGGGGCGACGAGAAGTTCGAAGGGGTTATCGGCGCCATCGATCCGCAGGTCAACAATTCCCATGTCATTCGGGTTCAGGCCTTGCTCGACAAGCATCAGGACAAACTGCGGCCCGGCATGTACGCCAAGGTGAAAGTGCAGTTGCCAGGCAAGGACGAGCTGGTCATTCCCGAGACCGCGATTACCTACAACGCCTATGGCGAAAGCGTGTTCGTCACCTACACCGAAGACGGCCTGAAGAAGGTGCGACGCAAGAACATCAGCATCGGCGAGCGCAGGGATGGCCTGGCGGTAGTGCTCAAGGGGCTGCAGGCCGGTGACGAGGTGGTGACCTCCGGGCAAATCAAACTGCAGGACGGTGTCGCTATCGAGCCGGTAACCGACACCGTGCGCCTGAACGTCCAGCGCTGAGGAACGACCATGCACTTCACTGATGTTTTCCTGCGCCGGCCGGTCCTGGCCCTGGTGGTCAGCACGCTGATCCTGCTGTTCGGGATCATGGCTTTCAACAAGCTTCCGGTACGTCAGTACCCGATGCTGGAAACCTCCACTATCACCATCACGACCCAGTATCCAGGCGCCTCGTCGGAACTGATGCAGGGTTTCGTGACACAGCCGATCAGTCAGGCCGTGGCCTCGGTCGAGGGTATCGACTACCTGTCGTCCACTTCGACCCAGGGCAAGAGCCTGGTGACTGTGCGCATGCAGCTCAACAGCAACTCGATCAACGCGCTGACCGAGGTGATGGCCAAGGTCAACCAGATCCGCTACAAGCTGCCCGAAGAAGCCTATGACCCCGTGATCGAGCGTACCTCGGGCGGTTTCACCAGCGTCGCCTACGTGGCGTTTTCCAGCGAACAACTGTCCATGCCCGAGGTGGCCGACTACATTTCGCGAGTAGTCGAGCCGATGTTCTCGGGTATCGATGGGGTGGCCAAGATCAATGTACTGGGTGGGCAAACCCTGTCCATGCGCCTGTGGCTCGACCCCGATCTGCTGGCGGGCTATGGCATCACCGGCCAGGACGTGGCTGACGCGATCCGGGAAAACAACTTCCAGGCCGCTCCAGGTCAGGTCAAGGGCCTGTACGTGGTCAGCAACCTGCGGGTCAACACCGATCTGACCAGCGTCGACGACTTCAAGAACATGGTCCTGCGCAACGACAATGGCAACCTCATTCGTGTGCGGGACGTCGGCACCGTCGAGCTCAACGCAGCCTCGTTCGACACCAGCGGCGCCATGAGCGCGGTGCCGGCCATGTTCCTGGGTCTCGATGCGGCGCCTACTGGCAACCCGCTGACCATCGTCAATGCGGTCAAGGCCCTGATCCCCGAGATCGAGAAGACCCTGCCGCCAGGCGTCAAGGTGCAGATCCCGTTCGAGGTGGCTCACTTCATCCAGTCGTCCATCGACGAGGTCACCCATACCCTGATCGAAGCGCTGGTCATCGTCGTCCTGGTCATCTACCTGTGCCTGGGCACTTTCCGCACGGTGCTGATCCCTCTGGTAACCATTCCGTTGTCGATGCTCGGTGCCGCCGTGCTGATGCAGATGTTCGGCTTCAGCCTGAACCTGCTGACGCTGCTGGCAATGGTGCTGGCCATCGGTCTGGTGGTGGATGACGCCATCGTCGTGGTGGAGAACGTCCACCGCCACATCGAGGAGGGCAAGACACCCTTCGAGGCGGCTTTGCTCGGTGCCCGCGAGGTGGCCGGCCCGGTGGTGGCGATGACATTCACCCTGGCTGCGGTATATGCCCCGATCGGCCTCATGGGCGGCTTGACCGGAACACTGTTCAAGGAGTTCGCGCTGACCCTCGCCGGCTCGGTGGTGGTGTCCGGTATCGTAGCGCTCACACTGTCCCCGATCATGAGTACCCGTCTGCTCGATTCCAAGTCGAGCGAAGGCTACATGGCGCACAAGGCAGAAACGTTCTTCAACTGGCTGGCTGACCGCTACGGCAAGTTGCTGGGAATGTCGTTATCCCGCCGCTGGATCAGCCTGGCCATCGCCTTGGTGATCTTTTTCAGCCTGCCGGTGCTGTACAAGTCGGCGCAGAGCGAACTGGCACCGATGGAGGACCAGAATATCCTGCTGACCGCCATCAAGGCGCCGCAACATGCCAACATCAACTACGTCGAAGCGTTCTCCCGAAAGCTCCACGAGGTATTCCAGGAATTCCCCGAAGGCTACAGCGATTGGGTGGCCAACGGCACCGACGGTATTTCCAACAGCGTTGGCGGCATCAACCTGGTGGACTGGCAGCAACGCGAACGCAGCGCCAACCAGATCCAGCCATTGCTGCAGCAGCGGGTTAGCCAGATCGAGGGCACCAGCATCTTCGTCTTCCAGATGCCGCCGCTACCGGGATCCACGGGCGGCCTTCCCGTGCAGATGGTCGTGCGCAGTGATCAGGACTACCAGTCGTTGTTCGAGGTAATGGACAAGCTCAAGAGCAGCGCCCGCAGCAGCGGCCTGTTCGCGGTGGTCGACAGCGACCTGGACTTCAACAACCCGGTGGTCGAGGTGCAGGTCGACAGGGCGAAGGCCAACGCCATGGGTATCCGCATGAGCGATATCGGCAAGACCCTCAACAGCCTGATCGGCGAGAAATACATCAACCGTTTTGCCTACCATGGCCGTTCCTATGATGTGATTCCGCAAGCGCTACCGCAGGACCGCCTGACGCCAGAGGCGCTCAACCGCTACTACGTCAAGGATCAGCACGGCAACCTGGTACCACTTTCCACCCTGGCCACGATCAAGGTGAAGGTCGAGCCCAACCTGCGCCCTCAGTTCAACCAGCAGAACGCCGCGACATTGCAGGCAATTCCGATGCCTGGCGTGACGCTGGGCGACGCCGTGGCCTTCCTCAGCGAGCAGGCCAGGGGGTTCCCGGCTGGCTACACCTATGACTGGCAGTCCGACACCCGGCAATACGTGCAGGAAGGCAACACCTTGATGCTGACCTTCGCCTTCGCCCTGGTGATCATCTACCTGGTGCTGGCTGTCCAGTACGAGAGCTTCATCGATCCGTTCATCATCCTGATCAGCGTACCGTTGTCGATCTGTGGGGCACTGTTGCCGCTGGCGCTGGGCTACACCTCGCTGAACATCTATACCCAGATCGGCCTGATCACGCTGATCGGCCTGATCAGCAAACATGGCATCCTCATGGTGGCGTTTGCCAACGAACTGCAGCTACACCACGGCATGGGCAAGCTGGAAGCCATCCGCCATGCGGCCGAGGTGCGCCTGCGACCGATCCTGATGACCACCGCCGCCATGGTAGTGGGCCTCGCTCCGCTGATCTTCGCGACCGGCGCGGGCGCCAACAGCCGCTTCGGTCTGGGCCTGGTCATTGTCGTGGGCATGTTGATCGGCACATTGTTCACCCTGTTCATCCTGCCAACGGTCTACAGCTTGCTCAGTTCCGCCAGGCAGCCCAAGGCGCTGCCCGTCACGGCTGACGACAGCCAGGCCATCGATGCCGCGGCGCGAGGATAATCCCATGTTGAAAAAGACACGCTATGTACTGCCGCTGCCGCTGCTGGCCGCGATGGTCGCCAGTGGTTGCGTGAATTACGCCGGCATCGACCATCGTCAGCACTTGCTGACCCCCGAGGGGGCACCTTCTGCATCCTTGGCCGACGCGCGGCTGCCGGCCGCGCCATGGCCGACTGACAACTGGTGGCAGCGCTACGGCGATGCCCAGCTGGACAGCCTGGTAGCCAAAGCCTGGAATCACAATCCAGGGCTTCAGGAAGTGCAGGCTCGGGCTGACAAGGCCAATGCCTTGCAGGCCTATTACGACGCGGACCAGGCCCCGCAGCTCGACGCTTCGGGTGGTGTCTCGCGCTCGCGGCTGTCGCGCAGCGAAGATTTCGACGGCCAGGGGAATCGCTACATCACTGTGCGCAGCCTGGGCGTGACATTCGATTACGACCTCGATCTGTGGGGGGGCAAGCGCAGCGCGTGGGAGGCCTCGGTCAGCCAGGCCAAGGCTGCGGAAGTCGAACTGCAATCAGCGCGTCTGCTGCTGGCAGCCAATGTCGTCAAAGCCTACAACCAGCTGGCTTATGCCTGGGATGTGGTGGACCTGAGCGAACGTGATCTCAAGCGCCTGCGACGCCTGCAGGGGCTGACCAGTGATCGCTTCAACAATGGCCTGGACAACAAATCCCAGCTGCAACGTGTCGATGGTCTGGTAGCGCGCGCCGAAGCGAGCCTGCTGGGTGCCCGTAGCAACATGGAAATCGCCCGCCTGCAGCTTTCGGCCTTGCTCGGCTCAGGGGTCGACGGTGCCCGTGATATCGTGCGGCCCAGACCGCTGAAAAGCGATGACGCGGCGCTGCCTGGAAACCTGCCCGCGGAACTGCTGGGGCGGCGTCCGGATATCGTTGCGGCCCGCTGGCGTGTCGAAGCCCAGACCCTTACGGTGGCTTCGGTCAAGACCCGCTTCTACCCCAACATCAACCTGCGTGCCGCCGGTGGTGTGCATGCCCTGTCCGGCGACAGTTTCAATGACACGGTCAGCCGCTTCTGGAACATCACGCCGACCGTGACAGTGCCGCTGTTCGACGCCGGCCGCCTACGGGCCAGCCTCAAGCAGAGCAATGCCGACCTGGATATGGCAATTGCCAGCTACAACACCGCCCTGAATGCGGCGTTGCATCAGGTAGCCACGTCGGTGACCGAGCTGCAGGCCGTCAACCGGCAGATAGGCCTGCAGCGCACTGCCCGCGACACGGCCCAATCGTCCTTCGACCTGGCCGTAGAGCGGTTTGAAATCGGCGAGAACAACTTTCTCGACTCACTCAACATCGAAGAACAACTGATCGAGGACGAGCTGCGCCTGGCCTTGCTGTGCAGCAAGCAGATCGACTCGGCGGTAGGACTGGTAACGGCCCTTGGTGGTGGTTACCAACCGGCAACTTCGAACGCTCAATGAACGCGCCTTCCGGCACCTGGGTCAGTCCTTGGTGCCGGCTTCACAGTTTGAAATAATTGCCCTCACCTGCCCCGCTGCACGCCAACCTGTTGTTTTAAAAGCTCATCTGCGTTGAGCTTTTGTCATTTTCATAGCACGTTCATCCCATCCGGCTCACGAAACCCGGCAAATTGGTATATAGTTCCACACTGCTCGTACTAACAAACAATCCATGTCCCGAGTGCAAGCAGCTATCGAATGATGGCCCAGGGTAATGGGTAGATTGTCATCCTCCTGGGTACTGCCAGGCTCGGATTTCTGATTTCCAAGAGCGCGAGATGGAAGCGCGCCTGATCGCTACAGGGAAGTTGCTGGACCAGATGGCAATCGTGCCTCAGGCCAAGTGATCCCTGTAAATCAATTGAGGTAATCGCATGTACACTGCCAACCATCCCAGCATTGAACAGATTCGCTTGGAAAACGTCCTGACAGCGCTCGGCAATCCGTTGCGCCTGACCGTACTGAAGGTTCTTTCCGATGGTGAAGAGCACCCTTGTGGGCAAATTCTCAAGGGTGCGTCCAAGTCGACCATGACCCACCACTGGCGCGTCTTGCGCGACAGCGGTGTGATCTGGCAACGCCCCTATGGCCGGGAGAACTTGCTGTCGATTCGCCGGGATGACCTGGAAACGCGTTTCCCTGGCCTGCTGACTTCGCTGCTCGAAGCCGTGGCCAATGATCCGTATACCGCGCAAGTCATTCGTGAAAACGAAATGCGCCTGGAAGAAGCCTGATTCGCACCCCGCTCACCGCCGCAAGGCGCGCGCCCGGTTCAAATAGCCAATTTGAAGGGCGCGCTGCCTTGTTGCACAAGGCCCCAGAACTGCGGAACGAAGCACTCTGCAATCAGCAGGGGCTTGCCACCGCGCATGAAGCGCGACCTGCGAGCCAGCAGGCCACGGCCGGGCTGGCCTAGCCGCTGGGCCAGGCGCGACAACGGCGAATCGGCTTGCGGGCGTTGGCACTCGAAGGCTTCGCGATGGATCTCTGGCGAGCTGTACAGCATGCTTCCCAGTGGCTGATCACCCAGGCCTGCCAGCTCCGGCCAGGCCGGCTGACTGGCCTGCAGGGGAGTGAAACTGCGTGCGCAAACCATGACCTCGCCATCGACGCGCAACGCCACTTCGCGGAGCCAAACCGCCTCCCCTTGGGCAACGCCCAAGGCACATGCGTCACTCGGTTCCGCACTCACTACCGATTGCCCGACCAGGTCCAGGCTGAACTGCCCCAGCGCTTTCAGGCGCAAGGTCAGGGAGCCCGGTGCCGATAGCCATTGCCGTTGGTCGTCGGAAAGGCCAGGTAGCGGCCTCGTAGTCCAGAGGTCGTCCATAACGCGTGCTCCCGATCAACTCAAGCGGTGGGCTGGGCCACGGCAACCCGGTGATAAGCCCGGTCAAAATAGATCAGGCCTTCCGGATGCTGGGCACTGTCGATACCCAGGACCTCGCAGTAGAAGATGCTGTGGCTACCGACAGTGTGTATTTCGCTGATCCGGCAATCGAAGCACACCAGCGCCTCGTCCATCCGCGGTGCACCGCTCGCGCCGGTAGTCCAGCGAGTGGCGAGAAAGCGCTGCTCCATGTCGAGGTTCCGGTCGGCGAACACACTCGACAGGCTTTGCTGATCACCACGCAGAACGTTTACGCATAGCACACCGTTCTCTTCGAAACTGCTGCGCTGGCGAGACTGGTTATTCATGCATACCAGAAGCATCGGCGGGGTGTCGGTGACACTGCAGACGGCCGAGGCCGTGAAACCGTGGCGGCCACCAGGGCCGTCCGTGCTGATGATCGATACGGCGCCGCCGAGTCGCGCCATGGCATTTCTGTAAGTGGCAACATCCATTGTTGATACGCTCCAGTGGGTAGCTATCCGTGCGAAAAAACCTTTGGCAATCATGAATGTGCGCCATTTCTGACAGTTTGTAAGCCAGGGTTGACGAACCCTGGAGGCTGGCGCGTATTATTGATTGTACGGATGTATTAGTACAATTCAAGTCTTTTTGTGTTGCAGTTCAGTTAATGCCTGGCCAGCCCACGCGGTACAAGGTGTGCCGGCTCCAGGTTTACTTGAATGGACATGACGGAACAGGGCGCGCAACCGCTCGGGTTACGGCCCCATCCGCTGTGAGAATGGAGAGGTAGATATGAGTGGTCGAGGAAGACCTCGGGAGTTTGATCGTCATCAGGCGCTGGTCCAGGCCATGTTGTTGTTCTGGGACAAAGGATACGACGGGACATCGCTGAACGAGCTGATGACCGCCATGAAGATCAAGTCTCCCAGTCTCTACGCCGCCTTCGGTTCCAAGGAGGATCTGTTTCTCGAGGCCCTGGAGCTCTACTGGTCGACGGTTGGCGAGGAAATCTGGAGCGAGCTTTACAAGTATGAACGGGCGCAAGATTCAATCCAGGCCGTCTTGCTGGCAACAGCGAGAATCCTGACCCGGGAAGATCGCCCACACGGTTGCTTCGTTACCCAGACCGACTTGAAGTCGCCGCTGCCCAATCTTCGGGTGGGACTGAAAGTGCTGCGATGCAAGCCGTTCGAAATGCTCAAGAACCGTTTGCGCCTCGGCCAGGCCAGTCGCGAGATCGGCCAACATGTCGATTGCGAGAGCGTGGCCCACTACTACGGCATCGTCCAGCGCGGCATGGCAATGGTGGCACGCGACGGTTCGCCACGCGACACCCTGGAAAAAGTGGCGAGTCATGCCATGGGCACCTGGGACAAGATCGTCCCCTATCCGACCGCGCACTGACGCCCTGCCAGGCCAGCAAATGGCCATCATTTCCCGTATATTTTCTTTGATACCGGCCACCCATGTGGCCGGTCTCGTCTTGGTGTCGCCGCGCCTTCCCTACCATTTGCTCTACAGATCCCGCATTTTTAACAATTTTGAAACCATTTAGTGCGCATTTCTGGCCGGCAATTTTTTTAACAGGCGGCACAGAAAACGTATTGCCTAGCAAATATGTCTGTACTAGGATGTGCGAACAGTACGAAATGACTAGTACATTAATTCTGTTCAACGGCCGCCTGTTTACCCCTCGCATTCAGCCTGGCCGCTGACAGGAAGCAGCAAACAGGACACAGACGCACGTTCCCGCCCAGTCAGTGGCGGGGCTGAATCTGTACACGCAAGGAGTGTGTGATGCAGACGACATGGCTTGTCGAAACAAGGACGCATGTATCACCCGATAGCAGCATTGGCGATGCGACCTGGGTCCGCGCCGGCAACCGGTTGCAGACAGTGGCACTGGGGCAAGGCTGCTTCATCGGCTTCAACTGCCAGCTCGAATACCTGGACGTGGCCGATCGCGGCATGCTGGCCTCAGGGGTCATTGCACGAGGTACCTACGAACACCCGATCCATATTGGTCAAGGTGCCTGGATCGGCGCTCGGGCAACCCTTGCACCAGGCGTTCGCATTGGTGCCGGTGCCGTGGTGGCCGCGGGGGCATTGGTCACCGAGCACGTCGAACAGGACTGCATCGTCGTAGGCCGGCCCGCCCGGATCATCGCCCGCCGGCAGGTAAATGAAGACGGCTGGCCAGACCCCGCTCCCGTCCTGCAGAAAGTGCTGAAGCGCCAGCGTGACGGGTTGCCCTCTTTTCTCGATCCCGAATCCTGCACGCTGAACCGTATCCACCAGCTCAATCCGCAACTTGACTCCTGGCATTTCGGCGAGCACTCGCTGATCGACGCCGAGCTTTCCGGTGGCTCTGCGGTGCAGGTTGGCATGGGCTGCATATTGATCGGACGCAGTAGCCGGCATGGGGGCATACACGAATTCGGTGGCATCACGCTTGGCCAGCGGACAGTGCTCGGGCGCGGGGTCGTCATCGAGGGTGCCGGCGGTGTCAGCATTGGCGACCAAAGCCGGCTCGGCGACCAGGTCACCCTGGTTTCCTCATCCCATGATCATCGGTTTCGGTCGCTGCCCTGGCAGGCCGCGCCGATCCGCATCGGCAAGCGTTGCGACATCGGCACTGGCGCTCTGATCGTCGGTCCCGTTTCCCTCGGCGACGGCGTGAGGGTGGAACCCTATGCCGTCGTCATCCGCGATGTACCCGCAAATTCTGTCGTTAAAGGCGTCATTCAACTCAAAGAGGAAGTCGCATGATCCTGTTCGCCCCCGCCCCCACCGGTTCTGGTCATAACATGCGCGTGCTGTCGATTGGACGGGCCCTGCGCAATTACAACCCGGACCTCGAAATGAAGGTCGCCCTGGCCTCGTTGCAGGATGTGTTCACCCCGATGTTCGAAAGTTCCGGCATTGAAGTGATCGATGTTGCCGGACAACTCATGGACTATTCGAAAAAGAGCAATCTGTCGCGTCAGCTCGACTGGGGTAGCTACATCGCCGGGTACATCTCCAACACCTTCCTGTCCAGTGAGCGCATGCTGGCCTACCTGGCAATCATCGAAGAACACAAGCCTCGGGTGGTCATTTCCGACTTCAACATGGCGGCCTGCCTGGCGGCCATCTTCAGTCGCACGCCTTTTGTATTCGTCACCGAGCGATACGACTTCACCCTGTGCCAACTGACCGATCAGGATCTCAGCGAAGGCGGCTTCGAGCTCAATGCCGAAGATCTCAAGCGTGCGCGCACCGCATTGCACAAACAGTTCTCATGGATGATCGAGCAGAGCCAGCTGGTGCTCACCGACAAACCCTACATTCCTGAAATGGATAACGGCACACCGGTGGCCAGCGCGCTGCTGGAGGGCAAGGCGCACTTTGTCGGCCCGATGATTCGTGACTTCACCCAGACCAACGCCTCCACTGTGCGGGCTGACCTAGGCCTGGGCGACGGGCCGTTCATCGTCGCGTCCATCAGCGGCACCACCATGTTCGCCGAGAGCAAGCAGAACCTGCTCAACGCCTACCTGGAAGCATTCGAACAACTGCGCACCGTGCGCCCCGAGCTGAAGATGGTGCTATTGGGTCGCCAGGACATCGCCCCGCGGGAAGGCCTCATCAGCGTGCCTTACTACCCCGACTGGATGGGTTTGCTGCGTGAGGCCAGCCTGCTGGTATCGGCGCCAGGCTGGATCACGGTGACCGAAATCGCTGCACTGCGCATTCCGACCCTGTTCGTGCTGCCGTCGAAATCCGAGTACCACGAAGCCGAAGCCCTTGACCGCCTGGCACGCCTCGGTTTCCCGACCTATCTCGGTTGCGAGGCCACCGCCATTGCCGGACTGATCGATGCCGAACTGGATAAGGACACTGACGTCCCCAGCTATTTCGGCGCCCACCAGCGCGTTGCCGCCCCTGACGGGCTTGGCGCTCAGCGGGCCGCCAGCCGGATCCTCAGCCTGACGCACTAAGCGAGAACATCCACAGCATTTTTCAAAGGAGGGTGCCATGCACAGCACCTCATCTGCCTTCTTGGCTGAAGCCTTGATGGATAAGGAAGCAGGTGGCTTTCTCGCCATCACGGACGCGACCGGCACATTGCGTATCAGCAGTGACAAACGCCTGGAGGACCAGGTGGCTGCCACCCTGTTCTTCGCTCAGCACGGCGATACCTGGCAGGCCGAGTTCGCGCTGGCCGGGTTGCTCGATCTGCACGATGCCGAGCACCAGGGGTTTACCGAACTCAGCGACCGGCAATGGAACGCCCACGGCTCCGGGCGGTGCAGGACCCTGGCCTTGCAGTTCGACGCCTTGCGGGCGCTGCTGGAGTTCCGCCGCCAGCGGCATGACAGCGCACCGCTGCAGCAGGTCAGCGAAGGCATTCTGCAGCGCTTTCAGCAGGTGTACGACGGCCATCTGCTCGGTGGTGTCCTGGCCAGTGACTGGGGGACGGTGATCGATAGCCACATGCCGATCGAGCTGGACATTGCCGCAGTGAACCTGCTGTGCAGCCTGTGCAACTGCAAAACCGAGGCCCCTCTGCCTGCGCACTTGCAGCAGCATGTCTGGAAGCTTGAAGACGAAGTGCGCGCCGAGCTCAATGGCCTGGGGGCGGGCGCTCTGCGCCAGACGGCCAGCCGCGCCCGGGCTGCCTCGGCACTGGCACGCTGGGCACGGGGCAACAGCCACCAGGAAATGCTGCAACTGGCCTGCATGCTGCTCGATGACACCTTCGAGCGTTTGCACGATCACACCTATGGCGGCTACTGGGACCGCATCCGTTACGACCAGCGCGTGGGTGCTGACTGGCTGACTTCATTCAAGCGCAACGAGTCACCATTCCCGATCAAGACCAGCCTGGATGTGGCGTTGCTGCTCGAGGCCGTGGAACTGGCCAGGCCGCGTGAAAGCCAGCAACGACGCGAACAATTGCTCAAGGCGATGGCGGATTTCCATGACAGCCACCACGGTGGTTTCTTCCTTGGAAAAGGGTATTTCTGGTCGACCCCAGTCGATCCGACCGTGCCGTTCATTCGTCAGTTCTGGGCCCCTCCCCGTCAGCTAGGTGTGTTCCACATCGGCAACCTTTCGTATCTGCCGCTGCATATCAAGAGCCTTGAGGGGCAACTGGCCTGCCTTGGCGCACTGCATAGGCACGCTGCGAATCTGCCGCCGGCAGCCGCGCCGCACGAAGTGGACCTCGGCTCACTGCGCAGGGTGAACAACCGCAGTCGACTGGAGCAGCCGCATCTTGGCCCATTGCCGGAGCTGAATGTGAACTTGCCGGCTTACTTCGAGTGGCTGCGCCAAGCGCGGGCGTCACTGGCTGTTCCGTACGGGCTGACCGCAGAAATGGCCCCGCAGGGCTTCCGCGCTGACCGTTGCTGGCAGGTCTTCTCCGCCTTGCATGTGATTTCCGACCTGTACGCGCTGAAAGCGGCAATCGACGACAAGGCCAGCCTGATCGCTTGCATCCAGGCATCGCAGAACGCAGACGGTGGTTTTGCCGAGCAACCCGGTCAGCTCAGTGATGTATTCGCCACCTATTGCGCCGTGATTTCCCTGCGCCTGCTGGGCAGCGAGCCGCTGTCGAGGCCGGCCTGCGTGGCCTACCTGCAGCGCTGCCAGCAGGACGATGGGGGCTTCGGCAATGTGCCGGGCTACCAGTCGGATATCTGGCACAGCAACCTGGCCGCACTGTCGCTGCATGTCCTGGGCGCCGAAGCGGCCAAGCCGCAAGCACTGCTGGGCTTCATTCTCGCTTGCCGCTACGGCGACGGTGGCTTTGCCAACCGGCCAGGCAACCCGCCGGACACATTCTCCACCTATCGTGCCGTGTCCTTGCTGCATGCGCTGGACCACGAACTGGTCGACGCCGCCAGCACCGTGGCATGGCTGCAGGGGCTGCAACAACCGCATGGGGCCTTCCTCTACCGCCCGGGCAAGGCAGTCAGCCTGGTCGGTAGCTACATGGCGATTGCCGCCTTGTACCTGCTCGATGCGCGCCCACGGGACATACAGGGCATCGAGGCCTGGATCTCACGGCATCAGAAGCAAGATGGTGGATTCGGGCCGCTGAACACGACCTCGGCCACCACCGATGAAAGCTTCACCTGCATCCAGTCACTGCTGATCCTCCGGGGAGCGCTCAGCAAGTACTGGGTCGCGTTGGTCAACTGAGCCCGCCGAACGGATTCGTAATAATCATCACAGGAGTGCTTGCGTGAAAATCTTGATTACTGGCGGTGCGGGCTTCATCGGCTCCGCCGTGGTTCGTCACCTGATCGAACATACCGATTGCCATGTGGCCAACGTCGATGCACTGACCTATGCCGGCAACCTTGAATCATTGGCCAGCATTGCCAGCTCCGAACGCTATCGCTTCTACCAGGCCGACATCTGCGACAAAGCCCAGCTGCAGCGGATTTTCAGTGACTTCCAGCCCCAGGCTGTCATGCACCTGGCAGCAGAATCGCATGTCGATCGCTCCATCGAAGGGCCCGAGGCGTTCGTGCGAACCAACGTGCTTGGAACAGCGACACTGCTGGAAGCCACGCGGGCCTACTGGAACGGCCTGGAGCCCGACGCCCGCCTGGCGTTCCGCTTCCACCACATATCCACCGACGAGGTCTTCGGTGACCTGGAAGGCACCGACGACTACTTCACCGAGGACACTCCCTACGCGCCCAGCTCGCCCTACTCGGCGAGCAAGGCTGGCAGCGACCACCTGGTCCGCGCCTGGGGACGCACTTACGGTTTGCCGGTGTTGGTGACCAATTGCTCGAACAACTACGGCCCCTGTCATTTTCCCGAGAAGCTGATTCCGCACATCATCCTCAACGCCCTGCACGGCAAACCGCTGCCGGTATACGGCAACGGCGCGCAGGTCCGCGACTGGTTGCACGTCGAGGACCACGCCCGTGCCTTGCATACCGTCCTGACCCGGGGCGTCGTCGGCCAGACCTACAACATCGGCGGTCATAACGAGCGACGCAACCTGGATGTGGTACTCGGCATCTGCGCCCTGCTGGAGGAGCTGCACCCCGACAAGCCGGAGGGCGTAAAGGCCTACAGCGACCTGATCGAGTTTGTCAGCGACCGCCCGGGGCACGACCAGCGCTATGCAATCGACGCCGGCAAGATTGCCGACGAGCTGGGCTGGGTGCCACAGGAAACCTTCGAGACCGGTCTGCGCAAAACCGTCCAGTGGTACCTGGAGAACCGCGGCTGGTGGCAGCGGGTGCTCAATGGCGCCTACCGCCTGGAGCGACTCGGAAGCGCTGCCTGATTCTTCACATCTCACTCATGTTTCAAGGGAGCTGTTTCATGAACCAGACCAAGTACAAAGGTATTCTGCTGGCCGGTGGATCGGGCACACGCTTGCATCCGATAACCCTGGGAGTGTCCAAGCAATCGTTGCCGATCTACGACAAGCCGATGATCTACTACCCACTGTCCGTACTGATGCTCGCCGGCATCAACGAGATACTGGTGATCTCCACACCCAACGACTTGCCGGGCTTCCAGCGCATGCTGGGTGATGGTAGCCAGTTCGGCGTGCAGATCAGTTATGCCGAGCAACCTTCACCAGACGGGCTGGCCCAGGCGTTCATCATCGGCAAGGAGTTCGTCGGCGACGACAACGTGTGCCTGGTGTTGGGCGACAACATATTCTATGGCAGCCAGTTCGGTAGCACCTTGCGTCAGGCGGCCAGCCGCGAGCATGGCGCGACCGTGTTCGGCTATTACGTGGCTGAACCGCAACACTTTGGTGTCGTCGAGTTCGACAACAACGGCAAGGCCATCAGCATCGAGGAGAAGCCCCGGGTACCGAAGTCCAACTACGCGGTTACCGGCCTGTACTTCTACGACAACAAAGTCCTGGAGATTGCAGCGCAGGTCAAACCGTCGGCCCGCGGCGAACTTGAAATCACCGACATCAACAATGCCTACCTGGAACAGGGCACGCTGAATGTCAATGTACTCGGCCGTGGCTTCGCGTGGCTCGACACAGGTACCCATGAGTCGTTGCTAGAGGCCGGCAATTTCGTCCAGGCTATCGAAAGCCGCCAGGGGCTCAAAGTGGCATGCCTGGAGGAGATCGCGTTCCAGAATGGCTGGATCAACCAGGCTCAATTGCTGGCACGCGCTGCGGCACTGAAAAAGACCAGCTATGGGCAATACCTGGCATCCATCGCCGTTGCTGCCGACGCAGGCGTGCTGACAGCGTTGACCGCGTGACCTTTCACGCCAGCTAGTAGCGTTTTGACTGCATCTGCATTAGCCTCTGGCCACGGTTGCATACGGCACCGTTGGCCGGAGTGCCAGCTTTTGCGAAAGGGATTTTCTTCTGTGTCTGCCTCCATTGTTTCTGACCCACGCGCAAGCGCGGGCGCTGTTCCCTGGCTGTCTACCTGGACCGCCCCGGCTCAACCTGCCTGGGGAGCCGAATTGCCGTTTCCAACCCAGCTCCCGGTAGCGACCGGCCACTGCACCGTGCGCCAGCCCATGCGCATCAGTCGGGGTGGCAAAGCCGTGCGACTGGTGTTCTCCAACGAGTATGGCGATAGCCCGTTGATGCTCGGTCGCTGCCGGTTGTCGCTGCAGGCCCACGGCCATCCCGGCGCCTGGGGCGAGATCACATTTTCCGGGCGATCATCGACAACCCTGGCCGCCGGCCAGCGCCTGCACAGTGACCCACTCGAGCTGACCATCCCCGACCTTGCGGACCTGATGGTCACGATCCATCTGCCAGCAGCCACCCCTGTCAGGACGTTTCATTGGGACCCCCGTCAAACCGGCAGCATCGAGCCTGGCGATCGTACCGACAATAACTTCGCGCTGGCCGATGCCCAGCCCTTGAATGTGCGAATACTGGTCCATGCCGTCGAAGTCCAGGGCGAAGGCAAAGCGTTGGCAGTGATCGGTGATTCGCTGGTAAATGGCCATGGTTTGGAAAAGAACACGCATGGGTGCTGGAGCGATCTGTTGGCCAGGCACCTGGCCCCGCATGGGCTGGCCTTGATCAATGCCGGGCAATCCGGGGGACGGCTCCTGCGCGATCGGCTCGGCATCAGTGTACTGGGCCGTTTCGAGCGCGATGTGCTGCTCCAGCCCGGGGTTGCCCTGGCGATCATTCAGGTTGGATTGAATGACCTGGGCTGGGCAGACTCGGTGGTGGACCCGGGATCCAGCCTGCCAAGCTATGAAGCCCTGATCAACGCTTATACCTGGCTGGTCGAGGCGGCCCATGCACAGGGCGTCCGGCTATTGGGCATGACCCTGAGCCCGTTCGAAGGCGCCTTCTCCGGCACGCCATTCGCTGCGTTCCATCAACCAGAGAAAGAACGCCTGCGCCAGCGCCTGAATCGCTGGATCCGCGAAGAAAGTGGTTTTGACGCCGTACTGGATATCGATGCGCTTGTGCGTGATCCGCAGCATCCGGGGCGGCTGCACGGTAGCTACGACTCGGGCGACCATCTGCATCCGGGGGCGGAAGGAAGCAAGGCCATCGTGCAGTGGCTGCTGGAGCAACCAGCACTGAAGGACCTGGTCACGCGCAGCCACTGATGTATTCATTTCATTACAGCGTACTTATATCGATACACCCGCACACAGGTACGGCTGTGCAAGGGTTTGATCCCCAAACCCTTTTACATGCCGGACCTACTGTAGCGCTTTCGTTACACACAAATGGCGAATCGGCTATTCAGATCAACCAAGACGTTGATTAATAAGGATTTTCTGATATTGGCCGCATTATTGCTATGGGAATCCCAACCCAAGAGCGCGGAGCCACCGCGCCCAACGCCCTGCTTCCCGAGGATTCCCCATGAGCGAGTTGCGTTTCACTGAAGATCACGAATGGCTGCGCGTCGAAGCCGATGGCAGCGTTACCGTGGGCATTACCGCCTACGCCCAGAACGCCCTTGGCGACGTGGTTTTCGTGCAACTGCCCGAGTTGCAGCAGTATGAGAAAGGCAGCGAAGCCTCCACCGTCGAGTCGGTCAAGGCCGCCAGCGGCGTGTACATGCCGCTGACCGGCGAAGTGGTGCAGATCAACAACCAGCTCGAAGACAGCCCGGAACTGGTCAACGAAGACCCGCTGGGTGAAGGCTGGTTCTTCCGCTTCATTCCCGCCGATGCCAGCGCCATCTCCGCCCTGCTCGACCAGGACGCTTACGACCGCCTGATCAAAGCCAACGACGACGCCTGAGGAACCCCGCCATGACCATCAACCTCGGCACCGCCAACGAATTCATCGCCCGCCACATCGGCCCGCGCGCCGCTGACGAACAGGCCATGCTGGCCGCCCTCGGCTTCGACTCGCTGGAAGCCATGACCGACGCGGTCATCCCCGACAGCATCAAGGGCACCAGCGTGCTGGGCGCGCACGACGGCCAGAGCGAAGCCGACGCGCTCGCTGCGCTCAAGGCCATTGCCGGCAAGAACCAGCTGTTCAAAAGCTACATCGGCCAGGGCTACTACAACACCCACACCCCGGCCCCGATCCTGCGCAACCTGCTGGAAAACCCGGCCTGGTACACCGCCTACACTCCCTATCAGCCAGAAATCTCCCAAGGCCGTCTGGAAGCGCTGCTGAACTTCCAGACCCTGATCAGCGACCTGACCGGCCTGCCGATCGCCAACGCCTCGCTGCTCGACGAAGCCACCGCCGCAGCCGAGGCCATGACCTTCTGCAAGCGCCTGTCGAAGAACAAGGCCAGCCATGCCTTCTTCGCCTCGGTGCACTGCCACCCGCAAACCCTCGACGTGCTGCGCACCCGTGCCGAGCCGCTGGGTATCGAGATCGTGGTCGGCGACGAGCGCGAGCTGGGTGATGTCAGCGCGTTCTTCGGCGCCCTGCTGCAATACCCGGCCAGCAATGGTGAAGTGTTCGACTACCGCGAGGTGGTGCAGCGCTTCCACGCGGCCAATGCCCTGGTCGCCGTGGCCGCCGACCTGCTGGCCCTGACCCTGCTGACCCCGCCGGGCGAGTTCGACGCCGACGTGGCCATCGGTAGCGCCCAGCGCTTCGGCGTGCCACTGGGCTTCGGCGGCCCGCATGCGGCCTACTTCGCCACCCGCGATGCGTTCAAGCGCGACATGCCGGGCCGCCTGGTCGGCGTGTCGATCGACCGCTTCGGCAAGACCGCCCTGCGCCTGGCCATGCAGACCCGCGAACAGCATATCCGCCGCGAGAAGGCCACCAGCAACATCTGTACCGCCCAGGTGCTGCTGGCCAACATCGCCAGCATGTTCGCCGTGTACCACGGCCCGGCCGGCCTCAAGCGCATCGCCGAACGCACCCATGCGCTGACCGCAATCCTCGCCGCCGGCCTGAAGGCACTGGGCCTTCAAGTAGTCGGCAGCAGCGCCTTCGATACCCTGACCCTGGCCACCGGCAACGCCACCGCCCGCCTGCATGAGCAGGCCCGCGCCCAAGGCATCAACCTGCGCCAGATCGACGCCGAGCACCTCGGCCTGTCGCTTGACGAAACCAGCAGCCAGGCCGATGTCGAGGCCCTGTGGCAGTTGCTCGGCGGCGACCAGGCCCAGCCAGACTTCAACGCCCTGGCCAACAGCACCGGCTCGCTGCTGCCTGCCGCGCTGCTGCGCCAGTCAGCCATCCTCCAGCACCCGGTGTTCAACCGCTACCACAGCGAAACCGAGCTTATGCGTTACCTGCGCCGCCTGGCCGACAAGGACCTGGCGCTGGACCGCAGCATGATCCCGCTGGGCTCGTGCACCATGAAACTCAACGCCGCCAGCGAAATGATCCCGGTCACCTGGGCCGAGTTCGGCAACCTGCACCCGTTCGCCCCAGCCGAGCAGAGCCAGGGCTACCTGCAGATGACCAGCGAACTGGAGGCCATGCTCTGCGCCGCCACCGGTTATGACGCCGTGTCGCTGCAGCCCAACGCCGGCTCCCAGGGCGAGTACGCAGGGCTTCTGGCCATCCGCGCCTACCACCGCAGCCGCGGCGAAGGCCACCGCGACATCTGTCTGATCCCGTCGTCGGCCCACGGCACCAACCCGGCCACCGCGCACATGGCCGGTATGCGCGTGGTGGTCACCGCCTGTGACGCCCGCGGCAACGTCGATGTCGAGGACCTGCGCGCCAAGGCCATCGAACACCGCGAGCGCCTCGCCGCAATCATGATCACCTACCCGTCGACCCACGGCGTGTTCGAGGAAGCGATCGGCGAAATCTGCGCGATCATCCACGACAACGGCGGCCAGGTGTACATCGACGGTGCCAACATGAACGCCATGGTCGGCCTGTGCGCCCCGGGCAAGTTCGGCGGCGACGTGTCCCACCTGAACCTGCACAAGACCTTCTGCATCCCGCACGGTGGCGGTGGCCCAGGCGTCGGCCCGATCGGCGTCAAGTCGCACCTGGCACCGTTCCTGCCCGGCCACGCGCAGCTGGACAACACCGCAGGCGCGGTTTGTGCCGCACCGTTCGGCAGCGCCAGCATCCTGCCGATCACCTGGATGTACATTCGCATGATGGGCGGAGCCGGCCTCAAGCGTGCCTCGCAGATGGCGATCCTCAACGCCAACTACATCGCCCGCCGCCTGGAAGAGCACTATCCTGTTCTATACACCGGCGGCAATGGCCTGGTGGCCCACGAGTGCATCCTCGACCTGCGCCCGCTGAAGGACACCAGCGGCATCAGCGTCGACGATGTGGCCAAGCGCCTGATCGACTTCGGCTTCCACGCCCCGACCATGTCCTTCCCGGTGGCCGGTACGTTGATGATCGAACCGACCGAAAGCGAGTCCAAGGAAGAACTGGACCGTTTCTGCGATGCGATGATCCAGATCCGCGAAGAAATCCGCGCGGTCGAGAATGGTAGCCTGGACAAGGACGACAACCCGCTGAAGAACGCGCCACATACAGCGGCCGAGCTGGTTGGCGAATGGGCCCACGGCTACAGCCGCGAGCAGGCGGTGTACCCGCTGCCGAGCCTGGTGGAAGGCAAATACTGGCCGCCGGTCGGCCGGGTCGACAACGTGTTCGGCGACCGCAACCTGGTCTGCGCCTGCCCGTCGATCGAGAGCTATCAGGACGCCTGAGGCGGCTTGTAGCAACGCTGGGGCTGCTGCGCAGCCCTTTCGCGACACCAGGCCGCTGCTGCAAGGGCGGTCGCTGGCCCTGTAGGTGCGGCCTCGTGTCGCGATAGGGCCGCAAAGCGGCCCCGGCATCTTCAGGAGGAACCAGCATGTCACTCAGCGTCTTTGACCTGTTCAAGATCGGCATCGGCCCCTCCAGCTCCCACACGGTCGGCCCGATGCGCGCCGCTGCGCGGTTCGCCGAGGGGCTGCGCCGTGATGGCCTGCTTGCCCGTACCGCCAGCGTCAAGGCCGAGCTGTATGGCTCGCTCGGCGCCACCGGCAAGGGCCACGGCAGCGACAAGGCCGTGCTGCTGGGCCTTGAAGGCGAACATCCCGACAGCGTCGATACCGACACCATCCCCGCCCGCCTGCAGGCGATCCGCGACAGCGGCCACATCAGCCTGCTCGGCGAGCACAGCATTGCGTTCATCGAAAAGCAGCACCTGGCGATGATCCGCAAACCACTGGACTACCACCCCAACGGCATGATCTTCCGCGCCTTCGACGAGGCCGGCCTGCAGATCCGCAGCCGCGAGTACTACTCGGTGGGCGGTGGTTTCGTGGTCGACGAGGATGCTGCCGGCCACGACCGCATCGTCGAAGACAGTACGCCACTGCCCTACCCGTTCAAGACCGCCAGGGAGCTGCTCGGCCATTGCACTGCGCAAAACCTGTCGATAAGCCAGGTGATGCTGGCCAACGAGGCAGCCTGGCGCCCGGAGGCAGAAACCCGTGCCGGCCTGTTGCGCATCTGGCAGGTGATGCAGGGTTGCGTTGACGCCGGCTGCCGGCATGAAGGCATCCTCCCGGGCGGGCTGAAGGTCAAGCGCCGGGCACCGGCGCTGTACCGGCAACTGAGCAGCCATCCGGAAGCCAGCCTGCGCGATGCCCTGTCAGTACTCGACTGGGTCAACCTCTACGCCCTGGCCGTGAACGAGGAAAACGCCAACGGCGGCCGCGTGGTCACCGCGCCTACCAATGGCGCGGCAGGCATCGTGCCGGCGGTGCTGCACTACTACATGCGCTTTGTGCCTGGCGCCAGCGAAGACGGCGTGGTGCGCTTCCTGCTCACCGCTGCGGCCATCGGCATCCTGTACAAGGAAAACGCCTCCATCTCCGGCGCCGAAGTGGGTTGCCAGGGCGAGGTCGGCGTGGCCTGCTCGATGGCCGCCGGGGCGCTGTGCGAAGTGATGGGCGGCAGTGTGCAACAGGTGGAAAACGCCGCCGAAATCGGCATGGAACACAACCTGGGCCTGACCTGCGACCCGATTGGCGGGCTGGTCCAGGTGCCGTGCATCGAACGCAATGCGATGGGCTCGGTGAAGGCAATCAACGCGGTGCGCATGGCCCTGCGCGGCGACGGGCAGCATTACGTGTCGCTCGACAAGGTGATCCGCACCATGCGCCAGACCGGCGCCGACATGAAAAGCAAATACAAAGAGACCGCCCGTGGCGGCCTGGCCGTCAACATCATCGAATGTTGACCCGACAACTACAACAAGGAGTCACCGATGTCCGAAACACTGCTCAAGACCCCGCTGCACGCCCTGCACCTGGAACTGGGTGCGCGCATGGTGCCGTTCGCCGGCTACGACATGCCGGTGCAGTACCCGCTGGGCGTGCTCAAGGAACACCTGCACACCCGCGAGCAGGCCGGCCTGTTCGATGTCTCGCACATGGGCCAGATCACCCTGCGCGGCAGCGACGCCGCCAAGGCCCTGGAAAGCCTGGTGCCGGTCGACATCATCGACCTGCCGGTGGGCGTGCAGCGCTATGCCATGTTCACCAATGAGCAAGGCGGCATCCTCGACGACCTGATGGTTGCCAACCTGGGCGACGACACGCTGTTCCTGGTCGTCAATGCGGCCTGCAAGGACCAGGACCTGGCCCACCTGCAAGCGCATATCGGCAGCCGCTGCGAGGTGCAAGCGCTGTTCGAGCAGCGCGCCCTGCTGGCCCTGCAAGGCCCGGCGGCAGTCGAGGTGCTGGCGCGCCTGGCCCCGGAAGTGGCGAGCATGACCTTCATGCAATTCCGCCCGGTGAAACTGCTGGGTGAAGACTGCTACGTCAGCCGCTCGGGTTACACCGGCGAAGACGGCTACGAGATTTCGGTACCGGTACAGGCCGCCGAAGCCTTGGCCCGCCGCCTGCTGGCCGAGCCGGAAGTGCAGCCGATCGGCCTCGGCGCGCGCGACTCGTTGCGCCTGGAAGCTGGCTTGTGCCTGTACGGCCACGACATGAACAGCGAAACCACCCCGGTCGAAGCCAGCCTGCTGTGGGCCATCTCCAAGGTACGCCGTGCCGATGGCGCGCGAGCCGGCGGCTTTCCCGGCGCCGAGGCCATCTTTGCCCAACAGCGCGACGGCGTGGCGCGCAAACGCGTAGGCCTGTTGCCGCAGGAGCGTACGCCGGTACGCGAAGGCGCGGATATTGTCGATGCCAACGACAAACCGGTCGGTAAAGTCTGCAGTGGTGGTTTTGGCCCCTCGCTCAACGCACCTGTGGCGATGGGTTATATCGAGAGTGAACATGCAGCAATCGACACAGCGCTGTTTGCCGTGGTGCGTGGCAAGAAGGTGGCCCTTAAAGTCAGCAAAATGCCTTTCGTGACGCAACGTTACTATCGGGGTTGAAACAGCTTTGTGAAGCGTGCGGGCAGGTTCGACTTATTCGTTTTCGAACCTGCTCAATAACTTTTGAACATGGCGCCAGGCCAGGCGCCATGCCGTTTCCGACAAACCGGTCGGTTAACGGCAGACGGTCGATTTTCCATACGACCAAGGGCTTGTTTTTCGCTCGGGAGTTGGCGTAGAGTCACTGCACTGTGTTTGCATGGGTCGCAACAGTTCGTGACCTGGGCCAGTAGCCGCAATCTGCTACAACCCGTTTGACGTCTCTTACTTTCCTGCAACCCAGCCCAGTAATCTTTTGCTGCCAATTTATTGCAAAAGAAACTGTCATCAAAATTCAAGCTTCATAGGAAATAAGACAATGGCTGAGCGTCAGAACGGTACCGTCAAGTGGTTCAATGACGAAAAAGGTTACGGCTTCATCACCCCAGAAAGCGGTCCGGATCTGTTCGTGCACTTCCGCGCTATCGAAGGCAACGGCTTCAAGAGCCTGAAAGAAGGCCAGAAAGTAACCTTCGAAGCAGTTCAGGGCCAGAAAGGCATGCAAGCTGACAAGGTTCAGGTTGCCGGCTAAGCCGAACCCGACTTCGAAAAAAGCCCCTGCCAAGTGCAGGGGCTTTTTTTTGCCCGTAGAATAGCCGCTTCGTTTTCTGGAGCCGCCTTGCATGTCCAAGCCTCTGCTCGTCCCCCATGGGGATTTTCCGCCAGTCGGCATGGGCCGACGCCTGGCAGCAATGTTCTACGACTTTCTGTTGTGCACGGCGCTGCTGATCGTGACCGCTGGTGCCTACAAGATGATCCAGATGGCGATCATCGGCGAAGCACGCATGCGCGAGCTGACCGAGGCCGGCGCACTGGATGGCGACCCGCTGCTGTCGACGGTACTGCTGTTTGCCCTGTTCGGCTTTTTTGCCAAGTTCTGGACCCACGGCGGGCAGACGCTGGGCATGCAGGTGTGGGGGGTGCGGGTGCAGAATGCCGACGGCACCGCCATCAGCCTGTGGCAGGCGCTGTTGCGCTTCGTGGTGTCGATCGCCTCGTGGCTGTGCCTGGGGCTGGGTTTTTTCTGGGCATTGATCGACAAGCGTAAGCGCGGCTGGCATGACATCTATTCAGAAAGCCAGCTGGTGCGGGTGCCGAAGCAGAAGCAGTCCAGGTAAACGCCCATCAAAAAGCCGACCCTGAGGTCGGCTTTCTTGTGCAACTGCAACCATCAACCGGCCCGGCGCAACAACCACATCCCTGCCAACGCACAGATGCCAGCCGGAATCACCACAGCCAACAGCGGCGGGAAGCCGAACACCTGGCTCGATGGCCCCAGCAGGTCCTGGGCGATGCGGAACACGAAGCCCACCAGCACACCGGTGAACACCCTCTGGCCAAGGGTCACCGAACGCAGCGGGCCGAAGATGAAGGAGATCGCCATCAGCACCAGCGCCGCGGTCACCATCGGTTGCAGTACCTTGGTCCAGAACGCCAACCAGTAACGGGCGTTGTTCAAGCCCTGGTCGGACAGGTAGTGGATGTAATCCCACAAGCCGGTAATCGACAGCGACTCCGGCGCCAGGATCACGGTATTGAGCAACTGCGGGGTGAGCGAAACGTCCCAGCGCTCCTGCGGTGTGTTCACCACTTCGGTGTGGTCGCCACGGAAGAACGTGGTACGCACGTCGGCCAGCAGCCAGTGGTCGTCCTGGTACTGGGCACGGCGGGCGAAACTCGAAGTGACGATCTTGCGCTCGCTGTCGAAGCGGTAGCGGGTCACCCCCAGCAGCAGGCCGTTGGGCTGCACAGCGTTGATGTGCACGTACTCCTCACCCTGGCGGTGCCACATGCCACGCTTGGAGCTTTGTGCCTCACCGCCACCCTGGGCCAGCGAACGGTCGGCCTGGGCCTTGTTCTCGGTTACCGGTGCCACGTATTCACCGATCAGCAGGCCGACCAGCATCAGTACCAGCATCGGCTTCATCACTGCCCAGACGATGCGCCCGATGGACACCCCGGCCGCACGCATGATGGTCAGTTCGCTGCTGCTGGCCAGGCTGCCCAGGCCGATCAGGCAGCCGATCAGGGCCGCCATCGGCAACATCTCGTACAGACGCCGTGGCGCGGTCAGCAGGACGAAATTGCCTGCCTCCATCACCGTGTAGGTATCGCTCAGGTCACTCATCTCATCGATGAAGGCAAACAGCGAGGCCAGGCCAAGGATGATCCCCAACACGGCAAGAATGGCCAGCAGCACGTTCTGGCCGATGTAACGGTCGAGCTTAGCCATGGGCCACCCCCGCACGGCGGGCGGCGCGCTTGAGGCGCAGCGGCTCCCAGTACATCAGGCCCAGGCCGATCAGCAGGAACAGGCCGTGGACCCACCACATGCCCAGGGCGATTGGCAGTTTGCCCTTCTCGAGGGCGCCGCGTACGGAAATCAGCATTGTCAGATAGGCCATGTACAGAAGAATTGCCGGCAGCAGCTTGAGGAAGCGACCCTGGCGCGGGTTGACCCGGGACAACGGTACCGCCAGCAGAGTGACGACGAACACCAGGATGGGCAGCGACAACCGCCATTGCAGCTCGGCACGCTCACGCAGGCCCTTCTTGCCGATCAGTTCGGAGGTAGGAATGGCTTCGCGCTCGGTCACTTCCTCGCTGACTTCCGGTTTGGGCAGCAGCACGCCGTAGGTATCGTACTTGATGGCGCGGTAGTCGGCCTGACCCGGGTTGCCGTCGTAACGGTAACCGTTTTCCAGCACCAGGTAACGGTTGCCGTCGGCCTGGATTTCCTGGTGGCCCCTTTCCGCGACCAGCACCGACGGCGCGCGGTCCTTGGTCTTGTCCTGGTTGAAGCGCTTCTCGGAGATGAACACCCCGGCCAGGTTGATACGGTCGTCAGACAGCTCTTCGGTGTAGGTCACCCGCGAGCCGTCGCGCAGGGTCTGGAAGCGGCCCGGCACCAGGGTATCGAATTCGGTCAGGGCATCCTGCTGGCTGATGATCTGCTGCACCTGGGCGACACCCAGTGGCGCCAGGCTCAGGCTCAGCCAGGCCACCAGCAGGGCGACCAGGGCGGCCGGTGCCATGGTCAGGCCAAGCAGGCGCTGCTGGCTCATGCCCGTGGCCGAGAGCACGGTCATCTCGCTTTCCAGATACAGGCGCCCGTACGCCAGAAGAATGCCGAGGAACAGGCCCAAAGGCAGAATCAGCTGCAGGAACCCCGGCAGACGGAAGCCCATGATCAGGAACAGCACGCTCGGGTCGAGCACGCCCTGGGCAGCCTGGGCCAGGTACTTGATGAAGCGCCCGCTCATGATGATCACCAGCAGCACGGCGCTGACGGCGCTCAAGGTCACCAGGACCTCGCGGGACAGATAACGAAAGACGATCAAACCAGACACTCCTGGGTTGTCAGGGCGGACTGCCAAGCAATGGCGCCAGACAATGACTTAGTACATCCAAGACCGATGCCGGTTCGCCAACGGCGAACCTCCATGTAAAGTGCGCGCATTATCCTGTGATTGAACGCCCCTGTCACTTCGCCGCGCATGAAGGCATACAACGGGGTTGTCAGCACACTCGCCGCAGGCTCAAACTGGCAGCTTTTCCGCTGGCGCGCGATGACGCAGCCAGGCCCGTCCAGAGCGCTGGAACACACAGCGCCAACCGTATCGATCATTCGGGGATCCTGACATGGAACTGGTTGTAAAAAGCGTAGCTGCTGCATCCGTAAAAACCGCAACCCTGGTCATTCCGGTGGGTGAAAACCGCAAGCTCGGCGCCGTGGCCAAGGCCATCGACCAGGCCAGCGAAGGTGCCATCAGTGCCGTGCTCAAGCGTGGCGACCTGGCCGGCAAGCCGGGCCAGACCCTGCTGCTGCAGACCCTCCCCGGCCTGAAGGCCGAACGCGTGCTGCTGGTCGGCAGCGGCAAGGACGAAGCCCTGGGCGACCGTGCCTGGCGCAAACTGGTCAGCAGCGTCGCCGGTGTGCTCAAGGGCCTGAACGGCAGCGATGCGGTGCTGGCCCTGGATGACATTGCAGTCAGCAACCGCGATGCCCACTACGGCAAGTACCGCCTGCTGGCTGAAACCCTGCTCGACGGCGAGTACGCGTTCGACCGCTTCAAGAGCCAGAAGGCCGAGCCGCGCGCCCTGAAAAAGGTCACCCTGCTCGCCGACAAGGCCGGCCAGGCCGACGTCGAACGCGCAGTCAGGCACGCCAGCGCCATCGCCACCGGCATGGCCTTCACCCGCGACCTCGGCAACCTGCCGCCGAACCTGTGCCACCCAAGCTTCCTCGCCGAACAGGCCAAGGACCTGGGCAAGGCGCACAAGGCGCTGAAGGTCGAAGTACTGGACGAGAAGAAGATCAAGGACCTGGGCATGGGCGCGTTCTACGCCGTCGGCCAGGGCAGCGAGCAGCCACCTCGCCTGATCGTCCTCAACTACCAGGGCGGCAGGAAGGCCGACAAGCCGTTCGTGCTGGTGGGCAAGGGCATCACCTTCGACACCGGCGGCATCAGCCTCAAGCCCGGTGCCGGCATGGACGAAATGAAGTACGACATGTGCGGCGCCGCCAGCGTGCTCGGCACCCTGCGTGCGGTGCTCGAACTGCAGCTGTCGATCAACCTGGTGTGCCTGCTGGCCTGCGCCGAGAACATGCCCAGCGGCGGCGCCACCCGTCCGGGTGACATCGTCACCACCATGAGCGGCCAGACTGTGGAAATCCTCAACACCGACGCCGAAGGCCGCCTGGTGCTGTGCGACACCCTGACCTACGCCGAACGTTTCAAGCCACAGGCGGTGATCGACATCGCCACCCTCACCGGCGCTTGCATCGTTGCCCTGGGTAGCCACACCTCCGGCCTGATGGGCAACAACGATGACCTGGTCGGTCAGTTGCTCGACGCCGGCAAGCGGGCCGACGACCGTGCCTGGCAGTTGCCGCTGTTCGACGAGTACCAGGAGCAGCTGGACAGTCCGTTCGCCGACATGGGCAACATCGGCGGGCCGAAAGCTGGCACCATCACCGCCGGTTGCTTCCTGTCGCGCTTCGCCAAGGCCTACGACTGGGCGCACCTGGACATCGCTGGTACTGCCTGGGTCAGCGGTGGCAAGGACAAGGGCGCGACCGGCCGCCCGGTACCGCTGCTGACCCAGTACCTGCTGGACCGCGCTGGCGCCTGACGCCGGGCAGCCGATGGCGCCTTGCGCGCCATCGGCCGGCGATACCACCATGAGCAAAGTCGACTTCTACATCCTGCCCACCGATTCGCTGCCGGCGCGGCTGGATTTCGCCTGCAAGCTGTGTGAAAAGGCCTGGCGCCTTGGCCACCGGGTCTACCTGCATTGCCAGGATGCCGACCAGCGTGACCAGCTGGACCAACGTTTGTGGCGCTTCAAGGGCGAGGCCTTCGTGCCCCACGACATGGCAGAGCTGCACGCCGACGCGCGCGTGGCCCTGGGCCTGGCCGACGACGCCGGCGACCATCGCGACCTGCTGATCAACCTGGGCACCGGTGTACCGGGTTTCGTCGGCCAGTTCGAGCGGGTGGCCGAGATCGTCGTCGAGGAACCTGGCGTCCGCCAATCGGCACGTGAGCGATTCCGTTTCTACCGCGAACAGGGCTATGCTCTGCAAGACCACCGCTTACAGCGACTTTGACGACGATGGACAAACCCTCCCCGCTACCCGATTCCGCCCATCTGCTCGATGACCTCGAGTCGATCCGCCAGCTGCTTGGCGACGCCGACCTGCAACCGCCACTGCTGACCGAGACAGTCGAGCAGATCCCCCTGCTGCTGGAAGCCGCACCCGACGACACCGCAGCGGTAGCCGAAGCGGTCCAACCCGAGGCCGCGGACGACCCGCAGACCCGCCGCCAGGACACCCTGCTGCACCTCGAAAGCGAGCTGCGTGCGGCCGCGCAGATGATCATGCAGGACGTGATCAACGACTTCACCCCGCATATCGAGAACGAGATCAAACGCCGGCTGGATGCGCGGATCGAGCGGTTGATCAAGCGTTCCGAGTGACATCCCCGGGGCATTTCGCAGCCCTGTCGCGACACCAGGCCGCCCTGCAGGCACATGCAATCCCTGTAGTGGCGGCCTTGTGTCGCGACAGGGCTGCAAACCAGC
>NZ_DGIR01000005.1 GCF_002386445.1 Pseudomonas sp. UBA4617
ATCTTCGGCGAAGCGCTGGCCACCAGTACGGTCGAAACCATCTTCAGCGAAGCGCTGGCCACCAGTACGGTCGAAACCATCTTCAGCGTAGGTCGCGGATTGGCTCTGTGCCGCTGCGAAGGTGTGAGCGCTGGTGCGGTCGAAGCCATCTTCGGCGAAGGCGCCAGCAGCGAAAACCGAGAGGGCCAGGGAGAGAATCAGTTGGTTTTTCATGATCGTTGCTCCAGTGGGTTCGAGAAGTTGGTTGTTTCCATAGGGTTAATGCTACGCCTACTAATTAGATAAAAAAGCGCAAAAAATAGCGTTCAAGTATCTACTTATTCGATGTGTTGAGGTGCACACAGTGTGAGCAGGCAGTGTTCATGCCCCCTTGAGGCGCTGTCTTCGCGGCAACGCCTTGGCAGCCATTGCAGCTTGGAAGGGAAGAATTAATGGGACGTTAAAAAAGAAAAGCGCCTGGCCCGGCGCCTGAGCGGTAACCCGCTGGAGGCCACCCGCATCAGCAAGGGCGAGCTGTTCTACCGGGCTGGTACTGCCTTGGGCGATTACCTGGCAGACGATTCGGAGCTCGGCTTGGCCGACGGCGCCCTGCTGATCCGCAGCGCCAGCGCTCGATGGTCAGCGCCGTGTACCGCGTCAGGCGTTGGAGATGTGCAGAACTGGGTGATGAAAGGTCGGTGCATGGTGAGTGACGAACGAAGAAGGGCGCCCCGCCAACGGTGCGCCCTTCTTCATTACGGCAAGCTCACGCTCATTCGGTGGTAATCCGCGAGTGCTGCTTGGTGTCTTTCATGGTTGCGTATACCAGCAGCGAGCAGGCGATGCAGGCGGTGACATACCAGTAGAAGCCGCTTTCCATGCCAATGCTCTTGAACCACAGGGCCACGTACTCGGCGGTGCCGCCGAAGATCGACACGGTCAGGGCGTACGGCAGGCCCACGCCCAGGGCGCGGATTTCGGTGGGGAACAGCTCGGCTTTGACCACGGCGTTGATCGAGGTATAACCGCTGACGATGATCAGTGCGGCCATGATCAGGAAGAACGCGCCCCACCAGGTCTGGATGGTGTGCAGGGTGCTGAGGATCGGTACGGTGAACAGGGTGCCGAGTACCCCGAAGGCGATCAGGATCGGGCGACGGCCGATCTTGTCGGACAGCCCGCCGATCACCGGCTGCAAGCACATGAACAGGAACAGCGTGGCGGCCGAGATGGTGGTCGAGTCGCTGATACTCATGCCCACGGTGTTGACCAGGTATTTCTGCATGTAGGTGGTATAGGTGTAGAAGGCCAGGGTGCCGCCCATAGTCAGGCCGACCACGGTCATCAGCTCCTTGGGATGCCGCAGCAGGGTGCGCATCAGGCTTTCCTTGGCCTTTTCCTTCTTGGTGAAGGAGGCGGTTTCTTCCATGCCGCGACGCAGGTACAGGGCCACCACGGCGCACAGCGCACCGATCACGAAGGGTACGCGCCAGCCCCAGGCATACAGTTGCTCGGTGGTCAGGGTCTGCTGCAGGACGATCAGTACCGCCAGGGCGATGAGCTGGCCGGAGATCAGCGTCACGTACTGGAAGCTGGAGAAGAAGCCACGGCGGTTCTTGCTGGCCATCTCGCTGAGGTAGGTGGCCGAGGTGCCGTATTCGCCGCCCACCGACAGGCCCTGCATCAGACGTGCGACGACCAGCAGGATTGGCGCGGCGACACCAATGGTTTCGTAGCCCGGGGTAAGGGCGATGACCAGCGAGCCGGCACACATCAGCAGCACCGAGGCCATCAGCGCGGCCTTGCGGCCTTTGCGGTCGGCGTACAGGCCCATCAGCCAGCCACCGATCGGGCGCATGAGGAAGCCCACGGCGAAGATCGCGGCGGTATTGAGCAGTTGTGCGGTGGCGTCGCCGGCCGGGAAGAAGGCCTTGGCGAAGTACAGCGAGAATGCTGCGTAGACGTACCAGTCGTACCATTCGACCATGTTGCCGATGGACCCGCTGAAGATCGACTTCAGGCGGCTGGCGGTGGTTTTTTCCGCGGCGGGCGCAGTGGCCGCCCCGGCGGGCAGGGTGGTGGCGTTATCCATCAGGGGATACCTTCTCGTTGTTTTTGTGGAGCGCGCCGAAACGCGACTTGCACAGGCAATTGCAGAAGGTGTGCCAAATGGGGGCGTGCTGATCCAGATCGGGGCGCTTGGCCCTTCGCGGGCCTGCCCGCTCCTGCGAAGACCGCGTCACGCTTGGGTGCGCGTTTTTCATGTGGACGCGGGCGGGCTCATCAAGGGCTGCAACGCAGCCGCAAAAACAACTCGCCGTGAGCGGTTTTTTGCTTATGCGCACAAGTCGATAAGCGGATTTCCGCTCATTCCCGCCCGATAAAGTCCTCACGCACCAACCCGTGCCGCTGCATCTTCTCGTTAAGGGTGCGCCGGGGCAACTGCAACGCCTCCATCACTGCCTTGATCTCGCCGCCATGCTGGCGCAGCGCCGCCCGCAGGCATTGCGCCTCGAACGCCTCCATCTGCGCGCCCAACGATTGCCCGGCCGGCGCCGCCTCGCTGCTCGGCGAGCCCAGCCCCAAGGCGTGGCGTTCCGCCGCATTGGCCAGTTCGCGCACATTGCCCGGCCAGTCATGCGCCAGCAACTGCGCCAGTTGCACGCCCGACAAGGGCGGCGTCACACGGCCAAGTTTTTCCGCGGCGGCACGGGCAATGTGCTCGAACAGCAGTGGGATATCCTCACGCCGCTCACGCAGCGGCGTCAGGCGCAGCTCGGCCACGTTCAGGCGATAGGCCAGGTCTTCCCGGAAACGCCCGGCGCGGGCTTCCTCAAGCAGGTCGGGCTTGGTCGCGGCGATGATGCGCAAATCCACGGTGATGCTCTGGTTGGCCCCGAGCCGCTCCAGCTTCTGCTCCTGGATGACCCGCAACAGCTTGGCCTGCTGCGCCAGTGGCATGCTCTCGATTTCGTCGAGGAATACGGTGCCACCGTTGGCGTATTCCAGTTTACCGATGCGTTTGCCCTGGGCACCGGTGAAGGCGCCGCTTTCATGACCGAACAGTTCGGCTTCGAACAGCGTTTCGGGGATGGCCGCGCAATTGAGGGCTACGAACGGCTTGCCCGCGCGTGGGCCGAAATCGTGCAGGCAACGGGCCACGCGCTCCTTGCCGCTGCCGGTTTCGCCACGGATCAGTACATTGACTGGCAGGTTGGCCAGGTCCAGCACTTGCCGACGCAGCTGTTGCAGGCCCTGGGACATCCCCAGCAGCGTGCCTTCCAGGCGTGACTTGAGGTCGGCCTGCTCGTGCAGCCTGCGGTTCTCCAGCACCAGCTGGCGTTTTTCCAGGGCCCGGCGCAGGCTGCCCAGCAGGTGTTGCGGGGTGAAGGGTTTTTCCAGAAAGTCGTAGGCCCCGCTGCGCATGGCTTCCACTGCCATGGGCACGTCGCCGTGGCCGGTCAGCAGGATTACCGGCAGGTCGGGGTCGTCGGCCTGCAGGCGTTCGAGCAGTTGCAGGCCATCCATGCCGGGCATGCGCACATCGCTGACGACCACCCCGGGAAAGTGCCGTGGCAGGTGTGCCAGGCATTCTTCGGCGCGGGCGAACAACTGCACGCTGAAGCCGGACAGGCTCAGCCATTGTTCGACCGCCGTGCGGATACTGGCTTCATCGTCGACAACCATCACCGAATTCAACATACAGGCTCCAGGTCTCGGGGCAGGGTAAGGCTGAGGCGCGCACCGCCGGGCAGGTTTTCGGCCTGCAGTTGGCCACCTGCCTCGTGGACGATGCCATAGGAAATGGCCAGGCCGAGTCCCAGGCCTTCACCCACCGGCTTGGTGGTGAAGAATGGGTCGAAGACCTTGGCCAGGTTGGCCTCGTCAATGCCGCCGCCGGAATCCAGCACGCTCAGGCGCCACAGCTCGCCGTCGGGCTCGATGCGGATCTCCAGGCGTTTGTAGCGTTTGTCGGCCATGGCGTCGAGGGCGTTGCGCAGCAGGTTGATCAGCACCTGCTCGAGGCGAATGGCATCACCGCGTACCCAGGCCGGGCGCGCCAGGTACAGGGCCACTTCCACAGCTTCGCTGCGCATTCGCGCGTCCAGCAGGTGCAGAGCCTGGTCGACCACGGTGGCAAGGTCGAGGCGCTCGCGCAGCCCGACCGGGCTATTGCGGGCGAAGGTTTTCAGGTGGCCGGTGAGCGCAGCCATGCGCGTGAGCATCTGCTCCAGCGGTTCCAGGGCTCGGCGCGCTTCGTCGTAGCGGCCATGATCGAGCAGCAGGCGCAGGGTTTCCAGTTGCATGCGCTGGGTGGTCAGCGGCTGGTTGATCTCATGGGCCATGGCCGCCGACATCTGCCCCAGGGCGGCCAGCTTGGCCGACTGCACCAGGCCCTCCTGGGCCGTGCGCAGCTCGCGGGTGCGTTCTTCGACCTGACGCTTGAGTTCTTCCCGGCTGCGCTGGCGCAGGCGAGCCAGGCGCAGGCGCTGGCTGAGGAACAGCGCGGCGAAAACCAGGCTCAGCCACACGGCGGCGGCGGCCAGCGCCGCATTACGGCCGTCGGCCACTACCTGTGGCTTGCGCAGCAGGTGCAAGGTCCAGGCCTCACTGCCCAGCGGCAGGCTTTCCCACAGGTATTCACCAGTGCCCGCCGGGCCGTGCACGCGGCTGAGGGTGCTGTTTTCGGCAAAGCGGGTCAGCACCTCATGCTGTAGCGGCACCAGGGGTTGCTTGTCGTACTGACGGGTTTCGGCCAGCTCGGCGCGATCGGCGCCGCCAAGCGGCTGCAGCTCGCGGTAGCGCCAGCCGTCCTGGTTGGCGATGAAAGTGATGCCGCGGGCGTCGCTGACCAGCAGGATGTCGCTGCCCTGGCGCCACTCGCGTTCCAGTTCGGGAAACTCCAGCTTCACCACCATCGCGCCAAGGAAGCGGCCGTGCTCATCATTCACTGCGCTGGCGAGGAAGTAGCCCGGTACTCCGCTGGTCACCCCGACGGCGTAGAAGCGGCCACTGCCCTGGCTGCGGGCTTGCTTGAAGTAGGGCCGGAAGCCGTAGTTGGAACCCACGTAGCTGCTGGGCAGGCGCCAGTTGCTGGCAGCGATGGCCAGGCCGGTGCGGTCGAGCAGTTCGAGGGTGGAGGAGTTGGCCGCGCCATTGATACGCTCGAGCTTGCGGTTCAGGGCGTGCTGCAGCGGTTCGCTGACCGGGCCCTGCAGGGCGGCGATCAGCTCCGGGTCCAGCGCAAGCACGGCGGGCAACGCGCGATAACGGTCAATCAGGGTGTGCAGGGCATTGGCATACAGGCCCAGCTGCTGGCTGGCGCGCCGCGCGTCGGCGGCCATGGCCTGGCGCTTGGCCTGGTGCATGGCCCAGCCGGCGCTGAGGGCGGTGCCCAGCACGATCAGCAGCGTGATCAGCCCCAGACGCAGGGCGCGAAAGGAAAAGGGCATGGGGTGGATCCGGGTGATTGGATATCGGGGCCGGCCCGTTTCGCGGGGTTACCCGCGAAAGGGCCGGCACAGGCGACTCAGTTACAGCAGTTGAAAACTCTGCTGCTGCACCGCCTGGGAGTCCAGCCCCACCTGGACATTGAACTCGCCTGGCTCGGCCACCCGCTGCAGCTGGCCATTGTAGAACTTCAGGTCTTCCTCGCTGATGCGGAAGCTCAAGGTGCGCGACTCGCCCGGCTTGAGCATGAGTTTCTGGAAGTTCTTCAGCTCCTTGACCGGCCGGCTCATCGACGCCGACACATCCTGCAGGTACAGCTGCACCACGGTCTCGCCTGCCAGCTTGCCAGTGTTCTTCACCGTCACCTGGGCCTGCAGCGTGTCGCCACGCTTGAGGTCCTTGCTCGACAGCTTCAGGCCCGACAGCTCGAAGCTGCTGTAGCTCAGGCCATAACCGAAGGGATACAGCGGGCCGTTGGGTTCCTCGAAGTACTGCGAGGTATAGTTGCCGGGCTTGCCCGGGGTGAAGGGGCGGCCGATACGGGTGTGGTTGTAGTACATCGGGATCTGCCCGACCGAGCGCGGGAAGGTGATGGCCAGTTTGCCGGACGGGTTGTAGTCACCGAACAGCACGTCGGCAATCGCATTGCCGCCTTCGGTACCGGCGAACCAGGTTTCGAGAATTGCATCAGCCTGCTCACGCTCCCAGCTGATCGACAGCGGACGGCCGTTCATCAGCACCAGCACCAGCGGTTTGCCGGTGGCTTTCAGGGCCTTGATCAGCTCACGCTGGCTGGCCGGGATTTCCAGGGTGGTGCGGCTCGACGACTCGTGGGACATGCCGCGCGATTCGCCGACTACTGCGATTACCACGTCGGACTGCTGCGCCGCCTTCACCGCTTCGTCGATCAGCACCGCAGGCGGCCGTGGGTCATCGACGATTTCCGGGGCATCGAAGTTGAGGAAGTTCAGGTAATCGAATATCGCCTTGTCGCCGGTGATGTTGGAACCCTTGGCATAGACCAGCCTGGCCTTGCCTTCGACGGCGCGGCGCAGGCCTTCGCGTACGGTCACCGAGTGCTTGGGTTGGCCGTCAGCTGCCCAGCTGCCCATCATGTCGATCGGCGCATCGGCCAATGGGCCGACCAGGGCAATGGTGCCGGCCTTTTTCAGCGGCAGGGTCTGGTTGCGGTTTTCCAGCAGCACCAGGCTGCGACGCGCCACGTCACGCGCGGCTTCGCGGTGCAGGCGGTCGTTGCCGTAATAGTCCTTGAGGTCGCTTTCGGCCTTGCCGATGCGCACGTATGGGTCCTTGAACAGGCCCATGTCGTACTTGGCACCCAGCACTTCGCGCACCGCCTGGTCGAGTTCGCGCTGGGTCACCTCGCCGGACTTCAACAAGCCTGGCAGCTCTTCACCGTACAGCGTGTCGTTCATGCTCATGTCGACGCCGGCCTTGATCGCCAGCTTGGCGGCTTCGCGACCGTCGCGGGCGACGCCGTGGCGAATCAGCTCCTCGATGGCGCCGTGGTCGCTGATGGTCACACCCTTGAAGCCCCACTCCTTGCGCAGCAGGTCATTCATCAGCCAGGTGTTGGAGGTGGCTGGCACGCCGTTGATCGAGTTCAGCGCCACCATCACCCCGCCAGCACCGGCGTCCAGCGCGGCGCGGTAGGGCGGCAGGTAATCGTTGTACATCTTCGGCAGGCTCATATCGACCGTGTTGTAGTCGCGCCCGCCTTCCACGGCGCCGTACAGGGCGAAGTGCTTGACGATGGCCATGATGCTGTCGGGGTTGGCCGGGCTGCTGCCCTGGAACGAGCGGACCATTACCTGGCCGATCTTCGAAGTCAGGTAGGTGTCCTCGCCAAAGCCTTCGCTGGTGCGGCCCCAGCGTGGGTCGCGGGCGATGTCGACCATCGGTGCAAAGGTCATGTCGAGGGCGTCGGCCGCTGCTTCGATAGCGGCCGTGCGGCCTACCTTGGCCACGGCGTCCATGTCCCAGGTCGCGGCCATGCCCAGGCCGATCGGGAAAATGGTGCGCTCGCCGTGGACGGTGTCGTAGGCGAAGAACATCGGGATCTTCAGCCGGCTGCGCATGGCCGCGTCCTGCATGGGGCGGTTTTCCGGTGCGGTGCGCGAGTTGAAGGTACCGCCGATGCGCCCGGCGGCAATTTCCTCGCGGATCTTCTCCCTGGGCATTTCCGGACCAATGCTGATCAGACGCAACTGGCCGATTTTCTCGGCTTCGGTCATCTGGCTGATCAGATGGTCGATGAACGCCTGCTTGTCCTGCAGGGGCGGAGCGGAGGGGGCGGCGAGGGCCGCCTGACTGGCAAGGCCCATGGCCAGGCCCAGCAAAGACAGTTTCATCATCAATTCCGTTTTGGGGCCTCTGCCGTATCGACAGTGATACGCGCGCGGCCGAGGTTTTCAGGCGGCTATTGTTGTACGATTCGCAAGCATATTTTCCTGCGGCGGATTATGCCTGAATCTGTCGCCAGCGGACGAAGCCCCGAATGCCGGGACAACAACTATAAGAATGCGCAAGAGACCGACGGCATGACTCCCCTTGACGAATACCATCAGCGGCTGGTTGCCGAAGCCATTGCCCGTGCCGAAAGGCGCACCGATGCCGAACTGGTGACGGTGCTGGCCCGGCGTGCCGACGATTACGCCTATTGGCCTCTGTTCTGGGCGGCGGTGCTGGCGCTGGTCGTGCCGGGCCTGCTGCACTGGCTGCTGGGCTGGCCCGGGGGGCGCGGCTTGCTGGTGGCCAACGTGGTGCTGTTCGTCGGCTTGTGCCTGTTGCTGCGTAACCCGCGCCTGGCCGGCTGGCTGATCCCCCGCGCGCTGCGCCGTTGGCGAGCGTCGCGCCTGGCCCGACAGCAGTTTCGCGAACAGAACCTGCAGCGCACGGCAGGTGCGACGGGGGTGCTGATCTTCGTCTGCGAGGCGGAGCGGCATGTCGAGATCCTGGTCGACCGCGGTATCGAGCACTGCCTGGATGCCACGGCCCGCGCGGCCATCGTCGCCCGGCTTGCCGAGCAGGTGCGCCAGGGGCGGACTTTGCAGGGCTTTGTCGAGTGCATCGACGCGTGCGGCGAACTGCTCAGCGAACATGTGCCGCCGACCCATGCACGCAATGAGCTACCTAATCGCCTGGTGATTCTCGATTGATGGGGGACTCGCCGCCAGTCCGTGTTCCCACAGGATCGGTACCACCCTGTAGAATGCGCGCATTGCGCCCTGCGCTTCCCGCTATCCGAGGCACCGCTTTCCCATGTCCGCCAGTCCTTCCTCCCCCGCCGCGCCGGATGCCCGCGCCCAGTTTCTCGACCTGCTGAACACCGCCCTGCAGGGCAAGACCCTGGTCAAACTGGTGCTGGCGCGGCATGTCGGTACCGACCAGACCCTGCAACGGATCATTGCCAAGCCGCTGCAGGTCAAGGGCCAGGCGTGCCTGTCGCTGGTCTATCGCCACCAGACCCGTGACATCACCCGTAACCTGGCGCTGGAGCAGGCCCAGGCACTGGTTGCCGAACTGCTGCCGGGCAGCTTCCGCAACGCCCACCTGTTCGACGGCGACGGCGAAGTGCAGCTGACCTTCAGCAAGAAGGGCAAAGCCATGCTCCAGCGCCACGGCGCGCAGGCGCCACGCGAGGCGGCCAGCAGCGGCCATGACCGCGAGAAGAAGCGCTACCTGGAGCTGTCGCGGCCATTTCTGCGTGACCTGGGCGTGACCGACGGGCAAGGCGCGCTGATTCCGTCCATGTCGCGCAAGTGGAAGCAGATCAACAAGTTCATCGAGGTCTTCGACCATGCCCTGGCCAGCGCGCCGGTGGCCGCAGAGCAGGCGCTGCGGGTGGCCGATTTCGGTTCTGGCAAGGGCTACCTGACCTTCGCCATGCACGATTACCTGCGCAACAACCTGGGCCGCGAAGCCCAGGTGACCGGGGTTGAACTGCGCCAGGACATGGTCGACCTGTGCAATGCCGCCGCCTCGCGCCTGGAACATCCCGGCCTGGAGTTCCAGTGTGGCGATGTCCGCAGCGTGGTGCCGGAGGCCATCGACGTGATGATCGCCCTGCATGCCTGCGACATTGCCACCGACTACGCCATCCATACCGGCATTCGCTGTGACGCCGCGATCATCATGTGCTCGCCGTGCTGCCACAAGCAGATCCGCCCGCAGCTGCACAGCCCGGGGTTGTTGCAACCGATGCTGCAGTACGGCCTGCACCTGGGCCAGCAGGCCGAAATGCTGACCGACAGCCTGCGCGCGCTGTACCTGGAAGCCTGCGGCTATGAAACCAAGGTGTTCGAGTTCATCTCGCTGGAGCACACCAACAAGAACAAGATGATTCTTGCGGTGAAGCGGCGGCAGGTGGCGGAAAACACGGCATTGCTGGAGAAGATCGGCCAGCTCAAGGCGTTCTATGGGGTGCAGGAGCACTGCCTGGAGACCTTGTTGCGGGCGGACGGGTTACTGCCGGGCGCATGATCGGTCAGCGGGGCTGTGAAACGGCGTATTGGGTAATGCGCTGTGCAATACCCGCGCAAGTGCGCTCTACAGTTTTTCCGCAGCCCAATCGAACCGTTGCGCGCCTGGGAAAACCTGAACAGGGTCCAGCAGGTGCGGCAGATTCGCCAGTTGGGCGGCAATGCAGCAGTGGCAGAGCCCGTTGCGGTGGGCCCGGTGGTGCAGGTGACGACCGCATCGGCGCCCTGAGGGGCGTGTGGTCAGCGGGTTGACGGCAACCCTGTCGCCAATTCCGCGTCACCCAACGGATGCGTACCGGCATCGAAGAAATGCAGATCCGTGCCAGGCAAATCCCCCAACCGATCGACGAAATGCTGCTTCTGGTTGATCACCGAAGCCTCGCTCAATGGCCGTATTGCCACCGCCAGCTGCTTCGGCCTGGCTTGCCGAATGGCTTCGAGCAGGTGCTGGTCAGTGCTGTCCAGATGCTGCCCGAACAGGCACAGCCCCTGGCTTTCCCGGGCCAGTTGCCCCAGGCACCAGCTCAGGTAGTCCGAGTTGCGGATCGCGCGCAGTTTCTCGTCGCTGCGGTCTTCGTTGACGAACAGCGGTACTTCGCCGGGGATGTTCACGGCAAAGCCTTCGAGCAGTTCGGCGCTGTCGGCGCTGCGCTGGCGGGTGCTGCCGTCGGGCAGCTTGAGCAGGTGCAGGCCGCCGTGCAGGTACAGCAGCCGGGGGCCCTCACTGTGGGTGCAACGCACGTCGAAGAAACCTTGCTCGTCGAACAGTTCGGCGAAGCCGTCAGGTGCGTGTTGCACGGCCCATGGCAGCAGCAGGTCGTAGTTGCTGGTATAGATGCTGCGGTAGCCGCGCAGGGCCTGGTTGAGCGCTGCCAGGGTGGCGACCGGCATGCGTGGCCACGGCAGATGGACGGTGCGAACGGCGTGGATCAGCGCTTCCTTGATCGAGTAGTAGCGGTTCAGCGGCGCAGTGGAATTGATGGCCAGCGCGGCATTGGCCCGTACTGTGGTGTTGAGGGTGCTGAGCACGGGCTCGAACAGTTCCGTGCCCAACGACTTGAACAGGGCCTGGTCGCTGACGGCCAGGCCTTTCTTGCGGCCGGCGCGCTGCGCTTCCTCGAACAGCGAGAAGTAGCCGAACGGCTTCCACAGCGCCCGGCTGAGGCCATTGCCCAGCAGCAGGGCGTCACAGGGATGGCGGGCGGCGAGGGCTGGCCAGGGGGTGAGGGCGGCGTCGAGTGCGGGCATGCTGGGGTCCGTTGGGTGGAGCGGGAACGGGGGCGACTTTAGCATGTCCTGCACGCTGTGTAGCTTGTACCGGCCCTGTCGCCGGCAGCAGCCACTCGACGGTTCAACCTTGCGCAGCCACCTGCACACGGCGATTGCGGTTACGCCACACCCTGTACGCGCGGATGCCCGCCCGGACCGAACCGAACAGCAGCTGGTCTTCCATCTCCCGTGCCATTCCCGAGCGCACCAGCATGCGCAGGAAGGTGCCGCGGGCCCTGGCGATCGCAAACAGGATGCCCTGGGCTGCCAGGGTGTCGCGTACCTCACGCAGGGCGGCGATGCCGCTGACATCAATGCTGGTGACCGCTTCGGCATCGAACAGCACGGCCTTGGGGTGTGCCTGGCTTTGCACGGCTTCGAGCAAGCGCATCTTGAAGTAGTCGGCGTTGAAGAACAGGATCGCGTCGTCGAAGCGGTATACCACCAGGCCTGGCACGGTGTGCGCATCCTTGTGCTTGCGGATGTCCACCTGGCCTTCGGTGCCCGGCAGCCAGCCCAGCACCGCGTCGGTGGGTTGGTAGATGCTGTACAGCAGGCGCAGGATCGCCAGGGTCACGGCAAACACGATGCCGGGCAGCACGCCCAGGCCCAGCACGCCCACCGTGGTCAGCAGGCACAGCCAGAACTCGAAGCGGCTGAGGCGGCGGATGTGCCCCAGCGACCTGATGTCGATCAACCCCCAGCCGGCCATCAGCAACACGGCACCCAGCGCGGCCTGCGGGATCCACGCCATCGGCGCGGTGAACAGCAGCAGGATCAGGGCGATGACCAGCGCGGCGATGATACCCACCAGCTGGCTTTTGCCACCGACCATGTCGTTGACGGCGGTACGCGAGTCGGCGCCGCTGATGGCGAAACCCTGGGACATTCCGGCAGCCAGGTTGCTGACGCCCAGGGCGACGAATTCGTGGTTGGCATTGATGGCGTAGCCATGCCGGGCGGCAAAGCTGCGTGCAGTGAGCATGGCGCTGCAGAAACTGACGGTGGCGATACCCAAGGCGTCGCGCAGCAGGCTTTTCATTTCTGCCAGGTTACTGTGTGGCCAGGCCAGTTGCGGCATGCCGGCGGGCACCGGGCCTAGGATGGCGACACCGAAGCGGTCGAGGCCGAACACGCCGACCAGCAGCATGAACAGCGCCACGACGGTAAGTGCCGCCGGCAGGCGCGGGTAGCGTCGTGGCAGCCATATCAGCAGGCCCAGCGCGCTCAGGCCGATGAAGAGCGTTACCCAGTGGATTTCCCCCAGGCGTTGGAAAAAGTCGATCACGCTGAGAATGAATCCGTCGCCTTCGATCCTGAACCCCACCACCTTGGACAGTTGCCCGGCGATCAGGCTCAGGCCGATGCCGTTGAGGTAGCCGATCAGGATCGGTCGCGAGAAGAAGCTGGCGATGAACCCGGCCCGGGCCAGGCCTGCGGCAATCAGCATCACCCCGACCAGCAGGGTGACGATCACCGACAGCTCGGCAATCCGCTGCGGCTCGCCCATGGCCAATGGTGCCACGGCGCCGGCGATCATGGCGCAGGTGGCGGCATCGGGGCCGACCATCAACTGGCGCGAGCTGCCGATCAGGGCGTAGACCATCATCGGCAGCACACAGGCGTACAGGCCGTACTGCGGCGGCAGGCCGACGATCTGCGCGTAGGCGATGGCGATCGGGATCTGGATCGCGGCCACCGACAGGCCGGCCTGCAGGTCGGCGTGGAACCACTCGCGGCGGTAGTGCAGCAGGTTGGCAAGGCCCGGTAGCCAGCGGGAGAGAAACATGCGTCGTCCTTTCGAAATGTTCCACGGAACCCTCTGCGCATTGAAGCGGATCAGCGGGCAAATGGCCATGGTGCAAGTCAAGGAAGAGCAGAAACGAAAAAAGGAGCCGAGGCCCTTTTTGACAGCGATGACGTTGCTGGAACGGCATGCGGAAATGCGATGTGGAGCGGGTAGAGGGAATCGAACCCTCAACTAAAGCTTGGGAAGCTTTCGTTTTGCCACTAAACTATACCCGCGTCTGCGCAGAGCTTTTTACCAGAACCCTCCACGAATTAGAAGCCCGAGTTATAAAAAAGCTTGTCGGCACCCCATAGCTGCGGGTATCGGCTACAGGGCGCCGAAGGCGCTCAAATGGCAAATGCATGTTGCCCCTGTTGTACCGGCTGGTAGTGTTGACGCGGTTCGCGCATGGTCGGCTTGAGGAAGTTGAGCAGGACACTGCGGGTGTCTTCGGAAGCGGCCTTGTGTTCCATGTCGAGGAAATGGCCAGCTTCACGTATCACGCTGAACTGGCTCCTGCCTACATGCTTGCTGAACTGCCGGGCATCTTCGACGGTGGTGTACTCGTCGCGTTCGCCGTTGATGAACAGCACCGGAATGTCGATATGGCGCGCGCCGTTCAGGGCCCGTTCCAGGTCATGCTGCAGCACTTCATTGATGTGGAAGTGCATCTGCGCGTACTCGTGGCTGTCCAGGCTGCTGACGTGCCGGTAGTTGAAACGCTTGAACAGCGACGGCAGGTACTTGCCAATGGTGTCGTTGACCAGGTTGCCGACCTGATAGCGATCACAGGCGGCCAGGTACTGGCAGCCCCGCTCCAGATAGTCGCGCATCGGTTCGTTGATCACGGGCGAGAACGAACTCACCACCGCTTTCCTGACCTGCCGCGGCCGGTGCGCCAGCGCCAGCAACGTACTTGCGCCACCCCACGAGAACGACATCACGTGGTCTGCCTGGAAGTGCTCGATCAGCTCCAGCAGGATATGCGCTTCGGTCTCTTTGCTGATCAGGCGTTCGTGACGGTTGTGCGGCTTGGACTTGCCAGCGTAGGGCTGGTCGAACAGTACCACGTTGAACTGCGGGTGCAGGTTACGTACCGTCTGGGCGAACGATGCGGTGGTGGCCAGCGAGCCGTTGATCAGGATGATCGTTTTTTCGGCCGCGTCAGCGCGATAGAACTCCGTGTAAACCCGATACTGACCTTGGATATCAAGTACAGCAATTTCTGGCCTCATCTCATCGACTCCTGGCGCAAAAAGGGTATTCGCGTCACCTAGGGTGCACGTTCTTTATGACAGGTAGGCATTTGCCTGAAGAGAAACCGGGGCCCTGTGTCGATCCTTGGCACGTGTGTCGACGGGTGTTGTTTTTTGGCGGGCAATTTGCCGTGCCCCAAGGCATCGAGGCTCTGGGTGGCCGGCAAAAGGCGTCTTCGTCCACAAGTGTGACTTGGTAGTCACGTGCAGACTGACGTTTTCGATTCAAGCAGCGGGTAGCGGATCCTGCAAGTGCCGTTCGGGGGGAAATGTGACTTTTCTCGCTGAGCGGTCGTGTGGCGATGCTGGACTGCCTGTCGCAGCCTAGACCGTGGCTATTTCATCCGCCGTCAGCTCGCGAAACGCCCCTGGTGCCAACCCCGGGTCCAGGTGGATGGCGCCCATGCGCTCACGGTGCAACCCCACCACCTTGTTGTCGAAATGGCCGAACATGCGCTTGACCTGGTGATAACGCCCTTCGACGATCGTCAGCCGCGCCTGACGCGGGCCCAGGATATCCAGCCGGGCAGGTTGCGTAGTCAGATCCTCGAAGGCGAAGTAGAAGCCCTCGCGGAATTTGGCCACATAGTGCTCGCCGATCTCGTCCTCGGTTTCCACCAGGTAGTGTTTGGGCAACTTGGTCGCGGGCTGGGTAAGCCGCCGTGACCATTGGCCATCGTTGGTCAGGATCATCAGGCCCGTAGTGTTGAAGTCCAGGCGCCCAGCTATGTGCAGGTCTCCACGCAGCGCAGCGGGTAGCAGGTCAAGCACGGTGCGATGCTGCGGGTCCTGGGTGGCACTGACGCAGCCCGCAGGCTTGTGCAGCATCAGGTAGCGCGCCGGGCGGCCGGCTTGCAGCAACTGCTGGTCCAGCTCGACGCGGCTGAACTCGCGAACCTCGGTCAGCGGGTCGCTGGTCGCCTGGCCGTCCACACGCACGCGGCGTTGCGCCAGCATCAGACGCACTTGCTGGCGGTTGTAGCTGGGCAGGTTGGCAAGGAAGCGGTCGAGACGCATTGGGGACTGTCAGTCGGCGGATGATCGAAGTTGTTCTTCAACAGCCGCGCAGCGCGGGCAAAGGCAGGCTTTGTCGCGCAGTTCGGCGGGCAGTGCCTGAAGCACGGCCGGGTCGATGGTCACGGCGTAGCACCAGCAGGCCTGGGTAGCGCGGCGCGGGTCGGCAAGGGCGCACTGGTTGGACGCGCCACAGGCGGGGCAGTGTTGGGTATCAGGCATGGCTGCCGCTCAGCTGTGTCAAATTGTTGCAGAAATGGCACTGCACCTCGGCGCCACGGTCTTATCACATGTCGATGATCGCATTTCGTGTCGACGCTCGCCAGCGCCGCTGTTCGGGCACTCCAGCGGTCCAGGAGGCCGCCATGTCCTATCGAATCCTGTTGATCGCCCTGCTGGGGCTGATGACTGCCGGCTGCGTTCCGTACTACGAGAGCGGGGGCTACCATCGCTCGGATCACTACTACACCGACCGTTACGTATCGCCCGGTTATTACCGTCATGACCGCTATTACGTGACGCCACAACCGCGCTATTACTACCAGCCGGCGCCGCGTTACTACTACCGCTCGGCGCCAGCGCCGTATTACCGCTCGCCGCCGCCGCCAGCGATGCGGCAGTGGCATGGCAACCCACGCTATGACTATGGCAACCGCCAGCGCTACGACTATGGGCGCGACCGGGACCGCCATGACTATCGCGGTGGTAGCCAGCGCTACCAGCAAGATCGATGGCATTCAGACAGGCGAGGGGATGGTGGCCGTCGCTGGGATGGGCGGCGTGGGCAGGGGGGGAACTGGCAGCGGTAGGTGGATTGAAGCGGGGGCGCATTGCGCCCCTTTTCACCACGGGCGTGCAAAACGCGCGCTCTCGCCGCTAACCCATATCAGCCAGCGGGTGGCGCCCTTCCCAGACCTTGGCAAAATGCGCCTCGACCACCGCCGCCGGTACCTGCGTCACGTCGGGCCAGTGCCAGCGCGGCTGGTTGTCCTTGTCCAGCAGCCGGGCGCGTACCCCTTCGCTGAATTCCGGATGGCGACAGCAGTTCAGGCTCATGCTGTATTCCATCTGGAACACCTGCGCCAAAGACAAATGGCGAGCACGGTGGATCTGCTCCCACACCAGGTGTGCCGTCAGCGGGCAGCCTTCATGCAAGCGCTGGCCGGCCTCTGCCAGCAGCGGGTCGTCGTCCTGCTTGAGCCCTTCCAGTGCACGCCACGCAGCGGCAGCATCGGCCACATCGAGCAATTGATCGATCGCTGGCCGCAGCGGCAACCATTGGGCCTCGGGCAGCTCGGCGCAGGCACGGCGCTGTTCGGCCTTGAGCAGGCTGTTCAGTTGCAGTGCGGTCTGCTCCTGCCAGTTCAGTTGCAGCAGTTCCTCGATCAGCGCTTCCTGCTGGTTCTCGCCCAGGAAGCGGTCGGCCAAGCCCAGGTCAAGGGCGTCGTGGGCATTGATCGGCGCGCCTGTCAGGCCGAGGAACAAGCCCAGCTTGCCCGGCAGGCGGGCCAGGAACCAGCTGGCGCCCACATCCGGGTACAGGCCGATGCTGATTTCCGGCATGGCCAGCCGACTGCTGGGGGTGACGATGCGCACGTTGGCGCCTTGCAGCAGACCCATGCCACCACCCAGCACATGCCCGTGCCCCCAGCACAGCAGCGGCTTGGGGTAGGTGTGCAGGGCGTAGTCCAGACGGTATTCGGCGGCGAAGAAGGTGGCGGCCAGCGGAGGTACACTGCCGGGCTGGTCGCGGCAGGCCTCCACCAGCGCTCGCACATCGCCCCCTGCACAGAACGCCTTGCTACCGCTGCCGCGCAGTAGCACGCAGACGATCCCGGGATCACGGGCCCAGCTGTGCAGTTGCTCGCCCAGTACCTCGATCATCGGCAGGTTCAGGGCGTTCATCGCCTTCGGCGCATCCAGGGTGGCAATGCCGATGCGGGCGCCATAGGCGCCGGTGAGTACCTCGCAATGAATGGCCATGGGCTACCTCGCGCAAGTCATCGCACAAGTATGGCTTGCCTGGCCGAACATGCCGGTCGTCGGTCGGATCGTTTGACAAGCGCACGGGGCTTACCTAGTGTCGCGCCATTGTTTACGGAAGGCCCCATGACTGACGACGATCGCATCAAACTCGAACCCAGCTGGAAAGCCGCCTTGCGCGCCGAATTCGACCAGCCCTACATGCATCAGTTGCGTGAGTTCCTGCGCAGCGAATATGCCGCCGGCAAGGAGATCTACCCGCCAGGACCGCTGATCTTCAATGCGCTGAATTCGACGCCGCTGGACCAGGTGAAGGTGGTCATACTCGGCCAGGACCCGTATCACGGGCCGGGCCAGGCCCATGGCCTGTGCTTCTCGGTGCAGCCGGGCGTGGCCGCGCCACCGTCGCTGGTCAACATCTACAAGGAATTGCAGCGTGACCTGAATATCCCGATCCCCAACCATGGCTACCTGCAGAGCTGGGCCGAGCAGGGCGTGCTGTTGCTCAACACGACCATGACCGTGGAGCGCGCGAATGCGGCATCGCATGCCAAGAAGGGCTGGGAGTTGTTTACCGACCGGATCATCCAGGTAGTCAGCGAGCAATGCCCGAACGTGGTGTTCCTGCTATGGGGCTCGCATGCACAAAGCAAGCAGAAGCTGATCGACGGGACCCGGCACCTGGTGCTGAAATCGGTACATCCGTCGCCGTTGTCAGCTTATCGGGGCTTCCTGGGTTGTGGCCATTTCAGCCGGGCCAACAGCTTCCTCGAGCAGCGCGGGCTGGCGCCGATCAACTGGGCATTGCCACCGCTGTGATGGCCTGACAGGCCGCGCAGAACGCGACACGATCATTCCGGCTTGGCATTCCATAGCCGGAACAGCGGCTCTGCCAGGAACAGCACCAGCAGCAGCCGCATTACCTGCAGCGCTGTCACCAGCGGCACCGATAGCTGCAAGGTCTCGGCAGTCAGGCTCATCTCGGCAATTCCCCCGGGCATCATGCCCAACGTCAGCGACCGCAGGTCCAGCGCGGTCATCACGCTCAGCACCCAGGCCGCGCTGGCGGCGATCGCCATGCATAACGCCGTTGCGACCAGGGTGCGCATGAGGAACGAAGGCGCACGGCGGAAGAACGCGCGGTTGAAGTGACAGGCCAGGCCGCTGCCGATCAGCCACTGGCCGATCTGGCTGGCGCCATTGGGCAGGCCAATCTGCAGGTTGGCCGCCAGGCTCACCGTGGCGGCTACCAGCAACGGCCCGAACAACCATGGATTGGGTTGGCGCAAGCGTTGCCAGAGCAACGCAACGGCAATGCCCAGCGGAGCAATCATTGCCAGCCAGCCCCAACTCACGCTGCCGGCATGATTCAGCGGCACCCCTTCACCCAGCAGGAACTTGAACAGCGCGGGTACACACAGCACCACCGCGAGCACGCGCAGGCTCTGCGCCGCTGCCACCTGGCTGAGCACTGCGCCATTGCGAGCGCCAAGGTTGACCATCTCACCCGAACCACCAGGCATGCTGGCGAAGAACGCAGTGGCGCGGTCTTCACCGGTACGTCGCAGCAGCCATACGCTGAGCACGCTGGACACGGTGGTGAACAGTGCGCCGAAGAAGATCAGCGCGAAATGGCTGGCCACCTGCTCGATCACCGCCGGGGTGAAGTGCAGTCCGATGCCGATGCCGATGATCCACTGCCCGCATTTGCGGCCATTGGGGATTTCCGGCAGTTGCCAGGGCGTCAGGCAGCGCACCAGGATGATCGCCAGCAACGAGCCGACCATCCACGGCAACGGCCAGCCGACCTGGCTGGCGGCAAAACCACCGGCAAGGCCGACCAGCCCGGTCGCGACAAACAGCGGCGAGGAACGATCAGGCATCGGCCATCGCACGGCGCTGCAGGCTACGCTTGCGCCAGCTGCGCAGCAGCGGCAGGGTCAGCATGCAGATGGTCAGTACCCATACCGACAGGCTGATCGTGCTCGACCAGAGGATGCCCAGTTCACCGTTGGAGATCGACAGGGCGCGGCGCAGGTTCTGTTCCATCAGCCCGCCAAGGATGAAACCGAGCAGGATCGGCGACAGCGGGAAGTCCAGCTTGCGCAGGATGTAGCCCATGATGCCGATGCCGACCATCAGGAACAGGTCGAAGGTGGTGGCATGCACGGCATACACGCCGATCGCGGTGATGATGGCGATCACCGGCACCAGTGCCCAGTTCGGTACGGCCAGGATACGGGTAAAGATGCGGATCATCGGAATGTTGAGGATCACCAGCATGATGTTGGCGACGAACAACGAAGCGATCAGGCCCCAGACGATGTCCGGCTGCTGTTCGAACAACAGTGGGCCGGGGGTGATGTTGTACAGGGTCAGTGCACCGATCATTACCGCCGTGGTACCCGAGCCAGGTACGCCCAAGGTCAGCATGGGTACCAAGGCACCGCAGCAGGAGGCGCCGATGGCGGTTTCCGGGGCCGCCAGGCCGCGGGCATCACCCTTGCCGAAATTGCCTTTTTCTCCCGCCATGCGTTTCTCGGTCATGTACGCCACGGCGCTGGCCAGGGTTGCGCCGGCGCCTGGCAGCACGCCCATGACGAAGCCCAGCAGGCCGCAGCGGATGTTGACCACGAACACCGAGGCGGCTTCCTTGAGGTTGAACAGCATGCGCCCGGTAGCCTTGACCGCCTGGTGACCATGATGGGTTTTTTCCAGCAGCAGGAGGATCTCGCTGATGGAGAACAGGCCCAGCACCAGCACCACGAACTGGATGCCGTCGGCCAGGTGCACGCTGTCGCCGGTGAACCGGTACACGCCACTGTTGGCGTCGATGCCGACGGCCGACAGGAACAGGCCGATCAGTGCGGCGATGAAGGTCTTCAACGGTTTGTCACCGGCCATGCCGCCAAGGGCGACGATGGCGAACACCATCAGCACGAAGTATTCCGCCGGGCCGAAGGCAATCGCCCATTTTGCCAGCAGCGGTGCGAACAGCACCATGCCGCAGGTGGCGATCAAGGCACCGATGAACGAACTCCATGCCGACAGTGACAGCGCCACGCCAGCCAGGCCATTGCGGGCCATCGGGTAACCATCGAGGGTGGTCATCACGGTCGAGGCCTCGCCCGGGATGTTCAGCAGGATCGAGCTGATCCGCCCGCCGTATTCACAGCCCAGGTACACCGCTGCCAGCAGGATCAGCGCCGACTCCGGCGGCAGGCCGAGGGCAAACGCGATGGGGATCAGCAAGGCCACGCCGTTGATCGGGCCGAGGCCAGGCAGCAGGCCGACCACGGTGCCGATCAGCGTACCGGTGAGGGCGGTGACCAGGTTATAGGGGGACAGGGCGACGCCGAAGCCCTGGCCCAGGTAGCTCAAGGTATCCATGTGTCAGTTCTCCAGTACGCTCAGCAGGCCAAGGGGCAAGGGCACGTCCATCACGCGGTCGAACAACCAGTAGAGGAACAGGCTCATGCCTGCCACCACGATGAAACTGTGCAGCCAGCGGCCGCCGTACAGGCGGGCCATGGGTACACCGATCAGGATGCTACTGAGGATGAAGCCCAGGGCTTCGAAGGTGCTGGCGAATACGATCAGCAGGCCGACGCAGGCGCTGATCTTGGTCAGGGTTTCGCGGTCCAGCTCCGGCTCGTCGTCCTTGCGCACGATGGGTGTGGGGCGGAACACCAGGTACAGCAGGCCCAGAGCCATCAGGCCGAGCATCAGCAGCGGATAGGCGCGCGGGCCTACCGGTTCATAGGAAAATGCCGCCTGATAGGGCCAGGCCATGACGGCCAGGGCTGCGCACACTGCCAGCAGGACCAGGGCAAAGATGCGTTGCAGGATCATGAAGGAATCCTCGTTCGTGGGAGCGGGGTTACCCGCGCAAGCGTCAGGCGCCAAAACGGTGCTGCCCGAGCTGACGCATTGGCGGGTAAACCCGCTCCCACAGGGGGCTGTAGAAGGTCGTGGTGGCTTACTGGATCAGGCCGAATTCCTTGGCCAGGGTCTTGTAGTCAGCCACCTGCTTCTTCACATAACCGTCCAGCTCTTCGCCGGTCATGGCGAACGGGAACAGCTCGCGCTGGTCACGCAGCTTGGCGAAGTCTTCCGAGGCCAGCATCTTGTCGAACGACTGCTTCCACCAGGCGTAGTCTTCGTCGCTCACCTTTGGCCCGAGGTAGAAGCCGCGCACCACTGGCCAGACGATGTCGTAGCCCTGTTCCCTGGCGGTGGGAATGTCTTTCATTTCCGGCTCGTCCAGGCGGTTTTCCGAGAACACCGCGAGAATGCGCATGTTGCCGCTCTGGATGTGTGGCATGGAGTCGGAGATGTCGGTCGAGCCCACCTGGATATGCCCGCCCAGCAGTGCCGTGGCGATTTCGCCACCGCCCTCCAGGGCCACGTAGCGCAGGTCGCGCGGATTGATGCCTGCCGCCTTGGCGATCAATGCGGTCTGCATCCAGTCCTGGCTGCCGACGGTACCGCCCGAGCCGATCACTACCTTGCTCGGGTCTTTCTTCAGCGCCGCGACCAGGTCGTCGAGGGTCTTGTAGGGTGAGTCGCTCTTCACCGCGATGGCGCCATAGCTGGTGCCGACGGCGGCCAGCCATTTCACCGCGTTTTCATCAAAGCGGCCGAACTTGCCCTGGGCCAGGTTCAGCAACGAGCCGCTGGACCAGGCGACCAGGGTTCCGGCATCGGCCGGCCGTTGGGCTACCACGGCGTTGTAGGCCACTGCGCCGACACCACCTGGCATGTAGGTGACGCGCATCGGCTTGCTGAGGATCTTTTCCTCCACCAGGGCGCTTTGCACCAGTTTGCAGGTCAGGTCGAAGCCGCCGCCGGGTGAGGCGGGGGCGATGCATTCAGGGCGTTTCGGTTCGCCAGCCAGGGCGTTGCCGGCCAGCAGCAGGCAGCCGGTAGCGAGGACGAGGCGGCGCAGTGAAAAGGTCATCGGTTATCTCCGTAAGCGTTGTTGTTATCGGTTTACCGCTGTTGGGTTGTCGCGAAGGCTTACCACAGCGCCACGCTGTAGCTCACCAGCAGCCGGACTTCGTCGGCATCACGGGCGAAATTGGAGCGGAAGGTGGCGTTGCGCAGGCGTACGGCGACGTTTTTCAACGGGCCGCTTTGCACCACGTACTTCATTTCGGTATCGCGTTCCCATTCCTTGCCCTCGCCACCAGCGGCGCGGCTGACATTGTCACCGCTGATGTAGCGGGTCATGAAGGTCAGGCCAGGCACGCCGAGCGCGGCGAAGTTGTAGTCGTAACGCGCCTGCCAGGAACGCTCGTCGGCATTGGCGAAGTCGTTGATCTGGACGAAGTTGACCAGGTACGGGTCGGCTCCATCGACATAGGGGAAGGCGCTGTCGCCGGACAGCTGCTGCCAGGCGGCGCTGATCTTGTGCCCACCCAGGGCGTAGCTGAGCATGCCGTTCGCGGTGGTGTTGTCGATGTTGCCGGCCTTGGCGGCACCGGCATCGTCACTCACGGCCAGGCGCAGGTCGGCGCCGAAGGTGCCCGGGCCCCATGGCTGGGTGGCGAGCAGGCCGATGAAATGCTGGCGGTAGATGTCATCCAGCTGGGCGAAATGGTAGCTGCCGGTGATGCGGTCGGTGAACTGGTAGTCGAGGCCGGCCAGGTCCAGGTTGTCGGCACTGAACGAGCCACCGAAGCGGCCGTTCTTGTTGTTCAGGGCCAGGTCTTCCCAGTTGGTGTCGTTGCGATCCTTGGCTTTGTCCAGGCGGCCGCCGGTTAAGGTCAGGCCCTTGATCTCCTTCGAGGTGAGCAGGCCACCTTCGAAGGTTTGCGGCAGGATGCGCCCGTCGTTGGGTTGCAGGGTCGGCAGTTCCGGGATAAGGGTGCCGATCTTCAGTTCACTCTGCGACACCTTCACCTTGCCGGTCAGGCCCAGCTTGGAATACTCGTCGGCAGCCTTGCCGTCATCATGGGTGGGCAGCAGGCCGGTATCGGTGCGGTCGGGGCTGGAGTCGAGCTTGATGCCGAGCATGCCCAGCGCATCCAGGCCGAAGCCCACGGTGCCATCGGTATAGCCGGACTCGAAGTTGACAATGAAGCCCTGGGCCCATTCGTCGCGCTTGGATTGCTGGGCACTGGTGCCGTCGCGGAAGTCGCGGTTGAAGTACATGTTGCGGGTTTCGAAGGTTTCCGTGCTGTCTTCGAAAAAGGCGGCCTGGCTGATCGGGGCGACACCGGCAAGCGCAAGGGCGCTGGCGATGGCAGAGGGGCGTGCGGCAAAGGAACGGGGAGGCGTGAACGCCTGCGGCTGCAATGACAGCATCACTGTTGGCTCCGATTATTGTTCTTATTGGTTGCACCTTGCTGGTGCTTTTGTTCGGCGCGAAGGGCGACCGTGGTGCGATGCTAGGTAATCAACCTTTCGCTAACCTTTCAGCGTGAAAGGTTTGTCGACAGGGCTTCACAGGCCTGCCGACAGCGGTACACTCCGCGCCACCGCCCCACCCGAGCAGGGAGAAACCGATGCGTGTGCTGCTGGTCGAAGACCACCTGCAACTGGCCGAAAGCGTGGCCCAGGCCTTGAAGAGCCATGGCCTGACCGTGGACGTGCTGCACGACGGCGTGGCCGCCGACCTGGCCCTGGCCAGCGAGGAGTACGCCGTGGCCGTGTTGGACGTCGGCTTGCCACGCATGGACGGTTTCGAGGTGCTGGCGCGCCTGCGCGGTCGCGGCAAGACCTTGCCAGTGCTGATGCTGACCGCGCGCAGCGACGTCAAGGACCGTGTCCACGGCCTGAACCTGGGCGCCGACGACTACCTGGCCAAGCCGTTCGAGCTGACCGAACTGGAAGCCCGGGTCAAGGCCCTGCTGCGTCGCAGCGTACTCGGCGGCGAACGCCAGCAACGCTGCGGGCCGCTGGTGTACGACCTGGACACCCGGCGCTTCGCCCTGGGCAGCGACAACCTGACCCTGACTTCGCGCGAACAGAGTGTGCTCGAAGCGTTGATCGCGCGGCCGGGGCGGGTGATGAGCAAGGAGCAACTGGCCGCCCAGGTGTTCGGCCTGGACGAAGAGGCCAGCCCCGACGCCATCGAGATCTATATCCACCGCCTGCGCAAGAAGCTCGACGGGCACCCGGTGGCCATCGTCACCTTCCGCGGCCTGGGCTACCTGCTCGAGCACCGCGATGCGTGACAACGGCAGCCTGCGCGGGCGCTTGCTCGGCAACCTGGCCTTGCTGCTGGTGGTGCTGATGCTGGCCAGCGGCCTGAGCGCCTACTGGAATGGCCGCGAGGCCGCCGACACGGCCTATGACCGCACCTTGCTGGCCTCGGCGCGGACCATTGCTGCAGGCCTGTCCCAGCGCGACGGCTCGCTCAGCGCGGACGTGCCGTATGTGGCCCTGGACACCTTCGCCTACGACAGTGCCGGACGCATCTATTACCAGGTGCTGGACATCCAGCAGCGGTTGATCTCCGGCTACGAGAACCTGCCTGCGCCGCCGCCCGGCACGCCGCGAACCGATGACTACCCGGCACTGGCGCGGTTCTACAACGCCACTTACCTGGGCCAGGACGTACGCGTGGTCAGCCTGTTGAAGCCAGTGAGCGAACCCAACATGAACGGCATGGCGGAAATCCGCGTGGCCGAGACCGAGGAAGCCCGGGTGCGCATGGCCCGCGGCTTGATGGCCGATACCCTGTTGCGCCTGGGCATGCTGGCGCTGGGGGCGCTGGTGCTGGTGTGGTTTGCCGTGAGCGCCGCGCTGCGGCCGCTGGAGCGCTTGCGTACGGCGGTGGAGGAACGCCAGCCGGACGACCTGCGGGCTTTGCCAGTAGTGCAGGTGCAACACGAGCTGGGCCCGCTGGTACGGGCCTTGAACCACTTCACCGAGCGCTTGCGCGGCCAATTCGAGCGCCAGGCGCAATTCATTGCTGACGCTGCTCACGAATTGCGCACGCCGTTGGCCGCGCTCAAGGCGCGGGTCGAGCTGGGCTTGCGCTCATCGGAGCCACAGGAATGGCGACAGACCCTGGAATCCGCGGCCCAGGGTACCGATCGGCTGACCCACCTGGCCAACCAGCTGTTGTCGCTGGCGCGGGTCGAGAACGGCGCGCGGGCGATTGCCGAAGGCGGCGCGCAGCGCCTGGACCTGAGCCAGTTGGCGCGCGAGCTGGGCATGGCCATGGCCCCGCTGGCGCACAAGCGTGGAGTGGCGCTGGCCCTGGAAGCCGAAGCCCCGGTGTGGCTGAAAGGGGAGCCGACGCTGCTCAACGAACTGTTGAGCAACCTGGTGGACAATGCGCTGGCGCATACGCCTGCGGGCGGCAACGTGATCCTGCGGGTGCTGGCGCCGGCGGTGCTGGAAGTGGAAGACGACGGGCCGGGGATTCCCGAGGCCGAGCGTGAGCGGGTGTTCGAGCGCTTCTATCGGCGCAGTGCGCAGGGGAGCGGGCTGGGCTTGGCCATTGTCGGTGAAATCTGCCGGGCGCACCTGGCGCAGGTGAGCCTGCATGATGGCGCCAAGGGCGGCTTGCGGGTGCGGGTGAGTTTCATCGCGGATTGATGTGTTGCCTGTACCGGCCTTTTCGCGGGTGAACCCGCTCCCACAGGGACCGCGCCGCTGCAGAAGGCTACGCCATACCTGTGGGAGCGGGTTTACCCGCGAAGAGGCCGGCACTGGCTGGCGCCGGTCAGCGCAGCATGCTCCGCGCATCGATCAGTTCATCCACCTCCAGCTCGGTGCCGAACGGCAGGCCCAGGTGGCGATACGCCGGCAGCGCCGCCAACGGCCGGTGACGACCGCGCTGGCTGATGCAACGGGCGATCTGCACGATGTCGATATAGTCGATCCGGTCGGTCTGCCGGTCCAGGTCCTGTACCTGGCTTGGCAGGTTGACCAGTTGCTCAGGGAAATCCCAGGCCTTGAGGATCTTGTCGCCCAGCACTGGCTGGATGTGTTCGATCACGTAATGCAGGCACACCGGGTCGGACAGCAGTTCGTTGTGCTCTTCGGCATAGATCAGTACCGGTAACGCACCGATCTGGTTGACCAGCCCGCCGAGGGTGGCCTGGTCGGGCTTGAGCTGCGTGAAGCGCCGGCAGATCTCGTAGCTGATACCCGCCACATCCAGGCTGTTGGCCCAGATATCACGGAGCTTCTGCTCAACCGCCGGAGCGCGGGCGTGAAAGATCTGCTCGATCACCAGGCCAATGGCCAGGTTGCAGCTGTAGTTGATGCCCAGCCGCGTGATGGCAGTGTGCAAGTCGGTGACTTCGACCGCCGCGCGCAGCAGCGGGCTGTTGACAACCTTGATCAGGCGCGCTGAAAGCGCCGCATCGCGACTGATCACCTTGCTCAGGGCCGCTACGCTGATTTCGCTGTCTTCCGCTGCCTCGCGGATGCTCAAGGCAACCTCGGGCAGGGTTGGCAGGACCAAGTCATCCTTTTCGATGGCATCGAGCAATTGTGCTTGAACCATCTCGGCCAGCTTGTTCATGGGCGTGTCTACCGCAGTGGTGGTGCGGCCCCGCCACGGGGCGGGGCAGGCTGGTCAGCGCTGGATTTCCCGGTCGCGGTCCAGTTCGTAGGGCAGGGTCAGTACCTGCAGGCGCGGGCCGCCGAGGCTGCCCAGGTGCAGGTTGTCATCGTCCACTGCTTCGGCGCTGAGCACCGCGAGCAGCTCGCAGCCCGAACCCGTGCTGGCGGCAAGGACCACCTCACCGACCGACGAACCATGGGTGGGCGAGAAAATCTCCTCACCCGGAGCCGGAATGTCTCGCTGGTCCAGGGCCAGGCGGTACTGGCGGCGCTTCAGCTTGCCCAGGTACTGCATGCGGGCAACGATTTCCTGCCCGGTGTAGCAGCCTTTCTTGAAGCTGACGCCGTCGACGGCCTGCAGGTTGATCATCTGCGGAATGAACAGCTCACGGGTCGGCCCCATGACCTGGCCGATACCGGCACGGATCTGCCCCAGCAGCCAGTCGTTGAGGCTGCCTTCGGGCAGGGCGGCGGCCAGCGCCTGGCGTACCTTTCCGGCGTTGTCGGCTGGCACCCACAGCTCCACGCGTCCTGCGGAAACGGCGACGGCCACCATGCCTTCATGGCGAACGGTGCTGCCAGCGGCAGCGGGCACATCGAGCCCCAGCGTCTGCAATGCCGTATCGCCACCCTGCAGGCCGAAGCGTGCCCAGGCGCTACTTTCATCGGTCAGTGTGGCCTTGGAAAACACGGCGTATTTCTTCAGGTCGGCCAACTGCGGCTCGAGCAACTCGCTGGCCATGGCCATCAGGTAGCCATTGCCTTCGGGCAGGATGCGGAAGCTTGACTGCATGCGCCCCTTGACCATGCAGCGGGCGCCGAGGCTGGCGTGTTCCGGGCTGAGGTAGTTGATGTTGCAGGTCAGCTGGCCTTGCAGGAACTTGCCTGCATCGGAGCCGCGGACGGCGAGGATACCCTCGTGGGACAGGGGGCAGAAGAAAGCGGAATCGGCCATGGGTCATCGCGGTGGCTTAAAGACTGGCGGCCATCATAGAACGCCGGTAACAAAATAGGTAGGTGACTAGACCAACGCCCGGTGTCGCTTCGCTCGCCTGGCTGTATACTGGCGGGCCATTCGAGGAGGGCCCCATGGTCGAACAAACTGAACTCAACCGGCTTTTCTGGCACAGCCGCCGCGGCATGCTGGAACTGGACGTCCTGCTGGTACCTTTCACCCAGGAAGTCTACCCCACGCTCAACCAGACAGACCGCGAACTCTACGTGCGCCTGTTGAGCTGCGAAGATCAGGACATGTTCGGCTGGTTCATGGAGCGCACCGAGTCTGAAGACCCGGAGCTGCAACGCATGGTCCGCATCATCCTGGACCGTGTCCAGCCCAAGTGAGTGTTTCGAGTGCCGCTGGCACGGCTCGCGCCGGCTGCTGACGGCCTACCTGGGTTGCCAGGTGCTGGCGTGGCTCGCCGTTTGGACAAGCCCGCTGCCCGGGTGGCAGGCCCTTGCCGTTGTCGCCACCTGTATCGCCCATGCTGGCTGGGTCATCCCCCGACGTATCCTGCTGACCCATGAGCATGCCGTGACTGGCCTGCGCCGTGATGCGCACGGCTGGTGCGTGTTCAGCCGTGCCCGTGGCTGGCAGCCGGTGCGTCTGTGCCGGGACAGCGTGGCGTTGCCGGCACTGGTGGTGCTGCGCTTCGAGCGGGCGGGGCAATGGGTGGGGGAGAGCCAGTGTGTGCCGCGGGATGCGCTGGGGGTTGATGAACACCGGCGCTTGCGGGTGCGGTTGAAGTTCAGTCGGCGGCGCTGGGCTGATAGCAGCCGGGCATAGATCGGGGCCGAATTGCCTTCTTCGCGGGCGAACCCGCGAAGAAGGCGACGCCGGCCTCAGACCGGGCTGAGGATGGTGTCCTTGGCCTCGGGCAGCATCCCTGGGTAGTCCAGTGTGTAATGCAGCCCGCGGCTTTCCTTGCGCTGCATGGCCGAGAGGATCATCAGCTCGGCCACCTGCGCCAGGTTGCGCAGCTCGATCAGGTCGCGGCTGACCTTGTAGTTGCTGTAGAACTCGTCGATTTCGTCCAGTAGCAGGCGAATGCGGTGCTGGGCCCGCTGCAGGCGCTTGCTGGTGCGCACGATGCCGACGTAGTCCCACATGAAGCGCCGCAATTCATCCCAGTTGTGCGCGATGATCACGTCTTCGTCCGAGTCGGTTACCTGGCTGGCGTCCCAGCCGGGCAGGGCCTTGGGCATGACCACTTCATCCAGGTGCGCCTGGATGTCGGCCGCGGCAGCGCGACCATAGACGAAGCATTCCAGCAGCGAATTGCTGGCCATACGGTTGGCGCCGTGCAGGCCGGTGAAGCTGGTTTCGCCGATGGCATACAGCCCCGGCACATCGGTGTGGCCGCGGTCGTCCACCATGACCCCGCCACAGGTGTAGTGTGCCGCCGGTACCACCGGGATCGGCTGGCGGGTGATGTCGATGCCAAAGGTCAGGCAGCGCTCATATACCGTGGGGAAGTGGTTTTTGATGAAGTCGGCCGGCTTGTGGGTGATGTCCAGGTAGACGCAGTCCACACCCAGGCGCTTCATTTCATGGTCGATGGCGCGGGCCACGATGTCACGCGGGGCCAGCTCTTCGCGAGGGTCGAAGCGTGGCATGAAGCGTTCGCCATTGGGCAGGCGCAGCAGGGCGCCTTCGCCGCGCAGAGCCTCGGTGATCAGGAAGCTCTTGGCTTGCGGGTGGTACAGGCAGGTCGGGTGGAACTGGTTGAATTCCAGGTTCGCCACCCGACAACCGGCCCGCCAGGCCATGGCGATGCCGTCGCCGCAGGCACCATCGGGGTTGCTGGTGTACAGGTAGACCTTGGCCGCGCCGCCCGTGGCCAGCACGGTGAAGCGCGCACCGAAGGTGTCGACTTCGCCGGTATTGCGGTCAAGCACATAGGCACCCAGGCAGCGCTCGCCGGGCAGGCCGAGGCGGCGTTCGGTAATCAGGTCGATAGCCACGCGCTGCTCCAGCAACTGGATGTTCGGGCGCAGGCGGGCCTGGGCCAGCAGCGTGGTGAAAATGGCGGCGCCGGTGGCGTCGGCCGCATGGATGATGCGCCGGTGGCTGTGGCCGCCTTCGCGGGTCAGGTGGAACTCGAAGCCACCATCGTCGACGCTGTAGTGCTCATCGCGGGTAAAAGGCACGCCTTGCCCGATCAGCCATTCGATGGCTTCCCGGCTGTGCTCGACGGTAAAGCGCACCGCCTGTTCATGGCACAGGCCACCGCCGGCGTTGAGGGTGTCCTCGACATGCGACTGCACGGTATCGCTATTGTCCAGCACCGCTGCGACCCCGCCTTGGGCCCAGAAGGTCGAGCCGTTGGCCAGGTCGCCCTTGCTGAGCACGGCGACGCGCAGGTGACTGGGCAGGTTCAGTGCCAGGCTGAGACCGGCGGCACCGCTGCCGATCACCAGGACATCATGTTGGAATTGTTGGCTCATGTCGGGACACTAGTAATCTTCGGAAGGGGCGCGGCACAATAGTCACGCGCCGATGGCATTGTGAAACTATCGTTAAAGCTGGCCGGGTTGCCTTTATAGCAGCCCAGGGTGGCCAATTTCCATGCCACTTGCCTGGTCGCGACAACCTTTGTGGGAACTTTCCGATACGGCCGGAAATCCTATGAAGGCTGCCCGTACGCCACAATTTGCCGCGGCGACGCAGGGCGGCAGGCCTGTCCAGGCTGTCCCTGCGTACTCGAAACCTTGATTATCGACGTAGCCGGCCGTGACCGTGCAGCGTCTTCCGTGCAAGCCGACCAAGGGCTGCAGGAAACTTGCTTGGAGGGGAGAACTTTTGCGAAAAGCCCGAGTCTATGGTTGCAAGCCTGAACGATGGCTGCTGCAACGCTCCTTCGAGTTCACTGAGGAGTGTTCATGCTAACCCAGGAAGAGGATCAGCAGCTTGTCGAGCGTGTTCAGCGCGGCGACAGGCGAGCGTTCGATCTGTTGGTGCTGAAGTATCAGCACAAGATTCTCGGGTTGATCGTGCGGTTCGTTCACGATACCCACGAGGCCCAGGATGTAGCACAGGAAGCCTTCATCAAGGCCTACCGTGCGCTTGGCAATTTCCGCGGAGACAGTGCGTTTTATACGTGGCTTTACCGCATCGCCATCAACACGGCGAAGAACTACCTGGTGTCCCGTGGAAGACGGCCACCAGACAGCGATGTGAGCTCTGAGGATGCGGAGTTTTACGACGGCGATCATGGTCTCAAGGATCTCGAGTCCCCAGAGCGCTCGTTGTTGCGGGATGAAATCGAAGGCACTGTCCATCGCACCATCCAGCAACTGCCGGAAGACCTGCGCACGGCCCTGACCCTGCGCGAGTTCGACGGACTGAGTTACGAAGACATTGCCAGTGTCATGCAATGTCCGGTGGGTACCGTGCGCTCTCGAATCTTCCGCGCTCGGGAGGCCATAGACAAAGCCCTGCAACCTTTGCTGCAGGAAACCTGAGACAGCGGCGACAGCCAAGAGAGGAACCGCCATGAGTCGTGAAGCTTTGCAGGAATCGCTGTCCGCGGTAATGGATAACGAAGCGGACGAGCTTGAACTGCGTCGGGTATTGAATGCCGTCGACGATGCTGAAACCCGTGCCACCTGGTCGCGTTACCAGGTTGCCCGCGCAGCCATGCACAAGGAGCTGCTGCTGCCGAACCTGGATATCGCTTCGGCGGTTTCTGCCGCCCTGGCTGACGAGGCCGTGCCGGCCAAGGTCAAGAAGGGGCCATGGCGCAGCATCGGCCGCCTGGCGGTAGCTGCTTCGGTCACCGTTGCGGTGCTGGCCGGTGTACGCATGTACAACCAGGACGAGATCACTGGCGCCGAGCTGGCTGCCCAGCAACCTGCCCAGCAGGGGGTGACTGTGCCACAAGCACAGGGCCCTGCCGTTTTGGCAGGCTATAGTGAAAGCGGTGAGCAACCGACCGGGCCGATGGCCAACGGCGTGCTGCAGAACCAGGCCGGCTGGGATCAGCGTCTGCCAGGCTATCTGCGCCAGCATGCCCAGGAGTCTGCGCTGAAGGGCACTGAAACCGCATTGCCGTATGCCCGCGCCGCCAGCCTGGAAAACCGTTAAGTAAGGAGGATCATGCGCGCGCTACCTCTCCTGTCGCTGCTGATTGGCAGCTGCATGACGGTGCCAGCATTGGCGGCCAATTCCTCGCCCGAGGCGGGCGAGTGGTTGAACAAGCTGGCACAGGCCGAGCAAAAGCAGAGCTACCAAGGCTCTTTTGTCTACGAACGTAACGGCAGTTTCTCTTCCCACGAGATCTGGCACAAGGTCGAAGACGGCAAGGTCAGCGAGCGGCTGTTGCAGCTCGATGGCGCCGCCCAGGAAATCGTGCGCGTGGATGGCAGGGTAGAATGCGCCAGCGGTGCTTTGGCCGGTGGCGTGACGCCACCTACGGACGCCCCCCAGCGCCTGCTGGATCCCCTGAAACTGATGGGTTGGTACAATTTGAGCGTGGCGGGCAAGTCGCGGGTCGCCGACCGCGATGCCGTGATCGTGACGCTCACCCCACGTGACCAGCACCGCTATGCCTTTGAATTGCACCTGGATCGAGCAACCGGGTTACCGCTGCGCTCGTTGATGGTCAATGACAAGGGGCAGTTGCTGGAGCGCTTCCAGATGACCCGTCTCGATACTGAAGTGCCCAGCGACGAAGACCTGCGTGCCAGTGCTGCCTGCAAGCCCGTGCAGCATGTGGCCGCTGCCAGCAATGACAAGGTCGCCGGTTGGCGTTCGGACTGGCTGCCGCCAGGGTTCGAGCTGGTCAACAGTTCGGTGCGCCGTGATCCGAAGCAGGGTGGTGCGGTCAGCAGCCTGATGTATGACGATGGCCTGGCACGCTTCTCGGTGTTCCTCGAGCAGGTGAACGATGACGGTGGCAATGACGTGCGTACCCAGCTTGGCCCCACGTCGGCAGTGTCGCGGCGCCTGAACACGCCCAAGGGCAAGGTGATGGTCACCGTGGTCGGCGAAATTCCGCTGGGTACTGCAGAGCGTGTGGCCCTGTCCATGCGTCCCCAGGACGCTCAGGCGCGCCAGTAATTGCGCGCCTTTGCTGGCTGTGTCCAAGCAAGCGGACATGTGCCTGAAATGAAATTAAAGCATTGTCATTTGCAATCTTTCGGCAAATTTTCTATAGGTCAGGCTTCTTGGAGCCTGGCCTTTCCTGCTTTGGGCAGGGCCTTTCTAAACTACCGCTCGTTGTGACGGGAGCCGTATGTCAATACCACGCTTGAAATCCTACCTATCGATGTTCGCCGCCGTGCTGATGCTCGGCCAGGTGCTCACCGCCCAGGCCGAGGAAGCCCTGCCGGACTTCACCACCCTGGTCGAGCAGGCCTCGCCAGCCGTGGTCAACATCAGTACCAAGCAGAAGCTGCCGGACCGCCGCATGGCCGCCGGGGAGATGCCTGACCTGGAAGGCCTGCCGCCGATGTTCCGCGAGTTCTTCGAGCGCAACATGCCGCAGCAGCCACGCTCGCCACGCGGTGACCGCCAGCGCGAGGCTCAATCGCTGGGTTCGGGCTTCATCATTTCCAGCGATGGCTACGTACTGACCAACAACCACGTGGTCGCCGATGCCGACGAGATCATCGTCCGCCTGTCGGACCGCAGCGAGCTGCAGGCCAAGCTGGTCGGCACCGACCCGCGCACCGACGTAGCCCTGCTCAAGGTCGAGGGCAAGAACCTGCCGACCGTGAAGCTGGGGGATTCGGAGAAACTGAAAGTGGGCGAGTGGGTGCTGGCCATCGGTTCGCCGTTCGGCTTCGACCACTCGGTGACCAAAGGCATCGTCAGTGCCAAGGGCCGTACCCTGCCCAACGACACCTATGTGCCGTTCATTCAGACCGACGTGGCCATCAACCCGGGCAACTCCGGTGGCCCGCTGTTCAACATGAACGGTGAGGTGGTGGGTATCAACTCGCAGATCTTCACCCGTTCCGGTGGGTTCATGGGCTTGTCGTTCGCCATCCCGATCGATGTAGCGATCGATGTTTCCAACCAGCTGAAGAAAGACGGCAAGGTCAGCCGTGGCTGGCTTGGCGTGGTGATCCAGGAGGTCAACAAGGACCTGGCCGAGTCCTTCGGTCTCGACAAGCCGGCCGGCGCGCTGGTCGCCCAGGTGCTGGAAAACGGCCCGGCAGCCAAAGGCGGCCTGCAGGTCGGTGACGTGATCCTGAGCATGAACGGCCAGCCGATCATCATGTCGGCAGACCTGCCGCACCTGGTGGGCAGCCTCAAGGATGGCGAAAAGGCCAAGCTGGAAATCATCCGCAATGGCAAGCGCCAGACCCTGGACATCAGTGTCGGGGCCTTGCCGGACGACGATGCCGACATCACCACTGGCGCCGAAGGCAGTGCTGAGCGTAGCAGCAACCGCCTGGGCGTATCGGTGGCCGACCTGACCGCCGAGCAGAAGAAATCCCTGGAGCTCAAAGGCGGGGTGGTAATCAAGGAAGTCCAGGATGGCCCCGCCGCAATGATCGGCCTGCGTCCAGGTGACATCATCAGCCACCTGAACAACCAGGCCATCGGCTCGGCCAAGGAATTCACCGAAATTGCCAAGGAGCTGCCGAAAAACCGTTCGGTGTCGATGCGTGTGCTGCGTCAGGGGCGTGCGAGCTTCATTACCTTCAAGCTCGCTGAATAAACGGCTTGTCGCATCAGTGAAAACCCGGCGCATGATGCGCCGGGTTTTTTATGTTTCCCATGCCTGGGCTGCGCCGTTTGGTCCAGCCATCGAAAGCCGGGAGTGCTGTAACGCCCCCAGTGCCAAAATCAGGATTCAACGCACCAGCTTGTCGTGCATGTTTCATTGGATAGCCCTTGGCATTGTCTAAGCATCCATTCCAGGAGGGCACATCAATGGGCTCTACTGATAGAACTGATAGGCCGATGTCGCAGCCGAAGACTGTGCGCGCCGTTTGGTCGGTCAGTGGTCGTGGCGGCATGCTGCGGCTTAAGGTACAATTCCCGGCTATTTTTCGGCGGGCGTCCGGCTCGCAGCCTTTTCGAGTGTTGACCCGTGAGTGATTTGAGTCATATCCGCAATTTCTCCATCATCGCCCACATCGACCATGGCAAGTCGACGCTGGCCGACCGTTTCATCCAGATGTGCGGTGGCCTGTCGGCGCGCGAAATGGAAGCCCAGGTGCTCGATTCCATGGACCTGGAGCGCGAGCGCGGTATTACCATCAAGGCCCACAGCGTCACGCTCAACTACAAGGCGCAGGACGGCAAGGTCTACCAGCTGAACTTCATCGATACCCCCGGCCACGTCGACTTCACCTACGAAGTCTCGCGCTCGCTGGCGGCCTGTGAGGGTGCGCTGCTGGTGGTTGACGCCGGCCAGGGCGTCGAGGCGCAGTCCGTGGCCAACTGCTACACCGCCATCGAGCAGGGCCTGGAAGTCATGCCTGTGCTGAACAAGATGGACCTGCCCCAGGCTGACCCGGACCGCGTCAAGGACGAGATCGAGAAGATCATCGGTATCGACGCCACCGACGCCGTGGCCTGCAGTGCCAAGAGTGGCATGGGCGTGGACGAGGTGCTCGAGCGTCTGGTGCAGACCATCCCCGCGCCGGAAGGCGATATCGAGGCGCCGCTGCAGGCGCTGATCATCGACTCCTGGTTCGACAACTACCTGGGCGTGGTCTCGCTGGTGCGCGTGCGCCATGGCCGCGTCAAGAAAGGTGACAAGATCCTGGTCAAGTCCACCGGCAAGGTGCACCTGGTCGACAGCGTCGGCGTATTCACCCCGAAACACACCCAGACCGCCGACCTGAAGGCCGGTGAGGTGGGCTTCATCATCGCCAGCATCAAGGACATCCACGGTGCCCCGGTTGGTGACACCCTGACCTTGTCCTCGACCCCTGAAGTCGAAGTGCTGCCAGGCTTCAAGAAAATCCAGCCGCAGGTCTACGCCGGCCTTTTCCCGGTCAGCTCCGACGACTTCGAGGATTTCCGCGATGCCCTGCAGAAGCTGACCCTGAACGACTCGTCGCTGCAATACATGCCGGAAAGCTCCGATGCACTGGGCTTCGGCTTCCGTTGCGGCTTCCTCGGCATGCTGCACATGGAGATCATCCAGGAGCGCCTGGAGCGCGAATACGACCTGGACCTGATCACCACCGCGCCAAGCGTGATCTACGAGCTCGAACTGAAAACCGGCGAAACCATTACCGTCGACAACCCGTCGAAGCTGCCAGACGTCTCGGCGGTCGCCGATTTCCGTGAGCCGATCGTTACCGCCACCATCCTGGTGCCGCAGGAGCACCTGGGTAACGTCATCACCCTGTGCATCGAAAAGCGTGGCGTGCAGCGCGACATGCAGTTCCTCGGCAGCCAGGTGCAGGTGCGCTACGACTTGCCGATGAACGAAGTGGTATTGGACTTCTTCGACCGCCTCAAGTCCACCAGCCGCGGCTATGCTTCGCTGGATTATCATTTCGATCGCTACCAGTCGGCCAACCTGGTCAAGCTGGACGTACTGATCAACGGCGACAAGGTCGATGCCCTGGCCCTGATCGTGCACCGCGACAACGCGGCTTACAAAGGCCGTGCGTTGACCGAAAAGATGAAGGAACTGATCCCTCGGCAGATGTTCGATGTGGCGATCCAGGCAGCTATCGGCGGCCAGATCATCGCACGTACAACCGTCAAGGCACTCAGAAAGAACGTACTGGCCAAGTGCTACGGTGGTGACGTCAGCCGTAAGAAGAAACTGCTGGAGAAGCAGAAGGCCGGTAAGAAACGCATGAAACAGGTGGGCAACGTGGAGATTCCACAGGAAGCCTTCCTCGCCGTGCTCAGGTTGGATAGCTAGGTCCTATGTCGCTAAATTTCCCGCTGTTGCTAGTCATCGCTGTCTTCGTCTGCGGTCTGCTGGGCTTGATCGACCTGCTGTTCCTGGCCCCGCGCCGGCGGGCGGCAATCGCCAACTACCAGGGCAGCGTCAGCCAGCCCGAAATTGCGGTGGTCGAGCGCCTTGGCAAGGAGCCATTGCTGGTCGAATACGGCAAGTCGTTCTTCCCGGTGCTGTTCATCGTGCTGGTGCTGCGCTCGTTCCTGGTCGAACCATTCCAGATTCCTTCGGGGTCGATGAAACCGACCCTGGAAGTGGGCGACTTCATCCTGGTGAACAAGTTCTCGTACGGCATCCGCCTGCCGGTGATCGACAAGAAGGTCATCGAGGTGGGGGACCCGCAACGCGGTGATGTAATGGTGTTCCGCTACCCGAGCGACCCGAACGTCAACTACATCAAACGGGTGGTCGGCCTGCCGGGCGACCAGATCCGCTATACCAACGACAAGCGGTTGTTCGTCAACGGCCAGCCGATTGCCGAACAACTGGTGGGCACCGAGCCGGGCACCCTGGGCAGCGCCCAGCTGTACAAGGAAAAGCTCGGCGAGGCCGAACACCTGATCCGCAAGGAAATGAGCCGTTACCGCATGCCACCGGACCAGCAATGGACCGTGCCGGCGGGCCATTACTTCATGATGGGTGACAACCGCGACAATTCCAACGACAGCCGTTACTGGGATGACCCGAACATTCCCAGGGAACTGCACGGCATGGTTCCGGACCGGAACATTGTCGGCAAGGCATTTGCAGTGTGGATGAGCTGGCCAGAGCCCAAGCTCAGCCACCTGCCCAACCTGTCGCGGGTCGGTCTGATCCATTGATACCCATCGGCGCTGGCCAGCAGGCAGCGCCGAATGCATTTCTGACATAGGCTGTGTTCTCAAGGATCGGGAGATTCGTCGCACGTTGCGACGGGCCACAGCCAAACAGTCTTTCAGGATGTTGATTTGAACAACGCGTTGAACAACGAACGGGTGGTTGCATGAGTGCTCCCCTTGCCCGTCTGGAGCGAAAGCTCGGTTACACCTTCAAGAACCAGGACCAGATGCTCCTGGCGCTGACGCATCGCAGCTACGCTGGGCGCAACAACGAGCGCCTGGAGTTCCTCGGTGACGCCATTCTCAACTTCGTCGCCGGCGAGGCGCTGTTCGAGCGCTTCCCGCAGGCCCGCGAAGGCCAGCTGTCGCGTTTGCGCGCGCGCCTGGTCAAGGGTGAGACCCTGGCCCGCCTGGCCCGTGGTTTCGACCTGGGTGACCACCTGCGCCTGGGCTCCGGCGAGCTCAAGAGCGGTGGCTTCCGCCGAGAGTCGATCCTCGCCGACGCCCTGGAGGCGCTGATTGGTGCCATTTACCTGGACGCGGACATGGAAACGGCTCGGGAACGCGTGTTGGCCTGGCTGGCCGATGAGTTCGAAGGCCTGACCCTGGTCGATACCAACAAGGATCCGAAAACCCGCTTGCAGGAGTTCCTGCAGTCACGCAGCTGCGAACTGCCGCGCTACGAAGTGGTGGATATCCAGGGCGAACCGCACTGCCGGACCTTCTTCGTCGAATGCGAAGTGGTGCTGCTGAACAACAAGAGCCGTGGCCAGGGCGTCAGCCGGCGTATCGCCGAGCAAGTCGCCGCCGCGTCTGCACTGATCGCCCTGGGCGTGGAGAATGGCAATGACTGATAGCAACCCGACCCGCTGCGGCTACGTAGCCATTGTCGGCCGCCCCAACGTCGGCAAGTCGACCCTGCTCAACCACATCCTCGGCCAGAAGCTGGCGATCACGTCGCGCAAACCTCAGACCACCCGCCACAACATGCTTGGCATCAAGACCGAGGGTGATGTGCAGGCAATCTATGTCGATACGCCCGGTATGCACAAGGCCAACGACAAGGCCCTGAACCGCTACATGAACCGCAACGCCTCGGCGGCCCTGAAGGACGTCGACGTGGTGATCTTCGTGGTTGACCGCACCCGCTGGACCGACGAGGACCAGCTGGTGCTGGAGCGCGTGCAGTACGTGAGCGGCCCGGTGATCCTGGCGGTCAACAAGACCGACCGTATGGACGAGAAAGCCGAACTGATTCCGCACCTGCAGTGGCTGCAGACACAACTGCCGAATGCCGAGATCGTACCGATTTCCGCGCAGCAGGGGCACAACCTGGAATCGCTGGAAGCGCTGATCGCCAAGCACCTGCCGGAAAACGAACACTTCTTCCCGGAAGACCAGATCACCGACCGCAGCAGCCGTTTCCTGGCCGCCGAGCTGGTACGCGAGAAGATCATGCGCCAGCTCGGCGCGGAGCTGCCGTACCAGATCACCGTGGAGATCGAGGAGTTCAAGCAGCAGGGCCATGTGCTGCACATCCATGCGCTGATCCTGGTTGAGCGTGACGGCCAGAAGAAGATCATCATTGGCGACAAGGGCGAGCGCATCAAGCGCATTGGCTCTGACGCGCGCAAGGACATGGAAGTGCTGTTCGACGCCAAGGTGATGCTCAACCTGTGGGTCAAGGTCAAGGGCGGCTGGTCCGACGACGAGCGCGCCCTGCGCTCGCTGGGCTACGGCGACCTGTAAAATCTGCCTGCCGGCTCAGGCTACTCTGTGGGAGCGGGTTTACCCGCGAATGCGTCAGTGGGTCACCACCGTATTCGCGGGTAAACCCGCTCCCACAGTTGTTTGGGGCTTCTAGAGATCGTTTATGGAACAACCTGTCGGCCAGCCAGCCTACGTACTGCACAGCCGTGCCTACAAGGAAACCAGTGCGCTGGTGGACTTCTTTACCCCACAGGGTCGCGTGCGTGCCGTGTTGCGCCGGGCGCGCGGCAAGGGCGGCAGCCTGGTGCGCCCGTTCGTGCCGCTGGAGCTGGAACTGCGCGGGCGCGGTGAGCTGAAGAATGTGGGGCGAATGGACAGCGCCGGCATCGCCGCCTGGTTGCACGGTGACGCCTTGTTCAGCGGGTTGTATCTCAATGAATTGCTCATGCGCCTGCTGCCTGCCGAAGCGCCTTACCCGGCATTGTTCGAGCACTACAGCCTGACCCTGCAAGCCTTGGCCGCCGGGCGTCCGCTGGAGCCACTGTTACGCGCATTCGAATGGCGGCTGCTGGACGAGCTCGGTTATGCCTTTTCGTTGCAGCATGATGTGAATGACCAGCCGATTGCAGCCGATGGCCTGTACCGTCTGCGCGTGGATGCAGGCCTGGAGCGGGTTGAACTGGCGCAACCGGGATTGTTTCACGGTGCCGAGTTACTGGCCCTGGCCGAAGCTGACTGGGACGCCCCCGGTGCATTACTCGCCGCCAAGCGTCTGATGCGCCAGGCGCTGGCAGTGCACCTGGGAACAAAACCGCTGGTCAGCCGGGAACTGTTTCGCAAGCGCTGATCACGACGTATGCTGTTGGGCTCAATCTTCAGGAGAGCCTTTCGTGACTCACAGCAACCGCATGCTTCTCGGCGTAAACATCGACCACGTGGCGACCCTGCGCCAGGCCCGGGGCACGCGTTACCCTGACCCGGTCAAGGCTGCCCTGGATGCCGAGGAAGCGGGCGCCGATGGCATCACCGTGCATTTGCGGGAAGATCGCCGACATATCCAGGAGCGTGACGTGCTGCTGCTCAAGGATGTGCTGCAGACCCGCATGAATTTCGAGATGGGCGTCACCGAGGAGATGATGGCCTTTGCCGAGAAGATTCGCCCGGCACATATCTGCCTGGTACCCGAAACCCGCCAGGAGCTGACCACCGAAGGTGGCCTGGACGTGGCGGGCCAGGAGGCGCGAATCAAGGCAGCGGTGGAGCGCCTGGCACGTACCGGTGCCGAAGTATCGCTGTTCATCGATGCTGATGAGCGGCAGATCGAGGCTTCGCGCCGAGTGGGGGCACCAGCCATCGAGCTGCACACCGGGCGTTACGCCGACGCCCAAACTCCGACCGCAGTGGCCGAAGAGCTCAAGCGTATTGCCGATGGCGTGGCGTTTGGCGTGAGCCAAGGGTTGATCGTCAATGCCGGCCACGGGCTGCATTACCACAATGTCGAAGCAGTGGCGGCGATCAAGGGTATCAATGAACTCAACATCGGCCATGCGCTGGTGGCGCACGCCCTGTTCGTTGGGTTCAAGGCCGCGGTCGCCGAGATGAAGGCGCTGATCGTGGCGGCTTCGCGCTGATCCACAGGGCAACCTGTAACGGCCTCTTGGTGCGCTTGCCCGCAAAGAGGCCGGCACGGGCAGCCGATTATTCGCCAGGAAACACCAGCGTAAAGCGGCTAGGCCCCGAGGGAGTGCTGCTGACTTCGACTCGTCCTCCATGCAGATGCATGATCGACTTCACGATCGCCAGCCCCAACCCTGTTCCGCCCTCCAGCCGCGAGCGCCCCGAGCCCACCCGGTAGAACCGCTCGAACAGGCGCGGCAGGTGTTCTGCCGCAATGCCAGGCCCCTGGTTCTCCACCGACAGTCGAACTTCACCACCCAGCCGTTCGATGTGCAGTTCCACGGCGGTACCCTTGGGGCAGTGGCGAATGGCATTGCTCAGCAGGTTCGACAATGCCCGTTGAAACATCAGCCGATCCGCCATCGCCGTGCCCCAGCCCTGGACGCGTAATTCAACCTCTTTCAGCTCGGCGCTGAAGGCGAACAGTTCGACCACCCGCGCTGTTTCGTCGGCCAGGGCCATGGGCTTGAGCGCGATCTGGGCCTGGGGCTGGCTGACCTGGGCGAGAAACAGCATGTCGTTGATGATGCGGTTGAGCCGGGTCAGCTCTTCAATGCTGTCTTCCAGCACTTCGCGGTAATTGGCGTTGTCCCGTTCACGCGCCAGGGTCACCTGCGCCTTGCCCATCAGGTTGCCTAGCGGGGTGCGCAGTTCATGGGCCAGGTCGTCGGAAAACTGCGACAGCTGGCTCACGCCCTGATCGAGCCGGTCGAGCATCACGTTGATGCTGCGGGCCAGCTCTGCCAGTTCCAGCGGCAGACCGCTGGCAGGCAAGCGATGCTGCAGGTCCTGGGCCGACACTTGCCCGGCAATCCGTCGAAAGTGCCGCAACGGCTTCAGGCCGCGTTGCATGAGCCACCAGGCACCCGCGCCGATCAGCAACAGCAGTATCGGTAGCGCGAACAAGGTGGAGCGCAGGTAGGCTTGCAGCAGGGCGTTATCGTCGGCACGGTCGAATGTCATCATCACCTTGACCGGGGTGTCGTCACGCAGGCGCATCAGGCGGGTCGCGGTGAGCAGCTGGTTGCCGCTGCTGTCGCGCCAGGCGTGGAAGGCCAGGCGGTTGCCGGTACGCAGCTCGCCCATACGCGATTCCAGAGCCGGGCCGAGGCTCAGCAGGTGTGGGTGGCGCCCATCGATGGCCAGCACGCTGAGGCTGAGGTTGTCATGCCCCATCACCAGGTCGAGCAGCGGATGGGCGCGCGTGCCCAGGTCTTCGTTGCGCAGGTCGACGCGCAAATTGTGCTCGACCTGCAGCATCTTGCGCGTCAGGTCCTTGCGTGCGCGGCTGTCCAGCTCGTGATCCAGGGCGAACACGGCCAGGCAGGCCAGCAGCAACACCAGCGCGGCGCCCATCAGCGTCACGCCCAGGCCCAGGCGCAATGACAGGCTGGCGTTGTTCAAAAGCGCGCCTCGAGCACGTAGCCGACACCCCGCAGGGTGTGGATCAGCTTGTTGTCGAACGGGTCGTCGATCTTCGCCCGCAGGCGGCGGATTGAAACCTCGACCACGTTGGTGTCGCAATCGAAGTTCATGTCCCACACCAGAGAGATGATCTGGGTGCGCGAAAGCACCTCGCCGGTCTGGCGCATCAGCAGGTGCAGCAGGGCGAATTCCTTGGCGGTCAGGTCGATACGCTGCCCGGCGCGGTAGGCGCGGTGGCGACCGGGGTCCAGCTCCAGGTCGGCGACGCGCAGGGTGCTGGGCTGCAGTTGCTGGTCGTTGCGCCGTAGCAGGCTGCGAATGCGCGCCAGCAGTTCCGGGAACTCGAAGGGTTTGAGCAGGTAATCGTCAGCGCCGAGGTCCAGGCCCTTGACCCGGTCAGCCAGGCGACCGTGTGCCGTGAGCATCATGATGCGTGTGGCCGCTTCGGCACGCAGCCGCTGTAACACGGTCCAGCCATCGAGTTCGGGCAGGTTGACGTCGAGGATGAGCAAATCGTAAGGCTGCTGGCGAGCCAGGTACAGGCCGTCGGTGCCGGTGTGGGCGCAGTCGACAATGTAACCGTTCTCACGCAGGCCTTGTTGCAGATAGTCGGCCGTACGCAGTTCGTCCTCGATGATCAGTAGGCGCATGAGCGGGCTCGGTTTGATGAAGGGGCGAATTGTCGACCCTGTAGTGACATCAGGGTCAAGCGGCAGGATGTTACTTCATGAGGAAGGGCATGCGGTGCAGATGACGGATTTGTAATTCTGCTGTCATCTGCCTGTCTGTCCCGGCCTTTTCGCGGGTGGAAACCGCTCCCGCAGGGTCACCCTGCAGCTGGAGTCCGCCGCGGCGGAGGCCGTGACGAGCAACGGAAGGCCGCATTGCAAGACTGTAATCTCAGCCTCACCTTGTCGTTAGCCAGCACTCGCTAGGATGGGCCCGTCTGATCGGTTATCACGAGGCAAACACGATGAACCTGACCAAATACCTGCTGCTGGCCATCCTTGCCTTGGGCAGCGCAAGTGTTTACGCCGAAGGCGGTGCGGAGCGCTCCAGGCAGTTCTGGCAAGCGTTTCGCGAGGAGCAGCAGCGCCTGCAGGGTGACAGGCAGCAGGCTGTTGCCGAGCGCGAACGCAAGGCGCAGGAAAAGGCCCGCGAGCTGGCCAAGGACTGAAGCAACAGCACCGGCGGCGTGAAAGCTCCTCGCCGCAAGTGCCTTCGGGCGCCCGACCGGGCGCCTTTTTTATTTGCGCGCCAGCAGGGTGGCGCGGCGTGGAGCCGGCAGACCTTCGATGGTCTTGCTGTGGTCGTTCGGGTCGAGGAAGTCGCTGAGGGATTGGTAGCGCATCCACTCGGTGCTGCGCTGTTCCTCGACGCTGGTCACGCTGACATCGACACAACGCACATCATTGAAACCGGCACGGCGCAGCCAGCGCTCCAGGGCGGGTACCGACGGCAGGAACCAGACGTTGCGCATCTGCGCGTAGCGGTCTTCCGGTACCAGCACCTGGTTTGCGTCGCCCTCGATCACCAGGGTTTCCAGCACCAGTTCGCCGCCTTTGACCAGGCAGTCCTTGAGCGCAAGCAAGTGTTCGATGGGTGAACGACGATGGTAGAACACACCCATCGAGAACACTGTGTCGAAGCCTTCGAGGTTGGCCGGCAGGTCTTCCAGGGCGAACGGCAAGTGCCAGGCGGGCAACTCGGGCAAGTACTGCTGCACGGCCTGGAACTGGCAGAAGAACAGCCAGTTGGGGTCGACACCGATGACCATGTCCGCCCCAGCACCGAGCATGCGCCACTGGTAGTAACCGTTGCCGCAACCCACATCCAGTACGCGCTTGCCCTTAAGGTCCAGGTGGGGCCCGACCCGGGACCATTTCCAGTCGGAACGCCATTCGGTTTCAACATGCACGCCGAACAGGTCGAACGGCCCCTTGCGCCAGGGCGACAGCCCCATCAGCGCCTGGCGCATCTGCGCACGGGTCGCGTCGTCGCACTCGCAATCCAGGCGCAGCCCATTGACCAGGTCGACTTCACTTGGCCGCAAGGCGGGCAATGCATCGAGCGCACCGCGCCAGCGGTCGAGGTCACCGTGGCCCTTCTCCAGCTTGGCTTCCAGTTGTGCTTGCAGGCCTTGCGACCAGGAAGCCAGGGGCGTGCCCGCCAGGCGGCGGACGAGGGGGGACAGATCGATCATGGCAGGGCTATCAACGAGGCGAAGTTAAGGCACTGGAACCAGGGCACGACTTTCGAGAAGCCGGCGGCGCGCAGACGTTGTTGATGGGCTTCGAGGGTGTCGGGGCGCATCACGTTTTCAATGGCGCTGCGCTTCTGGGCGATTTCCAGTTCGCTGTAGCCGTTGGCCCGCTTGAAGTCCAGGTGCAGTTCGTTGAGCAGGGCATGCTCTTGCTCATCGGCGAAGCGCAGCTTCTCCGAGAGGATCAGCGCGCCGCCAGGCAGCAGCGCCTGGCGGATGCGGCCCAGCAACTCCAGACGTTGGTCGGGGGCGATGAACTGCAGGGTGAAGTTCATCGCAACCACCGAGGCGGGCTCGAGCGGCAGGGCCAGGATATCGGCCTCCAGCACTTGTACCGGCAGCAGCTCCTGGAACATCGAGTCCTGGGCGGTGAGGTACTGGCGGCAGCGTTCGACCATGGCAGCGGAATTGTCCACGGCAATCACCCGGCAGCCGTCGCTGCGCACATGGCGTCGCAACGACTGGGTGACAGCACCCAGCGATGCGCCCAGGTCGTACAGCGCGGTGTGCGGCTGGGCGAAGCGTGCGGCCAGCACGCCGAGGTTCTCGACAATGGTCGGGTAGCCCGGCACCGAGCGCTTGATCATGTCCGGGAATACCCGCACCACGTCCTCATTGAAGACGAAGTCGGGCACCTGCTCCAGGGGCTGGGCGAAGAGGCGGTCGGGTTGTTTGCTCACGGGGAGGGCTCGGGCCGGAAAAACGGGGCCATATTCTAACCAAACCGGGCCACGGTTGCCTATTTGTCGGGCCGAAATGTCACCAGCGTAACAGAGGGGGCGTTTCCCGTACTCATAGGTCTGGCACCTGCTGCAGATATTTCTATGAGCTTGTCGATAAAGTCCTGACTATTTTAATGCGCTGCAGACACTAAAGTGGCCAGCAACGTCGTGCCATAGGTTTGATAATGGGAGGTGTTATATGGGAAATGATGTCGCTGCGCCCGAAGCGTTGCCATACGATAAGCTTACTGAAGATCAACGTATTGAACTTGTACCGGGTCAGATTTTTGAACTGAAGAAAAATGAGCCGGCCTTCATCTTTAGTCGGGACAATCTACGAACAATCAAACGCTATGAAGATGCTGTTCGGCAGTTGCCACATGACTACAAAGACAAGCTGAGTGAGACGTTTGCTGCACTCGGTCTGGACGTAGCGGATGTCAATGTTTTTTTTGAGAATCTTCGGAAGCATGTCAACTCTTGGGATCGCGTAGAAGATGCATGCAAGACCATGGGCGCCGATCTGCAGGTTTTCGCTGAAGACCTGATTCGCGAAGCGGAAAGTTTGATAGGCACGATCAAGACCATGGACGCCTGGGAGGCTGCAGCCAGTGGCGCTGATGATGGTGACAGTGCAGTGCTTTCTGAAGACGAAACGAGCACATTCCGCGAAACAGTTGACCTTCACCTGAGCGTAATCACGGAAGATATTCAAGAGAAACTCACGGGTATCAGAACTGTGAAAGCGCTGATTGACCGGTTTGGCGATGATATCACCGAAACTCTCCACCCCATGGCCAAATCTTTGCTGAATCGCATCGGCGATGGGCAAGTCTCTGAAGCATTGGCGAAGGTGGAGGCGGATATCGAAGCGTTGGATATCCAGATCGAGGAAAAACTGGCTGAATATCATGGACTTGTGGGCACTGCTTTTTACGGGCTGGTTTTTGGAGCGATAGGACTGGCGATTACCGGAGGCATATACGGCAGTAAAGCCGAGAATGTGCGGGCAGCAAAAAACAAATTGATTAGTGAGAGACAGGAACTGGCGGAAAATAGAGCAGTGTTGCTCGGCGGTCAGTCGGACTTTGAGATTATCAGGACGCATATTGTTGATATGCAGTTTCGCCTGGTTGATGTCGGGACGGCCGTCAAGAACCTGGAAGACGTTTGGGTGTTGATGGAGGCCTATGCCAAGAACTCAAGAAATCGCGTTGATAGTGTTTCTACGCAGTTGGAACTCAAGAAATTTGTTGACCGATTCCAACGTGTTATTTCGCCGTGGGAAAATATCCTTGGGATTTCGAGTAATATATCCAGGCTTTTCAATGAAGTATTGAATGAATACTGAGAGGGCGTATTATGAATACTGGAAATTACAGTGATAACTTGCCTGATGTCAAGGTTCTGTTAGCGATCGAGGCAAGCATGGCAGAGCTCTATTACGACAGCACCACCGGTTTGCTCCCATCTTTGCGCGAACGATTGCTCGATTTGACCGACTTGGTCAAGGCAGGAAACGATACCCTTCGGGAAAACGTGCTCTCCAGCTTGGTTGCATTGAACCTTGATCTGGATAACAGTGCAGCCGGTTTGGACGAGGAAGATCTATTGCGTCTTCGCCAAGGTTTGCAGGCTGATATGGAGAACATTGCCACGGCTGTCGCGCAGGTCTCGGGTTTCCGTGCCCCCGATGTCGCGAAACTCAGGCAAGATCAGGAAGAGGTTGTCGTGAAGCTCCGCAGTTCGGTGACGCAGCTCGAACAGTCAGTGGCAGAGAAGCAGGCTCGTATCGCTGAAGTCGATGGACTGTTCAAGACCTTGAATCAGCCTTCTGTGCGCGCTGCGCTGCGTAACGTCATTCCTCAAGAGAAGGATATCGAAAGCGTATTTGCTACGATCAAAAATCCTGTTGTAAGTCCGGAGCTGGTCAAAGCGGCTTTGGTAAAACTAAATAGGAACGTTGACTTGCTGGAGCAGGGGCGCGAATTTGCGGATATTGTCGTCGCTCGTGAGCGGCTCGTCAGCGTTTTGAATCAGCAAACGCAGACGTTGCGCACAGTGCAAAGGCAACTGGAGGAGGCGCAGGGTAAAAGCGGCCAGTTCAATCATGTCGAGGAACTGCTCGGGAAGCGTTCACCCTGGGTGGAGCAGGCGGACAAGTTTGTCTGCCACTGGCAAAAGATTTCCAGCGCGATTGCTGCAGCTGCCCAGCTAACCGAGTTGCAGGCAGCTCTGGAGACCGCTCGCGACTATCTGGCTGCCTTGCGCCGCCGCTTTGAAATGGCGTGAAGAGTGATTATCTCACCTTGATGGCACAATCAAATGTTTGCACGGGCGATACCTCCGGCGCCCAGGGTTGCTGATAGACCAGCACCAATCGGGCTTCACCTGCACTGTTGGCCTGGTAGCGCCAGGTGGAGACGCCGGCGCTGCCAACCACATCCTCTTCTTCAGGGGCGCTGTACACCTCCGGGCCGAGGCTGCGCAGCACGTTGGCGGCGGGGTTCTCGACCCGCCAGCGATAGCCGGTGGACGGATTGCTGGGCAGGGTCAGGGTCAGGGTCTGGCCCACCTGAAGGCGTGTCGGGCATTCGCTTTCGGCGTTCAGTTCGATGGGCTGTGTGGGCTGTTGGGCACAGGCAGAAAGCAGGGCGAAGCTCAGGGGAACGAGCAGACGGGGGTTGGTCATGTTGGCTCCGGAGGCTGACGATGGCCTGAGGATAACCGATGATCGAGGAGATTTGTGTTACCTGCACCGGCCGCTTCGCGGTTCTAGCCGCAAAGAGGCCGGAACAGCTCAGAACAACACTTTTGCCACGTCGGCAAAGCGCTTGGCGAAATGCACCGTCAAGCCCTCACGCAGGTAGTCCGGTAGCTCTTCGAAGTCACCCCGGTTAGGCTCCGGCAGGATCAGCTCGAAGATCTTCTGCCGCCGCGCCGCTATCACCTTCTCGCGCACCCCGCCAATCGGCAGCACCTGCCCGGTCAGCGTCAGCTCGCCGGTCATGGCCACGCCTTTCTTCGGTGCCTGGTCCCGGGCCAGCGACAGCAAGGCACTGGCCATGGTGATGCCGGCACTCGGACCGTCCTTGGGGGTAGCCCCTTCGGGCACATGCAGGTGAATGAAGGCTTCGTTGAAGAAGCCCGGGTCGCCGCCAAACTGCTTGAGGTTGGAGCTGACGTAGCTATAAGCGATTTCGGCGGATTCCTTCATCACGTCACCCAGTTTGCCGGTCAGCTTGAAACCGCGGTTGAGCGTGTGGATGCGGGTGGCTTCGATCGGCAGCGTGGCACCACCCATGCTGGTCCAGGCCAGCCCGGTGATCACGCCTTTGCCAGCCAGCACCTGCTCGCTACGGAACACCGGCATGCCGAGGGCGGCTTCCAGGTCCTTGGTACCGATCTTCAGCTTGGCCTCGGGGTTTTCCAGCAGCTTGACCACCGCCTTGCGCACCAGCTTGCCCAGTTGCTTCTCCAGCTGGCGTACACCGGCCTCGCGAGCATAGCCTTCGATGACCGTGCGCAGGGCGCTGTCGCTGATGGCGAGGCTGGTCTTGGCCACACCGGCCTTGTCCAGTTGCTTGGGCCACAGGTGGCGCTTGGCAATGGCCAGCTTCTCCTCGGTGATATAGCCGGACAGGCGGATCACTTCCATGCGGTCGAGCAACGGCCCCGGGATCGAGTCGAGGGTATTGGCGGTGCACACGAACAGCACTTTGGACAGGTCCAGGCGCAAATCGAGGTAGTGGTCGAGGAAGTCGACGTTCTGCTCCGGGTCGAGGGTTTCCAGCAGGGCCGACGCCGGGTCGCCCTGGTAGCTCTGGCCCATCTTGTCGATTTCATCGAGCATGATGACAGGGTTCATCACTTCGACGTCCTTCAACGCCTGCACCAGCTTGCCGGGCTGGGCGCCGATGTAGGTGCGGCGGTGGCCCTTGATCTCGGCTTCGTCGCGCATGCCGCCGACGCTGAAGCGGTAGAACGGTCGACCCAGCGATTCGGCGATGGACTTGCCGATACTGGTCTTGCCCACCCCGGGCGGCCCCACCAGCAGCACGATCGAGCCACTGATCTCGCCTTTCCAGGCCCCCACGGCGAGGAACTCGAGGATGCGCTCCTTGATGTCGTCGAGGCCGGCGTGGTGCTGGTCAAGGACTTTGCGCGCGTGCTTCAGGTCGAGCTTGTCCTTGCCATAGATGCCCCAGGGCAGGGCGGTGGCCCAGTCCAGGTAGTTGCGGGTGACGGCGTACTCGGGCGAACCGGTTTCGAGGATGGCCAGCTTGCCCATCTCTTCATCAATGCGCCGGCGTGCCTGGTCCGGCAGGGTCTTGCCTTCCAGGCGCTGTTCGAATTGCTCGAGGTCGGCGCTGCGGTCATCCTTGGTCAGGCCCAGCTCCTGCTGGATGACCTTCAACTGCTCCTTGAGGAAGAACTCGCGCTGGTGTTCGCCGATCTGCCGGTTGACCTCGGCCGAGATCTCGTTCTGCAGGCGCGCGACTTCGACTTCCTTGCGCAGCATTGGCAGGACCTTTTCCATGCGTTTGAGCATGGGCACGCAATCGAGCACTTCCTGCAGCTGGCTGCCGGTGGCCGAGGTAAGGGCGGCGGCGAAGTCGGTGAGCGGCGACGGGTCGTTGGGGCTGAAGCGGTTGAGATAGTTCTTCAGCTCTTCGCTGTACAGCGGGTTGAGCGGCAGCAGTTCCTTGATCGCGTTGATCAGCGCCATGCCGTAGGCCTTGACCTCGTCGGTCGGCTCGGCGGGTTGGCGCGGGTACTCGACCTCGACCAGGTAGGGCGGGCGGTGGTGCTTGAGCCAGGTGCGGATGCGTACCCGGCTCAAGCCCTGGGCGACGAACTGCAGCTTGCCGTTCTCGCGGCTGGCATGGTGCACCTTCACCAGCGTGCCGTACTCCGGCAGGGCCGAGGTGTCGAAATGGCGGTGGTCTTCTGGCGGGGTGTCCATGAAGAACAGGGCCAGGCAATGGTCTGGCGACTTGGCCACCAGGTCGAGGGTTTCTGCCCAAGGCTCTTCATTGACGATGACCGGCAGTACCTGGGCCGGGAAGAACGGGCGATTGTGGATCGGGATCAAGTAGACCTTGTCCGGCAGCTGCTGGCCGGGCAGGGCGAGGGCGTGGCCGTGGCTGGTTTCGGCCTGGTGAGTGGTGTGTTCGACTTCGCTGTGTTCGTCGGGATGTTCCGGGAAATCCTGCTGGTCGCTCATGGGGCACCTGCGTGAATGACTATGGTGCTTAGATGGGGCGGGAAAGAAGGGGTTTCAAGCTTCAAGCGTCACGTGTGCAGTGGCAGGAAAAAAGCGGGACCGCACAGGCCCCGCTTTCGTTCGTAGCTTGCCGCCTTGAAGCTTAGTCGGCGAGTTTGTAAGCGATGATGTAATCGCCCATGCGGGTGCCCAGCGAGCCGTGTCCGCCGGCGGTCACCAGCACGTACTGTTTGCCATCCTTGCCGGTGTAGGTCATCGGCGTGGCCTGGCCACCCGCTGGCAGGCGGGCTTTCCACAGTTCCTTGCCGTTGTTCACGTCATAGGCGCGCAGGTACTGGTCGAGGGTACCGCTGAGGAAGCCGACGCCACCGGCGGTAACGATCGAGCCGCCCATGCTTGGCACGCCCACCGGCAGGCCGATCGGTACCGGAGTGCTGTCGCGGGTGGTGCCGTTCTTGTGCTTCCACACCACTTTGTTGGTGAACAGGTCGATGGCGGCAACATAGCCCCAGGCCGGGGCCTGGCACGGTACGCCAAGCGGCGACATGAACGGGTGCATGATCACTGCGTAAGGAGCGCCGGTGTTCGGCTGCACGCCGCTGGTCTCGCTTTCGCGCTTGCTGCCTGCGGCCACCTGCTCACGCGGGACCATCTTCGACACGAAGGCCATGTAGTTGGGCGAGGTGAACAGCAGTTGCCGCACCGGGTCGACCGACACGCTGCCCCAGTTGAACACGCCGACGTTACCTGGGTAGACCAGCGACCCTTGCTCGGATGGCGGGGTGTACTGGCCTTCGTAACGCAGCTCGCGGAACTGGATACGGCACAGCATCTGGTCGAACGGCGTGGCGCCCCACATGGCCTGTTCGGTCAGCTCAGGGCCGAGCAGGTTGAGATCGGAGCGGGCCTGGGTCGGCGAGGTGTGGTCGCCCTTGACTGCGCCCTGCGGGGTAGGGATTTCGCGGATCGGTACGATCGGCGTACCGTCACGACGGTCGAGCACGTACAGGCTGCCTTGCTTGGTCGGCACGATGATCGCCGGTTTCACGCCGTCATCGGTCTTCAGGTGGACCAGGGTCGGCTGGCTACCGACGTCCATGTCCCACAGGTCGTGATGGGTGAACTGGTAGTTCCAGCGGGCCTTGCCGGTGGCCAGGTCGAGGGCGACCACGCCGGCGCTGTACTTCTCCGCGCCTGGGGTACGGTTGGCGCCCCACTGGTCCGGGGTCTGGTTGCCCAGCGGCAGGTAGATCATGCCGAGGTCTTCGTCGACGCTGGCAATCGACCACATGTTCGCCGAGTTGCGGCTGTACATCTTGCCGGGGGCCAGGGGCTTGGTGTCGTCCGGGTTGTTGCTGTCCCAGTTCCACACCAGATGGCCATCATGCACGTCGTAGGCGCGGATCACGCCGGACGGCTCGTTGGTCGACTCGTTGTCGGTGACGTGGCCACCGATGATCACCAGGTCGCGGGTGATTGCGGCCGGCGAAGTGGAGTAGTAGCCGCCAGCGGTGAACGGGCCGATGCCGGTGGTCAGGTCGATCACGCCCTGGTTGGCAAAGCCTTCACAGACCTTGCCGTTGTCGGCGTTGATGGCGATCAGGCGGGCATCCGCCGTGGGCAGGTACAGACGGCGTGGGCAGGCCTGGGCCACGGCCTGGCCGGCGTCGGAGATTTTCGGGGCCGGGCTGCCATCGCGGCTGACATAGCGGTTTTCGTCATAGTACGAAACGCCACGGCAGGTCATGTGGGCAAAGCCCTTGAAGGTGCCGACCGGGCTCTTGACCTGCGGGTCGTAGCGCCAGATTTCCGCGCCGGTGTCCGGGTCCAGGGCCAGCAGGCGGCTGTGCGCCGTGCAGGCGTAGAGCATGCCGTTGACCTTCAGCGGGGTATTCTGGTTGGTCAGCTCCACCGGGTCGTTTTCGGTTGGCAAGTCACCCGTGCGAATACGCCAGGCCTCTTCCAGGCGGTAAGCATTCTGCGGGGTGATCTGGCGCAGCGGCGAATAGCGGTCGCCATGCTCGGTACGGCCATAGGCCTGCCATTCGCCATCAGGCATGGCCGGTGCGGCGCTGGCCATTTCGCTGCTGTCGCGGCCCAGTTCACCGAACACTTCGCCCGGGTGAGTGAACTGGCTGGCCAGGGCGCAAGCGCCGGAAGCCACCACGGCAACGCTGAGCAACGCGGTATTGGCCTTGTTGGCCGGGCCGATCAACGGGCGTCGTGCCCAAGGCAGCAGCAGCACCACGCCGATGGCAAACCAGATGGCCAGGCGCGGTACCAGTTGCCACCAGTCCAGGCCCACTTCGAGCAGGGCCCACACGGTGCTGCCCAGCAGTATCAGGCCGTACAGGCCCAGGGCGATGCGGCGCTGGGCCAGCAGCAGGATGCCCGCCAGGGCAAAGCCGATACCGGCAATCAGGTAGTACAGCGATCCGCCCAGCTGGCTCAGCTTGATGCCGCCGGCCAGCAAGGCCAGGCCCATCAGCAACAGCAGCGCGCCAATCAGGCGCGGTAGCCAGCGGCTTCCAGTGTTGGCACCTTCAGTGCTCATCTCAGGTTCTCCGTCAGGTCAAAAAGGGGGTTAGAAAGTGCTCTGGATCTTCAGGCCGCCGATCAGGGCGTCATCGACCTGCGACACCCCGCCCGGGTGGCGGATGTACTGCAGGTTGGGGCGTACCGTGAGCCAGTCGGCCAGATGGATGCCGTAGTACAGTTCGGCGCTGTACTCGGTGTCCTGTACGGGCAGGAAACCAGGGTTGTCGTAGTCATCAAGGCCGGCGGCCTGGTTGGCCAGGCGGGCGTTCTTGCGGTAGCCCGGGTTGACGTGCACACGGGCCAGGGCGAAACCGATGTCGTCCTTGGCGCGGGCGTCGAAGGGCCCTTTGAATACCAGTCCAGCCTGCACATAGTTGTCGATGGCATTGGTCTTCTTGTCGTGTACCGTGGCATTGGCGAACAGGCTCAGGCCACGCGACTGGTCGGACGCCAGCGAAGTCACCTGCTGCTGCGCACCGAGCCACAAGCCGTGCTTGCTCGAGCTGCTGCGGTAGCTGGCGCCGCTGAGCGCTGCCGGCTGGCCGTTGTTGTCCTTGAGAACATCCTGTGCCTTGGCATTACTGTAGTAGTAGCCGGCGCGATATTCCCCTTCAAGGCCATTGACCCGTGGGCTCCACACCAGTTCGATCGGCATCACCGCACCCTGGGTGCCGCTGCCGCTGAGCTTGAAGCCGTTGCCCGATTCGAGGTTGGAGGGGTTCTGCTCGAACACGCCGACCTGGGCGTAGAGGGCGTCGCTGAAGTTGTAGCGTACGCGCAGGGCCCATTGGCTGACCGGCCAGTTGTACCAGATGCCACCGACCCAGTTGCCTACCTGAGAGCCGCAGAAGGCCAGGTTCTGGAAGTCGCAGGGGAAGCTGTTGAAGTCCTCGCCTTCGCCGAAACGGCCGAGTTTCACGTCCAGCGCGCCGTCGAAGTACTTCTGCTTGATCCACATCTGGGTCAACCGCCAGGTTTCGCCACGGCCCCAGACTTCCTGGGCCGAGGTGAAACCGCCGACGCGTGGGTCGTTGATACGGTCGTTGCTGATGTTGTCGCCGTGGCGCTCGGTGATGGTCAGCTGGAATTCGCTGTCGTGCCAGCCGAGGATCTTCTCCAGGTCCAGATGGCTGCCGAAGGTGAACTGGTCGCTGTAGCGCGCGGTGCGATCGTGGTCGTAGCCGCCGTGCAGGTTGCTGCCCATCTCGCCGGTGTAGCCGAGGGTGAAGTCATAGCCTTTTTCCAGCAATTCGTTGCGGCTACCGCCCCAGTCGCCGAGCATCCATGGGGAGTCGCTGGCGAACATATCGCTGGCAGTGGCGGGGATTGCCAAGGCACTGAGGGCAAGGCCGATGTAACAGGTTTTGGGCAGTTGGAACATGAGATAGCGCTATCTTCTGATTATCGAATAAACGGCAAGCGCATCGAAGGGCAGGGCCCTCGATGGAAATGGCGACAGGATCAGTCAAATGAAGCGTTTCAGCTTGCGGCGCGGAGGATATAGGGGAAGTTGCAAGAAAAAAAGACAAATTGTCGCAGTGGATTATTCCGCTGCCGGTAACAATTGACGGCGGAGGGGCTCTGCCGGCGATCGGGGCGCAAGGCGCCCCGCTATTTCAGAAGGAGGTACGCAGCCCGACTTGCACGCTACGCCCAGGGGCCGGCGCGATATCCCGCAGGATCGAGCTGGCATAGCGCACGGTCTGGTCGGTCAGGTTCTCGCCGCGGATGAACGCCAGCCATTGGCTCTGGCCGATGTCGAAGCGGTAGCCGACACTCGCCGCCAACGTGGTGTAGCCATCGGTGCTGGTTTCGTTGGCCGGCTTGCGATGCTGCGATGCGGCGTGCTGCACGTCCACTCGCGCCTGCCAGCGGTCCAGCTCCCAGACCAGGCCGCTGTTCAGGCGCAGTGGGGCGATGCGGGGCAGCGGCTCGCCACTGTCCAGGTTCTTCGCCCGCGTATAGTCGCCCGACAGTTCCAGTGCGAAGCTGCCGTAACGGTTTTCCAGCAGTTGCCAACGGTCCTGGGCCTCGATGCCATAGAAGCGCGCCCGCACGCCTTGATACTGGTATTCCGGTAAGCCGTCGTGGCCATGATCGTGGTCATGGTCATCTTCGTCATGATCATGACCCTCGCGCAGGTTACCGGTACCGATCAGGCCGATGTAGTTGCGGAAGTGGCTGTAGAACAGCCCGACGCTACCCTTGTGGGTACCATTGTCGAAGCGCAGTGCCAGGTCCGTGGAAATGGCTTTTTCCTTGTTCAGGCCGGCATCGCCGACTTCGAAGGCACCCGTCGCCACGTGGGCGCCATTGGCGTACAGCTCGTAGAAGGTCGGGGCGCGTTCGGTGTAGCCAAGGTTGGCGGCCAGCGACCAGACCGGGTCGAGCTGGTACACCGCCCCTGAAGACAGGCTGAATGCGTTGAAAGTGCTGGCGCTGTCGGCTGCCAGGAAGTTCTCGTTGCCCTTGGCGTCCGGGTCCACGCGGGTGTGCTCCATGCGGGCGCCCAAGCTCAGGTTCAGGCGCTCGGTGGCTTGCCACTGCTCCAGCATGAACAGCGCCAGGCTGTCGGTGTCGGTGTGCGGGACGAAAGCCTCCTCACCCAGGGCAGAGAACTGGTTGCGGCTGACCTGTGCGCCGACTACGCCTTGCACCGGCCCGAGCGGCTGGTGGCGGGCTTCGATGCGTGCTTCGTAGCCCCGGTTCCTGAAGGTGGTATGGACCTCGCCTTGTTCAACTTCGCGGTGTTCGTAATCGGTGTAGCCAGCATCGACCTTGACCGAACTGAACGGGCCGTCGAGGTCGCGCAGTTCGCTGGCGAAGGCATAGTGATCCTGCTGCATGTCCAGGCGCACGCCAGGCTCGGCCACCGAGCCATAGTTGCTGTCGTAACGGCTGTACGACAGGCCTGCATAACCGTGGTCCCAATGGTAGGCGCCACCCACCGCACCACCGTCCTGGCGGCCGTCGCTGTTTTCCAGTCGATGTTTGCTGCCCGGCTCGTCCATGTCACGCACCTTGGAGCTGCGGGCGTAACCGGGGATTCGCAGGTCATTGAAGTGGCGGCTATTGGCATCCAGGTGCAGGGCGAAGGCACCGTTGCCAGCCTCAAGCTTGCCGGCGCTGCTGCGGGTGGTGTCGGCGCCACCGTAGCGCAGTTCGCCGGCACCGTGGATGCCATCGATGGGGGCGTCCGGGATGCGGTTGTCGAACGTGTTGACCACGCCACCGATTGCGTTACCGCCGTAGAGCAGGGCGGCCGGACCGCGCACGATCTCGACCCGATCGACGGTGACAGGGTCCAGCGGTACGGCGTGGTCGTAGGACAACGACGAAGCGTCTAGGGCGCCGACGCCATTGCGCAGGATGCGAATGCGATCGCCGTCCAGGCCTCGGATTACCGGGCGACTGGCGCCAGGGCCAAACCAGGTCGAAGCGACACCAGGCTGCTTGTTCAGGGTTTCACCGAGGCTGCCGTGCTGCTGTTGCAGCAGGTCGTCACCTTCAAGCACGGTGGCGGGGGCGGCCAGTTGTCGGTTGCCAAGCGGGTTGGCGGTAATGACCTGAGGTTCGAGTTCGACGGCCTGGCTGGGCGAGGCGGCCAGCCAGAGGGCGACGGCGAGGGGCGAGAGGCGAAGCGGTGTGTACAGCATGGGATGGGGCGTTCCTTGGCGAGTGCTTATGTAATGTTACAACATAACATTTTAATTTCAGCACACCGCTTTTGTCCCTGGCCAGCGGTTTTTCAGTTGATACGACTGATCCCGCCCGCCACTACACTCGTGTAAGGTGCGCATCTTTCCCACGGAGCACTGGCATGAGCACGGCCCAACACAACGCGCTGCACGGCAAGACCCTTGAACAGATCCTCACTGAACTGGTGGCGCACTACCAATGGCAGGGCCTGGCCGAGCGCGTCGATGCGCGTTGTTTCAAGAGCAACCCGAGCATCAAGTCGAGCCTGACCTTCCTGCGCAAGACCCCCTGGGCGCGGGAAAAAGTGGAGCAGTTGTACGTGAAACTGCAGCGCAACGCCTGACATGCCGCGCCGTCCCTGGCTGACCGGCATGGCCGTGCTGGGCTGGTTCGGCCTGACCGTGCAGGTGTACCTGGTGCTGCTGGCGCGTTGGCAGGAACAGGCCAGCCTGATTGGCGGCTTGATCAACGTATTCGGCTACTTCACTGTATTGACCAATACCTTGGTGGCGACGGTGCTGAGTTACGCAGCGTTTGGTCGCGAAGGGGCTGGCAAACGCTTTTTCCTCTCGCCGTCAGTGAGTTCGGCGGTGGTCACCAGTATCGTCCTGGTGGCGCTGGCTTACAGCGTGTTACTGCGCCACTTGTGGCAACCGCAGGGTTGGCAGTGGCTGGCGGACGAGTTGCTGCACGACGTGATGCCGGCGCTGTTTGCCTTGTACTGGTGGGTTGAGACGCCCAAGGGCACGCTGCGATTATGGCACCTTGCGGCTTGGGCATTGTACCCGGCGGTATATTTTGCCTATGCGTTGTGGCGCGGCAGCGAGATTGGCGTGTACGCCTACCCGTTCATCGATGTGGCGGGCCTGGGATATGCGCAGGTGCTGCTCAACGCCCTCGGCGTGTTGGCGGGGTTCTGGGGCATCGGGCTTGTGGTGTTGGGGCTGGATCGGTGGATCGGCGTGCGCCGGCCATCAGCTGGGTGAGCCGGCTCCTGAGGGAAAAGCGCAGGAGCCAAGGCGTGCACGTCCGCATGGGGGCTTGCCCGCGAAGACGCCAGGACCGGCGACAACCCTTCAGTCGTCGTCCACAGTCCCATCGGCACGCCAGTAGGCCGCGGCCTTCAGTGCATTTTCAGGTACCCCCTTTTCCAGCAACAGCGCCTTGGCCTGGCGGGTCAGGGTTTTCTCAAGTGCCACCCAGCCGTACAACCGGCCTGGCGGCAAGCTCAGGTTCTTCACCAGGGCCAGCAGGTCCTCCTGGTGCCGACGTACCCAAATCACCTCCACCTGTGCCTTGCTCGGCAGTGGCTGGCGTTCCTGTTCGTCCTCGATCTGGATGAGCGCCAGCACCTGGCGACCTGCGGGCAATTCCTCCAACCGGCGGGCAATGGCCGGAATAGCGGTTTCGTCCCCAATCAGCAAGTAGCTGTCGAACATATCCGGCACCACCATCGACGCCCGCGGCCCGGCGATGTCCAGCGTATGCCCGGGTGCGGCCTGAGCGGCCCAGGTCGAGGCAGGGCCGTCGCCGTGCAACACGAAATCGATGTCCAGTTCGTTGGCCACCAGGTCGACGCGCCGGGGCGTGTACTCGCGCATGGTCGGCCGTGCTCCACCGTCCTTGCCGAGGCTACGGGCTTCGATGCTCTGCACTTGCTCGGGCGTTTCGGCGAACAGCAGTTTGATGTGGTCATCGCTGCCCACGCTGGTGAAGCCCTGCAGCTCGGCCCCGCCCAAGGTGATACGGCGCATGCGTGGGGTCAGTTCGGTGACCCGCAATACCTGCAGGCGGCGTTGGCGGATCTCGTGATTGACGCGATAGATGGTGTCACTCATGGGGTGTCTCCCTGACAGGCTCGGTCGGCCCGGAGGCGATGGCTTTGGCGGCGTGGTTGAGCAGGTCGCGGACCCGCTCGATTTCTTCCGGCGTCCAGCGGCCACTGTGCATGTGCAGTGCATGGCGCAGGTTGCCGACCGCTTCGTGGATCTCGGGCGGGCGGTCGTGGCCGCGCAGGGCGCGTTTGCTGACCTCGATGCGCATGCGTACGCCATCCAGGGCAACAGCCTGTTCGGCCAAGGCGGTGCGGCCGGCATCGGTGATGGCATAGAGACGTTTGCTGCCCTGCACCTGGCCGGCGATCAGCTCGGCCTCCTCGAGGAAATTCAGCGTTGGGTAGATCACACCGGGGCTTGGGCTGTAGCTGCCATCGAACAGATTCTCGATCTGGCGGATCAGGTCGTAGCCGTGGCCGGGCTGCTCGGCAAGCAGGGCCAGCATCAACAGTTTGAGGTCGCCAGGGGCGAATACGCGTGGGCCGCGTTCGCCGCGGCCGGGGCGTCGCTCGAACAGGTCGTGGGGGGAATGTTCGCGCATGTGGGCTGGGCTCCGTCGTTTGCGATATATCGCAAGATATTACTCAAGATATATCTAAAGACAAGCCATAACTGCGGATGATTATCATCTAATTATTCGATGTACTTTTATCCGACTGGCCGCGCTGCGCTGCCACCTGCGGCACTCTGCACTCGTTCGGATTACCTGGTTGCAGGTATGGCAGGAGGATGGGGGCCATGCCCTTGAGCACCTGCACCGGCAGTGCCGAAGTGAACGTGAATGCTTCTGCCGAGCGCCCGGGCACGAACGCGGTCAAGGTGCCGAAGTGGTTGTCGCCCAGGAAGAACACGAACGTGGCGGTACGGTTGAGCGAACGCGAGCCGATCAGGCGGCCACCGGCGCCGAAACTTTCGATGCGGTTGTCACCGGTACCGGTCTTGCCGCCCATGACCAGCGGCGTACCGTCCTGCAACTTGAAGCTGCCGGAAATACGCCGCGCAGTGCCTGCATCCACCACTTGTGACATGGCGCCTTTGAGGGCGCGCGCCACTTCCACCGGCAAGATCCGCACGCCCCGGTCCGGGTCGGTGATCAGCTTGGTCTCGTACGGCGTGTTGGCGGCGAAATGCAGGGTGTCGATGCGCAAGGTCGGCAGGCGTACGCCGTCGTTCTGGATGATGCCTACCAGTTCGGAGAGGGCGGCGGGGCGGTCGCCCGAGCTACCGATCGCAGTGGCCAGCGAGGGCACCAGGTGGTCGAAGGGATAGCCCACACGCTTCCAGCGCTGGTGAATGTCGAGGAATGCTTCGATTTCCACCATGGTGCGAATGCGGCTGTCGCGGGCCCCCTGGTGGCGGCTCTTGAACAACCAGCCGTACACCTCCTGGCGTTCGAAGCGGCTGGCGTTGACCATTTCAGTCAAGGTCGAGCTGGGGTTCTTCAGCAGGTAGCCGAGCAGCCACAAGTCCAGGGGGTGCACCTTGGCGATGTAGCCCTGGTCAGGCAAGTCATACTTGCCCGGCCCGTAGGCGTCGTACATCTCCGACAGCCGGCCGTCGGTCAGTTTGCCCAGGGCGGCCTTGTCACCCTTGAGGTGGGCGCGGACGAAGGCGTTGAAGGTTTCCTGCCCGGCCTCGGGGAACAGGTAGCGGTGCACCGCAGCCAGCCGTTGCGGGGTGACGCGCATGCTGTCGAGGAAGGTGTCCAGGCGTTGTTGCGAGGTCTTGCGCTGGTATTTCTTCCAGAAGCGCATCAGGTAGTTGGTGCCTTCCTTGTCGGCGAAACGGGCCAGGTATTCCTGGCGGCGCGGGTCGCTGTCGTCCTTGAGCAACGGCAGGCGGTTGTATGGCTGCTGGTAGGTCACGTAACGCACCAGGTCGCGCATCAGGCGGATGAACGGCAGGTTGATCGATTCGCGCAACGCGTCCTTGAGGGTCGGGTTGCGGCTGTTGTCTTCCTTGCGGAAGTTGTTGAATACATGCATACCCCCACCGGTGAAGAAGGCTTCGCCGGTGTTGGCCGAATACTTGCGTTCCAGCGCGGCATCGAGCATGGCGTCCAGGCTCTGGTTCTTGCTGTTCTGCGCGAGCCATTCCAGCGACCACTGGGTGATGCGGTCGAGTTCGGCGACTTCGACTTTCTTCAACTCGGCGGCAGGTTTGCCGGCGTACTTGTCGTGCAGCTCGGCGATGATTTCCAGGTAGGTGGTGAGCACGCGCAGCTTGGCGGTGGAGCCCAGCTCCAGCTTGCTGCCTTCGTTGATGTCGAAAGGCTGGTCGGTGCTGTCGGTTTGCACCCGTACCCGCGAGCCATCGGCAGTGCGCTCGAACAAAGTGAAGCTGTAGCTCACCTGGTCGGTGGTCTTGGTCGTCAGCAGGCGCTCACCAATCAGGCCAATCTGTGCGGCGAACGCGGGGTCGGCAAGGTTCTTCAGGTACTGGCTGACCTGTACCTGGAGGTCAGCCTGCAGGGTGCTGGTGGCCGACAGGTCGAGGCGGTCAAGGTCGTACAACGGGCGGTTGAGCATGGCCGCCAGGCGGTTGCGCGCCAGGCTGATGCCCTTGTTGGTGACGATCGGCACGATGGTCGGTTGCGCTACCCAGTCGCGGTAAACCACCTTGCTGGCCAATGCGGCGTTAGCCAGCGGCTGTTCGATGACCTTGTTGGCAGCCAGTACGCGAATGTGCGCATCGGTCAGCTCCGCCAGCTCGATCCGCCCCTTGGACAGGTAGTGCGAGGGGCGGCGCTGGGCAATCATCAATGACAGTACCTGGCGCAGCGCCAGACCGCGCGCGGCCATGCTTTCGGGGTCACTGGCGGTGGACATCAGGGCCTGGTTGACCTGGTCGAAATCGGCGCCGTACCACACCCGCAGGCCTTCGGCCATGCCATGCACTTCGCCATGCCCTGGCACTGCCGACAACGGCACACTGTTGAGGTAGTCACGCACGATACGCTGGCGTGCCTCGGTGGTGTCGGGGCCACCCTGGTAGGCTCGCACGCTGGCAGAAATCATCTGGCGAATCTTTTCGGCGCCCGAGACGGTCAGGCCGTCCGGTGAATGTCGGTACTTTTCCAGCTGCGTAGCCAGGGTGCTGCCACCCGCGGACTGGCCGGGCAAGGCCAGGTACTTGGCCACCTGGCTATAGGCAGCCTTGGCGAAGCGCGGCCAGTCCACGGCCGGGTTGTTGCGTGGGTCCTTGGTGTCGAGCAGGTCGCGGTTTTCGATGAACAGCAGGCTGTTGACCATTACCGGCGGTATCGCGGCAAAGTCCGGATACAGGTATTGCGGGTACTTGTACTGGTACAGCGTGTCGCCGCGGCAGTCGGTAATCGATAGCCCGGCCTGGATCTTCTCGATGTAAGGGGCGAACAAACCATGCTCGACGTAGTTCATCAGCGCCGGCGAGAACCGCACCTGCTCGCTGATCAGGTAGTCGCGCTTGAGCAGGCGCGGCAGGAACTCCCCCAGGGCGCTGTAGCCCAGGCGTTTGTCAAACGGGCCTTCACCAGGGTAGACGATGGCATCGCTGGGGCCTGGCTGCAGCGAATAGGTGAGGGTAGTGGCCAGCTTGCTGAATTCCCGCGACTGCAGGTTGGAGGTGCGGAACTCGTCGTACGCAGCGAAGCCAATGGCCACCAGCGCCACCAGCAGGATAAGAATGATCAGCCGCCACCATAGCCGGCGTTGACGGGGGGACTTGGGTTGTGGCGTCTCGGCCGGAGGTAGGTCGGGTGCTTCCGTTCTGGTTGGTTCCGATTGCCACAGTGCGCCCATAGTCTTCTATCCGGCCAAGTGTTTTCGTCTTGCTTGTCTGAAGCTTAGACGTTGAGCGGGGCAGGTGAAAAATTTGTAGGAAGCCGAGAAAAGTGCATTGGGACTATGCGGCTTTGGTGTGGGTTTCTTCGTCGGACGATGTTGCTATGGTGCCAGGCGGCGATGTCCAAGACCGCCGTATGCCCCGGAAAACTCGCTGATTATTTCGGTATATATAGCGAAAATCCCTACAGCGGTGTTCCTATACTGCTTGCCCCTTCGACCTGCCGGACGCTCTATTCCGGCACTCGAGCCGGCCCACAAGGCCAGTTCGGCAAGCCAACGCTCGGCCTATCGGCCTGGCCGGTGCTGCACGAAGGTCAAATCCAATAACAAAACGAGGTTGTATTGCTATGCCAGTCGGCAACCACCCTGCCCACGGCCATGCCACTGATGGCGGCCCGCTCAAGCGTGAACTGGGCGAACGGCACATCCGTCTGATGGCGCTGGGCGCCTGTATCGGCGTCGGTCTTTTCCTCGGTTCGGCCAAAGCCATCGAAATGGCCGGCCCCGCCATCATGCTGTCCTATATCATCGGTGGCTTGGCCATTCTGGTGATCATGCGCGCCCTTGGTGAAATGGCCGTGCACAATCCCGTCGCCGGTTCGTTCAGCCGCTATGCCCAGGACTACCTCGGCCCGCTGGCGGGCTTCCTTACCGGCTGGAACTACTGGTTCCTGTGGCTGGTGACCTGCGTGGCGGAGATTACCGCGGTAGCCATCTATATGGGCATCTGGTTCCCCGACGTACCGCGCTGGATCTGGGCCCTGGCGGCGCTGGGCAGCATGGGCGCGGTCAACCTGGTGGCGGTCAAGGCGTTCGGTGAATTCGAGTTCTGGTTCGCTTTGATCAAGATCGTCACCATCATCGCCATGGTCCTTGGTGGCATTGGCATCATTGCCTTCGGCCTGGGCAATGACGGCGTAGCGGTGGGTATCTCCAACCTGTGGAGCAACGGCGGCTTCATGCCCAACGGCGTGACCGGCGTGCTGATGTCGCTGCAGATGGTGATGTTCGCCTATCTGGGCGTGGAAATGATCGGCCTGACCGCTGGTGAAGCACGCAACCCGCAGAAGACCATTCCGCACGCCATCGGCTCGGTGTTCTGGCGCATCCTGCTGTTCTACGTCGGTGCGCTGTTCGTGATCCTGTCGATCTACCCGTGGAACGAAATCGGCAGCCAGGGCAGCCCGTTCGTCATGACCTTCGAACGCCTCGGCATCAAGACCGCCGCCGGCATCATCAACTTTGTGGTGATTACCGCCGCGCTGTCCTCGTGCAACGGCGGCATCTTCAGCACCGGGCGCATGCTCTACAGCCTGGCGCAGAACGGCCAGGCCCCGGCCGCCTTCGCCCGTACCTCGAAGAACGGCGTGCCGCGCAATGCGCTGCTGCTGTCGATCGGCGCGCTGCTGCTGGGCGTGCTGGCCAACTACCTGGTGCCGGAGAAGGTCTTCGTCTGGGTGACTTCGATCGCCACCTTTGGTGCGATCTGGACCTGGGTCATGATTCTGCTGGCGCAATTGAAGTTCCGCGCCGGCCTCGGCAGCGCCGAGCGCAACGCACTGCAATACCGTATGTGGCTATGGCCGCTTAGCTCCTACCTGGCCCTGGCCTTCCTGGTGCTGGTGGTTGGCCTGATGGCGTACTTCGAGGATACCCGCGTGGCGCTGTATATCGGCCCGGCGTTCCTGGTGCTGCTGACGGTGCTGTACTACGCCTTGCGCCTGGCGCCGAAAGAAGCGCAGGGCGCGGCAGGCACGGTTTCCTGATCCAGGGTTCCTGGGGGCGCTTTGCGGCCCCAGGGGCCCATCAGGCCGCCATTTCACTGTTCGGTTCAAAGCTGTCCGCGCGCGCCAGCTGCCACATGCGCGAATAGAACTGGCCATTCACCTCGCCGGTCAGCAGTTCACCCGGTTTCAGGAACACATGCATCTGCGAGAACAGCTTGATCTCGGTAGCGGAGATGCGCCGCACCAGGTGCTTGGCTTCCAGCTGTGCTGGATGCTCCAGGCCCGCTGCCGCGAGCATCTCGGCCAGCGCACGCAAGGTGTTGTGGTGGAAATTGAATACCCGCTGGGCCTTGTCCGGCACCACCAGCGCGCGCTGGCGCAGCGGGTCTTGCGTGGCCACGCCGGTCGGGCACTTGTTGGTGTGGCAGCTCTGCGACTGAATGCAGCCGATGGCGAACATGAAGCCGCGCGCCGAGTTGGCCCAGTCGGCACCGATGGCCAGCACGCTGGCGATGTCAAAGGCGCTGACAATCTTGCCGCTGGCGCCAAGCTTGATCTTGTCGCGCAGGTTCAGGCCAACCAGCGTGTTGTGCACGAACAGCAGGCCTTCGCGCAACGGTACGCCGATGTGGTCGGTGAACTCCACCGGCGCGGCGCCGGTGCCGCCCTCCTTGCCATCGACGACGATGAAGTCGGGCAGGATGCCGGTTTCCAGCATGGCTTTGGCGATGCCCATGAACTCCCATGGGTGGCCCAGGCAGAACTTGAAGCCCACTGGTTTTCCGCCAGACAGTTCACGCAGCCGGGCGATGAACTGCATCATCTCGATGGGGGTGGAGAAGGCGCTGTGACGTGACGGTGAAATGCAGTCTTCGCCCATCAGTACACCACGGGTCTCGGCGATTTCCCGGGTCACCTTGTGCTTGGGCAGGATGCCGCCGTGGCCGGGCTTGGCACCCTGGCTCATCTTGATCTCGATCATCCGCACCTGCGGGCTGCGTGCCTGGGCGGCGAAACGTTCGGGGTCGAAGCGCCCATCCGGCGTGCGGCAGCCGAAGTAGCCGCTGCCCAGTTCCCAGACCAGGTCGCCACCGTGTTCGCGATGATAGGGGCTGATGCTGCCTTCGCCGGTGTCATGGTGAAAATTGCCTAGCTTGGCGCCCTGGTTGAGCGCGCGAATGGCGTTGGCACTGAGCGAGCCGAAGCTCATGGCCGAAATGTTGAAGATCGACGCCGAATACGGCTGGCTGCACTGCGGCCCGCCGACCACAACGCGGAAGCTTGCCGGGTCGGCCAGTGGCGCCGGGCGCATGGAGTGGCCGATGAACTCGAATCCGGACGCGTACACGTCGATCAGGGTACCGAACGGTTTGTCCGAGGCTTCGTTCTTCGCCCGCGCATACACCAGCGAGCGCTGGGCACGCGCGAACGGCAGGGCATCGCTGTCGGCCTCCAGCAGGTACTGGCGGATCTCCGGGCGAATGGCCTCGACCAGGTAGCGGATGTTGCCCAGGATCGGGTAGTTGCGACGTACCGCATGGCGTTGCTGCAGCAGGTCGAACAGGCCGATCAGGCTGAGGACGGCGCTGGTCAGGGTGAATGGCCACAACCATTCATGGTGGATGAACGGCAGGCTCGCCAGGGTGAACAGCACACAGGCGGCGAAAAAGGCATAGCGGCTGAGAAGTGACAGGCTCATACAGGGTCCTTGCGATGGCGCGGTCAGGCTCGGGGCCTGGGGCAAACCCCGACCATAGCCAAGTTGCAAGGCTGTGCAAAATTAAATCGAGGTAGCGAGAAGCATTCCCGCGTTGCTGCAGATTGGTCCTGGCAACGCTTCAACGCGGGGCGCGCAGCAGTTTCTGCCGCCAGCTTTCCTGCTCCTGGGCTGGCGCCTCGACCAGGAACGAATAGCGTCCGGCCACCCGTACTGCCACCGCTACCCCATCGCGATACAGCAGGCGGTTGCCAGTGACCGCCGGCACCTTCGCCCCCGGCAACAATGACCCGATCAGGTTCAACGGGTCACTGGCACTTACTGCTACCAGCGCCCCGTCCTGCTCGCGGCGGCGTACCTGGCGCAGCTGCGCTACCGCCTCCGGCAAGGCGAACTGTTCCCCCGCCAGCCCGGCGATGAAGCGCCCGCCACGAATCTCGCCGCGCGCCTCGAGCCGGTGGTAGCAACGCAGCAGCTCGCGCCATGGCGGCAGCACGTCGCTTTCGCGCTCCAGCAGGCGCCAGCAGACCACACCATAGCGTCTCAACAGGGCCCGGGCGATGTGCTCCAGGCGCTGGCTTTCTTCCACTTCACCGCGGCGCAACAAGGCCCAGCGCCCGGCATCGGACATGCTGCTGGACAGCGGCGGGTGGCCACGTCGGCTGTTGCGGGATGTGCGCTTCGCCGCCGGGGTGATCAGGCTGCGCAGGCCGGTGAAGCTGTCTGCCCCGGCTAGACCGGCGCCCACCAGCTCCTGCAGGGCCGTCTCGAGTTCGCTGGGCAGCAGGTGGGCATCCTGGATCAGTTCCTCGAAGAACAGCGCGCCGTGTGCCTGCAATACTTCGTGCACGCGTTGCGCCCGCGCGCCGAGGCTTTCCAGGGCGGGCACCGGGGCGAGGCTGCGCCATACGTTCAGGTGCTGGCGTGGTAGCAGCACCAGCGGCGTGCTGGACAAGGTACTGCTCGACACCGTCGTCGCCAGGCGGCTCCAGGCAAACTGCCCGCTGCGGCAGGCATCGTCGAGCCAGTGCGGGCTGTAGTCCTCGATGCGGGCCGGCAGCAGTTCAGCCTCCCAGGCGCCAGCCGCGCTCGGAAAGCCTTGCAGCTGGCCCAGCACCTCGGCAACGGCGGCCGGTCCGCGCAGGCGGTGGCCATCGGCCATGTGCTGCCAGTCGAACAGAAAGCGCATGAAGTCCTGCAGGCTGACCGGCTCGATTTCCCGGCGCAGGCGTTTGACCGTGTAGCGGTGGATGCGCGCCAGCAAATGGCGCTCGCACCACTGCAGGTCGCTTGTGCCCGGGCTGAAATGGCCGCGCAGTACATAGCCTTCGGCTTCCAGACGGGCCAGGGCCTGTTCGATGGCCTGCGCCGGCTTGCCCAGCGGTGCGGCGATCTGTGCCTGGGTCAGCGGGCCGTGGCCGCTGAGACGGGCGCGCAGCAGTTCGGCAAGCGCGTCGTCCGCGTCGGTAGCCTGAGCGAAGCCGGGCAAAACCGCCAGCGCCGGCTCCAGCCGGGCACCGGGGTACAGCGTGTGCAACAGGCTCAAGCGTTCGCGCGCCAGCCACAGCCCTTCTTCCACCAGGCGCATGGCCCGCCCGGCTCTGGCCAACTGGCGCAATAGCATGTCCCAACTGGCGTTTTCCCGCACTTCGTCCTGGCTGATGGCGCCCAGCCCCATCAACGCTTCATGCATTTCGTCGGCATTAGCGGGCTGCGGCCAGGCCTCCGCGGCCACCGCAGCAATCGCCTCGGCATCCAGCGCGCCCAGGTCGTCGCCGCTGTGTACCTCGTTCCAGCGCCGACTGAGCACGGCCTGGGTGCGCCGTTCTTCCAGCGGGGCGTCATCCAGGAAGGCATAGGGCCGGGCATTGAGAATGGCCGAAGCCAGCGGCGAAGGCGCCGGCAGGTCGCGGCACAGCAGGCGCACCGAGCCGCTTTCCATGCGCCGTAGCAGTGCCAGCCAGCCTTCGCTGTCCATCGCTTCGTGCAGGCAGTCATCCAGGGTTTGCTCGACCAGCGGGTGATCGGGAATCTGCCGCTCGCCGGCGATGTTTTCCAGGCAGGCGATCTGGTCGGGGAACACGGCGGCTACCAGGTCTTCGCTCTTTATCCGCTGGATCTGTGGCGCCACCTTGCGGCCGCCGACGAAGCGCGGCAAGGCCATGGCCACGCTGGCGTTCCAGCGCCAGCGTACGCCGAACAACGGCGCATCGAGCAGGGCCTGGACGAGGATCGGTTCGGCGCTGCGGCTGTTCAGGTAACGCCATACCTCGTCCAGCTCGAAACTGTGGCTGGTGGACAGCGACAGCACGATGGCGTCCTCGCTGGCGGCTGCCTGCAACTCGAAGTTGAAAGTACGGCAGAAGCGCTTGCGCAGCGCCAGGCCCCAGGCGCGGTTGATGCGGCTGCCATAGGGGGAGTGGATGATCAGCTGGGTACCGCCGGATTCATCGAAGAAGCGCTCCATCACCAGCGTCTCCTGCGAGGGCAAGGCACCCAGCACTTCACGGGTGCGGGCCAGGTAGTCCAGCAGCTGGCTGGCGCAGTCCTCGCCCAGGTCGAAGGTTTCCTGCAACCACGCCAGCACTGCGGCCAGGTTGCCGCCGGCCTGCGCCAGGCGCTGGTCGATCTGCGCCTGCAGCCGTGCCACTGCGGCAGACAGCTCGTCACTTCGCCCGGGCGCCTCGCCCAGCCAGAACGGAATGGTCGGCGGCAGGCCTTGCGCATCTTCCACCCGCACCCGGCCCGGTTCCACGCGCAAGATGCGGTAGGAGGCGTTACCGAGCTGGAAGATATCGCCGGCGATGCTTTCCACGGCAAAGTCTTCGTTGACGCTGCCGATGTTCAGCGCCTGTGGCTCGAGCAACACGGCGTAGTCGGCATTGTCGGGGATGGTGCCGCCACTGGTCAGAGCGGTCAGCTGGCTGCCACGGCGGCCGCGCAAGGTGCCGCTGACCGCGTCGCGGTGCAGGTAGGCGCTGCGTACGCCCTGACGGCCGTTATAGCCTTCGGCGAGCATGCGCAGCAGGCCCTGGTAGTGTTGCAGGTCAAGTTCGGCGTAGGGCGTGGCCTGGCGCAGGCAGTCGTACAAGGCCTGTTCGTGCCACGCCTGGTTGCTGGCCTCGGCAACGATCTGCTGGGCGAGTACGTCCAGTGGCGCCCGGGGAATATGGAGTTCGTCCAGCTCGCCGCGGCGGACGCAGTCGAGCAGGGCTACGCATTCGATCAGGTCATCGCGCGAGGTCGGGAACAGCCGCCCCTTGGGCACGCCATCAACCTGGTGGCCGGCGCGGCCAACCCGCTGCAGGAAGGCCGCGATCGAGCCTGGCGAGGCGATCTGGCAGACCAGGTCGATGTCGCCGATGTCAATGCCAAGCTCCAGCGACGCGGTGGCCACCAGCACCTGCAACTGGCCACGTTTCAAGCGTTGCTCCGCATCCAGGCGCAGCTCCTTGGCCAGGCTGCCGTGGTGCGCGGCCACCGCCTCCTTGCCTAGCCGATCGCTGAGGTGGCGAGTGATGCGTTCGGCCAGGCGCCGGGTATTGACGAACACCAGGGTGGTACGGTGCTGCCGTGCCAGCGCGGCCAGGCGGTCGTAGACCAGACCCCAGACATCGGTGGCCATTACCGCGCCAAGCGGTACCGGAGGCACTTCGATGGCCAGGTCGCGCTGCCGTGCATGGCCAACATCGACGAGTGCGCAGGGACGCCCGGTGCCGACCAGGAATTGCGCCACCCGCTCGACCGGGCGTTGCGTGGCCGACAGGCCGATGCGCCGCAGTGGTCGCCGGCACAGGGCCTGCATACGCTCCAGGGTCAATGCCAGGTGGGCGCCGCGCTTGTTGCCAGCCAATGCGTGGATCTCATCGACGATCACCGTGTGCACGCTGGCCAGGCCCTCGCGGCCCGAAGCCGAGCCCATCAGCACGTAGAGCGATTCGGGTGTGGTCACCAGGATGTGCGGTGCCAGCCTGCGCATGGCGGCGCGTTCCTTTTGTGGCGTATCGCCGGTGCGCACGGCCGTGGTGATGCGCGGGGCGCTGAGGCCCTGTTCGACAAGGGCCTGGCTGATGCCTTCGAGCGGGGCCTGCAGGTTCAGGCGGATATCGTTGGACAGCGCCTTCAGGGGCGAAACGTAAACCACCTGGGTTTGTGCAGGCAGCCCGCCCTGGTGCTCCAGGCCCTGGCGGAACAGTTCGTCGAGCACGGCCAGGAATGCGCTGAGGGTCTTGCCTGAGCCGGTCGGCGCCGCCAGCAGCATTGACTGGCCTGCATGGATCAACGGCCAGGCCTGTGCCTGGGCATCGGTCACCGTGGCGAAGTGACGACGGAACCAGGTGCGCACGGCGGGGTGGAACCGTTCGAGCACCGGGTGGTGTTTGGCGGGCAGGTTCATGTGGTGGTTATGGCGGGTGCGGGGCGGGTTGGCAAGGGGCCGTTCGTCAGGCCGGTAGAGGAAACCTTGGCCTTGTCAGTACAACCGCCCCATGGGATTCTCCCCGGCCCCTGATTCGAGTGAGCCGAACCCATGCCCAACACCATCCGCATCGCCGCCGCCCTGCTCATCGACCCCCAGGGCCGTACCCTGCTGGTACGCAAGCGCGGCACCCAGGCCTTCATGCAACCCGGCGGCAAGATCGATGCTGGCGAAACCCCGGTTCAGGCCCTGGTGCGCGAGCTGCATGAGGAACTGGGCCTGCGCATCGACCCGGCCCAGGCGGTGCACCTGGGCCAGTTCAGCGCCCCAGCCGCCAACGAGCCCGGCTTCGAGGTGCAGGCCGAACTGTTCCGTGTCGACAGCGCCGCAGCCGTGGTCCCGGCTGCAGAAATCGAAGAGGTGGCATGGCTGGCCGCTGACCAGACACCCACCATGCCGCTGGCCCCCTTGACCCGCGACCTGATCCTGCCGATGTACCACCAGGCGCTCAACGCACCGCGCTGACGCCATCGAGGGTGGCGAACGAGGTGTCCTTGGCGGTCAACAGGAAGTCACGCATGTACGGCGCATCGAGCATGTCGGTGCGCACCGCGGCATAAAGCGTGGCGAACAGGCCTTTTTCGCCCAGGCGCTTGCCCTTGACGTAGCCGCGCGAGCTGTATTCGTGCAGCGCCCAGTGCGGCATGCCACACACGCCCCGGCCGCTGGCCACCAGTTGCATCATCATCACCGTCAGCTCCGAGGTGCGTACGGCGGCCGGCTCGATGTCGGCTGGCTCCAGAAAGCGGGTGAAGATATCCAGGCGGTCACGCTCTACCGGGTAGGTGATCAGCGTCTGGTCGAGCAGGTCCTGTGGCACGATATAGGGCTTGCTGGCCAATGGATGCTGGTTGGCCACCGCCAGCATTGCCTCGTAGGTGAACAGTGGCACGTAGGTGATACCCGCCAGGTCCACCGGGTCGGAGGTCACTACCAGGTCGAGGTCGCCACGGGCCAGGGCCGGCAGCGGGGCGAAGGCAAAGCCGGAGGCGAGGTCCAGTTCCACTTCCGGCCAGGCATCCCGGAACTGGTCGATGGTCGGCATCAGCCACTGGAAGCAGCTGTGGCATTCGATGGCCATGTGCAGGCGCCCGGCGGTGCCGCCGGCCAGGCGGGCGATGTCCCGTTCGGCGCCACGCAGCAGCGGCAGGGTGGCATCGGCCAGTTGCAGCAGGCGCAGCCCGGCGCTGGTGAAGCGGATCGGCTTGGTCTTGCGCACGAACAGCGGCATGCCCAGGCGCTCTTCCAGCTCCTTGAACTGGTGCGAAAGTGCGGACTGCGTCAGATGCAGGCGTTCGGCCGCCTCCACCAGGCTGTCGGCCTCGCGCAGGGCATGAAGGGTTTTCAGGTGACGGATCTCCAGCACAGCCGACTCCGGTGATTCTATTTGGGAAGACAAGGTATGAGTTGAGTTTCCCTCATGTTGCAAACGCTGTCGACCGGGCGGTTGGTCACACCGCCTGGCGGGCGTCATCAAACTGTCACCGAACTGTGGCAGCGCGCCCGAACAGAATTCATCAGAATCGCGCTCTACTGGGGATCTGCATTCTGGTATTTCTTTCATGCGGGCTTTTTGGCTATTTGTTTTCTTCGTGCTCGGCGTACCTGCTGGCTTCGCCGAGCAGCACTGTGATGCCCGGGTGCCGGTGCAGCGCGCCGAGCTGGGGGCGGTGAGCCTGGTCTACCAGAGCGTCGGCGCGCCGCGCGACCCTGCCTTGCTGCTGGTCATGGGCCTGGGCGGGCAGCTCATCCATTGGCCGGACGACGTGGTCGAGGCGTTGTGCCGCCAGGGTTTTCGGGTGATTCGCTACGACAACCGCGATGTCGGCCTGTCACGCTGGAACCAGCTGCCAGCGTCGGCCAACCTCACGGTCGAACTGCTGCGTTACAAGCTGGGGCTACCGGTGGCTGCGCCCTATACCCTGAGCGACATGGCGGACGACGGCTTGCACCTGATGGACGCACTGGGGGTGCGCCAGTTCCATGTGTTGGGGGTCAGCATGGGTGGCATGATCGCCCAGCACCTGGCAGCCATGGCGCCGGGGCGTGTACGCAGCCTGACGCTGGTTATGTCCAGTTCCGGGGCGGCGGGGTTGCCGGCGCCGGCTCCGGCGTTGGTGCAACTGCTGGCCCGGCGCAGCGCAGCGAGCCGCGAAGTGGCCATCGAGCAGCAGGCCGACCTGCTGGCTGCGTTGGGCAGCCCTGAGGTGGCAGATGACCGTGCCGCCTTGCTGCAACAGGCGGCGGAGGCCTACGACCGCGCCTTCAACCCCGAGGGGGCCAAGCGTCAGATCATGGCGATACTGGCCGAGCCGAGCCGGGTCGAGCTGCTCAACCAGCTACGGCTGCCTACTTTGGTGGTGCACGGCACCGCCGATCCACTGCTGCCAGTGATGCATGGCGTGCATCTGGCGGCACATATTCAAGGTAGCCAGTTGCGTTTGATACCAGGATTGGCGCACCGCTTCCAGGAGCCGTTCAAGGCGCCGTTGCTGGGGGCGGTGTTGCCCTACCTGCAGGCGCACCGGCAGGATGTCACGCACATCGCAGGGCTGTGAATTTCCATCCTTCAATGCTGGTGCGCTCCTGCAAGGCCTGCGTCAGTGCATCCGCACCCACAAGGTCACCAGCACGGTCGCGGCCATCAGCCAGGCTATCGTGGCCAGGGCCAGCGAGGCCTCCAGGCGCATGCGGTCGACCAGTACATACAAGGTCGCCAGGTACACGAAGTACGGAATGATCGACCACATGCCAAACAGGATGGTGGTCTTCAGGTCGGCGATACTGCGCCCCTTGCCGACGATGTAATGGGCGATCAGGGCAAAGGTGGGAAACAGCGGTACCAGCCCGGCGATGTAGTAGTTGCGCGTTTTTGACAGCACTGCCAGCAGCACTACCACACCCGCACCGAGTGCGGCCTTGAAAAGCAGATCCACGTTGTCTTTCCCGTTGCGGTTTGAGGTCAGCCGAGGCCGTATTTCTTCACTTTGTCGAACAGCGTGGTCTTGGCCATGCCCAGCTCCTGGCTGGCCTGGCTGAGGTTGCCGCCTGTACGTTGCAGCGCGTCGCTGAGCAGGTTGCGCTCGAACGCTTCCACCGCCTCGGCAAAGCCCAAGCCCTGGCTGGCGCCGCCGCTGGGGCCCTTCTTGAACGCCGGCAGGCCAAGGGCATAGCGTTCGGCCACGTTGCGCAACTCGCGCACATTGCCCGGCCAGTCGTGCGCCATCAGGCGCGACAGGGTCTGGCTGTCCAGCGTCGGTATCTCACGGTCGAAACGCAGGGCCGACTGCTGCAGGAAGTGTTCGAACAGTTGCAGGATATCTTCGCGGCGCTCGCGCAACGGCGGCAACTCCAGGGTCACCACGTTCAGCCGGTAGTACAGGTCGCTGCGGAACTGGCCGCTCTGGCCCATGGCATCCAGGTCGGACTTGGTCGCAGCGATCACCCGGCAATCCACCGCAATGCTCTGGTTCGAACCCAGCCGCTCCAGGGTGCGTTCCTGCAGCACGCGCAGCAGCTTGATCTGCAGGTTGATCGGCATGCTTTCCACTTCGTCGAGGAACAGCGTGCCACCATTGGCGTGTTCGATCTTGCCGATGCGCCGTTTGCCGGCACCGGTGAAGGCGTTGGCCTCGTGGCCGAAAATCTCGCTTTCAAACAGGTTCTCCGGCAGTCCACCACAGTTCAGGGCCACGAACGGCTGGCCGTGGCGGCGGCTGAAATCGTGCAGGCAGCGGGCGACCAGTTCCTTGCCGGTGCCGGTTTCGCCTTCGATCAGCACGTTGGCCGAGGTATCGGCCACGTTGGCAATCAGCTCGCGCAGCTGTTGCATGGCCGGCGAGCGGCCGATGATGCGCCCCTCGAGGCTGCTTTGCTCCGCCAGCTGGCGACGCAGCGCCACCACTTCACGCGACAGCCCGCGCTGTTCGAGGGCGCGGCGCACCACGTCGACCAGCCGCTCGGGGGAAAATGGCTTCTCCATGAAGTCGTAGGCACCGTTGCGCATGGCACCGACGGCCATGTCGATATCGCCGTGGCCGGTGATCAGCACCACCGGCAGGCTGCGGTCGCGGGCCTTGAGACGGTTGAGTAGCTCCAGGCCATCGATGCCCGGCAGGCGGATATCGCTGACGACGATGCCGGCGAAGTCGTCGCCGATGCGTTCCAGCGCCTGCTCGGCGCTGCCTACGCCTTCACAGGCGATGTCTTCCAGGGCCAGCGCCTGCTGGCAGCCGAGCAGCACATGCGGGTCGTCTTCGACGATCAGGACGGTAAGGGGCGCTTGGTTCATGGGTGCTCTGCCGGTTCGCTAGGGGGGGAGACCAGTGGCAGGGCCAGGATGAAGGCCGTACCGCCGCTGGCGGGATGCTCGACGTTGAGACTGCCCTTGGCGGCGGCGGCGAGGCTCGCCGACAGGGTCAGGCCCAGGCCCAGGCCGTGTTCGCCCGGTTTGGTGGTGAAGAAAGGTTCGAACAGGTGCTTGCGCGCCTCGCTGTCGATGCCATGGCCGTTGTCGCGCACCTGTAAACGGTACTTGTCACCCTGCAGTTCACCTTCGAGCCACAATTGCGGCAATGGCTGCGCCGCCATGGCATCCAGGGCATTACCGATCAGGTTGACCAGTATCTGTTCCAGGCGGGTCTGGTCAATCGCCAGTTGCTGATCCTCGAACTGGCTGTGCACCTGCAGGTGGCAGGCGCTGATGCGGTTGGCCAGCACTTGCAAGGTGGCGTCGACCGCCTTGGCCAGCGAGGCCTGGCCACTGTCGTCGCTGCGTCGGGCAAACGAGCGCAGGCTGGCGGTGATGCGGCCCATGCGGTCGATCAGGTCGTTCATGGTGCGCAGGTTGGTGCTCGCGGTTTCCAGCGCCCCGCGCTCGAGGAAGCGCACGGTGTTGCCGGACAAGGTGCGCAGCGCCGCCAGCGGCTGGTTCAGTTCATGGGCAATGCTGGTGGACATCTGCCCGATGGCGGCCAGCTTGCCAGCCTGTACCAGTTCATCCTGGGCGTGGCGCAGGGTCTGCTCGGCATGCCGGCGCTCGCGAATCTGGCCCTTCAGGCGTTCGTTGCTGGCGCGCAGGTCGGCGGTGCGCTCGGCAATCCGTCGCTCCAGCTGGCTGTTGGCTTCCTGCAGCGCCTCGCGGGCTGCCAGGCGGGTGGCGATCACCTTGCGTCGCTCGTTCCAGGCAATGCCGAGGATCGCCAGCAGGGCGAACGCCACGCCCACCAGGATACCCTGCACCATGGATTCGCGGCGCAGGTCCTGCAACGGGGTCAGCAGGGTGAAGTGCCAGGGTGTATCGGCCAGGCGCCGGGTCTGGGCCAGGTAGGCCATCTCGCGGGTCTTGCCCTGTGCGGTCTCGCTGTTGGCCGGGAAGGTCAGTTTTTCCACGCCATCGGCCAGGATTTCCCGGGCCAGCGGTTGCAACTCGTTCAGCGGCCACCAGTAGTATTGCAGGCTGCGCGCCAGCCGCTCCTTGATCTGTGGGGTCAGCGGGCGCACCGACTTCAGGCGCCGCGCCGGGTCGCTGGAAAGGATGATGATGCCGTTCTCATCGCTGACGAACGCTTCCAGGCGGGCACGTTGCCAGCGCTCTTCGAGAGTATCCAGGCGCACCTTGATCACGGCCACGCCAATGATCTTGCCGTGCTCTTCCAGGCCATGGGCCAGGTAGTAGCCGGCTTCGCCGGTGGTGCTGCCGATGCCGTAGAAGCGCCCGGGCTCGCCGCGTACGGCAGTCTGGAAATAGGCGCGGAACGACAGGTCCTCGCCGAGGAACGAGTCGGCATCACGCCAGTTGCTGGTGGCCTGCACCCGGCCATTGGTGTCGAGCACGAAGATAGCCCGACTGCGGCTGCGCCGGTTCAGGCCTTCGAGGTATTCGTTGACGGTCTGACGCGAACCGCCGTCAGGGTCGGTGAGCAACTGCGAGACGCTGTCTTCCAGTTCGAGCAGGCTCGGCAGGTAAGTGTACTTGCTGATTTCGCTTTCGACCGTGCGTGCGTGCAGCTCCAGCTGGCGCTCGCCATTTTCGCTGAGGATGCGGATGCCGTTGCTCTCGCTGATCAGGTAGCCAGCCAACCCCAGGCCGACCATCAACAGGATGATCAGCGGCGGCAACAGCAATTGACGAAGCAGGCGGGATTTCACGGCAGGCTTGGCAGGGAGAAGAAGCGAAGGATCGCATTTCATCACAGTGGCCTTGTCACGACCAGCGCCACTGCCGGAAAGGGCAGCGGCGCCGACCGGTTCAATGAAGCAAAATCAATGCTGCAGGATCTTGCTGAGGAAGTGCTGGGTACGCTCGTGGCGGGCGCTCGGGTTACCGAAGAAGTCTTCCTTCTGGCAGTCCTCGATGATGTTGCCCTTGTCCATGAAGATCACGCGGTTGGCCACTTTGCGGGCGAAGCCCATTTCGTGGGTCACGCACATCATGGTCATGCCCTCATGGGCCAACTCGACCATCACGTCCAGTACTTCGTTGACCATTTCCGGGTCCAGCGCCGAGGTCGGCTCGTCGAACAGCATGACGATCGGGTCCATCGACAGGGCGCGGGCGATCGCCACGCGCTGTTGCTGGCCACCGGAAAGCTGGCCGGGGTGCTTCTTGGCGTGGGCACCGAGGCCGACGCGGTCGAGCAGGGCCAGGCCCTTCTTGGTCGCTTCCGCCTCGCTGCGGCCAAGCACCTTGCGCTGGGCGATGGTCAGGTTCTCGGTGATCGACAGGTGCGGGAACAGCTCGAAATGCTGGAACACCATGCCAACCCGTGAACGCAGCTTGGGCAGGTTGGTCTTGGGGTCGGCGATCGAGGTGCCGTCGACCACGATGTCACCTTTCTGGAACGGCTCCAGGGCGTTGACGCACTTGATCAGGGTGGACTTGCCCGAGCCCGACGGGCCGCAGACGACCACCACTTCACCTTTCTTGACCTCGGTGCTGCAGTCGGTCAGTACCTGGAAGTCCCCGTACCACTTGTTGACGTTCTTGATGGAAATCATACGGCGATCCTTTTTTGCAGGCGCTTGACCAGCCACGAAGCGGAGAAGCTGATGAGGAAATACACGACCCCGGCGAAGATGAGGAACTCATGGGAGCGCCCGATGATGTCACCGTTGGAGCGTGCCGAGTTGAGGAAGTCCACCAGGCCCACGGTATATACCAGCGAGGTGTCCTGGAACAGGATGATGCTCTGCTGCAGCAGCAGCGGGGTCATCTTGCGGAAGGCCTGGGGCAGGATGATCAGGCGCATGGTCTGGCCGTAGGTCATGCCCAGTGCCTGGGCCGCGCCCATCTGGCCCTTGGAGATCGACTGCACGCCGGCACGGACGATTTCGCAGAAGTACGCGGCCTCGAACATCATGAATGCCACCACGCACGAGGTGAAGGCACCGACCGGGGTGTCCTCGCCGGTGATCCAGCGCAGCACGAACGGCACCGCCAGGTAGAACCAGGTGATGACCAGCAGCAACGGGATCGAGCGGAAGTAGTTGACGTAGGCACCGGCCAGGTTCGACAGCAGCTTGTTCGACGACAGGCGCATCAGGGCCAGTATGGTTCCCAGCACGATGCCGCCGATCACGCCCATGATCATCAATTGCAGGGTCATGACCATGCCTTCCCACAGGGCGGGCAGGGCCGGGATGATTTCGCTGAAATCCATGTCCATTTATTTGCCCCCTACGGAAATCAGGCCGGGCACCGAGACTTTCTTCTCGACCATGCGCATCAGCAGCATCAGGCCCATGTTCAGGGTGAAGTAGATCAGCGTGGCCAGGGTGAAGGCCTCGAACAGGTTGGCCGAGAATTCGGCGGTCTGCTTGGTTTGTGCCAGCAGCTCCATCAGGCCGATCAGGGACGCTACCGAGGAGTTCTTGAACACGTTCAGGAATTCCGAGGTCAGTGGCGGAATGATGATCCGGTAGGCTTGCGGCAGCAGCACATTGGTGTAGATCTGCGGCAGGCTGAAGCCCATCGCGCGGGCAGCGGCTTCCTGGCCGCGGGGCAGCGCCTGGATACCGGTTCGCACTTGTTCGCAGACACGGGCGGCGGTGAACAGGCCCAGGCAGATGACCACGCTGATCAACGCCGAAGTGGTCGGGTTGAGGTCCTGCTTGAACCATTCCTGCAGGCCCTCTGGCAGCAGGTCTGGCACCAGGAAGTACCAGATGAACAGTTGCACCAGCAGCGGCACGTTGCGGAACAGTTCGACATAGGCGGTCGCGATGCCTGATACCAGACGGTTCGGCACGGTACGCATGACGCCCAGGATCGAACCCAGCAGCAAGGCGATGATCCAGGCAGAGATGGCAATGGCGATGGTCCAGCCCAGACCGGTGATGTACCAGTCCAGATAGGTTTCGCTGCCCACGCCGGTGGACTTGAAGAACACGCCCCAGTCCCAGTTGTAATTCATCGGGATTTCCCCTCAGACGGTTGTTTCACGGGCACCTTCCAACATCCGAGGGCACACCGCCCTCGGATGAAAGGTTAGACACTAACGGGTGGCCTGCCGGTTTAATTCGCGCTTTGCAGCGCTACAGGCCACAGGCTGGGGGTCAGGATTTCTTCTCGTCGGCGGCTTTGTCGGTCGGCTCGGCGATCAGTTTCTTCAGCTCTTCGCTCATCGGGAACTGCAGGTTCAGGCCCTTTGGCGGGATCGGCTGCTGGAACCACTTGTCGTAGCTCTTGTTGACTTCGCCCGACTTGAAGTAAGCGATGATGGCGTCATCCACCGCTTTCTTGAACGCTGCGTCATCCTTGCGCACCATGCAGCCATAGATTTCGTACGACTGAGGGGTACCGGTGATGACCCAGTCCGACGGCTTGCGCGCCTTGGCCATTTCGCCGGCGAGCAGGGCGTCGTCCATCATGAAGGCTACGGCACGGCCGCTTTCCAGCATGTTGAAGGCTTCACCGTGGTCCTTGGCGGAAATCACGTTCATCTTCATCTGCTTGTCGGCGTTCATCGCCTTGAGGATGCGTTCGGAGGTGGTACCGGCGGTGGTCACCACGTTCTTGCCGGCCAGGTCCGCGAAGTCCTTGTAGGCTGGCTGACCATCCTTGACCTTGGTCAGCAGACGGGTACCGACTTCGAAGATGCCGACCGAGAAGCCGACTTGCTGCTGGCGCTCGACGTTGTTGGTGGTAGAGCCGCACTCGAGGTCCACAGTGCCGTTCTGCACCAGCGGGATGCGGGTCTGGGAGGTGACGAGGTTGTAGCGGACCTTGATGTCCGTACCCAGTTGCTTCTTCAGGGCCTCGACGACAGCCAGCTGGATGTCATGCGAGTAGCCCACAGGCTCGGGTTTGCCGGCCAGGTAGGAAAACGGGATGGAGGAGTCGCGGTGGCCCAGGGTGATGGTGCCCGAGTCCTTGATCTTCTTCAGGGTGCCGGTCAGCTCTTCGGCCATGGCCGGCGAAGCGATCACGGCAGCCGCGATGGCGGCGCCCAGCAATTGACGAACGATGCGCATCAAATTTTCCTCGACGTGTTTGTTTTTTTTATGGAGCCGTTGGCGGACTCTTCGTTCAACGAATACAGCAAGAAGCGAGTGCATTCGGCTCCAAGTGTAGAGCATGAGTCGTGCCAAGCTCCCGATATCGATCATACCCCTTGATAAAACAAGCGGATGAACCTTTTTAGGCGAGCTGAGGCGTAACCATGCGTTCGGAAATCCGTATGGATTGAAACGTCTCGTTCGGTAATCCGATTGGGTGCGCAAAGGGAACGGCCGGCAGCAAGAATTAATTACCGTTTGGTTGCGGCGCGTGGGTGCTCTGCTGGGCTTCTTTTGTCAAGAGATCCACCAATGCCTCAGTTGATTCGCTCCGACTCCGTTGACGCCCTGATCGCCCGTGGCCTGCCAGCCTGGATCTGCGCGGCCTCGCAAGACCACTTGCTCGCACTCCGTCGTGCCATGTTGCACGAACAGGCTATTGACCATCAGGTCGCCCAGTTGCGGCATGCCATTCCCTCTCTCGACACGTTCGCCAGCGGGCTGCTGCAGCAGGCACTGGCAGGGACGCCTTTGAACGGTATCGACGTGAACAAGTCGACATTGAAGGTCGTCACGTTGATCACGCTGCCCACCGCCTCGCCGAGGTTGCCGCCCCCCCAGGTGAAACAGGTGATGGCCCATGATCTGCTGTCGGCAGCCCTGCAGAACTTTCACGAAAGCGAGACAACGCCCAGCATCTTTCGCGAGGCAAGGCTACTAGGGCCCGACAAAGCACCGTTGAATATGAGTTTCGAGCGCTTCGCTCATCTTTGTCGGCAGCTGGACATCGGCCAGCGTTACCAGGCTTTGCTGCGCCAGAAGCTGCAACCTGGCAACCCGGATGCAGCACGGGAATCGGTCGACAGGCTGCTGGAAGAATCGTTGCGCGCACGGTTGGAGGTCGCCGTGCGCCTTGCGCTGCTGAAGGGGCATATTGATGAGCGCAGCTACCTGCGCATGTTGCCACTGTGCGCTGCCAAACCGATCGTGCCGGCAGATACGGCCACAGTGATTCCACGGCAATTGTACCTGCTGGGTAAGCCTGTCCAGGGAGTGGTGACTGTTGAAGTCCGGCTTTCCGGGATGGAAGAGGTCGACAGCGTCATCGCCTGGCTGCCAAATGAGCCACAGACGCCGGTGCAACGCCATGACGGCTGGGCTTCGTTGTACCAGGCGCTGTGCCAAAAGCTGCGAAGCCAGGACTACGCTCGTTATTTCAGTCGCTTTATCGGCGAGCGCGACCGGGTTGAATTCAGTTATTCATTGAAAAAACGCCACGCCGCCGGGCCCGAAGCTTCTGAGCTCGATGGCCGGAACCTGGCGCTGGATACCCCATTGTTCGCCCATTTGCGCAGTCAGCAGTTGGCAAAATGGTTTGACGATGCAGCGGTGCTGGCGGTACCCACCGAAGCGGTGGATGAACTGGACCGCCGTCGACGCTTGACCGCATACAAACAGTTTGGCCTCGACCTGCTCGGCCTTGCCGGCCTGTTCGTGCCTGCACTGGGCTGGATGATGCTTGCCCTCACAGCCGAGCAGGTCGTGGAAGATATCTATGAGGGATACAAGGATTGGCAGATCGGTGATCGCCAGGCAGCGCTGGAGCATATGTTTGCGGTCGCCGAAGTCGTGGTCGGCGGCGCTGTGTTCGCTGCGGGCGCTGAACTGGCAGGCAATGCGCTCAGGCGTGTAGCGGCTGTCGACGCCCTGACGCCGGTGTGCACATCCGATGGTGCGATACGTTTGTGTCAAACGGACTTACCAGGGTATGCCTTGCCCGACAGCGACCTGGGAATTGGCCAGCGCGAGACGTTGGAGGGCGTACAGCGCATGCGCCTGCATGACGCCACCTATGTCGTCGAGGAACGCGCCGAAGGTTGGGTGCTGTGCCACCCGTCGCGTAGCGAAGCGCAGCCGATCGTGTTGGAGCACAACGAGGTCGGAGGCTGGCGGCATGACCTGGAGAGCCCTCACCATTGGCAAGGTAGCGGGCATCTGCTGCGCCGCCTGGGCAGTGCCTTGGCCGAGGTACCGGACGAGCTTGCCGAGAAGTTGTCGTTGATCACCGGTCATGATCAGGCGCGCCTGAGACGCTTGCACCTGGAAGGCGCAAAGCCTCCAGCACGCCTGCTTGACGCCCTGCTGCGGTTTCGTCTGCACGAGCAATTTCCAAGGGTCAAAGGCGCTGCCTTCGAGGAGCTCGTTGCGCTACGTCAACCGCACGCGCAAGAGGGCGCGCTCCTGCTCATGCGGGATTTTCCCGGGCTGACCTCGCGCTGCGCCAATGAGCTGCTCGAACTGGCGGACGACGCCCTGGTAGAGCGCCTGATCGAGCGAAAACGTGTGCCGTTGGCACTTGCCGAGCAGGCACGTTGGGCTGTGCGAGATAGCCGGCTGGACCGTGCCTGTGCAGGATTGCTACAGGCGCAAGCAGTCAACGACGACTGCGAGCGTCTGGCGTTGGCGCTTTGCTACAGAAGCGGCAAATGGCCTGCAGACACCCGTGTGGAAATCCGCGAGGCACATGGTAGTGGGGTAAAGCTCGCATCCAGCGGCGAGCCTGATGCATCGCGACTGCTAGTCATCGTCAAGCAGGCCGACCGATATCGAATTGAACAGTCAGGCCAAGCTCCGGGCGATCTGCTGGCAACCTTGCAAGCCTTGGTCGAGGGGGCGCACAGCGAAACCGACGCAGCCGGACAATGGCACATGGACCTGGCCCGCCAAGCGGCGCAATCGCGCGACAGCACCGCGGCCATGATCGGCCTGGCACCACCGTTAGGTCGAGTTCGGCCTCTGGTGCGACTGGGTGACGGACGTGCGGGCTACCCGCTGAGCGGACGTGCCGAGAGCTCTGGCCAAGCGTTGCGGCGGGGGATACGGCAGATCTATCCAACCATGAGCGATGCGCAATACGACAGGTTCCTTGCAGACCTGCGCGCGCGTGGCATAGAGCCCTGGGGGCACTTCGCTGCGCTGCGTACACAATTGGCGGCCTTGCGGGAAAGCTTGCGCCGTTGGGAGCAGGAGGCAGGCGGACCACTGGATCGCTTGCGCCGCAGACGCCTGGCTAGCCGGCTGCGTCGTTGCTGGCGGCGCAAAAGCAATATGGGCACAGAGGATGGCTATATTCTCCATGTCGAAGGCGCCCGAGTGGGCAGCTTGCCCGAGCTGCCACCTGGCCTGGATTTTTCTCATGTCACCCAGCTGACCTTGCGAGGCCTGGGGCTTGAAGAATTGCAGCAAGCCTTTATCAGCCGCTTCCCCAACGTGGTTGAACTGGACTTGCGCGGCAATCGGCTGTCGATGATTCCTGTTGGGGTGGAGGGTCTTGTCAAGCTGCGTGAGTTACGTCTGAGCCACAATCGAATCGTCCTTGATGCGCAGGGTGACGCACGTCTATCGGCCCTGACGCGCCTGGAGCGCTTGCATCTGGATAACAATCCGCTTGGCCAGGCACCCACTGTCAGTGGGCTGCCGAGGTTGCGCGAGCTGTCGTTGCGCAACACTGGCCTGGAGGATCTGCCTGCGAGGGTGCAGACTCCATGGCGCGGTTTTACTGATTTTCGAGATAACCAGTTGCGCCAGTTGCGCGTGGAGCTCGTTGGCTTGCGCGAGCGCATTCGGCGCATGGCCTTGCACGACAACGCGCTGGAGGATTTCAACGAGTCGGAACTCAGCGATAGCTCAGCGTCGTCGCAGGAAGGGGGGCGAGGGCTGTCCTACCGCCATGCGCTGGTTGACGAGACAATCCGCCAGCAATGGCTGGCAGGCGCCACCGGGGCGCTGCGCGCTCACCGCGAGGCACTTTGGACCGGGCTGCAGGAGGAGCCGGGAGCCCGTGACTTTTTCCGCTTTCTCGCTGATCTCGCTCATTCCTCCGATCTGGCACGTCACCCTGGTTATTATCGGGCGCGGGTGTGGGAAATTATCGAAGCCTGTGCATACGATACTGACGTGCGTAGCGTGCTGTTTGCACAAGCCAGTGGGCCGCGTACGTGTGAGGATCGCCTGCTGTGGACGCTCAGCCAGCTCGAAACACGTGCTTCGGTGGTCAAGCTGACCCGCGACTTGCATGACGAAGGTGCACAGGCTGCCCTGGTTCGGCTCGGGCGTTCCCTGTACCGCCTGGATCAGCTCGATCGGATCGCAGCCCGCCACGTGCAGCGAATGACCGCTGAGCCCGGGTTGTTCGTCGATGAACTTGAAGTTTACCTGACATACCGGGTGAATCTGGCCGACACGTTGCAATTACCACCGCAACCGCGCTCGATGCACTACCGCAGCCACAGCGGTGTAAGCAATGCCGACCTCAACGCAGCGCGTATCCAGGTGAGGCAGGCCGAAAACCCCACGGCGCTCAGCGAAGCGTTGGCTACCCAGGACTTCTGGGAGGCGCATGTGAGGCGGCGCCATGCTGATCGATTCGAGCGCTTGGTAGAGCCCTTTTATGAACGCCTGGCGCAGCTCGAAGCGCGTGCCGAGGACACTGGCGAGTTGGTTTATCTGATGGGCAGCAATGAGCTCCGGGATGAGCTGCTTGAAGCTGAACGGCGGCTGATTCGCACATTGGCCCGTGCCGCCCATGGGTTGCCGGAAGACTGAACTTCCGGCAGCAGTCCCTCAAGCGGCGCGGCCTTGGCCGCCCTGCGCCTGGCTGAGCTGAAGGTATTCGCGCAATGCCCGTTGTTCGGCCTCGCTGGTGAACAACCCAAGCTTGGTCCGGCGCCAGAGAATATCGTCGGCCTCCGTGGCCCATTCGACCTCACACAGGTAGTCGACTTCGCGGCCGAACAAGCCGCCCCCGATCGCCTGGCCGAGGTCTTCGGGGCCGTTGACGCCATCGAGCAATTGCCACACGCGGCTGCCGTAAGTGACCGCCCAGCGCTTGGCGATATCCACCGCCAGCCAGCCGTGGCGGGCCAACAGCTGGTCTACCAGTGCTTGCGCTGTACTCATTTGCTCGCCGCCCGGCAGCGGTGCTGTGGCTGTCCAGCTGCCCCGCATTTTTTCGAAGAACGGCTTCAGCTCGGCCATGGCCGATTCGGCCAGCTTGCGGTAAGTAGTCAGCTTGCCACCGAATACCGACAACAGCGGTGCCTGGCCAGGGCTGGCCGACAACGCCAAGGTGTAGTCGCGGGTCACCGCCGACGGGTTGTCCGACTCGTCGTTGCACAACGGGCGCACCCCCGAGTAAGTGTGCAGGATGTCGGAACGGTTCAACGGCTGGTTGAAATGTTCGTTGACGACCTTGAGCAGGTAGTCGGTTTCTTCCTCGGTGATCGCTACCTTGGCCGGGTCACCGCTGTACTCGCGGTCGGTGGTGCCGATCAGGGTGAAGCGCTCCAGGTATGGAATGCAGAAGACAATACGTTGATCTTCGTTCTGCAGGATATAGGCATGCTCGCCGTCATACAGGCGCGGCACGATGATGTGGCTGCCCTGGATCAGGCGAATGCCGTAAGGAGCATCGAGCTTGAGGTCGTCCTTGATGAAACTGGCTACCCATGGGCCAGCGGCGTTGACCAGGGCGCGGGCATGAATGCTCTGCAGGCTGCCATCGGCATGTTGCAGTTGCACCTGCCACAGGCCGTCCACGCGTTCGGCGCGCAAGCAGCGGGTACGGGTGTGGATATGCGCGCCGTGTTCGCGCGCCGCCATGGCGTTGAGCACCACCAGGCGGGCGTCATCGACCGCACAGTCGGCGTACTCGAAGCCGCGGGTGATAGCCGGCTTGAGCGGATAGCCCGGGCCGAAGCGCAGGCTGCGCGATGCACCCAGGCGCTTGCGCTTACCCAGGTGGTCGTAGAGGAACAGGCCGGCGCGGATCATCCAGGTCGGCCGCAGGTGCGGGCGGTGCGGCAGCACGAAGCGCATCGGCTTGACGATGTGCGGGGCTTTGCCCAGCAGCACTTCGCGTTCGGCCAATGCTTCGCGCACCAGGCGGAATTCATAGTGCTCCAGGTAGCGCAAGCCGCCGTGGATCAATTTGCTGCTGGCCGAGGAGGTGTGCCGGGCCAGGTCGTCCTTCTCGCAGAGGAATACCTTGAGGCCGCGCCCGGCGGCGTCGGCAGCGATGCCCACGCCATTGATGCCGCCGCCGATCACGGCGAGGTCATAGCAGTCGGCGAGCGGGGGCTGGGACGAAACGGGCTGGGACACGGGCAAGGCCTCCTGGGCACTGTTCACATCGAATATGAACATTGATGTTCGTTTTCGAAAATACTAGCGCAATGGAAAGGCGGTCGCCAGTCAGTCTTTATAGAAAAAACTGATCAGATGACAATAAAGTGAACATTTACGAAGATGTTGGCGATCGGTTTGGGTTTTGCAGCGCCTGTAAAAACAAGCGCCGCGCGGGCGGCGTTCGCACTAACAGGCGACATAAGGCTCATGGCATGCGCTCAGTGGCCCTCACACCACCTCGAGGCGGATCTTGTACTGGTTCAGCAGTTGCGTCAGCGCGGGGGTTGGCGCCTGGTCGGTCACCAGGCAGTCGACCAGGCTGATCGAGCCCAGGCGTACCATGGCATTGCGCCCGAACTTGCTGGAGTCGGCGGCGAGAATCACTTGCCGGGCATTGGCGATGATGGCCTGGGAAACCCGCACTTCCTGATAATCGAAGTCGAGCAGGCTGCCGTCTTCATCGATGCCGCTGATGCCCACCAGGGCAAAGTCGACCTTGAACTGGTTGATGAAGTCGACACTGGCCTGGCCGACCACGCCGCCATCGCGACGCACCGTGCCCCCCGCCACCAGAACTTCGAAATCATCCTTGGCGGCAAGTATGGCGGCGACATGCAGGTTGTTGGTGATGACTTTCAGGTGGTTGTGGTTGAGCAGTGCGCGGGCGATGGATTCGGTGGTGGTGCCGATGTTGATGAACAGCGAGGCATGGTCGGGAATCTGCCGAGCCACGGCTTCGGCGATGCGTTGCTTCTCGTCGCGCATCTGGTCGGCGCGCATGGCGTAGGCGGTGTTCTCGATGCTCGAATCATAGGCGGCGCCGCCGTGGTAACGGCGTAGCAGGTTGAGTTCGGCAAGCTGGTTGATATCACGGCGGATAGTCTGCGGAGTGACGACGAACAGCTGCGCCATTTCCTCGATACTGACGTAACCGCGTTCGCGTACCAGTTCGAGAATTTGTTGTTGGCGAGGGGGCAGATTCATGGGCGGTCCTTTGGGGCTGCCGGACAAATGCTGCAATGATGCCGCAGGACGCGAACTACGGCCAGTGGACTGTCGGGCTGGCCGTGGAGCATAGCTGCAAAGCTGAAAGGGCGGGTCCGCTGCGCGGCCCTATCGCGACACCAGACCCGCTGCTACAGAGACCGCGTCATCCTGTTGATGGGCAATCAAGCCTCGTGGTCTTCCCAGTCGCGCGTGCGCTCGACCGCCTTTTTCCAGCCGGCATACAGCTTCTCCTTCTGCGCTTCATCCAGCTGCGGACTGAACTCGCGCTCAATGATGGCCTTGTCGCGCAACTCGTCCAGGCCGCTCCAGAATCCACAGGCCAGGCCCGCCAGGTAGGCCGCACCCAACGCAGTGGTTTCGCGCATTTTCGGGCGTTCCACGCAAGTGCCCAGGATGTCGGCCTGGAACTGCATGAGGAAGTTGTTGGCCACTGCGCCGCCATCCACGCGCAGCTCGGAAAGGCGCTGGCCGCAATCCTGCTGCATGGCATCAAGCACGTCGCGGGTCTGGTAGGCGATCGACTCCAGCGCGGCGCGGATGATGTGGTCCACCTTCACGCCACGGGTCAGGCCGAACAGCGCGCCGCGGGCATACGGGTCCCAGTACGGTGCACCCAGGCCGGTGAAGGCCGGCACCAGGTATACGCCATTGCTGTCCTTGACCTTGCTGGCGAAATATTCGGTATCCAGCGCATCGTTGACGATCTTCAGCTCGTCACGCAGCCACTGCACGGTGGAGCCGCCGTTGAACACCGCGCCCTCCAGGGCGTAGGCCACCTCGCCGCGCGGACCACAGGCGATGGTGGTAAGCAGGCCATGGGACGACTTTACCGCCTGGTCGCCGGTGTTCATCAGCAGGAAGCAGCCGGTGCCATAGGTGTTTTTGGCCTGGCCCGGTTCGACGCACATCTGGCCGAACAGCGCCGATTGCTGGTCGCCGGCGATACCGGCGATGGCAATACCGCTTTTCGTGTGGCCATACACCTCGGAGGACGGGCGCACTTCGGGCAGCATCTGCCGCGGGATGCCGAGGATCTCCAGAAGCCGCTCATCCCACTGCAGGCTGTGGATGTTGAACATCAGGGTGCGCGAGGCGTTGGTGTAGTCGGTCACATGTACCTTGCCACCGGAGAATTTCCAGATCAGCCAGGTATCGACCGTGCCGAACAGCAGTTCGCCGCGCTCGGCACGTTCGCGTGCACCTTCGACGTTGTCGAGGATCCACTTCAGCTTGGTACCGGAGAAGTACGGGTCGGTGACCAGGCCGGTGGCCTCGCGGATGTAGGCTTCATGGCCGTCACGCTTGAGTTGGGCACAGATCTCGGTACTGCGGCGGCACTGCCAGACGATCGCGTTGTACACCGGGCGGCCGGTTTCCTTGTCCCACACGACGGTGGTTTCGCGTTGGTTGGTGATACCCAGCGCAGCCACCTGGGCATGGCTGATGCCTGCCTGGGCCAGCGCCTCGACCATGGTTGCGCTCTGCGTGGCAAAGATTTCCATCGGGTCGTGCTCGACCCAGCCTGCCTGTGGGTAGTGCTGGGCGAACTCACGCTGGGAGGTGCCCACCACGTTGGCGTCACGGTCGAAAATGATCGCTCGTGAACTGGTGGTGCCCTGGTCCAGGGCGATGATGTAGTTCTTATCCTGGGTGTCTTTCATGGTCGTAGGCCTTGCGCAATTGGGGGGTCAGGGCGGGCATGGTGCCGGCATCAGTTGACTTGAGTATCGCCCTGGCGATTGTCGTTTGTCTCAGCTTCCACGGCGGCTGCTGTCGGCAGGTTCCGGGCGATCAGGCCGCGATAGGTCGCGGCACCCAGGCAGGCGCCAAGTATCGGTGCGAACACCGGAACCAGGAAATAAGGCATGTCTCGACCGCCAGTGAAGGCGATTTCGCCCCAGCCGGCCAGGAAGGTCATGAGTTTTGGCCCGAAGTCACGGGCCGGGTTCATGGCGAAGCCGGTCAGCGGGCCCATGGAGCTGCCGATCACGGCGATCAACAGGCCAATCAGCAAGGGAGCCATGGCGCCACGCGGCAGGCCGTTGTTGTCGTCGGTCAAGGCCATGATCACGGCCATCAGCACGGCGGTGATGATCACTTCGACGAGGAACGCCTGGCCAGTGGACAGTGACGGATGCGGGTAGGTGGAGAATACCGAGGCCAGTTCGAGGCTGGCTTCGCTGCCGCGCAACATGGCGTGGGCCTGTTCGAAATCGAAGAACAGGTTGCTGTACAGGGTGTAGACCAGCGCCGCGCCACAGAATGCGCCGCACACCTGGGCCAACATGTAGAAGGGCAGCTTGCGCTTGTCGAAACCGGCGAACAGGGTAAGGGCAATGCTCACTGCCGGGTTCAGGTGTGCGCCGGAAATGCCGGCGGTAAGGTAGATCGCCATGCTGACGCCTACACCCCAGATGATACTGATTTCCCACAGGCCGAAGCTGGCGCCCGCGACCTTGAGCGCTGCGACGCAGCCGGTACCGAAGAAGATGAGCAGGGCGGTGCCGAGGAATTCGGCCAGGCACTGGCTGGACAGCGTGGGTTGGCGTAGAGCAGTCGTCATGTATGACCTCGTTTTTGTTTTGTTGTGAGGCGCGTGGCGCTCGACAGCAAAGCCCGGAGTCTATCCCCATTGAACCCAGGCTGATGTGGGAAACGCACCTTAAAAGTGCATCATTTATTCAGAAACGAAAAAATATAGACAAGAAACGCTGATGTCAAAGGTCGAAAGTGAACGGTCGGTCACGATATGGCTGATTGTTTGAGGTGCGGATACCGTGCTAGACGGGCGCGTTTGCCATACGCTGGCTGCGCTGCGGGAATTACCCTAAAGTAGCCGCCGAGCCGTTCTGACCGGAGCCCCTGCATGACCCCCGCCCTAGACCTGTTGAAGAAACACCGCGCGGAACACCGTGTGCACAGTTACGAACATGACCCCAAGTCGACGTCGTACGGCCTGGAGGCGGCGGAAAAACTAGGACTCGATCCGCAGCAGGTGTTCAAGACCCTGCTGGCAAGCAGCGAGAAGGGCGAGTTGCTGGTGGCGGTGGTGCCGGTGGTCGGCACGCTGGACCTCAAGGCCCTGGCCCATGCTGCCGGAGTGAAGAAGTGCGAGATGGCCGACCCGGCGGTGGCACAGCGGGCTACCGGGTACCTGGTGGGTGGCATCAGCCCGTTGGGGCAGAAGAAGCGCCTGCGCACCTTTATCGACGATTCGGCGCAGCAGTTTGCAACCATCCATGTCAGTGCTGGGCGGCGTGGGTTGGAGGTAGAGCTGGCGGCGGCGGTATTGGCCGAATATACCCGGGGCCAGTTTGCCGGTATTGGTCGGGGCTGAGAAACCTGGGGCCGCAAGGCGGCCCCAAACGCTGTATCAGGTCGCCGAACTGTACCGACGAACACCATTCTCCTGCTGCGGCAACTGTGCCGCCACGCTGCCCGGTACCGGGAACAGCACCAGGTGGTCGGCCTTCACCGCAATCCCTACATCGTCACCGACCTGATGGTCGCTATGGCTGGGGAATATCGCTTCCAGCTGGCTGCCGGTGGGCAGTTGCAGGCGGTAGAGGGTCGATGCCCCGAGGAAACTCTTGCCGACGATATTGGCTTGCAATGGGCTGCCAGGTGCATGAACGATGTCGTCAGGCCGCAGCAGTACATCCACCCAGCTGCCCGGGGCCATGATGTAGGCCCGGTTGCCGCGCAGTTCACCCAGTTCGGTATTGACCGCCTCGTGGCTGCTCATCTGCCCACGGATGAAATAACCCTGGCCGATGAAACTGGCCACGAACGGCGTCTGCGGCTCGTGGTAGAGGTTGTAGGGGGTATCCCATTGCTCCAGGCGGCCTTCCTTGAACACGCCGACCTGATCGCTGACGGCAAAGGCTTCTTCCTGGTCATGGGTAACCAGGATGGCGCTGGTGCCACGGCTCTTGAGGATGTCGCGAACTTCATGGCTCAGGCGCCGGCGCAGCTCGACATCAAGGTTGGAAAACGGCTCGTCGAGGAGCAGCAATTGTGGCTCTGGGGCCAGTGCGCGGGCCAGTGCGACCCGTTGCTGTTGCCCACCGGACAGTTCATGCGGGTAGCGCCCACCCAGGCCACCCAGCTTGACCAGTTCGAGCATCTCGTCGATGACTTCAGCCTGGCGCGGGTGCTTGGCGATGCCGAAGGCAATGTTCTGCGCCACGGTCAGGTGCGGGAACAGTGCGTAATCCTGGAACACCATGCCGATGCGGCGCTTTTCCGGGGCCAGGGTGAAGCCGGCCCGGGAAATGACCTCGCCGGCCAACTGGATCTCGCCTTCGTGCACCGGCTCGAAACCGGCGATTGCGCGCAGGGTGGTGGTCTTGCCGCAACCGGAGGACCCCAGCAGGCAACCGATGTCGCCTGCGTTCAGGTGCAGGTTGAGGTTCTGGACGATGCGCTGGTCGCCATAGCCGCAGGCGAGGTTGCGCAGGTTGAGCAGTAGGGGTTGACTCATGCGTGGTGGTAAGCCGGTTCGACAAGGAATTCGAGAAGGGCCTTCTGTGCATGCAAGCGGTTTTCAGCCTGGGCCCAGGCGACCGAACGTGGGTCGTCGAGCAGGTCATGGCTGATTTCCTCACCACGATGGGCTGGCAGGCAGTGCATGAACAGGGCGTCGGGTGCCGCCAGGTCGAGCAGTTCGCGAGTGACCTGGTAAGGCGCGAAATGCGCCAGGCGCCGTGCAGTTTCCTCCTCCTGGCCCATCGAAGTCCAGACATCCGTGGTCACCAGGTGGGCGCCGCGCACGGCTTCCTTGGGGTCGCGAACGATCTGCACGCGGTCGCCGCCGATGGCCATGAAGCGTGGGTCCGGCTCGTAACCTTGTGGGCAGGCGATGCGCAGCTGGAAGTCGAACTGCCTGGCCGCCTCGATATACGAGTTGCACATGTTGAAGCCGTCGCCGATCCAGGCCACGGTCTTGCCCTGGATCGCCCCGCGCTGTTCGAGGAAGGTTTGCATGTCGGCCAGCAGCTGGCAGGGGTGCGACTCATCGGACAGGGCGTTGATCACCGGCACGCGCGAATTCGCGGCGAACTCGGTAAGGGTACTGTGGGCATGGGTACGAATCATCACCACGTCGAGCATGCTCGACAGCACGATGGCGCTGTCGGCGATCGGCTCGCCGCGGCCCAGCTGGGTGTCGCGCGGGGACAGGAAGATGGCCTGGCCGCCGAGCTGGATCATGCCGGCCTCGAACGACACCCGGGTGCGTGTCGAGGATTTTTCAAAAATCATGCCCAGCACGCGGTTCTTCAGGGGCTCGAACAGCACGCCGCGCTTGCGCAGGTCCTTCAGCTCGATGCCGCGGCGGATCACCCCGAGCAATTCGTCGGTGGTGAAGTCCAGCAGGGAGAGAAAGTGCCTAGCGCTCATGATTGACTACCTTATCTGCAACGGTATGCAGGTCGACCGTATGGTTTTTTTTGACAACGGGAGTGACCTGCGGCGTAAGCCGCACGGAGGCGGACGAAATAGGGAAAGGCGCAATACTATAAGTAAATGTCGCCTGAAGCCAAGAGGGGAAACAGTCGCTCGGTGGCCAAGGGTGTTGCCAGGAGTGTATTGGCCGACGGGCAGTGCTGTTCTTTATTTGCTACAGAGGGTTGTACACGGCTTGCTGGCAGGTTGGCAAATGGCTGTCGCAAATCGTGTGCATGATGTCGGTGGATTCATGCCGCGAAGTGCGCTGGTCGGGAACCGGGCCCAGGCGCATAGTCGCGGTTCGTCCATCACAACAAGGCAGAGGCGGCCATGACCAAGACCCTGCATCACCGTGCCTGTCACCTGTGCGAAGCGATCTGCGGGCTGAACATCGAGGTCAGCCATGAGGAAGGTGGGCAGGCGCTGATCAGTTCGATCAAGGGCGACCCCCTGGACCCGTTCAGCCGCGGCCATGTCTGCCCCAAGGCGGTTGCCTTGCAGGATATCCAGAACGACCCTGACCGGTTGCGCCAGCCGCACAAGCGGGTAGGCGAGCGCTGGCAGGCCATCGGCTGGGAAGAGGCCTTCGCCTTCGCCGCCGACAGGCTGTGGGCGGTCCAGCAGGCCCACGGGCGCAATGCCGTGGCGGTGTACCAGGGCAACCCGAGCGTGCACAACTACGGTTTGATGACCCACAGCAACTACTTCCTCGGTTTGCTTAAAACCCGTAACCGCTTTTCTGCTACCTCTGTGGACCAGCTGCCGCAGCACCTAGTCAGCCATCTCATGTATGGCCATGGCCTGCTGTTGCCGATCCCGGACATCGACCGTACCGGCTTCATGCTGATCCTCGGCGGCAACCCGCTCGCCTCCAATGGCAGCATCATGACCGTGCCGGATGTGGAAAAACGCCTGAAGGCCCTGCAGGCCCGTGGCGGGCGCCTGGTGGTCGTGGACCCGCGGCGCAGCGAAACCGCGGCCATGGCCGACCAGCACCTGTTCATCCGCCCGGGCGGGGATGCGGCGCTGTTGTGCGGCTTGCTCAATACCCTGTTCGAAGAGGACCTGGCCCGCGGCTCGCATTTGCCGGTCGCGGGGCTGCAACAAGTGCGCGAAGCGATCGCACCCTTCAGCGCCGAGGCCATGAGCGCGCACTGTGGCATCGCTGCGCCAGTCATCCGCCAACTGGCTCGGGATTTCGCCGCCGCCGACAAGGCCGTGTGCTACGGCCGCATGGGCGTCTCGACCCAGGCTTTCGGCAGCCTCTGCCACTGGCTGGTGCAATTGATCAATCTGGTGACCGGCAACCTTGACCGTCAAGGCGGTGCGTTGTGCACCGAACCTGCAGTCGATCTGGTGGCGACTACCTCCGGTGGCCATTTCAACGCCTGGCAAAGCCGTGTGTCGGGCTTGCCGGAATACGCCGGCGAGCTGCCCGTGGCGGCCCTGGCCGAAGAAATCCTCACTCCAGGCGATGGGCAGGTGCGTGCGCTGGTGACGGTCGCCGGCAACCCGGTTTTGTCCACGCCTAACGGCCGCCAGCTGGATGACGCGCTGCAGCAGCTGGAGTTCATGCTCTGCATCGACTTGTACATCAACGAGACGACCCGCCATGCCGACCTGATCCTGCCTTCGACTTCGGCGCTGGAGAACGACCACTACGACACCACGTTCAACCTGCTGGCAGTGCGCAATGTGACCCGTTTCAATCGCGCGATCCTGGCCAAGCCGGAAGGGGCATTGCACGACTGGGAGATCTTCGTCGGCCTGGCGCAGGCCTTTGCCAGGCGCGCCGAACTTGAATTGAAGCCAACCCTGGCACCGGCGCAGATGATCGACCTGGCCTTGCGCAAGGGGCCATATGGCGAAACAACCCCCTGGCAGCTTTCCTTGGATACCCTCGACCAGCACCCGCACGGCCTTGACCTGGGGCCATTGCGTGGCAACCTCGTCAGGCGCCTGAAGACTGCCAGCAAGGCAGTCGAGGTGGCGCCGCAGGTGCTCCTGGATGACCTGCAGCGCCTGGCGCAGCAGCCCGCACCGGAGCCAGACCAACTGCTGCTGATAGGCCGCCGCCACGTGCGCAGCAACAATTCGTGGATGCACAACTTCCACCGTCTGGTGAAGGGCAAGCCGCGCCACCAGTTGCTGATGCACCCGCAAGACTTGCAGCAGCGGCAGCTGCAGGATGGCCAGCGGGTACGCATTCGCTCGCGCACTGGCACGCTGGAGGTCGAAGTACAGGCTTGTGACGACATCATGCCTGGCGTAGTCAGCCTGCCCCACGGTTTTGGCCATGCGCGCCATGGCGTGCAGCTGCAGGTGGCCCGGGCGCAACCGGGCGTGAGCGCAAACGACCTCACCGACGAGCGCCTGCGTGACCCTGTTTCCGGCAATGCCGCGCTCAATGGCGTACCGGTGCAGATAGAGGCCGCGTAGGGGACGGTAAGGCCGAGCATGCTGCTCGGCTTTCCGTTACAATGCCTCACCGTGCCGACGACCGCGTCGGAAAGTTAAGCCGAGGTGCTACATGGATATCATCGAAACGATCAAAGAGCAGATTGCCAACAACACCATTCTGCTTTACATGAAAGGCTCGCCGAACGCCCCGCAGTGTGGCTTCTCTGCGCGTGCATCGCAGGCCGTGATGGGTTGTGGCGAGAAGTTCGCCTACGTCGACATCCTGCAGAACCCGGAAATTCGCGCCAACCTGCCCAAATACGCCAACTGGCCGACTTTCCCGCAACTGTGGGTGGCCGGTGAGCTGGTTGGTGGCAGCGACATCATGCTGGAAATGTTCGAGAAGGGTGAGCTGCAGACCCTGATCAAGGAAGCGGCTGCCAAGGCCAAGGCTTCTGAAGCCTGATATTCCGCAAGCATGAAAAAACCCGCTGATTGCGGGTTTTTTCATGCGCCGAATTTATTCTTCGCCCATCTGCGACTGCAGGTAGTTTTCGATACCGATCTTGTCGATCAGCCCCAACTGGGTTTCCAGCCAGTCGATGTGTTCTTCCTCGGACTCGAGGATATCTTCGAGCAAGTCACGCGAACCGAAGTCGCCAGCGGTTTCGCAGTGTGCGATGGCTGCCTTGAGATCGGCCAAACCTTTCTGTTCGATCTTCAGGTCGCATTCGAGCATCTCTTTGGTGTGCTCGCCGATCAGCAGCTTGCCCAGGTCCTGGACGTTGGGGATTCCTTCGAGGAAAAGAATACGCTTGATCAATTTGTCAGCGTGCTTCATCTCGTCGATGGATTCCTTGTACTCATGCTTGCCGAGTTTGTTCAGGCCCCAATCTTCGTACATGCGTGCGTGCAGGAAGTACTGGTTGATCGCGACCAGCTCGTTTCCGAGGATCTTGTTGAGATGCTGGATGACGCTTACGTCGCCTTTCATGTCGGGTTCCTGCCCTGTAGAAGTGTGCCAATACACTGAAGTTTGAGCCTGATACCCAAGTGTGTCAAACCTAAGTTGTTGAATAATAAATGAAAATTAATAGGAATAAGAATGTTTGTGAACCGCGTTGGAACGCTAACCTATTGAATTTCAGGCATAAAAAAACCGGACACTAGGTCCGGTTCTTCGAATTCTGGGTTTCAGGCGGCGGTAAATTCTACCGGGTAGGGCAGGGCGGCCTGGCTGACCTGAAGCTCGGTGAGGGTTTCGCGCACTACCTGCTTGGCCACGCAGGCGCATTTGCCACATTGGCTGGCGACATTGGTCGCGGCTCGCACTTCCTTGTAACTGCAGCATCCTTCGTAGATCGCATCGCGGATCTGTCCGTCGGTAACGCCGACACAAAGACACACATACATAGAGGCTGACCATCGTTGCTGGGCTCGATGGGGTGGAGCTTAATGCTAATGAGAATGCTTGTCAAAGGAGTTTCTGGAACGCCTGCGCTTGAGCGACCGGCGGTTACTTCGTCGTTGGAGTCGGCCTGTCACCAGAAGCCGTGTATGATGGTTGGCCTTTGTTGGATGTCGGGCAGGCCCGTCTGGCCCGGCAAACGTTTTTCACCCTCATCAGGAGATTACAATGAGCGTACTCGTTGGTAAGAAAGCCCCCGATTTCACCGTGCCGGCTGTGCTGGGCAATGGCGAAATCGTCGACAGCTTCAACCTGGCTTCGGCCATCAAGGGCAAGTACGGCCTGGTGTTCTTCTACCCGCTGGACTTCACCTTCGTCTGCCCGTCCGAGCTGATCGCCCTGGACAACCGCATCCCTGATTTCCAGGCGCGCAACGTCGAAGTGATCGGTGTGTCGATCGACTCGCACTTCACTCACAACGCCTGGCGTAACACCCCGGTCAACAACGGCGGTATCGGCCAGGTCAAGTACACCCTGGCTGCCGACATGACCCACGAAATCTGCAAAGCCTATGATGTCGAGTCCGAAGGCGGCGTGGCCTTCCGTGGCGCCTTCCTGATCGACACCAACGGTGTTGTCCGTTCGCAGATCGTCAACGACCTGCCACTGGGCCGTAACATGGACGAGCTGCTGCGTCTGGTCGACGCCCTGCAGTTCCACGAGGAGCACGGCGAAGTCTGCCCTGCCAACTGGAAGAAAGGCGACAAGGGCATGAGCGCTTCGCCAGAAGGCGTTGCTGCCTACCTGAGCGAGAACGCTGGCAAGCTGTAATTGCCGCGCGCATGAAAAACCGGCCCTTTGGTGGCCGGTTTTTTTTTGCCGTGCTGTGCCGGACTCTTCGCGGGGTTCCCGCGATTACGGGCTCAATCGTTGAAGTCGCGCCAGCCGCCCATCTCTTTCCAGCGGTTGACGATGCCGCAGAACAACTCAGCGGTCTTCTCTGTATCGTAACGCGCCGAGTGCGCCTCACGCCCGTCGAAGTCGATGTCGGCGCTCTGGCAGGCCCGCGCCAGTACGGTCTGGCCATAGGCCAGGCCTGCCAGGGTAGCGGTGTCGAAGCTGGAGAACGGGTGGAACGGGTTGCGCTTGAGGTCGTTGCGCATCACCGCTGCATTGAGAAAGCCAAGGTCGAAGCTGCTGTTGTGGCCGACCAGGATTGCCCGCTTGCAGCCATTGGCCTTGAGCGCCTTGCGGACGCCGCGGAAGATGTCGGTCAGCGCGCTTTCTTCACTCACCGCCATGCGCAGCGGGTGATCCAGCTTGATCCCGGTGAACTCCAGTGCGGCTGGCTCGATGTTGGCGCCTTCGAACGGTTCCACCCGGTGGAAGTAGGTGTGCTCGGGGAACAGGAAGCCCTTTTCGTCCATGCCGATGGTGACTGCGGCAATTTCCAGCAGGGCGTCGGTAGCGCTGTTGAAGCCACCGGTCTCCACATCCACCACTACCGGCAGGTAGCCGCGGAAGCGCTCGGCCATCGGGTGACGCGACCCGCTGCTGCCCTGGGTATCGAGTTCGTCTTCGTACAGGTCTTCGCTCACGCGTTCTCCTCCAGCAGGCGCCAGCGCAGTTTTTCGCCGGCGCGCAGCGGGACTACGGTTTGCTCGCCAAACGGCAGGCTGTCCGGGGCAGTCCATTCTTCGCGAACCAGGGTGATGGTGTCGGTGTTCGCCGGCAGGCCGTAGAAAGCCGGGCCGTGCAGGCTGGCAAAGCCTTCCAGCTTGTCCAGCGCGTTACGCTGTTCGAACGCTTCGGCGTACATCTCGATGGCCGCGTAGGCGGTGTAGCATCCGGCGCAACCGCAGGCAGCTTCCTTGGCATGGCGGGCATGCGGGGCCGAGTCGGTACCCAGGAAGAACTTCGGGTTGCCGCTGGTGGCAGCGTCCAGCAACGCCACCTGGTGGGTGTTGCGCTTTAGGATCGGCAGGCAGTAGAAGTGCGGGCGAATGCCGCCGACCAGCATGTGGTTGCGGTTGTACAGCAAGTGTTGCGCGGTGATGGTCGCGCCGACGTTGGCCGGTGCCTCGGTGACGAACTGGGCGGCATCGCTGGTGGTGATGTGCTCGAATACCACCTTCAGCGTCGGGAAGCGTTCGACCACACGGCGCATGTGTTCGTCGATGAAGCGCTTCTCGCGGTCGAACACGTCGATCTCGCTGCGGGTCACTTCGCCGTGCACCAGCAGAGGCATGCCGACTTCCGCCAGCGCCTCGATAGCCGGGAAGATATTATCGATGCTGGTCACGCCCGAGTCGGAGTTGGTGGTAGCGCCGGCCGGGTACAGCTTGGCGGCGTACACGAAGCCGCTGGCCTTGGCCATGCGGATGTCCTCAGGGCTGGTGCGGTCGGTAAGGTACAGCACCATCAGCGGTTCGAAGCGGCTGCCGGCCGGCCGGGCGGCCAGGATGCGCTCACGGTAGGCGCCGGCTTCGACGGCATTGCGAACCGGTGGAACCAGGTTGGGCATGATGATGGCACGGGCGAAGGTACGCGCCACGTCGCCAACGGTATGGGGCAGGACGGCACCATCGCGCAGATGGATGTGCCAGTCGTCGGGACGCAGGAGGGTCAGGCGATCGGACATTGGGGATTCCAGGCGGGTCGAACTCAAGCCCCAATGCTACCGGAAATCCCTGGGTGGAGCACGGCTATCAAGTTTTCCGGCTGGCGTCCGATAGCCTGCAGGTAAGCCGTCAGAATTTGTGGAGCCGCCCGTGCGCCAGCGTTACCTAGCCCTATTGACCCTGTTCGCCAGTCTGCCGGCTGGTGCGCTGACCTTCCAGACGCGCATGGAAAATATCGCCTGGAAGGTCGAGGGTGACCAGTTCGAGTGTCGGCTGGTGCAGCCGATCGACGGCTTTGGCACTGGTGAGTTCGTGCGCCGAGCGGGCGAAAAGCCGGTGTTCCAGCTGCGTTCGGACAGCAACGCGCTGGGCGCCGGCACCGCTACCTTGCTGGCAGCCGCTGCACCGTGGCAACCCGGGCGCAGCGACATCAACCTGGGCAGCGTGCGCATGGCCCGCACTGGCGTGTTGTTCAGCTCGTCGCAGGGCCAGGCCAGCCGGCTGATCAATGGTCTGCTCGACGGCCGCAGCACCGTGGTGCGCAACTATGCCGGCGAGGCGGGCAGGCCGATGGAAGTGCGAGTGTTGCCGGTCAGCTTTGCCAAGGCCTACAGCGACTACCAGGCCTGTGCCGGCAAGCTGCTGCCAATGAACTATGACCAGGTGCGCCAGACCCAGGTCGGCTTCCCTGGCGGCGGTTTTGAACTGGATCAATCGGCCAAGGCACGGCTGGATGTGATCCTCGACTACATGAAGGCCGACCCGACAGTGAACCATGTCGAGCTCAACGGCCATTCGGACAACAGCGGCAACCGCCTGACCAACCGTGACATGTCGCGCCGCCGCGCACTGGCGGTGGCTGATTACCTCAAGGCCAATGGCGTGCCGGAAGAGCAGATCAGTGTGCGCTTCCATGGCGAGCGTTATCCGTTGGCAAAAAACAACAGCGCGGCGAACCGGGCGCGTAACCGTCGCGTGAACATTGAACTGGATCGGGTCGCGGTGGTCGAGAAACCGGTGGAAAAGCCGGCTGAACCGACACCGCAAGCCGTGGCTCCGGCCCCGGCACCAACCAGCCCGGCGGCGGGCACAAAGGCTCCCTGACATTTCCTGTCGCATATGCCGTCGCCCTTCCGACAGTTCCTGTCGCTTTGTCGTCAGAAGCTGTCGCCCCACTGTAAATTTACTCGCAAGGTCGTTAGAATCGACGCTTTTCCGTACAACCCCGTGGAGTGATGGCATGGCGGACGTAAAAAAGGTCGTACTGGCGTATTCCGGCGGCCTTGATACTTCGGTGATTCTCAAGTGGCTGCAGGATACCTACAACTGCGAAGTGGTGACCTTCACCGCAGACCTGGGGCAGGGTGAAGAGGTCGAGCCGGCCCGCGCCAAGGCCCAGGCAATGGGCGTCAATGAGATCTACATCGACGACCTGCGCGAAGAGTTCGTGCGTGATTTCGTGTTCCCGATGTTCCGCGCCAACACCGTCTACGAAGGCGAGTACCTGCTGGGTACCTCCATCGCCCGCCCGCTGATCGCCAAGCGCCTGATTGAAATTGCCAATGAAACCGGCGCTGACGCCATCTCCCACGGCGCAACCGGCAAAGGCAACGACCAGGTACGTTTCGAGCTGGGCGCCTACGCCCTGAAACCAGGCGTCAAGGTCATCGCCCCATGGCGCGAGTGGGACCTGCTGTCCCGCGAGAAGCTGATGGACTATGCCGAGAAGCACGGTATCCCGATCGAACGCCACGGCAAGAAGAAGTCGCCGTACTCGATGGACGCCAACCTGCTGCACATCTCCTACGAAGGCGGGGTCCTGGAAGATACCTGGACCGAGCACGAGGAAGACATGTGGCGCTGGAGCGTTTCGCCAGAGAACGCCCCGGACCAGGCGACCTACATCGAGCTTACCTACCGCAACGGTGACATCGTTGCCATCGATGGCGTCGAGAAAACCCCGGCCACCGTGCTGGCCGACCTGAACCGCATCGGTGGCGCCAACGGCATCGGCCGCCTGGACATCGTCGAGAACCGTTACGTCGGCATGAAGTCGCGTGGTTGCTACGAGACCCCTGGCGGCACCATCATGCTCAAGGCCCACCGTGCCATCGAGTCGATCACCCTGGACCGCGAAGTCGCTCACCTGAAGGATGAGCTGATGCCGAAGTATGCCAGCCTGATCTATACCGGTTACTGGTGGAGCCCGGAGCGCCTGATGCTGCAGCAGATGATCGACGCCTCGCAGGTCAACGTGAACGGCGTGGTGCGCCTGAAGCTGTACAAGGGCAACGTCACAGTGGTTGGCCGCAAGTCGGACGATTCGCTGTTCGACGCCAACATCGCCACCTTCGAGGAAGATGGCGGCGCTTACAACCAGGCGGACGCTGCCGGCTTCATCAAACTCAACGCACTGCGTATGCGCATTGCCGCCAACAAAGGCCGTTCGCTGCTCTGATTGCTGGCGTATGCCACGGAAGCCCCGGCCCAGCCGGGGTTTTTTTTGCCTGATGGAAACCTGCTGCGCTCATTCGCCCTGGGGCGTGGCATCTTCCTCCAGCGGGCTGACCGACAATTGTGCACACTGGCGTTTATCCAGGTTGCAAAAGCGCCATGTCCTGGGTGTTTGCAGCGGTTGGGCCAGTGCACGCAGCAGTTGTTGTTCCATCAACCGGTAAGCATCGGGCCCGGAAAACATGATCGTGACAGGTTCGCCATGTTCGGCCTCGCTGAGCTTGTGAGGTGCGCTTGGCGTGCTTCTGGTACTTTGCGTAGATGGAGTATCGCTTGCCGTGTTATCCGACGACGGGTTGTAGAACGACTTGTAGTTGAAGTTGAGTGTCAGAAAAAACAGTGCTGTCAGAAAAAACGGAAATCCAACCAGAAACCACGTATAGAGGTTCTGGCTGGCTTCGCTGAGAAACGGCAAGGTAGCAAGTGCGGAGGATTCGATGATGCCCGCGAAGATGGCAATGATCGTCAGCGGGGCGACAGGTTGTCTTTCGGGCATGAGGGCTGTCTCCGGCGTTTTCACCCCATTGTTGCCTTACTATGCCGCTCAACTAAAGACTGGACTGTTTCCCAGGCGACGAATCAGCGCTGTCCCGCGCGGTGGCGAGGATCTTTCAAGGCCCGGATTGAAACTTCAAAGGGAAGCGTTGCCGTGAATAGGCGTGCGTTGAAAGATGGCCAATAGTAGTTACTTCCTGGTTCAGGAAGTTTGTTGTTACAGGCGTAGTAGTTATGTGTAGGAAATTTCTGTAAGTGTTGTAGGTTTTATCTGTTCATCTGTTTCTTCGGCAATTCGTCGCGCCATCCGGCGTTCTGTCGGTTATCGTGGCGTGCCAAAGCAGAACAATGAATGGATATCGCATGAATAAAGTGCTTATCGTGGATGATCACCCGGTCATACGCCTGGCCGTACGCATGCTGATGGAGCGGCATGGTTATGACGTCGTCGCGGAGACTGACAACGGCGTGGCTGCACTGCAGCTGACGCGGCAACACCTGCCGGATATCGTGGTGCTGGATATCGGCATTCCCAAACTGGACGGCCTGGAGGTGATCACCCGCATGACAACCTTCAGCCCGGGCAGCAAGGTGCTGGTGCTGACATCGCAGGCACCTGGCAACTTCTCGATGCGTTGCATGCAGGCAGGGGCGGCAGGGTATGTATGCAAGCAGCAGGAACTCACGGAGCTGTTGAGCGCCATCAAGGCCGTATTGTCGGGCTACAGCTACTTCCCCAACCAGGCTCTGCATGCGTCACGTGGCAAGGGAGGAGGAAGCGAGACCGATATGGTCAACCGCCTCTCGGCGCGCGAGATGACTGTGTTGCAACAGTTGGCACGAGGGCGTACGAACAAGGAGATTGCCGATAGCATGTTCCTCAGCAACAAGACGGTCAGTACCTACAAGTCACGCCTGTTGCTGAAGCTGAATGCGCGCTCGCTCGTCGACCTGATCGAACTGGCGCAACGTCAGGGCCTGAATTGATCGCCAGGCCGTAAAGCCTCCAGCCAGGAGGCTTTGCCAGCGCTGAAGGCCTTGGACCTACAGGTCGTAGTCGAAATCGGCCAGCTGTTTCTGCAGGCGCCTTTCTTCCAGCATGTTATCGATGGTGCGGCGTTTGCTGAGGTTGGTCTTCGCAATTTCCACCACGGGCTCCGCTTCATCCTCTGCGGCAACAAAATCATCTTCGATCGACAGGTCGTCTTTATCGCTACTCATGAGTCGCTCCAAGCCAAGGGGCCATTGGCCGTCCTTATAACCAGAAAGCAGACGCTGGTAAAAAAGATTTTTTCAATCGTTAAGGGTGGTTTTCGCCTATCGAATCAATCGTCGGAAGTCTTGTGCTTGTACTCGCACAAATCCTCGATCCGGCAGCTACCGCAGCGTGGCTTTCGGGCCTGGCACACGTAGCGACCGTGCAGGATCAGCCAGTGGTGGGCGTCGAGCAAATATTCCTTCGGGACGAACTTGATGAGCTTTTTCTCCACCTCCAGCACCGTCTTGCCCGGCGCGATGCCGGTACGGTTGCTGACCCGGAAGATATGCGTGTCCACCGCCATGGTCGGCTGGCGGAACGCGGTATTGAGCACCACGTTGGCGGTCTTGCGGCCCACTCCGGGCAGCGCCTCCAGGGCTTCGCGCGTTTGCGGCACCTGGCTGCCATGGCGCTCGATCAGCAGCCGGCAGGCCTCGATGACGTTTTTCGCCTTGCTGTTATACAGGCCGATGGTCTTGATGTACTCGCTCAGGCCTTCGACCCCCAGGGCATGGATGGCTTCGGGGGTGTTGGCGACCGGAAACAGGCGGGCAGTGGCCTTGTTGACACCCACGTCAGTGGCTTGCGCGGACAGAGTGACGGCAACCAACAGCTCGAATGGCGTGGTGTAGGCCAGTTCGGTCTTCGGCTCGGGGTTGTCTTCGTGCAGCCTGCGAAAGATCTCCAGGCGTTTGGCGGCATTCATGAAATCAGGGCGTTCCTTGACGACGTGGGTGGGCAGGGCCCGTACACAGACGATTGTACAAGGCCAACAGCAGTCCGAGCAGTATCAGCGCACCGGGTGCCAGGCTGGCCAGGTGCAGGCCAGCAACTTCGCCTAGCCATTGCCGGCCGGCACCGAGCAGCAGGCAGGCGCCCAGCACCGCGGCAAGGTACCTTGCAAGCAGGCGCCAGCGCCCGTGGTTGGGCAGCATGTGATCAGTGGCCAGGCATTGCAGGCAGAGCAGAGCGGGGTAGTGGCCGAGGGCGAGTGCCATTGGTAGCCACCATGCCCGCAGCGCCAGTTGCAAGCAGCTGGCCAGGGCTGCCAGCAGCAGCAGGCTGGCCAGCGTGAACGCCCAGCTGGCCAGCCTGTGGCGCAGGGGCGTCAGCATTAACTGGTGCAGGCCGCCCATCAGCACCGCGCACACGCCAATGGTGGCGCCTTCGCTCAGTGTCCGGCTGGCACCCAGCAGCGGCACCAGGCTTGCGCCCAACAGATGGAACCTATTCATGCGTGGTGCCCTCCAGCAGCACGCTGCGCTGCTCGTCGAAATAACTCAAAGCCTCCTGCAGCGCGCTGATCACGGCCCGAGAAGTCACGGTTGCGCCGCTCAACTGGTCGAAGTCACCGTGATCACGTCGCAAGGCCCAATGGTTGCCCAAATGCCGATTCGCGAACTGCTGCAGCCAATTTACTTGCGCGTCCCCCAGGCGAGCGCCCAGCCCGGGGCTTTCCTGTTGTTCGACCACCTGGCTGCCGATCAGCCGACCGTCTGTGGCAATGGCGATGCTCAGCACGATCGGGCCGGCATAGCCTTGAGTCCGCGTGATGACAATGATGGCGGTCGGGGTTCCCGCCAGCTCGGCCCGATACGCTGCCAGGATACGGCTGGTTGGCCGTTGTGCGACGGGCGTCGGCAGCGGGTGGTCCAGTGGCTGGTTGTCGTAGCTACCGTCAGGGAGTACCGCCAGCTGTTCACGGCTCTGCAGCTGTTTTGCAGCGTCGACGATGGTCGGGCTGGTCCAGTGCCGCCAGGCCAAGGTAGCCGACAACGCCAGTGCTGCAACCATCAGCAACAGCCCGGCATCACGAACCAGGCGACTCATGGGGCAGCCTGCTGGCGTGGCGCCGCCAGGCGTTCGAGGCTGGGCGCCAGAAGGTTCATCAACAGGATGGCGAACGCCGTGCCATCCGGATAGCTGCCCCAGGTGCGAATCAGGTAGATCAACACCCCCGCGCCGACGCCGAACAGCAGTCTGGCCCGCTCATGTCGTGGGCCGGACACAGGTTCGGTGGCAATGAAAAACGCCGCCATCATGGTCGAGCCGGAAAACAGGTGCAGCAAGGGGGACCCGTTTGAGTCCGAGCCCGACCCGTTCCAGGCCAGCAGGCTGAACAGAAACAGCCCTGCCAGCAAGCCGGCCGGCGCATGCCAGCTGATTACCTTGCGCTGCAGCAGGAACAGGCCGCCGAGCAGGAACGCCAGGTTTACCCATTCGTTGCCTCGCCCACCCATGCTGCCAAAGCCTGGATGGCTGGCGAACAGCTCATCGATGGTCAGGCTGCGGTTGTGGCGCAGGCCGTCGAGCAGTGTTGGTCGGGCCCAGGCATCGATCTGGTCGCCAGCGGTGAAGACCTGTTGCAGGCTGTCGAGCAGGCCGGGTGCCGGTCCGGGCCAATGGTTCATTTGCAACGGGAAGCTCAGCAGCACGAAGGCATAGCCGACCATGGCCGGGTTGAACGGGTTGTGCCCGACCCCACCGAAGGCCTGCTTGCCGATACCGATGGCCACGCTGGCGGCAGTCACCGGTAGCCACCACGGCGCCAGGCTGGGCAGGGCGGCAGCCAGCAGTACGGCAGTCACCAGAGCGCTGCCGTCGCTCAGCGCCGTGCCCGGCGGTTGCCCGCGCAGCAACACCAGGACTGCTTCGCACAGCAGCGCAGCACCGGCACACAGCCCCATGTTCAGCAGCAGCCCCCAGCCGTGCAGCCACGTCAGAACCAGCAAGCCCGGTACGCATGCCAGCAACACCAGGCCCATGCTGGTGCGCAGCCGTGGATCAGGCCTGACGCTCATTGGCTGAACAACCCGTTGAAGCCGGAAAATGCCAGGGTCATTACCCCGACAGCGAGCAGTTCGACTGGCAGGCCGCGCAGGATGCCCGGGATCGCGGCATGGCTGCAGCGCTGGCGCAGGTCGGCGAACATCACGAGTGCCAGCCAGAAGCTGCCGCCGGCCAGCAGCCCTTGCAGCAAGGTGGCGAACACTGTGTATTCGGCGTTTGCCTGTTGCAGGATCAGCCCGAGCACTACCGCATTGCTCGACAGCAGCGCGGGAAGCTGCACCACTGGCCAGGCGGGTTGCCAGCGTGCCAGTAGCCAGGGCAACCCCCAGGCGAGCAGCGCCATCCAGGGCAACAGCAGGAACAGCTCAAGGTCTCCAACCAGCAGCGGCATCAATAGCCGCGCACCGAGCACACCCAGGGCGATGCACAGAGCGCAGGCAAGGCCATGTACATGCAGATGCAGCCTGGAGCACGGCCTGGGTGACCGGCACAGGTGATTGACCAGCGAGGCACTGATCAGGACCAGAAGGTAATCGCTCATGACATGACGATAGCGGGAATCGTGGCGATTGTCCGGGTTGGGTGGAGCGCTGTGGGTGCCGCTTTGCGGCCCATCGCGACACTGGCCGCTCCTTCAGGGAAACGTGACCTCCTGGAGGGGCGGCCTTGTGTCGCGATGGGCTGCACAGCAGCCCCGGCAGGTGCGGTTACTTGATGCGCTGGCCTGGCTTGGCGCCGCTGTCCGGGCTCAGCAGGTAGATTTCTTCACCGCCAGGGCCCGCCGCCATGACCATGCCCTCGGAGACGCCAAAGCGCATCTTCCGTGGCTTGAGGTTGGCCACCATCATGGTCAGGCGACCTTCCAGCTGGGACGGGTCAGGGTAGGCCGACTTGATGCCCGAGAACACGTTGCGGCGCTCGTCGCCGATGTCCAGGGTCAGTTGCAGCAGCTTGTCGGCACCCGGTACGGCTTCGGCCTTGACGATAAGGGCCACGCGCAGGTCGACGGCAGCGAAGGTATCGAATTCGATTTCCGCCGACAGCGGGTCCTTGGCCAGTTCGCCGTTGCCGGCCGGGGCCTTGGTTTCGGCGGCCAGCAAGTCTTCCTTGCTGGCGGCGACCATGGCTTCGACCTTGGCGGGTTCGATGCGGCTCATCAGCGCCTTGAACGGGTTCAGCTGGTGGTTTTCCAGGCGCGACAGGTGGTCGTTCCAGGTCAGCGGAGCCACGTTGAGGAAGGCTTCGGCGTCGGCAGCCAGCACCGGCAGTACCGGCTTGAGGAAAATGACCAGCTGGCGGAACAGGTTGATGCCCTGTGCGCAGATGGCCTGTACCTCATCCTGCTTGCCTTCCTGTTTGGCCAGCGACCACGGCGCCTTCTCGGCGATCCAGGCGTTGGCGCGGTCGGCCAGCGCCATGATCTCGCGCATGGCACGGCCGAAGTCGCGGCCTTCATAGGCCTCGGCGATCGACGGGGCGGCCGCCAGGAAGGCTTCGGTCAGCTCCGGTGCGGCATCGCCAGCCACCATCACCCCTGCATTGCCCTTGTGAATGAAACCGGCGCAGCGGCTGGCAATGTTGACCACCTTGCCGACCAGGTCCGAGTTGACCTTCTGCACGAAGTCTTCCAGGTTCAGGTCCAGGTCATCGACGCCACGGCCCAGCTTCGCCGCGTAGTAGTAACGCAGGTATTCGGGCTGCAGGTGGTCGAGGTAGGTGCGGGCCTTGATGAAGGTGCCACGCGACTTGGACATCTTGGCGCCGTTCACCGTCAGGTAGCCATGGACATTGACCGCAGTCGGCTTGCGGAAACCCGCGCCTTCGAGCATGGCCGGCCAGAACAGGGCGTGGAAGTTGACGATGTCCTTGCCGATGAAGTGATACAGCTCGGCCTTGGAGCCCTCGTTCCAGAAGGCATCGAAGTCCAGCTCCGGGCGGCGTGCGCAGAGGTTCTTGAAGCTGGCCATGTAGCCGATCGGTGCATCCAGCCACACGTAGAAGTACTTGCCCGGCTCGCCCGGGATCTCAAAGCCGAAATACGGCGCGTCACGGGAGATGTCCCACTCCTGCAGGCCCGAGTCCAGCCATTCGGCCAGCTTGTTGGCCACCGCGTCCTGCAGGGTACCGCTGCGGGTCCACTGTTGCAGCATGGCCTGGAAGTCCGGCAGCTTGAAGAAGAAGTGCTGGGAATCACGCAGTACCGGGGTGGCTCCGGAGATGGCCGACTTGGGGTTCTTCAGTTCGGTCGGGGCGTAGGTAGCGCCGCACTTTTCGCAGTTGTCGCCGTACTGGTCTTCTGCCGCGCACTTGGGGCAAGTGCCCTTGATGAAGCGGTCGGCCAGGAACATGCCCTTTTCCGGGTCGAAGTACTGGGTCACCGAGCGGGTGGCGATGTGCCCGGCTTCACGCAGGCGCGTGTAGATCAGGCTCGACAGCTCACGGTTCTCTTCGCTGTGAGTGGAATGGAAGTTGTCGAAATCGACCAGGAAGTCGGCGAAGTCGCTGCTGTGCTCGGCCTGGACGTTGGCGATCAGCTGTTCCGCAGTGATGCCTTCCTTCTCGGCGCGCAGCATGATGGCCGAACCGTGGGCGTCATCGGCGCAGACATAGATGCACTGGTTGCCACGCAGCTTCTGGAAGCGGACCCACATGTCTGTCTGGATGTACTCGAGCATATGGCCAAGGTGGATCGATCCGTTGGCATAGGGCAAGGCGCTGGTGACGAGAATCTGACGTGGCTCGGACATGGTGGCTCGGCTACTTATCTGGCGACGGGGTAAAAATGAGGTTGATCGGCCACTATAAAGGGCTGGCGAAGATATTTCACCCCGCATGCACATCTGCTGACGATTGACGGGTTAGGATAGGCGCCTGTTTGACATTCAGTTTGCCAATGGGAGTCTCCATGAGTGCCGTCACCCGTGCCGCCGTCGAAGGCGTGCTTCGCCAGTACACCGACCCCTACCTGAACCAGGACCCGGTCAGCGCCGGCTGCGTGCGCGCCATCGATATCCAGGGCGGGCAGGTCAGCGTGCAGTTGCAGCTGGGTTATGCCGCAGGGCTGTTCAAGAATGGCTGGGCCCAGGTGCTGCAGACCGCCATCGGCAACCTCGAGGGCGTCAGCGGTGCCCTGGTGTCGATCGACTGCGTGGTCGCCGCGCACAAGGCCCAGGCCCAGGTACCGGCCATGGCCAACGTCAAGAACATCATCGCCGTGGCGTCGGGCAAAGGCGGGGTGGGCAAGTCGACCACCGCGGCCAACCTGGCCCTGGCCCTGGCCCGCGAAGGTGCGCGGGTGGGTATTCTCGATGCCGACATCTACGGCCCCAGCCAGGGCGTGATGTTCGGTATCGCCGAAGGCACCCGCCCGCAGATTCGTGACCAGAAGTGGTTCGTGCCGATCAAGGCGCATGGCGTGGAAGTGATGTCCATGGCGTTTCTTACCGACGACAACACACCGATGGTCTGGCGCGGGCCGATGGTTTCCGGTGCGCTGCTGCAACTGGTGACCCAGACCGCCTGGGACGACCTGGACTACCTGGTGATCGACATGCCGCCGGGTACCGGTGATATCCAGCTGACCCTGGCGCAGAAGGTGCCGGTGGCAGGCTCGGTCATCGTCACTACCCCGCAGGACCTGGCCCTGCTGGATGCCAGGAAGGGCGTGGAGATGTTCCGCAAGGTCAATATCCCGGTGCTGGGGGTGGTGGAAAACATGGCCGTGCACATCTGCTCGAACTGTGGCCATGCCGAGCACCTGTTCGGCGCAGGCGGTGGCGAGAAGCTGGCCAGCCAATATGGCGTCGACCTGCTGGCATCATTGCCGCTGTCGATGCTCATCCGCGAGCAGGCGGACAATGGCAAGCCGACCGCCATCGCCGAACCGGAAAGCCAGATCGCCATGGTCTACCAGGAACTGGCGCGCCAGGTAGGAGCGCGGATCGTGCTGCAGGAAGCGGCTGCACCCGCGATGCCGAGCATTACCGTCAGCGAGGATTGACCTGCCAGACCGAGGCCAGGCGCCTCGGTCTGTTTTTCAGGCATGAAAAAACCCGCCAGAAGGCGGGTTTTTTGAAAGCCAGGAAGCTTCGATCGACTTAGGCGATCTGAACTTCTTCAGCCTGCATGCCTTTCTGGCCGCGAGTAGCGACGAAAGTAACAGCCTGGCCTTCTTTCAGGGTTTTGAAGCCGTCAGCTTGGATGGCTTTGAAGTGCACGAACAGGTCATCGCCCGACTGAGGGGTGATGAAGCCGTAGCCTTTCTCATCGTTGAACCACTTAACAACACCGGATTGACGGTTGGACATTTTTCTGTCTCCTTGGACAATTTGATAACGGTCAGGAAAAACCCTGCCCGGGACTGAGCGCAAAGAGAGCAGAAAATTCAGCGATGGGCCGATCAGGATCGTGCATCAAACTAGAGATTCTCGGTGTCACGTGCAGCACAGTGGCGTCACCTTACCCCACTTTCCGCAACCTGCCAATGGTCAGAAGGCGCTTTAGGCGAATTCGGATCGACGGCGGCGCAACCCCCGCCCGACGCGGGATGAGGCGTGGAACTTTAACCTGGGCGCAGGGACCGGTAAGATGCGCGTCTGGTTTTTCCCCCTCGCAACCCTTCTAGGACACCCGCCATGAGCATCAAATCGGACAAGTGGATTCGCCGCATGGCGCAGGAACACGGCATGATCGAACCGTTCGTCGAGCGCCAGGTGCGCGGCGAACAGGACAACCGGGTGATTTCCTTCGGCGTCTCCAGCTACGGCTACGACGTACGCTGCGCCGACGAATTTAAGGTGTTCACCAACATCAATTCGGCCACCGTCGACCCGAAGAACTTCGATGCCGGTAGCTTCGTCGACATCAAGAGCGACGTCTGCATCATCCCGCCGAACTCGTTCGCCCTGGCGCGCACCGTCGAATACTTCCGCATTCCACGTGACGTGCTGACCATCTGCCTGGGCAAAAGCACCTACGCGCGCTGCGGCATCATCGTCAACGTCACCCCGCTGGAGCCCGAGTGGGAAGGCCACGTGACGCTGGAGTTCTCCAATACCACCACGCTGCCGGCGAAGATCTACGCCAATGAAGGCGTGGCGCAGATGCTGTTCCTGCAGTCCGACGAAGAATGTGAGGTGTCGTACAAGGACCGCGGCGGCAAGTACCAGGGCCAGCGTGGCGTCACCCTGCCGCGTACCTGAGCCGACAGGCGCGGGGAATTACCCGCGCCTTTGGCACTCCAACAGGTAATGCCGGTGCGCACGATGCGCAGCGGCCTTGTCAGGAGCAGCCAATGAAACTCCATCCCGCAATCAGTGCCAAGCTGGCAGTCCTGCAGCCCAACCAGGTGGGGTTGTTGTCCTGGTCACTGCTGGCGCACCCGCTGCCGATGCAGGCGGGGGGCGTACCCCACCAGCCTGACCCCGATACACCACAGCCGCCGGGGCCGGGCGAAACCCAGCCCATGGAGCCGGGCGAGCCGACCCTGCCTGACGAACCGCCTCCGGGGCCCGTCGCCTGAGCGTTGCTAAAGCGCCCAGACACGCCCTGCACCGGCCAGGTACACGCGGCTGGTGGCAGGGGCGGCGATTTCCCAGCCCCCGGTGAATTCACCGAACGCCGGCAGCAGGCTCACCTGGCCATCGACCAGGAAGCACGGCAGGCGCAGGCGCTGCCGCGCCTTGCCGCGCAGGACGAAGACCGGGTGGACATGGCCTGCCAGTACCGGGTGGGTCGGGTGAGGTCGCGGTTCGTGCTGTAGCGCGAAGGGTTCCAGCAGCCAGGGTTCGTCCATCACTTCGATGCCGAGCGAAGCGGGTGGATCGCCGGCGTTGTGGTCATGGTTGCCGCGTATCAGCACGATCCTCAGCGCCCGGTGTCGTTCGCGCCACGCCTGTAGCCTGGCCAGCGTCGCTGGCGCTCGCGCTGCACGCGCATGCAGGAAGTCGCCCAGGACGATCAGTTGCTCGCATGCATGTGCGGCCAACAACGCATCCAGACGGGCAAGCGTCGCTGTGGTGGTGCCACGCGGTACCGGTTGATGCAAGGCGCGATAGCTTGCGGCCTTGCCGATGTGCACGTCCGCCACCAGCAGGGCGCGGCGTGCTGGCCAGTAGATGGCCTTGTCGGGAAGCAGCCAGAGCTGCTGGCCACAGTGCTCGATGGGTAGTAGACCGGTCATTCACCAGCACCCGCTGCACTTTCCAGTTCGGCGACCATCCGTGCAATCCGGTCCGCCAGTTTCTCCGTGCTCAGGGTTTCGCGCATGCCCTCCACCAGCAAGGCAAACGCCAACGGCCCCGGCCGCTTCAGCAATTGCAGGTCGAGCCGCAAGCGCCCCATTTTCAACAATTGCCGATGCAGGCGCTCGATCTCCAGTTCTTCATTCAACACTTCGTCCCGCGCCTGGCCCAGCAGCAAGTTGCCAGCGTCATGCTTGCGGAAAACCTCGTAGAACAGTCCGCTGGAAGCCTGGATCTGCCGCAGGCTTTTCTGAGCCGCCGGGTAGCCGCCAAATACCAGCCCGGCAATCTGGGCAATCTCGCGGAAACGCCGCAATGCCATTTCTCCTGCGTTGAGGCTGGCCAGCACATCGTCCAGCAGGTGCTCGGTAGCCAGTGCCTGCGGCAGATGGGTCGCCCAATCCACCTGGCTGGGGCTGAGCAGTTCGAACCCATAGTCGTTGACGGCGATCGAAACCGACAGCGGCTGTAAGCGGCTCACCCGCCAGGCAATCAGGTTGGCCAGACCCAGGTTGGCCATGCGCCCGGCAAACGGATACAGGAACAGGTGCCAGCCCTGGCGGGATCTGAAGGTTTCGGCGAGCAAGGTGTCGACGGAAGGCAGCGCCGACCATTGGGCCTGCAAGGCCAGCAGCGGCCGTGCTGCACGCATCTCCGGGCCATCGAAGTGCCCGTGCGCTGCTGCATCGAGTTGCTCGACCAGGGCGTCGGCCAGTTCGCTGGAAAGCGGCATGCGGCCGCCATTCCAGCGGGCAACCGCCGCCTTGCGTGCGCTGCTGCGGCGCACGTAGGCGGTCATGTTCTCCACTCGCACCAGTTCCAGCACACGCCCGGCGAACACCAAGGTATCGCCAGGGCGCAAACGGGCGATGAACGCTTCTTCGACGCTGCCCAGCGCCTTGCCGCTGCCGCCCTTGCTCCAGTACTTGAGCTGCAGGCTGGCGTCGCTGACGATGGTGCCGATACTCATGCGGTGACGGCGAGCCAGGCGTTCGCTGGCAACCTGGTAAACGCCGTCGGCCTGGCGCTCGACGCGCTGGTAGTCGGGGTAGGCGCTGAGCGAGCTGCCACCATGGCAGACGAAGTCCAGCGCCCATTGCCACTGGCTGTCGCGTAACGCTCGAAATGCCCAGGTGCTGCGTACCTCTTCGAGCAGCAGTTCGGCCTGAAAGCCACTGCCCAGGGCCATGCTGACCAGGTGCTGCACCAGCACGTCCATGCACAGGCGTGGCGAATGGCGGGCCTCGATGTGCCCGGCGGCCAGGGCCCGCCTGGCGGCGGCTGCCTCTACCAGTTCCAGGCTGTGAGTAGGCACCAGGGTAACCCGCGAGCGTCGCCCCGGTGCATGGCCGGAGCGCCCGGCCCGCTGCATCAGGCGGGCAATGCCCTTGGCCGAACCGATCTGCAGCACGCGCTCGACTGGTAGAAAGTCCACGCCCAGGTCCAGGCTGGAGGTGCAGACTACCGCTTTCAGGCTGCCCTGCTTGAGGCTGCGCTCGACCCAGTCACGCGTTTCACGGGCCAGTGAGGCATGGTGCAGGGCGATCAGCCCGGCCCAGTCGGGGCGGGCTTCGAGCAGGGCCTGGTACCAGAGTTCGGCCTGGGCCCGGGTGTTGGTGAACACCAGGCAACTGCTGCTGGCATCGATCTCCCGGCTGACCTGGTCGAGCATTTTCAAACCCATGTGCCCGGCCCACGGGAAGCGTTCGATGGCGGTTGGTAGCAGAGTATCGACCAGCAGCGGTTTGTCCTGCCGGCCTTGTACCAGCAAACCACCCTGAGGCAGCAATACATCCAGTGCATGCTGCAGGTTGCCAAGGGTCGCGGACAGGCCCCAGGTGGGCAGGCCCGGGCGCCAGCGGCGCAGGCGCGCCAAGGCCAGTTGCAGTTGTACCCCGCGCTTGTTGCCCAGCAGTTCGTGCCATTCGTCCACTACTACCAGGCGCAATGTGGCGAAGTCGTTGTGGGCTTGTGCGCGGGTCAGCAGCAGGGTCAGGCTTTCGGGTGTAGTGACCAGCACGCTGGGCAGGCGCCGCGCCTGGCGGGCACGTTCGGCACTGCCGGTATCGCCGCTGCGCACGCCCACGCTCCACGGCAAGCCGAGCTCGTCCAGCGGCGCCTGCAGGGCACGGGCGGTATCGGCGGCCAAGGCTCGCATCGGCGTCACCCACAGCACCTGCAACGGCGCAGCCTGTCGCCCCTGGGCTTCGGCCTTGAAGGCACGCAGCGCGGCAAGCCATACCGCGTAGGTCTTGCCGGCGCCGGTACTGGCATGCAGCAGGCCGGATTCGCCGCGTGCCACGGCGGCCCAGACACGGCGCTGGAAAGCGAACGGCTTCCAGCCACGCTTGGCGAACCAGGCGTTGGCGAGGTCGGTAGCGGCGGGCATGGGGCATGGGTCCTTGGCGGGCTGTGTCTCTACAGACAACCCGCCAGCTGCAATGGTTTTACCCGGTCAGTTACCCAGCAGGTAGCCGCTGCGGCACACCTGCGCGCCGGCCACGTGGGCGATGACCATGCCAGCGGTAGCCATGCGCCGTACGCTGCGCGCATACAGCAGGCCTGGCTGGTGGTTGCGCACGGCAGTCACGCGGTCGCTGAGCGGGTCGATGACTTCGGCAATCAGTTGGCCAGCCTCGAGGGTTTGCCCAGGCTTTGCGTGGTACACCAGCAGCCCGCCCAACGGCGCTATCACAGGCTCGACCGCGGCCAGTGGCGTAGCAGGGTTGCGCAAGGCAGGCAGAGCAGTGGCGGCACCTTCGATGACCCCCGTGTGGGTCAGGAAATCGAGAAGCGCCTGGCAGTCCTTGCTGGCCAGCTCATGGCTGACATCGGCCTGGCCACGCAACTCGACCGTCACCGAGCAGCAGCCCAGCGGGATCGGGAAGCGCTTGCCGAAGCGCTGCTGCAACTGCCACCAGACCAGGCTGAAGCATTCATCGAACGACTGCCCGCCCGAGTCGGTGGCCAGCAGGCTGGCCTGCGCGCCCAGGTAGCGCGCCAGCGGTTCGATCTGCGGCCAGGCGTCTGGCGTGGTGTACAGATGCTCCACGGCCTCGAAGTCACAGTGCAGGTCCAGCACCATGTCGGCATCGCAGGCCAGGCGCTGCAAGATCAGGCGCTGGGCCTGCAGCGGTGTGCGCGCCGGGTGTGCGTCCAGCCCGCGGCGCAGGTACTCGCGGATCAGGGCGAGGTTATGGGCCGGGTCTTGAGTCAGGTGTTCTTCGATCTGGTCGCCGATGCTGTCCGACAGGTCGACGAAATTGCGGTTGAAGTTCTCGCCGCTTTGCAGTTCGAAACGCCCCAGCGGTGCATCTAGCAGTACCTGTTCCAGGCCGACCGGGTTGGCCACCGGCACCAGAATGATCTCCTGTAGCAGGCGGCCTTGCTGTTCCAGTTCGGCCAGGCGGCGCTTGAGGTGCCAGGCCACCAGCATGCCGGGCAGTTCGTCGGCATGCAGCGAGGCCTGGATATACACCTTGCCGCCACCACGGGGGCCGTAGTGGAAGCTGTGCAACTGGCGGGTGATACCCGGAACGGGGGAGAGCAGGTCGTGGGTTGAATGGTGCATGGTCGTCCTGATTGCGTGGCGAAAACGGTCTGCGACACGGGTCGGCACACAGATAGAAGCATAGATTCCGTGACTGCGCCTCATCCGCTACCTGCAGGGTGAGCGCGCGGGCTTTTTCGCGGTCCGAATCGTCTCAAGCCAGCAGTGCCTGCAGGGTCGCCAGGTCATCCGCCTCTTCGACTGGCTTGTCCAGCCGCCAGCGCAGCATCCGCGGAAAGCGCACGGCAATGCCGCTCTTGTGCCTGCGGGACAGGGCGATGCCCTCGAAGCCCAACTCGAATACCAGCGTCGGCGTCACGCTGCGCACCGGGCCAAAGGTTTCGACCGTGGTCTTGCGGATGATGGCGTCGACCTTGCGCATCTCTTCATCACTGAGCCCTGAGTAGGCCTTGGCAAAAGGTACCAGCGCCCGCCCCGGCGTGCCGGCCGGCGCGTCCCACACGGCGAAGGTGTAATCGCTGTACAGGCTGGCCCGCCGGCCATGGCCGCGCTGGGCATAGATCAGCACGGCATCGACGCTGAACGGGTCGATCTTCCACTTCCACCAGGTGCCCATGTCCTTGGTTCGCCCTACGCCATACAAGGCCTCGCGCTGCTTCAGCATCAAGCCTTCCACCCCCAGGCTGCGTGACTGTTCGCGCTGGCGGGCAAGGTCGGCCCAGTCCGCGCCCTCGAGCAGGGGAGAGAGCACCACGGGTGCCAATGGGTGCTCCTCAAGCACCTGCTCCAACTGGCGGCGGCGCGCGTGCTGCGGCCGGCTGCGCCAGTCCTCGCCCTGCCATTCCAGCAGGTCGTAGGCCTGTAGCACTACCGGCGCATCGCTCAGCAGTTTCTTGCCCAGGGTCTTGCGGCCCAGGCGCTGCTGCAACAGGGCAAAGGGCTGTACCGCCAGTTCATCCGCCGAACTGCCCGGTTTCCACACCAGAATCTCGCCATCGAGCACGACCCCGTCGGGTAGTGTCTGCGCCAGGCTGTGCAGCTCGGGGAAGCGCTCGGTGACCAGTTCCTCGCCACGCGACCAGACCCATAGCTGGCCTTCGCGCTTGACCACCTGGGCACGAATGCCGTCCCACTTCCATTCGATCTGCCATTCGCTCGGTGGGCCGAGCAGCGTATCGAACTGTTCGCTCGGCACTTGCAGCGGGTGAGCCAGAAAGAACGGGTAGGGCTGGCCACCACGCTGGCCATGTTCATCGTCTGATGCCGGGGCGACCAGATGCTGGTAGCTGGCGGCGGAGGGGCGGTGGCTGATGTCGGTGTAGCCGACCAGGCGCTGGGCCACGCGTTTGGCATCCAGCCCGGCCAATTGTGCCAGGGCACGGGTGACCAGCAGCTTCGATACGCCAACGCGAAAGCTCCCCGTGATCAGCTTCAGGCACAGCATCAGGCTGGGGCGGTCCAGCTTTGCCCACAGCGGTGGCAGGCGTTGCTGGAGCTGTTCGACTGGCAGACCACGTAATGGCAGCAGATGCTGTTCGACCCAATAGGCCAGGCCATCGTCGCTCACGTGGTGGCTTTCCGGCACCAGCAGGGAAATGGTTTCGGCCAGGTCGCCAACGGCCTGGTAGCTTTCCTCGAACAGCCAGTCCGGCAGCCCCGCCAATGCACTGGCCAGCTCGCGCAACACCCGGGTTGGCACCAGCTGGCGAGGGCGACCACCGGCCAGGAAGTATACGGCCCAGGCGGCATCCTCAGCCGGGGCGTTGCTGAAGTAGTCACGCAAGGCCTGCAGCTTGGCGGCGCTGGAGGTGGTTGCATCCAGCCTCAGGTACAGGTCGGCAAACGCTTTCATGCGCCTGGCTCCGTGGCGACAGCGTCGTCTTCCTCGCCGTATTCGGTTGCGAAGGCCCGGGCATCGAGGCCTTGTTCGTTCAAGTAGCGCACCAGTACGTTGACTGACCCGTGGGTGACCATTACCCGTTCCGCGCCGGTCTGGCCGATGGCCCATAGCAACCCCGGCCAATCGGCATGGTCCGAGAGTACGAAGCCACGGTCCACCCCGCGCCGTCGGCGGGTGCCACGCAACAGCATCCAGCCACTGGCGAAGGCATCGCTGTAATCACCGAAACGGCGCATCCAGCTGCTGCCACCGGCCGATGGTGGGGCCAGGACCAACGCCTGGCGCAGCAGCGGGTCGTTGCGCGGGATATCACCGGCGTAGCGGGTCTCTGGCAAGTAGACGCCAGCTTCCCGATATACCCGGTTGAGCGGCTCGACGGCGCCATGCACAAGGATCGGGCCAATGCTGGCGTCCAGCCCGTGGAGGATCCGCTGGGCCTTGCCGAAGGCGTAGCAGAACAGCACGCTGGCCTTGCCCTGTGCGCAGTTGGCGCGCCACCAGGCATTGATCCCGGAGAAAATTTCGCCTTGGCTGGGCCAGCGGTAGATGGGCAGGCCGAAGGTCGACTCGGTGATGAAGGTGTGGCAGGGCACCGGTTCGAACGGTGCGCAGGTGCCGTCCGGCTCCACTTTGTAGTCACCGGAGGCGACCCAGACCTCGCCCTGGTACTCCAGACGCACCTGCGCCGAGCCCAGGACATGCCCGGCCGGGTGCAGGCTCAGGGTAACGCCATGGTGCAGCAGGCGTTCGCCGTAGGGCAGGGTCTGCAAGTTGATGTCCTGGCCGAGGCGGCTGCGCAGGATGCCGGCGCCAGGGCTGGCGGCCAGGTAATGGCCATTGCCGATGCGGGCGTGGTCGCCGTGGCCATGGGTGATCACAGCTCGGTCCACGGGCCGCCACGGGTCGATGTAGAAATCACCGGGCGGGCAGTACAGGCCTTCGGGGCGGGCGATGACGAGGTCCATGGCTCAACGTCTGCAATAGGGCTTGCTAGCTCAGAGTGCCGAGGGCCGCGGCAAGTTCGATGTGTGAGGCAGCCCTCTGGAGGGCTGCCCGTACCGCGTCAGGCAATAGCGATCTTCCAGCCTGATTTTCGGGCTTCTTCGATAGTGATCTTGGCAATGCGGGAGATGTTCAGGCGTTTGCCATCATGCATCAGGTAGGGGGCAGTACGGAAGTAATCCCATGTGGTCTCGGCGCTGCCTGGCAGCAGGTCCTTGGTGTCATAAGAGATTTCCAGGGTGGCTGGTGAAGTAACCGCAGGGGCGCTGGCATCTCCGTCGCTGATCATGCAGTAGTCGGCGTTGGCGGTACCTACCCAAAGTTGGGCATTGACGGTGGCGCCAGCAGGAACTTTGAGGGTATCAGGCCAGGAAATCTCGATTTTCAGGGTTTCTGTAGTCATGTTGGTCATCCTCTTGATGGAAAAAAGTGCCGCAGCTGTCCGGGAACAGTGCGACACCGAGGATGCTAGGTAGCTGGGTTGCTGCGGGTAAGCGGGAACTGCTCCCTAGCGACCGGGCACCAGCGTCAAACGCTGGTTGCCATACGCCTGCCCGAAGTTCCGCTGCTGCAGCGGCAGGCTCATGAAGTGCCCCTTGAACCAGGCATCCAGCCCGTCACCGTAATGGGCACTGGCCGGGTTGCCGGACTGTCCGCTGCTGGTCAGCACCTGTAACGGCTCGGCCTGGCCGAAGTCGACGATCATCCGTGCCGAGGCCGGCAGGCGGGCATCGAAGTCGCTGCCCCAGGCGTAGGGCGTCAAGCCCAGGGTGGTGAAGTCACCACCGGCGGGCTGCGGCGAACGGTGGATGGCATCGCCCAGGCCATGGTAGGTCGGTGCTGGCCAGCGGTACTGGTGCAGCTTGCCCCACTGCCAGGCGCGGCGATCGGCCCCCAGTTGCGTGGTGCCGGCATCGATGGCGCCAGCCAGGCTGCGGGCCAGGATGGCCGGCTTGTCTTCTTTCTGCGGGGTGTTGCGGTCGTCCCACAGCGGGCTGTCGTCGCGCCCCAGCAGGTGGTCGGCTTGCGCCGAGAATGACATCCGCGCATTGCTGACGAAGGCCTGCCAAGCCGCGCCGGACTCCGGGCCGAGGTCGTCGAGGAAGGTCTGTCGCGCCACTTCCTGAAGGAACAGTTGGTACAGTGCGGCATCGGCCGACACCGGGCTCAGGCGGCCATCGAAGGCCTTGAGCCGGGCCAGTGCTTCGCGGGCCTTGTCACGCTGTGCGGCGGGGAGGGCATCGATCGCCTGCTTCAGCGGCTGGGCCATGCCAGGGGCGTCGAACACCTGCTTGAGCTTGTCGGCCAGCAGGGTGACCTGGTCGTTCTGCAGGGCCATCAGGCTGCGGCTGTCATGGCGGCCATTGCCGGCCAACTGCGCCAGGCGTTCGGCCCGCTCGGGGTAGTACCAGGTGCTGGACAGTTGCATGCCATAGCCGCGCGGCAGGCTGCGCTGGTTGGCATGGCCGATCCAGCCGGCTGGCGGGTCCTGGTCGTAAGGGTGCAGCATCGGGTCGGCAAAGCCGTCCCAGTCGTAGCGTGCGTCCCAGCCCGGCGATGGCAACAGCCCCTGGCCTTCGCGGCGGTTGGGGTAGCGGCCGCTGACTTGCCAGCCGATGTGCTCGGGCTCGGCGAAGACGAAGTTGAGGGCGGCGGCAGTCACTTCACGGGTACTGTCGAAGGCGCGCTCCACGTTCTGGGCGCGGGTCAGGTCGAACAGCGCGTCGAGGCTGCGATCCTCCTTGAACTGCGGCAGGTTCAGCGCCAGGCCCAGGCTGGCATTGCCCGGTTGCGCCAGCAGGGTGCCGTGGCGGGTGTCGTACAGGACTTCGCGCAGTGGGCGCTGGCCGCGAACGAAGAAGGTTTCGCTACGAGCGCGGGCCGGTAGCCATTTGCCGTCGGCCAGATAGCTCACCTGGCTGCCCTGGTGGCGCAGTTGCTCCAGATACAGGTCCTGGTTGTCGGCCATGACCGCGCTGCTGCTCCAGGCCAGCTTGCCGTTGTATCCGGCCAGCACGATTGGCAGGCCGGGCAACGACAGCCCGGCGACCTGGTACTTGCCGGTATGGATCTGCACCGGGCTCAGGGCCCAGGCGGCGCGGCTGTCGCTGGCCAGCAGGCTCTTGCCACTGCGGCTGCGTTGCGGCGCCAGGGCCAGGTTGGCCGAGCCGGGGCTGCCCAGCAGGCCGAGGTCGGCCAGCTTCTGGCTGGCGGCGGCCAGGGCTGGCAGGCCGGGCAACTGGCTGGCCAGGTTCAGGCCCTTGAGCTTGTCCACCTCGGCTTCGGCCAACGGCTCGTCCGGGGCACCGGGCAACAGCCAGGCCAGCTTGTCGCTGCCGGCTTTCTGCGCCAGGACCAGGGCGCTCAGTTCTTCCTGCAGGTTCACCGACTGGCTGAAGGCGTACAGGCTGAAGATCAGCGCCGAATCCTCGGGCTTCCAGTATTCCGGGCGATAACCGCTGCTGGCCAGGCTGGCGGGCAGCCTGTCGCGGTAGCGGAACAGGTAAGCGTTGACCCCGCGTGCATACACCTCGAAAAAGCGTTTGAGCCGTGGTGACGCTTCGGCGTACTGCTGAGCGGCGCTCTGTTTGAGGTTGGCGGCGCGCATCAGCCGGTCTATGTCCAGCGCGTCGCTGCCGGCCAGCTCGGCCAGGCGGCCTTGGGCGAGCAGGCGCATGGCAACCATCTGTTCGATGCGGTCACCGGCGTGCACGTAGCCCAGGCTGAACAGGGCGTCATGGAAGCTGCTGCTTTCGATCAAAGGCGCGCCCATGGCGTTGCGCCGTACCGAGACGTTCTGTGCCAGGCCCTTGAGCGGCTGCACACCGCTGGCCGGTGGTACGCTGTCCTGATAGCCGCCCGTCTGGCAGCCGGCCAGCCCGAGCATGCCGAGCAGCGTGGCAGCGGTTGCGAACCGCGGGCGGAAGGAAGGAAAGGCGGGGGCGGCCATGACAAGGGCTCCTGCAGGCGTGGCGGGTTTGGAAAGGCGCTAAGGTAGTAAGCGCGCAGGCGCCGTGCAAGGTCCCCGGGCGCTTTATTTGCCAGGGGCGGTTGAAACCTTGAAATGCAGGGCCACAGCGTCGGAAAAATGCGTGCAATTGATGCGCGCATGGCCTTGATAGGCCCGGCTGACGGCAAATGCCGAGCCTGGCATCAACATCACCTTGTGTTGCTCGAGGCGTTGCATGAAAGGTTGCAGGTCGGCCACGGCGGGGTGATAGACCCACAGGAACATGCCGCCCTGTGGCGTTACGTCGAACTGCCAGCCACGCGCCCGCAACAACTGCTGGGTTTGGGCCTGCTGCCGGATCAGGCGCTGCTGCAGGTCTTTCATGTGCCGGGCGTAGGTGCCATCGGAGAGGATGGTGTTGACGAAGCGTTCGCAGAACGCCGGCACGGCAACGCAGGTCAGCAGCTTCAGGCGCGTCAGGGGTTCGATCAGCGCAGCCGAACAGGCGATGTAGCCTACGCGCAGCGAAGCGGACAGGCACTTGGAGAAACTGCCGATGTAGATCACCCGCTCGAGGTTATCCAGTTCGGCAAGAGTCTGGCGTACGCCGGGACTGAAGTCGCCATACACGTCGTCCTCGACTATCAGGAAGTCGTGCTCGGTGGCCAGGCGCAGAATGTGGAAGGCAATGTGCGGGCTGATGTTGCCGCCGGTCGGGTTATGGAAGTTGCTGTTGCAGAAGAACGCCTTGACCTTGTGCCGGCCCAGGTGGGCTTCCATTTCCGCCACGTCCGGCCCGTCCTGGGTACGCCGCACGCCGAGCACATGGCCACCTGCCAGCTGGATCAGCTTGATCAGGTTGCCATTGCCGGGCTCGTCGACGAATACAGCGTCGCCTGGCTTGATCAGCAACCGCGCGACCAGGTCCAGCGCTTGCGTGGCACCCAACGTGGTCAGCAACTGGCTTGGCCGGGCCTCGATACGGGTCAGGCGCTGCAGGTGCATGCACAGTTGTCTGCGCATGGGCAAGTAGCCCTGGATGTCGCCATATTCCGCCAGCGAACTCTGCTCCAGCCGCGCGGTGCGGCGTATCGCCTTGGCCAGCAGCTCGGTGTCCCGCCAGGCCGGTGGCAGCCAGCCGCTGCCGAGCTTGGTGTAGCGCCGGTCACTTTGCAGCAGCGTGAACAATGGGTCGTCGGCCATGCTTGCCGGGGACTCGGCAGGGCCAGTCTCTGATGCACCTGGCTGCCGGCTGCCGCAGGCGACATAGTAGCCGCGGCCTGGGATGGCGCTCAGCACACCTTCGCTGACCAGCCTGGCATAGCTGGAGACGACATCGTGGTAACTGCAGTCGGCCGCCGCGCTCAGCTTGCGGATGGACGGCATGCGCTGGCCAGGCAGCCACTCACCGGCTTCGAGACGCTGTTTCAGTTGGTCATGCAGGTTGTTCGGGCGCATGGCGTGTCCGCCGACTGTTAGAAAAAACAGTCTAACAGTTAACCCAAAAGTGCGTCTGCTGTTTGCATCTCAGGGCCCGGCAGGTGCCACCATGCACCCGTCGGCGCCGTAGCAGGGTGCCGGATAAGCGACCGTCCACCTACCTGAGCACATGCCATGTCGAGCACACTTCCGCGGCGCACTTACCTGTATTTCACGGCGCAATCGATCAACCTGACGACTGCGGTCATGTCGGTGACCATGGCCGCCACTGTCGGGGCAGCGCTGGCGCCTGCCAGCACCTGGTCCACCGTGCCTTACGGCTTCCAGTTCCTGTGCATGATGCTGGCCACTTACCCGGTCTCCAGGCTGATGAGCCGTATCGGTCGCAAGCGGGCATTCATGCTGGGCTCGATACCGCTGGCTGTATCCGGTATCAGCGGTTACCTGGCCGTGCAGGAACAACACTTCGCGACGCTGGTGATCAGCCATTCGGCGCTGGGTATCTACATTGCGTTCGCCAACTTCAACCGCTTCGCCGCTACCGACGACCTGGCGCAACAGCTGAAGCCCAAAGCGCTTTCCCTGGTTGTGGCGGGCGGGGTGATCGCCGCCGTGGTCGGGCCGGCACTCACCCAATGGCTCCGCGACGTTGGCGGCTATCCACTGTTTGCGCTGTGTTACGCCGCCTTGCTTGGCCTCGCGGCAATGTCCTTGCTGGTCGCGGCCTGCCTGCCCGGCGATGCCGCACGGGCCAGCCTGGAGCAGGTGGAAAAACCGGCCGGCGCAAATGCCGCACCGCTCGGCCCGGTGCTGGCCCTGGCCATGGCAGTCGCCGCGCTGGGATACGGGATCATGAATCTGCTGATGATCCAGGCTTCCCTGCACATGGAACACATGCGGGAGGACTTCTCCGACGTGCGCCTGGCAATTCAGTGGCATGTGGTTGCCATGTTCGCACCCTCGTTCTTCACGGGCGCGATCATCCACAAGGTTGGGATCAGGGCGACCATCAGCGCCGGCCTGGGGCTGTTGATCGGCTGCGCGGCCATGAACCTGTGGTCGCACAGCTACGCCATGATGACCTTGTCGTTGATCGCCCTTGGCCTGGGCTGGAACCTGACCTACGTGGGCGGCGGGGCGTTGCTGGCGCAAGCGCTGCAGAACAGCCCGACAGCCATGCAGATGCAGGGAAAGAACGACCTGGCCATTGCCCTGTTCGCGACCGTTGGCGCTTTCAGCCCGTCGTTGTTGCTGGACACGGTCGGCTGGGACGCGACCAATGCCATCTGCATGGCACTGTGCATGGTGCTGCTCATGGCCGTCGGCTACGTACTGCGCGGCCCGGAGCCGGGGCGCGCAGCGGCAGTTCAGGTCAGGCGCCGTGGCACTTCTTGAACTTTTTCTGGCTACCGCACGGGCAGGGGTCGTTACGGCCAACGTCCTTCAGGGCGTTGCGTACTGGTTCCTGGTGGCCGTGGTTGCAGTGCGGGCCGTGGACGTGGCCATGATCGTGGTGGTGATCATGATCATGGTTGCAGTCAGGGCCATGGACGTGGGGTTGCTGGGACATTGCGGGGTTACTCCGGGTGATGATCGCCGGGGATTATCTCACCACTGCGCGACAAGTGCAGGTCCCGATGCAGGAGCAACCCGGTAGCCAGTTCACCCTGCAGGCTGTAATGCAGCGGCTGCCCGCTCTTGAGCAGCTTGGCCAAAGGTTTCAGGTGCTGCCACAGGTTGGTTCGCGCGGTGATCTTGAAAGTACGTCGGCCATGCCCGCCGACACTGCGCCACAGGCTGGCTTCATCCTGCACCAGCAGCAGGTCGTTGAGACGTATGGCGTACGACAGGTTGCGGATGAACAGACGGCTGTCATTGGGGTTGTCGACTTGCAGGTGCAGCACGAACTCCTGCTCCAGCAACCGGGCCTTCACCGTCTCGACCTCGACCAGGCGTACCTCGGGTTCGCGCCAATCGCCGCCACCCCAGCTGCTGCAACCCGCCAGCAGTGCCAGGCAGGCGAGCAGCGGGCCGAGCAGCAGGCGGACGCGGGCGATCATGGTCAGCTACCCACGTAGCTGGCGCAGCATTTCTTGAACTTCTGGCCACTGGCGCAGGGGCAGGGGTCATTGCGCCCGGCCTTGAGCCCGACCGTAGGGTCGATGAAGTACCAGCGCCCGGCATGCTGGACGAAGGCCGAGCGTTCGCGGTGCTGGTGATCGCCCTCCTGATCGTGCCAGCGTGCGGTGAAGGTCACAAAGGCATGCTCAGGCTGGCCACCCAACACTTCCGCCGTTTCGACCTCAAGGCCGAGCCAGGTGCTCTGGGCACTCCAGGCGGCCATGGCGGCACGGTCCAGGCCGGCTTGCTGGGCCGGTAGGGTGGTGGCCACCAGGTAGTCGACCAGGCCCAGCACATAGGCACTGTAGCGCGAGCGCATCAGCGCCTGGGCATCGGGCGCCGGGGTGCCGGCATGGTAGTGCCCGCAACAGGCGTCGAGCAGGTTGCCACTGCCGCAAGGGCAGACCGAGACACTCATCTTCACCACCAGTACTTGCCAAAGTTTTCAGGGTTGGCCCAGAACTTGGCGTTGAGCCAGTCCGGTACCTGCTTGTAGTCATGTAGATCATAGGTGAACAGGCTCAAGACCTGCTCGTCACGGCAGAATTTCTCGCTGGCCGACATGGCCAGGGCGAAAAAGTCGGTGTCCTGCCAGCCACAGGCTGCCAGGTCGGCCAGCACTGCAACCCGGCTGGCATTGAGATTGCGCACTCCGCCGAGCAGTTCCAGGCCCGTACGCTTGGGTAGATGCTCCAGGCAGTCCACCAGCAGCGCCAGGTCGAAGCGCTGGGCCGCGAGTTCGACCGGCAGCGGGCCAGGGGCTGCGGTGGCGATGGTCACCTGAGGGTGCGCCTGGGCGAAGGCGTCCAGCGCCGGAAAGCGCGTGCCCACCAGCAGCAGGCGTTGCGGGGTGAAGCGCTCGAGCAGGGCGGCCAGGGCCTGCTGCGGGGTGCGCTGGGAAAAGCGGTCGTTCATTGCAAGTCCTCTTCAAGTCGTCCAAGACTAGCGGGCCACAGCGTGTGGGCAAAGAGGCATGTGACCGCGTCGTGGCTTATTGTTGCTGGCAGGGATCGAATGCGCGGTCTTTACTCCGAGAGATCGGCCTTATGCCGATTCCCCCTAGGAGAAGCAATGAAATGAGCATAGTACGCACAGCGATACCCCTGGTCCTGCTCACCAGTGTGTTGACTGGTTGTGCAGGTTTGCAAAAGACCGACTGGCCGAAATGTGCCGCCGTCGGGGGTGTAAGCGGCGCCGCCCTGGGCGCTATCGAAAGTTCCAGCTGGGCTGGCTGGGGCGCATTGCTGGGCGGTGGCCTGGCGGCAGGCTACTGCTGGGCCCATGGCGATGGCGACGAGGATGGCGATGGCGTGCCGGACAGCCGCGACAAGTGCCCCGGCACCCCTCGCGGCGTGCAGGTGGACGCCAATGGTTGCCCGCCTGAGCCGGCGCCAGTGGTCGAGGAAGTGGTGGTGCAGAAGGAAGAAGTCATCGTCATCCGCGATGTGCACTTCGAATTCGATTCCGCGCGCCTGACCGCCAGCGACAAGGAGCGCCTCAATACCATTGCCACCCGCCTGAAACAGGAAGCACCGTCCGCCCGCCTGAGCGTCAGCGGCCATACCGATAGCGTCGGCTCCGACAACTACAACCAGAAACTGTCCGAGCGCCGCGCCCACTCGGTCACCGATTACCTGGTCCAGAGCGGCGTGCCGCGCAGCAGCTTCGTGTCGGTTGCGGGCGCCGGTGAAACCCAGCCGGTGGCAGACAACGCCACGGCCGAGGGGCGTGCCATGAACCGCCGTACCGAGATCAAGATCCAGCGGTAGGGCGGTATGCGCCCGTGCCTTGAGCAGTGGCACGGGCATACCGACAACGTAGGCTCCGACAGCTACAACCAGGCACTTTCCGAACGCCGCGGCGGCAGCGTGGCCGTTTACCTGATCAGCCAAGGGCTGGAGGCGGGCAAGGTCACCAGCCAGGGGCGCGGTGAGAGTGAGCCGCTCACCGACAACGAAAGCGAGCAGGGCCGCGCCCGCAACCGACGGGTGGAACTGCACCTCGACTGAGTGGTGCTGGCGCCTGTCTTGATATTGCGGTTAATGTTGGCCGCACGGTCCGCTCGGACGGGCCGGCTTGACATAACAACAATCCATGGGGGCGGGATATGAGGTTCATCCTGGGCTTGGGCAAGTTCCTGACTGTCGCTTTCTGGGGCGTGGTGCTGTTCAATCAGTTGATGCCGCAACCCTTGCCCTTCAATCTGCTGATCAACGCGGCCGGCATCACGTTGCTGGGCCTGCATCTGCTCGAAGTGCTGTTCTTCAATGGCAGCCTGCGCGGGCGCAGCCACCGCTGGTTCGATCGCCTGCAGATCCTGTTGACGGGTATCTTCCATGTCATGTCCATTCCCCGTGTGCAGGAGGCGCCGCGAAACGCGTAGTCTGGTGCTGGTTGCCTGGTGTACCGCACGAACTGATCCTGCAGCGCCTGTGAAGCCTCACCGTATTCCCTTGTAGGAGGGGCCTTGCGTCGCGATGGGCTGCGCAAGGCCGCTTCTGCAGGGTAGCGCAGAGTCTCAGATCATCAGCCGCGAACTGGCCACAGCTACCACCACCAGGCCTAGCAGCAGGTTGATCCCCACCATCCGCCGAATCCGCCCCAGCACTGCCGCACCCGCCGGCCAGTCCTCGACCTGCACCGCCGCCCTCAGTTCCGGCAGCAGCAACGCCTGGATGCGCATGAACAGGGCAAACATGGCGATGCCCCCGCCGATCATCACCTGCACATACTTCGGTGCAGTCTCGAAGCCGCTGAAGCGCATGTGCAACATGCCGATACCACTTATCGCCAAAATCGCCACCGCCAGCCAGACCCAAGCGAAGAAGCGTCGGAAAACTTCCACCCACAAGCGCAGCCGGGCAGGCCCTTCAAGGGCTGCAACCGTTGCCGGGCGTAATACCAGCCAGGCGAAAAACATGCCGCCCACCCACACCAGGGCGGCCAGGACATGCAATGTGTAGGGCAGGGCAAAGGCGAGCATCCGGATCTCCATGCGGCATAAAGGGCAATAGCGGGGTATGATAGCCGCCCCATGCGAAACACTGAAAATATATCCAGCCCGCCGGGCGCCTGCAGACCATGATCAGCAACGAACTCAAAGCCACCATCCAGGGCGCCTACACGCGTTTTCTCGAAGCCAAGAGCCTCAAACCACGCTATGGCCAGCGCCTGATGATCGCCGAAGTGGCCAAGGTGCTCGGCGACATCGCGTGCGATGACGAAGGCCGCCGTGCCGGCGAGCCTGCCGTGGTGGCAGTGGAGGCGGGCACCGGTACTGGCAAGACGGTGGCCTACAGCTTGGCTGCCATTCCGGCCGCCAAGGCCGCCGGCAAGCGCCTGGTGATCGCTACCGCCACCGTGGCGCTGCAGGAACAGATCGTCTTCAAGGACCTGCCCGACCTTATGCGCAGCAGCGGCCTGAACTTCAGCTTTGCCCTTGCCAAGGGACGGGGCCGCTACCTGTGTCTGTCCAAGCTCGACATCCTGCTGCAGGAGGGCCACGCTCAGTCGGCCACCGCCCAGCTGTTCGAGGAGGAAGGCTTCCACATCGAAGTCGACGAGCGCAGCCAGAAGCTGTTCAACAGCATGATCGAGAAGCTTGCCGGCAACCGCTGGGACGGTGACCGCGACAGCTGGCCCGAAGCCCTGGAAGACCAGGACTGGGCGCGACTGACCACCGACCACAGCCAGTGCACCGGCCGCCATTGTCCGAACTTCCAGCAGTGCGTTTTCTACAAGGCGCGCGAAGGCATGGGCAAGGTCGACGTGATCGTCACCAACCACGACATGGTCCTGGCCGACCTGGCGCTGGGCGGCGGTGCGGTGCTCCCCGACCCGCGCGACACCATGTATGTCTTCGATGAAGGCCACCACCTGCCAGACAAGGCCATCGGCCATTTCGCCCACTATTCACGCCTGCGCTCCACTGCCGACTGGCTGGAGCAGACCGCCAAGAACCTGACCAAGCTGCTGGCCCAGCACCCGCTGCCCGGCGACTTGGGCAAGTACATCGAGCAGGTGCCCGAGCTGGCGCGGGAAGTGCGTACCCAGCAGCAGTTCATGTTCACCCTGTGCGAGCAGGTCGCCGATTTCCGCCCCGGCGAGGACAACGAAGGCCGTGAGCGCCCGCGCTACCGTTTCGAAGGCGGTGTGGTGCCGGAGCAGATCCGCGAAGTGGGCATCGAGCTGAAAAAGGGCTTTGCCCGTCTCAACGACCTGTTCACCCGCCTGGCCGACCTGCTCAAGGAAGGCATGGACGGTGAGGTCAACATCGGCATCGCCAGCCACCAGGCTGAGGAGTGGTACCCGCTGTTCGGCAGCCTGGTAACCCGTGCCCAGGGCAACTGGGAGCTATGGACGGCCTTTACCGCCGAAGACCCGGAAGACAGCCCGCCCATGGCGCGCTGGCTGACCCTGGCCGAGAGCGGGGCACTGTTTGATATCGAGGTCAACGCCAGCCCCATCCTGGCCGCCGACATGCTTCGTCGTAGCCTGTGGAACGTTGCCCACGGCGCGTTGGTGACCTCAGCGACGCTGACCGCGCTGGGCAAGTTCGACCGCTTCCGCATGCGCTCGGGCTTGCCGCGTGACGCAGTCACCTGCGTGGTACCCAGCCCGTTCGTGCATGGCGATGCCGGCCTGCTGCGGGTACCCGACCTCAAGGCCGACCCGCGCGATGCAGCGGCGCATACCGCGGCAATCATCCGCGAATTGCCGAATATCGTGGAAGAGGCCCGTGGCGCGCTGGTGCTGTTCTCCTCACGCAAGCAGATGCAGGACGTTTTCGATGGGCTGGACCGTGACTGGCGCAAACTGGTGCTGATCCAGGGCAACCTGTCCAAGCAGGAAACCCTGAACAAGCACAAGGCGCGGGTCGACGACGGCCAGCACAGCGTACTGTTCGGCCTCGCCAGCTTTGCCGAAGGGGTCGACCTGCCGGGGGCGTATTGCGAACACGTGGTGATTGCCAAGATTCCCTTCGCCGTTCCCGACGACCCGGTCGAAGCAGCATTGGCGGAATGGATCGAGGCCCGCGGTGGCAACCCGTTCATGGAAATTGCCGTGCCCGATGCCTCGCTGCGGCTGATCCAGGCCTGCGGCCGTCTGCTGCGAACCGAACAGGATCGCGGCATTATCACCTTGCTTGATCGGCGCCTGGTCACCCAGCGCTACGGCAAGGCTATTCTCAATGCGCTGCCGCCGTTCCGGCGGGAGATTTCCTGACTGCCGGAGCAGTTGCTCCGGCGCGTTGTCCATTCCTCAGTCGTGGGCCATGAGGGCCCTGAAGGAGAGCCCAAGCCTTATGGCCAGCCGCACCCTGCCCGCCGTTCTCGCCCTGTTGTTCAGCTCACCCTTGCTGGCGGGGCAGCAGACGCTATTCAGCTTCGTGCGCCCGGCCTCGGTGGTCAATGTGCTGACCGAGGATGCCGGCCTGCCGCAGTACAATGCGGAGCAGACGGCTGAAGGCGAGGTATTGCGGCGTGTGGTGTTCAACCCGGCCCAGCGGCCGACGCTGCGCCTGAGCCCGCAAAGCGGAGTGTGGGACTGGTCCGCTGGGCAGTTCCTGACCATGCGCCTGCAAAGCGCAATGGATTGGGCGCTGACCCTGGACGTCACGGTGCAGGGCAGTGATGGCCGCACCTTGACCAGCCGCATCGACTTGCCGGCCGGCCCCGCCCAGACCGTGATGGTACCGTTGACGGCCAGCTCGCCGCTCAGCCAGGGCATGCGCGCCGGCCCACCGATGCCCTGGAACCATGATGGCCAGCGCCTGTTGCTGGCCAGCAGCGCCGGTGCTGTAGACCTCAAGCAAGTGGCCTCGGTCAGCTTGAGCATCCCCAGCCCCAAGGTGGCGCAAAGCTTGTTGATCGAGCGGGTGGGCATCCAGGATGACGACCGGGCTTACCAGGCGGCCTACCATGAGCTGATCGACGCCTATGGCCAGTCCACTCGTGGCAACTGGCCAGAAAAGGTTGTCAATGACGAACAGCTCAAGGCGGCTGACGCGCGCGAGCAGCAACAGCTCAAGGGCTGGCTGGCAGACCGTGGCAAGCAGCAACTGGATGTCTACGGTGGCTTGCTGGCCGGGCCGGCGTTCGAGGCCAAAGGCTTCTTCCGCACCGAAAAACGCAATGACCGCTGGTACCTGGTAACACCGGACGGGCACCCGTTCTACTCGTTGGGGGTGAATGCCGTCGCCGCCGATGGCGGGCGCACCTACATCACCGGGCGTGAGGGCATGTTCAAGGCGTTGCCGGGTACAGGTGATGCGCTGGCCGCCTTTTATGGCGAAGGCAACAACGACGACGGCAATGCCTCGTCGCAAGGGCGCAACTTCAAGCAGGGGCGCTGGTTCGACTTCTATGCTGCCAACCTGCAACGCACCTATGGCAAACCCTGCCCGTCCGCAACAGACGGGCAACCGGCCAATTGCCCACCGCTGGTGCTGGATGCCGCCCGTTGGCAGGGGCACGCGCTCGATCGCCTGCAAGCCTGGGGTTTCAACACGCTCGGCAACTGGAGCGAGCCGGCCCTGGGCCAGGCCAGGCGCATGCCGTACACCTTGCCGCTGTCGATCGTGGGCGACTACGCCAGCATCAGCACCGGCATGGACTGGTGGGGCCGCATGCCCGACCCGTTCGACCCGCGTTTTGCCATGGCCACCGAGCGTGCCGTGGCTATTGCCGCCCGCGATCACCGTGACGACCCATGGCTGATCGGCTATTTCGCCGACAATGAACTGGCGTGGGCCGCCCCTGGCAGTGACCCCAAGGCCCGTTACGGGCTGGCTTACGGCACGTTGCGCCTGACTACCGATGTGCCAGCCAAGCGCGCTTTCCTCAAGCAGCTGCGCGACAAGTATCGCAACCAGGAAGGCCTGTCCAGAGCCTGGGGTATCGAACTGACCGCCTGGGAACTGATGGAGGACCCAGGCTTCGAAGCACCGCTGCCGAACCCCGAGCACCCGGAGATCGAGCGCGACTACCAATATTTCCAGAAGGTATTTGCCGATACCTACTTCAAGACCATTGCCGACTCGCTGAGGTGGCATGCGCCGAATCACTTGCTACTGGGTGGCCGTTATGCCGTCAGCACGCCCGAGGCAATCAAGGCCTGCGCCGAATTCTGCGATGTGCTCAGCTTCAACTTCTATACCCTCAAGCCGCAGGATGGCTACGACTTCGCCAGCCTGGTCGAGCTGGACAAGCCGGTGCTGGTGTCCGAATTCCAGTTCGGCTCGCGTGATCGCGGCCCATTCTGGCCGGGGCCGCTGGAACTGGCGCGGGAAGAAGACCGTGGCCCGGCCTACGGCAATTTCCTCAAGGCGGCGCTGGCGCAGCCGATGATTGTCGGCGCGCACTGGTTCCAGTACCTCGATCAGCCGGCCAGCGGGCGGCTGCTCGACGGTGAAAACGGCCACCTCGGCCTGGTGGCAATCACCGATATGCCGTATCCGGGATTTGTCGAGGCCGTGCGCAAGAGCAACCTGCAGGCGATGGACAAGCTGCGCGCCGAGTTGGAAAAGCCTGCCCCATAGGTCGGCCAGGCCTGGGCAGTTGCGGCCATGGGTGGTGAAAGGGCCGCAAAGCGGTCCAGCCACTCTCCGCGCCAACGCTTCATCCCGGTGCTGCTACGCAGCCCATCGCGACACGAGGCCGCTCCTGCGGGGGCGTGGTGCGTTGCACCATTCGTCGCGACCACCCAGCCCAAGCCAGTTTGCAAAACGCCAAACTACTGAAACAATGCACACCATTTTTCGGAAATGGTCGTACGGAGAACAGCGGGTGCAGATCCAGGGTCACTATGAGCTGAAGTTCGAAGCGGTGCGTGAAGCCTTCGCTGCGCTGTTCGATGATCCCCAGGAGCGTGGCGCCGCGCTGTGCATCCGGGTCGGTGGCGAAACCGTTGTCGACCTGTGGGCCGGCAGTGCCGACAAGGATGGCCAGCAGGCCTGGCACAGCGACACCATCGCCAACCTGTTTTCCTGCACCAAGACCTTCACCGCTGTGACCGCCCTGCAGCTGGTCGGCGAGGGCAAGCTGGCCCTGGATGTTCCGGTGGCCAACTACTGGCCCGAGTTCGCCCAGGCTGGCAAACAGGCGATTACCCTGCGCCAACTGCTCAGCCACCGCGCCGGCCTGCCGGCCATCCGCGAGTTGCTGCCAGCCGAGGCCCTGTACGACTGGCAAACCATGGTCGATGCCCTCGCTGCCGAGACGCCCTGGTGGGTGCCTGGCACCGAGCATGGCTATGCCGCCATTACTTACGGCTGGCTGATCGGCGAGCTGATCCGTCGTGCCGACGGCCGTGGCCCTGGTGACTCGATCGTGGCCCGTACCGCGCGCCCGCTGGGGCTGGATTTCCATGTCGGGCTGGCGGACGAGGAGTTCCACCGCGTGGCGCATATCGCCCGTGGCAAGGGCAACCCCGGGGATGCAGCGGCGCAGCGCCTGCTGCAGGTCACCATGCGTGAGCCCGAGGCGCTGTCGACACGTGCCTTTACCAACCCACCGGCGATCCTGACCAGCACCAACAAGCCGGAATGGCGGCGCATGCAACAGCCGGCGGCCAATGGCCATGGCAACGCGCGCAGCCTGGCGGGCTTCTATGCCGGGCTGCTGGATGGCAGCCTGCTCGAATCCGAACTGCTCGATGAACTGACCCGCGAACACAGCCTCGGCCAGGACCGCACCTTGCTCACCCAGACCCGTTTCGGCCTGGGCTGCATGCTCGACCAGCCCCAGGTGGCCAATGCCACCTTTGGTCTCGGCGCTCGTGCCTTCGGCCACCCTGGCGCCGGCGGTTCGGTCGGTTTCGCCGACCCGGAGCACGACGTGGCCTTCGGCTTCGTGGTCAATACCCTTGGCCCTTACGTGCTGATGGACCCGCGAGCCCAGCATCTGGTGCGTGTACTTGCAAGTTGCCTTTGATCGGGTAATGCGGGTGTTGCCTCATGCCTTTGACTATCCTCAATGCCAACGCCTGAAGTGTGTAGGCAAAATTTCTTTCTATTTCATGGTGTATCGCTGATGTCTTCACATAAAACCTTAGCACTCGCCCTGTGCCTGACCGCCGTTACCGGCTGCGCCAGTCACTCCCAGGACGCCTCGAAGGACAGCGGCTCGAGCTGGTGGCCCTTCGGTTCGGACAAGGTTGCCGAGCAGGAAGTGAAGCAAGCCGTGACTGAAGACGTCGCCAAGGCCGACGCCAAGTCCGAAAGTGCCAGCCGTTGGTGGTGGCCATTCGGTGCTGAAGAGAAGCAGACCAAGGGCCCGGTAGTACCGAAGATCGACGAGAAGGCCACCCAGGCCTGGCTCGACGAATACGAGCCCAAGCTGCGGGAAGCGATCAAGGGCAGCAAGCTGGAGCTCGAGCGTCGTGACAACGTGCTGGCCGTGACCATTCCGGTGGACGGCTCGTACAACCCTGACCGCCCGAACATGCTGCTGCCGATGACACTGGGCCCGATTACCCGCGTGGCCAAGACCGTCGAAGGCGACGCCAAGACCGCCGTTCTGGTGCTCGGCCATGCCGACAGCAGCGGTGTCGCTGCCGCCAACCAGAAGCTCAGCCTGGAGCGCGCCGCTTCGGTGTCGGCGATCTTCCGCCTCAGCGGCCTGCAGCGTGACCGCCTGAACCTCAAGGGCATGGGTTCGGTCATGCCGCGCGCCGCCAACGACAGTGCCGAGGGCCGCGCCTTGAACCGCCGTGTGGAAATGCTGCTGACCCCGCAGAACACCATGGTTGCCCTGTTGGCCAAGTACCAGCAGGCGGCGCCGGCCCCGGTACCCGCGTCGATGGTGGCGGTGCAGGATACCAAGGCGCCAGCCGCCAAGGCTGCTGACAGCAAGCCGGCGGCCAAGGCTGCGGCGAAGAAGCCTGTAGCCAAGGCCAAGGCCAAGACGCCAGCCAAGACCACCGCCAAGAAAAAGGCCGCGGCAACCAAGCCTGCGGCGAAGAAAGCTACCGCTGACAAGAAAGTAGCTGTCAACAGCCCTGCGAAGACCAACTGATCGTCAAGGAACGCAGCAATGACCCAATCCCTGGCTGATATGCGCCGCGACTACACCCGTGATGGCCTGGCCGAAGCCCAGGCCCCGGGGGAGCCGTTCGCCCTGTTCCACCAGTGGTTCGCCGATGCGGTGAAAACCGAGCAGGCCCCGGTGGAAGCCAATGCCATGACCCTGGCCACCGTCGATGCCGACGGCCGCCCCCATTGCCGCGTGTTGCTGCTCAAGGGGCTCGATGAGCGTGGTTTCACCTTCTTTACCAACTACGACAGCGCCAAGGGCCAGCAATTGTTGGCAAACCCCTACGCCGCCATGACCTTCTTCTGGCCGGCGTTGGAACGTCAGGTGCGCATCGAAGGGCGGGTGGAAAAGGTCACAGCCGAGGAATCGGACGCCTACTACCAGGTACGCCCTCTGGGTAGCCGCCTGGGGGCCTGGGCTTCGCCGCAGAGCCGGGTGATTGCCGGGCGTGAGGAACTGGAAGGTCTGGTCAAGGCTACCGAGGCACGCTTCTCCGACACCCAGCCGCATTGCCCGGAACACTGGGGTGGCTACCGCTTGCTGCCTGGGCGAATCGAGTTCTGGCAGGGCCGGGCCAGCCGGTTGCATGACCGGCTGAACTACCGGCTGGTTGATGGGCAATGGCTGCGCGAGCGCCTGGCACCCTGACATTCCGGGGCCGCCTTGCGGCCTTTCAGGCCACCGGCCGGTATCGCCTCCCTTACTGTTCCCTGCAGGGGCGGCCTTGTGCGGCCATGGGCTGCGCAGCAGCCCCGCCAATCAATCAGGCTACCCCGTATACTCCGCCGCCTCGCGCTGCAGCCACACCGCCAACTGCTTGCGCCCAACCTTCTCGCTCCGTGCCTGTTCCAGCTTTTGCAGCATGTACGCCCGCTTGCCAGGGTCCGCCCCGGCCAGCGACAACGCCAGGTCACGCTCTATCCAGCGGCGCATGCGCACATACAACCATCCGTGGAAATACAACCCTGCAAGGGTGGTGACCACGACGATGAAGTAATCCATGGCTATCCTTGGTCTCACTTGAAAAGGCATTGGCACAGCCACGCTGGCTGTACCTCGGCTGAATAAAAACAATTTTATTGCGCTTGTACCGTGACAGTCGTCAACGTGCAGCGTCTAATGAGCACCTGACTTATGGAGACATTACCCATGCGTAAATCCGCTTTGCTGGTGGCGACCTTCACCACCATGTCGTTGTTGCTGGGTGGCTGTGCCTCTAGCCTGACCGGTGACAGCTACTCCCGTGATGAGGCCCGCCGCGTGCAGACCGTGCGTATGGGCACCATCGAATCCCTGCGCCCGGTCAAGATCGAGGGTACCAAAACCCCGATCGGCGGTGGTGCTGGCGCCATCGTTGGTGGCGTGGCCGGTAGTGCCGTGGGTGGTGGCCGTGGCAGCATCGTCGCCGCCGTGATCGGTGCCGTAGCCGGTGGCCTGGCCGGTTCTGCAGCCGAAGAAGGCCTGACCCGCACCCAGGGCGTGGAAATCACCGTACGTGAGGACGACGGCAGCATGCGTGCCTATGTCCAGGCCGTGCAGGAGAACGAAATCTTCCGCGTTGGCGACCGCGTGCGCATCATGACTGTCGACGGTACCAGCCGCGTCACGCACTGATTTCGCGCAGCAACGAAAACCCCGACATGGCTGCACGCCAGTCGGGGTTTTTCATGTAGTGGCCAGGTCAGCCTGCGCTGGGCTTGCGGCTGGCCATGGCGGTTACGGCGTAGCCGAGAACAGCAGCAAGGAACGAACCGGTAAGAATACCCATGCGGTCCATTCCGGCGTATTCACTGCTGCCTGGCACGAAGGCCAGGGAACCAACGAACAGGCTCATGGTGAAGCCGATGCCGCACAGGATCGCCACGCCCAGCAACTGCCCCCAACCGGCGCCTGCTGGCAACGTAGCCAGGCGCAGTTTGACGGCGACCCAGGTCAGGCCGAAGACCCCGACGGTCTTGCCCAGCAGCAACCCGACGGCAATGCCCAGCGGCACCGGGTGGGTGAAGCTGTCTACGGTCATGCCAGCCAGCGAAACACCGGCATTGGCAAAGGCGAACAATGGCAGGATGGCATAGGCGACCCACGGGTGCAGGGCATGTTCCAGAGCGTGCGATGGCGAGCGTTCGCCATGGCCAGTGCGCAGCGGGATGCACAGCGCCAGGGCAACGCCAGCCAGCGTGGCGTGCACGCCGCTCTTGAGCACGCAGACCCACAGGACCAGACCCACGATCATGTAAGGCCCCAGCTTGACCACGCCAAGCCGGTTCATCGCCACCAATACCACCAGGCACGCCGCTGCCAGCAGCAGCGACACGCTCGACAGGGTGCCCGAATAGAACAGCGCGATAACGATGATCGCACCCAGGTCATCGATGATTGCCAAGGTCATCAGGAACAGTTTCAGCGATACCGGCACGCGCTTGCCCAGCAGGGCCAGCACACCAAGAGCGAAGGCGATGTCGGTAGCGGTGGGGATTGCCCAGCCGGCCACTGCTGGCGGGTTATCACGGTTGATGAACCAGTAGATCAATGCCGGTACCACCATGCCGCCCACGGCGGCGGTAGCCGGCAGGATCACCTGGGACGGTCTGGACAGGTGGCCGTCGACCACTTCGCGCTTGACCTCCAGGCCAATGAGCAGGAAGAACAGCGCCATCAGGCCGTCGTTGATCCACAACAGCAGCGGCTTGGCGATCTGCAAAGCGCCGACCTGAACGGCGACGGGCACGTCGAGCAGGCCGCTGTACAGGTAGGACAGCGGCGAGTTGTTGATGATCAGGGCCAGTACGGCCGCGGCGATCAGCAGCAGGCCGCTGGCGGCTTCGAGCTGCAGGAAACGGGTTAACAGGCTACGCACGGGCTATGGGCTCTCCATGGGCAGTTACGGATGGAACGGGCGTACACCCTAGCCTGTGAAGATATGCTTTCAAACAAAAACTATATTCTTTTTTGTTATATGTTGTTGCTGGGCTGGGCTGGAGGAAGCCTAGATGCAGAATGGGAAAGATGGAGTAGGGGAAATCTGATGGTTTTCGGATTTCTCTGGCGTTTATGAGGGCGTTTTCGCGGTTTGCCTGAGAAAACGCCCTCGTAGGCCGGGAGTGGTCAGAGGCCGAGCATATCCCGCGCCACCGCCTCGGCAATGCGAATACCATCGACACCTGCCGACAGGATCCCACCCGCATACCCGGCCCCTTCACCCGCCGGGAACAGACCCTTGAGGTTCAGGCTCTGGAAGTCATCACCGCGAGTGATGCGCAACGGCGACGAGGTGCGTGTCTCGATCCCGGTCAACACCGCATCGTGCAGGTTGTAGCCCTTGATCTGCCGGTCGAATGCCGGCAATGCCTCGCGGATCGCTTCGATGGCGAAGGCCGGCAGGCTCGGCGCCAGGTCGCCCAGGGTCACGCCCGGCTTGTAGGATGGCTCGACACTGCCCAGCGCAGTCGATGGCCGGCCGGCGACGAAGTCACCCACCAGTTGCGCCGGGGCCTGATAGTTGCTGCCGCCCATCACATAGGCGTGGGCTTCCAGGCGCTCCTGCAGCTCGATGCCGGCCAGCGGGCCGCCGGGGTAGTCGCGCTCAGGGTCGATACCAACGACGATCCCGGAGTTGGCGTTGCGCTCGTTACGCGAGTACTGGCTCATGCCGTTGGTCACCACCCGGCCTGGCTCGCTGGTGGCAGCGACCACGGTGCCACCTGGGCACATGCAGAAGCTGTACACCGAGCGGCCATTGCTGGCGTGATAGACCAACTTGTAATCGGCGGCGCCGAGTTTCGGGTGACCGGCGTATTTGCCCAGGCGCGCCTTGTCGATCAGCGTTTGCGGGTGCTCGATACGGAAGCCCACCGAAAACGGCTTGGCTTCCATGTACACGCCCTTGGCGTGCAGCATGCGGAAGGTATCGCGGGCACTGTGACCCAGGGCCAGCACCACGTGGCGTGAGTGCAACTGCTCGCCGCTTTCCAGCACCACGCCGGTCAGTTGGCCATCTTCGATCAGCAGGTCGGTGACCTTCTGCTGAAAGCGTACTTCAGCGCCCAGGGCGATCATGTCCTGGCGCATCTGCTCGACCATGCCGGTCAGGCGGAAGGTGCCGATGTGCGGCTTGTTGATGTACAGGATTTCGTCCGGCGCACCGGCCTTGACGAATTCTTCCAGCACTTTGCGGCCGTGGTGTTGCGGGTCCTTGATCTGGCTGTACAGCTTGCCATCGGAGAAGGTGCCGGCGCCGCCTTCGCCGAACTGCACGTTGGACTCGGGGTTGAGCACGCTCTTGCGCCACAGGCCCCAGGTGTCCTTGGTGCGTTGGCGCACTTCCTTGCCGCGTTCGAGGATGATCGGCTTGAAGCCCATCTGGGCCAGCAGCAGGCCGGCGAAGATGCCGCATGGGCCGAAGCCGACCACGATCGGGCGCTCCTGCAGGTTGGCCGGGGCCTGGCCGACGAACTTGTAGGTCACGTCAGGCGCCGGGCCAATGTTGCGATCGTCGGCGAACTTGTTGAGCAGTTCGGCTTCGTTGCTGGCTTCCAGGTCGATGGTGTAGATGAACAGCAGTTCGCTGTTCTTCTTGCGCGCATCGTAGCTGCGCTTGAACAGGTTGAAGCTGAGCAGTTGCTCGTCGCGGATGCCCAGGCGCTGGACGATGGCTTCACGCAGGGCTTCGTCGGGATGGTCCAGGGGCAGCTTCAGTTCGGTGATTCGTAGCATGGCAGGGTCCAGTATCCCGGCCATGGGCGGCCGGCGGCTTTACACAAACCGCCAAGTATAAGCTGTTCGCCGCCCCGACTGGCAGGATAAAAGCACCCGGCGATCAGTTGTCGCGCGCACCACCGAAGTAACCGCAGCCGCGCAGGGTCTGGCCGTCGATGCGCAATTCGGCGCGCAGGTGACGCACGGCGCCAGTGGCGCCATCGAGGCAGCGTTGCGGGGCGACCCACAGTTCAACGTGCTGGCTGTTGGCTTCACTCGTCAGGGTCAGGCCGCCGCCGGGCACTTCTTCTTCGAGGAATGGCAGGGGCAGCGGGTCCTTGCCGACGCGGTTGAGCACCATGCCCTTGCCGCTGGCCTTGATGTCCCATTCCGGTTCGTGGCCGCTGGCGCGCAGCGTCAGCTGCTTGAAGTTGGGGTCTTCACAGGCGCGGGTGGAAGGTTCCAGGCGGTACAGTTGGCGCACTTCGAGCTGGCCGTCGTTGCTCGCCTGCTTGCTGCCGGTGAGGCGCCCACGGACGTCGGCGAACAGCTTGTCGTTGGCGTCCTTGGCCAGGTTTGCAGCCTCTTGCAGGACACCGGTAGCAGCAACGTCGTTGATCACGAAGGTACGGTTTTCAGTGCATGGTTTGAACAGCAACTGGCCACCAGCGGCGCGCAGTTCACCCTGCATGCGTGTGGTGCCGATGTTCGGGTCGCTGGGGGCGGCGGCCATGAACTGGCAACCACCGAACAGGGGCAGCAGGGCACTGAGCAGCAGGGTAGGGGTGAGGCGCATGGGACGGGCTCCGCAGAATCTTTGCCAAAGAGCTGGCCACGTTACTCAGGCTGGCGGCTGATCTCAAGCTAATGGTTGCCTGTGCCGGCCTCTTGCGGATGCAGGCATTACATGCCTGGCAGGCATGAAAAAGGGCCCGAAGGCCCTTTTTCCGATCATCCCCCCAGGTACGCGTCGCGCACCTTCGGGTCGGTCAGCAGTGCTTCACCGGTCCCCTGCATCACCACTCGGCCGTTTTCCAGCACGTACGCCCGGTCTGCGATCTTCAGCGCCTGGTTGGCGTTCTGCTCCACCAGGAACACGGTCACGCCATCACGGCGCAGCTGTTCGATGATGTCGAAGATCTGTTGGATGATGATTGGCGCAAGGCCCAGCGAAGGCTCGTCAAGCAGCAGCAGCTTGGGCTTGCTCATCAGTGCCCGGCCAATGGCGAGCATCTGCTGCTCGCCACCGGACATGGTGCCGCCCCGCTGGATATAACGCTCCTTCAGGCGCGGGAACAGTTGCAACACTTTGTCCAGCTGCTCCTGGTAATCGCCCTTGTCGGTGAAGAATCCACCCATCGCCAGGTTTTCCTCGACAGTCAGGCGCGAGAACACGCGGCGGCCTTCCGGCACCACCGCGATGCTCTTGCGCATGATGTGCGAGGACGGCTGGCCGACCAGTTCTTCGCCCAGGTACTTGATGCTGCCGCTGTGCGCCTGCGGCGAGCCGCACAGGGTCATCAGCAAGGTCGACTTGCCGGCACCGTTGGCACCGATCAGGGTGACGATCTCGCCCTGGTTGATTTCCACATTGACGCTGTGCAGCGCCTGGATCTTGCCGTAGAAGGTGGAAACGTTCTCGAACTTCAGCATTTACGCTTCCCCCAGGTAGGCTTTGATCACATCAGGGTTGTCGCGGATCTCTTCCGGCGTGCCATGGGCCAGGGGGGTGCCCTGGTTGATCACCACGATATGGTCGGAAATGCTCATCACCAGTTTCATGTCGTGCTCGATCAGCAGCACGGTGACGTTGTGCGACTCACGCAGGTAGGCGATCAGAGCCTTGAGGTCTTCGGTTTCCTTCGGGTTCAGGCCCGCTGCCGGTTCGTCGAGCATGATGATGCGCGGCTGGGTCATCATGCAGCGGGCGATTTCCAGGCGGCGTTGCTGGCCGTAGGCGAGGGTGCCGGCGGTACGGTTGGCGAATTCGGTCAAGGCGACCTTTTCCAGCCAGTACTGTGCGCGTTCCATGGCCTCCTTCTCGCTGCGGCGGAAGCTCGGGGTCTTGAACAGGCCGGCGAAGAAGTTGGTGTTCAGGTGGCGGTGCTGGGCGATCAGCAGATTTTCCAGTGCGGTCATTTCCTTGAACAGGCGCACGTTCTGGAAGGTCCGCACCACGCCCTTGCGGGCGATCTGGTGGCCGGCCAGGCCCTGGATCGGCTGGCCATCGAGCAGGATGGTGCCGCCGCTGGGCTTGTAGAAGCCGGTCAGGCAGTTGAATACAGTGGTCTTGCCGGCACCGTTCGGGCCGATCAGTGCCACCACCTGTTTCTCCTTGACGGTCAGGCCCACGCCGTTGACCGCCAACAAGCCGCCGAAGCGCATGCTCAGGCCGCTGACTTGCAGAATTTCACGGCTCATCGATGCAGCTCCATGTGTGGTCGTTGCATAGGCAGCAAGCCTTGCGGACGCCAGATCATCATCAACACCATCAGCGCACCGAACATCAGCATCCGGTATTCGCTGAACTCACGCATCAGCTCGGGCAGCAGGATCATCACGATGGCCGCGAGAATCACGCCCAGCTGCGAGCCCATGCCGCCGAGCACGACGATGGCGAGGATGATCGCCGACTCGATGAAGGTGAACGACTCCGGGGTCACCAGACCTTGGCGCGCGGCGAAGAAGCTGCCGGCGAAACCGGCGAAGCAGGCACCCAGGGTGAACGCCGAAAGCTTGATCACGGTTGGGTTCAGGCCCAACGCACGGCAGGCGATCTCGTCTTCGCGCAGGGCTTCCCAGGCGCGGCCGATCGGCATGCGCAGCAGGCGGTTGATCACGAACAGCGCCAGCAGGGCCAGCAGCAGGGCCACCAGATAGAGGAAGATGACCTTGTTGATCGAGTTGTATTCCAGCCCGAAGAACTCATGGAAGGTCTGCATGCCCTCGGCGGCACGGCGTTCGAAGGTCAGGCCGAAGAACTCCGGCTTGGGGATGTTGCTGATGCCGTTGGGGCCGCCGGTCCAGTCGGTGAGGTTACGCAGGAACAGGCGGATGATCTCGCCGAAACCGAGGGTCACGATCGCCAGGTAGTCACCGCGCAGGCGCAGCACCGGGAAGCCGAGCAGGAAGCCGAAGGTAGCGGCCATCAGGCCGGCGATCGGCAGACACACCCAGAAGCTCCAGCCCAGGTAGTGCGAGAGCATCGCGTAGCTGTAGGCACCGACGGCGTAGAAACCGACGTAGCCGAGGTCGAGCAGGCCCGCCAGGCCGACCACGATGTTCAGGCCCAGGCCCAGCAACACGTAGATCAGGATCAGCGTGGCAATGTCGACCGCACCGCGCGAACCGAAGAACGGCCACACCAGCGCGGCGACGATCAGGCCCAGGATGACGTAGCGCTGGGTCTTCGGCAGGGTCAGGTAGTTGCTGACGGCCGGCGGGATCAGCTTGCGATCCGAACGGCGGCCCATCACCGCGCTCCACTGCTTGTCGAACAGCACGCGCAGGAACATCAACACCGAACACACGGCGATGATACTGATGGTGAACGAACCCTGGCTGTGCACCGCCAGGCTGATGCCGTCGATGCTCAGTTTCAGGCCCAGCACCGGGAAGGCCACGGCCCAGACCAGCAAGGCGCTGAAGAACGCCTGTTTGAGATTTCTGTTCATACTTTTTCAACCTCCGGGCGGCCCAGGATGCCGGTCGGCCGGAATAGCAGGACAAGAACCAACAAGCCGAATGCCACCACGTCCTTGTACTGGTCGCCGAAGATATCGGCACCGAACGCTTCGGCCACGCCCAGCACCAGCCCGCCGAGCATGGCGCCCGGGATGCTGCCGATGCCACCCAGCACCGCCGCGGTGAAGGCCTTCAGGCCCACCAGGAAACCGGCGTTGGGGTTGATCACCCCGTACTGCATGCTCAGCAGCACGGCCGCCACCGCCGCCAGGGCGGCACCGATGACGAAGGTGAGGGCGATGATGTTGTTGGTGTTGATGCCCAGCAGGTTGGCCATCTTGATGTCCTCGGCACAGGCGCGGCAGGCGCGGCCCAGGCGGGAACGGGAGATGAACAGGGTGAGGCAGGTCATGGCCACCAGGGTGACCACGAACACAAGGATCTGCATGTAGCTGATCAGTACTTCTTCAGCACCGCCTGGCCCGAAGGAGAAGCTTCCGGGGATCAGGTTGGGGATGGACTTGTCCTTGGAGTCCTGCGACAGCAAGACGGTGTTCTGCAGGAAGATCGACATGCCAATGGCGGAAATCAGCGGGATCAGGCGGTTGCTGTTGCGCAGGGGGCGGTAGGCAACCCGTTCGATGCTGTAGCCATAGGCACTGGTGACGAAGATCGTCGCGACGAAGGCGACGGTCATCAGGATCGGCAGCGAATGGATACCCATCATGGCCAGGCCCGCCAGGGCAATGAAAGCCACGTAGGAACCGATCATGTACACCTCGCCGTGGGCGAAGTTGATCATGCCGATGATGCCGTACACCATGGTGTAGCCGATGGCGATCAAGGCATAGGTGCTGCCAATGGTCAATCCATTAACCAGTTGTTGGAAGAAATGGTAGATCTCAGGCATTACAGCGCTCCTAAAAACCTGATTTGCATTTCGCTGGCGCGGGTACGGCCAGGAAACCGCGGGTGACGGTTTTAAGATTTTCAGGTGAACCCGCCCCCGGATCGCGGGGATCAGGCCCATGAACCTCGTAAAACAAAGCCCACTGCTCGCACAGTGGGCTCCTAGGTCAGCTATTAGTCACGCAGTTACTGAGGGGAGACTTCGGTCTTCGGCTTGCCGAAGTGCCATTCGTAGACCACGAACTTGAAGTCTTTCAGGTCGCCTTTGTCGTCGAACGACAGGGTACCGGTCGGGGTCTTGAAGGAACCGGCGTGGATGGCCTCTGCCACCTTCTCGGCGTCTTCGGACTTGGCTTGCTTGATACCCTGGGCGATCAGCTCCACAGCCGAGTAGGCCGGGAACACGAACGGGCCGCTTGGGTCCTTGCCGTCAGCCTTGATGGCATCGACGATGGCCTTGTTCTCGGGGTCGGCGTCGAACGACTTCGGCAGGGTCACCAGCAAGCCTTCGGAGGCGTTCTGGGCGATCTGCGAGATGGAGTCGTTACCCACACCTTCCGGGCCCATGAACTTGGCTTTCAGGCCTTTTTCCTGAGCCTGGCGCAGGATCAGGCCCAGCTCCGGGTGGTAGCCGCCGTAGTAGACGAAATCGACGTTGTTCTGCTTGAGCTTCTGGATGATCGAGGAGAAGTCCTTGTCACCGGCGTTCAGGCCTTCGAACACGGCAACCTTGGTGCCTTTCTGCTCGAGGGTCTGCTTGACCGCGGTGGCGATGCCTTCACCGTACTGTTGCTTGTCGTGCAGCACCGCGACCACCTTCGGCTTGACGTGGTCGGCGATGTAGTTCCCGGCGGCCGGGCCCTGGGCGCTGTCCAGGCCGATGGTGCGGAAGATCAGCTTGTAGCCACGGGCGGTGATTTCCGGCGAGGTGGCGGCCGGGGTGATCATGATCACGCCTTCGTCTTCGTAGATGTCGGACGCCGGTTGGGTAGAACTGGAGCACAGGTGGCCGATGACAAACTTGACGCCGTCGTTGACCACTTTGTTGGCGACTGCCACGGCCTGTTTGGGGTCGCAGGCGTCGTCGTATTCCTTGGCTTCGAGCATCTTGCCATCGACGCCGCCCTTGGCGTTGATATCCTTGATGGCTTGCTTGGCGCCGATGAACTGCATGTCGCCGTACTGGGTCACAGGGCCGGTCTTGGGACCTGCAATCCCGATCTTGATGGTATCGGCGGCAAACGAATGGCTGGCTACCCCGGCCAGGACCATTGCGGCGAACAGCTTGGAAATCTTGATCATAGTGCTCCACTCATTCTGTTGTAATTCTTATAGTCCTGGCGGCCAGGGCTACAGACCGGGCGGGATTCGCGGCTGGCCATGCCAACGCGCAAGCCCACCTTCCCCCGGAACATGTCCCGGAACTGTACCGGTACAGTGTAGAGCGCTGTTCAAGCGCTTGAAAAGCGTTCGAAAAGTGCCTGTTTCCTGGGTTGTCGCTTGATCGACATAAAGATACAAAAAGGCGCCATCAATCTGCCTGTATGATCCCGCCCCATAAAATCGGGATCGATCGACCAAATTACATATTTGAAACCGGGTTTTTCTGCAAAAATGCCGGCCTTTTTATCGATCGACTTTTGCGGAAACGGCCCATGACTGATCACACAAGCACCCTCTATGCCAAACTGCTTGGCGAGACGGCAACCATCGAGTGGAAAGCACTGGAGCGTTTCTGGGCCAAAGGTGACCTGATTTGGGTCGACCCAAGCCTGGACCTGATCACCGTTGCCGAGGCGATGGCCGAGAATCGCAGCGAGATCTTCGCCAAGTGGCGTAGTGATGGCACTGTCGGCCCGGTGACTGCCGAGCAGGCTCAGGACCTGCAAAGCCGCGACCCAGAGATCTGGGCGGTGGTGGTTTCGCCGTTCATCGTGATCCAGGTGAAGCGTCCGGCCAACGCGTGATCATTTTTGGTGCGCGAAAATGCGCAGCAGCTCCGTTATGGTGCTCGAAGGCGCTCAGCACGGGTAGAGGTAAGTAACAATTCGGCGTGGCGGTAACAGTTTACGGGATGCGTAATGCGCACCAGTCTGCCAGGTGAAGCGCAACCGTGTAGCCAGGATAATCTTCGAACTAGCCAGGAGTGATTGATGAGCACTGAACTACCTTCGCTTGGGTTCGCCGGGATCGGCCTGATGGGGTTGCCCATGTGCCGGCGCCTGCTCGCCGCAGGCTACACGCTGACGGTGTGGAATCGCAGCCCGGACAAGTGCGCCGCCCTGGTCGCCGCTGGTGCGCGCCTGGCCAGCAGCCCAGCCGAACTGTGCCGCAACAGCGATATGGTGTTGCTGTGCTTGGCCGACACCGCTGTCGTGCGCGAGGTAGTGTTCGGTGAACAAGGCATTGCCCTGGGCGGGCACAGCGGCCAGTTACTGGTCGATTTCTCCAGCCTTGATCCGACCGCGACGCGGGAGATGGCCGCCGAGCTGGCGGCGCTGTGCGGCATGGCGTGGCTGGATGCGCCAGTATCTGGCGGCACACCTGGTGCCGAAGCCGGTAGCTTGGCGATCATGGTCGGTGGCGCGGCGGCCGACCTGGAACGCGCGCGCCCTGTGCTGCAGGTACTGGGCCAGCGCGTGACGCACATGGGCGCGGTGGGGGCAGGCCAGGTAACCAAGGCCTGCAACCAGATGATCGTGGCCTGCAATGCCCTGGTCATCGCCGAAGTGGTGGCATTGGCCGAACGGTCGGGGGTGGATGCGACCCTGATTGCCGAAGCACTGGCTGGCGGTTTTGCCGATTCCAGGCCACTGCAGATCCTCGCGCCACAGATGGCCGAAAGCCGCTTCGAGCCGATCAAATGGCACGTGCGTACGCTGCTCAAGGATCTTGATGGTGCGGTGAAGCTATCCCGCGAGCAAGGCTCGGCGACGCCACTCAGTGGCCTCGCTGCCCAACTGATGCGTTTGCATGCAAGCCAGGGCTACCAGGAAAAAGACCCGGCGACCCTGGTCGAACTGTACCGCAGCGAGGGTTGATCACCCCGCTGGGTGACCTGGCAGGCTAGCCTGCCACCAGCACGCGGATGGCTTCCAGGCGCAGGGCCGCTTTTTCCAGCATCGCCAGGCCTTCTTCACGCTGCTTGCGCAGCGCCTCGATTTCACTGTCGCGCACGCTCGGGTTGACCGCTTGCAGCGCGACCAGGCGGGCCAGCTCTTCGTCGGCTTCCGCCGCCAGGCGGCGCTGGGCTTCGGCCACGCGCTCGACGTGGGCCGGCAGGATCTTGGCCTCACCACTGCTGATGCGCTTGGCCAGCACGTCGCGCTGGGCCTGGACAAACTTGTTGGCGCTGGCGCGCGGTACGCTTTCGAGCTGGTCGTTGAGGGTTTCGAAGGCCACGCGGGAAGCCAGGTCGTTGCCGTTGGCATCGAGCAGGCAACGCAAAGCAGCCGGTGGCAGGTAACGGCCCAGTTGCAGGCTGCGCGGCGCCACCACCTCACTGACGAACAGCAGTTCAAGCAGCACGGTACCCGGCTTGAGCGCCTTGTTCTTGATCAGCGCCACGGCGGTGTTGCCCATCGAGCCGGACAGCACCAGGTCCATGCCGCCTTGCACCATCGGGTGTTCCCAGGTGAGGAACTGCATGTCCTCGCGTGACAGCGCCTGGCCACGGTCGTAGGTAATGGTCACGCCTTCGTCGTCACCCAGCGGGAAGCTGGCGTCGAGCATCTTCTCGCTCGGCTTGAGGATCAGAGCGTTCTCGGAATGGTCTTCGCTGTCGATGCCGAAGGCGTCGAACAGGGTTTCCATGTAGATCGGCAGGGCGAACTGGTCATCCTGTTCGAGAATGGCCTCGACCAGTGCCTGGCCTTCACCGCCACCGCCGGAGTTCAGCTCCAGCAGGCGGTCACGGCCAGTATGCAGTTCGGCTTCCAGACGTTCGCGCTCACTGCGGGCATCGGCCACCAGTGCATCCCAGGCCTTGCTTTCGCCGGTTTCGAGCAGCGGCAACAGGCGTGGGCCGAACTGGTGCTGCAGGGCGTTGCCGGTCGGGCAGGTATTGAGGAAGGCGTTGAGGCCTTCGTGGTACCACTGGAACAGGCGTTCCTGTGGGCTGCCTTGAAGGTAAGGGACATGCAACTGGATGGTGTGCTTCTGGCCGATACGGTCGAGGCGGCCGATGCGCTGTTCCAGCAGGTCCGGATGCGCTGGCAGGTCGAACATCACCAGGTGATGGGCGAACTGGAAGTTGCGGCCTTCGCTGCCGATTTCGGAACAGATCAGCACCTGCGCGCCGAACTCTTCGTCGGCAAAGTAGGCAGCGGCCCGGTCACGTTCGAGGATGCTCATGCCTTCATGGAACACCGAGGCCGGGATGCCGGAGCGCACGCGCAGGGCGTCTTCCAGGTCCATCGCGGTCTCGGCATGGGCGCAGATCACCAGCACCTTGGTGCGTTTGAGCATCTTCAGGGTGTCGATCAGCCAGTCGACGCGTGGGTCGAAACGCCACCAGCGCTCGTCGTCGGCCACCTCGCCCTGGGCCTGGAAGGCGACTTCCGGGTACAGCTCGGCATGCTCGCCGGCTGGCAGGTCGCGGTACTGCTCGGGCGTAGCCAGCGGGTAAGGGTGCAGCTGACGCTCCGGGAAACCCTGGATGGCCGCACGGGTGTTGCGGAACAGCACGCGGCCGGTGCCGTGGCGGTCGAGCAGCTCGCGGATCAGGCGCGCGCTGGCCTGGGTATCGCCGTCGCTGACGGCGGCCAGCAGGGCCTCGCCTTCGGCGCCGAGGAAGCCCTGGATGGTGGCGTGGGCCGTGGGTGACAGGCGGCCTTCGTCGAGCAGTTCCTGAACGGCTTCAGCCACCGGGCGATAGTGTTCACTCTCGGCGCGGAAGGCCGCCAGGTCATGGAACCGGTTGGGGTCGAGCAGGCGCAGGCGGGCGAAGTGACTGTCCTGGCCGAGCTGTTCGGGGGTGGCAGTGAGCAGCAGAACGCCCGGGATCACCTGCGCCAATTGTTCGACCAGGCCGTATTCGGTACTGACCTGATCTTCGTGCCAGACCAGGTGGTGGGCTTCGTCGACCACCATCAGGTCCCAGCCGGCGGCGAACAGCGCGTCCTGGGCCTTTTCGTCGTCGACCAGCCATTCCAGGGCCACCAGCGCCAATTGGGCATCTTCGAACGGGTTGCTGGCATCGCTTTCGATGAAACGTTCGGCGTCGAACAGCGCCACCTGCAGGTTGAAGCGACGGCGCATTTCCACCAACCACTGGTGCTGGAGGTTTTCCGGCACCAGGATCAGCACGCGGCTGGCGCGGCCCGACAGCAGCTGGCGGTGGATCACCAGGCCGGCCTCGATGGTCTTGCCCAGGCCCACTTCGTCGGCCAGCAGGACACGTGGCGCGCTGCGGTCGGCCACCTCGCGGGCGATGTGCAACTGGTGGGCGATGGGCTGGGCGCGGCAGCCGCCCAGGCCCCACAGCGCCGATTGCATCTGCTTGCTGGTGTGCTGCAGGGTGTTGTAACGCAGGCTGAACCACGACAGCGGGTCGATTTGCCCGGCGAACAGGCGGTCGCTGGCCAGGCGGAACTGGATAAAGTTCGACAGCTGGGTTTCCGGCAGGGTGCGCGGCTGGTTCTGCCCGTCCAGACCGTGGTAGACCATCAGCCCGTCGACGTCCTCGACCTCGCGCACGGTGAGCTTCCAGCCTTCGAAGTGGGTGATCTGGTCACCGGGCGAGAAACGTACGCGGGTCAGCGGCGCATTGCGCAGGGAATACTGACGGGTGTCGCCAGTGGCCGGGTAGAGCACGGTCAACAGGCGGCCATCCTGCGCCAGGATGGTACCCAGGCCGAGCTCGGCTTCGCTGTCGCTGATCCAGCGTTGCCCCGGTTGATACTGCTGCGCCATACTGCCTGAACTCCCGCGATGAAAAAGCCGATTATGTTAACGGATCGGCCGGTCGGACCAAAGTGCCGAGCGCACCGAAAGATGCGCAAATGCCGCAACAGGCCTCCACAGGCCATGCAACAGTCTAGTCGTTTCATCGCCCATACCGTGTTGCTGAAGAGGGCTTCGGATCGCCATGTCTGCCAAGCACCGCTGGTTGCGTACTTCGATAGCCGTGGGCAGCCTGGTGCTGCTGGTCGCCTGCGAGCAGAAAAACTTCGAGCCCCTGCCTGCCATCCCGATGGAGCAGCTCGAAGTGCTGGGCGTGCAGACGCCGATCAAGAGCGTGCATTTTCGTGACCGCAACGGTGAAGGCCTGCTGGTGCTGAGCCGTAGCGATGGCCAGGCCAGCGACCCGGAAAGCGAACAGGAAGTGGACAAAGTAGTACTCAAGGCCACGTTGTACGGGCGTAGTGCCGAAAACGACGCGTTCAAGGCGCGCTGGCAGATCGAACAGGAAACCAGCTGCCCGGGCCTGGATCTGGATGTGGATTTCTATAACGACGTCAGCGATGTCAGCGACCTGAACAAGGACGGTGTCGCCGAGGTTACGGTCGCCAGCCATGCCTTCTGCGGCGGCGGCATCGACCCGCACGACATCGCCATCGAAATGCGCGAAGGGCAGGCCAGTTACACCATCACCGGCCAGTCGCTGATCACCCCGGCAGGTGAAGAGCCGATCGGCGGTGAACGTGCGGACAGCGCCTCGCTCAAGGCAGCACCGCAGGTGCTGCGCGAGCACTTGGACAAGGTCTGGCAGCAGGTGTACAAGCGGCCCTGGAGCGAGGTCAGCGCACCAGCCGACGACGACCCTGACGACGAAGCTGAATAAAACTTGTCCATGTCTTCAAGGTAAGTCTTCGCCTGCCGATACAGAGGGCATAGGAGAACGTCCATGTTGCCACCGATCATTCCGCTCAGCGCCGCTCCGGTGACTTCACAACAGGATCCGGTCAAGCCGACCCCCGATATCAAACCGGTGGTACCGGCGCAGCCTGCATCCGGGGAAAGTGCCATCGACCTCAAGCGCCAGCGGGACCCGCAGGAGCAGGCGCTGCTGCTGCGCGAAGAGCAGCGTCGTCAGCAACGCCGGCACAAGGGCAGCGACGAGCGCTACAGCGCGATGCCGGGTGATGAGGTCAACGCCGACAACACCGTGCCGGTAGCGCCGTTGATGGGCGAGCATGAACGCCAGGGACTGCTGGTGGATATCGAAGTCTGACGTGGGGCTGGTCAGCGTCTGCGCCTGGCTTCATCATGCAAGCCTCAGTTGATCGTCGAGCCCACCCATGAGCCAAGACAACCTCATCGATTTCGATGCCGAACGCGCCAAGCGCGTCCATGACCTCAAGGAAAAGCGCCTGAACGAAATGCGCAACGCATTCGAACAGGCCCTGCCATTGAGCACCAGCAAGAAAAAGAAACCCAAGGGCAAGCCGAAGAAGCGCTGAAACTTGATGCAGGTCAACCTTGCACCCGCCTTGCGTGCCCGGCCCCGGGCACTATTGACACCGATCAATTTTTCCGCCCCTGACATTGGTTAACGTGCACCCATCGGATAACGGCAGACGAATGGGGAGGCCAGCATGTTCTTCGACAATGTGGTTATCGCCGGGGTGGTAACGGTCGGGTTGATGTTTGCATTCTTTGCCGGTCTGGGCATTTTCATCTGGAAGGACTCGCACAAGCGCAAGCCGCGCTGACCTTCCAAGTACACGAGCACGCAAGGCATTTGGGGCGACTTCGGTCGCCCATTTTTTTGCCTGCGATTTGGCGCCACCAGGGGCGCGAGTCCGTGAGAGTTGGCTGGTTCTGGAAAAGGCCGAAGCGGAAAAGCTTTTCACCACAAAGATGATTAGCTAGCTAATTAATAGGTTTCGCTTTATTCTTTCTCTCGTTGTCTATCTTTGAACAAGTCATCCCCGCAAGGTCCGCCTCGTGCCTATCACCCTCCAGGCCCTGTTCGCCCCCAGCAGCCTCGCCCTGAAGTTCGCCATCAAGACCCTGTTTGGTGGCGGCCTGGCATTGTGGCTGGCGATGCGCTGGGGCCTGGAACAACCAGCCTGGGCATTGATGACCGCCTTCATCGTCGCCCAACCGCTGTCGGGCATGGTGGTGCAGAAGGGCCTGGCGCGGCTGGCGGGGACCTTGGTCGGTACGCTCATGTCGGTGCTGTTCATCGGCCTGTTCGCCCAGGCCCCGTGGCTGTTCCTGCTTACCCTGGCGCTGTGGCTGGCCCTGTGCACCGCCGCTTCCACCCAATTGCGTAGCGCCTGGGCCTATGCCTTCGTGCTGGCCGGTTACACCGCCGCGATCATCGCCTTGCCGGCCATTGACCACCCGTTGCAGGTGTTCGACCAGGCCGTCGCACGCTGCACCGAGATCTGCCTGGGAATCTTCTGTGCCACCGCCAGCAGTGCTCTGCTCTGGCCCATGCGCGTCGAACAGCAACTGAGCGGGCAGGCCCGCCAGGCCTGGCAGAATGGCCTGCAGGCTGCGAGTGCCATGCTGGGCGGTGAGGATGAGGCGCGCAAAGGCTTGCTGGAGAGCCTGGGGCGTATCGTTGCCATCGACAGCCAGCGCGAACACGCCTGGTTCGAAGGCAGCCGTGGCCGCCAGCGTGCCCGCGCCATTCGTGGCCTGAGCCAGAAACTGATGGTACTGCTGCGCATTTCCCGCTCGGTGCGCCGACAATGGCGACAACTTGACGAACACGAGGCCGGACGCCTGGCGCCTTGGCTGGAGCAGGTGCGGGCGTTGCTCGGCAAGCCCGACTCGCCCAGCCTGCTGGTGCTGCGTCAGCGCCTCTGGGATGCAGCCCACGATGAACAGATCAGTTCCACCGAGCACTACTGTCTGGCGCGCATGGCCTTGCTGCTTGACTACGCCATGGCCGCCAGCCAGGCACTGGAGGATGTGGAGGCGGGCAGGGCGCCGAAAGATGTGGCCCAGGGCCTGGCAGTGCATCGTGACTGGTCGCTGGCCTTGCTGTTCGGCTCACGCAGTGCGCTGGCCTTTCTGGTAATGAGCGGCTTCTGGCTGGCCACGGCGTGGCCATCAGCACCGGGAGGGCTGGTGCTGACCTGTGTTGTGTGCAGCCTGTTCGCCAGCCGCGAGAATGGCGCCCAGATCGGCCTGAGCTTTTTGCGCGGAATCTTTCTGGCGATTCCTGCCGCGTTTCTGGTCGGGCAGATACTGTTACCGCAATGGAGCAGCTTCGCGATGCTCTGCCTGGGCATGGGCGTGCCGCTGTTTCTGGGTGCCCTGGGCATGGCGCATCCACGCACCGGGGCCACCGCTACCTCCTATTGCCTGCACTTCATCGTGCTGGTTTCGCCGCTTAATGCCATGCAGTTCGGTGTGGCCACGTTGCTCAACAGCGCGCTGGCCATGCTGGTCGGTGTGTCAGCCGCGGTAATGGCCTTCCGCTTGCTGGTATTTCGCCACCCTGCCTGGCTGGGCCGGCGCCTGCGTGCAGCGACCCAGAGTGACCTGGCGCGCCTGACCCGGCGCGACCTGCGCGGTGCCGACACCTGGTTCGGTGGGCGTATGGCCGACCGTCTGATGCAGCTGGCGCGGCATGCCGGCGAACTGCCCGATAGCGAGCGCAAGCGCTGGGATGACGGCCTGCACGGGCTGGATATCGGTGATGAGCTGGTACATCTGCGCATGTGCCTGGCCGTTGCCCAGGCCCCGTTGGGCCAGGCCGAGCGCGACTATCTGCAGCAGCTGGAAGCGGTGCTGGCCAAGGGGCCGGCGCCCGGGCGTGGTCATAATCTGGACGCCACCAGTGAGGCATTCATAGGTGCTCTGCGCCGGCAACCCTCGAGCGACCCGCTGCGGTTGGCCGAAGGGGCAGTGTTGCAATTGCAGAAAAGCTGGCGCAAGTGGTGCCACTGGCAGGAGGAAGCCCATGGGATTGCGTGAATGGGAAGTCGGCGGCGTGCTGTTCAGCCCGTTCCTGGTCTATGTGTTGCTGGCGCTGGTGCTCACCGGCGTGCTGCGCCTGGTGGTGCAGGCCACGCCGCTGGGGCGCTGGATCTGGCATGAAGCGCTGTTCGATGCGGCGTTGTTCGTTTGTGTGTTGTTCCTGGTGGTGCGACTGCTGGGAACTCTATAAAAGGAGTGTTTCGATGCGTGCGGCCGTACGTATTCTGGTGACCTTGTGTGTGGTGGCCCTGGCCGTGTTCGCCGGCTACCAGCTGTGGCAGTACTACATGCTCACGCCCTGGACGCGTGACGCCCGGGTGCGCGCCGATGTGGTGGTGATTGCCCCCGACGTATCTGGCTGGGTACGCGAGCTCAAGGTGCATGACAACCAGCAGGTCAAGGCAGGTGACCTGCTGATGACCATCGACCGCGAACGCTTCCAGGCGGCTTTCGACCAGGCCAGCGCAGTGACCGAGACCCGCGCCCAACAGTTGCGCTTGCGCGAACGTGAGGCTGCCCGGCGGACTGCCCTTGGGCCAGAGGCGATCAGTGCCGAGCTACGCGAGAACGCCCAGATCAACGCGGCCATCGCACGTGGCGAATTGCACGAAGCCGAGGCACAGTTGCAGATTGCCAGGATCAACCTGGCGCGCAGTGAGGTGCGCGCACCTCGCAGCGGGCATATCACCAACCTGCGGCTGGCCCAAGGCAACTATGTGAACGCCGGGGAGTCGGTGATGGCGCTGGTGGATGATTCAACCTTCTATATCCAGGCCTATTTCGAGGAAACCAAGCTACCGCGCATTCGCGTAGGGGACACGGTGAAAGTCTGGCTGATGGGGGCGGGCGAACCGATGCAAGGGCATGTGCAAAGCATCAGCCGCGGCATCACCGACCGCAACAGCAATCCGGACAGCCAGCTGCTGCCGGAGGTGGAGCCGACCTTCAACTGGGTGCGGCTGGCGCAGCGCATCCCGGTACGTATTCGCCTGGACCAAGTACCGCAGGGCGTAGCACTGAGTGCCGGGATGACGGCGAGTGTGCAGGTGCATGAGGACCAGAAGTAGGCCCCGAGGCCGTTGCGCAGTGGTTTTCGTATTGCTGCAGAAGCGGGCTGGCGTCGCGATGGGCCGCAACGCGGCCCCCAATTTCCCGTTTCAGAGGAACATTCCGCCCGACACCTCCAGCCGCTGCCCGGTTATCCAGCCATTCCCGTCTTCCAGCAACAGCGCAATCGCCGCGCCGATATCATCCGGCAAGCCCACCCGCCCCAGCGCCGTGTTGCCAGCAATGTGTTCATTCACCTGGCGGTTGTCCCTTACCACGCCCCCGCCGAAATCGGTCTCGATTGCCCCCGGCGCCAGAATGTTCACCCGAATGCCGCGTGCGCCAAGTTCCTTGGCCTGGTAGCGGGTCAGCACTTCCATCGCCCCCTTCATCGCGGCGTAGGCGGCATACCCCGGCAGGGCAAAGCGCGCCAGGCCGGTGGAGATGTTGATGATGCGGCCATTATCCACCAACAGCGGCAACAGGCGCTGGGTAAGGAAGAACGGGCCTTTCAATTGAATGTTCAGCAACTGGTCGAACTGCGCCTCGCTGGTCTCGGTGTACGGCACGTTCAGACCGATGCCGGCATTGTTCAGCAGAAAGTCGAAACGCTCGCGACCAAACTGCTGTTGCAGAGTGCTTTCCAGACGCTGGGCGAAGTCGGCGAAACTGCTACTGTCACCAACGTCCAGCTGCAACATGGCTGCCTTGACTCCTGCCTGTTCCAGGCGGGCGGCCACGCCCTGCGCTTCCTCCGCCTTGCTGTGATAGGTGCCGATCACGTCGATACCGCGTGCGGCCAGGTGTTCGGCGGCATTGCGGCCGAGGCCGCGGCTGGCGCCAGTGATGAGGGCGATCTTGCGGGTCATGGCGAAAACCTCCTGTGGGTGGATGAGCACAGGTTATTGGTCAGCCGATTGCTGTTAAATCCAGCAAATATGGAAATACTGTTCGGTAAAACCGGATAGTTGGAGGTTCGAGTGAACAAGCTGGAGCTGTTGCGTACCTTTGTGCGGGTCAGTGAAGTCAGTAGTTTCACCTTGGCGGCGGAAAGCCTGGGGCTGCCGCGTTCGACCGTGTCGGAGCAGGTGAGGACGCTGGAACGCATGCTGGGTACGCAGCTACTCAACCGGACCACACGGCGGGTACGAACGACCCAGGATGGTGCCTTGCTGTACGAACGCAGCAAGGACTTGCTGTCGGGCATGGAGGAGATCGAAAGCCTGTTCTGCGCTGACGATGCCGAGCTGGCCGGGCGCCTGCGCATCGACCTGCCGACCATGATGGCGCGTCGGGTCATCATCCCGCAGCTGCCGCAATTTCTACAGCGCTTTGCGCGCCTGGAGGTGGAGCTCAGTTGCACCGACCGCCAGGTCGATCTGCTGCGCGAAGGCTTCGACTGCGTGATGCGTATCGGCGCCCTGCATGATCTGGATGTAGCGGCGCGGCCGGTCGGGCAACTGAGCATGCGCAACTGTGCCAGCCCCGCCTACCTGGCCCGCTACGGCGTGCCCCGCACACTGCAGGACCTGGCCGGGCACCAGCTGGTGCACTATGTGCGCAACCTGGGCGGGCGCAGTGCCGGTTTCGAATACCAGCATGGCAATGAGCTTCGCTACCAGGCCATGGCCGGTGTGGTGACGGTCAACAATGCCGAGGCGTATTCGGCCGCCTGCCTGGCCGGGCTGGGGCTGATCCAGGTGCCGGCGGTGGGCGTGGCCGAGCACCTGAAGCGCGGCGAGCTGGTTTCTGTGCTGGAAGACTGGCAGGCCCCGGCCATGCCGGTATCACTGCTGTATGCCCGGCAACGGCACGTGCCGCGCCGGGTGCAGGTATTCATGCAATGGCTGGGCGAGGTGCTGCACTCGCAGGTCGATGGCGGCCACTGATTGGTTAAAAACCATGGCGGCCGTGTGGCGGCTTGCGTTAGGCTTTCGCCCACCAGTCGCCCGCAGAGGCGACTCTTCCCCGCCAGGCGTGCGTATCTTTCAATTTGATTGCGAGGTTACGTCATGGCCATCACTTCCCAGGACATCTGCAACGCTGCCGACCAGCTCAAGGGCTTTGTCGGGTACAACGGCAAGCGTGGCGTGCATATCGTGCGTTTTTCCGAAGACGCGTTCGGCATGGACGTGGCCGATGCCAGCATCACACCTTGTGGCGAGTTTGTCTGGCGACCCACTCAGGGGCAGCGCATGGCGCTGTGCCGCGAACGGCTGGCGCTGTTGTTTGAACAACATATGGATGACCGCTTGAACATCGGTGAGCCGCTGCGTGCCTACATGCGCCGCCGCGACCTGCCGGAGATCGTCGCCGAGCGCAGCCTGCAACAACCTTGCTGAAACGCCCGTAGCGACCGCGTTACACGGGGCGGGCGATCGCCCGCGGACTGCGCGACATGGCGAAACAGGTACAACATGACCAGGCGCAGTATCAGCAAAGCCCCGGCCAGCGGCGGCACCGCATGCAACAACTGGTGACCCGGCAGCGGATTGCTCCAGCTGGAAGCCGATGTGGCCGAGGTCGATGTGCAGATGCTCGTGGTCCTGCATCACGCTTTTCCACGTGCAAGCCGTTCAGGCGGAAACCGCTGTCCTGCCGCGCCAGCTTGAGCGCGGCAGCTGGCTGCCGGCAAAATTGCAGGCAACCTGGTGAACGAGCGCGTTTCGGCTCATTGCTGGCCGTTCTTGCGGTGACGGGCGCCTGCCGGGTTGTCTTCCAGTAAGCGCGAAGGCGACTTGCCGCTGTCGCTGCGCACCTGCGCATGGCTGATCAAACCGAAGATGAAGCTGCCACCGATGATGTTTCCGGCCAGGGTTGGCAGGGCGAACTCCAGCCAGAAGCTGCGCCAGGTTTCATCGCCGGCCCACACCAGGTAGGACACTTCGACCGAGCCGACCACGATATGGGTGAAGTCGCCAAGGGCCATCAGGTAGGTAATCATCAGGATGATCCAGATCTTGGCGTGTTCCATCGACGGAATCATCCACACCATGGTGGCGATCATCCAGCCCGACACGATGCCTTTGGCGAACATCTGGCTGATGTCGTTCTGCATGACCTTGCGGCCTACTTCGAGGAAGGCAACGTCGGTCTTGCTGTCGAAGATCGGCAGTTCCAGCATGACCCAGGCCACCAGCAGGGTGCCGGCCAGGTTGCCAAGCAGTACCACGCTCCACAGCCGCAGCAGGCGCCCGAAGTTGGCCAGGGTAGGGGCGGTCATGACGGGCAGGACGGCGGTCAGGGTGTTTTCCGTGAACAGTTGCTGACGTGCCAGGATCACGGCCAGGAAGCCGGCGCTGTAGCCAATACTGGCGACCACCTGAGAACTTTCACCTTGCGGAAGCCGGGCGTAGAAGAGGCCCATGGCCATGAGCGAGAGTCCCATGGACAATCCGGCAGCGAGGGCTGACCACCATAGTGCTGCGAGGGTACGCTCCAGTTCCTGATCGCCCTGGTAACGAATGATCTCGTGCAACACTGCTGCGCGCGGCGGTTGGTTCAGGCTGACTTCCTGCTCTTCATCCGCCGACAGGCCCGGGGTTTTCTCGCTTTGCGCATCGCTCATGGCCGCTCCGCTCCGTTGGGGTGTTCCTCTACAGATTCGCGGCGCTTCCATTAGTTGCCGGCATGCCGCCGGCGCTGCAAAAAAGTTTTTAGATCAAGGTGTTGACTCTGATTTCAAAGCGCGTATTATTCGCCTCCTCGCAGCGATGAACGCTTCGGGGTAGGCGGTAAGCTGTTGAAGTTAAAAGGTTTCGAAAGAAACCGGATGTAAAAAACTTCAAAATAAACGCTTGACAGCCAGCGAGGAAAGCGTAGAATGCGCG
>NZ_DGIR01000007.1 GCF_002386445.1 Pseudomonas sp. UBA4617
GCGCGGGCGGCGCTCGATCTCGCAGGCCCCATACATCTACAGTCATACTCTCAGCCGCCCTGACACGATCCCAAGAACAAAGAAGGCCTGCGCATGGACCAAACCCTACCCCGCATCCTCATCGTCGAAGACGACCAGCGCCTGGCCGAGCTCACCGCCGAGTACCTGCAGGCCAACGGCTTCGAGGTCAGTGTCGAAGGCGATGGCGCCCGCGCGGCTCGGCGCATCATCGACAGCCAGCCCGACCTGGTCATCCTCGACCTCATGCTGCCCGGCGAAGACGGCCTGAGCATCTGCCGGCGGGTGCGCAGCCAGTACCCCGGCCCGATCCTCATGCTCACCGCCCGCAGCGACGAACTCGACCAGGTGCAGGGCCTGGACCTGGGGGCCGATGACTACGTGTGCAAACCGGTGCGCCCACGCCTGCTGCTGGCGCATATCCAGGCGCTGCTGCGCCGCAGCGAGGCAGCGGACAACAAACGCCAGGCGCTGGCCTTCGGGGCACTGCGCATCGACAACCGGCTGCGGGAGGCCCACCTGGGCGAACAGCTGATCGAACTGACCGGCGCCGAATTCGACCTGCTCTGGCTGCTGGCCAGCAACGCCGGCCGGGTGCTGACCCGCGAGCAGATTTTCACCGCGCTACGCGGCGTCGGCTACGACGGCCAGGACCGTTCCATCGACATACGCATTTCCAAGATCCGCCCCAAGATTGGCGACGACCCGCTCCAGCCAAGGCTGATCAAGACCCTGCGCAGCAAGGGCTACCTGTTCGTCGGCGAGGTGTCATGAACAACTCGATCTTCCTGCGCATCTACGGCGGCATGCTGGCGGTGCTGGTGCTGGTGGCCCTGCTCGGGGCGCTGAGCCTGCACCTGGTCAACGAGGTGCGTGCCGCCCAGCATCGCGAGCGCCTGGCCCAGGGAACCTTCAGCCTGATGGCCGACAACCTGGCATTGCAGAACGACACCGAGCGCAAGCGCTCGCTGCTGATCTGGGAGCGCCTGCTCGGCGTGCCGCTGGCCCTGCAGCCAACCACTGCGCACCCTCTTGATGGCGGCCAGCGGGCACGTTTGGGCCGCGGCCTGGTGGTGGTCGAGAAGACCGGCCCGCATGCCGCAAGGATATTGCGCAAGGTTGGCCAAGAGGACTTGCTGCTGGTCGCCGAGGTCAAGCAGGTCAGCGAGCAACTGGCGCGGGCTACCTTGTACCTGCTGGCCGACGAGTTGGTGCGTTACCCGGTGACAGAACAGCAGCAGCGCCTGGAGCAGCTCAAGCGCGACAAGGGCTTTGGCTTTGGCGTGGCGCTGCAGCGCATCGAGCGGGTAAGCCTGGACGACGACCAGCGGCGCCGGGTCGAGGAGGGCGATACGGTGATGGCGCTGGGCAAGGATGGCGACTCGATCCGCGTGTTCGCCGGCTTGGCCGGTTCGCCCTGGGTACTGGAAATTGGCCCTTTGTACCAGCTCAACCCATATCCGCCGCAGTTGCTGATCCTGATCGCCTTCCTCGGCCTGTGCCTGATCGGCCTGGTGGTCTACCTGCTGGTGCGTCAGCTGGAACGGCGCGTTTCCGGCCTGGAGGTGGCTGCCACGCGCATTGCCCAGGGCAGCCTGGACACCCGCGTGCCAACCGATGATGCCGATTCGGTAGGACGCCTGGCGGCAGCGTTCAACGGCATGGCCGAGCACCTGCAGCGCTCGCTGACCATGCAGCGCGAGCTGGTGCGCGCGGTTTCCCATGAGCTGCGCACGCCCGTGGCACGCCTGCGCTTTGGCCTGGAGATGCTCGAAAGTGCCACCACCGAGCAGGCCCGGGCCAAGCATCTGGCGGGCATGGACGGGGATATCCAGGACCTCGACAAACTGGTCGACGAGATGCTTACCTACGCCCGCCTGGAGCAGGGCGCGCCTGCGCTGAAGTTCGCGCGGATTGACCTGGATGCCTTGCTAGATCGGGTGATCGAAGAGCTGGCACCGCTGCGCGTTGGAATACGCGTACTGCGCGGTGAATGCCACGGCGCCGATGCTGAAGGCGCCTGGGTCGAGGCCGAGCCGCGTTACCTGCACCGGGCTCTGCAGAACCTGGTAGGCAACGCCATGCGCCATGCCGAGGCCGAGGTGCGCTTGAGCTATCAGCTGGGGCAACAGCGCTGCCGCATCGATGTCGAGGACGACGGCCCGGGGATCCCGGAGGGCTTCTGGGACCGCATCTTCACGCCGTTCACCCGGCTCGATGACAGCCGTACCCGGGCCTCGGGCGGGCATGGCCTGGGCCTGTCGATCGTGCGGCGCATTATCTACTGGCACGCCGGCCGGGCCACGGTTGGGCGCAGTGCCGCGCTGGGCGGTGCCTGCTTCAGCCTGAACTGGCCACGGCAGCAGCCACCCGTGTAACGATCAGACGCTGACCAGGCTGAGCAGGTGGCCATCCTGCAGGCAGAACTGGCCCTGCAGCTTGGTGCCATGCCGCCATTGCGGCGACAGGTCGGTGAGCAGGCGCAGGCTGGCCAGGCCGTCGGCGGACCACGCCAGCACTTCGGCGTGTTCGAAGTAGAAGCGCTGGCGGGTCAGTGGGTAGAGGGTCTTGAACAGGCTTTCCTTCAGCGAGAAGGTCAGGGTCACGGTCAGGCCGAGCTGGCGGCGGTCCAGGCGTTCGAGTTCGGGGGGGGTGAGGATCTCGCCCATCAGCCGTTCGGCGCGCTCATCGTCCAGCAGCGCTTCCTGGTCCAGGCCCAGGCCCTGGCAGCTGTCTTCGGCGGCGACCACGGCGGCGGCCCAGCCCTGGCCGTGGGTGATCGAGCCGTGGATGCCGGCAGGCCAGATCGGCGAGCGGTCTTCGTGGGTGCCGGGCACGTAGTCACGGCCGTCCAGGCGCTGCAGTGCAGCGCGGGCGCAGACCCGGCCAGCCAGGTACTCGGCCTGGCGCTTGGCTACCGAGCGCTGTAGGCTGGGGCCTGGCACCACCCCGGCACGCTGGAAGTCGTCAGGTGCCAGGCGAGTGGGGTCGAAGGCGCAGCTGACCAGCGCCGCGCCAGGCAATGGGCGCGGCAGGGGCCAGTGGTGCTGGAGGGGGGCGCAGCAGGCAGGAAGTGTATTCATGGGGGCTATTGTGCCAGCCGAGGCGGCAGCGTGGGAGATGGGAGCGTAAGGGGGGCCGCGATGCAGCCCTCGTATTGCTTACTTGAACACCTTCTTGAAGAACGCCTGCATGTCCGCCCAGGAGCTTTCATCCGCCGCCTTGCTGTAGCCGATATCCGGCCCGCCATGCTCGCCATGGCTCAAGCGGTCGGCGTCCGGGTTGGTAAAGCCGTGCTTGGCCCCGTCGATGCTGACGAACTGGTAGTTGACCTTCGCCGCATCCATTTCGGCCTTGAACGCTGCTACCTGCTGCGGGGTCACCATGCTGTCTGCCGCACCATGTTCGACCAGGATATCCGCCCTCACCACGCCAGGCCTGGCCGGGGTCTGCGTGGCCAGCGCGCCGTGGAAGCTCACCACGCCGTCCAGCTTCTCACCGCGCCGCGCGGCATCCAGCACCACCTTGCCACCGAAGCAGTAGCCTACCGCCCCCAGCTGGTGCTTGTTGGTATTGGGCTGCAGTTTCAGCAGTTCAATCCCGGCATCGAAGCGGCGTTCGGCGGCTTTCGGATCCTTCAGCGCCTCGGCCATGAATGCCTGGGCGTCGGCGGGGTGCTCGGTGTGCTTGCCATCGCCATACATGTCGATGGCCAGCGCGTTGTAGCCCAGCGCCGCCAGGTCGCGGGCACGGCGCTTGGCGTAGTCGTTAAGCCCCCACCATTCATGCACCACGACAATGCCGGGGCGTTTGCCTTCGACGGCGTCGTCATAGGCGTAGTAGCCGACCAGCCGGTTGCCGTCGGCGTCCTGGTAGGGAATCTCGCGGGTTTGTACCGCCGCCTGGGCGAGGGCGGCGCTGCACATCAGGGTCACGGCCAGCAGGACACGCATGGTCACTACTCCTTGTTTCTGCAAACGGTTCGTTCAGCCAGGGTTCAGTCGCGGTTCAGGGTGTCCTGCTTACTCTAGCTTCCAGACCGAAACAGCGCACCCAACTGGAGTATCCAGCCATGAAAACCTTCAATACCCTGCTTGCCGCCATGGCCGTCTGCGCCGCCGGCATCACCTCTGCCCAGGCCGCCGACGACAGCTTCGCCAGCCTGACCTACGGCCAGACCAGCGACAAGGTTCGCAAGTCCGGCCTGCTGCAGCGCAACACCGACCACCTCGACGCCGACGGCATCATCGGCAAGGATGACACCTGGGGCGTGCGCCTGGGCAAGCTCAATGACCAGGGCCGCTACTACATGACCTACGACAACGTCTCGGGTGAGCACAGCGGCCTCAAGCTGCGCCAGGAAAACCTGCTGGGCAGCTACGACCTGTTCCTGCCGGTGGGCGATACCACCAGGTTGTTCGGTGGCGGCAGCCTGGGCGTGACCAAGCTGACCCAGGACTCGCCAGGTGCGAGCCGCGATACCGACTACGGATACGCCTACGGCTTGCAGGCCGGCGTCATTCAGGACATCACCGACAAGGCTTCGGTCGAGCTGGGCTATCGTTACCTGCGCAGCAATGCCGCCACCGAAGTGGGCGCGCATGGCGGGCCGAAAGACGGCACCCTGCGCCTGACCAGCAGCGCGCAGACCTACCTGGCGGCTTCCTACAAGTTCTGACGGGCGAGCCGGGTTATCCTGTGCCGGCCCTTCGCGGG
>NZ_DGIR01000034.1:0-40992 GCF_002386445.1 Pseudomonas sp. UBA4617
CTGCCCGGTCGACTACAGCGAGAACGACCGCATCCTCAACAGCGAGCTGCGTGAGCGCGCGCTGGCGGTGTAACGCCTGACAGGCCTGCGCCAATGCAGGCCCTCGTGCAGGGCGGCCAGGGGCCACTGCTGCACGAGGTTGCGTTTCAACCCTTGCGCCGGTACCGGAGTCTTCTACGCTCTGAAGGGGGCAGGGGGAGCCGGTTGCATGGAGCTAAAGAGCGCGCAGTTGATTGGCATCCGCGGTCTGATGCTGGTGCTGTTGTCAGCCAGTGTCCTGGTCACCCTGGCCACGTGCCTGGTTGTGGCCCATGGGGTGTTGCGGGACGCGCTGATCCATTCGGCGCTGGAGTCGCATTAGGCCTACGCCTACAAAGTGGCGTCGGGCATCGATCAGTTCATCCATTCGGTGCATGAGCGCCTGCAATACAGCAGCCAGCTGATCGGCTCGGGTTTTACTGATCGTGACCTGGTGCAAGCCGAAGTGAAACGCCTGCAGGTGCAGGATTCCGAGCTGCAAATCGTGATCACGGCCGATGCTTCGGGGAACATCCTTGACGGTTACCCGCATCTGGACTTCGACAAAGCCGTTAAACTCGCCAAAGCCGTCAGGCGAGCGGCAAGCGCGGGGCGCCCGTTGGTCAGCCAGGCGTTCATTTCCCCTGCGGGCCATTTCAGTGTGCTCATCTCCAACCCGGTACGCGACGGCGCAGGCAATGTGCTCGGCTTGATTGGCGGGGTGGTCAACCTGCGTGAGGGCGGGGTCATGAGTCACCTGCTGGGTGGGCATCAACTGGCTGATGCATTTGCGTTCGTCGTGGATGAAAACCTGCAGATCCTGTACCACCCGGATGCAACCAGGCTAGGGGCGGTACTGAGCACCAGCGCCACCGCTCATGCCGCCTTGCGCGGCGGGGAAGAGGGAGAGCTGGAGGCGACCGATTACCGGGGTATCCCGATGTTGGCCGGGTATGCCGAGGTCAAGGGCGCGCACTGGGCAGTGGTCACCCAGCAACCGCGAGACAACGCGTTGCATCCGTTGCGTAACCTGATGCATGACATGTTGTTCAAGTTGCTTCCGGTTAGCCTGCTCGGGCTGGCACTGATGCTGGTGGTATCCACCTGGGTCACTCGTCCGCTGCGTCAGTTGGCCAACAGTGCGCAACATGTTCCTGAACTCGCCGCCAGCCGGGAATTGCATACGATGAACGCCTGGTATGCCGAGGCCGCGGCGATTCGCAGCGCACTGGTGTCGGGGATCCAGTCGCTGGACCAGAAGATCAGCAGCCTGAACCATGCTGCAGAAAGTGACCCGCTGACCGGCCTGGTCAACCGCCGGGGCATGAACGCTGCACTGACTATCCTCGACGCGCAGGCGCAGCCGTACTGCGCGCTGGCGCTGGATATCGACCACTTCAAGCGGGTGAACGATACCTGGGGGCACGATGTGGGAGATGTCGCCCTGCAGCATATCGCGGGCATTATCCAGTCCTGTTCCCGCGCAGGTGACCTGGCTTGCCGCGCCGGGGGAGAAGAGTTCTGCCTGCTGTTGCCGGATACTGGCCTGCAAATGGCCACCGAGATTGCCGAACGCATCCGCACGACGATCGCGACCAGCCCGCTGGACAAGGTCGGGGCCATGACGATTTCCATCGGGGTTGCCTGTCGCAACTCCGCAGAGCAAACCTCCAGCGCCATCCTCAAATGCGCCGACGAGCGCTTGTACAAAGCCAAGGAAACAGGGCGCAACCGCGTGGTCAGTGCGGATTGGCCGCTTGTCGATGAACAGCCCGCCTGAGCGTCTGGCAGGGCTGGCGCAGTGCTTGGGGCAGATGTTCTCCTGTCGGGTACTCCTTGCAGCCATGCCACGATCAATGCTCTCATCCTGCGCCCGGCCCGACTGGTACTGAACGATGACCCGCCCGCTGTTTGTTTCCATCGATGGGCCCAAGGGCACTGGCAAGACCACGCTGCTTGAGGCGGTTACCCAGGCTTTGAGGGTGGCCCGGCACAAAGTCATCCGGCTGAGCGAAAAGAACAGCGACCCCTGGCGGGGAGCAACCATGGCCCTGGTCAACCAGCTGGCCAGGCAGCCCTGCCGGGAGCTTGAGTTGAGCGTGTGCGAGCGCCTTGCCGAAAGCCGTGCCTGGATTTCCCGGCAGATCCTGCCAGCGCAACCACCGGGCAGCATCATTCTGATCGATCGCTGGTACCCCTCGGATGCCGCATTCCGCCGCACAGTGCCGTTCGCCGAGATCCTGCGGCTGAACATTGCGCGCAAGGTGCAAGTGCCGGATCTGCACGTCGGGGTGGTCACGGCCCCGGTTATCTCATGGGCAAGGGCGGCGGCACGAACGCGCGGGCTGGGCAGTACGGTAATGCACAGCCTGGACGAGCAGGTGGCCTGTACCGAGGCGTTCGAGCGTGCGGTCGCGGAACACGGCTGGGTGCTGTGCCGTAATGAAGGGCCGATCGAGGACGCAACACGGCAGATCGTGGCGGAGATCGACAGCCTGCTGCGGTCGTCTCGCCGGCATTGACCGTCATTGCGGTTGCGGGCTATAGCCCGGCGGCACATGTATATTCCATATCGGTAGTTCAAATCGTTTTTATATTACTATTTACTATTTAAAAACTTTTTGCCTACCGAGTAACCGCCGATGTCCGACCCGAAACCCCTATTGTTTGCGCTTTACGAACAGGCCAGTGTCGGCTGCGGTGGCGCACCGAGTCTCTGGACTCACCCGGCTGACGAACGCCTGGCGGCCAACACCTTCGAGTTCTGGGCCAACCAGGCCCGGATCGCCGACCAGGCCAACCTCGACATGTTGTTCTTCGCCGACGTACTGGGTTTCTACGACTTGTTCGGCGGTAATGCAGATGCGGCGGTGAAATGGGCCGTCGAGGCGCCTGCCAACGACCCGTTGATGATCATCCCGGGGCTGGCTGCGATTACCCGGAACCTGGCGTTCGGTGCCACCGTTACCACCAGCTACGAGCATCCGTTCACCCACGCCCGGCGGTTCAGCACGCTGGACCACATGACCAATGGCAGGATCGGCTGGAACATCGTCACGTCGTATCTGTCCAGCGCGGCGCGCAATTTCGGCCTGGAACAGATGATCAGGCATGGCGACCGCTACGAGCGTGCCGAGGAATTCATGGACGTGGTCTACAAACTGTGGGAAGGCAGCTGGGCGGATGATGCGGTGGTTGCCGACAAGGCACGCCAGGTATATGCCCAGGGGCACCGGGTCAAGCCTGTCGACCACGTCGGTGAACGTTTCCGGGTGGCCGGGCCGCACCTCTGTGCGCCGTCGCCACAGCGCACGCCATTGCTGATTCAGGCAGGCTGGTCGGGCCGGGGGCGCGAATTCGCCGCCAAACATGCCGAGCTGATCTTCATCGCCAAGTCCGACCCCCACGAAATCCGCCAGGGCCTGGAAGAGATCTGGGCCATGGCCGAGGCGCGCGGCCGCGACCGCGGCGATGTGCAGTCATTGACGGTACTGCGCATTGTCACCGGCAAAACCGAGATCGAGGCGCAGCGCAAGTACGATCAGTTGCAAAGCAACTATCACCTGGAGGCCCAACTGGTCAGCTATGCCGGTGACACCGGCTTCGACCTGAGCCGCTATGCCGACAGTGATGCCCTGTCGAACCACACCGAAGGCCTGACCTCCTACATGATGCGCCCGGATGGCAGCGGCAAGCCGTTGACTGCGGGGGACGTCAGGAAGCGCTTTGCCAATGTCACGCGGGGCACCGACCTGATTCTGGTGGGCACGCCGCAGCAGGTGGCCGACCGCATCGAGGAACATGCGCGCATTTCGGCTACCAGTGGCTACATGCTCAACCCGTTGACCAGCCCCGGGACGCTGGAGGATTTTGTCGAGTTGGTCGTACCGGAGCTGCAGAAGCGTGGGCTGTACCGGAGCCAACCACAGATCGGGACCTTCCGCTCCCGATTGAGAGCGGATGGTGCCAGCCGATTGCCGCCTAATGCCTATGGCGCGTCATTCCGTTCGGCCTGGTGACGGCCTGGCGATGAAATGGGTGGGGGCGGCCCACGGGGCCCGCTCAGGCAACGGGAATCGGGTTCTCGACCAGCGCCAGGTTGAACTGGTTGATCAGCGCGTGCTCGTTGATCCCCTGGTTGGCGCGCAGCGCGACGACCCGGTCCACCAGCACCTCGGTTGTCGCGGTCTCGAGCTTGATCAAGGTTTCATCGATGAAAGCATCGAGCGGCATGGCACGTTCATCACCGCTTTTGTGAACCAGGTCGGTATCGACCCACGGTGGGGCGATTTCCAGCACTTTCACGCTGGTGTCACGCAGGCTGAAACGCTGCGACAGGGAATAGGAATGCAGGGCCGCCTTGGTCGCCGAATACAGGGCGGTGGCCGCCAGCGGCAAGTAGGCCAGCACCGAGCTGTTGTTGATGATGTAGGCGTCAGGCTGGCGTTTCAGGTGTTCGACGAAAGCGGTGCTGACACGTACCGGGCCGAGCAGGTTGGTCTGTAGCAGGCTCACCGCCTGAGCGTCGTCATGGTCGCCCGATGCCGGGTTGTCGAAGGGCATGATGCCCGCGTTGTTGATGATCACGTTCAGCGCAGGGTGGCGCCGGATGACCTCCTGGGCGACCTCCCTGATCTGCTGCGGGTCGTTGATATCGAGCTGCACGGTATCGATACCGGGGTTGGCCTGGGCGATCTCGTCCAGCAGTGCCTGGCGGCGGCCCGCCACGATCACCTGATTGCCACGCTGGTGGAAAGCCTCGGCGAGGGCGCGACCAATGCCCGAGGTACCGCCGGTGATGAAAATGGTGTTGGCGCTGAGTTTCATGGGTGCGTTTCCTGTGCAGGTCAATTGGCGTCGTAGCGTGGGGCAAGGCGGTTATTGGACAGCTGGCTGAACAGGGCCTGGCGGCCAGCTTCGTAGCGCTCGAACGCCTTGAAGTCATGCAGCGAGGGAATCGAGATCAGCACGCCGGCGTCGAAGTCCTGCAGGGCGCCGTCCACCAGGTCCGCGGCCGACATCACGATGGCGGGGTCCAGGTTCTCGACTGGCAAGCCGCCAATCTGCCAGAAGTCGGTGGCGGTAGCGCCGGGCAGTACCGCCTGGACCTTGATGCCCTGGTCGGCAAGCTCGCTGTGCAGGGAATGGCTGAAAGCGGTGACATAGGCCTTGCTGCCGCCATACACGCCATTGAGCCGCTCCGGGGCGAGGCTCACCACCGACGAGATGTTGATCACTGCGCCTTGTCGGCGCGCGACAAAGCCCGGTACGGCGGCGTAGGTCAGGCGGGTGAGGGCGGTGACGTTGAGGGTGATCATTTCGGCCATGCGCTCGACATCACTTTCCAGCAGGCTGGTATGGGTGCCGATGCCGGCATTATTCACCAGCAGGCTGATACTGGCGTCTTCGCGCAGCTTGCGCTCCACCTTGGCCAGGTCGTCGACATTGGCCAGGTCTGCCGGAAACACTTCCACATTCTGTCGGGTTTCGGTGGTAAGGCGGCTGGCCAGGTCGTTCAGGCGCTCGCGGTTGCGCGCCACCAGTACCAGGTCGTAGCCGCGGCGGGCCAGGCGTTCTGCGTAGATCGAGCCGATTCCGGTGGAAGCGCCGGTAATGAGCGCGGTGCCTTTGAATTGCTGCGTCATGGTCATGCTCCAGTGGTGAGTTGCGGTGGAGCCATGATGACAAGGGTCATACTTGTCTCAAACGACGTATATGGTACGCTTTCGAGACATCACAGCAGGAGTTCGGCGATGCACCGGGTGGGCTATCTGATCACCGAAGGCTTCCAGATCATGTCCCTGGCGACCCAGGCCGTGTTCGAGTTTGCCAATATCGTCACCGGCGAGGCGGTATACAGGATTCAGAACTTTTCCATCCACGGCGGCACCGTGCGCTCTTCCCTGGGCATGCATGTCGATACGCTGCCCTTGGGTACTCCAGGCTTGGCCGACACCTGGATGGTCGCGGGTACACTGACACCTTTGACGACGCCTGATGAGGCCGTGCTGGCCAGTGTGCGCGGCTTTGTCGAAGGTGCCCGGCGCACTGCCGGCCTGTGCACCGGCACGTTCGTCCTGGCCCATGCGGGGGTGCTGAATGGGCGACGAGCGACAACGCACTGGGCCTATGCCAGAAAGCTGCGCGAGATGTATCCGCAGGTCGAGGTGGAGGAAGACCGCATCTTTATCGTGGATGGTTCTGTATGGACCTCGGCCGGCATGACTTCAGCCCTGGACATGGCGCTGGGCATGGTGGAAAAAGACCTGGGCGCCGAAGTGGCCAGGTCGGTGGCACACAAGCTGGTCATGCACCAGCGCCGTTCAGGCGGGCAATCCCAGCATTCCGAGCTGCTCGCGTTGTCGCCCCGCTCGGACCGTATCCAGGCCGCGCTGGATTATGCCCGCAGGCATTTGAGCCGTTCGTTGAGCGTCGAGGAGCTTGCCGGGGTGGTGCATCTGAGCCCGCGTCAGTTTACCCGCGTGTTCACCGCCGAAACCGGGCAATCACCGGCCAAGGCCGTGGAAAGCCTGCGCCTGGAGGCTGCGCGGTTGATGATCGAGCAGAGCCGGCATAGCCTCGAGGTGGTCGCCAGGGAGACCGGCTTCAGGGACCGGCGGCACATGCGCGAGGTGTTCATCCGCGGCTTCGGCGTACCGCCGCAAGCAGTGCGGCGGGATGCCAGGCGGGTCGTTTCTGCATGAACAACAGGGCGCCAGAGGCCCTTCAACATCGAAACAGGAGAGCGCTCATGGCAGCTGGCGGGCAGAACAAGCTGTATTTCGAGGACCTTGCGGTGGGTGCGTCCTTCGCCAGCGACGCCTATGAAATGACCACCGAGCGCATTTTGCAGTTCGCCGCCGAGTTCGATCCGCAGCCCTTTCATACCGATGCCGAAGCGGCGCAGGCAAGTTTTTTCAACGGCCTTGCGGCAAGCGGATGGCATACGGCGGCAGTGACGATGCGCTTGCTGGTTGAAAGCGTACCGCTGGCTGGCGGGCTGATCGGCGCTGGCAGCGAGATCAGCTGGCCAAGGGCCGTGCGTCCGGGCGACAGATTACGCGTCACGACGACAGTGAAGGAACTGATTACTTCCAAGTCCCGACCCGAGCGCGGCATGGCGCTGCTGGAAAGCGAAACCTGCAATCAGGACGGCGCCGTGTGTCAGCGCAGCGTGGCCCGGGTGCTGGTGTTTCGCCGCGAGCCAGGCTAGGGCGCAGCCGGAGTCGGGGCGATCGATGATCGACCTGTTTGACAACCGCCAGGCCCTCAAGGTCGGTGCCCGCAAGTCCATGAACACCACATGAGCGTGGTGGCGTCGACGCTTCGGTTTGCCATGGGGTTTGTGAATTGTTGAATGCCCGGTTGTCTGACGGTCGTCCAGGCAGGCAGCCTCGCCCGTCAACCAAGGCATCAGGGCCGGACTCGCCCTGATGCCCTGCGCATCGATTAGCGGTCTTTATTCCATTGCTGATCGTCCGTCTGCTTCTGCTGCTGGCCGCCCATGCGGTCTTTATCCGTCAGGTTTTGTTTATCCGTCGCCTGGCCGGCCTGGCCACCTTGGCTCCCAGTGTCGCGAGAGCGCTCCCGGTCCTTGTTCATCCTGTCTTCAGGCTTTTGACCGGCCTGACCGCCACCTTTCTGCTGTTGATCTGGCATGCCACCGCCTGGTCCTTGCCCGCCTTGCTGTCCAGTGCCCGCAGTATTGTTACCCATGCCGGTGCCAGTATTGCCTTGGGTACCACCCTTGTCTTGATTGTTAGTCATGACTGCTTACCTCAAGTCACACACAGGAAGGTCTGTGTATGAATATGACCTTCGGGAAATTGGCCGTTATGCATGAAATCCCCGGGCAACTGACAAAACGCGTTAATTTCGTGGGGACGATATTCTGGGGTGACAGGTGAGCAGGTGGTCTGCTGTCTGTTGTCTGTTGCCGGCCAATGCCAGCGCAATTTGGGCATGTGCGGTGGAGGCACTGAAACATTCGCCAGGCCATCCTGACGCCTACTGGTTCGGCTTTTGGTGAGTGGACCATGGCGGCCGCCAGGAGGCCTCATCAGTGGCCGCGACCTTTCGGCCGCGAATCTCGATCGTGTCCAATTTCGGCGCCTGAGCAAGTTTCCGGCTCGGCATTCCTGCAAGTGAAGGCTGGGCGTGAGTCTGCAATGTCGTTACCCTTGGGGCCCTCACGCCCAGGTCAAGCATTGTCCACTGTGAAGAAAATAGTTCGGGTTGATGACCTTCAGGTCTTCGTCACCACAGCCTCCGCAGGCAGTTTTTCGGCAGCGGCCAGGTTGCTGGATATCTCGCCGGCATTGGCCAGTGGGGCTGTCCAGCGTCTGGAGGGTAGCCTGGGCGCCAGGCTGTTCGTGCGCACCACGCGGCGTTTGCGCCTATCGGTCGATGGCGAGCGATACCTGGCCCATGCTCGCAAGGCCCTGGAGGCGCTGGGTAATGGTGAGGTTGCCCTGAGCGAGGGGCGCGATGAAATCGCTGGTGTGCTGCGCCTGTCTATGCCTTCGGATATCGGCAGGAATGTGCTGCTGCCCTGGCTTGACGAGTTCCAGCAATTGCATCCTGGATTGCTGCTGCAACTGCGGGTCAGCGATCAGGTGGCTGACCTTGTCGGCGAGCAACTGGATGCGAGTATCAGGTACGGCCAGCTGGCTGATTCCAGCCTTGTCTCGCTGATGCTTGCTGCGAAAAATCGCCGAACGGTTTGCGCTTCACCCGACTATGTCGCTCAACATGGCGCACCAGTCAACCTGGATGATCTGGCCGGGCACAACTGCCTGCGCTATGTGATGGGCGAACAGACCTACGAGCGATGGAGTTTCAATACGCCCGACGGAATCAGGACCATACCGGTGACCGGTGATCGCGTCAGCGACGACGCCGATATCGTGAGGCGCTGGGGCGTTGCAGGATTTGGCATCGTCTACAAGTCCAGGCTGGACGTTCTGGCGGACCTGCGCGCAGGGCGCCTGATCGAGCTGTTCCCTGATGATTACGGTCAACCCGCGCCCTTGCAGCTGGTGTGCGCTCACCGAACATCGCTCACGCCGGCTGTCCAGGCGCTGAGAGCGTTCCTGACGGAGCGTTTCGAGCAAGTCCTGGCCAGTGGCGCAGGAGGATGACGGGGCTGGTGACCCCGTCACGCCATGCCGCGGTGTCAATACGTCCGGGCGGGCCCGGCGTCGATCTTCACACGCATCAGGCCATAGGGCTTCACGCGTTTGTCTTGCCCATCGTTGAAGCCTGCCGACCGATGCAATTGGTTGGCGGTGAAGTAAAGGTATCCATCCGGGCCGATGGACAAGGTATCCGGCCAGAGCACGCGGGAATCCTCGACCAGGGTCTGCCAGCTGCCATCGGCGCGGCGTTTGCGAATAGCGTTATGTTCGTAATCGCCTGCATAGACAGCGCCATTGGCATCGGCCTCGAGTCCGTCCGAAGCACCTTTCTCGCCCAGGTCGACCACCGCTTGTTCCAGCTCGGTTTCGCTTATTGATGGGTTGCGCAGCAGCTGCGTGGGCACTGAGTAAAGACGTCGACTCGACAACGGGCAGAAATACAAGGTCTGCCCGTCGCTGGACAGTGCGATACCGTCCGAAGCCACGGTCAACAGACCAGCCTCGCCTCTGGCATTGCGCGTGACCAGCGCCGGTTTGCCTTCCACGACGGGAACGAATGCAGGGTCTGCCGAAGTGGAAAGGGCGCCGCTCAGGCGGCGCACAGCATTGCCGCTGGCAAGGTCGACGACAATGATCCCGCCCGGGCCACTGACTGAAGAGTCCGTGACATATGCCGTACCTTCATCGCCCACCCGAAAGTCGAAGCGGACATCGTTCACATAGGTACTCGGCAGGATGACCGAATCGGGGAAAACCACCGTCTTCACGGGTTTGTTGGTGCCCAGGTCGATGGCGACCAGTTTCGCGCCACCCGGTATGGGTTGGGCGAACTTCGGCGCGGCCGTGTCGAGCACCCAGAGACGACCTCTGCCGTCGGCAACCACGCTTTGCACACTGATGAAATTTTGCGCCGGATGCGCAAGATCAGGCGCATTGGTCTGCAGGTCAGGGTAGGGCAGCAAACGCCCTTGAGCGACTTCTGCCACCGTGTACGGCACGTCATCACCCCATCTTGGGAAGTTCACGAATATCCGCCCCGTTTCGCTCACCGTCACGCCGGTCGGCATCGCTCCATTGAATGCGTGGACGCGCTCCAGGCGTGCCCCAGTGCCGCTAGCGCTGTCGGCGACCGCCATACCATTGACGGCGACTGCCAGCGCCAGGCCAGCCATCTTGAACCATGCGTTCATTGTCCAGTCCTTGCGTGGATGAATGATCAGAAGCCTTCCAGGACAATCTTGCCTTTCGTCTTGCCGCTTTCGATCAACGCGTGGGCCCGTTTGAGGTTGCTGGCACTGATGCTGCCGAAGTGCTCGCCGACGGTAGTCCGGATAACCCCGTCATCGATCAGTGACGACACTTTTTCCAACAATTGATGCTGCTTGATCATGTCTTCGGTCTGGTACAGCGAGCGGGTGAACATGAGCTCCCAATGCACCGAAAGCGACTTGCGCTTGAACGGCACTACATCCAGCTGCGCTGGGTCGTCGATCAGGGCGAGCTTGCCCTGCGGGCGCAATACTTCGACGATCTGCTCCAGGTAGCTGTCGGTGTGGGTCAGGCTTATCACATAGTCCACCGGGTCGAGCCCGAGTTGCTGCAGTTGCGGAGCAATGGCTGCCGAATGATCGATCACGTGATGCGCGCCGAGCTCAGTGACCCAGGTCTGGGTTTCAGGGCGCGAAGCGCTGCCGATCACCTGGAGTCGAGTAAGCTTGCGGGCGAGCTGCAGCAGGATCGAGCCGACACCGCCGCTGGCGCCGATGATCAGCAGGCTCTGACCGGCGCCGCCATTTTCCTGTACAGCCAGGCGGTCGAACAGCAGCTCCCAGGCGGTGATGGAGGTCAGCGGCAAGGCGGCGGCGCTGGCGTTGTCCAGCGTACGGGGCTTGTGCCCGACGATGCGCTCGTCGACCAGGTGAAATTCGCTGTAGCTACCGGGGCGGTCGATTGCGCCGGCGTAGAACACTTCGTCGCCAGGCTGGAACAACGACACCTCGGCGCCGACTTCGCGAACGATACCGACTGCATCCCAACCCAACACTTGAGGGCGGTCGCCGCCACGGCTGGCTCTGACCTTGGTGTCGACCGGGTTTACCGCGATGGCCTTGACTTCGACCAGCAGATCCCTGGCCTTAGCTGTGGGCTTGGGCAGTTCGTGCTCGAACAGCGACTGGGGATCTTCAATCGGAAGGCCTGGAGTGTCGTAGACGATGGCTTTCATTTGCAGATGTCCTTGCAGGTGAGAAGTCGTGACAGGCTATTCGTTGAGCGTTTTCCGAAAAACAAGCCTGTAGCCGCAAGACTTTCCGCATTTTGCTGAAAATCCGGTTAAAGAGTCTGTGTTGTTCTATGGGAGAGCGGCAAAGGCGGTGATAATGGGGGCGTTCACAAGGGCCCATGCCATGCTTACCATCTCCAATAACGTGCATCTGCCAGACGCCGAAATCGAACTCACCTACATCCGCGCGCAAGGCGCCGGTGGGCAGAATGTCAACAAGGTGTCCAGCGCTGTGCACCTGCGCTTCGACATCCCGGCCTCATCGTTGCCCGAGTTCTACAAGGAGCGGCTGCTGGCGCTGCGTGACAGTCGCATCACCGTTGACGGCGTGTTGATCATCAAGGCGCAGCAGTACCGCACCCAGGAGCAGAACCGTGTGGACGCATTGGCGCGTCTTGCCGGGTTGATCATCGCTGCCGGCAAGACCGAGAAGAAACGCCGCCCCACCAAGCCGACCCTCGGTTCGAAGGCCCGCCGCCTGGAGGGGAAAGCCAGGCGCAGCACGGTCAAGGCGGGGCGGGGGAAGGTGGAGTTCTAGTGCACCACGGTTGCATTCCCTGCAGGAATGCCCCTATGAAAAACATGAATTTTATTTATAACTTCAGAACCAATACCGTACTTTCTCCTGCATATGGAGATGACGGTATGAACGATTCAAAGCTGTGCTTGTACGTAGACGCTCAATTCACCAGCCCTTACGCCATGTCATGCTTTGTGGCGCTTCGTGAAAAGGGAATTGCATTCAGGATGAATACCCTTGACCTGGCTACGCGGGAGCATCAGGCACGGGACTATTCTCACCTTTCACAGACTCAGCGAGTGCCCACGTTGGTGCATGACGGCTTTGCGTTGTCTGAATCATCGGCAATTACCGAGTACCTGGAAGATCTATTTCCTCAGAACTCAATTTACCCGACAAATCCACTGCAACGTGCCAAGGCGAGGCAAGTTCAAGCCTGGCTACGCAGTGATTTGCTCCCCATCCGCCAGGAGCGCTCCACGCTTGTTGTGTTCTATGGTGCCAAATACGGTGCGTTGTCAGCTGCTGGTCAGTCTTCGACGCAGAAGTTGGTGGAAGTTGCGCAACAGCTGCTGGCCGATAGCTCAGGGCATCTTTTTGACCAATGGTCTATCGCCGATGTGGATCTCGCGTTGATGCTGAACCGGTTGATACTCAATGGCGACAGCCTTCCCGCACAGTTGGAGGATTATGCCCAGCGGCAATGGCAGCGCCCGACCGTGCAGGAATGGGTCAAGCTGGAGCGACCTCTACTGTAGCCGCACTGCATGCGCGGTCGCTGTCCGCTAGGGGGCGAAAGCGGTCAGTATCGCTGGCAACCCGGCGATGTACGCCGAGCCAGTCAGCTCGCGGACGGTCAGGCGGTATCGGACCTTGAGACTGACCAACCAGACGTCATGGATTGAACATGGTGCTGGGGCTTTCATTCAATGGGCCGATCGCAAGCGCCGCCACAAGGTTGTGCGGCTGATGCCGAGGCGGCGGGCGGCTTCGTCGAGGTTGCCGTGGCAGTTTTCCAACGTTTCTTTTACATGGCGTAGTTGCGCAGCCTTATCTCATTGGGCCGGGGAGAGCGGGGGCCTGACAGTATCAATGTCGTCTCGTTCGAGCGTCTTCCAGATTCTCTTAAAGGCCTACACTATTGCGCAAGACTAAATGATGATGAACCACCCAAGCTCGAGGGCTTAAGATGTCCACCCCAAACCAAAGGTATCGCAATGCACACTTCCCCCGAAGGAAACGAGATCATCATTGGTGCCGACTTGGGCGGTACCAAGCTATTGCTATTATGCGGAGCCTTTTCACGACGTTTTGAAACTGGGCTCGGCTATACACCCGAAGACTTTTCCACCCAGCTCAGCGCCTTCATTAAAGATGTGAATCTACGCCCGGCTCGTCTTGGTATCGCGGTACCTGGTCTGGTCGCTTCCGACGGCGAGATCGTTAGCTGCGATGTACTACCCGGCCTGACTGGCTGGCGTCCAGAAACCTCGCTGAAAGCACTTGGGTGCCAGGTAACCGTCATCAATGATGTAGAGGCGGCCCTGTTGGAAGAAATGCACGATGCCAGCGATGATTTTACAGGTGGCGTGATCATGGCTGGCACTGCGATCGGTGCCGCATTCATGGCGCACGGGCGGAGGATACGTGGTGCTAATGGCTGGGCTGGCGAGCTTGGGTACCTACCGCTGCACATTGATGGTTCAGTTAAGCGGCTGGATGAAATAGCCGGTGGCGGCGCTATGGCTACCCTGCTGGGCATCAATGGCGAGGCTCTCGCACGATTGGCAAACGATCATGACCCTATCGCCATGATAACAGTGAGGGCCGGTGGTGATGCGTTGGGTCTTGGGATGGCCAGTATCATAAATTTACTCAACCCCTCGCGCCTGGCAGTGGGTGGTGGGAGTTTGAAATTGAAAGGCTACTGGGAGGCTGCTTTGCTGACAGCCGAGACTCATGCCATTCCATCACTATGGAACGCTTGCATTGTCGAACGAGTGAAGTCGGAAGATTTTGTGGCGGCGCTAGGAGCTATCAGAGCAGCTCAGCGGCAATGAGCTTAATCAGGTGTGGGATTTTGAATTGAATCGCCCCTGGTTTCGTAGACACCTCCAAGCCTCATAATGAGGCCCAAATAGGAGGTGCCATGAGTCGTCAGCGTTACCCCGAAGAATTCAAGATCGAAGCGGTCAAGCAAGTGACCGAAAAAGGCAAACCTGTCGCCGAGGTCGCCCAGCGGCTGGGCAATGTCCGTGCACAGCCTTTACGCCTGGATCAAGGTCTATAGCAAGCCTCAAGAGCAGCGTCAGCTAGACAGTGGTCAGCAGGCCGAACTGCGCAAGCTGCGCGCCGAGCTCAAACGCGTGACGGAAGAGCGAGACATCTTAAAGAAGGCCGCCGCGTACTTTGCCAAGGAGTGCGGCTGAAGTACGCCTTCATCAAGACGCACTCGACGGATTACCCGGTGCGGCGCCTTTGCCAAACCCTCAAGGTGCATCCCAGCGGCTACTACGCCTGGTTGGCCGAGCCTCAATCTGCCCGAGCAAAAGAAGATCACCGTCTGCTTGGCTTGATCAAACATGCTTGGCTCGAAAGCGGAGGTGTGTACGGCTATCGCAAGATTCACGATGACCTGCGTGAGCTGGGAGAGACATGCGGGCGAAATCGAGTCGGTCGTTTGATGCAGGCAGAGGGGGTACGTTCGCAAACGGGCTATTGCCGTCGTCCTGGGTTTTATGGCGGAAAGCCAACAGTGGCATCTCCCAACCACCTTGCGCGGCAGTTCAAGGTCAGCGAGCCGAACAAGGTCTGGGTGACAGATATCACTTACATCCGAACCTATGAAGGATGGCTTTATCTGGCGGTAGTGCTGGATCTCTTCTCACGCCAAGTCATTGGTTGGTCAATGAAGCCAAGGATGTGCAGCGACCTTGCTATCGACGCGATGTTGATGGCCGTTTGGCGACGCAAGCCACAACAGCAAGTGATGATTCACTCAGACCAAGGCAGTCAGTTCAGTAGCTCCGATTGGCATAGCTTCCTTAAGGCCAACAATGTGATTAGCAGCATGAGCCGACGGGGAAACTGCCACGACAATGCCGTAGCCGAGAGCTTTTTCCAGCTTTTGAAGCGGGAGCGAATCCGACGAAAGATCTACGCAAAGCGTGACGAAGCCCGAAGTGATATTTTCGATTACATCGAGATGTTCTATAACCCCGCCGACACAGCAGTGCTATGCAGCTGTCGCCAGTAGAGTATGAGAAACGCTATTTTCTGAGCTTGGAGAGTGTCTAGGAAACCAGGGGCGATTCAATGTGCCAAATGGATTTTCCATTATTAGGGTGTGTAGTACTTCCTTTTGATGTTCGCTGAAATGTTCCGGTAAGTACATGTCTAGTCCCTGTCTGAAGCGTTTAGCTTATGCATGGTCGCCCTATCAATGCTGAAACTATAAAAGATGCCTGCTTTATCAAATGAAAATCTAGATAATCTTCAATGTTTCAAGAACGTCGTGAAGTGATCCTGCCAACCTTCACTTGCTGCAAACGGTATTAGGCCGCTTACCATCCCACGATGCAGCAGCCCATGCGAGAGGACATGGCTCAACATTTCTGACTTCTTCATATCTCCTGGTTTTCCATCCTCAAACACAAAATTCAGCCTTTCTTCAAGCTCTGCCTCCGTCACAGATTTTGTGTAGTAAACAAACCAGTTGTTCGTTTTAGAAAACTTTAACGATAGGTCAGATAAATGTTGCGGTTCGTTTGTAGTGGTTGAGCTGCAGGGCATGGGGTCACCCAGCAACCTCCCCTTAAACAGGTTGTCCACGATGTTGATGTGAGCGAGATGCCATAAAGCGTCTGTCAGATGCGGCGCAGTGAACGTGCTAGGAGACTCTGTGAGGATTTTGAACAGCTCGGCTTCAGACCAAGCTTTGTACTGAAACATCGAGTGAAAAACGTCTTTGGCAGTCATTTTTTCTCCTTCGCCCATGTGGGACTGGGTTGGCTTTGCCTTCCTGGCAAAGGGCGGTTGGTGTGGCGACGGTCAGTATATTGACTTTTTCGGTCGATGGCACGAAGCTGTGAGCGTGTCTGCTGACCAGAGCTGATAGCCGAGATCTTGGCTCCCCCACCTTGGTGGGCCAACGGATGAGCCCTGGCCCTGATGCAGGGTTTGGCTCGGCTGAACTTAAGAGGCTTGGCCAGGGCAGCTGAGTAATAATTTTATGTGTGAGTGATTGCTTTACGCGATCCGGAGGCAGCGATGAAACGCACTTTGGACAAAGTCGATGAAAAAATAATCGAAGAACTTACTAGGAATTCGCGTTTAGCACACAATGATATCGCGATGAAAGTGAATCTTTCTCGAAATGCTGTTCGGCTCAGAATTGAGCGTTTGGAGCGAGATGGGTATATCAAGGGGTACACTATTGTAAAAGGATCTGCTTCTTCAGAACATCCCCCGATCAGGGCTTTGGTATTTGTATACAGACAAGATCGTATGAGGGGGGCTGAGGTGGTTCGCTCTGTGGCAGCTATTCCTGAAGTTGTTGCCTGCAATGTGATGAGTGGTGATCTTGATATTGTTCTGACTGTTGAGGCGTCCTCTCCGGATAGAATAAACAAGGTCTGGACTGATATTTCAAGTTTGCCTGGTGTTGTGAATACGGTTACTTCTTTTGTTTTGTCGAACACGAAATAACTCACAGGCAAATTGGCATGCAAGGCGAGCGTTTTGCCAGCAAAATCAGTCTGTTTGGCATATTCGGTAAAGCACGGTGGCGGCTTACGATTTCCTCCAGTGGTGAACAACAAAATGAGGCCGTTGCTGTGACTGAATATAAAATTGCTTTGCTGGGTTTCGGCGGTGTAAACCGTGCTCTGGCTCAACTGGTTGCTGAAAAGAATGAGCTGTGGGCTGAAGAGCTGGGCTTCACGTTGAAAATCGTTGGCGTCAGCGACATCTTCCTGGGCTCTGTAATTGGCAAGGACGGCCTGGATCCCAAAAAACTGGTAGCTGTGCCTGCAGCCAAAGGCGCCTTTGCAGCCCTGGAAAATGGTAGCGCTGAGCCGGCCAACGAGACGGTCATTCGTTTTTCTGGTGCAGATATTGTTGCTGAGGCCACCTTCACAAATCCGGTTGATGGTGAGCCAGCAACCACATTCTGTCGCTGGGCTCTGGAAAAGGGCATTAGCGTTGTGACTACAAACAAAGGCCCAGTGGCTCTCCACTCGGCTGCGCTGAAGAAGCTGGCTGCGACGAATGGTGCAGCCTTTGAGTTTGAAGGTGCCGTGATGAGCGGTACTCCAGTGATCCGTCTGGCACAGGAAACATTGGCCGGTTCGGAAATCACTGGCTTCAAGGGCATTCTGAACGGCACTTCCAATTTCATTCTCAGCAGCATGCAAGCCGGTCTCGACTTCGGTGACGCATTGTCGGAGGCTCAGGAGCTGGGCTATGCCGAAGCAGATCCAACTGCAGACGTTGAAGGTCATGATGTACGTCTGAAGGTAGTGATCCTGGCAAATGAACTGCTGGGTGCGAAGCTGACTCCGAACGATGTGTGCTGTGAAGGCATCTCGAACATCACTGCCCAAGACATTCAGAAGGCTGCTCAAAATGATTCCCGCTGGAAGCTGATTGGCAGTGCACAGCGCGCCCCGGCTGGTACTGTGACTGCTTCGGTCAGCCCGCAACTTCTCCCGAACACTGATGCATTGGCCGGGGTAAGTGGCGCCACGAATGCTGTCAGCTTCGAAACCAACCTCCTGGGCCCGGTCACTGTTGTAGGTGCTGGTGCTGGCCGTATTGAAACCGCCTACGCACTGCTGTCCGACATCATCAGCATCCACAAGAACAAAATCAAGCAGGCGATCTGAATATGAATAGCTTGAGTATTGCTCTGTCTACAGATTACGAAGAGATCACAGTATTCAACCCGTTTGATGGTTCTGTGGTTGGTGAAGTGGCTAAGGTACCAGCGACCTCTGCTCACCTGGTGATCGATGCTGCCAAGCACGGTGCTGTGACCGCTCGCAGCCTATCTCGCGCCGAGCGTTCTCGTATACTGGAGCACGCAGCTGCACTGGTGGAGAAGGATAAGGATGATTTCGCGAAACTCATTTCAGCGGAGTCTGGTAAAACAATTCGCCAAGCGCGCAAAGAAGTCCTCCGCTGTGTAAACACGCTCAAGCTTTCGGCTGAAGAGGCCAAGCGTAACGCGGGAGAGGTGATTCCATTCGACTCCTATGTTGGCTCCGAATCTCGCCAAGGGTGGTTTACTCGCGAGCCACTGGGCGTGATCCTGGCTATTACTCCTTATAACGACCCATTGAACTTGGTTGCTCATAAGCTGGGCCCGGCCATCGCCGGCGGCAACTCGGTAGTGTTGAAGCCTTCCGAGCTCGCTCCGCTGTCCGCCGTCAAGCTGGTTAGTTACCTGAACAAGGCTGGTTTGCCTACTGAAGTTGTTTCGGTGGCTACCGGTGATGCTGACCTGGGTAAGGCGCTGGTTGCTCACCGTGCAGTGCGAATGATTTCGTTCACTGGTGGCTTCGCTACAGGCGAGCAGATCACTAAGACTGCCGGTTTGAAAAAAATGGCCATGGATCTAGGCGGTAATGCGCCAGTGATCGTAATGGGCGATTGTGACCTTGAGTCTACTGTGGAGTCCTGTGTGTCCGGTGCTTACTGGGCTGCAGGGCAAAACTGTATTGGTACTCAACGAATTCTGATTGATAGCAAAATCTATCAGTCCTTCAAGGAGAAATTCGTAGAGCAGTCGCGCGCGTTGGTAGTGGGTAACCAGGCAAACGAGGCGACTGACGTCGGCCCAATGATCTCTGAGGCAGCGGCCAAACGTGCAGAAGAATCTGTGCAGGAAGCCGTCAGCAAGGGTGCCAAGGTTCTGCTCGGTAACAAGCGGGAGGGTACCCTGTTCTACCCAACTGTCCTGGAAGACGTGAGCTTTGAGTGCAAGGTCTGGCAGGAAGAGGTTTTCAGTCCGATCGTCATCTTGCAGGAGATCGACACACTTGAAGATGCTCTGGCGCTTGCCAACCAGCCAGAGTACAGCCTGCATGCTGGCATCTTCACCAGCAATCTGAACACCGCCATGAAGGCCGCGAAGCTGCTTGAGGCGGGTGGCGTGATGATTAACGACTCGTCTGATTATCGTTTCGATGCGATGCCATTTGGTGGCTTCAAATACGGCAGCATGGGACGTGAAGGTGTGCGTTTCGCCTACGAAGACATGACCCAGCCTAAGGTCATTTGTCTTAACGGCCCTAGCGAATAAGGCCTGAGGTTCTCTAAGGCTCTGATATTCGATAGGTAGGGAAGAGGGGGGCGTCAGCTCCCCTTCATTCAGGATCAGGGGGTGAAAATGAGCGGTCTTATTCAACGATACCCTAGTCAGGCACCTCTGCCTCTTTCCAGGGTTGTTAGGGCGGGTAGTTTTCTGTTCCTTTCAGGTCAAATTCCTGTTAGTCCGACTGGTGAAGTAATTAGAGGTGACATCCGAGTTCAAACCAGAGCCGTATGCCAGCGAATTGGTGAAAGCCTCGCTGCTTGCGGGGCCAGTTTTGAGCAAGTAGTAAAGGCAACTGTTTGGCTTTCGGACTTGAATCATTTTGATGGTTTAAATGAAGTCTATAAGGAGTTTTTTGGCTCCCACCTTCCTGCACGTTCTACGGTAGTCTCGGAGCTGGTTTTGGGTGTTGATGTGGAAATTGAAGTTCAAGTCTTTTTTGGGCAGCCTTAGGAATATTGTTGGCTCTCTCAAGGCTTTTCGCTCCTGTGAATGAGGCGCATTCCAGCCTTGGTTGAGTAGAAAGCTGAAGAAATTTATATGTGAGTATGCTGCTTATGTAAGGCGTGCATTAGCTTCGTCTTGCCGTAATACAATAACAAGGTGTTGGCGTATGAGCTTTAAAGAAGTTATATCTGCTGGCTCGGCTACTGAGAGTACCGGTAGGGCTAAATATGTGGGTGCAGAGGATGTAGGTTACAAAAAGACCTTACGTGCTCGCCAAATACAGATGATTGCCATTGGTGGTGCTGTTGGCAGTGGTTTGTTCCTAGGTGCGGGTGCTCGGCTTTCTGAGGCAGGCCCATCGCTTGTTTTCGCATTTGCTGTGTGCGGTGTGTTCGCATGGTTCATCATTCGCGCTCTCGGTGAGTTGGTTCTCCACAGACCGTCCACCGGGTCATTTGTGTCTTATGCCCGAGAGTTCTATGGTGAAAAACTGGCTTATGCAGCGGGTTGGATGTACTGGACAAACTGGGTAACGGTGGCGATTGCTGAGCTCACTGCGACGGCGCTTTACCTGAATTTCTTCAAAGCGTATGTTCCATTCCTCGGAGACGTCCCACAATGGGCCTCTGCACTGGGTGTGCTAGCGATTATTACTGGTATTAACCTGGTATCTGTAAAAATTTTCGGCGAGCTGGAATTCTGGTTTGCCTTTTTTAAAGTAGTAGCCTTGGTTACATTCCTCTGCGTGGGGGTTTACATGGTTGTTTTTGGTACACCCATTGACGGTCATGTTCCTGGATTCCAGTTGATTTCAGATCATGGGGGGTGGTTCCCTTATGGCGTGATGCCGGCTGTAATTTTGATACAGGGTGTGGTGTTTGCTTACGGTAGTATTGAACTTGTTGGCACAGCAGCAGGGGAGGCCAAAGATGTTGAAAAGGTCATGCCTAAAGCCATTCGTGCAGTTGTCTTCCGTATTGTTGTTTTCTATGTTGGCACTATATTGCTGCTTTCATTGCTTATGCCGAGCTCCTCTTATATCCCAGGAGTGAGCCCACTGGTGACCTTCTTCGGTGCCATAGGGGTGCGCGGTGCTGATGCAATCATGAACATGGTGTTGTTCACTGCGGCCATTTCATCCCTCAATGCTGGGATTTACACCACCGGACGTATTCTTCGCTCGCTTGCTGTAACAGGGTCTGCGCCGCCATTCCTTGTGAAAATGAACAGCAATGGGGTGCCGTTTGCAGGGATTATGTTCACGACAATTGCTTCCTTGGTTGGCGTTGCAATGAACGCATTTCTGCCCGGCCAGGCTTTTGAAATTGCCATGTCGTTGACGGCTATTTTGATGCTTGGTGCCTGGGGGGTGATTATTCTCTGTCAGCTCAAGCTCTTCAAGCTTTCCCAACAAGGCCTTATTGAACGACCTAAATTCAGGATGATGTTCGCGCCTTATAGCGGTTACGCAACGCTGGCATTTTTCGTTCTGGTCTTCATTCTGATTGCTTGCGACTATCCAGTGGGTACGTACTCCGCAGCGTCTATTCCCTTCTATGCAGCGGTTCTTGTGATTGGCTGGTATGTGGTTCGAGGTCGAGTTTACGGGATCGCAAACGGTAAATTGAGGTTTGATGAAAATCAGGAGTTAGTTTCAACCACTGCTGCTGAACCAAACGATGAGTCGGCTGTTAAGTCCACACTAAAAGAAGCTCAATAAGCAAGAGGGTATTAAGATGCGTCCTGATAAAGAAAACCTGGCCACGTTGGGCGTTAGCAGCCAGGCAGTTCATGGTGGCAACGTCATGGATGTCACCACCGGCGCCGTGCGCACCCCGCTGGTCATGGCAAACTCTTATCGTCTTCCTGATGACCCAGAAGACATGGACTGGTCGAGCCCTGATGGCTTGGTTTATACCCGTAACGCAGGCCACAACCAGGTGTGCCTGGAGAAGAAACTCGCAGCTGTCGAGGGCGGTGAGGCTGCAGCTGCGTTTGCGACCGGTGTTGCTGCCCTGCACTCGGTGTTCTTCACATTTCTGAAAAGTGGAGATCACATTGTTGTCGGCGACGTGACCTACGAAGCGGTGTGGCGTCTGTTCGCAGAGCTGCTTCCTGAGCGCTATGGCATTCAAGCGACCTTCGTCAACATGGGTGATTTGGACGCGGTGAATAAGGCGATGAAGCCTAACACTAAGCTGATCCACACCGAGTCCATCGGGAATCCGACCACCAAGGTCGCTGATATCGAAGGCTTGGCAGAAATTGCTAAAGCCCATGGTGCTTTGCTGTCGGTCGACGCAACCTTCACTCCGCCGCCGTTCTTCCACGCCTTGAGCAAAGGGGCTGATCTGGTTGTTCACTCCCTGACCAAGTACATCAATGGTCATGGTGACGCCATGGGGGGTGTTGTGATTGGCAGCAAAGAATTGATCGGCAAGATCAAGCATGATGCTTTGGTTGACCTGGGTGCTGTCATCTCCCCATTCAATGCCTGGCTGATCATGCGTGGTTCAGTAACCTTGCCCCTGCGCATCCGTCAGCATCTCGCGACGGCTGAGAAGGTGGCTGCGTTCCTGGATTCCGATGACCGCATTGCCTACGTTTACTACCCGGGTCTGCCGTCCCATCCTCAGCACGAGCTGGCCCGTCGTCAGTTCGAAGGCAAAGGGTTTGGCGGTGTGATGGCGTTTGCTGTGAAAGGCAGCTCTGACAAGCAGAACCGCTTCGTGGCGAAGCTGAGGGTTATTACTTCAGCCGTTTCCATCGGTCATGATGAATCGCTCATCGTTCATGTAGGCCCTGAAGCCCGTGGTGGCTCCGAGCACTATCCAAAAGAGTTCCTTGAGTATGGTCACCTGCGTCTTTCGATTGGTCTCGAAGATGCTGACGACCTGATCAAGGACATTTCGGCGGCCCTGGACGAGACCTTCAGTAACTGAAATTCATTCGGGAGACCTCATGCAATCTCCCGAATCACAGATCTTCGTAGGTAACCCTCTTTGCCTCCCTACCCGGGAGGCTTTTTTTTCTTAGAAAAGTTACTGATGAAGCTCGGCTACGGTCATGGCGAAAATGACGGCCTTTTTTCCATCGTTGATGTACCGGTGGGGGACATCTGTTTTCGCAACTGCTGAACACCCCTGCTCAATGATGAGCGTTGTCTCGCTGATCTCCAGGGTCAACGTACCTTGTTCAACATGAAAAAGCTCGAAGGTGCCCGTGGGATGGCCGCTGGACTCGAAAACTTCACCAGGTTTGATTTCCCACTTCCACAGCTCAATCATATTAGGCCCGCTTGTGCCTGCGAGTAGGCGGGCTGTGCCACCTTCAGGCCCATTCCAGAGCGTCGGGATCTCCTGCGCCTCAATTAGGCGGGCCGTGGGGGTACTCGCCACATTCACGACGTCAGCGACGGACAACCCAAGGGCTGCTGAGATCTTGCACAGGATGCCAATACTTGGGTTCGCTTTGCAGTTTTCAATCTCCACTACCATTCCCTTGCTGACGCCAGAGCGACGGGCAAGCTCATCAAGAGAGATTTTCTGCTGTTTGCGTACCTCCCTAAGCCGCTTGGCCACTGCCTCGCTGACCTGTTGGACGTGGATTTCTGGATCGGTCGTTATATTGACTTTTTTGGTCATCGGTCAGTAAAATGCTCTAAATTGGTCAGTTTAGGAGATTCTCTGATGCTTTCTGTACATCCGTCAATTGACCCAAGGATTGCCGAGCTCACTCCAGGATTTCGAGCCGTCAGCGTCGTCGTAGAGGCGGCTCCTATCATCAATCCTGGTGTAGCTGCTGAAGCGATGGAGCGTGCGTATCAGGTTGTTGAGGCAGGCACTGCACATTGGGCTGATGCTCATCTCGCTGCTTGGGATGATGCGTTTCGTAAGTTTGGTGTGAAGCCGCAGCGCACCCCGTGCTCTGCCGAGGCGCTCCTGAAGCGGGTCAAAAAAGATGGGAAGCTTCCAACAATTGATCCGGTTGTCGACCTTTACAATGCAATCAGCATTCAATATGCCATTCCAGTGGGTGGCGAGAATTTTGCCGCCTACGTTGGCATGCCCCGGTTGACCATCGCTGATGGTAGTGAAGAGTTTGACACGATGAAAAGTGGCGAGCCTGCGAATGAACCACCTGATGCTGGTGAGGTCATTTGGCGCGATGATCGGGGTGTCACCTGTCGTCGTTGGAACTGGCGTCAAGGTGTCCGAACCCGTCTGGATGCCGAGGCGAAGCAGATGTGGTTCATTCTCGAAAGCTTGCCTGAAATGCCAATTGAGGCACTGAACGCAGCAGCAGATGATCTTGTCACCGGCTTGTCGAAAATGATGCCGGGCGCTGTAATTACTAGTGAGCTCATCGAAGCTTGAGTTAACTTCAGAGTTCTGGTGCCCAGGGGACGACCCCTTGAATTGGGTTAATCTTGCCGGGACGACCCGGCTTCTTAATGGAGCCGTCGATGGCTTGGGTTAGTTTGATAATTGCAGGAATTCTCGAGGTTGTGTGGGCCTTTTCGATGAAACAATCAGAAGGCTTCACAAAGGTCGGAGCTTCAGTTGTAACTATCATTACAGTTGTTGCAAGCTTTGTTTTGCTTTCCTATTCGATGAAGAGTTTGCCATTAGGTACGGCCTATACTATCTGGACAGGTATAGGCGCTGTTGGCGCTTTCGCTGTAGGTATTGCATTTCTTGGCGAACCGGCAGGCTCGCTCAGGATCCTAGCTGCCATTATGATTATAGGTGGCTTGTTGCTTATGAAGTTTTCGTCGGCAGCATGAGCTAGATTAATGACAAAAGGCCGCCATTGGGCGGCCTTTTTGCATTCCAGATCGAGCATGCCTTTTCGATTTGCATGGTTTGCGATCAAAATGCTCTTATTTTGGTGTTTTTACCATGAAATAATGCGATTTGTTCTATTCAGTTGCGAATGCTTCATGCATAAGGTGGTTTTAGGGCTGCTTGACAATTTCTCTTGCAGCACGGAATGGTCGCTTGATTATTATTTGGAGTAAATATGGACTACGTAAGCACTCGTGGTTCTGCTGAGCCTGCCAATTTTCGTAGCGTTGTTCTCTCAGGCATGGCATCTGATGGAGGGCTCTACATGCCGGAGAGCCTCCCACACTTTGATAGTGAAGCCATTGCCAGCTGGTCATGGCTTCCCTTTGATGAGCTCGCGTTTCGTGTAATTTCCCCATTTGTTGGCGGTGAAATTGAAAGCTCTGACTTGAGGACGATACTGAAGGACTGCTACCAATGCTTTGACCACCGAGCGGTAGCTCCTCTTCAGCAGATTGGCCCAAATGAATGGGTTCTGCAGCTGCACCATGGGCCCACGCAGGCTTCCAAGGATTTCGCAGCCCAACTCCAATCTCGGCTTGTTACATATTTTCTGACCCCGCCCAGCCAAGCATTCGTTATTGGGGCGACCAATGGTGATACGGGGCTTGCAGCTGTCGAAGCATTCAAAGATGTGCCCAATGTAAAGGTGTTGGCCCTCTATCCTCAGGACGGTGTGCCTGCCGATCGGTTGGCTGGTTTGATGGGATCCAGCTCAGATCATGTTCGGTTGATCGAGGTTAGCGGTAGCTTCGATGATTGCCAGACACTGGTTTCCAAAGTGCTCAGAGCCTGGCCGGTGAAAGATGTCCTTCCAATCAGTTTCAACTCTACGAATTGGGTGGGGGTCTTAGCTCAGATCGTCTTCTTTTTCCACAGTGCTTTGCAGCTTGGTGGAGGCGTGCGCCCGGTTGGTTTCAGCATACCGGGTGCGAGCTTCGCCGAGATCTATGCTTGCTTCATTGCTCAAAAAATGGGGCTGGCAATCAATCAGGTCATTGTGTCAACCAACACCAATGACTCTCTGCATCGCTTCATCAATCAAAACAGCTACTCTACCCGAGAGGTCAGCCATTCGCTGTCCCCCTCTATGGACTTTTCACTCTTTTCAAACCTCGAGCGCTTTATCTGGGAACTCTATGATCATGACGGCAGTACCGTGCAGCGCCTGATGGCTGCTTTCGAGGACTCCGGTAAGCTGAGTATTGGGAACAAGCAGTGGCTGCAGGCACGGATGTTGTTTGACTCGTATGCCGTTGCTGATGAGCAAGTCAAAGCGGAGATGGTCACCTTGTACAAAGAGGCGGGAACAGCTGTCGATCCGCAGACCGCAACGGGCGCCCTCGCAGCAAGGCTGCATCGTCGGAGCATTGCGAGCCCAATGGTCACCCTGGCGCAGCTTGCTCCCAGCAAGTCTTCGCAACTTTTGGCTGAGCTGGACATGTGGAAAGGTGAAGTGACTGAGACGGCCAGTCTGTCTGTGGATCATCTTGTGCTGAGCAAAGGAGATATTGATGGCCTTTCCAGCTTTATTCGAGGCATATAGGGATACCGCATGAAAAAACGTCTGCTCGACCCACAGGGTGAGCGGATCCTGGTTGAGCTCATCGCCAACGCCAAAATTGCCCATACACAGCTAGGTATCAAGGCAACCTTTTGCGCAACGCAGTCCGTCAGTGTATTGAACACATGTAGCGCGATGGAGTAATTCACGGATACACAGTTAGGGTGGGGGATGGACTTAAGCCTCCAGCACCCATAAGCCCCATCATCTTCTTGTATCGGCATGACCGGATACATGGAGGTGATGTGGTGACGGGGGTGAAGGGTATTCCCGACGTGAAGTCATGAGCGGTGAGATCGATTTGATGGTGACGATTAAAGCGGCCCACTCCGCGGGTTCACACGGTTTGGAAGCTAATTGCAGCCATGCCTAGCGTTGAAAATACAGTCCAACATTTCAATGCCGTAGCCGAGAGCTTTTTCCAGCTTTTGAAGCGGGAGCGAATCCGACGAAAGATCTACGCAACGCGTGACGAAGCCCGAAGTGATATTTTCGATTACATCGAGATGTTCTATAACCCTAAACGCCGACACAGCAGTGCTATGCAGCTGTCGCCAGTAGAGTATGAGAAACGCTATTTTCTGAGCTTGGAGAGTGTCTAGGAAACCAGGGGCGATTCAAACAACATAATGAACATAAATGACATGGCACTTAATTTAACATAATACTCATTATGCGCAGATTCGTATTTCCCACGAAGGCTACGCTCCGATACATTTACCCATCGCAGACGTTCGACCTTCACACCCACGGATGCCCCAATCCATGCCTTATCATCCATCCGCCGATCAGATCATCAGTCTCTACGATCGCCACGCATCGAGCTGGAACGATCTGCGCTCCAACCATTTCGTTGATCGCAAATGGATCGAACGCTTCCGCTCGTTGTTGCCACCTACGGCAATCGTTCTGGACCTGGGCTGTGGCTCCGGTGTACCTGTAGCACGTCATCTGATCGATGCCGACATGTCTGTTGTCGGTGTAGATTCGTCCACCCAGATGCTCGCCTTGTGCAGCAAACGATTTCCAACGCAGGAATGGATTCTTGACGACATGCGTACGCTAGCGCTCGGTCGCCAGTTCACTGGCATTCTCGCCTGGAACAGCTTTTTCCATCTCAAGCCTGACGACCAGCGCCAGATGTTCCCGGTGTTCGAGCGCCACGCTGCACCCGGTGCGCTGCTGATGTTTACCAGTGGGCCTGCACATGGTGAAGCCTTGGGTGAATTCCACGGTGAAACGCTCTATCACGCTAGCCTGGATCCTGAGGAATACACCGCTCGATTGAACGACCACGGTTTCGGGGTGCTGGAGCACATCGTGGAGGATGCGGAATGTGGCGGGCAAACGGTCTGGCTAGCCCGGCGCCTGCCCGGATAACATGCGTTTCACATATAACTACACTAAATATTCATTTAGCGTAGTTATAACTGAGCGATCCCCTACAGCAGGCCGCCAAAACGCTTGTAGAACCCTTCATTCACATCCGGCAGCGGACCATCAGCCGTCTCCAACGCAGCATTCAGCCACTCTTCAGCCTTGGCGAATACCAGGCGATACAGGTTACGGCACAGCTGTCGCGCGGCCCTTCCCTCCCAATCACCTGGCAGCAGCTCGTCCGGCAGTTGCGGATCGCGCAGCAAGAGCCGGCGGTATTCGTGGATCAGCAGCGTACGGGCCAGGAAGCAATCCTGCCCATCCAGTTGTTGCTGCTCTTTCAAGCCTTGCCAGAGCGGCCGAAACAGTTGGATGAACTCGCTGTACTGCTGCCCCAGCTCGTCAATACGCCAGCTTTCCCGGACCTGCGCGCGCATGGCCTTGGAGGCAAGCACTTCCTGGGTATGGGTTTCGAAGACGATGCTGTCGTCAGCGGCTTCCAGCTCGCGCAAGGTCGCCGTCAAGTCGGCGCGGTCAGCGCGTGGGCAGCCCAGCAGGTTCGGCGCCATGGCACCAAACCCCTGCCACTCCAGTTCTTCACGCAACGCTTTGCGCTTGCCAGCTTCGAGCTGCGACAGCAATACCAAGGTCCAGGCGCCGTCCCAGGCGGGTTGGCTGGGGCTGTAGACCCTTTTGAAAGCTTTTTCGAAGCGCCGCCGGCCAGTACCCGTCAGGCTGTAATAGCTGCGCCGACCAACCTTCTCGGCGGTCAGCCAGCCTTCCTTGGTCAGGCGGAAGATCGACGTGCGAATCAGCCGCTCGTTGATGCCAACCGGTTCCAGCAGGTTGATCAGGCTGCCCAGCCAGACGGTGCCACCGTGGGGTTCGATGGCGTCGCCGTACAAAGTGATGATCAGGGAACTGGCACGGATCGGCGTCTGTTCCTGGAAGCGGGTGATCAGGTTGTTCAGTGGGGCAAGATTGCTCATGGGCGAACTGTGCGCGGATAAAGCACCGACTATACCTGTGCGGCAGACCGTCTGACCATGGCGTGACGCTGCCAGGCTCATGCCGGTGTCGAACCTTTGGGTCTGACACCGGTGTCTGCCATGCGTGGGCGCTCGGGCTCGGCTTCGTTCAGTGGCAGGCATTCAACCATACTATTGATGCAGCGCTGTGCCAGGTGTTGGTACTCGGCGGTGCCGCGCTGCTTCCAGGCTAGCTCCTGTTCGCTCAGCGAACGTTTGACCTGGGCTGGCGACCCCATCACCAGGCTTTGCGCCGCGCATGCGAAACCCGCTTTGACGAATGCAGTAGCCGCAACGATGCAGCGTGGCGCCACCCGGGCACCGTCCATGACCACGGCGTTCATGCCGACCAACGAGTCTTCACCGATGCGGCAGCCGTGCAACACGGCGCCGTGCCCGACATGCCCGTTGCGTTCGACCACCGTATCGCCCCCGGGGAAGCCATGCATCACACAGGTGTCCTGCAGGTTGGCTCCCTCCTCCAGCACAATGCGGCCGAAATCCCCCCGCAGCGATGCCAGTGGGCCCACATAGCAACGCGGGCCGATGATGACGTCGCCAATCAGCACGGCGCTGGGGTGCACATAGGCGGTGGGATGAACCACGGGCGTCAGGCCGTCCAGTCGATAGCAAGGCATGGCTAAAGCTCCTGAAATGATAAAAAACGCTTCCGGATCTTGTATCGCATTTAAGCGGCCGTCAACCGCCTGGCTCATGTATCACTTTTTCCGCCGGGGATGACTTTTGTAATCCGCAAAGCCCAGCGAATAACCTCCGCGCTGCAATCTGTCCAAGCGCTTGGGTAGAGTGGCTGTCATGCTGGCGTCCATGCATACAAGATACAGCAAATCATTTTAAATGTTGCATTAATGTATCGCATGGTGCATATACTGGTGCCACCTGGACGTGGCCCAGCATTACGTCCCGGCAGACAATTCCAATAAATGCCGGCGCCACGAGGTGCCGTGCGAGCAGCCAGAGGAACCCGACATGCCGCGATATCTCGACGTGCAGGCGCCCGAACAGGCCGTCCGGCTCATTACCCTGCAGCGGCCCGAGGCCTTGAACGCCTTGTGCACCGAGCTGCTGGCAGAACTGGCCGCTGCACTGAGGGCGGTCGAGAAGGACGCACAGGCCCGCGTGGTCATCGTCACTGGTGATCGCAAGGCATTCGCCGCCGGCGCGGATATCCGCGAGATGGCCGAGCGCGATCTGGTGGGCATCCTCAATGATCCCCGCGTTGCTCACTGGCAGGACATCGCTGCTTTCAGCAAGCCACTGATCGCTGCGGTCAACGGCTATGCCCTGGGCGGCGGATGTGAGCTGATGATGTGCGCCGACATCGTCATCGCCGGCACCGATGCACGCTTCGGCCAGCCGGAAATCAACCTCGGCATCATCCCCGGCGCCGGCGGCACCCAACGCCTGCTGCGGGCCGTAGGCAAGCCGCTGGCCATGCAAATGGTCCTGACTGGCGAGACCATCACCGCTCGCCACGCGCTGCAGGCGGGCCTGGTCAGCGAAGTCACCCTGCCCGAACTCACGATAGAGCGCGCCATGCAGGTCGCCCGCAACATCGCTGCCAAGGCGCCGCTGGCGGTGCGCCTGGCCAAGGAAGCACTGCTGAAGGCCGCTGACACCGACCTGGCCAGCGGCCTGCGCTTCGAGCGTCATGCCTTCACCTTGCTGGCCGGCACCGCCGACCGTGACGAAGGTATCCGCGCTTTCCAGGAAAAACGCCAGGCCCGCTTCCAGGGCCGCTGATCATCCTTCCCTAGCCTGACGAAGCGAGTCTGTCATGACCTTCCAGCACATTCTGTTTTCCATCGAGGACGGCGTCGCCCTCCTCTCCTTGAACCGTCCCGAGCAGCTGAACAGCTTCAATACAGCCATGCATCTGGAAGTACGCGAAGCGCTCAAGCAGGTGCGCCAGAGCAGTGATGCACGGGTGCTGTTGCTGACCGCCGAAGGCCGCGGCTTTTGTGCCGGCCAGGACCTCTCCGAGCGCAATGTCGCACCCGGCGCCGAGATGCCGGACCTGGGCGAATCAATCGAACGCTTTTACAACCCGCTGGTGCGTACCCTGCGTGACTTGCCATTGCCGGTGATCTGCGCGGTCAATGGCGTGGCGGCCGGCGCCGGTGCCAATATCCCGCTGGCCTGCGACCTGGTGCTGGCGGCACGTTCGGCCAGCTTCATCCAGGCGTTCTGCAAGATCGGCCTGGTGCCGGACTCCGGGGGGACCTGGCTGCTGCCGCGCCTGGTCGGCATGGCACGGGCCAAGGCCCTCGCCATGCTGGGTGAGCGCCTCGGCGCAGAACAGGCCCAGCAATGGGGGCTGATCCACCGCGTGGTGGATGATGCAGCCCTGCGCGACGAGGCCCTCACCCTCGCCCGCCAGCTCGCCACCCAGCCAACCTATGGCCTGGCCCTGATCAAGCGCGGCCTGAACGCCAGCTTCGACAATGCTTTCGATGAACAGCTGGAGCTGGAGCGCGACCTGCAACGCCTGGCCGGGCGCAGCGAGGACTACCGTGAAGGGGTCAGCGCCTTCGTCGACAAGCGCACCCCGGCATTCAAGGGGCGTTGATCATGAGTGCACTTGCAAGCAATGCACCGGTGGCGGTGATCGGCGCGGGTGCCATGGGGGCTGGCATCGCCCAGGTCGCAGCGCAGTCCGGTCACCCGGTCAAACTCTACGACAACCGCCCTGGTGCTGCTGTGCAGGCGGTGGCCGGTATCGATCGGCAACTTGCCCGGCTGGTGGAAAAAGGCACCTTGCAGCCCGCCGAACGGGAAGCGATCAGCGCCCGGCTGTGCCCGGTGGAGCATATTGAGGCCCTGGCCGATGCGCGCCTGGTGATCGAGGCCATCGTCGAGAACCTGCACGTCAAGCAAGCGTTGTTCACCCAGCTGGAAGCCCTGTGTGCCGCTGACTGCATCTTGGCCAGCAACACGTCGTCGCTGTCCATCACCAGCCTGGCCGCCGAGCTGGAACGCCCGCAACAGGTGGTCGGCATGCATTTCTTCAACCCCGCACCGCTGATGGCGCTGGTCGAAGTGGTGTCGGGCCTGGCGACCGCGCCGGCCGTTGCTGCATGCATCCATGCCACCGCCAAGGCCTGGGGCAAGCAGCCAGTGCATGCGCGCTCCACGCCAGGTTTCATCGTCAACCGCGTGGCGCGGCCATTCTACGCGGAAAGCCTGCGTCTGCTGCAGGAAGGCGCAGCCGATTGCGCGACGCTGGACGCGCTGTTACGGGATGCCGGCGGATTCCGCATGGGCGCATTCGAGCTGACTGACCTGATCGGCCATGACGTCAATTACGCGGTCACCTGCTCGGTGTTCGAAGCGTTCTATGGCGACTTCCGCTTCCAGCCTTCGTTGATGCAGAAGGAGCTGGTCGACGCCGGCCGTCTCGGACGCAAGACCGGCCAGGGTTTCTACAGCTATGCCGAAGGGGCCGAGCGTCCGCGGCCACACGAACTGCACGGCTCGGCCACAGCCGAGGCCTGCGTCGTCGAAGGCCATCTCGGGGTGTTGCAGCCGCTGGTCGAGCGCCTGCGCGCAAGCGGCATCATCGTGACCCAGCGTGCCGGTAGTGGCCTGATCCACGTCGGCGATGCCACCTTGGCGCTGTCGGATGGCCGCCTGGCCAGCCAGCGGGCACGGCAAGACGGCCTGCGCAACCTGGTGCTGCTGGACCTGGCACTGGATTACCGCAGCGCCACGCGCCTTGCCATCAGCTGGTCGGCGGACACCAGCGACCACGCGCGCGACCAGGCGGTGGCCTTGCTGCAGCGCGCCGGCCTACGGGTTACCCCTGTCGCCGACCTGCCCGGCCTGGTGGTGTTGCGGACTGTGGCCATGCTCGCCAACGAGGCCGCCGATGCCGTGTTGCAAGGCGTCGGCAGCGCCGCCGACATCGACCTGGCCATGCGCGCGGGCGTCAACTACCCCTGTGGCCCGCTGGCCTGGGCGGCGAACATCGGCGTTGCCCAGACCCTGCGTGTGCTCGACAACCTGCAGCGCAGCTACGGCGAGAGCCGCTACCGCCCTTCCCTGCTGTTACGCCGCTGCGAAGCCGAAGGAGGCAGCCTGCATGACTGAAGTCGAACTGGCACAAGCCTGTGCCGACACCTTGTACGCCCGCGACCTGGCCACCCAGGGCCTGGGCATCCAGCTGCTGGCCGCCGGCCCTGGCCAGGCATCCCTGCGCATGCTGGTACGCGCCGACATGATCCAGGGCCATGGCACCTGCCACGGCGGCTTCCTGTTCGCCCTGGCCGATTCGGCGTTCGCTTTCGCCTGCAACAGTTATGACCAGGCCACCGTCGCCCTGGGCTGCAGTATCGACTACCTGGCCCCGGCACTGCGCGGTGACGTGCTCACCGCCCAGGCCAGCGAGGTCAGCCGCAAGGGCCGCACAGGCCTGTACCAGGTCCGCATCGAGAACCAGCGTGGTGAATTGTTGGCGATGTTCCATGGCAAATCCTACAAAGTGCGCGGCACGGTGCTGACGCAGGAGACGCAAGATGACTGAACACACCCAGGCCGATGCCTTGATCATCGACGCCGTGCGCACCCCCATCGGCCGATATGCCGGGGCCTTGAGCAGTGTGCGGGCCGATGACCTGGCGGCCATTCCACTCAAGGCGCTGATCCGCCGCCACCCGGAACTGGACTGGAAGGCCATCGACGACGTGATCCTCGGTTGTGCCAACCAGGCGGGCGAGGACAACCGTAACGTGGCGCACATGGCCAGCCTGCTGGCCGGGCTGCCCATCGAGGTGCCCGGCACCACCATCAACCGCCTGTGCGGTTCCGGCCTCGACGCCATTGGCACTGCCGCCCGTGCCCTGCGCTGCGGCGAAGCCGGGTTGATGCTGGCCGGTGGTGTGGAGTCGATGTCGCGTGCGCCGTTCGTCATGGGCAAGGCGGAGCAGGCGTTCGGCCGCGCGGCCGAACTGTTCGACACCACCATTGGCTGGCGTTTCATCAACCCTTTGCTGAAGGCGGCCTTCGGCACCGATTCCATGCCGGAAACCGCCGAAAACGTTGCCCAGCAGTTCGGCATTTCGCGTGCCGACCAGGACGCGTTCGCCCTGCGCAGCCAGCACAAGGCTGCTGCGGCCCAGGCGTGTGGCCGCCTGGCACGGGAAATCGTGCCGGTCGAAATCGCGCAGCGCAAAGGCCCGGCCAAAGTGGTCGAGCACGACGAGCACCCGCGTGGTGACACCACCCTGGAGCAGCTGGCCAGGCTTGGCACCCCGTTCCGCGAAGATGGCAGCGTCACCGCCGGCAATGCCTCCGGTGTCAATGACGGCGCCTGCGCGCTGTTGCTGGCCAGCAGCGTCGCCGCCCGTCGCCACGGCCTCAAGGCCCGCGGGCGCATCGTCGGCATGGCCGCGGCCGGGGTCGAACCGCGGCTGATGGGCATGGGGCCGGTACCGGCTAGCCGCAAGGTCCTCGAGCTGACCGGGCTGACCTTGGCCGATATGGACGTCATCGAACTCAACGAGGCCTTTGCCGCCCAGGGCTTGGCGGTACTCCGCGAGCTGGGCCTGGCCGACGACGACAAGCGGGTCAACCCCAATGGCGGAGCCATCGCCCTGGGCCACCCGCTGGGCATGAGCGGTGCACGCCTGGTCACCACTGCCCTGCACGAATTGGAGGAAAGCGCCGGGCGCTACGCCCTGTGCACCATGTGCATCGGCGTGGGCCAAGGCATCGCGATGGTCATCGAACGCCTTTGAGCGGCGCCGACCACCGGCCCGTTACCGAACCGAACGCAGCCGTATATGCTGCGCTCATGACACTCACCGCGCAGCCTGCAACCGCTGTGCGGCGTACAAGAACAATTCGAGTGAAGCCATGAACATGTACCATGATGCCGATCGTGCCCTGCTGGACCCGATGGAAACCGCCAGCGTGGATGCCCTGCGCCAGCACCAGCTGGAGCGCCTGCGCTGGAGCCTGAAGCACGCCTACGACAACGTACCGCTGTACCGCCAGCGCTTTGCCGAGTGCGGCGCCCACCCCGACGACCTCAAGTGCCTCGAAGACCTGGCGAAGTTCCCGTTCACCGGCAAGAACGACCTGCGCGACAACTACCCCTACGGCATGTTCGCCGTACCCCAGCAGGAGGTGGTGCGCCTGCACGCCTCCAGCGGCACGACTGGCAAGCCGACGGTGGTCGGCTACACCCAGAACGACATCGACACCTGGGCCAACGTGGTGGCCCGCTCGATCCGCGCCGCCGGTGGGCGCAAGGGGGACAAGGTGCATGTTTCCTACGGCTATGGCCTGTTTACTGGCGGGCTGGGCGCGCATTATGGCGCCGAACGCCTGGGTTGCACGGTGATCCCCATGTCCGGCGGCCAGACCGAGAAGCAGGTGCAGCTGATCCGCGACTTCCAGCCCGACATCATCATGGTTACCCCGTCCTACATGCTCAACCTGGCCGACGAGATCGAGCGCCAGGGTATTGACCCGCACACGCTCCGGCTGCGGCTGGGTATTTTTGGGGCCGAACCCTGGACCGACGAGCTGCGCCGCTCGATCGAGCAGCGCCTGGGCATCGATGCCCTCGACATTTATGGCCTGTCGGAAATCATGGGCCCTGGGGTGGCGATGGAATGCCTCGAAACCAAGGACGGCCCGACCATCTGGGAAGACCATTTCTACCCCGAGATCATCGACCCGATCACCGGTCAGGTATTACCGGACGGCCAGCTGGGTGAGCTGGTGTTCACCTCGCTGAGCAAGGAAGCGTTGCCCATGGTGCGCTACCGCACCCGCGACCTGACCCGGTTGCTGCCCGGCACCGCCCGGCCGATGCGGCGGATCGGCAAGATCACCGGTCGCAGCGACGACATGCTGATCATTCGCGGGGTCAACGTGTTTCCGACCCAGGTCGAGGAGCAAGTGCTTAAAATAAAACAGCTTTGTGAGCTTTACGAGATACATTTGTATCGAAAAGGAAACCTAGACAGTGTGGAAGTGCATGTGGAGTTGCGTTCGGACTGCCAGCACCTTGATGAAGGCCAGCGCAAGCTGCTGGTGGCTGAGCTGACCCGGCAGATCAAGACCTATATCGGAATCAGCACTCACGTCTGCCTGCAGCCCGGTGGCACGCTCAAGCGCTCCGAAGGCAAGGCTTGTCACGTGTTCGACAAACGGTTGGCCAGCTGATTCATTCGGCTGCCTGTCTGGCCCCGGCATCGTCCGGGGCTTTTTTTTGCGTTTTTCCGACTGGCCTCTTCGCGGGTTTACCCGCGAATGGGCATCAATGTGACACACAAATATTATTCGATACAAATGAAATTGTTTGACGCTGTGTTCTGTATCGCTTACAAATGACTCATGCCTTAGCAGGAGTCGCAGCACATGTACGCACAGCTAGTGGAAACCGGAGTCAAGCGCGTCAAGTCGCTGGAAGAGATGTCGCCCGAGGAGCGCAACTTCCAGGAAAAGATCGACGCCGAAATCAAGATAGAGGCCAAGAACTGGATGCCCGAGGCCTACCGCCAGACCCTGATCCGGCAGATCTCGCAGCACGCCCATTCGGAAATCGTCGGTATGCTCCCAGAAGGCAACTGGGTCACCCGTGCCCCCAGCCTGAAGCGCAAACTGCAGCTGATGGCCAAGATCCAGGACGAAGCCGGCCACGGCCTGTACCTGTACAGCGCCATGGAAACCCTGGGCGCCGACCGTGACGAAGAGATCGCCAAGCTGCACGACGGCAAGGCCAAGTATTCGAGCATCTTCAACTACCCCACCCTCAGCTGGGCCGACATGGGCGCGGTGGGCTGGCTGGTGGATGGCGCCGCCATCGTCAACCAGGTGGTACTGCAGCGCACCTCCTATGGCCCGTACTCGCGCGCCATGATCCGTATCTGCAAGGAAGAGAGCTTCCACCAGCGCCAGGGCTACGAAATGCTCCTGACCATGATGCGCCACGGCACCCAGGCGCAGCGCGACATGGTCCAGGACGCCATCAACCGCCTGTGGTGGCCGGCGCTGATGATGTTCGGCCCCAGCGACGAACATTCCCCCAACAGCGCCCAGTCCATGGCCTGGAAAATCAAGCGTCAGACCAACGATGAACTGCGTCAGCGCTTCATCGACCAGACCGTGCCGCAGCTGGAGCTGCTCGGCTGTACCGCCCCTGATCCGGAACTGAAGTGGAATGCCGAGCGCGGCCACTACGATTTTGGCGAAATCCAGTGGGACGAGTTCTACGAAGTGATCAAGGGCAATGGCCCGTGCAACCAGGAACGTGTCGCCACCCGGCGCAAGGCCATCGAGGACGGCGCCTGGGTACGCGAGGCTGCGGTGGCCTACGCGCGCAAGCAACAGAACAGGAACGCCGCCTGAGCGGCGATTGATGCGGAGATCGAAAATGTCTGTCTGGACCCTCTATGAAGTGTTCGTGCGCAGCAAGCACGGCCTTAACCACAAGCATGTCGGCAGCGTGCACGCTGCCGATGCGGCCATGGCCATCGAGAACGCCCGCGAGCTGTATACCCGCCGCAGCGAGGGCGTAAGCCTGTGGGTGGTACCCTCGGCCCTGATCACCGCCTCCTCCCCTGACGACAAAGACCCGCTGTTCGCCCCGGCGGACGACAAGGTCTATCGCCACGCCAGCTTTTACGAACTGCCCGACGAAGTCGGGCACATGTGAGGTTGGCCATGCACAAGCACGATCTGATCCCATACCTGCTGCTGCTCGGCGACAGTGCCCTGGTGCAGGGCCAGCGCCTTTGCCAATGGTGTGGCCGGGCCCCGGCCCTCGAAGAAGAACTGGCCCTGATGAACGTGGGCCTTGACCTGGTCGGCCAGGCGCGTAACTGGCTGGAATATGCCGCCGAGCTGCTGGATGATGGCCGCGACGCCGATGCCCTGGCCTTCCGTCGCGACGAGCGGGCCTACCGCAACCTGCTGCTGGTCGAGCAACCCAATGGCGACTTCGCCGTGACCATGACCAAGCAGTTCCTTTATGACGCTTGGCATTTCGCTGTGCTCCAGGGCCTGGCCGGCTCTCGCGACGAGCGAATTGCCGGGATCGCTGCCAAGGCCCTGAAAGAAGTCACCTACCACCTGCGCCGTTCCAGCGAATGGGTACAGCGCCTTGGCGGCGGCACCGAAGAAAGCCGCCAGCGCATGCTTGCAGCCATCCCGGCACTGTGGCGCTTCACCGTTGAACTCAGCACTGGCAGTGCCAACGAGGTACAACTGGCCCAGGCAGGTATCGCCGCCGACCCAGCCAGCGTCGGCGCAGGCTGGCTGCAGCAGGTTGGCGAAGTCTTCGCTTCGGTCGAACTGCCGCTGCCCAAGGCCGCCAGCCAGTTCTACCTGGATGGGCGCAAAGGTCTTCACACCGAGCATCTTGGCCTGCTGCTGGCTGAGATGCAGTTCCTGCCAAGGGCCTACCCCGATGCAACCTGGTGAGCTGATTGCCGGCGACCGTGGCGCCCGCGCGCCACGCGCGGACGACCTGGCGCGTGCCTGGGCGGTGCTGGCCCAGGTCATGGACCCGGAAGTGCCCGTGGTCAGCGTGGTCGACCTGGGCATCGTCCGTGGCCTGGACTGGCGTGCTGGCCATCTGCACCTGGTGGTCACGCCGACCTACTCCGGCTGCCCGGCCACCGAGGTGATCGAGGCGGATATCCGCCAGGCGCTGGAGCAGGCGGGTTTTCCGGCCCCTGCGCTGGAGCGCCGGCTGACGCCGGCATGGACCACCGACTGGATCAGCGAACTGGGCCGCGAACGCCTGCGTGCCTATGGCATCGCCCCGCCGCAAGGCAGTGGCAGTAAGCGCAGCCTGCTCGGCGAGGTGCCCCAGGTGTGCTGCCCACAATGCGGCAGCGTCCATACCGCATTGCTCAGCCAGTTCGGCTCCACCGCTTGCAAGGCGCTGTACCGCTGCCGCGAGTGCCTGGAGCCGTTCGACTATTTCAAATGCATTTGAGCCGTGGAGAACGCCATGAGCCCGTTTCACAACCTGACCATCAAGCAAGTACGCAACGAGACCCGCGATGCGGTATCGATTGCCTTCGACGTGCCCGAGCACCTGCGCGAGACGTTCCGCTTCACCCAGGGCCAGTACCTGGTCATGCGCACCCAGCTGGACAACGAAGAAGTCCGCCGTTCCTATTCCATCTGCAGCGCCGTGCAGGACGGCGAGCTGCGCGTGGCGGTCAAGCGCGTGCCTGGCGGGCGCTTCTCGGCGTTTGCCAATGACGTACTCAAGGCCGGCCAGCAGCTGGAAGTGATGCCGCCGTCGGGCAGCTTCTTCGTGCCGCTGGACCCGGCCCGCCAGGGCAATTACCTGGGGGTCGCCGCCGGCAGCGGCATTACCCCGATCCTGTCGATCATCGCCACCACCCTGGCCAGCGAGCCGCACAGCCGCTTCACCCTGCTGTACGGCAACCGCTCCAGCTCCGGCGCACTGTTCCGCGACAGGCTCGAAGACCTGAAGAACCGTTACCTCGACCGCCTGAACCTGATTTTCGTGTTCAGCCGCGAACAACAGGATGTCGACTTGTACAACGGTCGCATCGATGCCGACAAGTGCGGCCAGCTGTTCTCGCGCTGGCTGGATGTTGCCAGCCTGGATGCGGCGTTCATCTGTGGCCCGCAGGCAATGACCGAGACCGTGCGCGACAGCCTCAAGGCCAATGGCATGGCCAAGGACCGCATCCACTTCGAACTGTTTGCCGCCGCCGGCAGCGAAGCCCGACGCGAAGCCCGCGAGGCGGCGCGCCAGGTGGACTCGGCGCTCAGCCACATCACTGTCATCAGCGATGGCCGCGCCCTCACCTTCGACCTGCCACGCAATACCCGCAACGTGCTGGACGCTGGCAATGCCGTCGGCGCCGAACTGCCGTATTCGTGCAAGGCCGGGGTGTGCTCCACCTGCAAGTGCCGGGTCATCGAAGGCGAGGTGGAAATGGACAGCAACCATGCCCTGGAGGATTACGAAGTGGCGGCCGGGTACGTGCTGTCGTGCCAGACCTACCCGGTGAGCGACAAGGTGGTACTCGACTTCGACCAGCTCTGAAACCGCCCAGGCAGCAGCGACAGGCAACACCCGCGTGACCTCATCAAAAACAATTACAACACCCAGAGATCGCAACCCATGAACCCCGAACGCATCGAAAGCATCGTCAACCACCCCGACTTCCAGCACCTGGTCCGGCGCAAACGCCGCCTGAACGGCGGCCTGACCCTGGCCATGCTGGTGACCTACTACGGCTTCGTCCTGCTGGTGGCGTTTTCCCCCAGCACCCTTGGCCAGTCTCTCAGCGGTGGCGTGACTACCGTCGGCATGCTGGTGGGCGTGCTGATGGTACTGCTGTCCTTCGCCCTCACCGGCATCTATGTGCATCGTGCCAACAACGCGCTCGACCCGCTCAATGACAAGGTCAAGCAGGAGTGCGCACAATGAACTGGACAGCCATCTCGATGTTCATGGTGTTCGTCTGCTTCACCTTGCTGGTCACCCGCTGGGCTGCCCTGCGCACCCGCTCGGCCAGTGACTTCTATACCGCCGGCGGGGGCCTCAGCGGCATGCAGAACGGCCTGGCGATCGCCGGCGACATGATCAGCGCCGCCTCGTTCCTGGGTATTTCGGCGATGATGTTCCTGAACGGCTACGACGGCCTGCTGTATGCGCTGGGCGTGCTCGCCGGCTGGCCGATCATCCTGTTCCTGATCGCCGAGCGCTTGCGCAACCTGGGCAAGTACACCTTCGCCGACGTGGTCAGCTACCGCCTGGCGCAAACCCCGGTGCGCCTCACCTCGGCATTCGGCACCCTGGTGGTGGCGCTGATGTACCTGGTCGCGCAGATGGTCGGCGCCGGCAAGCTGATCGAGCTGCTGTTCGGCATCAGCTACCTGTATGCGGTGATGCTGGTCGGCGTGCTGATGGTCGCCTACGTCACCTTTGGCGGCATGCTCGCCACCACCTGGGTGCAGATCATCAAGGCAGTGATGCTGTTGTCCGGCACCAGCTTCATGGCGTTCATGGTGCTCAGGCACTTCGGCTTCAGCACCGAGGCGATGTTCGCCAGTGCCGTGGCCGTGCATGCCAAGGGCCAGGCGATCATGGCCCCAGGCGGTTTGTTGTCCAGCCCGGTGGATGCCATTTCGCTGGGGCTGGGCATGATGTTCGGCACGGCCGGCCTGCCGCATATCCTGATGCGCTTCTTTACCGTCAGCGACGCCAAGGAAGCGCGCAAGAGCGTGTTCTATGCCACCGGCTTCATCGGCTATTTCTACCTGCTGCTGATCGTCATCGGCTTCGGCGCCATCGTCATGGTCGGCACCGAGCCGTCCTATCGCGATGCCACTGGCGCGATCATCGGCGGTGGCAACATGGTCGCCGTGCACCTGGCCCAGGCGGTGGGTGGCAACCTGTTCCTCGGTTTCATCTCCGCCGTGGCCTTCGCCAC
>NZ_DGIR01000034.1:41134-179360 GCF_002386445.1 Pseudomonas sp. UBA4617
CTCCGCCGTGGCCTTCGCCACCATCCTCGCCGTGGTTGCCGGCCTGGCGTTGTCGGGAGCTTCGGCCGTATCTCACGACCTGTATGCCTGCGTAATACGCCAGGGCCAGGCCAGCGAACAGGAGGAAATGCGCGTGTCGCGCCTGGCCACCCTGCTGATCGGTCTGCTGGCGGTGATCCTCGGCCTGCTGTTCGAGTCGCAGAACATCGCCTTCCTCTCCGGGCTGGTACTGGCGGTGGCCGCCTCGGTCAACTTCCCGGTACTGCTGCTCTCGATGTTCTGGAAAGGCCTGACCACCCGTGGCGCGGTGTGCGGCAGCATGGCCGGGCTGCTCTCGGCGGTGCTGCTGGTCGTCCTGGGGCCGGCGGTGTGGGTCAACGTGCTGCATCACGAACGCGCGCTGTTCCCATACAGCAACCCGGCGTTGTTCTCCATGAGCCTGGCGTTCCTCGGCGCCTGGGTGTTTTCGGTCACCGACAGCTCCGAACGGGCCAGCCAGGAACGTGGCCGCTACCTGGCGCAGTTCATCCGCTCCATGACCGGAATCGGCGCTGCTGGCGCCAGCAAGCACTGACTCCAAGGAAGAACAACCATGTCGGCTAGAACAACAACAATGAACCGCACACACTTGCTGTCGGCCGCCTGGCTGGCGAGCCTCACCCTGCCGTTGCCGGCGCTGGCGGACTTCGTCGGTGACAGCCACGCCCGCCTGGAGCTGCGCAACCACTACCTCAACCGCGACTTCCGCCAGAGCAACGCAGCGCAGGCCAAGGCCGAGGAATGGGGCCAGGGCTTCACCGCCAAGCTGGAGTCGGGTTTCACCGAGGGCCCGCTTGGCGTTGGCCTCGACGCCATGGGGCAGTTGGGGATCAAGCTCGACTCCAGCCGCGACCGCCGCAACACTGGCCTGCTACCCTTTGGCCCGAACAGCCATGAACCGGTCGACAACTACAGTGAATTGGGCCTGACCGGCAAGCTGCGGCTGGCCAAGAGCACCCTGCGTGTAGGCACCCTGCAACCGATCCTGCCGGTGGTGGTGTACAACGATACCCGCCTGCTGGCCTCCACCTTCCAGGGCGGGCTGTTGAACAGCCAGGACCTCGCCGGCCTGACCCTCAATGCCGGCCGCCTGACCCAGGCCAACCTGCGTGACTCCTCAGGCCGCGATGACATCGGCTACGGCGCCGCCAGCAGCGACCACCTGGACTTCGGCGGCGGCAGCTATGCCATTACCGCTGGAACCAGCGTCAGCTACTACTACGCCAAGCTCGAGGACATCTACCGCCAGCAGTTCGTAGGCCTGGTCGATACCCGGCCGCTGGGCGAGGGCCTGAGCCTGCGCACCGACCTGCGCTATTTCGATAGCCGCGAAGACGGCGCCGAACGTGCCGGCACCATCGATAACCGCAACTTCAACGCCATGTTCACCCTCGGCGTGCGGGCCCACAAGTTCACCGCCACGTGGCAACAGATGTCCGGCGACAGCGCATTCCCGTTCGTCAACGGCGGCGATCCGTTCACCGTCAACCTGGTTACCTACAACACCTTCACCCGCGCCGGGCTGGACTCCTGGCAGCTGCGCTACGACTACGACTTCGTCGCCATGGGCATTCCCGGCCTGAGCTTCATGACCCGCTACACCGACGGCCGCCACGCCGAAACCGCCACGCTCAGCAACGGCCGTGAGCGCGAGCGTGACACCGACATCACCTACGTCATCCAGAGCGGCCCGTTCAAGGACGTCAGCCTGCGTTGGCGCAACGTCACCTTCCGCTCCGGCAATGGCCTGACCAACGCCGTGGACGAAAACCGCCTGATCATCGGCTACACCCTGGCGCTGTGGTAACAGCGCCCCTTACCTCTGTACAGCATGGAGAACAGCATGTCTGCCGCCCCTACCCTGCAAAGCTTCATCGCCGGCCGCTGGCTCGGCCAGCACGGCGCCCAGGCCTTGCGCAGCGCCCTCGACGGCCACGTGCTTGCCTATAGCCACGAGGAACGCCCGGACTTCGCCGAGGCCGTGGATTTCGCCCGGGCCCGCGGCATCGCCAGCCTGATGGCCATGGACTTCCAGCAACGCGCCGCGCGCCTGAAAGCCCTGGCCCTGTACCTGGCCGAGCGCAAGGAGCAGCTCTACGCCCTGTCCCACCACAGCGGCGCCACCCGTGCCGACAGCTGGATCGACATCGAAGGTGGCAATGCCACGCTGTTCTCCTATGCCGGCTTCGGCAGCCGCGAGTTGCCCTCGGGCAACCTGGTCCACGAAGGCCCGGCCATCCCGCTGGGCAAGCAAAGTCACTTTGCCGGCAGCCACATCCTGGTGCCGCGCGCCGGCGTGGCGGTGCATATCAATGCCTTCAACTTCCCCATCTGGGGCATGCTGGAGAAGTTCGCGCCAACGTTCCTGGCCGGCATGCCCTGCATCGTCAAGCCAGCGACCTCGACCAGCTACCTGACCGAGGCCGTGGTGCGCCTGATGCACGCCTCCGGCCTGTTGCCGGAGGGCAGCCTGCAACTGGTGGTCGGCAGTACCGGCGACCTGCTCGACCGCCTGCAAGGCCAGGATGTGGTGACCTTCACCGGCTCTGCCGACACCGCCGCCAAGCTGCGTGTCACGCCGAACCTGGTGCGCAATTCGGTGCCGTTCACCGCTGAAGCCGACTCGCTGAACTGCGCCATTCTCGGCCCGGACGTGACCCCGGACAGCGAGGAATTCGAGCTGTACATCAAGGAAGTGGTGCGGGAAATGACCACCAAGGCCGGGCAGAAGTGCACCGCCATCCGCCGTGCCATCGTACCGGCCAGACACATCGATGCCGTTGCCACGCGCCTGCGCGAGCGGCTCGCCAAGGTGGTGGTCGGCGATCCTTCGCTGGAAGGCGTGCGCATGGGCGCCCTGGCCTCTCATGACCAGCAGCACGATGTCGCCGAGCGCGTGCGCAGCCTGTTGCAGAGTTGCGACCAGCTGTTCGGCGCCAGTGACGGTTTTGCGCCGCGTGGCGAAGGCGTGGCCGAAGGTGCGTTCTTCGCCCCGACCCTGCTGCAGGCGCGCGACCCGCATGCCGAGGGTGGGGCCCACGATATCGAAGCGTTCGGCCCGGTCAGTACGCTGATGGCCTATGACGACCTCGACGAAGCCCTGGTGCTGGCCGCCCGTGGCAAAGGCAGCCTGGTGGCCACCCTGGTCACCGCTGACCGTGGCGTCGCCGCCAAGGCCATCCCGGTCGCTGCTGCCTGGCATGGCCGCCTGCTGGTGCTCGACCGCGAAGCGGCCAAGGAGTCCACCGGCCACGGCTCGCCACTGCCGCAACTCAAGCACGGTGGCCCGGGGCGTGCCGGTGGCGGTGAAGAGCTGGGCGGCCTGCGCGCAGTCAAGCACTACCTGCAGCGCGCGGCGGTGCAGGGTTCGCCGAGCATGCTCACGGCAGTTACCGGCGAGTACGTGCGCGGTGGCGCAGTGATCGAAAGCGAAGTACACCCGTTCCGCCGTTACTTCGAGCAGCTGCGCATCGGCGAATCGCTGCTCACCCACCGCCGTACCGTGACCGAAGCCGACCTGGTCAACTTCGGCTGCCTGTCGGGCGACCACTTCTACATGCATTTCGACGAAATCGCCGCCAGGCAGTCGCAGTTCGGCAAGCGCATCGCCCATGGTTACTTCGTGTTGTCGGCGGCCGCCGGGCTGTTCGTGTCCCCGGGTGCGGGGCCGGTATTGGCCAACTACGGCCTGGATACCCTGCGCTTCATCAACCCGGTAGGCATCGGCGATACCATCCAGGCACGCCTGACCTGCAAGCGCAAGATCGACCAGGGCAAGACCAGCCCGCTGGGGCAACCGCAAGGCGTGGTGGCATGGGACGTGGAGGTGACCAACCAGCTGGGTGAGCTGGTGGCGAGCTACGACATTCTGACCCTGGTGTTGAAACAGCCGGCAGCATGATCGCTGCCACTGGTCGGCATCTGCCTCGATGCGAACGATCGTCCCCCGCGTCATCGGGTTCTGATGGCATGAGGGGTGGTCAATGGCTTCGCCTCTCACTCCTGTGTTGGCCCGCCGGCCTGGCGGGCCTTTTTTACTGCAATGGAGAAGGGCATGAACGACAAGCAGTGGCTGGGCGGCGGGAATGTGCAGGATGACTGGCCGGAACTGGCGCCGGACGAGCGCAGTGACAAAGTGGACGATCCCGATACCGACCCCAATCTGACGGATGACGAGCAGAATCGGCCTGGGGTACCCGCCAGCGATCCCGAATCCGGGGCTTGAACGGCCGGTGTATCGGCGAGCCGGTCTCAGGCGGTAGTGACAGGGTCTTGCAGCGGCTGGCCAGGCTTGCTGCCGGAGGCCCGCCAGCTCACATCCGTCACCCCATAGCGCTCGGCCATGGGTTTGCTTACCTTGCGGATCTTTTCGCGGCCGAACTTGGGAATGATGCCGATACCGGCGTCGCAGCTGGCCCAATGCCAGGCTTCGGCATTGTCCATCCGTTCCAGGCGGATGATGAAGCTGCGCTGCTTGCCATGTAACCGGTAGTCGATGATGTACAACTGCGGATTAGGCATCGCGTGGCCCTCCTCTTTTCCATGGATGACTTCGTGTTGAGTCGAGCGCGCCGCGAAGATTCAAAAAGATTGTGAAACGCTTCGCATGAAAGATGGCCCGGCGCAACGTGCGCCGGGCCATCGCTGCTGTTGCCAGCCGCTGCGCTACTGGTTGCGACCGCCGCCGTGGCTGTTCTGCCCACCTTTGCGGCCTGCTTCCGAGGCGCGTTCGCGGTCATTGGCGAAGTTGCCGCCGGAGGCCTGGCCACCTTTCTGCCCGGCGCGGGACGCTTTTTCGCGGTCGTTGGCGAAGTTGCCCGGGTTGGTTTCCTTGGTGCCGCCACGTTGGCTGGTTTGATCTTGATCGCGAGCCATGTCGTTTCTCCTTGCGGTTGGAATGGAAGTCACGGTCCGTTTACCGTGCCTTTACTCCGAACCCAAGCGGCGCTGTGCGGTCATTCCAGTTGCGGGTTTGCGGACGAGTGGCGCCAAATGACCGGTAGGTCGCAAATTGGCGCACTGCCTTTTAATCCTCTGTCCACCCCCTCGCGATTGCCGCGCCAGGCTGCCTATAATGGCATCTCACAAGCCCGGCGATGCGTCGATGGGCCTTCTGTCAGGTCTGTACAAGGCACCGCCATGAAGTCGACTGCTAACCAGCCCGCCTCGCCGCAAAATCCCAACCTGAGCCCCAGCCACCTGGACTTTCCCGTGGTCGGCATAGGCGCCTCGGCAGGTGGCCTCGAGGCCTTGTGCACGTTGTTCCGGCAAATGCCGACCGATTCGGGCATGGCATTCGTCATCGTCCTGCACCTGTCGCCCGACCACCAGAGCGTGGCCGATCGCATCCTCCAGGAAACCACCACTATGCCGGTGCGCCAGGTGACCGAGCCGGTGCCGATCGAGCGCAACCATGTTTACGTGATATCGCCCGCCAACTGCTTGTCGACCAACGACGGTTACCTGCGGGTAACGCCGGCCAATCGGCGGCGCGGTGACCATGTGGCCATCGACCTGTTCTTTCGTGACCTGGCTGACGTGCACAAGGACCATGCTTTCTGTGTGGTGCTGTCCGGTAGCGGAGCCGATGGCGCGGTCGGGCTGTCGCGCATCAAGGAACAAGGCGGCGTCACGCTGGTACAGGCGCCCGATGACGCGCAGTACGACAGCATGCCGCGGGCGGCCATCGACACGGGTATGGTCGATATCATCCTGCCGGTTGCGGAAATTCCACAGAAACTGCTGGAGCTATGGCAGAACGCTTCTCGGGTGAAGCTGCCGCGGATCGATGACGATACCCTGCCGCCGGCGCTGGGCACCCGGGCAGGCGACGCGCAGGCGTCCGAGCCGTTGCTCGAGGAGATTCTCCTGCAACTGCGCAGTGTCACCGGGCATGACTTCCAGCATTACAAGCGTGCCACCGTGCTCCGGCGTATCGAGCGCCGCCTGCACGTGACCGGGCAAGCCGACCTTGGCGCTTACCTGCGCTTTTTGGAACAGCATCGCGAAGAGGCGACTGCGCTGTTGGCCGACATGCTGATCGGTGTCACCAACTTCTTCCGCGACCGCGAGGCCTTCGAGGCGCTGGAACGCCATGTGCTGCCGCAGCTGGTCAGCCAGCCCGAGCCCGCCGAGGGCGCGAGCGAAATACGCATCTGGTCTGCTGGATGCTCCACCGGCGAAGAGGCCTACAGCCTGGCCATGCTCGCCTGCGAGCAACTGGCCATGGAGCAGCGCGACAGCCAGGTCCAGGTATTTGCCACCGACCTGGATGAGCGGGCGATCGGTGTCGCCCGCGCCGGTTCCTATCCGGAGGCGATCGTCACCGACGTTCCGCCTTCGCGACTGCGCCAGTTCTTCGTCAAGGAAGACCAGCACTACCGGGTACGCAAGGAAATTCGCGAGAAGGTCCTGTTCGCCCGGCACAACCTGTTGTCCGATCCGCCGTTCTCGCAAATCGGCCTGATCGTCTGCCGTAACCTGCTGATCTATCTCGACCGCGAGATCCAGGAGGACATCCTGCAGATGTTCCATTACGCCTTGCGGCCGGGGGGATATCTGTTCCTGGGCTCGGCAGAGTCCGCCGACCTGGCAGGTGAACTGTTCGCCGTGGTCGACAAGCGCAACCGTATCTACCGTGCCCGCGACGTGAGTGCGTTGGGTCGCCGCTCAGGCCGCCAGTTGCCGGGGCCGGACATCAACCGCCTGCCCCAGGCTGCCGGCAGGCAGGACAAACCCGGGCGCAAACCCGCCTACGCCGAGGTGCACCACCGGGCGTTGGCCCGTCGGACACCGCCCAGCCTCATCATCGACGGCGAAGGTACCATCCTGCACCTGAGCGAGGGTGTCGGGCGCTTCATGCAACTGGCGGGCGGCGAACTCAGCCGCAACCTGTTGAACCTGGTGCTGCCAAGCTTGCGCCTGGCCCTGCGCAGCACCTTGTTCCAGGCCCGCCAGGGGACTGAAGCAATAACCTCCCGGCCGGTGGAGCTGGACGAAAGTTCCGAGCGGGTGCAGGTGGAAATCACCGTGCAGCCGCACAAGGATGAAGTGAGCGCTGGCGAGTACCTGCTGGTGGTATTCGAAGCGCACGCCGCTGGCCCGTCGTTGCCCAACGCCGAGTCGATCCGCCAGACCGACAGCATGGTGTTGCACAACCTCGAGCGCGAGCTGCAGCGCACCCGCCTGCAGTTGCAGGAAACCATCGAACAATGGGAAATCTCCAGCCAGGAACTGACCGCCTCCAATGAAGAAATGCAGGCGATCAACGAGGAACTGCGCTCCGCCAGCGAAGAGCTGGGCACCAGCAAGGAAGAGCTGCAGTCGATCAACGAGGAACTGCTGACGGTCAACTTCGAGCTGAAGAACAAGGTCGAGGAAACCGACAAGGTCAACGACTATCTCAGCAACCTGATCGCCAGCACCGATATCGCCACGGTCTTCGTCGACCGCAACCTGCATATCCGCTGGTTCACCCCGCGCGCCACCGACCTGTTCAACATGCTGCCGGTCGACACCGGCCGCTCGCTGCTCGACATCACCCATCGGCTCGACTACCCCGCGCTGGCCAATGATGCCCGCACCGTGGCCCAGGGCGAACACATCATCGAACGCGAGGTCGGCGGCCATGACCAACGCTGGTACCTGGCGCGGTTGCTGCCGTACCGTTCGAGCGAGCAGGACATCGATGGCACGGTGCTGACCTTCATCGACATCAGCAAGAGCCGGGCGGCCGAGGAGCGCGTGCGCCTGGGTGAGGAGCGCATGCGCGTGGTGGCCGAGAGTACCCATGACTTCGCCATCATCCTGCTCGACGAACAGGGCCTGGTCACCGACTGGAACACCGGCGCCAGCCTGATGTTCGGCTACGGCAAGGCTGACGTGCTGGGCCAGCATTACCGCCTGATCTTCACCGAAGAGGACCGTGCCCACGGCGTTCCCGAACAGGAGCTGCATGCAGCCCGGGTCAACGAACGTGCCCAGGACGAGCGCTGGCACGTGCGCAAGGATGGCAGCCGGTTCTACTCCAGCGGCGAGATATCCCAGCTCAAGGGCAGTACCCTGCGCGGGTTCGTCAAGATCGCCCGCGACCTCACGGGGCACAAGCGCCTGCACGACGAGCAGAGCAAGCAGCTGGCCGAGTCGCAGAGCAACAGCCACATGAAGGACGAGTTCTTCGCCATCATGTCGCATGAACTCAAGCATCCGCTCAACCTGATCCAGCTCAACGCGGAAATCCTCCGGCGTTTGCCGACGGTCGCCCAGACTGCAGCGGCGAGCAAGGCAGTGAAGGCCATTCGCGAGGCCGTCAGCAGCCAGGCGCGAATCATCGATGACTTGCTCGATGTCGCACGCATTCGTACCGGCAAGCTGAAGCTGAAGACCGCGCCGGTGGATATCTGCGCCATTCTGCAGGGCATCCATGCGTTGGTGCAGAGCGAGCAACCTGCCTGTCATGTGGCGTTGGAGCTGCCGGCTGATGGTTTGCCCTTGTTCATCGACGGCGACAGCACACGGCTGGAACAGGTGGTCTGGAACCTGCTCAACAATGCGCTCAAGTTTAGCCCGGTGGGCGGGCTTATCCGCCTGGTGCTGAGCCATGATGAAGCACAGGTGTGGTTGCGCGTCATTGACCAGGGGGTTGGCCTGCCGGCGGACAGCCTGGAGCATATTTTCGACCTGTTCAGCCAGGCCACGCCGCAAATGGGCAACCACTCGCGTGAAGGCCTGGGCATCGGCCTGTCCCTGGTCCGCCAACTGGTCGAAGCACACGGAGGCAGTGTCCACGCGGATTCGGCGGGCATCGGCCAGGGCTGTACGTTCACCGTCAGCCTGCCGCTATTGGAAGCGGGTCGGCGGCCAGCCGCGGCGCCAGCGGATGCCGCAACCGACGGCCGCCTGAGTGGCATCCACGTATTGTTGGTGGATGACTCGCCGGACGTGCTGGAAGTGATGCAGCAGTTGCTGGAGATGGAGTGCGCCCAGGTCAGCGCCTTCACTGACCCGCGTCAGGCGCTGGAAGCGGCCGCGGCCAGCACCTACGACATCATCCTGTCGGACATCGGCATGCCGGTCATGGATGGCCACGCCTTGATCAAGGCCCTGCGCGGTCTCAGCCACCTGCAGACCACCCCGGCGATCGCGTTGACGGGCTATGGCGCCAGTGCCGACCAGCACAAATCACGCCAGTCGGGGTTCGACCGGCACTTGAACAAACCGGTCGGTTACGACGAGTTGGTCGAGGCGATCGAAACCTTGCATGGGTCCGAACCCTACTGACCATCCATCCTTTTTTGCCAGGGTAAACACAACGTTCATTGCGCTTCGGGTGACTAATTCCCTATAGGAATAGCGTCACCGAGGAGTGTGCATGAAACCGCTGAAAGCTCGCGCAACCGTTATTTGCCGCCACGCCAAGCACGCCCATAAATGGCTCTGGGTCAGGAAACCCAAGGCAGCGTGGACCCTGCCGGGCGGCAAGGTCGAACCGGGGGAAACGCCGCTACAGGCTGCCGAGCGCGAGCTGCTGGAAGAAACCGGCTTGCAGGCGCAGAGCTTGACCCTTTTGATGCGCCATGAAACCCCAGAACGCGTGCATTACGTATTCGAAGCCGAATTCGCCGACGCGCCGCACCCCACCGCCCAACGCGAAATCGCCGACTGTTGCTTCGCCCATATTGACCGGGTGCCGGTGCTCAAGGATGAGATCAGACTGCTGATCCGCTCGTTGCTGGCATGTGACCAGGCGACCGCCGCTTCCATTCGCTAGCACCTGGCACCGGCCTGGGCATGCTCAGGCGTGCACGCTCCACTGGCAGGCATCCGCCCCGATCGGCAATTCATCGATGGCGTGAATCATGCCGCTCTCCAGCGCCTCCTGCGGGCCCAGAATTCGTGGGTACGCCATCAGGTAGCGCGGCACGTCCAGCACCTCGCTGCTGCCCTCGGTACGCTCGGCGACAATCTGCGCATAAAGACGCAGGTCGTAATCCAGGCTCATGGCGTATTCGGCCATGCGCGAATGGTCCACCGAACCGTGCAGTGTCCAGTGGAACGGGTGGAACAGGAACTTGCTATGGGCGCAGGCAGTGCGGTGTTCGCCCGCCAGGAACAAGATGTTGCCCATCGACTCCACGGTTCCCAGGTTGTGCGTGTGCAGCGGGATCGGCAGCCCGCGCAGGAAATTGTACAAGGTGAAGCCATAGCTGCATTCACCGCCCATGGTGGCGATGTTCAGCTGCAACAGCTCGGCGCCCTGTTGCAGGGCTTTCGCACACGTGCTGATGAGGTTGCCGCAGGTGGAGGAGTTGATCGGGCCGGTAAAGTGAATGATGTGTCTGGGCATGCTTGCCTCCAGGAGTTAACGGTATTCATTCCAGTGAAATGGGCAGGCCGTCAGTCTGCGGGCGGGTCGTGTCGCTGGTCGCGGCCCTCTTCGCGCTCGCCCATGCGTTGGTATTGCTTGCGCAGTGCGTGCAGTTCGGCGGGATCCATGTCTTCCAGGTCGAGCAGCGCCTTGTGCGCGCGTCTGGTCGTGCGCAGCAGTTCGTCAATCTTGATGTGCAGCTCATCGTTGTCGCGGTTTTGCGTGTTCTGGATGAGGAACACCATCAGGAACGTGATGATGGTGGTCGACGTGTTGATGACCAGCTGCCAGGTGTCGTTGTAGTCGAACAGCGGCCCGGTCAGGGCCCAGGCCATTATCAGCAACAGGGCAATGGCGAAACTCAGCGGGCGGCCGGTCCAGTTCGCCAGCCATTGCGCGAAACGGTCGAATTTCATGGCATCGCTCCTCACCGTAACCACAGCTGTGGCAGCGTGCGCCACCTTCAGGCTGCTAAAGGGTGGAATCGCAAGGGGCGGCAAAGTTCAATCCCGGCGCTGGATACACCGCCGATCGATCCTGCTTGAACCCTCGTGCAACTGCGCCGGTCGCAATTGATGAACCGGTGCAACGAGCAATAAGGAGGCAGCGTGAGCGAAGTGCGCATTGGCATTTCAGGATGGCGCTACGGCCCCTGGCGAAAGGATTTCTACCCCAAGGGCTTACCCCAGGACGACGAGCTGGCGTTTGCTTCACGGGCGGTCAATACCATCGAAATCAACGGGTCGTTCTATAGCCTGCAGACACCAGAGCGCTATCGCAGCTGGGCCCAGGCCACCCCGGATGATTTCGTTTTCGCGGTCAAGGCGCCCCGCTACATCACCCATATACGGCGCCTGAAGAACATCGAACAGCCAATGGCCAACTTCTTCGCTTCCGGGCCCTTGCTGCTCGGGGACAAGCTGGGGCCGTTCCTGTGGCAGTTTCCGCCCAGCATGAAATTCGATGAGGCGCTGTTCCAGGCGTTCCTGCAGCTTCTTCCGCGTGACCGCGCCGCGGCGCGGCGCTGTGCCGAGGGGTGTGCCGAGCGCCTGCAGGGCAACGGCGGCACTGCCATCGAAGGCAATCAGCGCCTGCGCCATGCGGTGGAAATACGCCATGAGAGCTTCTTGTGTGAAGCCTTCGTCAAGCTCCTGCGCAAACATCAGGTGGCCCTGGTCGTCGCCGACAGCGCCGGTAAATGGCCCTATGTGGAAGACGTGACGGCCGACTTCGTCTACATGCGCCTGCATGGCGACGTAGAGTTGTACAGCAGCGGCTATACCTCGCGGGCACTGCGACGCTGGAAAGAGCGCATCCTGCTCTGGAGCGAAGGCCACCAGGCCGACGACGCCGAGCTGATCGTGCCAGGGCCGCCACCTGGTGCCGCGACACGTGACGTCTATTGCTACTTCGACAATGACCAGAAAGTCCATGCCCCCTACGACGCCCGGCGCCTGCTGGAAAAACTGCACCTGGATCACCACTTGATGACCGAACCCGGTGTGGAACCCGAGGTGGACCTGTGAACAAGACCTTGCCCACGCCCCGTTGCATCATCGACAAGATCACTGCCGTGCACCGGCTGAACGTGCTCACCCTCAACGTGCACAAGGGTTTCACCTTCTTCAACCGGCGCTTCATCCTGCCGGAACTGCGCGAGGCCGTCCGCGCCACCGGCGCCGACCTGGTATTCCTGCAGGAAGTGCATGGCAGCCACCAGCAGCATGCCGTGCGCCACCCGGAATGGCCGGACACGCCACAGTACGAATTCCTGGCCGACAGCATGTGGCCGCAGTTCGCGTATGGGCGCAACGCCGTGTATCCCCACGGCGACCATGGCAATGCCCTGCTCTCGAAGTTTCCCATCACCCGGTTCGACAACCTGGACGTTTCTGTCCACGGCAACGAACAACGCGGCCTGTTGCACTGTCAACTGGAGGTGCCCGGCCATGAGCAGGTGCATGCCGTATGCGTGCACCTTGGCCTGCGCGAGGCCCATCGACAAAGCCAGGTGAAGCTGCTGCTCGAGTTGCTGGACCGCTTGCCGGCCTACGCGCCGGTGATCATTGCCGGTGATTTCAATGACTGGCGGCTCAAGGCCGATGCGGTGCTTTCGCAGCGCCTGGTCGAGGCCTTTGGCGAGCGGTTCGGTACCCCCGCCCGCAGTTTCCCTGCGCGCATGCCGCTGTTGCGGCTGGACCGCATCTACCTGCGCAACGCCATGCCCGGCAAGGCGCAAGTGTTGTCCAACTATCCGTGGTCGCACCTGTCCGATCACGCCCCTCTGGCTGCGGAGATCACGCTGTGAAACGACCCTGGGTGGATGGCAACAGCGTAGAGCTGTTGATCAATGGCGAGGCGTTCTACCCCCGCGTATTCGAGGCCATCGGCCAGGCGCGCGAGGAGGTCCTGCTGGAAACCTTCATCATCTTCGATGACAAGGTCGGCCAACAGCTGCAACGGGTACTGATCGATGCGGCACGCCGCGGCGTGCGGGTGGAGGTGGTAGCCGACGGATACGGTACCGCAGACCTGCCAGCCAGCTTCATTGCGGCGATGACCGATGCCGGGGTGAGCTTTCACCTGTTCGACCCGCAGCCACGCCTGGTGGGCATGCGCACCAACCTGTTCCGGCGCCTGCACCGCAAGATCGTGGTCATCGACGGCGAACGGGCGTTTATCGGCGGTATCAACTATAGCGCAGATCATCTGGGCGATTTCGGGCCCATGGCCAAGCAGGACTATGCCGTGGAAGTCACCGGCCCGGTGGTGGCGCAGGTGCATGCCGTCAGCCGTCGCCTGATGTCGCCTGTGCTCGAACCGCCCAGCGAGGTACGCCCGGTCACCGCGCCGACTGGCGACATCACTGCCGTGCTCGTCGAGCGTGACAACGGCCAGCGCAGCACCGCCATCGAAGCGTATTACCTGGAAGCCTTGCGCAATGCCCGTAAACGCGTAATGGTGGCCAATGCCTACTTCTTCCCCGGTTATCGGCTATTGCGCGAGCTGCGCAATGCCGCCCGGCGCGGTGTCGAGGTTACCCTGATCCTGCAGGGCCAGCCGGACATGCGCTGGGTCCGGGCGCTTTCCCGGCTGCTGTACAACTACTTGCTGCGCGACGGTGTGCGCATTCACGAGTACTGCGAAAGGCCCCTGCACGGCAAGGTTGCCCTGGTGGACGATGAGTGGTCGACAGTCGGCTCGAGCAACCTCGACCCGTTGAGCCTGGCCTTCAACCTCGAAGCCAACCTGTTCATTCGCGACCGCCGCTTCAACCAGCAACTGCACCAGCACCTGAGTTCGCTGGCCAACCAGCAATGCAAGCCGGTGACACTCGAGCGCATGGTTCGCGGCTATTGGTGGCGGGCACCGCTGATATTCCTGTGCTTCCACGTGATCCGCCAGTTCCCGCGCATCGCCGGCTGGTTGCCTGCCCACCGCAAGCGCCTGAAATCGTTGCAGCCGGAGGTAGAGACGCAAGGCAACCTGCACGAGGGCAACACCTGATGGAGCGCAAGCGTTGGCAAACCTGGGCAAAGCGCCTGTTCACCCTGCTGTTCCTGGTTCTCATCCCGGTGCTGCTGTTCACCTTGGCACGCAACCTGGACTGGAACGAAGTGCGGCAGTCCTTGCTCGCCTACAAGCCTGGCAGCCTGGCGATCGGGCTGGCAATGGCGCTGTGCAGCTTCCTGATCTTTGCCAGCTACGACCTGCTGGCCCGCACCTATACCGGCCATAACCTGCCCGCGCGGCAGGTGCTACCGGTGGCCTTCGTGTGTTATGCCTTCAACCTCAATTTCACCACCTGGGTCGGCGGCGTGGCTTTGCGCTACCGGCTTTACAGTCGCCTCGGGCTGGACACGCCAACCATCACGCGCATTCTCACCCTCGGCCTGCTGACCAACTGGATGGGCTACATGCTGCTTGCCGGCGGTGTGTTCGCCTTGCGCCTGGTGGAGCTGCCGTCCAATTGGCCGGTCGGCACAGGCGGGCTGCAACTGATTGGCTTCCTGTTGCTGGCCATCACCGTCACCTACCTGCTGGCCTGTGGCATGGCCAAAAAGCGTACCTGGCAATGGCGCGACCATGAACTGACCTTGCCTTCCCTGCGCCTGGCGTCATGCCAGGTGGCGCTTGGAGCCAGCAACTGGGCGGTGATGGCGTTGCTGATCGACTGGCTATTGCCTGAACAGGCGTTCTACCCGGCGGTGCTTGGCGTACTGCTGATCAGTTGCGTGGCGGGCGTGGTGGCGCACATCCCGGCCGGGCTGGGTGTGCTGGAGACGGTTTTCCTCGGCTTGCTGCACGGCCAGTTCGGCCAAGGCAGCCTGGTGGCGGCCCTGCTGGCGTACCGTACGCTGTATTACTTGATCCCGCTGGTGTTGGCGGTGATGACCTACCTGATACTGGAAAAACGCGCCAAGGCCATGCGCCGGCGCGAAAAAACGGCTTGAATATCGACAACGGCCCAAGGCCGGGAGGTGATCATGCGAATTGCCTTGGTGACACTGATGCTCATGAGTCTGGTCAGTGGCAAGGTGCTGGCCGAAGCCTGCGATGTAATGACCCGCTCATCCAGCGCAGCGGTGCGGCCAGTGGAGCAGCACACCTGCTACACCTACGGCAATATGCCGCCTGAAGCGATCAACTGGTCCTGCAGCAACCAGAACAAGGACATGCTCAGTACGGAGAAGCGCAAAGTGGCGCGCTGCGCCGACGGCAGCGTGGGCAGCTGCATTGCCCCGCTGACCCAGGAAGCCTTGGCCAACCCCAAGGCCGCGGGGAATGACCAGCCTTCCACCCGCCCGACCTTGCCCAAGGATGCCCGGGTGGTGACCTACTACTATGACACGCCTAGCCTGGGCCAGGCGCGGACGGACTGCGAGCGCAGCAATGGTATCTGGCAGACCCATTGAAGCCACTAGCGGGCTGCTTGCAGCCCTTCGCGGGCGCACCCGCGAAGGAGCGGCAAACGGCCCTTTCAACGGCGCTCATCACGGCGAGATCGGATCACTCGCCGGGAAGGTTTCATCCAGCGCATTGTCGACATTGCTTTCGTTCGGCTGCGCTACCTGGGCGCAGTTGCAGCCCGGCATGCGGCAGGGTTCGCCGTTGCGATGCCCGGTAGCACAGGCCTCACAGCAGTAAGCCTTGCCATCCTGGGGCGCGGCATCGACGGTGCAGGTACATTCCTGGCAGGCACAACGTAATTCATTCATGGCTTGCCCTCCTCGTCTTCATCGATCACGTCGTCGGTCCACGGTTCGCCATCCAGCGGCGCGGAGCGGGCCAGCTCGGCCTCATCGAGACCGATACCGCCGCCGATCTCGTCGGCGTCAACGTGGCGCAGGGACTTGTCCGCCGGGCCGCCATGGCCAGGTTCGTACGGGTCACGTGCGCCCGACTCGTCGAACAGGGTATCCGGGCTGAGGTCGTCGTAGCTGACATTGTCTTCGTGCAAACTGTCGCCCAGCGTCTCGCCACCCGTCATGCCGCTTTGCGCAACGCGGCGGGCCGGGAATTCGTGGGCGACTTCCTGCGGCGGGCGCTCATCACCCGCCCGTCCTTCGCGGTCGTCGAGGCGATCATTGAAGTCCAGCTCATGCACGCTGCCCATGCGGTCTTCGGTATCGTCGATCTCGGTCGGCGTGTAGGGTTTGGGGTCTTCAGGTCTGGACATGGATTGTCTCCCTCCGTTGGCTTACTCATGGTCGACTACGCCAGGCGCCGGAAGATTCAGAGTTTCTTGCAAAACTGCAGCGGCTTTTTTGAACTCCCGCTGCCCCGGCTGCCTCCCAACGATAAGACAGCGAATCGCCCCGGAGCCTGCCATGGCCAAGCCCCTCGAGGAATACGCGCGCAAACGCGATTTCAACGCCACGCCCGAACCCAGCGGCGAGCAGAAGCGTACCCGGCGCGCCCATGCCCTGCAGTTCTGCATCCAGAAGCACGATGCCAGCCACCTGCATTACGATTTCCGCCTGGAACTGGATGGCACGTTGAAGAGCTGGGCCATCCCCAAAGGCCCATCGCTCGACCCCAAGGTGCGCCGCCTGGCCGTGCACGTCGAAGACCACCCGTTGGACTACGCCGATTTCGAAGGCCACATCCCCGAAGGGCATTATGGTGCAGGCGACGTGATTGTCTGGGATCGCGGCATCTGGGAGCCGGAGGGTGACGCCCGCGAGGCTTATGCCAAAGGCAAACTGCGTTTCCGCCTGCAGGGCGAAAAGCTCAGCGGTGTCTGGAACCTTTTCCGCACCCACCTGGCCGGGAAGAAGGAGCAGTGGATGCTGGTCAAGTCCCACGACAGCCAGGCGCGCAGCGAAAGCGAATACAGCATCGTCGACGCGCAGCCCGACAGCGTGCTCAGCGACCGTACCCTGCTGCCCAAGCGTGGCAGCGGCAAGCCGGCCAAGGCCAAGGCCAAGCCGGCAGCCGGCAAACGCTCGGCCACAGGTAAAACTGCGCCGTTGCCAGACCTGTTGCAACCGCAGCTGGCCACGCTGGTCGACTCGCCACCGGCAGGCGACTGGCGCTACGAAGTGAAGTTCGACGGCTACCGCATCCTGGCGCGCATCGACGGCGATGACATTCGCCTGTTTACTCGCAACGGTCATGACTGGAGCGAGAAAATGCCGCGCCAGGTGGCTGCCCTGCGTCAACTTGGGGTTGACTCGGCCTGGCTGGATGGCGAGATGGTGGTGAACAACGAGCACGGGGTGGCGGACTTCCAGGCCCTGCAGAACGCGTTCGACACCGCCCACGACGAACAGATCACCTATTACCTGTTCGACCTGCCGTTTCTCGGCGGCCGTGACCTGCGCCAGGTGCCGCTGCAGGACCGGCGCGAAACGCTTCGCCAGTTGCTGGAAGCCAATGAGTCGGACAACCTGCTGTTCTCGGCCGATTTCGACCAGCCGGTGGAGTCACTTCTGGACAGTGCCTGCCGCCTGGACCTGGAGGGGCTGATCGGCAAACGCGTGGACAGCACCTACGTCGGGCGGCGCAGCGCCGACTGGGTCAAGCTCAAGTGCAAGAAACGCCAGGAATTCGTGATCGTCGGCTTTACCGAGCCGAAAGGCAGCCGCAATGGCTTCGGTGCCCTGCTGCTGGCACTGCATGACAACGACAGCGGTGAGTTGCGTTACGCCGGCAAGGTCGGCACCGGCTTCAGCGCCACGACGCTGGAGAGCATCCATGCGCGGCTCAAACCGCTCGAAATCGCCAAGCCCGCCCTGCCCAAGCCTCCTACCGGGGCTGAGGCCCGCGGCGTGCACTGGCTGAAGCCACACTTGCTGGCCGAAGTGGCCTACGCGCAGATGACCCGCGAAGGAATCGTGCGCCATTCGGTATTCCACGGCCTGCGCGACGACAAACCGGCCACCGCCATCGACCTGGAGCGCGCCATGCCCGGCAACACCTTGCCCAAAACCAAAGCCAAAGCCACAGCCAAGCCCGGCAAGACCCCGGAGCACATGGCAGACCTGCGCCTGACCCATCCCGAGCGCGTCATCGACGCCAGCAGCGGCGCCACCAAGCGTGACGTGGCGGAGTATTACGCCGAGGTCAGCCAGTGGATCCTGCCGCAGCTCAAGGACCGCCCGGTGGCTTTGGTACGCGCCCCTGACGGGCTGGCAGGCGAGTTGTTCTTCCAGAAAAACGCCGGCCAGCTGCACATCCCCAATGTGCTCAGCTATGACAAAGCCGAAGCCGGCCAGGCGGCGATGATCATCAATCGTCCCGATACCCTGCTGGGCGCCGTGCAGATGAACATGCTCGAATTGCACACCTGGAACGGCACCGACAAGGACTTCGACAAGCCCGACCGCTTCGTCCTCGATCTCGACCCGGACCCCGCGCTGCCCTGGAAAGCCATGCTGGAGGCCACCCAGCTGACCTTGACCCTGCTCGACGAGCTGGGCCTGAAGGTGTTTCTGAAAACCAGCGGCGGCAAAGGCATCCATGTGGTCGTGCCGCTGACCCGCAAAGCCAGCTGGGACGAGGTGAAAGACTTCAGCCACGCCATCGTCAATTACCTGGCCAGGCTGTTCCCCGAGCGCCTGAGTGCCGTGTCCGGGCCGAAGAACCGCGTGGGGCGCATCTTCATCGACTATCTGCGCAACGGCAAGGGCGCCACCACCGCCTGCGCCTACTCGATGCGGGCGCGCGAAGGGTTGCCGGTGTCGGTGCCGATCTGGCGGGAAGAGCTTGCCCAGCTGAAGGGCGCCAACCAATGGAACATCCACAATCTGCGAGAGCGCCTGGCGGAAGTCGACGACCCCTGGGCGGACATGGGCAAGATGCGTCAGTCGATCACCGCGCGCATGCGCAAGCTGCTGGGCCAGTAGGAAGCTGGCCTGGCAACTGGCTCGGTTGAGGAAAGTCAGGACGCCTTGCGCGTGCGCTTGGCGGGCTTCTTCTCTGCCGCCGGCTTTTTCTTGCCGGGCGCCCCGCCCTTGCCGCCAAGGCTGCGCTTGAGCAGCTCGGTAAGGTCGATGATATCGGCACCTTTTTCCGTGCCGGTTGCCTCGCCTGTTTCCACCGTTTCGATCTTGCCTTTGCTGGCCTTTTCTTCCACGAGGTCGAGGATGGTCTGGCGGAAGGCGTCATGATATTCATCTGGCGACCAGGCACCGCTCATGTCCTCGACCAGCCGCTTGGCCATCTCCAGCTCGCGCTTGTCCACCTTGGCTTCGGTGACGCTGCTGTCCAGCTCCAGCGTGTCCAGCCCACGCACCTCTTCCGGCCAGCGCAGGGTAATCATCACCAGCGCCTCGTCCAGCGGCCGCAGCAAGGCCAGGTGCTGGCGGGTATGCAACACCACCGTGGCCAACGCCACCTTGCCGGTGCTGGCCAGGGTTTCACGCAGCAATGCGTAGACCTTGCCGCCACGCCGGTCGGGGCTGAGGTAATAAGGCGTGTCGAAATGCTGCAGGGGAATATCACCGGCTTCGACGAAGGAAAAGATATCGATGGTCTGCGTCGCCTCGGGGCGGGCCTTGCGGATCTCTTCCTCGCTGATCACCACATAGCGGCCCTTTTCATACTCCACCCCTTTGACGATGTTTTCCTTGTCGATTTCCTTGCCGGTGACCTTGTTCACCCGCTTGTAGCCCACCGGTTCCATGCTGCGCTTGTCGAGCCAGTCGAAGTCCACACGCTCGGTGCGCACTGCGGTATTCAGGGCCACGGGGATGTGCACGAGGCCAAAGCTGATGGCGCCTTTCCAGATTGCCCTTGCCATGAATCTGCCCCCCGGGTTGCCTTGTCGATACCACAAGTGACTGCACCCAGCCGCGAAGGTTTAGCCGGCCAGCCCTATGGCAGCGGATTGCCGCCGGTCACGCCGAACACCTCGCCGGTAATGTAGCTGGACTCCTGGCTGGCCAGCAGCACGTACACCGGCGCGCACTCGGCCGGCTGGCCAGGGCGCTTCATTGGCGTCTGTGCGCCGAATTCGGGGATTTTCTCCGGCGGCTGGCCGCCACTGGGCTGCAGTACCGTCCAGATCGGCCCCGGGGCCACGGCGTTGACCCGGATGCCGCGCTCGATCACTTGCTTGGCCAAGGCCTTGGTGAAGGCAACGATGGCGGCCTTGGTGGTGGCATAGTCGAGCAAGGTGGCCGATGGCTGGTAGGACTGGATCGAGGCCGTGTTGATGATGGTGGCGCCCGCCGGCATCAGCGGTACCGCAGCCTGGCACAGCCAGAACAGTGCGTAGACATTGGTTTTCAGGGTGTGGTCGAACTGCTCGTGGGTGATCTGGCTGATGTCCTTGCGCGCCTCCTGCTTGCCGGCGACATTGACCAGAATGTCCAGGCCACCGAGCTGTTCGTGAGCCTGCTCGACCAGTTCCTTGCAGAACTGCTCGTCCTTGAGGTCGCCGGCAATCGCAACCACCTTGCGGCCTTCGGCTTCGATCAGCTTGATCACCTCACGGGCATCGGGTTGCTCGATGGGCATGTAGTTCAGCGCGATGTCAGCCCCTTCGCGGGCAAAGGCGATCGCGACTGCGCGGCCGATACCAGAGTCTGCGCCGGTGATCAGCGCCTTGCGCCCGGCCAGGCGGCCGAACCCTTTGTAGCTGGCTTCGCCGTGGTCGGGCTTGGGCTGCATGTTGACGTCCAGGCCGGGCGCGGGTTGGCCCTGGGCCGGAAACGGTGGGTGCGGATACTGGGTCAGCGGGTTCTGCATGCTGAACTGGTCTTTGGGTTTGTTGGGCATGGGAGCCACTCCTCTGCTGAAATCGGGCTGGCCCGCAAAAGGGCCGATACCGGTTTCGAGGACAACCCCCGGTCGATGGTTTGCAAAACCTGGCGCTAGCGCCGACCAGCGGTCACACCTGGCTGAACAACACCCGCTTGAATGCCTGCGCCGCCAGGTGCACCTGCACCGCCCAGTCCCCGGCCGCATCGCTGCCGGCATCGTCGGAGATATATTTCAGGCAGACGAAGGGAATGCCTTCGCTGCGCGCGATCAAGGCCAGCACGTAGGCCTCCATGTCGACCACGTCGTACGGTGCGTCGCCGTGGTTGATCTCGAAACTGTCGCCACTACCGCAGGTTTCCAAGGGCAAGCCGGGGATCACCACGCCATGCTCCAGCAGTACCGGAATATCCGACAGCGGCGTTTCGTAACGGGCGAAGCCCAGCGGGGTCACATCCATGTCACGCTGCAAGAAGCGGTTGCAGCACACCACTTCGCCTTTGCCATGGCGCAGGCTGCCAGCAGACCCCAGGTTGACGATCAGCCTGGGTTTGCTGGTGGCGATGGCTCGTGTCAGGCTGATGGCGGCATTGACCTTGCCGATGCCGGTGAACAAGGTGTTCATCCCGGCGAACACGCTGCCCGCCTCGGCCTCGAGAGCGAAGACGAACAAGGTGTCAGCCAGTGAAATATCAGGGAATTGCTGGGTCAACATCATGCTTCGGGGTGTCCGGGTGGCTGGCAAAGGGCGCCGCCATTGTCGTTCAACCCTGCGCGATTGCAAGTGCCGTGGGGTTGCGAAGAGGGTATTTGCCGACCTCCGCCAGTACCTGGTCGACTACCAGGCGTAGCGCTTGCGACGCAGTCTTGCCGCTGCCGCGGGCGTGCTCGAAGCAGGCCAGCTGGCGGTCTGCACTGGTGCCATCGGCCACGATCCGGCGCGCATGCAGCATTGCGCGCTCGGCGTCTGCCGTGTCCACTGGAAATGCCTCTTGCAACTGGGCGAGCCAGCCGTGGGCGGAAACAGCCTGCTGTTGCCGCTGGCCGATGAAGGAACCGTGGCGGCCATGGCGCATGGCACGCCAGTAGTTTTCCTGCGCTACCCAGCGCAGCTCGCGGGTCAGTGGCTCGGGTTCGTGCCCCCTGTGCACACAGTGCTCGACGATATGCCGGAACAACCCGGCGATACACAGTGCATCTTCCAGGTCCGGGCACGCATCACAGATGCGCAGCTCAACGGTCGGGTAGCGCCGCGACGGGCGCACGGCCCACCAGAAGTCGCCATCCTTGGCCAGCGACCCGGTACGCTGCAGCAAGGCCCGGTAACGCTCATAGGCGGACCAGTCAGGCAACGGTTCGGGCAAGCCCATGTGTGGCCACTCGCCACAAATCACCCGGCGGTAACTGAGGTAACCCGTATCCTGGCCGCACCATAACGGCGACGAAGTGCTCAGCACCAGCAGCAGCGGCAGCCACGGCACCAGGCGATTGATCAGTTGCATTCGGTCGCACCCTTCCGGCACGCCGACATGCACATGCAAGCCATTGACCAGGCTGCGTCGCGCCACGTGCTGGTAGTCATCGAACAACTGCCGGTAATGCGCCGCGGTGGCCGGTTTCTGCTTCTGCCACTGGGCAAACGGGTGGCTGGCGGCGCCGTACAGGCCCATGCCGTCCTGCGCCAGGGCTTCGCCAAGGCGCTGCCGGCTGTGGGCAAGGAACTCCCGTGCCTGGTGAAGGTTGGCGAATACCGGGGACGCCACTTCGATCTGGCTGCGGAACATCTCCTGGGCAAACGACGTGCCCAGCCCTTCCCGGCAGCGCCTGGCCACAGCTGGTAGCGGCGCAACCGGAACGCGGCCGGTGGCAAGGTCTACCAGCAGGTATTCTTCTTCGATGCCGAAGGTGCAAGGCGCTGGCATAGCGGCTCAGCCATTGCGGGTGACGGTGAGGGTGACTGCGGCGATGCGCTCGACCTGTTCATAGCCGCGTTCGCCCAGTTGCTCGCCGAACACGTCCGGGTCGACCTCACGGTAGACCCAGGACCACTCAGGGCCCGCCAGGCGCAGGCGGATCGCTTCGAGCAACGGGTCCCGGCCTTCGATAATCGCCACCCCGGTATAGAGCAACAACGAGCCACCGGGGCCGAGCCGCTCGCGGGCCTGTTCGACGATGCGTAGCGATAGCTCGGCCCCCAGCGTCCCACCACCGTGACGGTAGGTGCGCTCCTGCACATCGAGCATGTACGGCGGGTTGGCGACGATCAGGTCGAACAGGCCGGTAATGCCGTCGAGCAGGTTGCTAGGCTCTACCGAGACATTGCTCAGCCCCGCCAGCGCCGCATTGATCGCGGTGTAGCGCAATGCGAGTGGGTTGATGTCCACCGCGGTGACCTGGGCGTGCGGCACGGCCTGGGCCACCAGCAAGGCACCCACACCAGTGCCGCAGCCAATGTCCACGGCATGCTCGACGCGCTTCGGGTTGCGTTGCAGGTGGTCATGGATCACCTGGGCGAAACGGTAGCTGTCCGGGCCGAAGAACACGGCGTCGCTGGCTTCGGTGGGGTAAGCCGAGTGCACCAGCAGCAAGTTTTCGATGGTGGACCAGCGCACAGTGCTCACCAACCACTCACCCCGCGTGGCCAGCACCTGAGCCTGGCGTAGCTGATCCAGCTCGTCGGCAGACACCAGCGACGCGGGAAACGGGCGGCTCCAGCCGAATACATCGCGCAGTGTCCTCGCCCGCTCCGCCCCCGGGCGAGCATTGACCCGGGCATGGGTGGCCGGGGTGACACAGGTGAAGCGGTAGCCGTCGGCACGCAGGCGCTTGCCCAACTGCAGCAAAGCCTGGTCTGCCTGGATCTGTCGTGGGTCAAGCTGCATCAGCGAGGTTCCTCCTGGGCCAGGCCGGTGGCCCGCAGGTAGCCCTGGGTCGCCAGCAATCCTTCCGGTGTGGCATGACGGTTACCGGCCATGCTGTCGATCAAGGCCTCGATGTCGGCCTCGATGTCGGTTTCCTGCGTTGTGCGCTCCAGTGGTGCATCAAGCTGCAATGACGCTTCCCAGCGGCCCGGCATCACCCGTGAGACAGGGGCTTGCCAGCCCGCCGCGATCCAGTCGTGCCACAGTTGTTTTTCGTAGGCGGTGAACACACCGTACATGGGCGCCGCCGGGCCGTCGATGAGGGCCCACCAGCGGCTGTTGCCTGGCGCCTCACCGCGGCGGATCCAGCCCTGCGCTTGCAACGCATCGAGGAACGCGGGCATGCAGCCTGGCTCGGCCAGCCACTGGTTGACGGTGCGCTTCTGCAGGCGGCAATGGTCGGAATGCATGAACTGCCCGAAGTGTCGCTTGTGCTCAAGTACTCGTAGCAGCTCGGCCTCCAGCTCGAAGCTGTTGATCAGGCTGGGCGTATCGACACCCAGGTCATTCAGGCGGTAGCCCAGGCGAACGCGTTGGTAGAAAGCGCCCACATCATCCGCCGGGCACAACTGGCGCAGCGCCTGGATGGACAGGTGCGCATGCCCGCTCGCGGCGTTGTCGATGGTCACGTGCAACTGGAAGTAATGGCCATCGATGCCCAGTTCCGCCAGTTCGTAGGTGGTGATCAGCAAATGCAGTGGCGGTTGTTCGTAGCCCAGGTTGTAGCCGATGAGCTCGGCAAGGAAGTCGTCGGCGTTCCGCCCCAGGGCCAGTTGCAAGACGCCTTGCAGGTAACGCTGGTCGTCCAGTTCAGGCAGGTCGAGACAGCCCAGCCGGCTCAGCAGGCGTTGGTAGATCAGTACGTGGTTGCAACGCGGATCGCCACCGCCCAATTCTTCCAGGTAGGTACGGATCAGGCCGTGATAACGCGGATCACGCCACTGCCGCAAGGTGCCATGCAGCCATGCCCCGTCCACTGCCTTGGTGGGGGCGACTTGCTGCAGGAACCACAATGCCTGGGCGCGATTGGCAAAGTAGCGCCGTGGGCTGCCCTGGCGGCGTTGCGCCAGATAGGCTGCGTAGGCTTCAGCGACCTGTGCAGCATGCCCGGCGCTCCAGGCTTCCAGGTGCTCAGGGTGGGCAGGCAGGCTATCCTGCATACCTTGCACCCGAGCCAATTGTTCGCGCAACCACGCGGCGCTCTCGGCGTCACTGCCGGCCAGCAATGCCTGGTAACGGGCGTGCAGGCTGGGCCATTTCGCCGAAGCCGGTACCTTCGCGGCGGTCTTGCGGGTCATCACCGTCATGCCGTATTCCTTTTGCGGGTGTTATTGGCTGGGTTTCTGCCCGGGCATCGGTTCAGGGTCTGGCGCAGGTTGCGTAGCCGGCTTGTCGCCAGGCTGCTGCATCTGCAGGGACGGTTTGCTCTGGTCGGCATCCTTCGCGGGGTGATCGCTGTCACGGTCGAAACAGCCGCCGACCAGTGTCAGGGCGCCCAGCAGGGCTATCAGGGAAGGCAATCGCATGGGGGCACTCCTTTTCGGCATAAATCGCAGTGCCAGGCTACCCCGGCACTGCGTAGCCTCACTTACGAACGGCCGCCCTTGCGGCTCGATTCACTGCTGCGGCCGCCACCGGAATGCTGGCCGCCCTTGCGCCCGGCTTCGGAGGCTTTCTCGCGGTCATTGGCAAAGTTGCCTGGGTTCTTGTTACCACCCTGGCTGCCTTGTTGATTGCCGCTACGGCTGTTCTCTTTGTTGGCCATGGTCTTAAACCTCATATGACTTTGGAATGCACAGCATTAGCTGCCGTACACCTGTTCGGAGTTCGGTCATATCGAGGGATTCGGTTTATTGCGAAGCGTTCGGACCAGCGGCATTAAATAAGCGGCAACGCCATATTTGGCGCGCCACAGAGTCGCATGGCGGGGCCTTCGGGATGGGCAGCCCAGCGGCAGCCTTGCGCGACCGCAGTGCCCCTGGTGAATGTACCAGGGGCGGGATGCCCGGCTGTCAGGCCGATAACAACAGGCGCAGGTCGACACCCGCTTCTGTCATGGGAGGGCACCAGTAATAGCCACCGCTCAGCGGCCGGCTGAAGCGGTACAGGCCGTCAATGATGCCGTCCTCCAGGCCGCTCATGCGCCGCAACTGCACCTCGAAGGCGTCGAAGCTGCGGCCCAGCGCGACGAACGCCAGGCCTGCTCCACGGGTGTCTGCCCAGGACACCGAGCGACGTACCATGAACGCCTCCGGCGCGAAGCTCTCCTGGGCGGTCCGCTTGACATGTGCAGATGCCGGCGCGTCATCCAGTTCTTCGTTGTCGCTCAGGCGGCGACCGATAATGTCGTCCTGCGCCTGCTGGGGCAGCGACTTGAAATACTCCAGGTCGTGCTTCCACAGCTGGAACGCAGCAAAGCACGAGCCGTCGAGGCCTGGCAGGCCGGCCTTGAGGATGGCGGCCTCGACCGCCGCCTCATCACGTGGGTTCTCGGTGCCGTCTTCATAACCGGTCAGGTCTCGGCCGCCCTGGTGGAGGAAGCCGTCCACGTGGTCCACCAGGCTGAACGCCGGGCTCAACAGCTGTTCCAGCGCCTGGGCGTGCAAGTACAGGTCGCCACGTTCCTCGCCGCGCAGCCACAGCCACAGGGCATGCTGGGTACTGGGGTTCTCCACCACAGCGTCCAGCTGCGGAAAAGGCCTCAAGCCATCGACAAGGCCGCCCAGGGCTTTAGCCAGTGGCGCACCGACGCCCAGCGACAGGCCCACGCCGTCAACCTGGCTGGCCAGCGCATCCAGCGCTGCCGGCACCGCTTCCAGTGTTTCGATGGCGAAGAACAGGTGACGGGCGTGAACCGGCACCGGTGTGGCAAGCAGACCTTGCTGAAACGGCATGACAGGCTAATCCTCGGTAAAACCGGGAATGCTACTGTGCCGACAGGCGTGCTGCAACGCGACATGCCGCCTCGCTGGGCGGCGGTAACGGCAACAAATGGTTACTAAAGCTGGCGCTTTGCGATTAGCTATCAATCACGGCCGGCCTACACTTCTGCAACCTATCGCCGCGGGGACCTGCCATGACTGCTTCACCGTTGCTCACTGCCGTTCTTCCGCTGGCCCTGGGCATCATCATGCTCGGCCTTGGCCTGTCGCTGACCCTGGCCGATTTCGCTCGCGTGGTGAAGTACCCCAGACCGGTGGTGGTGGGCCTGGCCTGCCAGCTCCTGCTGCTGCCGCTGGTGTGCTTCCTGATCGCCAACGGCTTCGCCCTCGAACCAGCACTGGCGGTCGGTCTGATGCTGCTGGCCGCCTCGCCGGGCGGCACCACGGCCAACCTGTTCAGCCACCTGGCCCATGGCGATGTGGCCTTGAACATCACCCTGACGGCGGTCAATTCGTTGATCGCGATCCTGACCATGCCGTTGCTGGTGAACCTGTCGCTGAGCTGGTTCATGGCGTCGGACCAGGCCATCCCGCTGCAGTTCGCCAAGGTCATGCAGGTGTTTGCCATCGTCCTGCTGCCGGTGGCGCTGGGCATGCTGGTTCGCCATTTTGCCCCCGCCTTTGCCGCCCGCATGGAGAAACCGATGAAGCTGCTGGCGGCGCTGTTCCTGGCCTTCACCATTGTCCTGGCCCTGGCCAAGGACTGGCAGACCGTGGTCGAATACGCACCGCTGGTGGGCCTGGCCGCGCTGCTGTTCAACCTGCTGAGCCTGGCCGTGGGCTACTGGGTGCCGCGCCTGCTGGCGATTCCCAAGCGCCAGGCGATTGCCATCGGCATGGAGATCGGCATTCACAACGGCACCTTGGCGATTGCCCTGGCGTTGAGCCCTTCGCTGCTGAACAACGCGACCATGGCAGTGCCGGCGGCGCTGTACAGCCTGATCATGTTCTTCACCGCGGCGGGGTTTGGCTGGTGGGTCAGCCGCGGGCTCGTGGCGCTGCAGGCCAACGGTGAGGCAGTGAACTGAAGACAGTGCCGGCGCCAGGGCCAGCCGCAATTGTCACGGCCGGCTGCGCCTGCTGCGCAACTGCCGTCTCAACTCCTGCAACGGCGGTGCGTAGAAGAACCCGAACGATACGCTCCCGGTGCGCCCCTTCACCGCATGGTGCAACCGGTGCGCGCGGTGCAGACGCTTGAGGTAGCGGTTGACCGGGCGTGGCTTGCGCGGCCAGTGCCGATGAAACAACCCGTCATGCGCCACGACATACAGCATCCCGTAGCCCGCCACGCCACCGCCAATCCACTGCAAGGGCGCATAACCGCTCTTGCCCAGGGCAACCAGCGCCGTGGCGACCAGCCCCAGGGCCAGCAGGTACAGGTCGTTGGTTTCGAGCATGCCCAGCTGTGGCTCATGGTGCGAGCGGTGCAGCCACCAGCCCCAGCCATGCATGATGTACTTGTGAGCCAGCGTGCCAACGCCCTCCATGGCCACCAGGGTGGCAAACAGCACGGCGAGATTGAACAGCATGGAACGATCCGGGTGGTGGCGAAGGGAGGCGCAAGGGTACCGATTGCCGGCATTTTTTTCCATGCAGGCTGGGCAGTTGCGAGCGTCAGGCTGATGACAACCTCTGTCACGTTTTCACCCTTGACCTCTTCTACCACGCGGCGTAAGGTCCGCAACGCAAATTTTGCATTGCCGAAACAGGAGACCGCCTTGGACAGTAGCCCCAGTGACATGCGACAGGCCCCCGTGGCCCAGTAGTCCGGCAGTGTCCGTCCCTGTCTGGCTGCCCTGGCTGGACGGTGGTTTCTCACCCCCTCTTCCCCTCCTCGTGGTCCTGCGCATTTTCTGGTTTTTCAACCGCGCCTGATGGTGGCGTTCATGCGGGCACGCGCCCGTGGAAGAGGTTTGCTATGGATTGGAAAGTATTTCTGCTGCGCGTCAGCACCGCTTTGCTGTTGGGGGCGCTGATTGGCGCCGAACGTCAACTGCGTCAACGTCTGACCGGGCTGCGCACCAATGCACTGGTCAGTACTGGCGCCTGCCTGTTCGTGCTCATGACCCAGGCGGTGCCAGGCATGGTGCCTGGTGACGCATCGCGAATCGCTGCCTATGTGGTGTCGGGCATCGGCTTTCTCGGCGGCGGCGTGATCATGCGCGATGGCTTCAACGTACGCGGCCTGAATACCGCAGCCACCTTGTGGTGCACCGCCGCCATCGGCGTGCTGTGCAGCCTGGGCTTGCTGCTAGAAGCAACGCTGGGCAGCCTGATGGTGCTGTGTGCCAACATCCTGCTGCGGGACATCGCTCAGCGCCTGGACCGCCAGGAAATGGTGCCGGCCAGCGAGGTGGAACAGCGCTTCGAAGTACGCATCGTTTGTCGCAACGAGGATGAGATCCAGGTTCGCAGCCTGATGCTGCACAGCCTGGGCGATCCGCAGTTGCGGTTGCAGTCACTCCACAGCGAAGACCTGAGCAACCCCGCCCGCCTGGAGGTACGTGCCGAACTGCTGGGCGCCGCGCAGGCGCCGGCGCAGCTCGAGCGCCTGGTCAGCCGGGTAAGCCTGGAAAAGGGGGTAAGCTCGGTGCGCTGGCAACTGCAACCCCAAGTGTCCGGGGCAGACTAGGACCTACCACTTTCGAAAGGACTGATTCATGCGTATCCGCCCTACTCTCGAGCACGATATCCAATGCCTGCCGGAGGTGGAACGCTCGGCTGCCCGGGCCTTCGCTGACTGGCCGACACTGGCGTGGCTGGCGCAGGCCGAGGTGCTGGGCGTTGATGCGCACCAAGCCTTCGTCACTGCGGGCACCAGTTGGGTTGCCGAAGACCCACAAGGGCGTGTGCTCGGTTTTGCCTGTGCCCGGCGCGAGCGGCATGCGTTGCACCTGTGCGAGGTTTCCGTGCGTCGGGAGGCCCAGGGGCAAGGTGTCGGGCGCGCCTTGTTGCGGCAGGTGGTGGACGCCGCGCGCCGGGAGGGTGCCCATGAGCTGACCTTGACCACGTTTGCCGATGTGCCGTGGAATGCGCCGTTCTATGCACGTTTCGGCTTTGAAAGGGTTGATGAGGAGCGGCTGGATACGCGCCTGCGAGACATCCTTGCCGTTGAACGTGCCCATGGCCTCGTCGGGCGCTGTGCCATGCGCCTGGCTTTAGGGCACTGACCCTTGGCGTGTAGTGCGCCGCCAGCCGCGGCGAGCAGGCTCAGGAATCCGCTTTTGCCCAGCTTTTTTCCGCCATGCAGTAGGTGTCCCGGCCCTGACGTTTGGCCTGATACAAAGCCGCATCCGCTGCCGCCATCAGCCGCTCGGCGGTGACTTCCTCCTGCGCCGGGTTCCCCGTGGCTATGCCGGCACTGCAAGATACCCGTCCAAGTGGGCTGCCGGCATGTTCCAGCATTTGCCGGCGCAACAGCTGCTGTACCTCCTGCACCAGCAGTTCCGCTCCTCGGGCGTCGGTGTCGGGCAGCAGCAGGGTGAATTCTTCGCCGCCATAGCGCACTGCCAGGTCGGCCGGGCGCTTTAGCGCCTGTTGCAGTACTTCGCCGATGCGCCGCAGGCATTGGTCGCCCGCCGGGTGGCCATAGCGGTCGTTGTAGGCCTTGAAGTAGTCCAGGTCGAGCATCACCAGGGTCAGCGAATAGCCTTGGCGCCGCGCCCGACGCAGCTCCGCTTCGAACACCGCATCCAGCCGCCGACGGTTGCCCAGCCCGGTCAGGCTATCGGTCAAGGCCAGCGACTTGAGGGTCTGGTGTGCCTGGTGCAGCGCTCGCTCGATGACGATCCGCTCGCGCAACTGGCGCAGTACCACGCCACCGAATGCCGCCAGCCCCAACAGCATGATCAGCAACACGACCATTGATTTGATTGCGTCGTGCCGCCAGGGCGCGACGATCGACTCTCGCGACAAGCCCGCCTCCACCACCAATGGGTAGCTCGACAGCGCACGATAGGCATATAGCCGCGGCGTGCCGTCTACCACCGCGACTGCCTCCACCAGGCCTTCTGCTGCGTAAGGCAGGTGGTTGCGGAATACCTCGCTGTTGGCCAGGCTGCGGCCGACCACCTGTTCGACGAAGGGCCGCCGGACCAGGATGGTGCCGTCGCGCATGGCCAGGACCAGCGCGCCACGTTCGTCGATCTTGAAGTCGCCGTAGTAATGCACGAACCAGTCGACTTTGATAGTGCCCAGCAACACCCCGGCGAAGCTGCCGTCGGCATGCTCCAGCCGCCGGGAAATGGGAATGATCAAGGCCCCCGTGGAGCGGCTGCGCACCACCGACCCGATGTGTACGTCTCGGTCGCTGTGGGCGCGGTGATAGATGAAGTAGCCGCGGTCGGCATTGTTGGCGTTGGGCGGTATCGCGGCCTGGTCGGTGACGATCCAGTTGCCCTGTGCGTCGTACACGAACAATCCATGCAGCTGGGGCATGATACTTTTCTGCTGTACCAGCAAGGCGTGCAAGCGCGGCCGGTCGATGTGGTCGAAACCATCTCCCTCCAGCCGCTCGGCCAGGGCTGCGGTGATGGCATCCACCTGGCGGATGGAGTCTTCGGCGTGTTGAGCCGTGGCCCTGGCCAGGTTGGTGACCATGTTCTCGGCATTGGTGAAGGCATACCGGTAATCGCGCCAGATGCGCCAGCTTTCGACCACGACGAAGGCCAGCATCACCAACAGCATGAACGCCAGCACCAGGCGGAACAGCGCCACGGCACGGCCCTCACCGGTTATGGCGAAAAGCCCGTCCTCGTCCTTATTCCTGGCTGCGCACATTGAAATCCCTGGCCACCCACGTTTGCCGCTGTTCACTATAGTTCACCAGCATATGGACACCGCCGGCCAGGAAAAAGATTAAACCTTTGCCCCGCATTCACCCTCAACCGTACGCGACACTGAGGTCGCGTCACGGTTTAAGGAGTGAGGCATGAGCAATCTCTTCATCAAGCGCGTCGGTTTTTCCATGGTGCTGGGCCTGGCATCGGTACATGCACTGGCGGCGAGTTCCGATGATTTTGTCGAAGCCGCCACCGAGTCCGGCATTGCCGAAGTGGTCACCGGTAAGCTGGCCCAGGAGAAAAGCCAGAACACCGAGATCAAGACATTTGCCCAGCAAATGGTCACTGACCACACCCAGGCCAACCAGAAACTCGCTGATATCGCCCGCAAGCTGGACATTTCCGTACCCGATGAGGCAGCGATCACTGACAAGGTCAAGAAAATGATCCTGGAATGGCGCGAAGAGTCCTTCGACAAGGCCTACATCAACAACCAGGTGGATGCTCACGAAAAGGCGGTGGAACTGTTCAAGAAAGAGGCTGCCTCGTCTGACAAGGCCGAGCTGAAGGCCTTCGCCAGCGAAACCCTGCCCAAGCTCGAGCAGCATCTGGAGCACGCCAAGGCACTTCAGGCCAAGCATGGCAAGTGAGGCCCGCCATGACTAACGATGCATTGAAGGCCGAGGTTCTGACCCGCCTGCTGCACGCCCACCCTCAAGGGCTCGGTAAGGAGGTGCTGGACAATTACCGCGGTGAGAAAGCGGTGGCCGGCATGCTCAAGACCTTGCAGGAAGCCGGCCTGATCCAGGACGGCAGCGTGACGGTCAGCAGCGACCACCAGATCAGCGTGAACTACCCGATCAAGCTGTCCGCGGCGGGCGTGGAGGCTGCCAGGCAAGCCGACACTTGAGTGTCGGCTTGCTCGGCCCTTGCTGTCGCCGGCAAGCCAGCGCCCTTTGGGTAGCTGGCTTGCCGGCAATTCGCCTTTAGCGCTTTTTCTCGATGTCTCTGGGGGGCTTGGCCGGCCCTTGAGGGTCGACTTGCGGGTCCTCGAGATCGGGTGAATCCGGGTCGAAGCCCAGGTCAGGCTTGTTGTCGGCCTGCTCGGACGAATGAGGCCCTTCTTTGCGTTCGGGTTGGGTTTCAGGCATGGCGCTATCTCCACCGGGAATGTATACGGAAGAAAGCCCCGGCCCGAAAAAGTTTGATCAATCTTCAACCTCGGCCAGTTGCGCCTTGCACTGCGCCAACGCTTCATCACGTTCCTCAAGCTGCTGGGCAAGCTGCTGCAACTGCCGCGCCTGTTCCGCGCACAGGTCGCGCTGTTGCTCCAAACGCTGCGCCTGAACATCCAGCTGCCGACGCATTTCCTCGCTGGCGCCCTGCGCCTGGGCCAGGATCGTGCGCAGGCCCTGGATCTGCGCGTCACGCTGCTCCAGCAATTCATCCTGCGCCCTGCAGGCGCTGGAGGCCTGGCGGTGTTCTCCCAGCAAACGCTCGTTATCACGGTGCAGGCGGGTCAGCTCGTCCTGTTTGACGATCATGCCCTGCTGCAACTGGCGCACTTCCACCTGCAGTTGCTGCAGTTGCGCTTCGTGACGGCGTTGTTCCTGCTCGCGCTGTTCGCGGCTGGCGGTGCGGTAGTGTTCCAGCGCGTCGCGGGCATGGCGGTGCTTGTCTTCCAGCGACTTGATCTGCTCGTCCTTGTCCGCCAGGCGCAGCTGCAGCTCGCCCAGTGACTGGTTGAGGCTGGCACTGCGCAGCTGTTCGGCTTGCAAGGTGCTTTGCGTAGAAAGCAGCTTTTCCGATTCGGCGGCCAATGCGGTTGCGTCGATCTGATGCTGTTGTTGCGCAGCAGCCAGCGCCTGCCTGGTGGTTGCCAACTGCGCTTCGAGCTGCTCGCGCTGTTCGCTGAAGCGGCGCTCGGCCTGCTCGACCTTCAGGTCCGCCTCATCCTGCAGTTGGTTGGCCAACTGCCCGACCATTCGGCTCAACACCTCGCTCAGCGCAAGGCCGCCAGCGGCGGCCACAGGTTGCTGACCGCTCAGCTCCTTCAGGTAGCGGTGAATGGTGGTCTTGGAACCGGTGTTGCCCAGCTCGATACGGATGGCATCGATGCTGGGGTTTTCGCCCCGGGCAATCAGCGCCTGACGCGCCTGCTGCACTACAACCTTGTTGATACCACCCCGGGCCATGTCTGCTCCTACAATTTTGTAATGTGATACGTACCATGTAATTACATAGCGATTATGCGGGCCAGCGGCCATTCCGGCAAACCATTGCTGACAAGTAATAATCACGGCTTATCGCATGTGAGTGGTAGAACAAGCGGTTTCTGGCCGCCAGCAAACGTACGCCGCGGCGCTTGCAAGACGCCTTGTGTCGGTTGTGCTTTGCATCCACCATGGTGCCTGGCACTCGACCCGCGACCGAAAATGACCCTGGAAAACTACAAGGCAATCGCCGACAGCATCGCGCTGCTGCTGTACCCGCACGCAGAAGTCATCATTCACGAACTGCGCAGCCAGACCGTCGTTCACATCGCCAACAATTTCTCCCAGCGTGAACTGGGCGACGATTCGGCGATCGACCACGAACTGGAAGACCTGCTGAACGGGGTCAACCTGGGCCCGTATGAAAAGCTCAACTGGAACGGCCAGAAGATCCGCTCCATCAGCAGTGTGCTGCGCAACCAGGCTGGTGAAGCCGAGCACCTGATGTGCATCAACCTGAATGTGTCGGTGCTGGAGCAAGCCCGCGCGGCGCTGGATGCGTTCTTCCAGATGAGCCGGTTGGTGCCGCAGCCCGATTCGCTGTTCCGCAACGACTGGCAGGAACGCATCAATACCTTCCTGCATGCCTGGCTCGGGGAACGCAACCTGTCCCTGCAGACATTGCGGGCCAAAGACAAGCGCAGCCTGGTGCAGGCATTGCATGCCGAGGGCGCGTTTGAGGGGCGTAGCGCTGCCGATTACATCGCCAAAGTGCTCAACATGGGCCGGGCGACGGTGTACAAATACCTGAAGGAACTGCGCACCTAGGCGGCAGGCAACGCCTTCAGTATTGTTCCAGGACGTTGCGAGCCAGGCAGTGGCGCGAGTGGCAGGTGCATCCCCTTGCCAGCCATGGACAATATGTCTATGGTGGACATACCTTCCATGCGCCTTCAGGAGTGCAGTCATGTTCCCCGCCACAGGTTCACCCACCGTCGATGCCACTGACCTCGACACGCTGTACCAGGCGATCAAGGATGCCCATGTGGCGCTGCGCCCAGCCGTCAGCATCACACCGCTGACCTACAGTGCCCGGCTCTCGGCCATCAGCGGCTGTCATGTGTTGCTCAAATGCGAGCATTTGCAACACACGGGCTCGTTCAAGTTTCGTGGGGCCAGCAACAAGATCCGCCTGTTGCCTGAGGAGCAGCGCTGCAAAGGGGTGATCGCCGCATCTTCCGGCAACCACGGGCAGGCGCTGGCACTGGCAGGTAAAGGCGCTGGGGTGCCGGTCACCGTGTACACCAGCAACGGCGCATCGGCCTACAAAGTACAGGCCATGCGCGCGCTTGGCGCTGAAGTGGTGGGTTTGCCCAGCGACCCGTTGGGGGCCGAACTGGAGGCTGCCAGGCAGGCCCAGGTCCAGGGCAAACCATTCGTCTCACCCTATAACGACCCGCAGGTCATTGCCGGGCAAGGCACCATCGGCTTCGAGCTGTTCGAACAGGCACCGGACCTGGACGCCGTGTTCGTGGCCGTCGGCGGTGGCGGGATGATCTCCGGTATAGCTGCGGCCCTGCGGGTACTCAAGCCAGGTACCGATATCATCGGCTGCTGGCCAGAAAACGACCCGGCGCTGGAGCAGTCGCTCAAGGCCGGCAAGATCATCGACGTGGCCGCGCGCGAAACGCTGTCCGATGGTACAGCCGGCGGCGTCGAGCCTGGCAGCATTACCTTCCCGCTGTGCCAGGCGTTGCTGACCGACACCGTGCTGGTCAGCGAGGCCGAAATCAAGGCCTCCATGCGCGAGATCGCCAGCAGTGAACGCTGGATCATCGAAGGTGCCGCGGCCGTCGCCGTCGCCGGCATGCAGAAGCTTGCCGAGCGTTACCGTGGCAAGCGCGTCGCGGTGATCCTGTGTGGTCGCAACATCGTGCTGGACGCGTTCCTCGGGGCTATCCAGTGAGGTGCTTCAGCAAGGCGCAAATCGTGGCCAGCCTCGACCCCGAGGTCGCACTGCGTGGCCTGGAACAAGGCTTCATCGCCTTCTCGGCGGGCAAGGTCCAGGTGCCACCGATCCAGGGCTTCAGCTTCCCAGGCGCGAACGGCGACTGCTGCGTTAAGTCGGCCTATATGGAGGGTAGTGCCACCTTCACGGTGAAAATCTCGGCTGGCTTCTATGACAACCCGGGCAAAGGCCTGCCGAGCAACGATGGCTTGATGCTGGTGCTGTCTGCGCAAACCGGGCAGCCCTTGGCGCTGCTGCATGACGAGGGTTGGCTGACCGGCATGCGCACCGCCCTGGCCGGGCGCATTGCCGCACGCTTGCTGGCACCGCCGCAGGTCACTGCCATCGGCATATTGGGCACGGGCATGCAGGCGCGGATGCAGCTTGAACAGCTGGGCGCCATTACCGATTGCCGTCAGGTCATGGTCTGGGGCCGGCAGGACAGCGGGCTGGCCACCTACCGTGCGTTTGCCCGCACGCTGGGTTATGAAGTGCACACCACGCAGGACGCCGCCGAGGTCGCTGGGGCGGCAAACCTGATTGTCTGCACCACCCCTTCCCGCCTGCCGCTGTTGCGCAGCGAGTGGGTCCGACCCGGCACGCACATTACCGCTGTGGGTGCCGACGGGCCCGGCAAGCAGGAGCTGGACCCGGCACTGGTGGCCAGGGCCGCGCGCATCGTCGTCGACTCGGTAACGCAGTGCAGCCAGTACGGCGAGGTTGCCCACGCCTTGCGCAGCGGCCAGATCGACACGACGCAACTGATCGAACTGGGTACCTTGCTGGCCAGCGGCGCCCCTGGGCGGGAGCACCCTGACCAGGTTACCCTGGCCGACCTGACCGGTGTGGCGGTACAGGATGCACAGATCTCAAGCTGTGCTCTGGCAGCGTTGACCGCCTGAGGCCACGCCGCCTCAGGCAAAACGCTGTACTTGCGCCGGTGTCCGCTGCATCAGCACCTTGCCATGGCGCACCGAGACCAGCGCATGCCCCTGGCTGCGTACCATTTCGTAATCGTCCGGCGCCGACAGCAGCAGCAGGTTCGCCGGCCGCCCCTTCGCGATGCCGTAGCCCTCCCCCAGGTTCAGGGTACGGGCGCTGTTGTCGGTGATCAGGTCCAGGCAGCGCTGCAGGTCTTCGTAACCGAGCATGTGGCAAATGTGCAGGCCGGCTTCGAGAATACGCAGGATGTTGCCGTTGCCCAACGGATACCACGGGTCGACGATGGAATCCTGACCAAAGCACACGTTCATCCCGGCACGATCGATCTCGGCCACGCGGGTGACGCCTCGGCGTTTCGGGTAGTTGTCGAAACGCCCTTGCAGATGAATGCTCTCGGTCGGGCAGGAGACGAAATTGATACCCGACAGCTTGAGCAGGCGAAACAGCTTGTAGCAGTAGGCATTGTCGTAGGAGCCCATGGCCACCGTGTGGCTGGCTGTAACCCGGGCCCCCATGCCGCGCACTCGGGCTTCCTCGGCCAGCACTTCCAGGAACCGCGACTGGGGGTCGTCGGTTTCGTCGCAATGCACGTCCACCAGGCAGCCGCTACGCTCGGCCAGGTCCATGAGGAACTTCAGCGAGGCCACGCCCTGGTCGCGGGTGTTCTCGAAATGCGGAATGCCGCCCACCACGTCGGCGCCGATGGCTACCGCCTCGGTCATCAGCGCCCGGCCGTTGGCATATGACTCGATGCCTTCCTGGGGAAAGGCCACGATCTGCAGGTCGACCAGGTGACGCACTTCGTCACGTACCTCGACCATGGCCTTGAGCGCGGTGAGCTTCGGGTCAGTAACATCGACATGGGTCCGCACATGCTGGATACCATGGTCCACCAGCATGCCGATGGTCTTTTTCGCGCGGCTCTTGATGTCGTCGTGGGTGGTGATTTCCTTGCGCTCGGCCCAGCGTTCAATACCTTCGAACAGGGTACCGCTCATGTTCCACTTCGGCTCGCCGGCCGTCAGCGTGGCATCGAGGTGGATGTGCGGTTCGACGAAAGGCGCCACCACCAGGTTCTGCCCGGCATCCAGGTCACTCGCGGGCGTGGGCGCCACCTCATTGGCCTGGGGCACGATGGCGGCAATGCGCGCGCCGTCCAGTTCGATGCGGAACAACCCAGGCTTGCCGCGCAGGCGTGCGTTGATAATGTTCATGCTGTTACTCCTTGCAGTGGTCTTCGCTCATACGCCAGATCAACAGGGCGACCGAAGCATTCATGCGGAAAAGCGGGTCGTCGAGCGACTGCCCGCAGAGTTGTTCGATGCGCACAATGCGCTGATTGATGGTATTACGGTGCAGCCCCAGGCGCTGCGCGGCCCTGAGCGCGTTGCCGTTTTCCATGAGCAAGGCATCCAGGGTGTGCACCAGCGCATGGGCGTGCTTGCGCCCCGGGGCAATCAGCGGCCCGAGGGTGCGGCTGACGAAGTCATCGATCAGCGAGCGGTCGAGAATTCCTTGCAGCAGGCGCAGTACACCCAGTTCGCTGAAATTGCAGTAGCCATTGGCCGGGCGCAAGTGCTGCGCCACATCCAGTGCCTGGCGCGCCTCGTTGAGGGCCTGGCGGTAGTGGGCGCAATCGTCGGCGAGGCTCGACAGGCCCATGTGCAGGCCCAGTTCACCGGTCGCGGCGCGCAACTGCCGGTACAACGCCGCCAATATATCGGGCAGGTCGTGCGTGTCGGCCAGCAACACCACGAACAGGTCGCCAGGTAATTGCGCGCTGACGCTGCCCGGGCGTTGCCGGCACCAGGCATCGAGCTGGTCCTCCAGGGCCTGGCGGGTCGCTTGCCAGGTCCGCTCGCCGCGGGCCAGCCCGTGCCGCTCGAACACGCCGTCCACGCCTGTCAGGCGTACTGCCAGCACGCGCCGCGGTGCATCCAGCGCCAATTGCAGGTGCGCTGCCCGCTGCCGGGCAATCGCCAGGCTCGGGTAGTCACCGGTGAGTAGCTGGCCGAGGATGTCATTGCGCGAGCGCCGGGCCTGGCTCATCTGCACCAGCGCCGTACCGATCAGGTGGGTGACCACCACCATCTTCAGCGCGTACGGCTGCTCGATCAGCGGCAAGCCGAGCTGCTCGGCACGGGCAATAACGGCGGGCGGGATGCTGCGTATGAAGCTGCCGCCGGTTAGAACCACCATTCCGGCAATGCCCACAGCCTCACCATCCTCCATCAGGCTCAGCAGGTTGGCCTCGCCGCGTGGATGGTTTATTCCGGTGACAAACACCAATTCACCCCCCATTACCCATTCGGCGATGCCTTCGTTCTCTGCCACATAAGGCCAGCGCACCCGCCGGTACAGGTTGCGCGCCCCGGCCAGCACGCGCAGTTCGTGCAGGCCGGGCAACTGCAGGATCTGCTCCAGCGCCAGGCTCACGGCTCGGTGCCTGCCTGGCCTGGTGCCCGGCACCGTGCGCCCAGCTCGACGAGGACGATGTAGCACAGGGCCGAGGCGCCAATACCGACCAGTGGGGCGATCCACGGCGAGGCGCAGGCCAGTGCCGCGCCCACGGCATAGGCCACCAGCCCGGTCAGGTTGTAGCGCGGCAGGCTTGCCGTGCCCAGTGCCGGGAACCTGCCGCGATGGCGATACCAGAAATCGGCCATGATCACCCCACCCACCGGCGGAATGATCGAGCCCAGCAGCACCAGGAACGGGATCAGCATTTCGTACATGCCGCCGATCGCCAGAACAATCCCGACCCCGGCTGCCGCCAGCGTTGCGCTGCGCCGACGCTCGCTGCGCAGCAGGTGGCAGGCGGCGGCCGAGACGTTGTAGATGGTCGGCCCCTGGATGGTCCACAGGTTCAGGCACAGCATGACCACCGCCGCGAACGACAGGCCCTGCAGCATCATCACCTCGACGATATCGGCCTGCTGGTAGACCATCGCGCACCAGGCTCCGGCCACCACCATCAAGCCGTTGCCCAGCAGGAATGCCACCACGCTGGCAATGACCGCCACCCGGCCGCTACGCGCCAGCCGAGTCCAATTGGTTGCCTGTGTGGCCCCACTGGCGAAGGTGCCGAAGACCATGGTCACAGCAGCCGAAAAGGTCATGGTCTCGTGCGGTAGCACCGCGGCCAGGCCGGCAAGGCCACCGGCATCGCGGGTGGCGATGTACATCGACACCAACAGCAGCACGAACATCAGCGGCACCGACACCCGCGACAGCACATCCAGCCCCTTGAAACCGATGATGGCCGTCATGCTGAAGCCCAGGCCGAACAGCACCATCAGCGGCATGCTGACGCCCTCCGCCAGCCCCAGCAGCCGGACCAGCACGATGGCCACCGTGGCCGTACCCCAGGCATACCAGCCCAGTTCGGCGAAACCCAGCAGGAAGTCGGAAAGCCGGCTACCCGCCTCGCCGAAGCAGAAGCGCCCCATCAGCACGGTGTTCAATCCGCTGCGCGAGGCGATGAACGCCAGGGCTGCGGCATACAGGGCCAGCAGGCTGTTGCCGATGGCGGCTACCCATAACATGTCGACAAAATTGAAGGCCATGCCGAGCTTGCCGCCGGCGAACATCGTGCCGGTAAAGAAAGTGAAGCTGAACAGGACCATCGCGATCGGCAGCAGGCCCTTGCGGGCGGACTGCGGGGCTTCGCTGAGCGGAAATTCGCTGGATGAGCTCATTGCACGGGGCTCCAGGTTGTAGTCGGGAGCAGGGAGAGCAAGATGCAGGCCGCTTTTACTGCGCCGGCCATGCTGCCCGGAGCAGGCGCGTCGCACTACAAGCGATGTGCAATGTGCACCTTAAAGCGCAGAACATGGGAATTGGAAGTGTGCCGCGTGACTTCATTTGAGGCGCAAGCGCACCAAAGCAGGACGGGGTTGTGTCGTTGCCGCCCAGCGAGACATGGCGTCTGGAAGCAGTCAGGCGCCATGCCCCAGACGTTGGGTAATGGGTGACCCGCGAGTGGGGGGCTATCCCCGTTTTTGACGCCGTGGCTGGCCACGCGCCCTGGACGCGCAACGGCCTGATTGCCAAGCGGTTATGTTCCTGGCACTTGGCACAAGCGTTGCTCGGGCCGTGGTAACCAGCAAAACGCCACGAAGCCGTGAGCGAGGCACAAGCCAATGAAAACACCTGTCGCGACCCGCCCTTCCAGGCATGTATTCCCGCTCTCCTCCGTCACTGCGCTGATGCTCGGCCTCGGGTTGGCCACGGCGGTAGGCGCCCCCATGGATGACAACAGCATGCCCCCGCCGACCGACCCGTCGGCCTATACCGACCAGCCAGCCGATCCGACCCAGACCTTGCTCGACCTCTACAGCATGCCAGAGGGCAACCAGGGCTCGCTCGAGTTGGCCAATGGCGCGTACGGCGATCGCAACACGGTGCTCGCCAACAATGTATTGCCACCGACCCTGCAAACTGCCAACAAGTACCCCACCAACGGCAAACCCAGCCCCTTGTTCGGGGCGCTGCCGTTTACCCAGCAGTTGCTCCTGTTCGAAGAGTTCGGCACGGAAAAACTCGACCCCACGCTGCCGCCTGCGCCCCTGACCTTCCCTGTACCCACCCTGGGTGCCGCACCGGCGCAGGACCCGGACGTGGTCGCCCGCAGCGGCCCCAGCGGCAGCGCACTGGAAGCCTTCCTCAAGCAACCGGGCCTGTACCCGTTCCCGACCCAGTATTCCAACGTGCTCGACCGCAACCCGTGGAAGGCGCAGATCGAGATGTTTCTCAACCGGCACCCTGTCGGCTCGCCGGCCGAAGGCCGGCCACCAGGAAAAGGCTGGTCGCACCAGCGCTGGAACGAGTTCTATCCGCAGGCGGGGTTCAAGACCGCCCAGGCTGGTGCGCGCATCAACCTCGGGTTGCGCGACCGTAAACAGTTGCACAACTATGCCGTTGGCGAGTTCGCCCCGGGCGGCCTGTATTACCAGACCTCCGAAATCCCGAACACGCAGGGTACCACCCGCGGCATCGACACCCGCTTCCACCCGAAAATGCCGCTGCAGAACCACAAGTCGGTGTGGACCTTCGACGGTACGTTCCCGCCCAAGTTGCTGATGGTGCGCTACGGCCAGCCAATCCTGATGCGCCACTACAATGCCTTGCCCATCGACCCTGCAGCGAACAACGGGTTTGGCCTGCACACCATTTCCACCCACGAGCACAACGGCCACTCACCCGCTGAAAGTGACGGTTTTGCCAACGCGTACTTCTTCCCGGGCCAGTACTACGACTACCGTTGGCCGTTGCAGCTGGCCGGGTATGACACCATCAACACCCGCGCCCAGGACCCACGGGCGGCGTTCCCCTGCTCGCCGGGCGACACCCTGTTTGTCAACGATGCCAGCCCAGGCCTGAAAACCTGCCAGAACGGCAGCATCAAGATTCGCGGTGACTGGCGCGAAACCATGAGTACCCACTGGTTCCACGACCACATGATGGATTTCACGGCGCAGAACGTCTACAAGGGCAACGCCGTGATGATGAACTACTACAGTGCCCTGGACCGTGGCAACGAAGCCTTGCAGGATGGCGTGAACCTGCGCTTCCCCAGCGGTTCCGGCATGCCATGGGGTAACCGCGACTACGACGTCAACCTGATGATCGCCGACAAGGCCTGGGATGCCAAAGGCCAGCTGTGGTTCAACCCGTTCAACACCGACGGTTTCCTTGGCGACCAGATCCTGGTCAACTGGCAGTTCCGGCCCACCCTCAAGGTACGTGCGCGCAGCTATCGCTTCCGTATCCTCAACGGCTCGGTGTCGCGCTACTTCAAGTTTGCCGTGGTTCGCGAAATCGCCGGCACCAGTGGCGAATTCAAAGGCCCGGTCGGCTCCAACGTGTCGTATGCACGGGTGCCGTTCCACATGATCGCCAATGACGGCAACATCATGGAACATGCTGTGCCGTTCGACGGCAGCATGGACCTCAACGGCGACGGCAACCTGCAGGACAACAACGGCATCCTGCCGCTGCAGGCCATCGCCGAGCGCTACGACATCATCATCAACTTCGCCAGGAACGGCATCAAGGTCGGCGACAAGCTGTACTTCGTCAATCTCCAGGAGCACCAGAGCGGCAAAGGCCCGGAAGGCGCCATTGCGCTGGCCGACGTGCTGTCGGAAAAGTACAAGGCGGTGATCAAGCAGACCAGCCAAGGCCCGCAGTGGGACAACGGCGACCCGGCGATCGGCAAGTTCCTGCAGCTGGTGGTTCAGCCCTACAGCGGCCAGGACCTGAGCATGAACCCGGCGGCCTACGAGCCGGCCAAGCCAGGCAAGGCTGCGGGCATGAAGATGCTGCCGCTGACGATTGACCGCAACTCGGCTACCGACCTGGCCAAGCTCAAGGATGCCCGCCACCGCGAATTCATCTTCGGGCGCTCCGACGGTACCGACAGCAAGCCCTGGACGATCAAGAGCGAAGGCGGCTTCGGCTACAGCATGGACCCCCGCCGCATAACTGCTGCGCCGCAACTGGCCAACCAGTCCACCGATGCTGGTTTCAGCGGCGACGGCACCCTGGAAGTGTGGAAAATCATCAATGGCGGCAATGGCTGGAGCCACCCGGTGCATGTGCACTTCGAGGAAGGCGTGATTCTCAGCCGCGACGGCAAGGCCCCGCCAGAGTGGGAAAAATGGGCCCGCAAGGACGTGTACCGCATCGGCCCGGAGGCCGACTCGTCGGAGGAAGTGGAAATGGCCATCCGCTTCCGCGAGTTTGCCGGTACCTACCTGGAGCATTGCCACAATACCCAGCATGAGGACACCTCGATGCTGCTGCGCTGGGACCTCGAGCACCCGGGCCAGTTCCAGGTCATGCCGACACCTTTACCGGGCTGGGACGGCGTGGAATACGTGGCTTCGGTTGGCCTGCCAACCTTCCGCACCAACAACACGGGCGACGACGATCCGGACAACAAACCGCCGGTTGCAGCCAACGACAGCGCCGCGACCACTGCCGGCAAGCCGCTGACCCTGAGCGTGCTGGCCAACGACACCGACCCGGAAAACAACCTGCCGTTGACAGTTGTCGGCCTCAGCCAGCCGGACTCCGGCCAGGGCAGTACCAGTACCGATGGCACCAAGGTGGTGTACACCCCACCGGCCGGCGTGACGACGCCGTTCACCGCCCGTTTCAACTACACGGCCCGCGACGCCAAGGGTGCCGAATCCGTGGCCCCGGCCACGGTCAGCATCGCGGTCAGCCCGGCTGCGGTGATGGACCAGATCCAGGTGACCAGCGCTACGGTGCAGGTGCTCAGCGCCAACCAGTTTACCTGGGAGGTCACCGGGACCACCACGGTGGCTGCAGGCAACAGCATCAGCGTGACCGCAGCCACCACCGCCGGCCCGTTGAACCTGGGCGTCGCCAGCATGACGGCCAGCGGCAGCGGGGCCACCTGGCGGTTGCTGGTGACCACCAGTGGCTATGGCCCGGCCACGCCAGCGACGGTGACCGTGAAATCGACACTCGGGCAGAGTGTGACAGCGCCGGTCAGGTACAAGTGATTTGCAGCCGGGCTACCGGTAACCGGAGGACCGTATCATGTCCGGCACATGGCGCATTCTGCTCGTGCTCTCGCTGTTCGCGGCCAGCATTCCCTTCTGGCCGCTACAGCCGCAACAGCCCAACGCAGCACAAACTGCATCGCCCTGGGGGGCCGACTATTTCCCCAACATTCCGTTGCTGACCCAGGACGGCGAGAAAGTGTATTTCTTCGACGACCTGATCAAGGACAAAGTGGTCGCCATCAATTTCATCTTTACCGGCTGCTCCGACTCCTGCCCGGTCGAAACCGCACGCCTGCGCCAGGTGCAGAAGATCCTCGGTGACCGGGTGGGCCAGGACATCTTTTTCTACTCCATCAGCATCGACCCCTTCAACGACACCCCCGCTACCCTCAAGCGCTACGCCGAAAAGTTCGGCATCGGCCCCGGCTGGACGCTGCTCACCGGCGAACCGGCCGAAATCGAACAATTGCGCCGCAGCCTGGGCCTGTATATCGAAGGCCTGGAAAACGGCCGCTCCAAGGATCACAACCTGAGCCTGATCATTGGCAACCAGGCCAGTGGCCGCTGGATGAAGGCTTCGCCTTTTGAAAGCCCGTACATCCTCGCTGACCGCCTGGGCAACAGCCTGCACAACTGGAAGCAGGCCATCGCCAAGCCGCTGGACTACGCCCAGGCGCCGGAGATTCGCCCGCTCAGCAGTGGCGAGCAGTTGTTCCGTACGCGTTGCTCGTCCTGCCATACCTTGGGTAACAGCGAGCCGGGGCAGCGCGGAATCGGCCCCGACCTGCTGGGCGTTACCCGCCAGCGTGACGCCGAATGGCTGGCCCGCTGGCTCAAGGAGCCCGACCAGATGCTGGCGCAAAAAGACCCCCTGGCCATGCTGCTGTATGAACAGTACAACCGCCTGGCCATGCCCAACCTGCGCCTCAGCGATGGCGAAGTCGGTGCGTTGATGCGTTACATGGAGGAGGAAACCGCGCGCCTGCAGGCTCCGCTGGCGGATAAGGGAAGTCCTTAAAGGCTATTGGCCATCAGTCATGAAGTTGTCACCTTACTGTCGTATTTTCAGGCCATTACCCAGGGTCGGGAACTGTCAGCAGTGATTCGCCGTTCGCTTTCCTCCGCCAGCCTATTGCAGCTGCTGATTCTCATGCTCTGCGCCGCGACCTTGGCCTTTCTCTGGGGGTTGCACCTTGCGCAGAAGGCTAGCGCAAGGCAGGACGCCTTGGCGGCCAAGGCTGCCGAGCACCTGAACCTGGCCAGCCTCGTTGGCGAAAGCCTGCGCCAGCTGGTCGACCGCGCCCAGGCTGTTGCTCGGGCCACCCAGGACGACATGAAGACGCTGCGCCTGGGCAATTCAGGCCTGGCGAAGCGGCTTGGCGAAGACCCGGTATTCGAGCGCATGGGCCTGTACGACCGCCAAGGCCGGCTGCTATCGGCCAGCCATGCCGACGTCGCCGCCGAGCTGCCCCAAGGCTGGTTGCAGCAGCTGCAACAACACGTCGCCGAGCACGGTTTCAAGCCGCTCCTGCCCAGCGTGCAGGCCCCCAGCCAGCCGGCCACCGCGCCCGACTGGCGGCTTTCCTTCGTGCTGCCGCTGACCAACCTGCAAGGTGATGCAATCGACACCATCCTGGTGGTGCAGCTGGACAGCGGCTACCTGGCGCGGCTGCTGCAGCACATCGACCTGAGCGGCAGCGGGCTGGTGTGCCTGCTGCAGGGCGATGGCCTGGAGCGGCTGCGCATCGACACCAGTGGCGTGATCGTGCCCGATGACGCGCTGCAGCCAGGGCTGCCAGGTAACACCAGCGAGGCCGGCATGCTCACCCAATACGCGACCGGCGTCCCGTACCAGAGCCTGTTCCGGCGCGTACCCGAGCGGGGTTTCAGCATCGTGGTCAGCCAGCGCCAGGACGAGATCCTGGCGCCTGCCACGCGGGCCGACGCCCGGCAGTTCTGGCTCACCCTGGGCATGACCCTGATGATTCTCGCCAGCCTGCTGTGGACCTTGCGCCTGCTGCGCAAGCGCCAGGAGGCCTTCAGTGCGCTGGAGCAAGCCCAGCAGGTCAACCGGCAACTGATCGAGCGCCTCGAGGACGAGCACCGGCGCAGCAGCCACGCCGCCGCCACCGACCACCTCAGTGGCTTGCACAACCGCCGCCAGTTCGTCGAGGTGGCCGGTCAGGTGCTGACTCGTCAGCGCGGCAGGCGCCGGCTGATGGCGATTCTGTTCATCGACATGGACCGTTTCAAATCGATCAACGACTCGCTGGGGCACAAGGTCGGTGACCTGCTGCTGCAAGCCGTGGCCGGGCGCATCCAGCGCCTGCTGGAGCCTGGCGACGAAGCGTCGCGCTTTGGTGGCGACGAGTTCGTGGTGCTGCTGGCCGGCGAACGCAGTGAAGCGCAGATCAATGCCTGGGTTCGTGAACTGGTGCAGAAACTCTCGGCCACTTACGCCCTGGATGGCCAGGAGGTCAATACCAGCCCCAGCGTTGGCGTCAGCATCTGCCCGCGCGATGGCCAGGACATCGACAGCCTGATCCGTAGCGCCGACGCGGCGATGTACTCGGCAAAGCAGGCCGGGCGCGCCCAGTACCGCTTTTTCGACCCGTCACTGAACCTGGCCGATATCCAGGCCTTCACCCTGGAACAGGCCTTTGGCAGCGCTTTGGCCGAGCGCCAGTTCGTGCTGCACTACCAACCGCAGATTCGTCTCGACACCCAGCAGGTGCTGGGCTACGAAGCGTTGGTGCGCTGGGACCACCCCGAGTTCGGCCTGCTCTACCCGGACCGCTTCATCGGCCTGGCCGAGCGCAGCGGTTTCATTGTCGAGCTGGGCTGGGAGGTGCTGCGCCTGGCCTGCGAAGCCTTGGCAGGTTGGGCCGCGCGGGGCGGCGAGACGCGGCTGGCGGTGAACGTATCCGCCCTGCAACTGCGTCAGGCGGGCTTTGCGGCCCAGCTGCTGGACCAGTTGCAGCAGTACGGCATCGCCCCACAGCGGCTGGAGCTGGAAATTACCGAAACCACCATTCTCGACCCCGAAGGCACGGCAGTGGCGCACCTGCACTGCCTGCGCAGTGCCGGCCTCGGTATCAGCCTGGACGACTTCGGCCGTGGTTATGCCGGCTTTGCCCACCTGCACACGCTACCGTTGAGCAAGCTGAAGATCGACCGCTCGCTGATCGCGCCGCTGTCCAACAGCCATGACGACAGCCCGATCGTGTCCTCTACCATCATCCTCGCCAAGCGCCTGGGCCTGGAGGTGGTGGCCGAGGGTGTGGAAACCCGTGAACAGGTGGTGTGCCTGAAGTTGGCCGGCTGCGATATTGCCCAGGGCTACCACTTCAGTCGGCCGTTGTCGCCAACGCAGCTGCGTGACTACCCGCCGTTCAAGCGCAGCGGGGCCCAGGCTTGCGTGTGATGCCGGTGCCTGCAGCGCAGGACAGGCACGGCGTTTCGGTTTATCGTGGTGTCCATCGCCAACCGACCCTCGCACCATGACCGACATCGAGCGCTACCTGCGCGCCGCCACCCGTGACAACACCCGGCGCAGCTACCAGGCCGCCATCGAGCACTTCGAAACCCACTGGGGCGGCTTCCTCCCGGCCACGGCCGAGACCATCGCCCGTTATCTGGCCGACCACGCCGAACAGCATGCCGTCAGCACCCTGCGCCAACGGCTCGCCGCGCTCAGCCAGTGGCACGTTGCCCAAGGCTTCCCCGACCCGACCAAGGCCCCATTGGTACGCCAGGTGCTGCGCGGCATCCGCTCCTTGCACCCGAACCCGCCCAGGCAGGCCGCGCCGTTGTTGCTGCAGCACCTGCAAAGCGCCGTGCAGTACTTCGAAGCGGAGGCCCACCAGGCCCGGGAACGGCATGACCTGGCCGCCCTGCGTCGGGCCCGCCGCGACGCGGCCCTGCTGTTGCTGGGCTTCTGGCGCGGTTTTCGTGGCGATGAACTGGCGCGGCTGCGCGTCGAGCACATCCAGGCCCAGGCCGGTGTCGGCATCACCCTGTTCCTGCCGCGCAGCAAGGGCGACCGGGAAGCGCTGGGCGTGCAACACCGCACCCCGGCGCTGAAGGCACTGTGCCCGGTGACGGCCTATCTGCAATGGCTGGAGGTGGCCGGCATCGCCCACGGGCCGGTGTTCCGCAAGCTCGACCGCTGGGGCAACCTGAGCGAAACCGCACTCAACAGCAACAGCCTGATCGGCCTGCTGCGGCGCATGCTGGAACGCGCCGGGGTGCCGGCGGCGCTGTATACCGGTCATTCGTTGCGCCGTGGCTTCGCCACCTGGGCAACGGCCAACGGCTGGGAACTGAAGGCGTTGATGAGCTACGTGGGCTGGAAGGACGCCAAGTCAGCCTTGCGCTACATCGACGCGGCGCAGCGCTTTGGCGAGCTGGCCGTGCTTCCGGCCAGCCAGGCCCAGGCGCTGCTACCCTGAAGTTGCTGGCGACCGCCTTCGCCGGCGCCATGTCGGAGCGAGCGTGCCAGTATCGCGCGGTCAGCTCTGCCTTGCACGGCGCCACAAGCGGCCGATATCACAGGCGCGCGCCCGCAGCAGTTCGGCAGCATCGGCACAGGCCTGCTCCAGGCTCATCGGCCCGCCGGCCAGGGCAAAGGCAGCGTCGACGCCATGGGCGTACAGCTGCTGGTAGCCTTCACCCAAGGTTCCGGCCAGCACCACCACTGGCACCCCATGGCGCTTGGCCAGCCGCGCCACGCCCAGTGGCGTCTTGCCGCGCAGGGTCTGGGCATCGAAACGTCCTTCGCCGGTTATCACCAGGTCAGCGTCCCGCACCAGTTGCTCCAGGCCGGCCAGCTCGGCCACCACTTCCACCCCTGGGCGGAACTGCGCCCCCATGAACGCCCGGGCCGCGAAGCCCATGCCACCGGCCGCGCCACAGCCAGGATAGTCACGCTCGTCCTTGCCCAGCAGTTGCGCACAGTGGTTGGCAAAGTGTCCCAGAGCCTGGTCCAGCGCCTGCACCTGTTGCGGGCTGGCCCCCTTCTGCGGGCCGAAGATCGCCGAAGCGCCGTTGGCGCCGCAAAGTGGGTTGTCGACGTCTGCTGCCACTTCGAACTGCACCTCGGCCAGGCGCGGGTCGAGGCCGCTGGCGTCGATGCGAGCCAGCCTGGCCAGGGCCAGGCCGCCCTCTTCCAGTGCCTGCCCGTCGGCGTCCAGCAGGCGCAGCCCCAGCGCCCGCAGCATGCCGCTGCCGGCATCGTTGGTGGCGCTGCCGCCGATAGCCAGCACCACCCGTTGCGCGCCGGCGGCCAGGGCAGCGGCAACCAGTTCGCCGGTGCCCCAGGTGCTGCTGCGGCAGGCATCGCGCTGGTCGGTCGGCACCAGTTGCAGGCCACTGGCCTGGGCCATTTCGATGATTGCCGTGCGGCTTTGTGGCAACCAGCCCCAGCCGGCTTCGATGCGTTGCCCCAACGGGCCACGCACGGTCTGCTGGCGCAGTTCGCCATGGCTGGCGGCGAGAATGGCCTGCATGGTCCCTTCGCCACCGTCGGCCATCGGGCACTCGAGCAGCTCGGCTTGCGGCCAGGCTTCGCCCAGGCCCGCGGCGATTGCGCGGGCGACACCGGCGGCGTCGAGGCTGTCCTTGAACGAGTCGGGGGCGATGACGATCTTCATGGGGATTCTCCTGTCCTGATCAGCGGCATGCTGACAGGTGGCCGCCACGCTGGCCTCGGTCGCTTGCACAAAACCTGGGACGGGTTGTTTGGGCAAATGCCTTCGGACCCGGCGCAGGCTTTTTGCCAGGAGCGGCCAGCGGTCAGTCGGCAGGCAGCAACTGCAAACCCAGGTACAAGCTGAGCATACCCTCCATGCGCAGCGGGTCCACTTCAGCCAACTCGGCGATGCGCTCCAGGCGGTAGCGCAGGCTGTTGCGGTGGATGCCCAGCGCGTCGGCACAGGCCTGGCTCTGGCCGTCATGGGCACACCAGGCGCGCAGGGTGGTGAGCAACTGGCCGTTGCCGTCCCTGGCACGGATACGCTGCAGCGGCTCCAGCAATTCAGCCAGCGCATCATCGTTGCGGTGCCGCCACAACAGCGCTGGCAACCGGTAGCGCTGCAGGCTGAGCAGGCGCTCGCCAGGTACCACCTCGCGCCCATAGGCCAGCAGGTCACGCACCCGGCGGTAGCCCCGGCGCAGTTGCTCCAGGCTTTGTGCGGCGCTGCCCAGAGCCAGACGCTCGACCACCCAGCCATGGCGTTCCAGGCGCTCCAGCAGGCGCGGCTCGTCGAGCGCCACCCCGGCGGGGCGGCACCACAGCAACGACTGGCGGGCCGGGCTGACGCACCAGCTGTCCGGGTAGCGGCTGGTCAGCCATGCGGCCAACGCCTCGCCAGGCGCCCCAGAGGCCAGTTCGAACAGGCAGGGCACACGTGGCAGCTGGGGTTTGAGCCCCAGCTGCCGGGCTTCGTCAAGCAGCCGGGGCGAGTCACCGCTGCCGCCCAGCAGCAGCGCCAGCAAGTCGTCGCAGCGCTGCCGCCGCCATTGCTGGTCGGCTTGCAAATGACGCTGGGCCAGCAGCATTTCGGCGGTCATGCGCACCAGCTCGCCGTAAGTGCGCAACTGTTGCGGGTCGCCGGTCAGGCCAAGCACGCCCATCAGACGGCCATCGAGCATCAGCGGCAGGTTCACCCCCGGCTGCACGCCCTTCAGGCATTTGGCCGCGTCAGTATCCAGTTCGACGATCCGGCCGTTGGCCAGCACCAGTTGCGCGCCCTCGTGACGGGTGTTGATACGCTCCGGTTCGCCGCTGCCAAGGATCAAGCCCTGGCTGTCCATCACATTGACGTTGCACGGCAGGATGGCCATCGCCCGGTCAACGATATCCTGTGCCAGGTCATGGTCGAGTTCGAACATTCAAGGGTCCTTGCAGTGTTAGGCTTTTGGGCTGGGGCACAGCAGTGCGGCGCAAGCGCTGTGCAAAAGCACAAAGACAGGCACGCCGCCGTCCCCGAGACTCGTCAGGGCGAGCGCCGGAACAGGCGACGCGGCGACAACCATAACAACAGAGAACCCGATCATGGCATACAGCCCCGCCCCTGACCAAGGCACGGACACTCACCGCAATGCGCTGTACCGGCGCATCACCCTGCGGCTGATTCCGTTCATTTTCATCTGCTACCTGTTCAACTACCTGGACCGCGTCAACGTCGGCTTCGCCAAGCTGCAGATGCTCGACGCGCTGCAATTCAGCGAAACGGTGTACGGCCTTGGCGCCGGCATCTTCTTCATCGGCTACGTACTCTGCGGCCTGCCGAGCAACCTGGCGCTCAACCGCTTCGGCCCGCGGCGCTGGATCGCGCTGATGATGATTGCCTGGGGCAGCCTGTCCACCTGCCTGCTGTTCGTTACCACGCCTGCCGAGTTCTACGCATTGCGCCTGCTGACCGGCGCCGCCGAAGCCGGCTTTTTCCCCGGCGTGGTGCTGTACCTGTCGCGCTGGTTCCCGGCGGCCCGCCGCGGCCGCATCATGGCCCTGTTCATGTCGGCGATCCCGGTATCCGGCCTGCTCGGCGGGCCGTTCTCGGGCTGGATCCTCGAGCACTTCGCGGCCGGCCAGCACGGCCTGGCCGGCTGGCAATGGATGTTCCTGATCCAGGGCCTGCCAACGGTTGCGCTGGGTGTGCTGGCGGTGTTCCTGCTCAGTGATGGCTACCACAAAGCCAGCTGGCTGAGCCCGGCAGAACGCCAACTGATCGCCGCCGACCTGCAGGCCGACGCCGACAACAAGCCGGGCACCACCGGCGACGGTCTGCTCGCCGTGCTGGGCAACCGGTTGATCTGGACCTTCGGCTTCGTCTACTTCTGCATCCAGAGCGGTGTATACGCGATCAACTTCTGGCTGCCGTCGATCATCAAAAACATGGGCTTCGACAACCCGTTGCTGATCGGCTGGCTCAGTGCCATCCCGTACTTGCTGGCCGGGGTGTTCATGATCCTCTGCGGGCGCTCGGCCGACCTGCGCAACGAACGTCGCTGGCATTTGGTGGTGCCGATGCTGATGGGCGCCACCGGCCTGCTGATCGCGGTGAACTTCGCCAGCAACCCGGCCATCGCCATCCTCGGCCTGTCGATCGCCACCATGGGCGCCCTCACCGGCCTGCCGATGTTCTGGCCGATGCCGACCGCGCTGCTCAGCGCCAGCGCGGCCGTTGCCGGCCTGGCGATCATCAACTCGGTGGGGCAGATGGCCGGCTTCCTCAGCCCATACCTGGTCGGCTTCATCAAGGACCAGACCGGCTCCACCGATGCTGCGCTGTATTCGCTGGCGGCATTGATCGTGCTCGGTAGCCTGGTGGCCTTGCGCGTGACGCGCGCCGGGGCGCTGGACACAGCACGGGCCAGTTGAACCCTTCTTGGGTAAACCCGCTCCTGCACGGCTTCGAATGCTCGCCGTACCTGTAGGAGCGGCTTCAGCCGGTGCACGCCATCGCGTGCGCTGCCTGCTTCGCGGATAAATCCGCTCCTGCACACGGCTTCGAGCCGACGCCAGCAGTGGCGTGCCTCTCCGATCGTCAGCCCGACGCATCCCTGCTCCAGCCCAGGCGTCAAATGGTTGCAAAGGCCTCAGGAGAACGCCGATGACCCAGCACGCCGTGGCCAGCCTGGCCCAACTTGACGAACACCGCCCCCTGCGTGTGCAGGCCGGCAGCGAAGAGCTCATCCTGATCCGCCAAGGCGACCAGGTGCACGCCTACCAAGGCAGTTGCCCCCATGCAGGCGCTCCGCTCGATGAAGGCGTGGTGTGTGGCGGCCTGCTGGTCTGCCCTTGGCACAAGGCCGCGTTCGCCGTTGACGAAGGCGCGCTGTGCGAGCCGCCGGCCTTGACCGACCTGCGCCGCTACAAGGCCTGGGTCGAAGGCGACCAGGTGTGGGTCGACGACCAGGCCTTGCCCGCCATCGAACCACCCCGGCACAGCGACGCCCGCTGCTTCGTGGTGGTCGGCGCCGGTGCTGCCGGCAGCGCCGCAGTCGCGACCCTGCTGGCGCATGGCTTCGCCGGCCGCCTGGTCTGGATCGACCAGGAACGCCAGCCCGCCTACGACCGTACCTCACTCAGCAAATTCGTGATCGCCGGGCAGATGTCGCCCGACGAAGTGCCCGCCCTGCTCGGCGTCGGCGTCCTGCGCAAGGGCCGGCTGGAACGCAAGCATGGCAAGGTGCGCCTGCTGGACAGCGAGAAGCGCCAGGTGACCCTGGCCGACGGCCAGCAGATCGACTATGACGCCTGCCTGCTGGCCACCGGTGGCAAGGCGCAGCGGCCGGATATCCCGGGCGTCGAGCTGCCCGGGGTATTCACCCTGCGCTCGCGGGAGGATGCCGCGCGGTTGCTTGACGCTGCCGAGCCCGGCCAGCCGGCGGTTGTCGTCGGCGACGGTTTCATCGGCCTGGAAGCAGCCTCGGCGTTGCGCAAGTATGGCGTGCAGGTGCACCTGGTTACCCGCCATCAGCTGCCCCTGGCCCGCCAGCTGGGTGAACGGATCGGCCGCACTGTTCGCGAGCTGCATGAGCGCAAAGGGGTCGTCTTCCATGGCCCCACCGAAGTCCAGCGCATCGAAGGCCAAGGCAAGGTCGAGGCGGTGTTGCTGGCCAATGGCGAACGCTTGCAGACGCCCCTGGTGCTGCTGGGTACCGGGGTAAGGCCAGCCACCGCGTTCCTTCAGGGTGTGCGGCTGGGTGCCGACAAGTCGCTGCAAGTGGATGCCGAAATGCGTGCCGCAGAGGGCCTGTGGGCTGCGGGCGATATCGCCACCTTCCCGCTCAGCGGGCGCCCGGTGCGTATCGAACACTGGCGCCTGGCCCAGCAGCACGGGGTGATTGCCGCTGCCAACATGCTCGGCGAACAGCGCCGCTACGCCGACGTGCCATTCTTCTGGACCTACCAGCACGGCTGCACCTATGAGGTATTGGGGCATGCGCGGCACTGGAACCGTATCGAATTCGTCGGCGCGCCGGAGCAAGGCGACTTCATCGCCCTGCAATGTGTCGATGAACAGGTCGAGGCGGTCATTGCCAAAGGCTATTCCGATGCCATGGCGACGCTGTCCCAGCGCATGAAGCGCCCCTTGAGTCTGGTGCAGGCTTTGGCCCTGATCGGCTGAGCGATGCCTTTCAATGCGCCCCGCTTGCGTGTAAAACAGCCAGTTCAGCCGACTGCAAAAGGACCACGCGCATGATCTACCGCCGCCTCGGCCATAGTGGCCTGCAGGTTTCCGCCCTGACCTTGGGCAGCATGATGTTCGGCGAACAGACCCGCACCGAGAACGCCTTGCGCATCATCGACAAGGCCTGGGACCAGGGCATCAACTTCATCGACACAGCCGACGTCTACAACGCCGGGCGCTCGGAAGAAATCGTCGGCGAAGCGGTCGCCCGCCAACGCCAGGACTGGATCGTCGCCAGCAAGGTCGGCTTCGGCCCGGCCGATGGCCTGCCCAACCGCAGCGGGCTGTCGCGCAAGCACATCTTCAATGCCCTGCACGCCACCTTGACGCGCATGGACATGGACTACCTGGACATCTACTACCTGCACCGCGAAGACCACCAGGTGCCGCTGGAGGAAAGCGTTCAGGCCATCGGCGACCTGCTGCGCCAGGGCAAGATCCGCTATTGGGGCGTATCCAACTTCCGCGGCTGGCGTATCGCCCAGGTGTGCCACATTGCCGAGCGCCTGGGTGTCCCCAGGCCGGTGATCAGCCAGCCGCTGTACAACATCGTCAATCGCCAGGCAGAAGCCGAGCAACTGACAGCTGCCGCCGCCCATGGCCTGGGCGTGGTGCCTTATAGCCCGCTGGCGCGTGGCGTGCTCAGCGGCAAGTACGCACCGGGCGCCGCACCGGCCACTGGCAGCCGTGCCGGGCGCCAGGACAAGCGCATCATGGAGGTGGAGTGGCGCCAGGAGTCGCTGGCCATTGCCCGGCAGATCCAGGCCTATGTGCAGGCAAAGGGCGTGGGCATGGTCGAGTTTGCGATTGCCTGGGTACTGAACAACCGGCTGGTCAGCTCGGCGATCGTCGGGCCGCGGACGGAAGAACAGTGGGATACCTATGGCGGCGCCCTGGCGGTGCAGATCACTGCCGAGGATGAAGCCTTCATCGATTCTCTGGTAACCCCCGGGCATGCGTCGACGCCGGGGTTCAATGATGTGGCGCATTATGTGAGTGGGCGGTTGGCCCGCAGCTGACCCTCCTGTGCTGGCCTCTGCGTGGGTCATGCCCGCGAGGAGGCCAGCCGGGTCCAGCTCAGTGTTCGGCCGTACGGCCCCCCAGGTAACGGTCGGTCCAGGCAGCCAGCGGCAACGGCGGTTGCTGTTCGACGATACGTCGCCAGATCAGCACCAGGTCATCGCCATTGAACATCGACCCCGGCCCGGCGCCCTGCCACAGCGATGGGGCATCGGCAATCCAGCGTCCCCGGCTGTCGCGATGAGCCATGCTGAAGCGGAACGTATAGTTACCGGGTATCCCCATGCGCAGGTCGGTAACCACCAGCGCATCGCCGACCTGGTCGTAACGCAGCCAGTCATCGGTGAACCAGCGCAAGCGTTGGTGCAAAGGATGGTCGGCGAGCGCTCCGGCCAGTTCAAGGTTACGCGGCAAACGCTGCATCTCCGGAGCCTGCCGGTCGAACATGCTGCTGATGCCTTCGTAGTAACCGCCATCCGGGGTCTTGGCCAGCACGCGCCAGACCAGGCTGTTGAACGCGATAGGCACCGCACGCACCTCGCTTACGACAATGCCTTGCTGGTCGAGCGCTGCCTCGAAGCGCTGCTCGGCGGCCATGCGCCCGGCCAGGCCGAAACCCAGGTAGGCGGTGCTGAACAGCAGGGCCAGGCTCAGCCACCGCGTCGCCTTGGCCGTCACCCCCCGGATGCTTGCATAGATCACTGCTGCCAGCAGCGGCAGGGTGTAGACCGGGTCGATGATGAATACCGCTGCCCAGCTCAGCGGGGTGGTCTGCAACGGCCAGAACAATTGGGTGCCGTAGACCGTGAAAGCATCCAGCACTGGGTGGGTGACCAGCACCAGCCAGAATGCCAGGAACAGCCTGGGCAAGGTATAGCCTTTGCCGGGCCAGCACCTGCCGACCAGCCAGGCCAGCAACAAGGCCAGCCCGCTGAGCACGAACAGCGAGTGGGAAAAGCCGCGGTGGTAGGTCATCTGCGACACCGGGTCGGCGTAGCGGATGATCACGTCGAGGTCGGGCAGCGTGGCCAGCGCCGCACCATACACTAGCGAACGACGGCCCTGGATGCGGCCAAGCACGGTACCTTGCAGGGCGGCGCCGAGAACGGCTTGGGTGATTGAGTCCAAGGGTGGCATTCCTGAAGGGTCGGTTTGCGAAAGCTACCTCCATCCAGCCGCGAGGCGCAATTCCCCTCTCACAAAACGCGTACACCGGTTTGGTGCAGGAGCGGCCTTGCCGGGTTCCTGTCCAGAACCATTGCCGTGTATGCCCGTACAACCGCTCAGCCGAGGTCGCCTCCCCCCACCGGCAACGTCACGCCGGTGATGTACGAGGCCTCGTCGGAAGCGAGGAACAGAATTGCGCCCACCTGCTCGTCGATGCTGCCGTAGCGGTGCATCAGGCTACTGTCGAGGGTCTGTTCGACGATCTGCTGGTACCAGCGCTTTTCCTGCTCGGTCTGTTCGGCGCTGTTGCGCGGCACGCGCCGCGGTGGCGCTTCAGTGCCGCCGGGCGCAGTGGCGTTGACGCGGATGCCGCGACCGGCCGTCTCGAACGCCAGGCAGGCGGTGAGCGCGTTGACGCCGCCCTTGGCTGCCCCGTACGGCACACGGTTGATGCCACGGGTGGCGATCGACGAGACATTGACGATGGCGCCGCTGCCACGCTCGAGCATGTAGGGCAAGGCGGCGTGGCAGCACCACAGCGTGGGGAACAGCGAGCGGCGCACTTCGGCTTCGATCTGCTCCACCTGGTAGTGTTCGAAAGGCTTGGCCCAGATGGTGCCGCCGACGTTGTTTACCAGGATGTCGAGGCGGCCGAAGGCAGCCACCGCGCTGGCCATGACCCGCGCGCAGTCGGCATGCTGTTCGAGGTCGGCAGTGAGGGTGAGCATACCCTCGCCGGCCAGTTCGTGGACCAGCTCGGAGCGGTCTACCGCGACCACTTGCGCGCCTTCGGCCTTGAGCCGCCAGCACACGCCCCGGCCGATGCCCTGGGCGGCGCCGGTGACCAGGGCGACCTTGCCTTGGAATCTGTCGTTCATCTTGCACATCTCCGCCTGCCCGCAGTCCCTGTGGGGGGGCGGGTTTACCCGCGAATGGTCCGACAACCAAAGCCGCTGTATCTGCTGGCCTCTTCGCGGGTGAACCCGCTCCCACAGGGGGCGGTGTAATGTTCGGAATAAAAGGGATCAGGCCGCCGCCGCGAACTTCTCGTAGTAGAAGTTCGTCGGGGTGATGCCCTGCTCACGCACGTACTGGCTCACCGCCTCGACCATCGGCGGCGGGCCGCACAGGTACACGTCGACATCGCCATCGTTGAGGTGGTGCGACTCGATGTGCTGGGTCACGTAACCCTTGCGTGGGTATTGGCTGTCGGGGTTGGCCACGCAGGCGCTGAAGGTGAAGTTGGGTATGCGCGCCGCCAAGGCCTGCAGGCGATCGAGCTCGACCAGGTCGAAGTCGTTGGTCACGCCGTAGATCAGGTGCAACGGGTGCGCGCTGCCCTGCTCGGCGATCTTCTCCAGCATTGCCGTGAACGGTGCCAGACCGGTGCCGCCGGCCAGCAACAGCAGCGGGCGCTGGATCGGCCGCAGGTAGAAGCCGCCCAGTGGCCCGGTCAGGGTCATGCTGTCGCCGGCCTTGGCCAGGTTGCTCAGGAAGCTGCTCATCAGCCCGCCCGGCACGTTGCGGATCAGGAAGCTGACCTCACCATCCTTCTGCAGCGAGCTGAACGAATAGGCGCGGCTCTGCCCGCTGCCCGGCACCATGAGGTTGACGTACTGGCCGGGCAGGAAAGCCAGGCGGCTGAGAGCCTCCCCCCTGAGTGACAGGGCAATGGTGCTGGCCGACAGCTGGCGCAGGTCGCTGATCGCGGCCTCGAAACAGGCCTGCTCGGTCTTGCACAGCTGCGACGAGGCTGGAATGCGGATCACGCAGTCGCTTGCGGCGCGCATCTGGCAGGTCAGCACGTAGCCATCGGCGATTTCGTCGTCGCTCAGGGCGTCTTCGATGAAGTTGTCGCCCAGCTCGTAACGCCCGGACTCGGCCTTGCACTTGCAGGTACCGCAGGCGCCGTCGCGGCAGTCCAGCGGAATGTTGATGCCCTGACGGTAGGCAGCGTCGGCCACGCTTTCATGGCCGCTGGCTTCGATGAAGCGGGTTACCCCGTCTTCGAAATTCAATGCGATCTGGTAGCTCATGTTGCACCTCGCGGGGCGAGCCGGGCCACGGCGCATCGCAGGACGCACCGGGCAGCACTGGCAAAAACCCTGGTTCAGATGTGGTAGATGTCGATGACCTGGCGCACGTAGTCGTTCTTCAGCACCACCTTCTTGGCCTTGATCAGCGGCTGCTCGCCGCGCAGGTCGAGGGTGTAGAAACTGCTGCCGAAGTAACTGTCGGTGGTCTTGTAGCGAAAGCTCAGGGTGTGCCAGTTGAAGCGCACCTGGCATAGCCCCTCTGCCTGCCCGACGACCTCGATGTTGCTGATGTTGTGCGAGGTGCGGGTGTCGGGCACGGTCGCGCTGGACCGCTCGGTCTTGATGCGGAACACGCGGTCTTCCAGGCCGCCGCGGTTGCCATACCAGATCAGCGAGATTTCGCTTTGCGGGTCTTCGGTCAGGGTGTCGTCATCGTCCCAGCTCGGCATCCAGAAGGTGGCATCGCTGGCGTACAGCTCCAGCCACTGGTCCCACTGGGCATCGTCCAGGTAGCGCGCCTCGCGGTAGAGGAAGTCGCGCACGGTGTCATACAGGCTCATTGCACGGCCTCCACGGGGATCAGTTGCTGTTCGTCCTTCAAGGCCTGGATCATGGTGTCCTGCCAATACTTGTGCTGCAGCACGAACAGGCCTTCGTCCTCGGTGCGCACGCCAGACAACAGCGGCTTGAGCTCGATCTCCCTGGCCGCCTCGTCGGCGCCTTGCACCCAGTGTGCAGCCCCACGGGACATGTCGTTCCAGCCACTGCCGCCGCCGTAGCCGGTCTGGCACGAGCGGAACTCTTCGAGGTCGTCCGGGGTGGCCATGCCGCTGACATTGAAGAAGTCTTCGTACTGGCGAATGCGCTTGGCGCGGGCATCGGCGCTCTCGCCTTTCGGTGCAATGCAATAGATGGTGATTTCGGTCCTGTTCACCGAAATAGGCCGGGCGATGCGGATCTGCGAGCTGAACTGGTCCATCAGGTACACGTTCGGGTACAGGCACAGGTTGCGCGAGTTCCCGATCATCCAGTCGGCACGCGCCTGACCGAAGTCGGCCGCCAGCTGTGCACGGCGCTCGTAGGCCGGGCGATCTTCCGGGTTGGCCCAGCGGGTCCACAGCAGCAGGTGGCCATGGTCGAAGGAATAGAAGCCACCGCCCTGCTTGGCCCAGGCACCGGCGCTCATGGTCTTGATCTCCTCGCCGGCTTCGCGCTGCTTGCGCTGGTTCTGGGTTGCGGCGTAGTTCCAGTGCACGGAACTGACGTGGTAGCCGTCGGCACCGTTTTCCGCGGTGAGTTTCCAGTTGCCTTCGTAGATATACGAACTGGCCCCACGCAGCACTTCCAGGCCTTGTGGCGACTGGTCGACAATCATGTCGATGATCTTGGCCGACTCGCCCAGGTGTTCAACCAGCGGTTTGACCTCGGCTTTCAGGCTGCCGAACAGAAAGCCCCGGTACGACTCGAAGCGCGCCACCCTGGTCAGGTCGTGGGAGCCATCGCAGTTGAAGCTGTCGGGGTAGCCAGCGTTGCCTGGGTCCTTCACTTTCAACAGCTTGCCGCTGTTATTGAAAGTCCAGCCGTGGAACGGGCAGGTGTAGCTGGAGCGGTTGCCGCGCTTGTGCCGGCAGAGCATGGCGCCACGGTGGCTGCAGGCGTTGAGGAAGGCATTCAGCTCACCGTCCTTGTTGCGCGCGATGAAGATCGGCTGGCGCCCCATGGTCAGGGTGAGGAAGTCGTTGTTCTCGGGGATCTGGCTTTCGTGGGCCAGGTAGATCCAGTTGCCCTCGAAGATGTGTTTCATCTCCAGATCGAACAGGCGTGGGTCGGTGAACATCTCGCGCTTGCAGCGGTAGATGCCCTTTTCACGGTCGTCCTCGAGCAAGGCATTGAGGTAGTCGAATCCCAGTGACATGGCCAGGGTCTCCCTTGTTATTGTTTGGACCTGGTCAGGTTAGGGACTGGTAGGCGGCGGCAATATCCGCTTTGTGCGCGGTACTATCCATTTTGTGCAGGTTGTAGTGGTGGCTCAGCGCCGATTGCGCAAGGTCTCCGAGGGCAGCTCGCCAAACTGCTGCCGATACACCTCGGAAAACCGCCCCAGGTGCAGGAAGCCATAGTCCATGGCCAGTTCGGTCACGCTGCGCACGCTGCAACTGGCATCGCCCAGGCAGGCATGCACCTGTGCCAGCTTGCGTTGGCGTACATACTGCTTGGGCGTGGTGCCCAGGTGGCGGTCGAACAGTGCATACAACGAGCGCAGGCTCATGCATGCCTGCTCGGCCAACGCTTCGGCGCAAAGCTCGAGCTTCAGGTTGCGTTCGATATAGTCGAGGATGCGTTCCAGGCTTGCACCGGGTGAACCCAGGCACTCGCGGCGGATATTGGTGCTCATCAGCGTCAACAGCTTGCTGGCGACGATCTGGCTGTAATGGCCCTGCACCCTTGGCAGCGAATCAGTGACTTCCGCTTCATGGCAAACCATCGCCAGCAGGTTGACGAAGCCGTCCAGCTCTTCCAGCCGGTAGTGGTTGCGCAGGAAGCGTACGCCGCCATCGGGCCGATGCCAGCGCTGTTCGTCACAGATCGATTCGAGCAGCCGGGACGGCACCTTGAGAATGAATTTCTCGCAGTCTTGCGAATAGGTCAGGTCGACCGGGTCATCCGGGTTGATCAGCAGCAACTCGCCTGGCACCAGGTGCTGCTCACGCTTGGGCCCGCGCCACAGGCAGTTGCCATTGAGCAGTACCTGCAGGTGGTAGATGGTTTCCAGCGCTGGCGAGGTGACCCGCACGCTGCCACCGTAGCTGATGCGGCACAGGTCGAGTTCGGCAAACTTGCGATGGCTGAGGCTGGCTTGCGGATGGGTAGTGTGGGACAGGCCGATGCAATGCTGGCCGACATGCTGGTTGACATAATCGGACACAGCATAAGGGTCGGCGTGATGAAACACGCTACTACGCTCGCTCAGCAGGCGGCTTTCCATAGGCAAGACACTCGGTATCGTTGTTGTTCTGTTCGCCGCGTGCTACGGCCCGTTGGACTGTGGTTGCGGCTGTCACGGCCAGTCTATCGGGCCGGTTGGCGGACGCGCGGGCAAGCGACAACCGGTACATCGGCTCACTTAAGCAAAATGGCCGGGGGTGGGCAATGCAGCGGCGCGAATGGATGGGCGAATGGCGCACAGTTTGCTGCCCACAGGTGTTCGGTTATCGAACGCTTTTTCTCGGCCGCCTTTCATTGCACAGGCAGAAAGTTCATCAACAAAAGGCTCTGGGCATAATTCAGACCAATCCGCCGGTAGCGCTCATCCAGCAACTCGGCAAGCAAATCCAGGCGTGCCACGATCTTGCCGAACTCCACGGCAAAGCTGAGGTTGCTGCCTTCCTCGGAGATTTCATTGGAGAATAGTAACAGCTCGCCATTGGCATCCTGCCGCTGGCTCAGCATCCAGGTAGCCTTTTCGATATTGCGTGCAGCGTTGTTGACGAACAGCGGGTCGATCGTATCGGTCATGTAGAACTCGGTACGACCGCCATGCGCGGTGATCAGCATGCTGCCGATGGCGTAGATGAACGCGCCTACCCGATCGCCGCGAAACTCGGGGCTCAGGGCATAGCTCAAGGCCGCCAGGTCGCGGCGCTGGCCCAGTTGCGGCAGTGGCTGGCGTTGTTCGATGGCGATGCGGATCTGCCGCTCGGCAGTGGCTGCATCCACGTACCCGGACAGCTTCCACTGGCTGGGGTTGCGCAGGTACAGCTTGTTCATCAGCAGGTACAGGCTCTGCAGGTTGTCGCGCATGGACAGCGTGGCCATGCGGTCGACGCTGGTCTGGAACAACTCGCTGGGCTTGCCTTGACTGAACTGGTCGAGCATGTCACGGCCCTGGTCCTGGGTGCAGGCGCACAGGCAGGTGACGGCACCGGCAAGCAGCAGGCGCGCGAGAATGTGGGTATTGCTTGCAACCATCGGCACCGGTCGATATTCGGCGGCTGCACCGGGGATCGGCGCAGCCTGGCCAAGCATAGAGCCCGGAAAGGGGAAAAAGTGCAGTGACAAGCCGTGGCAACACATCGCCTACATGGCGTGGCGCAGCATCTCCACCATCTGCGCATGCAGCGCCGGGTCACCGCAAGCCACCACGCACCCACCATGCTGCGCGCTGCTGCCATCCCACGCGGTGATCACCCCACCCGCCCCTTCGATGATCGGCATCAGCGCCTGGACGTCATACGGCTGCAGGCTGGCCTCGACGATCACGTCGACAAACCCGCTGGCCAGCATGCAATAGGCATAGCAATCGCCGCCGTAGCGCAACAGCCGCGCCTTGCCGGCAACCGCCTCGAATGCAGCCTTGCGTTCAGCGGTGTCGAACATGTCCGGGGTGGTGCACATCAGCGTGGCCGAGGCCAGGCCACTGCAGGCACGGGTGTTCAACGGCGTACCGTTGCGCCAGGCACCTTCCGGCGTGCCGACGAAGCGCTCGCCGGTGAATGGCTGGTTCATCACCCCGACCAGCGGCTGCGTGCCGTCGTTAAGGGCAATCAGTGTGCCCCATAGCGGCAGGCCGGTGATAAAGGCGCGGGTGCCATCGATCGGGTCGAGTACCCAGGTCAGCGGGCTGCTGCCAACCGCCACACCGGCTTCCTCGCCGAGAATGCCATGCTCGGGGTAACGGGCCTGGATCAGCGCGCGCATGGCATCTTCGGCCGCCTTGTCGGCCACGGTCACCGGGTCGTACAAACGCCCGCCCTTGTCCTCGACATCCAGGCTGGCGCGAAAGTAGGGCTTGATCGCTTCAGCGGCAGCATCGGCCAACTGCTCGGCAAAGGCGCGGTACTCGCCGATCTGTGCAGCACTCAGGGACATGGGACGGGCCTCGTGACAAAGATGGGGCACGCATCATACCCGACACATCGCCCCGCTGTACGCTGCACCGGTCTAGACTGAACATGACCAGATCACCCGGGGGGCTGCCACACGTGGAGGTGTGCGATGAGCCAGTTCAAGCGTCTGTTCGTCATGCTCGGCCCGCAGATGCGTCACACGCCGGCGCTGCAGCGCGCGGCGGCGTTGGCGGAATCCAACGGGGCCTTGCTGGACATCAATGTGTTCGTCGACGACGTCGACACCTTCGGCCTGATGAGCGATAGCCGCGAACGCGAACGGCTGCTCAGTGACAACCGCCAGTGGCTGGCGGACGAAGCCGAACAACTGGCCAACGCCGGCCTGGATGTGTCCACCGAGTTGCTGCTCACTCGTGATCCATTGGGCAGCGTGCTGGAACGGGTCGAACGCCTGGGGTGCGACCTGCTGATCAAGGACGTGCAGCACGAACCCGTGCTCAAGCGCCTGCTGGTGACGCCACTGGACTGGCAGTTGCTCAAGGACAGCCCGGTGGCCGTGCACCTGGTCAGCGATATCCGCCTGCCCCTGCCCCGGCAGATCGCTGCCGCAGTGGACCTGAACAGCCACGGTGCCGGCGAGCACCTGGACGAGCAGGTGATCCACTGTGCCCATGCGCTGGCCCTGCAGTGCAACGCCGAACTGCACCTGCTGCATGTGTGCGATGCGGCCAGGACCCACATTGCCGACTTCGGCGCCGGCACGGTCACCATGCCCGGCTTCGATGGCAACCTGCGGACCGCCCAGCGAGCGGCGTTCAACCGCCTGGGCGACCACCATCAGATCCCGCTGGAGCGTCGGCACTTCCTGGAAGGCTCTGCAATCAAGGCCATTGCCCAGTTCGTCGGCCACAGCCGGGCAGATGTAATCGTGATGGGCAGCCACCGGCACGACGCCCTGCAGACCTTCCTGGGCGGGACCACGGCGCATGTGCTGGAGCACCCGCTGTGCAATGTGCTGGCAATCAAGGCGGTCCGCTGAGTGCCGGCCTGCCTGAACCAGCCTGTTCGCGCCCGCCCCCACAGGTTCGTCACAAATGCCATGAGCTGTGATGGACTTGCAGGAGCGGGCGTGCTCGCGCAAGCGCCAGCGCCGATTGACCCGCCCGGTATCTGGTACACCAGTGCCATATAAAAATAATGCATTTGATAATGATTCGTAGTAGTTTTGCCTCGTTTCAGCTCCCTACCTTCAGCGCCCTACTTCAGGATCGTCCCGTCGATGCGTCGCACGTTCGTTTCGCTTTGTGTGCTTCATGCCGTCTCCCCGTTGGCCTTTGCCGAGCCAGAACCGCTCGGCACGCCGTCCCAGATCGAACTGCAGGCGCTGAGTATTACCAGCAGTGCCGACAGCGAACGTGCCGATGGCCCGGTGGAGGGCTACAAGGCCACCCGCTCGGCCAGCGCCACCCGCACCGACACCGCGCTGCACGAAACCCCGCAATCGGTCAGCGTGGTGCCCAAGGATGTCCTGCAAGACACGGGCGCCACACGTCTGCAGGACGGCCTGGACTACGCCGGCGGTGTCGGGCGTGCCAACAATTTCGGTGGTCAGGGGCTGACCACCTTCACCGTGCGCGGTTTTACCACCGGCGAGTTCTACCGCAACGGCTTCCCGATCAACCGCGGTTACCCCAACGCCCCGGACGCCAATACCGTCGAACGCCTGGAGGTGATCCGTGGCCCGGCCAGCAGCCTGTATGGCCGCGGTGATCCCGGCGGTACCTTCAATGTGGTCAGCAAGCAGCCGCTGCCGGAGTCGAAGGTTACCCTGGGCAGCCAGTTCGATGACCAGGGCATGCACCGTGCCACCCTGGACGCTACCGGGCCGCTGAACCAGGATGGCTCGCTGGCCTACCGCCTCAACCTGCTGGGTGAAGGCGGCGACAGCTTCCGCGACGACGTGGAAAGCGAGCGCTATGACGTTGCGCCGGTGCTCAGCTGGCAAGTCAACGACACTACGAAGATCGTCTTCGAAGGCGACTTCATGCGCAACAATCACCCGCTGGACCGTGGCCTGACCCGCTTGCCCGGCCAGCTCGGTACTGCCTCGCGCGACACCAACATCTGGGAAAAAGGCAGCGACAACCTGCTGCACAACGACAACAACATGGCCCAGCTGCGTTTCGAGCACCTGCTCAATGACAACTGGACACTGGGCGGCGGCATGCAGTGGCTCGACGGCTCGCTCAAGGGCAACGCCGTGGAGGCCAACGCATTGCAGGCCGATGGTCGTACACTGGGGCGCAACTTCAACTACCGCAAGCTGGAGTGGACCGACCACGACTACCAACTCAACCTCACGGGCCATTTCGACACTGGCGGCTTCAGCCATACCCTGCTGACAGGTATCGAGTACGAGGACTATGACTACAACTCAATCATTCAACGCTCCGCCAGCGGTGCCGGCGCCTATCCGATCGACCTCTTCGACCCGGTTCTGGGCCAGCCCCGCCCAGCCCTGACCCGCATCACTACCCACGACAAGGAAAACCTCAAGACCTGGGCTGCATTCATCCAGGACCAGGTGGCCCTCACCGAGCGGCTGAAAGTGCTCGCCGGGGTTCGCTTCGAGCGTTTCGAGCATGATTACGACGACAAGCTGCCGGCGAACCGCGACTTCAGCAAGGCCGAAAACGGCGTCACGCCGCGCTTCGGCGTGATCTACGATCTGACCGATACCGTCGCGGTGTACGCCAACACCGCCCGTTCGTTCAAACCCAACACTGGCACGCCCGCCGGCAACGGCAGCGGTGGCTTCGACCCGGAGAAAGGCAAGTCCTACGAACTGGGTGTGAAATGGGAGGCGCTCGATCGGCAACTGAGCGTCGACGCGGCGATCTACCACATCGTCAAGGAAAACGTACTGGCCAACGACCCGAACGACCCCACCGGTACCTACAAGATCGCCGCCGGTGAAGTGCGCAGCCGTGGCCTGGATATCAACATCGCCGGCAACCTCACCCCTGAATGGCGGATGATCGGGGGCTATGCCTACGTGGACGCCGAAGTGACCGAGGACACGACGCTACCCAAGGGCACCCACCTGGCCAATATCCCGCGCAACAGCTTCAGCCTGCTGAATACCTACGAGTTCCAGGATGGCCCGGCCAAGGGGTTGGGGTTGGGCGTCGGCGTGAAGTACGTGGATGACCGGGCCGGGCAGACAGCTGCCAGCACCTACACCATGGAAAGCTACAGCGTGGTCGACCTGTTGAGCTTCTACAAGGTCAACGAACACGTGCGGCTTAATCTGGATGTGAAGAACCTGTTCAACAAAGGTTATGACGAAGGAGCGTTCAACAACTACGTCTACCCGGGAGCACCACGGACGGTGCAGGCTGGCGTTTCCTATACCTTCTGAATCGCCGGGGCCGCTAAGCGGCCCCCGGTCTCAGAAACCTTTGCTGTAGAACAGCGAGTACGACTCGATCCCATCGTTAGGCTGCTTGAGCCCGGCATTGGAGTAATGCATCGCGCGGATCCCGACCTTCTGCTCCCCGGGCAACTTCAGGCCAAAGCCGATGCGGTCTTCGAAGTTGAATGCCGAGCCCAGGCGCTGGTCGCCGACGTCGGTCTTGGAAAACGCCGCCAGGCCAATACCGGCCTCGATGTACGGGGTGTAGCTGAACCCGCTGAATTCGTAGGTGAATACCGGGCTGAACGACAGCGAATGGGCGCCACTGGCCTCACCGCCTTCCCAGTAGGTGTAGGCGGCATCCCAATAGCCGCTCACGTAGCCGGTGCTGCTTTCCAGCCATTTCTTGTCCCAGTCGAACGACAGGCCGATACGGTAGGTCATGTCGCCTTGGCCAGTGGCGCCAATGGCGCCGGACACCTGCGCTGCCTGGGCCAGGTTGGCCCCGGCAAACGCTAGCACCGCAGCGGCCAGCGAAGCTGCTAGACGGGTTTTCATCAATAACTTCTCCTGATGGTCTACACGACAAGCGGGGTCTTGTGCCCCTCGATATTGTGGGTAACCGCTACCTGAGCATCGGTCACACGAAGTAATACTTTTCTGATTATTATCCAGATAATCCGAAAGTTGAAAGTCTATTGCCACTATTGGCTAATGACTTTGCTCAGCATCTGGCGTGCCGGGGATGGCGCCTCAGTCGTACTCCGCTTCCGTATGTTCACCCAGCAGGCGTCGTTGCCGGGGCGTGGCCGCCTCCAGCACCTGCGGATTGAAGCGCCAGTTCAGGTAAGGTGAAAACTTCTGCGCCACCATGCGACGGCCATAGTGAACCTGCAGCATGTCGCGCTCACGGGCATGGCTGCAGTTGGCGCCACCGCCATGCCAGACATCACTGCGAAACAGCAGCGCGTCCCCGGCCTTGCACAGCACCGGCTCGGCCTTGCGGCCCTGCCACTGGTCTTCGCCAGCCTGCGGCGGTCGCGCCGCGCGGTGGCTGCCGGGCACGATCCAGGTCGGCCCGATCTCCTGGTCGATGTCGCTCAGGTACAGCTGCGCCGTCAGGATCTGCACGGGTTGGAGGAAGTCGCCGCGTTCGCTGAGCCAGTCGGGCAACTGCATGGGCAGGTGGTCCAGGTGCAGGGCCATGCCTGGGTAGCCCGGGTGGCTACGCCACGCGGTCTGCCCGATCACATGGCAGTCGGCGCCCAGTGCCGCCTCGGCCAGGGCAATCAGCGCTGGCAGGTCGAGAAACGGCAACCACAACGGGTTGCGGTTGAACACGCATTTGTAGTGTTCCAACAGCCCCTGGTAGTCCCAGTGGATGGGCTGCAAGTCATCGATCGCGCAGCGCAACAAGGCGATGCGCAAGGGGTCGAGCACCGCCGGTAGCAGCACATAGCCCTGCTTGTCCAACGTTTGTAGTTGCTGCTCCAGGCTCATGACAATGCGCCTCTTGCAGGCGGGAGTACACCCGTACTCCCGCCGCGTTCGCCATCAACGCCAGTTCAGGTTGACGGTCGCCGGTGATTTGCCGTCGACTGTCACGTCCTGTTGCACCGTCTCGCCCTGGGCGGTGCCAGTGATCTTGTATTTGCCCGGCGGCAATTGTACGTACAGCAGCGGCCCGGCATCCTGGATGCTGAGCACAGGCTGCCCCTGAGCATTCTGGATATCCACGCTGGCACCGCTCTGGAACTTGCCTTCCGGGCCAGTCGAGAGTTCGACGTGAAGATCATAGCCCGGGGTCTTGCGCAGGGCATTGGCCTCGTCCTGGCCGATGCCGCCTTGCAGGTAGCGGACGCCGTTCTGTTCCTGTGGCTGCAACTGCACGGCCTGCATGTCGATCGGGGCATTCAGGTCGGCGCCGGCCGCCAGGGTCCAGGGCAGCGCCAGGCCGACCAGCAGTGCCGCGCCAAGGGCATAGTGATGTTTACGCATGTTACGACCCTCCGTTCGAGGATGGCTTACCTATTATCTGATCGTGCTGAGCAAACAGTGTTCGTGCAGATGCGTGGTCGCCTGGATGAAATTCGCTTTGATGGGCAACTGTGCGCTGCCTGGCCATCAGCTTGTGCGGCGTTCTTCAAGTAGCTTCACGAACATGCTCAAACTGCGCGACACCGTACCCCGTCGCCACACCAGCCAGGTTTTCAGGTAGCGGAAGTCCTCTGACATCGGCCAGGCGCTGACTGTGCTGCAACCGGGCATGTTGTCGAGCATGCTGCGTGGCATCATGGCAAGGCCGGCGCCGGCGCTGACGCAGGCCAGCATGCCGTGGTACGACTCCATTTCGTGGATCTTGCCTGGTACCGCCTGGTCCTGGACAAACCAGTTCTCGAAGTGGTGGCGGTAGGAACAGTTGGCGCGGAAAGCATAGATGTTCTCGCCATTGACCTCCCGGGCGCGGGTTACCGGGGCATGGTTGAGTGGTGCAATGACCATCATTTCTTCCTCGAATACCGGCATGCCCTCCAGCGTCGGGTGCAGCACCGGCCCGTCGACGAATGCCGCCACCAGGCGCCCGGACAACACGCCCTCGAGCATGGTCCCCGATGGCCCGGTAGACAGATCCAGGTCGACCTTGGGGTAGCGCTGGTTGTATGCCGCCAGCAAGGCCGGGATGCGCACTGCCGCCGTGCTTTCCAGCGACCCCAGGGCGAAGGTGCCTTGCGGGTCCTCGCCGGCCACAGTCAGGCGCGCCTCGTGAACCAGGTCGAGGATACGCCGGGTGTATTCGAGGAAGTTCCAGCCTGCCGGTGACAGGCGCAGGCGGCTCTTTTCACGAATGAACAATGCCACGCCAAGGTCTTCCTCCAGCTGCTTGATGCGTGTAGTCAGGTTCGACGGCACCCGATGGATGTGCTGCGCGGCGGCGCTGATACTGCCCTGCTCTGCTACCGCCTTGAAGATCTCCAGTTGCACCAGGTCCACAGTCATTCTCCAAACGTGAATGTTTCGCTCATTATTATTCAGTTTTCATTAAAGCCCTAGCCCACTAGTCTGGCGTCTCGGATCAACGACTACGAGAGTGTCCCGCCATGAGCGCGATCAGCAGCCTGAGCCACGCCATCTCCCTCGACCCGTACAGCGGCGAGCAGATCAGCGCCTACCCGTTCGACACCGACGCCGCACTGGAAGCGGCGCTGCAACGTGCCAAGGTTGGCTTCCGCCAGTGGCGCCAGGTGTCGCTGGGTCAGCGCAGCGAATACTTGCTGGCGCTGGCCAGCACGCTCGAAACCAAGGCCGAAACCTTCGCGCAGATGATCAGCCGCGAAATTGGCAAGCCGATCGCCCAGGCCCGTGGCGAGGTCAGCAAATGCGTCGGCCTGTGCCGCTGGTACGCCGAGCACGGCCCGGCGATGCTCGCTGCCGAGCCGACCCAGGTGGAAAAGGCCCGCATCGAATACCGCCCGCTGGGCCCGATCCTGGCAGTGATGCCGTGGAACTTCCCGGTATGGCAGGTACTGCGCGGCGCCGTGCCGGCGATCCTGGCCGGCAACACCTACGTGCTCAAGCACGCCCCGAACGTGATGGGCAGCGCTTACCTGCTGGGCGAACTGTTCAAGGATGCCGGCCTGCCAGAAGGCGTGTTCGAGGTGCTGAACGTCACCCCGGACGGGGTCACCCGTGCCATCAACGATCCGCGCATCGCCGCCGTGACCCTCACTGGCAGCGTACGGGCCGGCATGGCCATTGGTGCGCAGGCTGGCGCGGCGCTGAAAAAGTGCGTGCTGGAACTGGGCGGCTCCGACCCGTTCATCGTGTTGGCCGACGCCGACCTGGATGCCGCCGTGAAGGCGGCGGTAATCGGCCGCTACCAGAACACCGGCCAGGTCTGCGCAGCGGCCAAGCGCCTGATCGTCGAAGCCAGCGTCGTGGAAGAATTCACCCGCCGGTTCGTCGACGCCACGCGTGAGCTGAAGGTGGGCAACCCGCTGGAAGACGATACCTACATCGGCCCGATGGCCCGTTATGACCTGCGTGAGGAGCTGGATGGCCAGGTCCAGGCAAGCATCGTCGAAGGCGCTACCCTGCTGCTGGGCGGACACAAGGTCGACGGCGTGGCCAACTTCTACGCACCGACCGTGCTGGCCAACGTCACCCCGGACATGACGGCGTTCCGCCAGGAGCTGTTCGGGCCGGTGGCGGCGATAATCAGTGCCCGTGATGCGGATCATGCGGTTGAGCTGGCCAACGACAGCGACTTCGGCCTGGCCTCGACCATCTACACCGCCGACTATGCGTTGGCCGAGCGCATGACTGCAGCCCTGGATACCGGTGGCGTGTTCATCAACGGCTACTGCGCCTCCGACCCCCGCGTGGCGTTCGGCGGGGTGAAGAAGAGCGGCTTCGGGCGCGAGCTGTCGCACTTTGGCGTGCGCGAGTTCACCAATGCGCAGACGGTTTGGCTGGATCGCAACTGAATTGATGCCGCGGGGCCGCAAAGCGGCCCCAACACTCAATCCCGAACCTGGTCCTTGACCCAGTCCAGCATTCCGCCCGGCACGATCAGTTCATGCCGCGCCCGCGAACAGGCGGTGTACAACCCGGCCAGCATCCGCGCGCGCTCGTTGCGGTTCCCGGCCACCTGCGGCGCCACCATCAGTTCCGGCGACACCATGACCCGGGCAAACTCCATGTTCTTCACATCCCGTACCCGCCCCAGGAACAGCTTGGGCGCCTTGTCCCAGCGGTAACGGCTCTTGGCCCGGGCAAAGTGCTCGGGTGTATAGCCCTTGCGCAGCATATTGGCCACGGCAACGAATGCCTTGTCATCGCCTTTGTCCTGTTCCAGCGCCTGCCAACTGGCATAACGGAACAGCATCGGGTGACGTGGCCGGGTGCCATGACGATACAGCTCGATGCAGTCCTCGACGAACAGCTCGAAGTCCTTGCGTGCGCTTTTCAGCAGCACGAATGGCACGCTCAGGTGCGTCAGGCGCTGGAACCAGCCGAACAGGCCCCACTCGTCGTCGACGATCAGTGCGGTGGGCTGTTCGGGAACGCTGACCGTGTCGAAGAAGCTGACTCGGGTGTAATGCTCGGCACTGCCGCTGAAGGCGCCCTGGATTGCCGCCGGATGTGCCTGGATCAGCGGGTTGAGCACCTTGTCCATGGCCGGCCCAGCGCGCAGTGAGCGGTCGATGCAGCGTTGGCGAATGAAGCTTCCATGGTGCGGGCTGAGGCCGTTGAGGTTCTGCAACTCGTCACCCAGGGCAATGATCGACTGCGGGCTGCGGTCGAGCAAGGCGAGCATCGGCGCCGACAGTTCGTGGGCCTCGTCGACGATGACATGGGTGTAGCGGCTGTCGATCACCTCAGCGGTCAGTGACAACAGTTTGACCCGGTGATAGTCGCGTACCGGCAACTGGATTTCCCGGGCTGACGGGCGAATCAGCTCTTGCCAGTACAACCGTGCCTTTTCCAGCAGCACTTCTTGATCCAGCGGCGTGGTCCCCGGCCCGGCCCACGGCAGATGGTGCAGCTGCAATTGGCTATCGGCGCTATGGCAGAAGGTCCGCACGGCGCGAATGCACAACGTTACCACCTGCCGGGCAGCAAGCGGGCCGATGTCGGGAATGCCCAGCCAGCGGACCACCTGCGCATCCTGCGGGCGCCACGACAGCTTGGTGCGGTAGGGATCGCGCAGGCGCCAACCGTTGCTGGTGAGGTCGCGGTTGAGCAGTTCGTCGGCCAGTTGGCCGAAGGTCAGCGCCGTATAGGCCGCGGCGTCCTTGACCCGCGCCTGCAAGGCGCGCAACTGGCCTTCGGTCAACGCCAGCAACAGCGTTCGCTGGGGATCGAGCAGGCGGGCGAACTGATGAATCAGGAAGGTCTTGCCAGTACCGGCGAACCCCTGCACGGCCACCGATTCGTCGATACCACTGAGAAACTCGCGCAACAGCCGGTGCTGCTGGTCGCTGAGCATCAGGTCGCTGGCCAGCGACGGCAGGTGCACCGGGTACAGCGGTGTTGCGCGCTGGCGGTAGCTGTCGGCGAACTGGAAGTTCCACTGGCCTTCGGCGTCCAGCAGTTCGTCGGCCTGGTACGCCACTTCGCTGGACAACAGGGCGATACCGTTGTCGCCGAGCATGCCCAGGCCCATCGCGAAGGCTTCACGGTCGAAGTGCTGCCCCACCTGGCCCTGGAAACGCCCGGGTGCGGCGCTCTCGACCTCATTGGCGATGCGCACGATTTCAGCGAAACGGCGCTCCTGCGCGTCAGCCGAGGCCACGGCGGGCTGGCGCGGCAGGTTTTGCACGAACAGCACTGTAGCGGCTTCCAGCAGGCTGGCGGTACTGAAGAACTCGGTAGCGGGCTCGCTGGCGAGGCGGTCGGCCTGGTCGCTGGGCAAAGGCAGGTAGAACATCGGCACCTCGGGTGGAAACAGGCCGGCACGATAGCAATTTTTGCGCGGCAATGCAGGGCTCAGTGCTGCCTGGGCTTGCAGCCGCTTTCCGGTACCCAGCCCCTGCCCCGCTTCAATGTCTCACTGGGAAATTCCTTGAACAACTGCCGGTAACTCTCTGAAAACCTTCCCAAATGCCAGAATGACCAACGCATCGCCACCTCGGCCACGGTCGCGCCCCCGTTGCGCAACAGGTCGCGCCGCGCACCGTTGAGCCGACGCAGGCGCAACCAGTGCGCCGGTGACATTCCGGTAAACGCCTTGAACGCCTGCTGCAACTGGCGCAGGGAAACCCCGGCAACCGCCGCCAGTTCCACCAGGTTAAGGGTTTCTTCCGGGCAATCGGCCGCCCACTCGCTGACCCGCCGCATGATCGCCCGTTCCTCGTCACGCCGCCCCAGGGCCAAGCCCTGCAGGCGTTGGCAAGCGTTGTCGAGGATGAACAGGCAGTCATCCAGCAGCTGTTCCGCCAGTGCCTGCCCCTGCAACGGGCAGTCGGCCTCGCCCAGGCGGGTCAGCGTGGCGCTCAGCCAACTGCCGAACAGCGCATTCTGGCCGCTGCCCAGGGGCACCATGAACAAACCTTCGAGGCGCTGTGGGTCCAGGCCATGGCTGGCCAGGAATGCCTGGTCGAACACCACCGCCACTTCTTCGTAGTTCTCCGGTGTGATCCAGATGTTGCGGCTCTGTTCGTTCAACAGGTACAGGCTGTTCTCGCTGCGGTCGAAGCAGAACGCCAGCGAACCGCTCGGTGCCCGGAAAAACTGCTCTACCCGGGTGTTCAGGCGTTCCTCGTATACCTCAACGCCCTCCAGCCCCAGGCAACGCAACTCACCGCTGAAATGCCCGGGCGACATCTGCCGGTATTGCTGCTGCCACGCCGGGGTGACACGCACCTGTTCGATGACATCGGTGGTGTGGAAGGCCTGGACTTGCAGGGCATTGGCGGTTGTCACGCGCGGTCCTAGTTGCACTCTTCTGGTGCATTCATTTCCGGAGAAAGTGGATAGATCGGCCACAGGGGCTGCGACCAAGATAGTCTCCAGCGCGTCAACTGGGAAGCGCAACGCCTTCGAAACCCGGTAACGGGGTTCGTCGGACACCCGCTCCCCCACTGAAACCCAACCAAGAGGTCTGTATGAACGCCCCCTTCGATCAGCTGTCCAGCTGGCTGAAAGAACACCGGATCACCGAAGTCGAATGCGTGATCAGCGACCTGACCGGCATCGCCCGCGGCAAGATCGCGCCCACCGCCAAGTTTCTTCACGAGCGTGGCATGCGCCTGCCCGAGAGCGTGCTGCTGCAGACAGTCACTGGCGACTACGTTGACGATGACATTTACTACAACCTGCTGGATGCCGCCGACATCGACATGGTCTGCCGCCCCGACCCGACTGCGGTTTACCAGATCCCGTGGGCGATCGAGCCGACCGCGATCGTCATCCACGACACCTTCGACAAGCGGGGCAACCCCATCGAACTGTCGCCACGCAACGTGCTGAAGAAGGTGCTCAAGCTCTATGCCGACCAGGGCTGGCAGCCGATCGTGGCGCCCGAGATGGAGTTCTACCTGACCCAGCGCTGCGAAGACCCGGACCTGCCGCTGCAGGTGCCACTGGGGCGTTCCGGCCGTGCCGAAAGCGGCCGCCAGTCGTTCTCGATCGATGCCGCCAACGAATTCGACCCGCTGTTCGAAGATGTCTATGACTGGTGCGAGATCCAGGGCCTGGACCTGGATACGCTGATCCACGAAGACGGCCCCGCGCAGATGGAGATCAACTTCCGTCACGGCGACGCGCTGGACCTGGCCGACCAGATCACGGTGTTCAAGCGCACCATGCGCGAGGCGGCGCTCAAGCACAATGTGGCGGCCACCTTCATGGCCAAGCCGATCACCGACGAGCCGGGCAGCGCCATGCACCTGCACCAGAGCGTGGTCGACATCGCCAGCGGCAAGCCGATCTTCGCCAATGAAGACGGCAGCATGAGCCAGCTGTTCCTGTACCACATCGGCGGCCTGCAGAAGTACATCCCCAAGCTGTTGCCCATGTTCGCACCCAACGTCAACTCGTTCCGCCGCTTCCTGCCGGACACCTCGGCCCCGGTGAACGTCGAATGGGGTGAGGAAAACCGCACCGCCGGCCTGCGCGTGCCCACCTCCAGCCCCGAGTCGATGCGCGTGGAAAACCGCCTGCCCGGTGCTGACGCCAACCCGTACCTGGCCATCGCCGCCAGCCTGCTGTGCGGCTACCTGGGCATGGTCGAGCGCATCGAGCCCAGCGCCCCGGTGCAGGGCCGCGCCTACGAACGACGCAACCTGCGCCTGCCGATCACCATCGAAGACGCCCTGCAGCACATGGAAGACTGCGAGACCGTACAGCAGTACCTGGGCAAGCAGTTCGTCCAGGGCTACGTGGCGGTCAAGCGTGCCGAACACGAGAACTACAAGCGGGTGATCAGCTCGTGGGAGCGTGAGTTCCTGATGCTCAGCGTCTGAACCGGCCCCTCGCCGCTGCTACCCGGCAACACCCCACCGAACTCGAAAAACAAGACCAACGAGGTGTCCCCATGCGTCATCTTCACACCCTGATACCCGCCGCGTTCACCCTGCTGTTCGCCAGCACCGGCCACGCCACCCCCTCGGTCAGCGTGTACAACTGGACCGACTACATCGGCGACACCACCTTGGCCGACTTCCAGGCCAGCAGCGGTATCAAGGTGGTCTATGACGTGTTCGATTCCAACGAAACCCTGGAAGGCAAGCTGCTGGCCGGGCGCACGGGTTATGACGTGGTGGTTCCGTCCAACCACTTCCTCGCGCGCCAGGCCCAGGCCGGTGCCTTCATGCCGCTGGACCGCAGCAAGCTGCCCAACTGGCAGCACCTGGACCCCAAGCTGCTCAAACAGCTTGAACAGAACGACCCCGGCAACCGCTATGCCGTGCCCTACCTTTGGGGCACCAACGGCATCGGCTATAACGTCGACAAGGTCAAGGCGGCCCTCGGCGTCGATCATATCGACTCATGGGCAGTGCTGTTCGAGCCCGAGAACCTGAAAAAGCTCAAGCAGTGCGGCGTTGCATTCATGGACTCGCCCGACGAACTGTTCCCGGCCGTGCTCAACTACCTGGGCCTGAACCCGCGCAGCGAGAAGCCGGCCGACTACGCCAAGGCCGAAGCCCGACTGCTCGAACTGCGCCCCTACATCACCTACTTCCATTCCTCCAAGTACGTTGCCGACCTGGCCAATGGCGATGTCTGCGTGGCCTTCGGCTATTCCGGCGACGTGTTCCAGGCCGCCAACCGCGCCGTGGAGGCGAACAACGGGGTGAAGGTCGCCTACAGCATTCCCAAGGAAGGCAGCAACCTGTGGTTCGACCTGCTGGCCATCCCCAAGGATGCCAACAACCCTGAACAGGCCCTGGCGTTCATCAACTACCTGCTCGATCCCAAGGTGATCGCCAAGGTCAGTACCACGGTCGGCTATGCCAATGCCAACCCAGATGCCCAGGCCTACATGGATGCATCGCTGGTCGACAACCCCGAGGTCTACCCACCCCAGGAGGTGCTGGACAAGCTGTATATCTCCAGCACTCCGAGCCCGAAGATCATGCGCGTCATGACCCGCTCCTGGAGCAAGATCAAGTCCAACCGCTGAGCCGAGAACAGCCATGTCCTTCACGACCCAACACGCCGCCTCGTACTACGCCGCCACGGCACGCGATGCGGCGCCCTACCCCAGCCTGGACGGCGAACAGACGGCCGACGTATGCGTGGTTGGTGGCGGGCTGACCGGCGTCAACACGGCGCTGGAGCTGGCCGAGCGCGGCCTGTCGGTGGTACTGCTGGAAGCCCGGCGCATCGGCTGGGGTGCCAGCGGACGCAACGGCGGCCAGCTGATCCGTGGCATCGGCCATGACGTCAACGGTTTCGCCCGGCATGTCGGCCAGGACGGCGTGCGTTATCTGAAGCAGGCCGGCATCGATTCGGTAGCGCTGGTGGCCAGCCGCATCGCCCGGTACGGCATTGCCTGCGACCTGCGCTGGGGCTTTTGCGAACTGGCCAATACACCCGCCCAGTTCGCCGCGTTCCAGGATGAACTGGACGATCTGGCCGACCTCGGTTATCGCCCTGAAACCCGCCTGGTCGGTGCCGACCAGCTGCACGAGATCGTCGCCAGCGACCAGTACGCTGGCGGCCTGGTCGACATGGGCTCGGGCCACCTGCACCCGCTTGATCTGGTCCAGGGTGAAGCACGTGCCGCCCACGGCCTGGGCGTGCGCATCTTCGAGCACAGCCCGGTGCTGCGCATCGAGCATGGCCACCAGGTGGTGCTGCACACCGCCCATGGCAAGGTGCGCGCAGCCAACCTGGTGCTCGGTTGCAACGCCCACCTCGATGAACTGGAACCGCGCCTGAGCGGCAAGGTGCTGCCGGCCGGCAGTTACGTGGTGGCTACCGAGCCACTGCCTGAAACGCTGGCCACCCGGCTGATCCCGCAGAACATGGCGCTGTGCGACCAGAAGGTCGGCCTGGACTATTACCGCCTCACGGCAGACCGCCGGCTGCTGTTCGGCGGCGCCTGTCATTATTCCGGCCGCGACCCCAAAGACATCGCTGCCTACATGCGGCCCAAGGTCCTGAAGGTATTCCCGCAACTGGCCGAGGTGCGGATTGATTACCAATGGGGCGGCATGATCGGCATCACCGCCAACCGCTTTCCCCAGGTCGGCCGCCTCAGCCAGCAACGCAACGTGTATTACGCCCAGGGCTATTCAGGGCACGGCCTGAATGTCACGCACTGGAGCGCCAGGCTGCTCGCCGAAAGCATTGCGCTCGGCCACAGCCGCGGGCTGGACGTGTTCAGTGCGGTGCCGCACCTGACCTTCCCCGGCGGCAAGGCACTGCGCTCGCCGCTGCTGGCGCTGGGCATGTTGTGGTACCGCTTGCGCGAGGCACTGGGCTGAACAGCCGCGACAGATGGGCGATTTTCATGGCGATTGAACCCAGGCACTGGCCATCTGTCGTGCACCTGCTAGCGTTGTTCTGGCCGACCCACCATGGATGCATTTTCATCATGAAATCATTGCCCCGCATTACCCTGTTGTGCGCCGCAGTGCTCGCCGTTGCTGCCTGTTCCAGCAACCGCGTGGACCCCAAGGACTACTCCGGCTTCCTCAAGGACTACAGCCGCCTGGCAGAAACCAGGAGCCCCTCGGGCGCTCCGGTGATGCGCTGGATCGACCCCAAGGCCAACGTCAACCAGTACAGCCAGGTATTCATCGAGCCTAGCCAGTTCTACCCCCGGCCACAGCCGACGGAAGTCATCTCGGCGCAGACGCTGCAGGAAATCACCCGCTACTTCAATGAGGCCCTGCGCCGTGAGATGGGCAGCGTCGTGCCCCTGGCCAAGGGCCCCGGGCCCGGGGTGCTCGTGGTGCGTCCTGCGATCACGGCGGTGTCCACCCGCAACGAAGGCCTCAAGCCTTACGAGATCATTCCCATCGCGTTGATCTCGGCCGGCGTGAACACGGCCATGGGCGGTCGCGACCAGGATGTGGATGTTGGTGTGGAGGCTGCGTTCCTGGATGGTGCCAGCCAGAAGGTGCTGGCCCAGGTAGTGCGCAAGGGTGCAGGGCAGGAACTGGAGAACAAAACCACCAAGCTGACCCTGAACGACGTCAAGCCGGTGCTGGATGGCTGGGCCAGGGACATGCGCGCGAGCTTCCTCGAAGCGAAACAGAAAGCCCGCCAGTAACCGCCCGTACACAGGCCTTTTCGCGAAAAGGCCGCAAAGCGGCCCCGGTATTTCAGCGCAGAGAAAGGACACGGGGGCTGCTTTGCAGCCCTTTCGCGGCACAAGGCCGCGCTAACCGGTCTGGTTACTCAACACTCCACGAACGCAACAGCCAAACCGCCGCGCGAGGTTTCCTTGTAGTTGGCATGCATGTCCGCCCCGGTATCACGCATGGTGCGGATCACCCGGTCCAGCGAGATGAAATGCTCGCCATCCCCGCGCAAGGCCATCTGCACGGCGTTGATCGCCTTCACCGCCGCGATCGCGTTGCGCTCGATGCAGGGCACCTGCACCAGGCCGCCGACCGGGTCGCAGGTCAGGCCCAGGTTATGTTCCAGGGCAATCTCGGCGGCGTTTTCCAGTTGCGGCGGTGTCGCGCCAAGCACCTGCGCCAGGCCGGCAGCGGCCATCGAACAGGCCGAGCCCACCTCGCCCTGGCAGCCGACTTCCGCCCCGGAGATCGACGCGTTCTTCTTGCACAGGATACCGACCGACGCTGCGCCCAGAAGGAAGTCCACCACATCCGCATCGCAGGCGCCGGGGTTGAACTTCATGTAGTAGTGCAACACCGCAGGGATGATCCCGGCGGCGCCATTGGTTGGCGCGGTGACCATGCGCCCGCCTGCGGCGTTCTCTTCGTTCACCGCCAGGGCGAACAGGTTGACCCACTCCATGGCACTGAGGGTGGAACCGATCACGTTGGGCTTGCCCAGCTCCTGCAGGCTGCGATGCAAGCGCGCTGCACGCCGCTTGACATGCAGGCCGCCAGGCAGGATGCCTTCGTTGCGCAGGCCGTTGTCGACGCATTCACGCATGGCCGCCCAGATCCGCAGCAGGCCCTCGCGCACTTCGGCCTCCGGGCGCCAGGCACACTCGTTGGCCATTATCAATTGCGCCACGCTCAAACCATGAGCCTTGCACAAGGCCAGCAACTGCGCAGCGCTGTCGAATTCGTACGGTAGCTGCACCGCGTTCGCTTCGCCGGGTGGCGCATCGATCTCGGCCTGCTCGACGATGAAACCACCGCCCACCGAATAGTAGGTCTGGCGCAACAGGCTGGCCTGTCCGTCCAGGGCCTCCAGGCTCATGGCGTTCGGGTGGTAGGGCAGGTTTTCGTCGAGCAGCAGCAGATCGCGGCTGTACTCGAACGCCAGCGGGTGGCTGCCATCGAGCATCAGGCAATGCTCCTGCATGACCTGGCCAATGCGCGCCTCGATGGTGGCCGGGTCGATACGGTCCGGCCACTGCCCCATCAGGCCGAGCAGGCAGGCGCGGTCGGTGGCGTGGCCAACGCCGGTGGCCGACAGCGAACCATACAGCCGCACCTCGACACGGCTTACCCGGCCCAGCAGACCTTGCTCACGCAGGGCCTGGGCAAAGGTCGCCGCTGCCCGCATGGGGCCGACGGTGTGGGAGCTGGACGGCCCGATGCCGATTTTGAAAAGGTCGAAAACACTGATAGCCATGCTAATGCCTGACCGTGAGCGAGTATGAACCCGCAGCACGGTTCTCTGAAAAAATTGAGCGGTATTGCGATTTTGCGCGATACTGCCGCGCTGGCTCACGGATGACCAACGAAACTTTCTAAGCAAGGCTTTAGTGGTACTAAACAATGCGTCGACAACTCAATGGCCAGCTGTTCGTCTGGCTGCATGTGTTTGCCTGTGCGGCCCGGCACTTGTCCTTCACCCGCTGTGCCGAAGAACTGCACATCACCCCGGGAGCGGTCAGCCAGCAGATGCGCCAACTGGAAGAACGCCTGGGTTATCGGTTGTTCCTTCGCCGGGCGCGCGGCGTGGAACTGAGCGCCGAGGGGCAGCGCCTGGCGCAGACGGTGGCCGAAGCCTACGGCAGCATCGAAGCTGAATTGCTGCGCCTGGATGCGGGCGAAATCCGTGGCACCTTGCGCCTGCGTTCGATCCCGTCGTTCCTGGCCAAATGGCTCACGCCGCGCCTGCCGCGCTTCCAGCAACGCTACCCGGACATCGAGCTGCGGCTGGTGGCCGAAGACAGTGCCCAGGCATTGACCCCCGGTGATTTCGACCTGGCCATCGACCTGAACGACGGCAGTTACCCCGGCATGCTGTCGACGCCGCTGCTGGACGAGCAGATCTTCCCGGTGTGCTCTCCCGCCCTGCTGCGCGGACGCCCGCCACTGCACGGGCCGGCGGATCTGGCGCACTACCCGCTGCTGCACGACATCACCGCCTGGCGTGGCAGTTCGGAATATGCTGAATGGGAGTTCTACCTGGAAGGCATCGGTGCCGCCGGTCTCGATGTACGGCGCGGCCATACCTTCAACCGCAACCACCTGACCATCGAGGCGGCGATCGCCGGCAGCGGCGTGGCCATCGCGCGACGCACCCTGCTCAATGACGAATTGGAGCGGGGAGCGCTGATCGTGCCGTTCGGGGTGCCGATTGCCAACCACAAACGCTACGTGGTGCATTACCCGCCGGGCGGGTTGAACCAGCCCGGCGCACGGGCGGTGCATGACTGGCTGGTGGAAGAAGCACGGGGGTTCAGGGCGTTGCACCCGCTGGGCAAGGAGCAACCCGCCTGAAGGCAGTGTTCACAGGCGTGATTCGGCTCAATAAGCCTGCTTACCGGTGAATGCGTTCAACGTACGCAACAGGATCACGAAATCCAGCCACAGCGACCAGTTGTTGATGTACTCGATGTCCGAGTCGACGCGCTGGATCATCTGCTCGATGTCCTTGGTCTCGCCCCGGAACCCGCGCACCTGTGCCAGGCCGGTCATGCCAGGCTTGATATTGTGGCGGGCGAAGTAATCGACGATGTCCTGCGAATACAGCGTGTCATGCTGCAGGGCATGCGGTCGCGGCCCGACCAGCGACATTTCCCCGGTCAGGACATTGAACAGCTGCGGCAGCTCGTCCAGGCTGGTACGGCGGATGAACGCACCGACCCGGGTCAGCCGCGGGTCATTCTTCTGCGCCTGCCTGATCACGCCCTCCTCCGGCTGGTGCACATGCATGCTCCTGAACTTCCAGATACGGAACGCTTCCCCGGTCCAGCCGGTGCGTTCCTGGCGAAAGAACACCGGGCCCCGGCTATCCAGCTTGATCGCTACTGCCACGGCCAGCAGCACCGGCGAGGCAAACAGCAGGATCAGCGCCGCCAATACCCTGTCCTCGAGGTTTTTCAGGAACAGGCTCGTACCCGTCAGCGGCGTCTCCGACAAGGTCAGCACCGGAATGCCGGCGATTTCCCGCACGCTGTGGTTGATCAGGCGCAAGGAGAAGATGTCAGGCACCCAGTTCACCGCAATGCACTTGTCGAGCAACTTCAGGTACACATCGTTGATGACCTCGGAACCGCCCAGTGGCGTGACCAGGTACACCGTGCGGATGGCGTGCCGGGCGACGATCTCGTCCAGCGCGGCGATGTGCCCGAGCACCGGCAGGCGTTGCTTGCCCTCGGCAACCTCGCGCCCCGGCTCGTCAGGCTCGTCGATCAGCACGCAGCCCAGCACCCGCTCGCCGAACCAGGGGTTATTACTGATTTTCTGATAAAGGAAATTGGCCAGGTCACCGGCGCCGATGATCAGGGCATTGTCCAGCCGCGCATGTGCGCTGAAGCGCTTTTGCAGTTCTCGCACGGCAAAGTGCAGGAACAACTGGGCGATGTAGCCGATGAAGAACAGTTGCACGACTAGCAACCGCGAGTAGGTTTCGCTCTGTTTGGTCAGGAAGGCCATCACCACCAGGAAGCAGAAGGTCGCCGACCACGCCTTGAACAGCCGGAACGCCTTGATCGACAGGCCGACGTTGGTGCGGTAGATCGCATAGTGATCGTAGATCACCGCCAGTGCGCCAATCAGCAACAGCAACATGATCACGTAATCGGAGGTGATATAGCCGAACCGCTCGTAGATCAGGTACCAGGCGATACCGGTGACGGCTATTCCGTCGAGACCGGCCTGGATGGCGTTACTGACGCTGCTTCTTCTCTGAAGCAAGGAACGACTGCTTCTGGGTTCGAAAACCATCTCAGACCTCATCAATTCACGCGCAGCAAGTCCTTTTGATCAAACCGCAAGCCTGGAACGGCCCATGCAAAACCAGCGAAACAGCATCGTGCAGCCCACCGCCTTGCTCTCACTGTAGCAGCCAGCCGCCATCAACGTGCCAGCCCCACCGACCGCGCGGGGTCCGTCCGTCTACACGCTGCGTCCGCTGCCCCCTGCGCTGCGGCGGTACAGCAAAGCGCGCAGCAGGAACAACGGGTTGCCCGCCACATAGCGCATGAACAGGCGCTTCGGTTCGCGCGACAACCGGTACAACCATTCCCCGCCCACACGCCGCAGCCACAGCGGCGCTCGGCTGACCTTGCCGCCGAGAAAATCGAGGATCGCCCCACCACATACGATCAGGCACGGTTCACCAGTGGCCGCCAACTGCGCCGCTACCGCCTCCTGCCTGGGCATGCCCATGCCCAGCACGATCAGTTCGGGGCGCTGCTCCCTGGCCAGTTGCAGATAGGTTTCCAGGCTGGCAAATCCATCATGGACCGATACCGGCACCACCCCGAACAGGGTGGCGCTGCGCTGCGCGGCCTGGTCCAGGTAGGGTTGCCGGGTGCCCCAGAATGCCACCCGCCGCCCGCGGTAGGCAGCCATCAGCCGGGGAATGAAGTCGGTACCATTCATGTTGAGCCCGGGCTCCAGGCCGAGGTGGCGATAGAGAATCGCCATGCCGGCGCCGTCACGCAGCAGCACGTCGGCCGCCGACAATGCCTGAGCGTACGCGCCGTCGCGCACGACCAGGTTCATCGCATGGGCATTGACGAAACCTAGCACGGTCGGGCTCTGCACGACGGCCAGCCGGTCGAGCAGGCGCTGCGCGGCAGCGTCGTCAGCCACGGCTTCGAGCTTGTCGATGATGCCGGCCCAGCGCTGCTGCCATTCAGTCATCAGTCTTCATCCCGCTTCGAACGTACCCAGTCAACCTGGCGCTTGATCAGGAACCCCAGGTACATGGGGACCTTCCTTGCCGCGTAGAACGGTGCATACAGCAATACGGAAAACGGGATCAATTCACGACAGAAACGCGCCCACGCCAGCATGACGGCAAGGCCCAGCAGCGCCAGCGCCCACAGGGCGATCCACGCCGGTGCCGCGACGCCGAACAGCAGGTAAGCCGCCCAGGCCACCAGGTTGACCCCGAGCAAGGCCAGCACCAGCAATGCCAGGGGCGGCACCAGCAGGTCGAGGGTCATCGCCAGCAAGCTGCCGTTGCCTTGCCTGACGGCGGCCAGCGCACGCTTCGGAGCATCGCTCAGCATCAACCCCAGGTGGCCATGCTCCCAGCGGGTGCGCTGGCTGTTCAGGCCCTGCTGACTGGCTGGAAACTGGCTGGTGACCAACGCCTCGGGGCAGAAGACCGGGGGTTTGCCTTGCTGGCACAGATCCAGGCCCAGTTTCACATCCTCCACCAGGTGCCCATTGGCCAGGTCGACCAGGGCCAGGTCACGCCAACCGAACGCCATGCCCGCGCCCATCAATTGGCAAGGCAGGCCCAGCCGCGCCCAACCGCGCGGGCGCACCAGGTTCTTGACCCGCCAGGCGAATTCGGCGATCTGGACTTTCGTTCCGGCCCCCGCCGGGGCATGCGTCAGGTACAGCGCCTGCACCGGCCGCGCGACTTCGTGGCAACGACGCGCCAGGCGCTCGATAGCGCCTTCGCCGACCCGGCAATCGGCATCTATCACGATCACTACCTCGGGCGGCTGACGGGCCAGGTGGCGCACGCCAAAGTCCAAGGCATAGCCCTTGCCACGCAAGCGCAGGTCGTGGCGTTCGACCACCTCCGCGCCGGCCTCGCGGGCCAGTTGCGCGGTGTCGTCGGTGCAGTTGTCCGCCACTACCAGCAACCGGTCGCCGGCCTGCAATTGCGGGGCGATGCTCGCCAGCGTGGCGTGGATGATCGAAGCTTCGTCATGCGCTGGCACCAGCACTGCCACCTGCGGACGCCTGTTGCCGCCCAGGGGCTGCGCCTGCCTCGGCAGGCAAGCCAGCAGCACTTGCCCCAACAGCAGCAGTACTGGCAACAGGACGATGAGCGCCAGGATGCCGAGTAACCAAGCCAATACACTGATCATGCGGATGCCTTGAAATAATCGGCCAACCGGGCCGCCTCGGTGTCGATATCATGCCGTTGCAGCACACGCTGGCGGGCCGCCTCGCCCATACGTTGCAGCACCTCGACAGGTTGCGCCAGGCACTCGGCCATGGCCGTCACCAGCTCGTCAACGGCGCCGGCGGGAAACAACCAGCCGTTCTCGCCCGGCTGAACCAGCTCGGGAATGCCCGCCACATAGGTTGTCAGCACCGGTCGGCGCAAGGCCATGGCCTCCATGATCACCACTGGCAGCCCCTCGGCGAAGCTGGGCAGCACCAGTGCGCGGGCGGCAAGGATCTCTTCGCGCACCTGGGCACTGCTGATCCAGCCGGTGATACGTACCTGGCGCTGCAAGCCATACCGGGCAATCAATGCCTCGACCTGCCCACGCATCTCGCCGTCACCGGCCAGCACCAGCTCGAAACCGACCGGTCGGGCGGCCAATATCCGCGCGGCTTCGAGCAACAGCAGTTGCCCTTTCTGCTCGCACAAGCGCCCGACACACACCAGCCGCGGCGCCGCCGGCAGGCTGACCGGCGCCACCTCGTGGAAACTGCGCTCGAGGCCGCAATGCACCACCTTCACCTTGGCCCAGTGGTCGTGTGCCACCCAGCGCAACACCTGGCTGCGCCCATACGAACTGACGGCCGCGACGAACGCGGCACGCCGCACCTTTTCGCCCATGTGCAGAAATTGCGGTTTGTCGAATTCCTCCGGGCCGTGCACGGTAAAGCTGTAGGCCGGCCCACCCAGCACGTGGGCCAGCATCACCACCTCGGTGGAATTGGTGCCGAAATGGGCGTGCACGTGTTGTGCCTTGCCTGCCTGCAGCCACTGCAGCACCTGGCAGGCCTCGGCCAGGTAGACCAGGTGGTAGGGCCAGGCGCGGTCGGCGCGCAGGCCGAGGCGCATGGCCAGCCACAGCGCGCCGAAGAACTGCCGTGGCTGCCCACAGAGTACTTGCCAAATGGGTTTGAGCAGGCCCGCGATGCCGCTTTGCAGCACATAGCGGGTCTTGTCGCGTTCGTTTGCGTCTTCGCCGTCCTGCAGCTGCGCGTCCCAGCCGCGCAGGGCAATACGCTGCACCGCTACCCCCTGGCGCTCCAGCGCAAGGATTTCACGGCGGATGAAACTGTGGCTGACCTTCGGATACTGGTTGATGAAATAGGCAATGCGCATAGGAATCCAGATCAAGACCCGCATGATGAACCCTTGGACCTCCCACAGTACCGCCAGCGTTTACTTCAAGCTGTCGACTACCGGTGGCCGGCGTCCCGCCGATGCTCCTGCGTCAGGTGCATCCCCCTGCTTCTCTTGTAGTCCAAGGTTGTGACCGCTGCCTGCCAAAGCTGCCTGCAAACGTGCGAAAACATCGTCGAGTAGCGCCTGACGGCGGCGGTACATCGCTCGTTTCTTGGCCGCAATGTCCTGTTCCGCGCGCTGCGCCGGGGCCAGCGGCAGCTCAAAGAAGTCCGCACGATGGCAGGTCATGCCGCCATGCTCCTGCCATATCACGTCATAATTGGCGGCCAGCTCCTGACCCTTGTCGTTGCCGAAATACGGGTGCCGGTGGTGGCGACAGGCATCAGTGACGGCGTACAGGTGTTCCACGCCGAGCATCCTGGCCAGGCACTTCAACGCTTCGAGCAGCAGGCTACGCGGGCGTAGCCCCTCGAAATCCTTGGTCAGGTCACGGTAGATGGCCAGCGAGGTCTCGCTGTCGACGCCCTTGTGGATGCCTTGCACGGCGCCGATGAACAGGCACAGTTCGCCTTCGCTGCGGCACAGGGTAAATGCCAGGGAGGCCACGCGCAGGTCATTCTGGAACAGGTTCAGCACCAGTTCGCCTTCACGCTTGAACCAGATCGGCCGGTCGAGCAGCAGGCGGCAACCCGGCGAATGGCTGGTCAGCTCGCACACTACCCGGCTGTCGGCCCGGTCCAGCAGCAACAGCGACGGAAATTTTCCGGCCACCACCTCGAAATGCGATGCCACCACCTCCAGGCGCTGCGGCGCTTCCCAGCATTTGCTGATATAGGGCCATTGCACGACGCCGAGGCAATCCCCGCCCAGCCGGCGCCAGCGCCCATCGCCAAGTGCCTGGGCCATGCGTTGCAGGAAGGCATTCAGCTCGGGCCAATGCCGAGCCATCTGGCGCATCAGCCGGTATTTGTTGTTCAGCGCCCGCAACGAGTAGCCCGGTTGCAGGGTGAACACGCTTCTGATGATCGTGCCGAGCATCCGTGGTCCCTCATTTGTATTCGATCAAGGCCGGTTTGCCAGCCATGAAGTGCTGGTGCAGGAACCTCAGCTGACCGAGCATTTCCGGAAACTTGCCCAATACCAGGAACACTGCCCGTAGCCAGTTCTCTCGTACCGATCGGCCTCCGCGACGAGCCAGGCGCCAGGCCTGCAGCGGGTAGACCAGCAACAACGCCAGGCCCCAGGCGCCGAGCGCCAGGCAGGCCAGCAGGGTCGCCAGCGGTATGCCCAGGCCCCAGACCCAGGCCCGGCGTGACTCGCGCAGCCAGTGCCGCTCCGGCGCCTGGCCATGCAGGTAAGCGCCTTCTGCATAAGCATGGCCGGCACGCAGGCTGCGTCGCCACCATTGGCTGAAACGAGTCATGCCGGCGTCGTGCAGGGTCATCTCGACATCCAGGCGCCAGACCTTCCAGCCCCTGGCTCGCAGGCGCACGCACAGCTCGGGCTCTTCGCCGGCGATCAGCCCGCTGCGGAAGCCGCCAACAGCGGCGAAGGCGTCTGCCCGCATCAACGCGTCGCCACCGCACGCCTTGGCTTCGCCGATCGGGGTATCCCATTCCAGGTCGCAGAGCAGGTTGTAGACCGAGCGTTGCGGGAAACGCTCGCGGCGCCGGCCACACACCACCGCCACATGAGGGTGGCGAACGAGAAACGCCTGGGCCGTGGCCAGCCAGCCAGCGTCGACCTCGCAATCGCCGTCGACGAACTGCACCAGGCGCAGCGACGGCAGCAGCCGTTGCAAAGCGGCAAAGCCTTCATTGCGCGCACGGGCGGCGGTGAACGGCTGGCCCATGTCCAGCGCCAGCACTTCCACCCCGAGGCTACGGGCCAGGTGCGGTGAACCATCGGAAGAACCCGAGTCGACGTACAGCACCTGGTCCGCGCCATGCGCCAGCGACCGCAGGCAACGCTCGAGGCGCTGGCCTTCGTTGCGGCCTATCACCACCACGCCAAGCCCGCTCGCCATGGGTTTCACCCGGCCGGCGCCGTGGTGGCCGCCCGCCTGGCCTTGACGGTGGCCGGTACCCCCACCGCCAGCGAGTCGTCCGGCACATCCACCAGCACCACGGCGTTGGCACCGATCACCACGTTGTTGCCAATGCGAATGCTGCCCAGCACCTTGGCCCCGCTACCGATATCGACATTGTTGCCGAACACCGGTGCAATCGGCTCGTTGACGTTCTTCAGGCCCACCACCACGCCGTTGCGGATACGACAGTCATCGCCAAACCGGGCATAGCCGCTGATCACGATGCCGCCGAAATGATCGATGACGAAGTTGCGCCCAATCACCACTTCGCACGGCAGCTCCACACCGGTAATGATCTGCACGCATTTGAACAACACCTTGTACAGCATGGAACACAGCTTGCGCAGCAGCGCCGGGCGCACGCCATAGCGCCAGCGGCCGAAGCGGTACACCAGCAGTACCCAGAAGCCCTGGGCGCCCCAGTCGCCGCCATGGGCGCGCAGGTCGGCACGGATATTTTCGAACATGGCTCCCCCTACCGGGTCGGTTGCTTGGCGTACCGGGTCTTGAACAACAGGGACCAGGTCGCCCGACAGTGACGCCAGCAGGCACGGATCGCGCCCCAACCGCGTCGTTTCAACAGCGCCTTGAGTGCCAGCAGCAGGTCGCCCAAGGTCACCAGCAACATGTGCAGGGCAAGCCCTGCCCGGCCGTGATGTTTGCGGAAGTACAGCAATTCGCTTTCGATCTGGTAGGCCGAAATCTGTCGGCTGGCCGCCTCCAGTTCGGCTACCGAGCGGGAGCTCTCGCCGCCAATGTGCACCACTGTGGTGTGCGGGTAGAACACCACTTTCCAGCCCGCCGCCTTGACCCGCTTGCAGTGGTCGACTTCTTCGTAATAGAGAAAGTAGCGCGGGTCGAACAGGCCTACCTGGTCGAGCACTTCACGGCGCACCAGGTAGAAGCAGCCAGGCAGCCAGTCGCATTCGCGGACCGACGCGTGGTCCCAGTCCATCTCGTCGACCATCTTCAGGCGTGGAAAGAAGCGCCCTAGCCCGGTACGCCCGACGAAGACATTGAGTGGTGTGGGAAAGTAGCGGCAACTGGGTTGCAGGTCGCCATCGCGGCCCTCCAGGCGCACGCCCAGGACGCCGCACTCGGGGTGCGCCTCCATGTAATCGAGGGTCTTTTGCAGGGAATCGGCAGCCACGAAGGCGTCGGTGTTCAGCAGCAAGGCGTACTTGCCCTTCAAGTGCGCCAGCAGCTGGTTGTTGGCCCGGCCGAAGCCGACGTTGTGCGTGTTGCTCAACAGCAGCGCCTGCGGGCACACCTGGGCCATGCGCTGCACCGAGTCATCCACCGAGGCATTGTCCACCACCAGGTAGTTGGCCAGGCGTTCACCATCAGCCCGGCGCAGCGCATCGAACATCGGCTGCAGCAGGCCGGCCGTGTTGAAGTTGACCACCATGACATCGACCGGTTTGCTAGCCATTGCCGCCCTCCCCGAAGAAGTACTGGCGCCTTTGCGCCATCAGCAGCGGTTCCAGTTCGGGGTCATAGGCGCCGTTGCGCTGCTTGACCAGGCCGATCCACGGGTAAGCTTCGCAACGCGCCTCGACCCGTTTGATCAACTCCTCGGTGGTGCAGATGAATTGTGCCGGGTTGCCGCCGAACACCGTGCCCGGCGGCACGTCCTTGGTCACCACCGCGCCTGCGGCGACGATCGACTCGGGACCGATGGTCACACGCGGCATGATGATCGCCCCGTGGCCGATGAAGCAGTTGTCCTTGATGTCAATGAAACCGACCGAGTCCAGGTGCTTGCCGAAGCGGTGCTCGATCAGCAACACCACCCCGTCATGACCGATCAGCGTGCAGTCGGCCAGGCCCACGCTGTTGCCAATGCGCACCAGCGAAGGGTCGAGGAACTTGCTGCCCGGGTTGGCATGGAAGTGCCTGCCCACCGAATGAAAGTTGCCCCAACGGGTAAGGAAGGCGCCCCACTCAAGCGGAGTGGGTCTGCAGAACCTGCGGTAGAACGAGGCTCCTCGCCCGGTTGCATGAACATAATGCGCTACTGCCTTGCGTATCCATCCGTTCATCCTGCCAGCCTCGCAATCAAAGCAATCTGGACTGTTTCTGAGGCGCATCCGGTCTCGTTGTCATGGGTGCCGACCGCGCGCACTCAACCCGTTTCCCACCTGTATCACCCCACTGCTTGCCTGGCTCCGCTCATCCTGGCATCGAGGTGGTCGGCCAGGCGAAGGGCAAACTGCAGCAGCGGCAGGGTCGGATTGGAAGCACCGCCTGTGGCAAAGATGCTGCTGCCGGCGATGTACAGGTTTGCAACACCGAACACCTTGCAGTTGCTGTCGACGACACCGGCTTGGGCGGAGGATGCCATGCGCGTGGTGCCCATGTGGTGGGCATGCGGCGACATCTTCAGCGGTATCGAGGTGTCATAGACAAAGTCGTTGAGCTTGATGAAGCCCAGGTTCATGTCGGCCCAGCGCTTGGCCAGCTCACTGCCGATGCACTTGATGGTGTGCCGGTCATCGGCGCTCAGGGCCCAGTTGACGTTGACCTTGGCCAAGCCCAGCGCGTCCCTCTCGTCCAGCAGCGAAATGCGGCTGTGCGGGTTGGGAAACTGCTCTATCAGCGTGCTGATGAGGCCGTCGCCGGGGCAACTGAACTGGGCCACGAAGGCAATCTTGCTGGCGACCCCCATGTCACAGGCCAGGTTTTCCAGGAAATGCTTGACCTCGGCAGTGCGGCCGTAGGTCTGCACCTCGGTCAGCAAGGCGGCCCTGACATTGCCCTTGCCGGCCTTGTACTCGTCAGTGAAGGTATCGGTAGTGAAATACTCGCGCGGCTCAGGGGCCAGACCCGAGCGGAGGATGAAGGTGCCCAGGTCGATGTTCAGGTGTTCCATGAAACAGCCGCCGACCAGCCCGTCCTTGCTGACGATGCCCGCGCTGCGCAACGATTCGCTGTTGAGCAGCTGCCTGGCATTCTCGATGCCACCGGTGGCCAGCACGAAGTTGCTCGCCACCAGGCGCTGGCGATTGCCCTGGTAATCGGACAGCACCACGGCGGCCAGGCTGCCAGTGGCCTCGTCGAACGCCAGGTCCACGCAATTGCAGTTGATGAATACATCCAGGCCTTCGGTCTGCTCGAGCGCCGCAGCGTACTTCTGCGCAAAGCGGGTCGGCGGGCTGAGCAGAAAGCGGTCTGGTTCGAATTCGTCACCGACCAGTCCGCTGTTGATTGCCGTGAAATCCGAGCCAGGCGGCAAGTCGACGATCTCCATGGCGGCCGGCAGGTAGGCGGCAATTTCCGAATAAGGGATGGGCCAGCCCGGCAGGCCGCCAATGGGCGGCGTGGCGAAATCCGAGGCGGTGAACGGCCGGCAACGGCCGGCCCAGTGGTTGGATGTGCCGCCCAGGTAACGCAGGCGGGACACCTGGGCATACAGCTCCAGGCCGGTGGATTTGCAGGCATACAAGTCTTGCGACCGCGACGAGTACTCACGCCCGCCACCCTCGGCAAGCAGCACTCGCCAGCCGGCGGCCGCCAGGCGCAGCCCCAGGGTGATGCCCGCCGGGCCAGCGCCGATGATGCATACGTCATAGACGTCGCGCAGGGTCTTCTGCGACTGAAAATCGTTGATCATGCTTGCTCGTTCCGGAAGTAACGGGACGGCAACACCCAGCCATTGATCAGCACGTACCCGTGCCTGTCGACACGGTCACCCGCACTGGCCGCTGTAACACCGAACACTGCTCCCCCGACACCCAGCAAGACACAACTCTGGATAAAGCGCCTGCGTCCCGGCTGCGCAGCACAAAAAGTCAACTTACCCATGGTCCAATAGCCTGTGTCCGTTGAAATCTCACCCGGCAAGCCGCATCACAGCCAGTTGAAAAAGGCTGTCAGCAGCGCCCCGCAAAGCGCCCCGACCAGTAGCATCGGCAGCACAATCAGTTCACGTTTGAGGCTGAAGATACCCAGCTTGCAATTCACATACACGATCAGCACCAGCGTTGGCAGGGTGTGCAACGCCACGCCCCAGATCGCCCAGTCGACACCGCCAAGCGCCAGCAACAACGGCAACAACCCCCACAGCGAGACCAGGCGGATGATGTTGTCGATGGCCTGGTACTTGGTCAGGCCCAGGGCAATCCACACCTGGTGTGCCAAGGTATAGCGCAAGGTGAGGAACGACAGCGAAAGAATCGCCAGCATCGGCCCGGCTTCACGGTAGCGGTCGTCGTACAGCCAGCCGATCAGCAGCGGGCTGGCGGTGAGGAACCCACCACAGATGAACAGCACCAGCAGGTCGACCAGCAGGCGAAAGCGGTGGTAAAGCGCCTTCAGGCGCTCCTTGTCATCGGCCCTGGCCGCTTCGCTGAAGGCCGGCAGCGCCACCGCCCCGAAAACCTTCATCAGCGCGGTCTGCACGGCACCCAGGATCAGCACGGCAATCGAATAGACGCCCAGTTGCGCTGTCGTCATGCTGGCACCGAACCAGATGCGGTCACCGTACATGGCCAGCACGCCGACCATCGACGACAACAGGATCCAGCGGCCAAACACGATCAGTTCTTTCAGCGCATTGCGCTCCCAGTGCAAGCGGTTGTGCGGCCCCTCGAGCACGGTGTGGCCAAGCAGGGTCCAGGCCAGGGCCGACACCAGGCCGGCGATGACCAGCGCCCAGACCGAGCGGGTCAGGTAGCCCAGCACCAGCATCACCACCAGGCCCATCACTTGCGAGGCAAGGTCGACCAGCACCACGCGCTTCTGTTGGAAAGTTCGTACCGCCACATCTATCTTGGTGGACTGGAACCCCCAGATCACCGCCGACAGCCCGGTGGCTGCCAGTACCCAGGGCAACACGGGTTCGGCATAGGTTGCGTCTGCCGGCCACACGTCAGCCAGCTGGGCAAACCAGGCGGCCAGGGCCAGCAGCAAGGTCAGGACAAACAGCACGAAGCCGCGGATGATCTGCACCGTCCATGCGGTATCGAGAAAATCCGGGTCGTCGCCGCGCGGGCTCTGGACGATGTTCTGCCGCAGGCCGACATCGGACAACAGATGCAGCAGTACCGAAACGGTGTTGGCAATCACCATCACCCCGAACATTTCCGGCACCAGCAAGCGGGCCATGAGCAGATTGCCGCCGAGGCGCATCAGCTGTGACGCCACCTGCGAGACCAGGTTCCACGACCCGGCCCTGAGGGCCCGCTGGCGCAGGCTCGCGGTGGCTGACACATCAATCGACGGCATGACTTCGATCTCTGACTGACTAAAAAGTCACTATAGTTTCAATTAGCCACGACGCTAGCCGATGTCCCACCGAGGGAAAGGTGCACTTAGCCGATGCCTGAACATTTTCGCGCCTTGATCGTCATCCTGTTCCTGGCTAGCGTGGTCTTCCTGCTGGCCCGGCGGCCTGCTACCGAGCTGATCCCGCCTGGCGACTTCAAGCGCAGGCGCAACCTGTGGTTCCTGCTGACCGTGCTGGCCTTCGTCTCGCACAGTTTCTGGCTGTACCTGGGTGCAGGCGCGGTGATCCTGTACCTCGCCGGGCGCCGCGAGCACAACCCCATGGCGCTGTTCTACATGTTGCTGTTCGTGATCCCGCCGGCTTCGCTGCAGGTGCCGGGGTTTGGCCTGGTCAACTACCTGGTCGACCTCAACCATATCCGCTTGCTGACACTGTGCGTGCTGTTGCCGGCTGCGCTGGCCCTGCGCCGGCAAGGTGACACCCTGCGTTTTGGCCGCACCTGGCCCGACCGGCTGCTGGCAGCCGGGCTGCTGCTGATGAGCGCGCTGTACCTGCGTGAAACCACCCTGACCGACACCCTGCGCCAGACGCTGTACCTGTTCATCGACGTGCTCCTGCCGTATTACGTGGCCAGCCGTGGCCTGCGCCAGATCAGCGATTTCAAGGACACCCTGCTGGCCTTCGTGCTCGCGTCGTTCGTGCTGGCCCTGATCGGCGTGGCCGAATACGTGCGCCATTGGCTGTTGTACAGCGCCCTGATCGATGCCATGGGCGTGCCGTGGAGCATGTCCGGCTACCTGAGCAGGGGCGGTTCGTTGCGCGCCAGCGTCACCACCGGCCAGGCCATCGTCCTGGGTTATGTGATGAGCGTGGCCATCGGCCTGTTCCTGTTCCTTCAAGGTTACCTGCGCCACCCCTGGCAGCGGCTGATGGGCGTGCTGCTGCTGGCCGCCGGGCTGTTCGCGCCGCTGTCGCGCGGCCCGTGGATCGGTGCCATGGTCATCGTGGTGGTGTTCATCGCCCTGGGCAGAGGTGCGCTCAGGCGCCTGGTGCTGCTGGCCGCGGCCGGCATGCTGGCCCTGCCCCTGCTGACTGCCGTGCCGGGTGGCGACAAGGTACTGGACCTTTTGCCGTTCATCGGCAATGTGGACAGGGAGAACATCACCTATCGCGAGCGGTTGATGGACAACTCATGGATCGTCATCCAGCGCAACCCGCTGTTCGGCTCGTTCGATTTCCGCAACACACCGGAAATGCAGTCGATGATCCAGGGCGAAGGCATCATCGACATCGTCAACACCTACATCAACCTGGCGTTGCGGGTCGGCCTGGTCGGGCTTGGCCTGTTCGTGGCGTTCTTCGCTGCCGTGCTGCACGGTATCCGCAAGGCCATGCGCAGTTTCCCCGACAAGGACGACGAGCGCCGCCAGCTCGGCCGCGCATTGCTGGCGACGCTGGTCGGCATCCTGGTGATCATTTTCACTGTCAGCAGCATCACCTTCATCCCGGTGGTGTACTGGACCATCGCCGGGCTGGGCGTGGCTTATGTCCAGATGGTGCGCCGGCTTGACGACAGCCAGGTCACCGCGCTGGCCGACGCGGATCTTCAAACCGGGTAATGCCTATGAACCTGCCCCACCTGCACCGCTCAATCGTTCAAACCCTGCGGGCCTCGGCCATGGCTGGCCTGGCCTTGCTGCCATGGGCGGGCTGGGCATCGGAATGGCAAGCCAGTGTCGATGAACAGAATGGCCTGCCCACGGTCACCCACGGCGGTGGGCCGGTGATGAAAGCCAGGTTCGACTTCTGGGCGGCCAACTGGAGCTGGACGGGCTTCGAGACCACGGTCAAGGTCAACGGCCCCTACCACTACACCCTTCAGGGTAAGAACAAGGCACTGGATTTCGACCTGACAGCGGATATCCGCAAGCCGCAGGCGCAAACCCTGAGCTGGGTCTTCGACCTCGACGCCCACAGCCGCCAGGCCGGGGTAATGGGCGGCGGCCTGGTGTTCCAGTTCGACCCGGCGCACATTGCCGGGGACATGGGCGCCCCACAGCTGCTGCCCGGCAAGCGTGGCTGGTCATGGGGCAAGCCCGACCAGGGCCGACGCATCGAGATGCGCTTCGATCCGCCGCTGGCCAGGTTGTATTTCGAACGCGGCAACCCATCCGAGGTGCGTGCGTTCATCTACGACGACCCGATCAATGCCGGTCGGCAGCAGATCAAGGCGGTATTGAACATTACCGGCGACATCGACCTGGGGCCAACCCCCAGCGAGCGCTTCGGTCTGGCCGACCCGGCCAGCTGGCCCGATGACCAGCTGGACTGGCGCACCTCGCCGGTAGACCTGTCATTTCTCAACGCAGCGGAAAAGCCCGCAGGCAAGCGCGGCTTCGTCAAGGCTGTCGGCGAGCAACTGATGTTCGCCGACAACACCCCGGCGCGCTTCTGGGGCACCAACCTGTCCGCCTATGCATTGTTCAAGAGCCCGGACGAAGAAATTCGCCTGCAGGCCAGGCGCCTGTCGGCCCTGGGCTTCAACCTGGTGCGCCTGCACCACCACGACTCGCCGTGGGTCAGCCCGAACGTGTTCGGCGATGGCACCCTGGTGCGCACTACCCGCCAACTCGATGCCGAGTCGCTGCGCAAGCTCGATGTGTGGATCAAGGCGCTCAAGGACGAAGGCATCTATGTCTGGCTGGACATGCATGTACAGCGGGCGCTTACCGCCAACGACAACATTGACGACTTCGATGAAATCGCCAAGGGCCAGGACCGTGTCGACCTGAAGGGTTACGCCTATGTGAACCGCAGCATCCAGCAGGCCATGCAGCGCTTTGCCGAGCAGTACCTGAGCCACGTCAACCCCTACACCGGCCTGGCCTACAAGGACGAGCCGGCCATTGCGGCGCTGCTGATCACCAACGAGAACGACCTTACCCAGCATTACGGCAACGCCTTGCTGCCGGACAAGGACGTGCCCCGCCATAGCGCGCGCTACATGGACGCGGCCAGGGCGTTCGCCCGCCAGCATGACTTGCCGGGCGACCTTGTCTGGCGTGCCTGGGAGCACGGCCCGTCGAAGCTGTTCCTCAATGACCTGGAGCAGCGGTTCAACGTCGAGATGATTGCGCACCTGCGCAACCTCGGCGTGAAAGTGCCGATCGCCACCACCAGCACCTGGGGCGGCAATGGTCTTAGTGCGCTGCCGGCACTGAGCACAGGCGATGTGATCGATGCCCACAGCTACGGCGCCAACGGCCAGCTGGAAAAGAACCCGCTGAGCAGCGACGGCATGATCGACTGGCTGGCCGCCGCCCAGGTGGTCGGCAAGCCAATGACCGTCACCGAGTGGAACGCCGAACCCTTCCCCCTGCCCGACCGCCATTCGCTGCCGCTGTACGTGGCCGCTACTGGCAGCCACCAGGGCTGGGACGCCATGCTGCAGTATGCCTACAGCCAGCAAGCCTTCAATCCCGGCTGGCGCACGGCGGATAACTGGCACGCCTACAACGACCCGGGCATGCTCGCCACCCTGCCTGCTGCCGCCCTGCTCTACCGCCGCGCAGACGTGCGCCAGGCCACTACCCGCTACGTATTCGCGCCGACACCCGCCATGCTGTACAACCAGGAGATCACCCCGCGCAATTCGCCACTGTTGCGCACGGCCATGGAAAAGGGGCAACTGCAGATCGCCCTGCCCCAGACGCCGCAACTGCCCTGGCTGCAACCGGCGGCCATCCCGGCCGATGCACAGCTGCTGCAGGACCCGGGGCAAGCCTTGCTAGCGGCCAACGCCAGCGAAGCGGTGACCGACACCGGTGAACTCAGACGCAACTGGCAACAAGGCATCTACACCATCGACAGCGCGCTGACGCAAGCCGCCACCGGTTGGCTGGGTGGCCGCTCGATCAGCCTTGGCGCTATCCAGATGCAGGCAAGGACACCCTATGCCAGCGTCGTGGTGCAAAGCCTGGACGGCCAGCCCCTGGGCCAGTCGCGCGAATTGCTGGTGTCGCTGGGCACCCGTGCCGTGCCCAAGGCCGATGCAAATACACCGTTCAACGTCGAGCCGCTTGCCGGCACCCTGACCATCAAGGCGCCTGCCGGCCTGAAGCTGTTCGCCCGCGAGGCGCCGGCCCAGCTGAAACCTTTGCCGGTGGCTTACCAGGATGGGCATTACCGCATCACGCTGGACGGCCAGTACATGTCCAATTGGCTGTTCTTGAAATAGGGCATATGGCCATCTACCCTCAAACAGACCTGTAGCTGAAGCGCCCGCCCGGTCTCGACCAGGGATGATTCACTGCGGCTGTACAACAGCAGAGTCCGGGAGGCATGGATGAAGTTTCTGGTTGTCGGTGGCGCAGGCTACATTGGCTCGCACATGGTCAAGCACCTGCTCGGCACTGGCCATGAGGTGGTGGTCGCCGACCTGGTCGCGCCCGGCCCAGGCGTGCAGTGGGCGAAGCTGGACATCGCCGACGAGCCCGCGCTGGACGTGCTGTTCGCCGTTTGCCATTTCGATGCGGTGTTCCACTTTGCCTCGTTCATCCAGGTGGGCGAATCTGTCAGCGCGCCCGGCAAGTACTACCAGAACAATGTCGCGGCGACCCTTACCCTGCTGCAGGCCATGGTCAACGCCGGTATCCGCTACCTGGTGTTTTCTTCCAGCGCTGCCGTTTATGGCAACCCGCAGTATGTGCCGATCGACGAAGCGCATGCCAAGGGGCCGATCAACCCGTATGGGCTGAGCAAGTGGATGGTCGAGCAGATTCTCGAGGACTTCGACCGCGCCTATGGCCTGAAGTCGGTGTGCCTGCGCTATTTCAATGCTGCGGGCGCCGACCCGCAGGGTGAGCTGGGTGAGCGACATGACCCGGAAACCCACCTGATCCCGCTGATCCTGCAGGCCGCTTCGGGCCGGCGTGACGCAATCACGGTGTATGGCCGCGACTATGACACCGCAGACGGCACCTGCATACGCGACTACGTGCATGTCAGCGACCTGGCAGCGGCCCATGCGCTGGCGGTGGACTACCTGCTGGCCGGCGGCGAGCGCACCGCGTTCAACCTGGGCAATGGCCTGGGCTTTTCCGTGCAGCAGGTAATCGATATGGCCCGCGCCGTGACCGCCCGGCCGATACGCAGCCTCGATGCCCCGCGCCGTGCCGGCGACCCGCCGCGGCTGGTGGCGGATGCCGGCAAGGCCATGCGTGTGCTGGGCTGGCGCCCGGAATTTGCCGAACTGGAGCAGATCGTGCGGCATGCCTGGCAATGGGAACTGCAGTATCCGTGGCCGGTGCGCCAGCGCTAGGGCGCACCGGCGCAGCCGTGGCCCTGTATTGGGTCGCCTGCTGCGCGGGCAAACCCGCTCCCACAGGGATGCGCTGGTTTGCTTGCAGGCAAGGTTCAGTAATAAGTTCGCGGTTGCTCATCTGCCTTGTTCAGCACCGTGCCGACCAGGTTGACCCTGGCCAGGTGGTGCAGGCAATCCTCGATTTCCTTCTTGTTGTTCATGCCGTTGGCCACCACCAGCAATACACAGTCGAACTTGGGTATCACGGTGATTGCATCGTCAGAGCTGAGCAACGGTGGCAAATCGAAAATGCAGATCCGCGATTCATAGCGGTTGCGCAGGTCGCTGATCAGGTTGCCCACCTTCGGCGAGGACAGCATTTCGGTAGACATCGGCACCGGCACCCGGGTTGGCAGCACCACGAACCGGGGCAAAGTCGGGTTGACCAGGCAGTCCTGCAACTCGGCCTGGTCGCTGAGGAACTCGTTCAATGACTGCTCCATGGGCAAACCCAGGCTACTGCCGACTTTCGGCCGACGCAGGTCGAAATCCACCAGTAACGCGGTCCGGGTAGTGTAGTGGGCGATACTCATGGCCAGGTTGATGGCCAGCACGGTCTTGCCCGCTTCAGGCGTTGGCGACGTGATGGCCAGGGTCCGCCAGCCGTTTTCTTCCATGGTCCTGAGCACTTGCGTGCGCAGCAGGTCGATCGGCCCGTTCATGTTGGAGTTCTTGTTGTACGCCACGATGCGGTGGCGCTCCAGATGCTCCGCGCGCAGCGGCACCACCTTGGTGTTGACGTAATCGAACTGGCCAGGCACTTCCGCCAGCGCCGTGCCGGGGGCGGGTGACAAGGCCTGGGGGGTACCCGGGGTCACCGGGTGAAGATTGTTGCCCACAGCCGGCTTGGTCCTGTCCATCACTGCTTCCTTATGCAAACCGAGACATGACTTTCAACAGCAGCACATCCAGTGGCATGTAGAACACGTGCACCAGCACTATCAGGATAGCTACCAGCACCAACGCCGCCAGCAACAGCCAGTTGCGCCAACGCCTGCGCCGGGCCACGTCGGCCTTGGTGTCGATATACGGCAGCGCCACCAGCACCCGTCGGCCCAGCAGGTTCTCCAGAGCACCGACGCCGCGAATGCGCTGGTTGAACATTTCCAGCAACATCACCAGCGCCCCAGCGCCCGCCGGAGCCAGCACCAGGCCCAGCGCGGCGATCTTCTTGCGGTTGGGCTTGACCGGCTTCTCCGGCAGCAACGGTGGCTCCAGCAGGACAAAGCGCTCGGCCTTGTTTTCCTGCTCGAGGCTTTCGGTAATCTTCGCGCCCATTTCCTTGGCACGGATTTCTTCATACTTCTTGCGCGCGTTGTCATGGTCACGCATCAGCGTGACCAGGCCCCGCTCGACCTGCGGCGCCTCGAGAATCTCGGCCTCGTAGCCTTCCATCTTCCTGGTCAGTTCGCGTTTCTGCTCGGCCAGTGAAGCGATGCGCACCTGTGCCGCGCTGATCCTGGCCCGCACACGGGCAGCGTCGAGGCTGCTGGTGGAAACCGCCGCCGTGGCATTGCCGCTGGCTTCGAGGGCCTGGATCTTGCGCTTGACCGCCACCACATCGGGGTGAGCTTCCTTGTAGCGGCTCAGCAGCCGGGCATACTCGGCCTTCAGGCTTGGCAGGTCCTGGGCTTCATCGGCAGCGGCCATCCGCGGGCCATCGACGGCCTTGGTGGCCAGCCCGGCATTGGCCGCAGACAATTCCAGTTCCAGGTAACGCAACTCTTCCTGGGCGGCCTTGTAGTCACGGTCGACCTCGCGGAATTCCAGTTCCGAGCGCGACAGCATGTTCATGCGCAGGGTCTGGTGCTCGGGCAAGGCATTGGCATGGGCCTGCTTGAAGTCCGCCAGCTGGTTCTCCAGGCTGGCCAGCTCGGCCCCCAGCTTGTTCGCTTCCTGGGTCAGGAATTCGGTGGTTTCGTTGGCGCGCTCGGTGCGCTGCTTGAGGTTCTCGTTGAGGAACAGCGTGACCAGTTCGTCGGCGACTTCCTTGGCCACTTCCGGCTGGCGGTGCTCGAACGACACATTGAACGCCACGGTCGCTTCACCGCGCCCGCGTACATAGGTGGTGAGGCTCTGGACCACGGTGGCACTGCGCATCTGCTCGATCCGGTCGCTTTCGCTGAAGCGGTGGTCGGCAAACAGGTTGTACTTGCCGATGATGCGCAACAGGTTCTCGCGGGTCATCACCCGCTGGCGAATCACCTCGATGCGTTCATCGGCAAAACTGGTGTTGTTGGTCGAGACCAGTTCGGGTGAAATCTGCTGCGACTCCACCAGGATGGTGCCGGTCGCCTGGTAAATGGGTGGCACCATCACGGCAACTGCGACGGTCGCCGCCAGAATGACTACGATGCTGCCCCCCAATAGCAGGGCCCGGTCCTTGATTATGGCGATGTAATCTCTGAGGGACAGCTCGTAATCGGACTTCATGGGGCCACCTGCCTGAAGTTCAGATGTCGGGGTACCTGTACGTCAATGTCAAACCCACGATCGTAGCGCTCGCATCGGCTTCGTGATCCTGCTGCCGTTCCTTGTACATCAGCGACAGGCGCAGGTCCCAGTACGGCGAAAACTCGCGGCTGGCCCACACGCTGTAGGTCTGCAGGGTGTTGGGCGTCTGCCCTTTGCTGTCCTGCCAGGCGGCATCGGCACCTACCCGGGTGCGCTCACCGAGCGCATAGCTCCATACACCGCGCACCTGGTCCAGTTCCGCGAAGCCGCCTTCGGCGCTGGCTACCGTGCTGCGTTCGGCGGTGAAGCTGGCAAGCGCACGCACTCCGGTGTACAGCAACGCGACACCACCCTCCCCGCGCCCGCCACCTTCGCTACCAGAGACCTGAGTGGCCCCCACGTGCGCATCGGCGCTGAAGCTTTCGGACAACTGATACTTCACCCCGACCGCCGGGCTGTAACTGTTCGAGGCCGTCGCCGTCTGGTCCTGTTCGGGCTCGTAACGCCGGACACCGAAGCGGCTATACACATCAGCCCGCTCGCTCCAGGCGTAGGTCCAGGTGAACACGTTGCCCAGTTCCTCGTAACCCGTCAGCGTACTGATGTCATAACGGGCACGGTTGTAGGTGGTCTCGTTGCTCAACGTGCTGCGCTCGGTAACGGCCTGGCTCCAGTTGCCGCTCAAGGTATAGAGCTTCTGCGTGCCATCGGTGGTGACCACGCCGGTATCCAGCACCGTTCCCGACAACGTCGAGCTTTCGTTGTAACGTGCCAGCAGGCCAAAACGCCCGCGTTCGGTCTGGCGTTGCCAGCCCAGGCTCACATCAGGGTCCTCACGGTTGTCCACCACTGCCGTATCGGACGAGCGCATCACATGCATGCCCAGCCCCAACCGCAGTTCGTCACGATCGAAGGTGCCGATCAGGGTGTAATCGGGCGCGATGATCGTGCGCGTTATGCCCTTTTCTCCCGACGACAGCAGCAACGGGTTGCTGTCATATTCGACCGAAGTTGGTACCACTACCGTCGACTGCCAATTTGCCGCCAGCACCGCGTCCGTAAATGGCAATACCAGGATTGCAGTTGCAATGCGAGTTGTTCTAAGAAGAGGCATCAAATGTTCTTATTAAAGGCGAGATCAAGGAACGACCAGCGTATCGCCAGCCTGAAGTTGGATGTTGGTAGACATATCCCTGCCAGACACCAGGTCTTTATATCGCACAGGCAGTATTTTTTGGGAAGTGCCGGTACCGCGCACCACCTTGATTTCGCTTTCATCGGCAAACTTGTCGAGGCCACCCGACATGCTCAGCGCCTGCAGCACTGCGGTAGGGCCGGCCATTTGTACCGGCCCGGGCTTGATGACTTTGCCTTGTACATAGACCAGGTTGCCGGCGATGCTCTTGACGACAACGCTGACGTTCGGGTCGGGGAGGAATTTTTCGAGTTTGGCGGCAACTTGTTTTTCAACCGCCGTCACATCCAGTCCGGCAACTTCGATGCGCCCGGCCAGAGGGAAAGTGATACTGCCATCGGGCAATACGGTGGCTTCCTGACGCAGGCTGTCTTCCTGCCACACCGAAACCATCACCACATCGCCGGGGCTGAGCAGGTAGGTACTGTTCGGCTCGGCATTGCCGGCACCAGACCAAACCGCCAACAGGCAAAGCACGGCAAACATTGAACGCAGCATGAGGGTCCCTCCGGCCCAAAGGCCCGACGAAGAGCACTGAATGAGAACAGCCCGCCAACTCTCGCTCCGCTTTGCGGCCTACACCCGCCGCGACGGCCTCACCTTCCTTGACGCCCTTACCTTGACGCTGTGCAGCCTGAGTTGCATTGTTTGCAACCATGGACCTTCAGGGGCTACTGGCAATATAGCAACGGTTGGCAAATTGACAAGGAAGCCCGCGGCAGGCTCAGATTTTCCTTCTATTGGCGACCGCCACAAAACCCACGACAGCAAAGGCAAACAACCAACCTGCGGTTGAAACAGGCATGATACTGTTCTGGTTGATGTACAAATCCGCAGCGCGCGCCGCGCCACTTAACAACGCCAGCAAAAACATCGCCTTGATTATCAGAGCCGTGCGCATACGCCCCTCCTTTAAAGAGGAAATTCAATGAGTTATTGGCGTGGTGTTGCGGGAGTTGTTGGGCTGTTGAATTGAGCTTATGAGCACAAACCCACTGCGTCAATGATCCGACACAATAATAAAATTCAATGAGCACATGGTCGACTCGTCAAAATACCGACAGGCAGATTGTGCGTGAGCGTGTGCCCTAGCTGGCGGCAACGTTTCATCGGTGAGAACAGCCGAAGCCTGGACACAAGGCCCCGTCGTTCATTCCTCGGTGTGGTGTACAACAACCAGCAATTGCGCCGGCAGTGGCCCCACCGAGCGTAACCGGTGCGGGGTCTGAGCGTTGAAATGCAGGGCATCGCCTTGCTCCAGCAGGACCCGCTCGTTCATGAAATCCACTTCTACCTGCCCACTATGGACAAACAGGAACTCCTCGCCCAGGTGTTCCTTGAATGTGGGGTCGCTGAACTCGAGCGGCGGCTGGATCAGGAACGGCAACAGGCTGCGTTGCCCCACCTGGCTGGTCAGGGCCGCGTAGCCCGGCCCGGCCCCGTCGCCCACCAGGGCCTGACGCTCGGCATGGCGCACCAGGCTGTAGCGGCCCGGGCCGGCCTGTTCTTCGGCGAACAGTTCTTCGACATTGACGTTGAGCGCCCGCGCCAGTTTCAGCGCGGCGGCGATAGACGGTGTGTTCAGGCCACGCTCGACCTTGGACAGGTAACTCTTGGTCATGGCGGTCTTTTCGGCCAGTGTTTCCAGGGTCATCCCCAGTTTCTTGCGCAGCAGTTTCAATCGAATAGACATGTGACGCGGGTTTCCCAGGCGAAGGCGGCCTGGCAATGATACGTGTACTGCCGAGGAAATGCTGGGGCTGCTACGCAGCCCCACACCTGCTGTCGAACTTCATGGCATGACCGGCGGCACATATTGCAGTGTGGTACCCAGCGCCCACAGCAGCACCAGCACCAGCGGCACATGCACCAGCAACTGCACGAACGAGAAGCCGATCAGGTCACGTGCCTTGAGCCCCAGCACACCCAGCAGGGGCAGCATGTAGAACGGGTTGATCAGGTTCGGCAACGCCTCGGCGGCGTTGTAGATCTGCACCGCCCAGCCGAGGTGGTACTGCAGGTCGTTGGCCACCAGCATCACGTAGGGTGCCTCGATGATCCACTTGCCGCCCCCGGAGGGGATGAAGAAGCCCAGCACTGCCGAATACACCCCCATCAGCACGGCGTAGGTGTCATGCGTGGCAACCTGGGTGAAGAACACGGAAATGTGGTGGGCCAGGGTCTGTTCATCGACGCCCTTTACCTGGGTGAGGATGGCCGCGATCGAGCCATACAGCGGGAACTGGATCAACACCCCGGTGGTAGTCGGGACCGCACGGGCCACTGCATCGAGGAAGCTGCGCGGGCGCCAGTGCAGCAAGGCACCGAGCATGATGAACAACAGGTTGTAGGTATTCAGCCCGGAGATGGCGGTAATTGCCGGTTTGCTGGCGAACTCCTGGTACAGCCAGCCGGCAGCCAGCGCCACCAGCAGCAGGATCAGGATCGGGCTGTGCTCCAGCCACTCGCCCGGACGGGTGCGCTGCGGCGCCGGTGGCGCGCTGAAGCTGGGGTCGACCCCGCAGTCCTGGGCGCTGCGCGCGCTGTTCGGCCCTGGCGCGGTGGCGTAGGCGATGACCAGCGAGACCACCACCAGCGCGGCCAGCATCACCCCGGACTGCCAGAGAAAGATGGTTTCGGTGAACGGGATCACCCCGGTAATCGACAGGATCGAGGGTGGCAGGCTGGCCGGGTTGGCCTGCAGTTGCGCAGCCGAAGACGACAGGCCCAGTGCCCAGACGGCGCCCAGCCCCAGGTAGGCGGCGGCGCCGGCAGCGCGGTAGTCCATCTGCAGTTCGGTACGCCGCGCCAGAGCGCGCACCAGCAGGCCGCCGAACACCAGCGACAGGCCCCAGTTGAGCAGCGAGGCCAGCATCGAGATCAGCGCCACCCAGCACACCGCAGAGCGGCCATTGCCGGGAATGCGCGCCAGGCGGTCGATCAGCCGTGCGGCGGGCGGCGAACTGGCCACCACGTAGCCGCCGATGACCACGAAGGCCATTTGCATGGTGAACGGGATCAGGCTCCAGAAGCCATCGCCAAAGGCCTTGGCGGTATCGGTCGGTTTGGCGCCCATGGCCAGCGCGCCGATGCACACCAGCAGCACTGCCAGAGCAGCAAACACCCAGGAGTCAGGGAACCAGCGTTCGGCCCAGTTGGAGCAGCGCAAGGCAAAGCGGGCGGAGCGACTGTCTTGGATTTCAGCGGCCACGGTTCAATTCCTCTTGTTGGTATTATCGGAAACATCAGCAAACGCAAAACCCCTGTAGCAACGGCCTTGTGTCGCCAGAGGGCCGCGAAGCGGCCCCCTCGATCTCGGCGTCGATGCCAAAATCGCGGGGCTGCGTCGCAGCCCTCTGGCGGCACAAGGCCGCTGTTACAGGGGCAATGTGCGGCGAATGCCTAGAAGGTCATTTCCTTCACGTCATCCGGTACGATCAGCTTGCCTGCGGTCTTCTCGATGATTTCTTCAACGCTCACCCCCGGCGCGGTTTCGCGCAGGATGAAGGCGCCGTCTTCGATTTCCAGGTAGGCCAGGTCGGTCAGCACCTTGCGGATGCAGCCGGCACCGGTCAGCGGCAAGCTGCACTGCGGCAGCAGCTTGGACTCGCCGTCCTTGGAGGCGTGGGTCATGGTGACGATGATGTTCTCGGCACCGGCTACCAGGTCCATGGCGCCGCCCATGCCCTTCACCAGCTTGCCCGGAATCATCCACGAGGCGATGTTGCCGTGCACGTCCACCTCGAAGGCACCGAGCACGGTCAGGTCGACGTGGCCGCCACGGATCATGGCGAAGGATTGCGCCGAGTCGAAGATCGAGGCGCCACGACGGGCGGTGACGGTCTGCTTGCCGGCGTTGATCATGTCGGCATCCAGGGTGCTTTCAGTCGGAAACTCGCCCATGCCGAGCAGGCCGTTTTCCGATTGCAGCATGACATCCATGTCGGCGGGCACATAGTTGGCCACCAAGGTCGGAATGCCGATACCAAGGTTGACGTAGTAGCCGTCTTTCAATTCACGGGCGACGCGTTGCGCCATCTGTTCGCGGGTCAGTGCCATGGTCAGGGTCTCTTTGTTGTTCTGCTGGACGGCGCTCAGGCCTTGACGGTGCGCTTTTCGATACGCTTCTCGAAGGTGCCGACGATGACGCGGTCGACGTAGATGCCCGGGGTATGGATTTCGCTGGGCAGCAGCACGCCGGGTTCGACGATCTCTTCCACTTCGACCACGGTGATCTTGCCGGCGGTGGCTGCCAGCGGGTTGAAGTTTTGCGCGGTGTTGCGGTACACCACGTTGCCATAGTGGTCGGCCTTCCAGCCCTTGACGATGGCGAAGTCACCGGTGATGGATTGTTCGAGGATGTACTTGCGGCCGTTGAACTCGCGCACTTCCTTGCCTTCGGCTACCGGGGTGCCGTAGCCGGTGGCCGTGTAGAAGGCCGGGATGCCGGCACCGCCAGCACGCATCTTCTCGGCGAGGGTGCCTTGCGGGGTCAGTTCCACTTCCAGCTCGCCGCTGAGCAGCTGGCGTTCGAATTCGGCGTTCTCGCCTACGTACGAGGCAATCATCTTGCGAATCTGCCGGTCTTCCAGCAGCACGCCAAGGCCGAAACCATCGACGCCGCAGTTGTTGGAGACCACGGTCAGGCCCTTGACGCCACGCCGCTTGATTTCGCTGATGAGGTTTTCCGGGATGCCGCACAGGCCAAAACCGCCTGCCAGTACCGTCATGTTGTCGGTCAGGCCTTCGAGGGCCTGCTCATAGGTTGCAACGCGCTTGTCCAGTCCGGCCATGCTGATCCGCCTTTTGTAGTTGTTGAACCGACGAGGCTGTCGGTGAGCGTGTGACGACATCTTCACCGCAAGCGACTGATTTGTTAATTTTGTTTTCATCATCGATTGATAATTTTTGCAAAACAACCAGCAGGCCAGTCATGAACGTCAAGCAACTGCGTGCCTTTGTCACGGTGGCCAAGTACCAGAGCTTCGCCCAGGCCGGTGAACACCTGCATGTCTCGCAACCGGCCCTGAGCCTGACCATCAAGGCCCTGGAAGAAAACCTGGGGGGGGCCCTGCTCAGCCGTACCACCCGCAGCGTCAGCCTGACTGCCGAGGGCGAGGTGCTGTTGCCGCTGGCCCGGCGCCTGCTGGCCGACTGGGACGACACCGAAGAGATGCTGCGCCAGCGCTTCACCCTGCAACTGGGCCGGGTGTCGGTGGCGGCCATGCCGGCCTTCGCTGGCAACCTGCTGCCGCATTCGCTCAAGGTGTTTCGCCAGCGCTACCCGAAGGTCAACGTCACCGTGCACGATGTGATCAACGAGCAGGTACTGGAACTGGTGCGCCATCGCCGCGTCGAACTGGGCATCGGCTTCGAGCCGGACAACATCGATGGCCTGGACTTTCACCCGCTGTACATGGACCGCTTCGTCGCCGTGGTGCCTGCCGACTCGCCCCTGGCCCGATTGCCCCAGGTCAGCTGGGTGCAACTGCTGGCCGAAGACTTCGTGGCCCTGCAGCGCCCATCGGCGGTGCGCCTGTTGATGGAGCAGAACGTGGCGGCACGGCACGGCAAACTGGCGGTGGCGTTCGAAAGCCACCAGCTTTCGACGATCGGCCGCATGGTTGCCAGCGGCCTGGGGGTAAGTGCCGTACCGGCGCTGTGCATCAACCAGATGCAGGAGCTGGGTGCCCGCTGCGTGCCCCTGGTCGAGCCGACGGTCGAACGCCGCATTGGTGTGATTGCCCTCAGCGAGCACAGGCTTTCCACGGCGGCGCAGGCGCTGCTCGAGGTGTTGCTTTCCAATACCCGCATTCCGGAGGTGACATGCGTTACATGACACTGGCAGGTTCGAGCGTTCCGGCCATCGGCCAGGGCACCTGGTACATGGGTGAAGATCCAGGCCGCCGGGCGGCCGAGGTGGCGGCGCTGCAACAAGGCATCGAGCTTGGCCTGAGCCTGATCGACACCGCCGAGATGTATGCCGAAGGCGGCGCGGAAACGGTCGTTGGCCAGGCCATTGCCGGGCGCCGTGACCAGGTGTTCCTGGTCAGCAAGGTCTACCCGCACAATGCCAGCCGGCGCGGCATGGCAGCCGCCTGCGAACGCAGCCTTGCGCGCCTGGGCACCGATTGCATCGATTTGTACCTGCTGCACTGGCGGGGCCAGCACCCGCTGGAAGAAACTGTCGATGCATTCGAGCGCTTGCGCGAGCAAGGCAAGATCAGGCGCTGGGGCGTGTCCAACTTCGATGTCGACGACCTGCGCGAATTGCACAACCCCGATTGCGCGACCAATCAGGTGTTGTACAACCCGGCCCAGCGCGGCATCGAGTTCGACTTGTTGCCGTGGTGCAAACAGCGCGCCCTGCCGACCATGGCTTATTGCCCGCTGGCCCAGGCTGGGCGCCTTTTGCAGCACCCGGTGCTGGCGCAAATCGGTGAGCGACACGGCGCCACGGCGGCCCAGGTCAGCCTGGCCTGGGTGACCCGCAACGACGGGGTGATCGCCATCCCCAAGGCCGTGACACCCGAGCATGTGCGGCTGAATGCGGCGGCGGGTTCGCTGACCTTGAGCAGCGAGGACCTGCGGGCGATCGACCGCGCGTTCCCGCCGCCGACGCGCAAGCAGCACCTGGCGATGGTCTAGCGACAGGCATGAATCGAACGCGATCCTTGTAGGAGCGGTCACCACGTCACCTGCTTCGGGGATAAATCCGCTCCTACGGGGTACCCGTAAAGTGCTTTAATGGAAATCCCGGCTGCGCACATCCAGCCCCTGCAGCAACTGGCTGACATCTTCCAGCCGCCGCGCAATCAAGTGGCGCACCCCATCGGCCTGCTCCAGCCGCCCGCTGACCTTGAGCAACTGCGACCCCACCAGCGCCCGCCGCTGCCGCTCGGCCAGGTCGCGCCACACCACGACATTGACCATGCCGTGCTCGTCCTCCAGGGTGACGAAGGTCACGCCACTGGCCGTCTGCGGCCGCTGGCGGCCCACCACCAGCCCGGCCACGGCAATGTTGTCGCCATGCTCGACACCTTGCAGTTCGTGCGAACTGCGGCAGCCCAGCGCCCTCAGACGTGAACGCAACAAGGCCAACGGATGCGGCCCAAGCGTGGTGCCCAAGGTCTGGTAATCAGCCATCAGGTTCTCCGCCAGGCTGGGGACAGGCAGTTCGACGTCGCCTTCCGGCACGGTTTCCACGTCGGCGAACAAGGGCAGCTGCGGCTGCACCGCCGCCACCTGCCAGCGCGCCTGATGGCGATCACGAGCCAGGGCGCGCAGCGCGCCAGCATCGGCCAGCTGGGCGCGGGCACGCGCGTCGAGCCTGGCGCGCAGGCACACGTCCTCGACATCGCGCCATGCCCGCTGCGCCCTCGCCTGCACCAGGCGCCTGGCATCGGCCTCGGCAAAACCACGCACCAGGCGCAAACCCATGCGGATGGCCAGGGCCTCGCCCGCGTCAGGTTCAAGCGTGCAGTCCCAATCACTGTGGCAGACATCCACCGGCCTGACCGCAATGCCCTGGCGCCGGGCTTCTTGCAGCAACTGGTCGGGGCTGTAGAAACCCATGGGCCAGCTGTTGACCAGCGCACAGGTAAAGATCGCCGGTTCATGGCACTTGAGCCAGCTGCTGGCATAACACAGCAAGGCAAAGCTGGCCGCGTGCGATTCCGGGAAGCCGTAGCTGCCAAAGCCCTTGATCTGCTCGAAGATGCGCTCGGCGAACGCCAGCGCGTAGCCATTGCGCAACATGCCCTGCACCAGCCGCTCGCGGTGCGGCTCCAGGCCGCCATGGCGCTTCCACGCAGCCATGCTGCGACGCAACTGGTCGGCCTCGCCGGGGCTGTAGTCGGCGGCGACCATGGCCAGCTCCATCACCTGCTCCTGGAACAACGGCACCCCCAGGGTGCGCTCGAACACGGCCTTGAGCTGCGGCGAGGGGTAGGTCACCGGCTCCTGCTTCAGGCGTCGGCGCAGGTAAGGATGGACCATGTCCCCCTGGATCGGCCCGGGGCGCACAATCGCCACCTCGATGACCAGGTCATAGAAGGTTACCGGGCGCAGCCGAGGCAGCATGGCCATCTGCGCACGCGACTCGATCTGGAACACGCCCATGGTCTCGGCGCGGCTGATCATTGCGTAGGTGGCCGGGTCTTCGCCGGGAATGGTCGCCAGGGTCAAGTTCCGGCCACGGTGGCGTTGCAACAGGTCGAAGCAACGGCGCAGGGCGCTGAGCATGCCCAATGCCAGCACGTCGACCTTGAGCAGGCCGACCATGTCCAGGTCGTCCTTGTCCCACTGGATCACCGTACGCTCCGGCATCGCGGCATTTTCCACCGGCACCAGTTCGTCCAGGGGTTGCTGCGAAATGACGAAACCGCCCGGATGTTGCGACAGGTGCCGGGGGAAGCCGATTAAATCACCGGCCAGCACCAGCACCCGCCGCAGCGCAGGGCTGCCCGCCTCGAAACCGGCCTCGGCCAGGCGCTGGTCATCGGGTATGCGATCGCTCCAGCGGCCACAGCACTTGGCCAGGGCATCCACTTGGTCGGCCGGCAACCCCAGCACCCGCGCTACATCCCGCACCGCACCGGCGGCATGGTAGGTGTTGACCACCGCGGTGAGTGCCGCGCGGTGCCGGCCATAGCGACGGAACACATACTGGATCACTTCCTCGCGGCGGTCATGCTCGAAGTCCACGTCGATATCCGGCGGCTCGTTGCGCTCGCGCGAGAGGAAACGCTCGAACAGCAGGCGGTGCTCCATGGGGTCGAGTTCGGTGATGCCGAGGACGAAACACACCACCGAATTGGCAGCCGACCCCCGGCCCTGACAAAGAATGCCCTGGCTGCGGGCGAAGGCGACGATGTCGTGCACGGTCAGGAAATAGCTCTCGTAGCCCAGCTCCTCGATCAGCGCCAGCTCCTTGGCCAGCACATCCCGTACCTTGCCACTCGGGCCCTGCGGCCAACGCAACGGCAACCCCTGCTCGCACAGTACCCGCAGCCAGCTCGCCGGGGTATGGCCCTGGGGTACCAGCTCGCGAGGGTACTGGTACTTCAACTCACTCAACTCGAACTGGCAGCGCGCCGCGATGGCCAAGGTCTCGGCCAGCAGTTCGGGGGGATAGAGTTCGCCCAGTTGCGCCTGGCTGCGCAGGTGCCGCTCGCCATTGGCAAACAGAAACCGCCCGGCCTCGGCCACCTGGCAGTGCTGGCGGATGGCGGTCATGCAATCCTGCAAGGCGCGGCGGCCACGCACGTGCATGTGCACGTCACCGCAGGCCACGGCACGGATGCCGACCCTTGCGGCCAGGCTGCGCATGCGTTCGAGGTGCAGGGCATCGTCACTGCCGCGGTGCAGGTGCACGGCCAGCCACAGGCGCTCAGCGAACACGCTGTACAGCCATTGCCCCGTGGCGGTATCGGTGCCGTCATCGGCCACCCACAAGGCCAGCAGGCCATGCTGGTGCTGCAGCAGGTCATCGCGAAACAGCTGGTATTCGCCCTTCTGCGCGCGCCGCCGGGCCCGGGTGATGAGCGCGCAGAGGCTCTGGTAGCCCGTCAGGTCCTGCACCAGCAGCACCAGTCTGGGGCCGTCCTGCAACTGGACTTCACTGCCCACGATCAACTGCAACTGGTGTTTCCTGGCCGCCTGCCAGGCCCGGACGATGCCGGCCAGGGTGCATTCGTCGGTGATCGCCAAGGCCTGGTAGCCCTGCTCGCGCGCACGGCGGAACAGCTCGTCGGCGCTCGACGCGCCGCGCTGGAAGCTGAAGTTGGACAGGCAATGCAGTTCGGCATAACCCGGAGTGCTCATGCGAACCAGCCTTGCAGCCACAACGGGCCAGCCTGGCTCAGGTCGCGGTAGGCCCAGCCACGCAGGCCATCGCGGGTTTCGATGCGGTAGTAGTCACGGCGCACGTCACCGCCATCCCACCAGCCCGACTCGATACGCTCGGCATGGCCCTGCACGCGGTAGCAGGTTTCGTCCAGCCTCATCGGCGCCGCCAGCAACCAGCCCGGGCGGCTGCCAGGGGCCACCGGCAAGCTGCCCGGGCCGCCCTGCTCTACCCGCTGCCAGGCGCATTCGGGGCGGTGGTCGGCGGCCACGCTCAGGCTCTTGACCGCGTCATCGCCAAGGCGCGCGCGCAGCCGTTCACGCAATTGCTCCCAGGGTTGCGCCTGTTGCGCCCGTGGGTCGAACAACGCCTGGTGCTGCGGCACGAACGGTGGCAAGTCCTCAGCCACCAGCCGCAGGTTGCGCACCGGCGCGGGAATGCGCAGCGGTTCCAGGCGCCCGCGTGCCAGCTCGAACAGCATTGCGGCATCGCGTTCGGCGGCCAGCAGGCCCACCTTGAGCAAGGTGTCCGGCCCGTCGGCGTGCTCCAGGTGCAGGCAGAACCGCTGCACGCCGCAATCACGCCCGGCGAGGAAGGCGGCCAGGTCGTTGAGCATGCGCCGCAACGGAAACAGCAGGGCCTGGTGTGATTCGACGTCGAAGTTCAGCTCCAGCCGGGTTTCGAAACGGTCGGGTGGCTGGTAGAAGGCCAGGCCCAGGTTGCGCAGGCCAAGCAACTGGTCAAGGTGCAGCTGCACCTGGGCCGCAAAGCGCCTGGCCAAGGTATCGCGGGGCAAGGCCAGTACCTGGCCCAACTGGCGCAGGCCCATGCGCGCAAAGGCCTCGGCAGCCTGCGCCGGCAGGCCGATACGCTCGATCGGCATGCCCAGCAGCGCCGCCCGGGTGGCATCGGCATCGCCAACAGCCAGGCCATCGTGGCCGTTGGCAAGCATGCGCGCCGCCACCGGGTTGCTGGCCAGGACGATGCGTTGGCGCAGCCCCAGCTCCGCCAGTTCCTGACGCAGGCGTGCCTCGAACGCCGGCCAGGGGCCGAACAGTTGCAAGCTGGAGCCCACCTCCAGCAACAGCGCGCGTGGGTAGTGCAGGCTGACCTGGGCACTGAAGCGGTAGGCCCAGGCCGCCAGCAACTGCTGCACCTGGTCGATGCGCCTGGGGTCGGCTTCGACACAACTGAAGCCCTCGGCCAGGGCGCGTGCGGCGGTCAGGGTTTGCCCGGCACGCAAGCCGAGGGCGGCCGCTGCCGGGTTGACCGCCTGCAGCACCCGGCGTTGGGTCGGCCCGCCAAGCAGCACCAAGGGGGTATCGGGGTCGTCACGCTCGCGCAGGACCGTGTCCAGCGCCAGCTGCGGAAACAGGATGCAGGCCCAGAGCATGATGCATCAGCCCCGCCCCGGGCAGGCGATGGGCAGCGCCGGTGGCATGCCGCCCCGGCTTTTCAGCACACGCCATTGCGCCGGGCGGGTGTCGATGGCAATGCGCAGCGCGGCGGGTGAAGGGTTGTGCGCTGCCTGTTGCGGCCGGCAGGCAAAGGCCAGTGCCTGGCCGGTTTCGGCGGCCACCTGCAGGCGCCGCAGGGCGCGGTCATCGGCCCGTTCCGGCCAGCACAGCACCGCCGCACAACTGCCGGAGCGCAGGCACTGTTCGGCAGCCCACAAGGCATCGGCAGGTTCGGCGTCCACCTGCACCAGCCAGCGCAGGTCCACCCCGGCAGCCTGCCAGGCCGGGGCGTAAGGAATGAAGGGCGGTGCCACCAGCACCACCCGGCCAGCGTCGGCACTCAGGCGCGCCAGCGTTGGCCACAGCAATTGCAATTCGCCACAGCCGGGGCTGGCTAGCAACAGTTCGCTGAGGGCCGCTGCCGGCCAACCACCTTCCGGCAGGCGTTCGTCGAGAGCGGCATGACCGGTGGGCTGCAGCCCCTGCGGCCGCGCCTGGGCCTGCCGGCCGCGCCATACCCGGCGCTGGTCGAGCAGCCGGTCGAGGTCGACCACCGCGCCCATCAGTCACGCCTCAGCAAGCCGCAGAATACGCCTTCGATGAAGAACGCCTGTTCAGGGCGGACATCGATGGGCGCATAAGCCGGGTTGCGCGGCAACAGCCGGTAACCGCGGCCCTGGCGCTGCAGGCGCTTGATGGTCACTTCACCGTCCAGGCGCGCGACCACGATCTGCCCGTCGCGGGCGTCGGCCTGCTGCAGGATGCCGACCAGGTCGCCGTCGAAGATGCCGTCGTCGATCATCGAGTCGCCACGCACCTTCAGCAGGTAATCAGGGGTACGGCGGAACAGGCTGGGGTCGAGCAGCAACTGCTCGTGGATGTCGAGGTCCGGGCCGATGGGGGCGCCTGCCGCCACCTGGCCGAGCACCGGTATTTCGAGGATTTCCGGCCGGCGCAGCGGTTCGGCCAGGCGAATGCCGCGCGCCTGGTTCGGCGTGACATCGATGTAGCCGGCCTGGCACAGGGCGGTGATGTGCTTGCGGGCGACGCTGCGCGAGGCGAAACCGAAGCGCGTGGCGATATCGGCCAGGCTCGGTGGCTGGCCGTGGTCGGCGATGCGCTCGCGGATGAAGTCGAGGATCGCGCGGCGTTTGGGGGTCAGAGTATCCATGGAGCACATTTGTACTCTTTTCGGCGCACGCTGAACAGCCCCCTTCGTCGTCAGCTTTCGCTATGATGCCCAGGCGCGTGTTTTTTATCTGGATACCCAATGCTGACTGCCCTGCTGTTCGACCTCGACGGAACCCTTACCGACACCGACACCTTGCACCTGCAGGCGTTTCGCCAGTTGCTGCACGAGCATGACGGCCGCGAACTGAGCCAGGCACAGTTCGAGGCCCAGGTCAGCGGCCGCGCCAACGGCGAGCTGTTCGCCGAGCTGTTTGTTGGCGCCAGTGCCGAGCAATGCCGGGCACTGGCCGAGCGCAAGGAGGCGCTGTTCCGCGCCCTGTCACCCAGCCTGGAGCCGATGCCGGGCCTGCTGCGCCTGCTGGAACATGCCCGCGCGCATGCGCTGGGCCTGTGCGTGGTGACCAACGCACCGCGGCTCAATGCCGAACACATGCTGGGCGCCATGGGCCTGGGCCGGCACTTCGAGCACGTGCTGGTGGCCGAAGAACTGGCGCGGCCCAAGCCGGACCCGCTGCCCTACCTGACCGGGTTGCAGCGGTTGGGGGCCGAGGCCGGGCAGGCACTGGCCTTCGAGGACTCGCTGCCAGGGGTGGCGGCGGCGAGTGGCGCAGGGATCTTCACCGTGGGCGTGGCCACGACCCAGACGCCGGAACGCTTGCTGGCGGCGGGGGCCGGGTTGGTGATCGAAGATTTCAACGACACCGCATTGTGGGCGTTGATCAAGGCCATGCAGTGACCTGACGCCGCTCCTGGAAAAGGCGCTCGAGCCATGCTCATCGACGAAGAACTGACCCTCAAGAAGCTGGAAACCTTCCTCGCCTTCATGCGCACCGGCAACCTTGGCCGCGCCGCCGCCGAGCTGGCGACCAGCGCCGTCAGCGTGCACCGCGCCATCCATTCGCTGGAAAGCGCGCTGCGCTGCCCGCTGTTCAAGCACGAAGGCCGCCAGCTGATCCCACTGGAAAGCGCCTATGTGCTGGAAAAGAAAGCCCGCCAGTTGATCCAGGACGCCGAGCAGATGGTGCGCCAGACGCGTGAAGCTGCCGGCTTCTATGCCGAACGGTTCCGCCTGGGTGCGCTCTACTCGCTGACGGTGAAAACCGTGCCCAAGCTGGTCATGGGCCTGAAGCTGCGCCGCAGCGAACTCAATATCGACCTGACCCTGGGCTCCAACGTCGACTTGCTGCAACGCCTGAAAAACCATGAGCTGGAGGCCATTCTCGTTTCGCTCGACGAAAGCGTCAGCGACGCGGCCTGCGCGCATTTGCCGCTGTTCTCCGACGACATTTTCCTCGCCGTGCCCACCGACTCGCCTTTTGCCGGGCAGGCCGAGGTGGACCTGGCCGACCTGGCCGACTCCACCTTCATCACCCTGACCCAAGGCTTCGCCACCCACCGCGATGGCGCACGGGTGTTCCAGCAGGCCGGCTTCGAGCCCAAGGTGGCCATGCAGGTCAACGACATCTTCACCCTGCTGAGCATGGTCAGCTCGGGCGTGGGCTTTGCCCTGCTGCCCGGGCGTATTGCGGCGGTGTACGAAAACCGGGTCAGATTGATCGCCCTGAAGCCGCAGTATCGCGTGCAGCAGCATATCGGTGTGGTGTTTCTGAAGGCGCGGGAGCGGGAGCCGAACCTGTTGGCACTGTTGGCGGAATGCCGGATGTATAGCCTGGAGCGCTGACCGGGCTTTTTTCGGTTTCCTCAAATCGCCAAAGCCCGCTGCACCTCGCCCACCGTTGTCGCCAGGCTGCGCAGATGCAGGCTCGACACCCGCTCCACCGGTGCCTGATCCAATGGCCAGTGCAAGGCAATGCTGCCCACCAGGCGCCCTTGGGCATGCACCGGCAAGGCGATCGCCCGGATCAGGAACGGCAAGCGCACCGGGTATTCCCAGTGCCCTTCGGTTCGTTGGCCGAACCCTTTGCTGGCGTCTTCCTCGATATCACGCAGCACCGCCTCGTCGCCTAGCTGCTCGTGGGCCGCCAGGCGCTGCACTTCAGCCTCTGCCAACTCGCCCAGGCATGCCCGGCCCATCGCCGAGTGAAACAGGCTGGCATGGTGGCCGACGATCTGGCAGGTGTGCGGGTAGCGCTTGCGCAATATTTGCGGAACAACACTCTCCATCACTTCCAGGCGCTCGCCGTCGAAGCACGACAGGTCGGCGACCAGCCCGGTGCGCTCGCTCAGCTCCAGCAGCATGGGCGCGGCGCTTTCCACCAGACGCCGCTTGAAGCGCAACTGGCGGTCGCCGAACAGGCGCCGGGCGCTCAGGCGGTAACGCCGGTCGCTGAGGCCACGGTAGACCCAGCCCTGCTCCTGCAGGGTGGCCAGCATGCGCGATACCGTGGCCTTGGGCAGCGCCGTCAGGTAATGCAGTTCTTCCAGGCCCAGGGCCTGGTGTTCGCCCAGCAGGTCGACGATGGCCAGCGCCCTTTCCACCGAACGCACACCGCCTGTGTCTGTCGTGATCCCCATAGGAATGACCTCCCTGTAGCTGGATGCTCAGGATAGCCAGCAAGATCCGCGCCTGCGCGGCGCCTTCATGGCATATGCAGGCGCAGAGGTGGGCGCCGCTCGACCCAGCGGGTGAGCTGTTCGTGGGCGTAGGCCAGCTGCAGCAGCGCATGGTCGGCCTGGGCCGGGCCTATGATCTGCAGGCCCATGGGCAGCCCGGCGGCATTGAAACCGACCGGCACGCTGATGCTCGGCAAGCCGGCCAGGGTCGGCCCGATCACCACTTCCATCCAGCGATGATAGGTGTCCATCGCCCGCCCTCCGACCACCGTCGGCCACGGCTGCCGTGCATCGAAAGGGAACACCTGGGCCGTTGGCAACAGCAGGAAATCGTAACGCTCGAACAGCTTGGCCAGCGCGCGGTACCAGGCGCTGCGGTCCAGCGAAGCCTGGTACAGCGCCGCCGCGCTCAGTTGCAGGCCACCCTCCACTTCCCACTGCGCCTCGGGCTTGAGCAGGGCCCGCGTGGCCGGGTCGGCATAGGCCGCCGCCAGGTTGCCGTGCACCAGGAAGTGGCGATGGGTCAGCCAGCATTGCCACAATCGCGCCAGGTCGAACGCCGGCTGGCACGCTTCGACCCGGCACCCCAGTTCAGTGAAGTCCGCCAGTGCCGCTTCGCACAGGTTCAGCACCCCGGCGTCCATCGCCAGGTAGCCCTCGTAGTCGCCCAGCCAGCCGAGCCGCACACCACCAAAATCGCGCTGCAAGCCCGCAGCAAAATCATACCGGCCCTGGCTCAGCGACAATGGCGCGCGCTCGTCAAAGCCTGCCTGGACCGACAACAGCCGTGCCACATCCACCACGCTACGCCCCATCGGCCCCTCGGTGGCCAGCTGCTGCACGAACAGTTCCGGCGCCGGCCCATGGGGCACCCGGCCCTGCGACGGGCGCAGGCCATACACGTTGTTGAATGCCGCCGGGTTGCGCAGCGAGCCCATCATGTCACTGCCGTCGGCGACCGGCAGCAGGCGCATGGCCAGCGCCGCTGCCGCCCCGCCGCTGCTGCCACCTGCCACCAGAGCCGGGTCGTAGGCATTGGTGGTGGTGCCGAACAGGCGGTTGTAGGTCTGCGAGCCGAGGCCGAACTCGGGCACGTTGCTCTTGCCGACAATCAGCGCGCCGCTGGCCCGTACCCGCGCCACGCTGATCGCGTCCTGCCCGGGCACCTGCTCGGCAAACAGCGGCGAGCCCAGCGTGGTGCGCAGCCCTGCGGTGGCGGCCAGGTCCTTGATTGCCTGGGGCATGCCATGCATCCAGCCGCGCGAATGGCCACCGGCCAGCTCGCGATCACGTTCGTCGGCCTCGGCCAGCAGCGCCTCGGCCGGGCGCAGCGACACCAGCGCATTGACCTGCGGGTTGAACCGTTCGATATGCGCCAGGTAGGCCTGCATCACCTCCCGGCACGACACCTGGCGAGCATGGATGGCCTGCGACAGTGCCTCGGCGTCAAGGGCAACGATGGGGTCGATGGCAAGCGGCATCACGGTTTCACTCCCAGGTTCAAGGCGGCAGGTTTGAGCGTGCGTGGGGCTTCCTTCAGGCAATAGGTGCCCAGCAGCGTCAGCAGGCAGGCAAACAGGACGTAGAATGCGGGCGCCACTGGCGTGCCGAGCACCTTGCTCAACCAGGTGACGATCAACGGAGCGAAGCCACCAAACACCATCACCGCCACGTTATAGGCCACCGACACACCGGTGGAACGCACCTCGACCGGAAACTGCTCGGCCAGCGCCGTGGGCGCCGGGCCGAAGAACCCACCGATGGCGGTGCACAGCAGCAATTGCATCACCAGCAAACGCTCCAGCGATGGTGCCGCGGCCACCCACACATACAACGGATAGACCATGACGAAGAAGGCCAAGGTAAAGGCCATCAGCACCGGCCGCCGCCCCAGCCGGTCGGACAACGCCCCGGAAAGCGGAATCACCACGGTCATCAGCCCCACGGCGAGCATCTGCACCAGCAGCACCTGGTCCAGCGGCAACCCGAGGTTCTTGTGGGCGAAGGTCGGCATGTTCACCAGCACCACGTAGAACGATACCGTCGCGCCACAGGCCAGGCCCATCGACACCAGCAGGCTGCGCCGGTATTCGCGCAGCACCTGCCACAGGCTGGGCGACTGGCCCTTGGCCTGGCGGCGCGCCACGACGAACGCCTCGGGCTCTTCCATGTGCTTGCGGATCCACAGCCCAACCGGGCCGATCAGCAGGCCGAGCACGAACGGAATACGCCAGCCCCAGCTGTCCAGCGCTTGCGGCGTGCACAGGTGGGTCACCAGGGCCACCATCGCCGCGCCGGAAAACACCGCCAGGCACTGCCCGACCAGTTGCCACGAGCCATACAGGCCCTTGCGCCGAGCCGGCGCGCTCTCCACAAGGAATGCCGTGGCACTGGCGTACTCGCCGCCAGTGGCGAAGCCCTGCAGCATGCGCGCCACCACGATCAGCATTGGCGCAGCCATGCCGATGGCCAGGTAGTCCGGGGCAAAGGCAATCATCGCAATCGACACCGTCATCAACCGGATGATCAGCTGCATGGCCGCCTTGCGGCCCTTGCGGTCGGCGTACATGCCCAGCAGCACGCCACCCACCGGGCGCATGAAGAAGCCGACGCCAAAGGTGGCCAGGGCCATCAGCAGCGACGCGTATTCGTCGTCGGAGGGGAAGAACTGGCGGGCGATGATGCTGGCCAGAAAGCCGTAGACGATAAAGTCATACCATTCCAGGGCATTGCCGACGACAGCGGCGACCACTTGCCGGGTACGCGACACGCCGGTGTTCGAAGTCTGCATAGGAAACACTCCACACAAGGATTGGGTGATCGCCCGGCGCAGGCGCGGCCGGGTTCCAGCGGCAGTCTCAAAAGCAAGGCTCAGGCGGGCGCGAGCCAGCGCTCTGCCAGCGCGCCCCAGTAGGCGGCGCCGGTAAGCAGGATGTCGTCGTTGAAGTCATAGGCCGGGTTGTGCACCATCGGCCGCGATACGCCATTGCCGATGAACAGGTAGGCGCCCGGGCAGCGTTGCAACATCCAGGCGAAGTCTTCACTGCCCATCAACTTGCGGGTGTTGCCATCCACGGCCTCGGCCCCCAGCAACTCCACCCCGACCTGGGTGGCGAAGGCATTTTCCGCAGCATGATTGACCAGCACCGGGTAGGCCGGGCGGTGTTCGATGGTGGCACGGCAGCCAAAGCTCGCGGCCTGGCTGACGATGATCGCCCGCACCCGCTCCAGGGCCTGCGCCCGTACCTCGGCGTTCAGCGCGCGCAAGCTCAGGCGCAGCAGCGCCTGTTGCGGAATCACGTTGGCGGCCTCGCCGGCCTGCAAGGCGCCGACAGTAACCACCGCCGCCTCCTGCGCATCGATATTGCGCGCCACCACGGTTTGCAACGCCATGACCACACTGGCCGCCGCCACCAGCGGGTCGACCGTCAGGTGCGGCATCGAGCCATGCCCGCCAACCCCGTCGAGGGTCACCGTGAGCAAGTCCTGCGAGGCCATCATCGGCCCCTCGCGAAAGCCCAGGTGCCCGGCTGGCAGCCCGGGCATGTTGTGCATGCCGAACAGCGCATCACAGGGAAAGCGCTCGAGCAGGCCATCGGCCAGCATCGCCTCGGCGCCGCCCTGGCCCTCCTCGGCCGGCTGGAAGATCAGCGTCAGCGTGCCGTCGAACTGCCGGGTCGCCGCCAGGTAGCGCGCGGCGCCAAGCAGCATGGTGGTATGCCCGTCATGGCCGCAGGCATGCATGCAGCCCTGGTGCCGGCTGCTGTAGGCGGCGCCGGTGGCCTCGTGGATAGGCAGCGCGTCCATGTCGGCGCGCAGGCCCAGGCGGCGTGGGCTGCTGCCATGGCGCAGGACGCCGACCACACCGGTCTTGCCGATGCCGCTGTGCACTTCATAACCCCAGGTCTCGAGCAATCGGGCGACCAGCGCCGCGGTGCGGTTTTCTTCGAAGCCCAGTTCCGGGTGAGCGTGGATATCGTGACGGATTGCGTGAAGGTCGCCGGCCACATCGTTCAGCCAGGCCAGGATGTGCTGATGTCGGGACATGTAGAGTCTCCTCGCGCGGGTGGTTTCCCGTTCTTGTTGTTCGCCTTGAGGTCACGACGGTTGAGGCAGGTCGTGCTGGACGACAGGTTTGCGCGAGTGGCGCGGGAGCACAATTGAATGTGGTTCCACGCTGCGGAACCGGTTGGGAATGAGAACTGCCAAGGCCCGGATCACGACGGCCGTGCACAGCCTGCATGGAAGCGGTTTCAGCCGCGAAGAGGCCGGCACAGCCCAGGCAAATGCTGCTACCGTGAGCGCTCCCGACCGCCGAGGACCGCCCGATGCCGCCACAGCCAACCACCCCCACCGGTTTCATCCGTGTCCGTGGCGCCCGCGAGCACAACCTGAAAAATATCGATGTCGATATCCCCCGCGACGCCCTGGTGGTATTTACCGGCGTATCCGGTTCGGGCAAGTCCTCGCTGGCCTTCTCGACCCTGTACGCCGAGGCGCAGCGCCGCTATTTCGAATCGGTGGCGCCCTATGCCCGTCGCCTGATCGACCAGGTGGGGGTACCGGACGTGGATGCCATCGAAGGCCTGCCGCCAGCGGTGGCCTTGCAGCAACAACGCGGCACGCCAAGTGCGCGTTCCTCGGTGGGCAGCGTGACCACCCTGTCCAGTTCGATCCGCATGCTCTATTCCCGTGCAGGCCATTACCCGGCTGGCCAGGCCATGCTGCATGCCGAGGATTTTTCGCCGAACACGCCCCAGGGCGCCTGCGCGCAATGCCATGGCATGGGCCGGGTCTACGAGGTCAGCGAAGCGACCATGGTCCCCGACCCGTCGCTGACCATCCGCGAACGTGCGGTGGCGGCGTGGCCGATGGCCTGGCAAGGGCAGAACCTGCGCGACATCCTGGTTACCCTGGGCTATGACGTCGACATCCCCTGGCGCGACCTGCCGCAGGCACAGCGTGACTGGATCCTGTTCACCGAAGAAACCCCCACCGCGCCCGTGTATGCCGGCCTGACCCCAGCCCAGACCCGCGCGGCGCTCAAACGCAAGCAGGAGCCCAGCTACCAGGGCACGTTCATGGGCGCGCGGCGCTATGTGCTGCACACCTTCATGCATTCGCAAAGCGCACAGATGCGCAAGCGCGTGGCCCGCTTCATGCGCCCCAGCCCCTGCCCGCTGTGCCAGGGCAAGCGCTTGAAGCGCGAGGCGCTGCAGGTGACCTTCGCCGGCCTGGACATCGCCGAGCTGTCGCAGCTCCCGCTGCAGGCGCTGGCCGCGCTGTTGCGCAAGGTGGCAGCGGCGGACTACCTGGCGCAACAGCACGACGCGCCGACCCTGGAAAAACGCCTGGCCGCCCAACGTATCGCCCACGAACTGCTCGAACGCCTTGACACCCTGCTGGAGCTTGGCCTGGGCTACCTGGCCCTGGAGCGCAGTACCCCAAGTTTGTCTTCCGGCGAACTGCAGCGCCTGCGCCTGGCAACGCAGTTGAATTCGCAGCTGTTCGGCGTGGTCTACGTGCTCGATGAGCCATCCGCCGGCCTGCATCCGGCCGACAGCGAAGCCCTGTTCGCCGCGTTGCAGCGGCTGAAGCAGGCCGGCAACTCGGTGTATGTGGTGGAGCACGACCTGGACACCATGCGCCGTGCCGACTGGCTGGTGGATGTAGGGCCGGCCGCCGGCGAGCATGGCGGGACCATTCTCTACAGCGGCCCGCCCGCAGGCCTGGCCCGGGTCGAACAATCCTGTACCCGCAGCTACCTGTTCAACGCAGCGGCGCACGCCACGCGCACGCCACGCCAGGCCTGCGACTGGCTGAAGCTCGACGGCATCACCCGCAATAACCTGCACAACCTCAGCGCCGCGTTCCCGTTGGGCTGTTTCACTGCTGTCACCGGCATTTCCGGCTCGGGCAAGTCCAGCCTGGTCAGCCAGGCCCTGCTGGAGCTGGTGGGTGCCCACCTGGGCCATGCCGAGACGCGCAACGAGCCCGAGGAGCAGAGCCTGGAAGACGCCCCCGAACAGGCCAGCAGCGGCCAGGTGAGCGGCGGGCTTGGCAGCATCAAGCGCCTGGTTCAGGTCGACCAGAAGCCGATCGGCCGCACACCCCGCTCAAACCTGGCCACCTATACCGGCCTGTTCGACACAGTGCGCAAGCTGTTCGCCGCCACCGAGCAGGCCAGGGCCCATGGCTTCGATGCCGGGCGCTTTTCTTTCAACGTGGCCAAGGGCCGTTGCGCCAACTGCGAGGGCGAAGGTTTCGTCAGTGTCGAATTGCTGTTCATGCCCAGCGTCTATGCGCCCTGCCCGACCTGCCAGGGTGCCCGCTACAACCCCGACACCCTGGCAGTGACCTGGCAAGGCATGAACATCGCCCAGGTGCTGCAGTTGACCGTCGACCAGGCCCTGCAGGTGTTCGCCGAACAACCACCGGCACGGCGCTGCCTGCAAGTGCTGCAGGACATCGGCCTGGGCTACCTGCGCCTGGGTCAGCCAGCCACTGAACTGTCCGGCGGCGAGGCGCAGCGCATCAAACTGGCCACCGAGCTGCAACGCATGGCCCGTGGCGCGACGCTGTATGTACTGGACGAACCCACCAACGGTTTGCACCCACGGGACATCGACCGCCTGCTGGTGCAACTGAACCGCCTGGTCGATGGCGGGCACAGCGTGGTGGTAGTGGAACATGACATGCGGGTGGTGGCGCAAAGTGACTGGGTGATCGACATCGGGCCGGGAGCCGGGGACGCCGGGGGCCAGGTAGTGGTCAGCGGGACACCGCAACGGGTGGCGCAGTGCGGGCAAAGCCGGACCGCGCCGTTTCTTGCCAAAGCCCTGTAAGCCCAGCACCGGCCCCGGCGCAGCGGCCGGTGCAGGCCTACAGCCACCAGGCCAGCACCACCGGCAACCAGGCAAACGACAGCATGGTCGAGCACATCACCAGGTTTGCCACCTGCTCTGGCTCACGCCTGGCGCGCACCGCCATCAGGTAATTGAACACCGCCACCGGCATCGCCGATTGCACCATCAACACCGCCCGCTCCAGGCTGTCCATGGCCAACGCCATGCCCACCACCCAGCCCACCGCAGCGCCCAGGCCAATGCGCAAGCCGCCCAGCAGCATGCCGCTGCCGACCTGGCGCAGGCGAATGCTGGCCAGCGACACACCCAGGGTCAGCAACATCAGCGGGATGGTCATGCCGCCCAGCAGGTTGGCGGTATTGGCCAGCCAGCGCGGCAGTTCGAAGTCGAGAAAGATGATCGGCATGGCGCCGGCCAGGCTGATCACGATGGGGTTGCGCAGCAATGCCTTGAACGACGCGGCAGTCCCGGAAATGGCCATGCCCAGGGTGAACTGCACGATCGACAGGGTCAGGAAGAACGCCACGGCCAGGGCCAGGCCATGTTCGCCGAAGGCATACAGGCTGATGGGCAGGCCCATGTTGCCGGTGTTGGGGAACATGAACGCCGGCAACAGCACCCGCCAGTGTCGGCCGGTGGCGCAGCATACCAGCCAGCCGGCCAAAGCCATGCCCAGGGTGCACAGCAGGCAAGCCATGGCCATGCTGGCGAAGGCTTGCGGCTGCAGTTCGGTACGGCTGAGGGTGGACAGCACCAACGACGGGGTGCCGATGGTCATCACCAGCCGGGCGATGAATTCGGTGGGGTAGTCCAGGCCCTTGCGGGCCCAGGCATAGCCGATACCGGCAACAATGAACACCGGGGCCAGGACTGCGAACAGTGAGGCGAACATGGGGCCTGCCTTCCTTGGGAATGGGGCCGCATTATGCCGCAGACTGCGGCGTCTCGTCGCATGCCTGGCCCCCTTGGGCAAAACCGCTCAAGCCCTTAGAATCGCGCGTCCTTTTCGCCCGTCGCCCTGGCGGGCCGCCCCCCACTCGAGGTACCTATGTCTCCGCGTTTGCTGGCCATGGCGCTGGCGCCCCTGCTCGGGCTGTTCATCATTGCCCTGGGCAACGGCTTCATGTCTTCCCTTACCACCCTGCGCCTGGGCGCTGCCGGCGAATCGGCCACCACCATCGGTGTGGTCTCGTCTACCTACTTCATCGGCCTGACCCTGGGCGCGATCTTCAACGACCGGCTGATCCTGCGTATCGGCCATATCCGCGCCTACACCAGCTTCGCCGCGTTGATCGCGGTGACCATCCTGCTGCAAGGGCTGTTCTACGAAGTCACCTGGTGGTCGCTGCTGCGTCTGGTCAACGGCTGGGCGGCGGTGGGCGTGTTCCTGGTGATCGAGAGCTGGTTGTTGCTGGCCGGGGACGCCAAGATCCGTGGTCGTCTGCTGGCGCTGTACATGATCGCCTTCTACGGCGCCGGGGTGATCGCCCAGGCCGGCCTGGGCGAAATCACCCAGCTGGGTGACACCGCACCGTTCATGCTGGCCGGCGTGCTGGCTGCGCTGTCGGTGCTGCCGATCGTGATCCTGCCACGGGTGTCGCCTTTGCTGGACCAGGTCGAACCGCTCAAGCCGCGGCAGTTGCTGGGCGTCGCACCATCGGGCCTGGTCGGCTGCTTTGGTTCGGGTGTGGCCATCGCTGCCATCTATACCCTGCTACCGCTGTACCTGCAACGCATCGGCCTGGAGGTGGGTGAGGTCGGCAACATGATGGCCTGGGTAATCCTCGGGGCCATGCTGCTGCAATACCCGGTCGGGCGCTGGTCCGACCGCAAGGACCGCCAGGATGTACTGATCGCCCTGGCAGCGCTATGCATGCTGCTGTCACTGGTGACGGTGTTCCTGCCATCGGACTCGGTCCTGCTGCCGGCCATGTTGTTCCTGCTCGGTGGCGGCGTGTTCACCCTGTACCCGGTGGCGGTCAGCCACGCGGCCGACCGGGCGCCGTCCGATGCGCTGGTGCCGATGATCCAGGGCCTGTTGCTGATCAACTCGCTGGGGTCCGCCATGGCGCCGGTGGCGATCTCGCCGATGATGACCGAATTCGGCGAGCCCGGCCTGTTCTGGGCCTTCGCCGTGGTCAACCTGGCCATGGTGTGCTTCTTCATGTGGCGCCGTGGCAAGCGCCCGGCGGCAGAACACCCGGCGCCGTTCACCGCTTCGACCACCTTCTCGCCGACCGGGGCCGAGTTGCGAGTGACTGAAGACCTGATGCACGCAGCCCAGGAGCATCCACCGCTGGCCGACAACGAGCCTGTGCCCGGCGGCCGTAGCGCAAGCCACTGAACGAAGGGGCTGCTGCGCAGCCCCGTTACCACTCGTCGCGCCGATGGCACCGCGCCTCTCGTCCCCGGCCAAACGAATGACAGATCATCTGCCCAGGAGTGTTGCCATGATCCGCATTCGTCCCCTTTCGCTATCCCTCGCCCTGGCCTTGGCCACATTGGCCGGCACCAGCCTCGCGGCTGGCGAGAGCACCAATACCGACACCCGCCCGCAAGCCGACCAGAGAGGTGGCAAGACCGCCGGTGAAGGCAGCAGCGTCAACAGCCCGGGCAGCAGCAGGGACAACGACAGCAGCGACACCGGCAGCAACAGCGATGCCGCCGACGGCGCCGCTGGCGGCTCCAACAGCACCGGTGAGGCCACCGGCTCCGGCGCGGGCCACACCGGCGGCAATGCCGAGGACCAGGACAGCCGTTGAGGCAGCGCTGGGCTACACTGCGCCGAAACGCCCCAGCGAGGATTCGCCATGCACCTCACACCCTGGCTGCTGGTTGCCCTGCTCGCGGGCGGTCCCCTGGCTGTCACGGCTGGCCAGGGCGCGCTGTCGATCAGCTCATCATCGTTTACCGACGGCGGGATAATCGCCTTGCCACAGGTTGGCCTGGACCCGGCCTGCGGCGCCGGCGAAGAGCGCAGCCCGCAACTGAGCTGGGACAACCTGCCCGCAGGCACGCAGTCGCTGGCACTGATCCTGTTCGACCCGGACGGCGGCAAGGGCCTCGGCGTGGTTCACTGGCTGGTCTACAACATCGACCCGGGCCAGGATGGACTGAAGGAAGGCGCCGCCGGCCTCACCGGGCAACGCGTTACGGTGGGGCGCAATTCGCGGGGCACGCTCAGCTACCGTGGCCCCTGCCCGCCAGCCGGTGACAACCCGCACCACTATGTGTTGACCCTGATTGCCACCGACCTGCTGCCAGGCACCTTGCCCGAAGGGCTGGACCGCACCAGCCTGCTGCAGTTGCTGCAAAACCATGCGCTGGGCGCGCAGAGCCTGGTCGGGCACTACGGGCACTGAACCGGTCAGCCCAAGTAACAAATGATCAACGCCATAGCATTTACTCATTGAATGGGCTGGCCGAACTGAAGTAAGCTCGGGCTCATTCACTGGAGAGCAACATGCCGAAACACACCCGCAACCACGCCAACCACACCGGTCGCAACCTGCGCCCTGTGCTGGCTGTTGCCGGCTGCATGGCACCTGCCAGCTATTACTTCGGGTATTGGTTTAGCCACTAGGCGCCGATACCCACACGGCGCCCACCTTCGAGGGGCCGCCGAACATGAGAATACTCAAACCCCCGGTCGGCCCCCGACCGGGGGTTTTGCTTTTCAGGCCTTTGTCCCACACCGATGCACATTGAGGACCGATTCATGAACTACGCCACTTATTACTCCGCCAACAGCTACGCCTGGCGATTTAGCCAATCCCGTTCGGGCCAGCCTGCCGCCTCCGTTCGGTCTACCACAGGTGGCAACGCAGCAACCCATTCAACGATCTGTCGAACACCTCGATAGGGCCGACAGCGCGGGCCACAACCCGCCGTCCGCCCAGGGAAATACGCCATGCAAGCTTCCAGCCTCGCCCTGCCCCTGACCCAGCCGCAAGCGGCCAATACCACCGTCAGCCAGCGTCTGCCCAGCCCGCACCTGCTCAAACAGCAAATGCCGCTGTCGAGCGAACTGGCCCAGCAAGTCCATGCCCAGCGCCAGGCCATCCGCGACATCCTCGACGGCCACGACCAGCGCCTGCTGGTGATCGTCGGCCCATGCTCGATCCATGACCCGCGCTCGGCCCTGGAATATGCCGACCGCCTGGCCGCCCTGAGCCGCGAAGTTGGCGACCAGTTGCTGCTGGTAATGCGTGCCTATGTCGAAAAACCGCGGACCACGGTCGGCTGGAAAGGCCTGGCCTATGACCCGCACCTCGACGGTAGCGACGACATGCACGCAGGCATCGCCCTGTCCCGCGGGCTGATGCTGAACATGCTCGAACGCGGCCTGCCGATTGCCACCGAGTTGTTGCAACCGATGGCCGCCGGCTATTTCGATGACCTGCTGGCCTGGGCCGCTATTGGCGCGCGTACCACCGAATCGCAGATCCACCGCGAGATGGTCAGTGGCCTGGAGTTGCCGGTAGGCTTCAAGAACGGCACCGACGGCGGCATCGCCATCGCCAGCGACGCCATGCGCAGCGCCGCCCACCCGCACCGCCACTTCGGCATGGATGCGCAGGGCTACCCAGCCATCATCGAGACCTTGGGCAACCCGGATACCCACCTGGTATTGCGAGGTGGCCACAAAGGCCCTAACCACGATGCAGAGAGCATCGCCATGGCCCGCCAGGCACTGGCCCAGGCCGGGCTGCAGGCGCGCATCATGGTCGATTGCAGCCACGCCAACAGCGGCAAGGACCCGGCGCGCCAACCTGCCGTGTTCACCGACGTGCTGGCGCAGCGATTGGCCGGCGACCGCTCGATCGTAGGCGTAATGATCGAGGGCCACCTGTTCGATGGCTGCCAGGCACTGGGCAAGGGGCCACTGAAATACGGTGTGTCGATCACCGACGGTTGCCTGGGCTGGGCGTCGACCGAAACCCTGTTGTGCCAGGCCGCGGAACAACTCCGCCAGGCCGCGTGCAAGGCTGGCGAGACATACCCCGGACAAGTGCGCTAGGCTTGCCTCTTTTCCCCCAAGGAGCAGTACCCATGGCCCGTGCAACCGCCCGCCACATCCTGGTCAGCAGCGAAGAGAAATGCAACGAACTGAAAGCCCAGATCGAAGCGGGTGCCGACTTCGCTGAAATCGCCAAGGCCAACTCCACCTGCCCGTCCAGCCGCCAGGGCGGCGACCTGGGCTCGTTCGGCCCGGGCCAGATGGTCAAGGAGTTCGACACCGTGGTGTTCAGCGCCCCGGTCAACACCGTGCAAGGTCCGGTGAAGACCCAGTTCGGCTACCACCTGCTGGAAGTGACCAGCCGCCGGGACTGAGCCCTCAGCCCCGGTGAAAGTCCCTGTGGGAGTGGGTTCACCCGCGAACGCGTCAGCTGTGGCAACCTGGTTGCCTGCATGGCCGCATTCGCGGGCCAACCCGCTCTTGCAGGGGTTGCGTTGTCTGTTCCTGCTTTGCCTTGCCTTCGAAGCCCACGCTGCCCCCACCCACGCCCTCACCGTCTACGGCGAAGCGCCCCGCTACAGCGCCAGCTTCCAGCACTTCGACTACGTCAACCCCGACGCTCCCAAGGGTGGCATCCTGCGCCGTTCGGCCATCGAGATCGGCCAGTTCGACCATATCCTGCCGTACATCGACAAAGGCATCGGCGTCAGCGAGGTCGATGGCCTGCTCTACGCGCCACTGGCCATGCGCTCGTTCGATGAACCCTATACCGTCTATGGCCTGATTGCCCGGCGCATGGAGCGCGGCCCGGATGACGCCTGGCTGCGTTTCGACATCGACCCGCGCGCCACCTTCGCCGATGGCAAGCCGGTGCGCGCCGAAGACGTGCGCTTCACCTTCGAGCTGCTGATGAGCAAGGGCAGCCTCAGGTACCGCACCCAGTTCGCCGAGGTTGCCGGGGTGGCCGTGGAAAGCCCGCGGCGCGTGCGTTTCGACTTGAAACCGGGGCACGGTCGTACCTTGGCACTGGACCTCGCCAGCCTGCCAGTGCTGCCCGAGCACGACTGGCAGCAGCGCGATTTCGCCAATGGCGCTGGCTTCGACAAGCCGGTCGGCAGCGGGCCGTACCGTATCGGTCGTATCGACAACGGCCGCAGCATCACCTTCGAGCGTGACCCGAGCTGGTGGGCACGGGACCTGCCGGCCAGCCGTGGCCGCTACAATTTCGACAAGCTGCGCATCGAGTACTTCGGCGACACCGAAGTGGCGCGGCAGGTGCTCAAGGGCGGCGGCTACGATTACAACCGCGAGTTCTCCGCCACCGCCTACACCTTGGGCTACGTCGGCGCGCAACTGGATGACGGGCGCTTGCAGCGTGCCCATCTGGGCCCGGCCAAGCCGCAGGTTGCCCAGGGCTTCGTATTCAACCTTGACCAAGCGCAGTTCAAGGACCGTCGCGTACGCCAGGCACTGGGCCTGCTGTGGGATTTCGAATGGAGCAACCGGCAAATGATGCGCAACCTGTATATCCGCCAGCAGAGCGTGTTTTCCAACACCCCGCTGGCCGCGCGCCAATTGCCCGATGCCGGTGAGTTGAAACTGCTCGAACCGTTGCGTGGCCAGGTACCGGACGAAGTCTTCAGCCGCGTGTTCAGCGCGCCGGTCACCGATGGCTCGGGGATCATCCGCCAACAACAGTTGCAGGCCCTGGCCCTGCTCGAACAGGCCGGCTGGCACCCGCAGGGCGATCGCCTGGTCGACAGCCAGGGCACGCCGTTGGCATTCACCTTCCTCAACGGCCAGGCGGGCATGGAGCGCCTGCTCCTGCCGTGGAAGCGCAACCTGGCGCAGATCGGCGTGACGCTGAACATCCGCAATGTCGACTCGGCCCAGTACGTCAACCGCCTGATGGCCCGCGATTACGACATGATCGTGACCGGCTACCCGGTCAGCCTGTCGCCTGGCGCCGAGCTGTACAACTACTTTGGCTCGGCAGCGGCCCACGACCCCGGCTCGAACAACCTGATGGTGTTGCAGGACCCTGCCGTGGATCACTTGGTCGACGGCCTGGTGCGCGCTGCCACCCAGGCCGACATGCTGCAGCATGCCCGCGCCCTGGACCGGGTGCTGCAATGGAACTACTACTGGATCCCCAACTACTACCCGCCTGGCAGCTCCACCGTGTGGTGGAACCGCTTCGGCCGGCCCAAGGTCCAGGCTGCCTATGACGAAGGCCTGGACACCTGGTGGGAGATCAGCCCCAGCGCGCTGACCAATGCGCAGATGGCCGAGCGCCTGAAGGCTTCGCCATGACCGGTTACATCCTGCGCCGCCTGTTGCTGATCATTCCGACCCTGCTGGCGATCCTGCTGGTCAACTTCGCCATCGTCCAGGCGGCGCCGGGCGGCCCGGTGGAACAGGCCGTGGCGCGCCTGCAAGGGGTTGGCGCCGGTGCGCCCGCTGCCCGGGCCGAGTTGGTGCATGGCGAGTCCCGCGCCAGCCGTGGGCTGGACCCGAAGCTGATCGAAGAGATCAAACGCCAGTACGGTTTCGACAAGAGCGCCCCCGAGCGCTTGTGGCTGATGCTCGGCCAATACGCCCGGCTGGACTTCGGCACCAGCTTCTTCCGTGGCGCCAAGGTCACCGAGCTGATCCTCGACAAGCTACCGGTTACCCTGTCGCTGGGCTTGTGGGCCACGCTGATCACCTACCTGGTCTCGATCCCGCTGGGCATTCGCAAGGCGGTACGCCATGGCAGCCGCTTCGATGCCTGGAGCAGTGCGTTGATCGTGGTCGGCTACGCCCTGCCCTCGTTCCTGTTCGCCCTGCTGCTGATCGTGGTGTTCGCTGGCGGCACCTCGCTCAACTGGTTCCCGGTGCGCGGCCTGGTCTCGGACAACTTTGACGAACTCAGCCTGCTGGGCCAGGTCGCCGATTACTTCTGGCACCTGGTACTGCCGGTAGGCGCGCTGGTCATCGGTGGCTTCGCCACTCTCACCCTGCTGACAAAGAATGCGTTCCTCGACGAGATTTCCCGGCAATACGTGGTCACCGCCCGGGCCAAGGGCCTGAACGAGCGCCGGGTACTGTATGGCCACGTATTGCGCAATGCCATGCTGCTGGTGGTTGCCGGGTTGCCGCAGGCGCTGATCACGGTGTTCTTCGCCGGCTCGTTGCTGATCGAGGTGATCTTCTCGCTCGATGGCCTGGGCCGCATGAGCTATGAAGCGGCAGTGTCGCGAGACTACCCGGTGGTGTTCGGCACACTGTTCATCTTTACCCTGGCGGGCCTGTTGATCCGCCTGGTCGGCGACCTGTCGTATACCCTGCTCGACCCGCGCATCGATTTCGACACGAGGGCGCACTGATGCTTTCGCCGGTCGCGCGCCGTCGCCTGCAGCGCTTTCGCCGCAACCGCCTTGGCTGGGTGTCGCTGTGGCTGTTCGCCTGCCTGTTGCTGTTGAGCCTGTGTGCCGAGCTGGTGGCCAACGACAAGCCGTTGCTGCTGGGCTACAAGGGCGAGGTGTATGTGCCGGCGCTCAAGCGTTACACCGAGCAGCAGTTCGGCGGTCAGTTGCCGTTCCAGCCCGACTACCGCAGCGCCTATGTGCGCCAGCTGATCGCCGACCAGGGCGGCTGGATGCTGTTCGCGCCGATCCCGTTCAGTGCCGATACGCCCAATTACGACTTGCAGGTGCCCACGCCCAGCCCGCCCAGCGCCAGCAACTGGCTGGGCACCGACGACCAGGGCCGCGACGTGCTGGCTCGGGTGTTGTACGGCACCCGGGTATCGTTGCTGTTCGCCTTTGCCCTGACCGTGGTCAGCGTACTCATCGGCGTGGCGGCCGGCGCCCTGCAGGGCTACCACGGCGGCTGGGTCGACTTGCTCGGCCAGCGCCTGCTGGAGGTTTGGTCAGGGCTGCCGGTGCTGTACCTGCTGATCATCCTCAGCGGCTTTGTCGAACCGGACTTCTGGTGGTTGCTGGGGATCATGGCGCTGTTTTCCTGGCTCACCCTGGTCGATGTGGTGCGCGCCGAATTCCTCCGAGGGCGCAACCTGGAGTACGTGAAGGCGGCCCGGGCGCTGGGCTTGGCGGACAGCCAGGTGATGCTGCGGCACATCCTGCCAAACGCGATGAACGCCACGCTCACTTACATACCGTTCATGATGACCGGGGCAATCACGACCCTCACTGCACTGGACTTTCTTGGTTTCGGCATGCCGGCCGGGAGCGCTTCGCTGGGTGAGCTGGTGACCCAGGGCAAACAGCATCTGGAGGCGCCGTGGCTGGGCTTTACCGCGTTCTTTGCACTGGCGGTGATCCTCTCGCTGCTGGTGTTTATCGGCGATGCCTTGCGCGAGGCGTTCGACCCCAGGGGGTAGGCCAGGCCTGCTCATACATGTTTTGGAATTTGACCCATGCACGACAGCGACAGCCTCAAGGACTACCCCCAGGTTCGGCAACTGGCGATCCGCTCGCTGTTCGAGATCATCGAGCAGTCCAGCGAAGGCACGGTGATCGTCGACCGCCAGGCGCGCATTGTCTGGATGAACGAACGCTATGCCCGGCGTTTCGGCCTGGCCGATGCCGCCGGCGCCATCGGCCAGCCGTGCGAGGCGGTGATTCCCGGTAGCCTGATGCGTGAAGTGGTGACCAATGGCCGGCCGATCCTGCTGGACATGCTCGACACCCCGAACGAGCCGCTGGTGGTCATGCGCCTGCCGATCCACGACGACCAAGGTGGTTTGATCGGCGCCATCGGCTTTGCCCTGTTCGACCAGCTGCGCAGCTTGTCGCCGCTGCTCAAGCGCTATTCCAGCATGCAGCAGGAGCTGGCCTCGACCCGCTCGCAGCTGCGCGCCCGCCAGGCCAAATACAGCTTCGCCCAGTTCGTCGGCAGCAGCGCCGCCAGCCTGGAGGCCAAGCGCCGCGCCCGGCGTGGCGCAAGCAGTGATTCGCCGGTGTTGCTGCTGGGCGAAACCGGTACCGGCAAGGAACTGCTCGCCCATGCCATACACGCAGCGTCGGCGCGCGCGCACAAGGCCTTCGTCAGCATCAACAGCGCCGCGATCCCTGAGACGCTGCTGGAGGCCGAGTTCTTCGGCACTGCCCCCGGCGCCTTCACCGGCGCCGACCGCAAGGGCCGCAGCGGCAAACTGCAACTGGCCGAAGGCGGCACGCTGTTTCTGGACGAGATCGGCGACATGCCGTTGGCGCTGCAGAGCAAGCTGTTGCGCGTGCTGCAGGAGAAGGAGTACGAACCGGTAGGCTCGAACCAGATGCTGCGCAGCGACGTGCGCATCATTGCCGCCACCTCGATCGACCTGCAGGCAGCCATCGCCCGCGGCGCGTTCCGCGCCGACCTGTATTACCGGCTCAACGTACTACCGATCGAGGTGCCACCGCTGCGCCAACGGTTAGAAGACCTGCCGGCCCTGTGCGAAGCCATCCTCAGCGAGCTGGGCAGCCAGTATGAGCTGGAGCCGGAAGCGCAGCAGCTGCTGGCGCGGCATGCGTGGCCGGGGAACATCCGCGAATTGCGCAATGTGTTGGAGCGCGCCACCTTGCTGGCGGACCAGCCGCGGCTCGGGGCTGGCGACCTGCATACGGCGTTGGGGCCGTTGAGCCCGGTGGCGCAGGCGCCCATACGCCAGAGCTACCGCGAGGCCTGCGCGCAGTTCGAGCGCGAGTTGATTGCCAGGACATTGGCCGAGCATCAAGGAAACGTGCCTGAGACTGCAGCGGCGTTGGGGTTGGGACGGTCGACCTTGTACAAGAAGATGGTGGCGCTTGGTCTCTGATTCGAGACTTTTATTTTCTATTTGGAGACGGCTGTAATGGCGCTGCCCTCGTTCGCGACACGAGGCTGCTCCAACCGGTGATCGCGACGTCCGTGTAGGGGCGGCCTTGCGTCGCGACGGGCGGCAAAACGGCGCGAACATCTCAAACTAGAGACTGAAATCCACACAGAAACAAAATAATCATATAAATCAATCACTTACAAATTGGCACGATTCCCGCAAAGGCCTGGGCACCGATAAAAACAAGACTCACCCAGGAGACCTACCCCGATGACCGTGCTCATCGCCCTCGCCGCCTTGGCCCTGCTGATGCTCGCCGCCTACCGTGGCTACAGCGTAATCCTTTTCGCCCCGATCGCCGCCCTCGGCGCCGTGCTGCTCACCGACCCGGCCGCCGTGGCTCCCGCATTCACCGGGGTGTTCATGGAGAAGATGGTCGGCTTCATCAAACTTTATTTCCCGGTGTTCCTGCTGGGGGCGGTGTTCGGCAAGCTGATCGAGCTGTCAGGCTTCTCCCGCTCGATCGTCGCCGCGGCCATCCGCGTGCTGGGCACGCGCCAGGCCATGCTGGTGATCGTGCTGGTCTGCGCCCTGCTCACCTACGGCGGTGTTTCGCTGTTCGTGGTGGTGTTCGCGGTGTACCCGTTCGCGGCCGAAATGTTCCGCCAGAGCAACATCCCCAAACGGCTGATTCCGGCCACTATCGCCCTGGGCGCGTTCTCGTTCACCATGGACGCCCTGCCCGGCACCCCGCAGATCCAGAACATCATCCCCAGCACCTTCTTCAACACCACCGCCTGGGCTGCGCCCTGGCTGGGCCTGATCGGCACGCTGTTCGTGTTCTGTGCCGGCATGGCCTACCTGCAGCGCCAGCGCAACAAGGCGCAACGTGCCGGCGAAGGCTACGGCAGCAACTTGCGCAACGAACCGGAAACCGCCGCCGACCTGGCCTTGCCCAACCCCTGGCTGGCCTTGTCGCCGCTGCTGCTGGTGGGCGTGATGAACCTGCTCTTCACCCACTGGATCCCGCAATGGTACGGCCCCAGCCACAGCCTGCAACTGCCCGGCATGAGCGCGCCGGTGCAAAGCGACGTGGCCAAGCTCACGGCCATCTGGGCGGTGCAGGCGGCCTTGCTGGTGGGCATCCTGATGGTCCTGGTATGTGCCTTCGGCGCCATTCGTGCGCGCCTGGCCGAGGGCAGCAAAAGTGCCGTGGCCGGCGCCTTGCTGGCGGCGATGAACACCGCCTCGGAATACGGTTTTGGTGCGGTGATCGCCTCGCTGCCGGGCTTCCTGGTACTGGCCGACGCCCTGCGCGGCATCCCCAACCCACTGGTCAACGAGGCCATCACCGTGACCTTGCTGGCCGGTATCACCGGTTCTGCCTCAGGCGGCATGAGCATCGCCCTGGCGGCCATGGGCGACAGTTTCATCGCCGCGGCCAATGCCGCCAACATACCGCTGGAAGTGCTGCACCGGGTAGCGGCCATGGCCAGCGGCGGCATGGACACCCTGCCGCACAATGGCGCCGTCATCACCTTGCTGGCGGTGACCGGGCTGACCCACCGCGAGGCCTACAAGGACATTTTCGGTATTACCCTGATCAAGACCCTGGCGGTGTTCGTGGTCATCACCACGTTCTACGCCACCGGCATCGTCTAAGGAGCATTGCATGACCCTCATCGGCAAGACTGCACTCGTCACCGGTTCAACCAGCGGCATCGGCCTGGGCATTGCCCAGGTGCTGGCCCGCGCGGGCGCCAACATCGTGCTCAATGGCTTTGGCGACCCGGCAGCGGCAATAGCCGAGATCGCCCGCCACGGGGTGAAGGTGGTGCATCACCCGGCCGACCTTTCGGACGTGGCCCAGATCGAGGCCCTGTTCACCCTGGCCGAACAGACCTTCGGCGGCGTCGACATTCTGGTCAACAACGCCGGCATCCAGCATGTGGCGCCGGTGGAGCAGTTTCCGCCGGAAAGCTGGGACAAGATCATCGCGCTCAACCTGTCGGCCGTGTTTCACGGCACCCGTCTGGCCTTGCCTGGCATGCGCACGCGCAACTGGGGGCGCATCATCAATGTTGCTTCGGTGCATGGCCTGGTCGGTTCGACCGGCAAGGCCGCCTATGTGGCGGCCAAGCACGGGGTGGTGGGCCTGACCAAGGTGGTGGGCCTGGAAACTGCCACCAGCAACGTGACCTGCAATGCCATCTGCCCAGGTTGGGTGCTGACCCCGCTGGTGCAGAAGCAGATCGACGATCGTGCGGCCAACGGTGGCGATCCGCTACAAGCGCAACACGATCTGCTGGCTGAAAAGCAGCCCTCATTGGCTTTCGTCAGCCCCGAGCAGCTGGGCGAGCTGGTACTATTCCTGTGCAGCGAGGCCGCAAGCCAGGTTCGCGGTGCCGCCTGGAACGTCGACGGTGGCTGGCTGGCCCAGTGAGGGACGGCCTGGATCTGGCGCTGGCCTTGCATTCGTTTATCTGCAAGGAGGCCCTATGCGCCCAACCCCGATGACCGCGACCCTGGCCCTGACCTTGGTGGCTGCCGCGCACGCGTCAGCTGCCAGCCTGAAGGATGTCGCGCCCTACCCCGAGGCGGAAAAAGGCTTCACCCGGCAGGTCATTCACCTGCCCGCGCAGGCCGATGAATCGGCCTACAAACTGGAAATACTTGCTGGCAAGACCTTGCAGGTGGACTGCAACCGTCAACGCCTGGGCGGCAGCCTGGAGGAACGCACCCTGGAAGGCTGGGGCTACAGCTACTACCGCCTGGACAAGGTCAGTGGCCCGGCCAGCACACTGATGGCCTGCCCCGACGGCAAGAACACCGAGGCCTTCGTGCCTGTGGTCGGCGAAGGCTTCCTGCTGCGCTACAACAGCAAGCTGCCAGTAGTGGTGTATGTGCCCAAGGATGTCGAAGTGCGCTATCGCATCTGGAGCGCATCGCCGGACGTGCAAAAAGCTAAAGTAGAGTAGACACCGTTCCTTGTAGGAGCGGCCTTGCG
>NZ_DGIR01000038.1 GCF_002386445.1 Pseudomonas sp. UBA4617
AGATGGTTTCGACCGCACTGGTGGCCAGCGCTTCGCCGAAGATGGTTTCGACCGCACCAACGCCCACCGCATCAGCTGATCCCCTGATACGCGCTACCAGCCCGGCTTCGGCCGGGCTTGATCATTTGCAGGCGAGCGCAGGCTTGGCACACTAGGCGTCTTTTCCACCAGGAGGTAGGGCCAGCAAGCCCAGCACAGATGTACTACTACGAACCCGCCAAAGGCCACGGCCTGCCCCACGACCCGTTCAACGCCATCGTCGGCCCGCGCCCTATCGGCTGGATTTCCTCACAGGACCGCGAAGGCCGCCTGAACCTGGCACCCTACAGCTTTTTCAACGCTTTCAATTACATTCCACCGATCATCGGCTTCTGCAGCGTGGGGCGCAAAGACAGCCTGAACAACATCGAGCAGACCGGCGAATTCGTCTGGAACCTGGCCACCCGTCCGTTGGCCGCACAGATGAACCAGAGCTGTGCGCCGGTGGCCGCCGAAATCAACGAATTCGAATTGAGTGGCCTCACCGCCACGCCGTCGCGCATCGTCAGCGTGCCGCGTGTCGGCGAAACGCCGGTGGCCTTCGAGTGCAAGGTCAGCCAGATCGTCCAGCTCAAGCGGGCCGACCAGGAACTGGTGCCCAGCTGGCTGATCCTCGGTGAAGTGGTGGCGGTGCACATTGCCGAGCACCTGTTGAACAACGGCATCTACGATACCGCTGCCGCCGAACCGATCCTGCGTGGCGGTGGCCCGGCGGACTATTTCGAGCTGGGCAACCTGTTCAAGATGGCCCGGCCACCGGCCTGATCACCAGATCAGTTCACCTTCGTCGCTGACGCCCTGCAGGCGTTGCAGCTCGGCGCTGGCCGCTTCGTCGGCGGCCACGGCGCCCTTGAATACCTGGCCGTCGAGGACCTTGTGAAAACGCGGCGCGCCGCCCATGCGCAGGGCCTTGACCGCAATCGCGGCGTGGTAACCGCCTTCCACCGGGACCATCGCCGAAACCGCTTCGAAATGCGGGAACTCCCTACGTGCCATGTTGCTATCCGCCTGGTTGATCGAGGGCCGGTATTTTACCTTATTCCTCTGTACCGGCCCTATCGCGGGCACAGGCGACACCTCAATCAAAGGTATGCAGGTCCAGGCTGCTGACTACCTGAGCCTGCACCAGCTCACCAAACACTTCCAGCGTCGGCGAAGCAAAGTACCCGCTCATCGCCTGTTGGTTCTGCCAACTACCGCTGAGCAGCCACAGGTCGGCATCGGCCTGCGACCGCTGCACGGTGAAACTCAGGCAACCCGGTGCCCGCAACGAGGGTTCGAGCAAGTCACGCAGGCGCGCGCCCAGCTCTGCCGAGCGCCCGCTGCTGGCACGGATGAAAGCAAGGTGGGTGACCGGTCGTGTCGGGGTCATTGCACAATCTCCTTGGAGCAAGCGGACGGAAAACCAGGCTGCCAAGGTTAGGGCCTGTGCCGCGCGACGCGTTAGGCCATTACTGCCTGCCGATTGCCTGATCCTGCAGCGCGGCAGGATCAGGCAATCGGCAGACAGCTTTCGACTAGCGTCCGCCATTGCCCAAACCTATGCTGCGTCGGTCAGCAGAGGAAAGCCATCATGACCATTGCCACGTCCATCGACCCCACCCTGGAACTGCAACGCCAGGAACTGGCCGAGCTGATCCAACGCCACGCCGGTGAGCCCTACGGCCCGCCCTCGGCCATCGATGACCTGTACCTGGTGCGCTACACCGAGAATGTCCGCTCGGTGCCGACCCTGGCACAACCCGCCCTGTGTATCCTTGCCCAAGGCAGCAAGAGCCTGTTCCTCGGAGACGAACAGTACGCCTACGACCCGCTGCACTACATGGTGGTGTCGGTGACCTTGCCGCTGAGCGGCGTGCGCCTCGACGCCAGCCCCGAGCACCCCAGCCTGGGGCTGCGCCTGGACCTGGACCCGGCCGAGATCAGCCAGTTGATCGCCGAAAGCGGGCCGATGCTGGTGCCCAACCGGCCCTCGGGCCGTGGCCTGTATGTGGAACGAACCGACGCCGCGTTGCTCGACGCCCTGTTGCGGCTGATCCGGCTGCTGGATACACCACGCGACATCGCGATGCTGGCGCCGCTGTTCCGCCGGGAAATTCTCTACCGCCTGTTGCGTGGCCCGCAGGGCTACCGGTTGTATGAAATCGCCCTGGCCAACAGCCAGACCCACCGGGTGTGCCAGGCCATTACCTGGCTCAACCAGAACTACCAGTTACCCCTGCGCATCGAGGATCTGGCGCGGGTAGTGAACCTCAGTACCTCGACCTTGCACCACCGGTTCAAGGCAGTAACCTCGATGAGCCCCTTGCAGTACCAGAAGCAACTGCGCTTGCAGGAAGCCCGACGGTTGATGTTGAACGACGGGCTCGAAGCGGCGGTGGCGGCCTATAGGGTGGGCTATGAAAGCCCGTCGCAGTTCAGCCGGGAATACAGCCGGCTGTATGGCGCGCCGCCGATCCGGGATGTGGCGCGGTTGCGGGCCACTGCCGGCTGAGTTCGCTTTTGTCTGCGCCGGCTTCTTCGTGTGCTTGCCACTCCCACAGGTGCCGCGCTGCCTTCAGCAATAGGGTAAAACCTGGGGGAATGGGTTCAACCGCGAAGAGACCGGGACAGGCAATAGCCCTGCTTCACTCCGCCACGGCTGCCTGCCACTGATTCTGGTCAACCTGGATCAGGGTTGGGCCCTTGCGCGCCACCGCCTGCATCAGCGCCGATTGCAACTGTGTGATATCTGCCACATGTTCCGCCGCGGCCCCAAGTGCCCGCGCCACGCCAAGGAAATCCGGGGTGTGGATATCCACCCCAACCGGCTCGATGGCGCGGTTGACCATGTACTTCCTGATCTCCTCGTACCCCTGGTTATTCCACAGCAGCACGACCAACGGCACCTGTGCTTCCACCGCACTGGCAAGCTCCGGCAAGGTGAACTGCAAACCGCCATCACCGATCAGGCACACCGCTGGTGCCCGCTCGCCCGCCTGCTCCGCGCTACCCAGCCAGGCGCCCATGGCTGCCGGCAAGGCGTAACCCAGGGTGCCGTAGCCGGTCGAGGCATTGAACCAGCGGCGTGGCTGGTCCATGTCCAGGGTCAGGTTGCCGGTGTACACCGGCTGGGTCGAATCACCCACCAGAACGGCATTCGGCAAACATTCGAGAATGGCCAGCAACAGGCGCGTCTGGCTCAAGGTTGGCTGGTCCCAACCGGCCGTCAGTGCCTGGCGCAGTTTGGCCACGCGGGCAGCCCCCCAGCTGCCTTCACGCACAGGCTGCGGCTGCGCCTGCACGGCAACGAGCAACGCCTCGGCTGCCAGTTCGGCATCTGCCACCAGCGCCAGCTCGGGTAGATAGTTGCGCACGGTCTGGTCCGGGTCGATGTCGATGCGCAACAGAGCGCCCGGGATCGCGAACCCGCCTTTGAAGGTCACGTCATAATCGGTTTCGCCCAGCTCGGTGCCGATTGCGAGCACTACATCAGCTTCGGCCACCAGGGCACGTGTGGCCGGCAGTGACTGGGTCGAACCGATCTGCAGCGGATGGCAGGACGGCAGCAAGCCCTTGGCATTGATGGTCAGCGCCACCGGGGCCTGCAAGTGTTCGGCCAGGCGTGCCAGCGCAGTCCCCGCTGCCAGCGCCCCGCCCCCGGCCAGGATCAGCGGCCGCCGTGCGCTGGCCAGGCGTTCGGCCATCAGCGCCACCGCCTGCGGCGCCGCCCCTGCCCGGCTAGCACGCACCGGGCGCCCAGGCAGCAGGTGATCAGCCGGTTCGACCAGCACATCGAGCGGGATCTCGATATGCACCGGGCGTGGCCGCGCGCCCTCGAACACGGCGTACGCCCGCGCCAACACCTGGGGCAGGTCATCGGCACTCATCAGGGTGTGGGAGAACGCCGCCACACCCGACACCAGCGCCGCCTGGTCAGGCAACTCGTGCAGCTTGCCGCGGCCTCCGCCGAGTTGATTGCGGCACTGCACGCTGGAGATGACCAGCATCGGGATCGAGTCGGCATAGGCCTGGCCCATGGCGGTGGTGATGTTGGTCATGCCGGGACCGGTGATGATGAAACACACCCCGGGCTTGCCACGCGTCCGCGCATAGCCGTCAGCCATGAACCCGGCACCCTGTTCATGGCGCGGGGTGATATGGCGGATGGACGATCCCGCCAAGCCGCGGTAGAGCTCCACGGTATGTACGCCAGGAATACCGAAGACATGGTCCACGCCATAGCCTTCAAGGAGTTTGACCAATACTTCGCCGCAAGTTGCCATCGGGTTTCACCGTGAATCTCGTTGGGTTATGGCCTTATTGAACCCAAGCCACGACTACTACGACAATGCAAAAGAACGCATACTAGCCATGTCCTGAGATCATGGCTAAACACAATGAAACGCCTTCCGCCGCTGCCGGCCCTGCACACCTTCCTGGTCACCGCCCAGCACTGCAATTTCACCCGTGCCGGGCAGCAGTTGCACATTACCCAAGGCGCCGTCAGCCGGCAGATCGCAGCCCTTGAGGAGCACCTGGGTTATGCCTTGTTCCAGCGTCAGGCTCGCGGGCTGAGCCTGACGCGTGAAGGCCAGGACTGGCTGCCACGGGTGCAGCAGGTCTTTGCGCTGGTCGAGCAAGGGGTGCGTGAAGTGGGTGAGCGTAGCGCCACCTTGCAACTCAAGGCGCCGACCTGCGTGATGCGCTGGCTGCTTCCGCGCCTGATGGAATGGCAGGCGCTGCGTCCTGATGTGCCGGTGGAACTGACCACCACGGTACAGCATGGTGTGGACTTCCGTCGCGAGGGCTTCGACGCGGCGGTGGTCTATGGTGAAGCGCCGAACCATGGGTTGCGCGTGCGCAAGCTGTTCGACGAGCAGCTGACCCCGGTGTGTGCGCCTTCATTGCGCGAGGGGCCGCTGCCGCTGCAGCAGGTTGAGGACCTGGCCCGGCACATGTTGCTGCACCCGTCGCGGGATGAACATGACTGGCGCCTGTGGTTGCAGGCGGCCGGAGTGGTGCTGGCCAGCCACGGGCCGAAACAGCATTTCGAAACGCTGGACATGGCAATGGCCATGGCTTCGCAGGGCACAGGGGTGGCCATCGGCGACTGGTCGCTGATCGGTGACGATTTGCGCGGGGGGCGATTGTGCATGCCGTTTGCGCTGAAGGTGATGACCGGCAAGGGGTATTACCTGGTGAGCCAGGCCAAGGGTTTGCCACCGGGGCTGGTGCAGTTGCTGAACTGGCTGGAGGGCCAGGCCGGTCTGTGATGCCCCTTTCGCGGATAAACCCGTTTCCACAAGGGTTGCGCAGGCTTCAAGAGCTGCGATGCCCCTGTTGGAGCGGGTTCAACCGCAAACGGGGGGCCGCTCAATAGCCGACTGTGAAGCGTTGCCGCGAATGCTGCGGCTTTTCCAGCTCGTCGAGCATGGCAATCGCGTAATCGGCAAAACTGATCCAGCTCCTGCCGTCCGCGCCGATCAGCAACTGGTCCTTGCCCAGCGTGTAATGCCCGCTGCGCTCACCTTCGACGAATTCGGCCGATGGCGAGAGGAAAGTCCAGTCCAGGTTCTGCTCCTGTTGTAGCGTTTGCAGGAAATGCACCCCGGCCGTGGCCTCGGCCTTGTACGCCTCCGGGAAGTCCGGGCTGTCGATCACCCGTTGCCCCGAAGGCAGCAGCAGGCTGCCGGCCCCGCCCACCACCAGCAGGCGCCCGCCCCCGGCCCGCTTGACTGGTTCGATGATGGCGTGCGGCTCGATGGTCGCAAAGTGGGCCGCGCTCAATACCGCATCGACACCGCCTAGCGCCGTTTGCAGGGCCGCGCTGTCCCTGACGTCAAGCGCCTTGACGGTCAACCCTTCACGCCCCTGCAAGCACGAAGGGTCACGGGCGATGGCCAGCACACTGTGGCCACGGCGCAGGGCTTCTTCCAGCAACTGGCTGCCAGCACGGCCAGTGGCACCAATTATCGCAATCTTCATGGGATACTCTCCATCCAGTACGGAATTACCACTTCATCTCACCCTTGGCGACCTTGGCCCCCAACTCCAGCGAGCTCTCATCGGCCAGGCCTGGGTAACGTCGCTTCATCGCCTCGATCAACGTACCGGCATCTTTCGCCTTGGCGGTCTCGGCATCGAAATCACGAATGTAGTTCGCCGTGAAACGCACGGCCTGCAGCGACCGACTGCTGTCCCCCAGGTAGTGCCCGGGGATGACCGTGCGCGGCGCCAGCGCTTCTATATGCGCCAGGGTGGCGAGCCAGTCAGCGTGCGACTTGGCCGATGCGGTATCGGCCATCCACACATGGATGTGCTCGGACACCACCACGCCACCGACCACCGCCTTGATCGACGGGATCCATACGAAACTGCGATCGGGCTGCGGGCTGTCCAGGCCAACCACCTCGAGGGCCTGCCCCTCCAGCATCAGCCGGTCGCCGTCGAGCACCTGCGGCAGCACCAGCCGCACCGGCTTGTCCGCGCCCATCTGCGGCCCCCAGTAGGCCAGCTTGGCCGCCATGGTCTGGCGGATATGGGCAACCGTGGCGGCCGAGGCCAGTACCTTGGCGTCGGGGAAGGCCCGGGTCAGGGTATCCAGGCCAAAGTAGTAGTCCGGGTCACCATGGCTGATATAGATGCTGGTCAGGTGCTTGCCGCCAGCCCGCAATCGCTGCACCAGCTGCTCGGCCTGGGTCTTGCCGAACTGGGCATCGACCAGCACGGCGTCGTGTTCGCCGCTGATGATCACCGAGCTGACCGGGAAAATCGCTGCATGGCCGGGGTTGTAGACCTCCAGCTGCAACGGCTGGGCAGCCAGCGCCGGGCCGGCCAGGGTAACGCAGGCCAGTAGCAGCCCACGCAAGGTGGTAACAAGAGGCATTGGAAACGCTCGTCAGATGAACAATGCCCAACAGCTTAATTGCCCGATCCATGCCAAAAAATGCGACCCTTGCACATAGTTTGTTTCTGAAATCGGGCAGATCATGGACCGCCTAAACGCCATGCGTGTTTTCGTCACCGTCGTCGACCTCGGCAGTCAGTCAGCAGCGGCGGATCATCTGCAGCTTTCCCGGCCAGTGGTGTCGCGCTACCTGGCAGAGTTGGAGGACTGGGTTGGCGCGCGGTTGATGCAGCGCACCACGCGCAGGCTCAGTCTCACTGCCGCCGGCCAGGAAACCCTGCCCCGTTGCCGGCAACTGCTGGAACTGGCTGACGACCTGCAAGCCGCGGTGCAGCAACCGAATGACGCCCCCAAAGGCGCGCTGCGCATCAGCGTAAGCACCTCATTCGGCCAGGCCCAGCTGGTGGATGCGATCGCTGCCTACGTTCGGCGCTACCCGGGAGTGAAGGTGGAGCTGCAAATGCTCGATCGTACGGTCAACCTGGTGGACGAACGCATCGACCTGGCGATCCGCACCAGCAACGACCTGGACCCCAACCTGATCGCCCGGCGCCTGAGCGTGTGCCGCTCGGCAGTCTGCGCGGCGCCGGCCTACCTGCGCGAACACGGCACGCCAAAACGGGTCGACGACCTGAGCCGGCATAATTGCCTCACTCATGCCTATTTCGGCCACAGCTTGTGGCATTTCGAGGTGGCTGGGCAGCAGGTCGCCGTGCCCGTGGCGGGGAATATCAGCGCCAACGAGGCAATGACCCTGCAGAAGGCCGCGCTGGCTGGCGCCGGCATCGCCATGCTGCCGACCTACCAGGCGGCCGAGGCCCTGCGCCGTGGCGAGCTGGTGCGCCTGCTGCCCGAGGCAAAGCCGCGCGAGCTGAACCTGAATGCGGTGTATACCTCGCGCAAGCACATGCCGGCGACCTTGCGCAGCATGCTGGACTTCCTGGTGCAGCGCTTCAGCGACGAACCGGAATGGGACAGGGACCTGTGACGCCGTTGCAGGAGCGCTGTCACTCCTCGACGCTCATGTACTCCTTGGCCCAGCGGATGTAGTCCTCAGGCTGGGTGTAGGTGTGCGACAGCTCGGTGGCGCTGAGGTTTTCCGACTTGTTCTGCTGGCCGCGCTGCAGGCGCAGGCAGTCGTAGGTGGCCTTGATCGCGGCGAAGTAGGCGGCGTGGCCATCGACCACGATGCGTACCCCGAGGCGCGCCAGGCGTTCGTCATCGCGCAGGTTCGGGTTGCCATAGGTGACCAGCATCAACGGTACCGTCAGGTGCTCGGCAATCTGCTCGAGCTGCTCGAAGTCCTTCACCCCGACCATGCAGATTCCGTCGGCACCGGCCTTCTGGTAGCTCTGGGTACGCACGATGATCTCTTCGGTGGAAAGCACGCCGGCATTGGTCCGGGCGATTATCGACAACGAGGAATCGACCCGTGCCTCCAGTGCCGCGCGGATCTTGCCGACGCCCTCCTCGACCGATATCAGGTCGGTGGACTTGCGCCCGAATTGCGCTGGCAGCAGGGTGTCCTCGATGGTCAACGCGGCCACGCCGGCACGCTCCAGCTCGATGACCGTGCGCATGACATTCAGCGCGTTGCCATAGCCGTGGTCCGCGTCAGCCAGCACCGGCAGTTGCGCCACGCGGCCGATACGGGTGGCCTGCTCGACGAACTCGCTGAGGGTGATCAGGGCGAAGTCCGGTGCGGCCAGCACCTGCAGGGAAGCGACGGAACCGCCGAGGATGCCGACCTCGAAACCCAGGTCTGCGGCAATGCGTGCCGACATCGGGTCGAACACCGATGCGGTGTGGTAACAGGCACCTGAAGCGAGCAGCTCGCGGAAGGCAAAACGCAGATCTTGATGGGAAGCCTTGGGCATGATCACTCCGCAAAATTAGTTGAAATTCGAACGGTAACTACCGACCCCTGTAATCGGGTCTACCTGACCTGTTCCAACCGTCGCCATCTGGGCGGTCATGCTCGACATGCAGGCAGAGGAATAAAAGGTGTGGGAGACAAAGGCGCAAAACAGCTGCGGCAAAATGTTGCACCAAGCTGGTGCAAGCCGCGGTTTTCAGCCTCTGTGGCATACCAACGATATCACGCAGCCATGCAGCACTGGATGAATGCGCCAATGCCGATCTTGCATAGGGGATGCAGATAGTACATAGGAAGCTACCTAACTCAGGTTACAATCCGCTGGCCTTTGCGGTGGAACCCACGCAGGGGCTGTAACAGACACATAGGTATTCCCGTGACCGCCGCCCTGCCCCCCACTACGTTGCGCAATGTGCTCACCGCCCTGATGCTGGCGATCTTCCTTGGTGCGCTGGACCAGACGATTGTCGCTGTCTCGCTGCCGGCGATCTCGGCACAATTCAACGACGTCGGCCTGCTGGCATGGGTCATCTCCGGCTATATGGTGGCGATGACTGTGGCGGTGCCGATCTACGGCAAGCTGGGCGACCTGTACGGACGGCGGCGAATGATCCTCACCGGCATCAGCCTGTTCACCCTGGCCTCGGTCGCCTGCGCCCTGGCCAAGGACATGCCGCAACTGGTACTGGCCCGAGTGCTGCAAGGCATCGGCGCGGGCGGCATGGTCTCGGTGAGCCAGGCGATCATCGGCGACTTCGTACCTCCGCGCGAGCGTGGTCGCTACCAAGGTTATTTCAGCAGCATGTACGCACTGGCGAGCGTCGCCGGGCCGGTGCTGGGCGGCTGGCTGACCACATACCTGTCGTGGCGCTGGGTGTTCTGGATCAACCTGCCACTGGGGCTGGTCGCGCTGTGGACGATCCGCCGCGCCCTCGTCGGCATGCCGACGCAGCGCCGCAAGGCGCAAGTGGATTACCTCGGTGCCGTGATGCTGGTTCTCGGCCTGGGCAGCCTTTTGCTAGGCATCACCCTGGTCGGCCAGGGTCGCGCCTGGCTCGACACCGCCGTGCTGGCCCTGTTCGCCTGCGCTGCGCTGGGCCTGTTGCTGTTCATTGCCCATGAACGCCGCAGCCCCGAGCCGCTGCTGCCGCTCAGCCTGTTCGGCAACCGCGTCGCGGTGCTTTGCTGGGGCGTGATCTTCTTCGCCAGCTTCCAGTCGATTTCCCTGACCATGCTCATGCCGTTGCGCTTTCAGGGCATCACAGGTGCCGCTGCCGACAGCGCCGCCCTGCATCTGCTACCGCTGGTGATGGGCTTGCCCATGGGAGCCTTTACCGGCGGCCGCCTGACCAACCGGACCGGGCGCTACAAGCCACAGATCCTGGCCGGTGCGCTACTGATGCCAGTGGCCATTTTCGCCATGGCGCTGACCCCGCCACAGTCGGGCTGGCTGAGCGCGCTGTTCATGCTGCTGGCCGGCATTGCCTGCGGGCTGCAGTTTCCGACCTCGCTGGTGGGCACGCAAAGCGCGGTGGACAGCAAGGACATCGGTGTCGCTACCAGCACCACCAACCTGTTTCGCTCGTTGGGCGGAGCCCTGGGCGTGGCGTGCATGTCCAGCCTGCTGCTGGCGCTGCTGCAACAAGGCGGGTTCGCCTCGCTGGGCAACCCCTTGCTGGGCAGCCTGAAGGCCGGTGAGGTGGATCTGGTGACGCAGGGGCGCTTGCTGGAAACGTTCCGGCAGCTGTTGATGGTGAGCGCAGGGGTGGCTGTGCTGGGACTGTTTGCCGCCGCGGCATTGCCAGACCGGCAATTACGAGCCCACTGAAAATTGCGCAGCATTAATCCTCTCTTAATACAAAGAGGAAACACTCCCTCACAATCCTTAACAAAGTGTCATTTGCGCAAAGCCGGGCTCAAGCGCAGCATATCCAGCCCGGTGTCAACCCACTTTTCGACATCTTGCGCCAGGTCGACACTGTCAGGCAGCAACAGCCAGCGCCCGATCAGGCCATCGACATAAGCAAACATGGCCACCGCCGCGCGCTCGACATCCAGCTCGCCTGGCAACTGGCCCCGGCGCGCGGCGTTGGCCAACGCCAGGGTGATGCCCTTGTGGCAATCCAGCACCGCGTTCTGGCGCTGCTGGCGAATTTCACACATGTCATCGGTGAACTCGCACTTGTGATGCAGGATTTCATTGATACGCCGGGTTCGGGCGTCGAGCACCAGCTCGTTGAATACTTGCAGCAACAGCTTGCGCATGCAGCCAAGCGGGTCGACCTCGTCCTCGCTTTCGCTGGCCCGCGCCAGGTGATCATGGGTTTCGTGCACGCTGTCAAGCAGCGCCTGCACCAGCTCGGCCTTGTTGTTGAAGTGCCAGTAGATGGCCCCGCGCGTCACACCCGCCTGCTCGGCGATGTCGGCCAGGGTGGTTCGCGCAACCCCGCGCTTGTAGAAGGCCCTTTCTGCCGCCTCGATGATCTGGGCGCGGGTTTCCTGGGCTTCCTCTTTGGTTCGACGGACCATGGCAGTACCAACCTCGTCTGGCCCGAACGCGTGGCGCGTACGGGAAATGCTCCGCAGCACCTCTGCTGGGTGCATCGCGGATGAGCTAATCAGGGGCTGTGGCAGTACCCGAGTACAACCCAGCGGTATTTACAAACAACCATGAATGTAAGTATATTCCTTAGCAAGCTATTTATCCACCGGATAGCAATTTTTCCAGATCAAGATTCTTCCATTACTCTTGAGCGTCTCCCTGCTCCAGCGACCCGAGGATCCTCATGCAATTCAAGCCAGCCGTTACCGCTCTGGTTTCCGCCGTCGCCCTGGCATCCCTGCTCAGTGGCTGCAAGAAAGAAGAAGCAGCGCCCGTGGCGCAGGCTCCTCTGGTCGGCGTCGTGACCATCCAGCCCCAAGCCTTCACCCTGACCTCGGAACTGCCAGGGCGCACCAGTGCGTACCGTGTCGCCGAGGTGCGTCCGCAGGTCAATGGCATCATCCTCAAGCGCCTGTTCAAGGAAGGCAGCGAGGTCAAGGAAGGCCAGCAGCTGTACCAGATCGACCCTGCCGTGTATGAGGCCAACCTGGCCAATGCCCAGGCCAACCTGCAGGCCACCCGTTCGCTGGCCGAACGCTACAAGCAACTGATCGACGAACAGGCGGTGTCCAAGCAGGAATACGACGACGCCAATGCCAAACGATTGCAGGCCGAGGCTTCGCTCAAGAGCGCACAGATCGACCTGCGCTACACCAAGGTGCTGGCACCGATCAGCGGCCGTATCGGCCGTTCGGCGTTCACCGAGGGTGCGCTGGTGAGCAATGGCCAGGCCAACGCCATGGCGACCATCCAGCAACTCGACCCGATCTACGTCGACGTCACCCAGTCCACGGCCGAGCTGCTCAAGCTGCGCCGCGACCTGGAAAGCGGCCAGTTGCAGAAGGCCGGCGACAACGCCGCCTCGGTGCAACTGGTGCTGGAAGACGGCAGCCTGTTCAAGCAGGAAGGTCGCCTGGAATTCTCCGAAGTCGCGGTCGACGAGACCACCGGTTCGGTCACCCTGCGCGCGCTGTTCCCCAACCCTGACCACACCCTGCTGCCGGGCATGTTCGTGCATGCACGGCTCAAGGCCGGGGTCAACGCCAATGCCATCCTGGCGCCGCAACAGGGCGTGACCCGCGATCTGAAAGGCGCGCCGACCGCGCTGGTGGTCAACCAGGAAAACAAGGTCGAGCTGCGCCAGCTCAAGGCCAGCCGTACCCTGGGCAGCGACTGGCTGATCGAAGAAGGCCTGAACCCGGGTGACCGTCTGATCACCGAAGGGCTGCAGTACGTGCGCCCGGGCGTCGAGGTCAAGGTCAGCGAAGCCACCAACGTCAAGAAGCCCGCCGGCCCTGATCAGGCCAACGCGGCGAAAGCAGACGCCAAAGCGGAGTAAACCATGTCGAAGTTCTTTATCGATCGCCCGATCTTCGCCTGGGTGATCGCCTTGGTGATCATGCTGGTCGGCGCCTTGTCGATCCTGAAGCTGCCGATCAACCAGTACCCCAGCATCGCGCCGCCGGCCATCGCCATCGCCGTGACCTACCCGGGCGCCTCGGCGCAAACCGTGCAGGACACCGTGGTGCAGGTGATCGAGCAGCAGCTCAACGGTATCGACCACCTGCGTTATGTGTCGTCGGAAAGCAACTCCGACGGCAGCATGACCATTACCGCCACCTTCGAGCAGGGCACCAACCCCGACACCGCGCAGGTGCAGGTACAGAACAAGCTGAACCTGGCCACCCCGCTGCTGCCGCAGGAAGTGCAACAGCAAGGTATCCGCGTCACCAAGGCAGTGAAGAACTTCCTGCTGGTGATCGGCCTGGTGTCCGAAGACGGCAGCATGTCCAAGGACGACCTGGCCAACTACATCGTCTCCAACATGCAGGACCCGATCTCGCGTACTGCAGGCGTGGGTGACTTCCAGGTGTTCGGTGCCCAGTACGCCATGCGTATCTGGCTCGATCCGGCCAAGCTGAACAAGTTCCAGCTGACCCCGGTCGACGTCAAGACCGCGGTAGCCGCGCAAAACGTACAGGTGTCCTCCGGCCAGCTCGGCGGCCTGCCTGCCATGCCGGGTACCCAGCTGAACGCCACCATCATCGGCAAGACCCGCCTGCAGACCGCCGAGCAGTTCGAGAAGATCCTGCTCAAGGTCAACAGCGATGGCTCGCAGGTGCGCCTGGGTGATGTCGCCCAGGTTGGCCTGGGCGGTGAAAACTACGCAGTCAGCGCCCAGTTCAACGGCAAGCCGGCCTCCGGCCTTGCGGTAAAACTGGCAACCGGCGCCAACGCCCTGGACACCGCCAAGGCTCTGCGCCAGACCATCGCCGACCTGGAACCGTTCTTCCCGCCCGGGGTGAAAGCGGTATTCCCGTACGACACCACCCCGGTGGTCACCGAGTCGATCAGCGGCGTGATCCACACCCTGATCGAAGCCGTGGTCCTGGTGTTCCTGGTGATGTACCTGTTCCTGCAGAACTTCCGCGCCACCATCATCACCACCATGACCGTACCGGTGGTGTTGCTGGGTACCTTCGGCATCCTCGCCGCAGCGGGCTTCAGCATCAACACCCTGACCATGTTCGCCATGGTCCTGGCCATCGGCTTGCTGGTGGACGACGCCATCGTCGTGGTGGAAAACGTCGAGCGGGTGATGTCCGAGGAAGGCTTGCCACCAAAGGAAGCTACCAAGCGCTCGATGGAGCAGATCCAGGGTGCCCTGGTGGGTATCGCCCTGGTGCTGTCGGCAGTGCTGCTGCCCATGGCATTCTTCGGCGGCTCCACCGGTGTGATCTACCGGCAGTTCTCCATCACCATCGTCTCGGCCATGGGTCTGTCGGTGCTGGTCGCGCTGGTCTTCACCCCGGCCCTGTGCGCCACCATGCTCAAGCCGCTGAAAAAAGGCGAGCACCACGTGGCCAAGCGCGGTTTCTTCGGCTGGTTCAACCGCAACTTCGACCGCAGTGTTAACGGCTATGAGCGCAGCGTGGGCACCATCCTGCGCAACAAGGCGCCGTTCCTGCTCGCCTACGCGCTGATCGTGGTCGGCATGATCTGGCTGTTCGCCCGCATCCCCACCGCGTTCCTGCCGGAAGAAGACCAGGGCGTACTGTTCGCCCAGGTGCAGACCCCGGCCGGCTCCAGTGCCGAGCGCACCCAGGTGGTGGTCGATCAGATGCGTGAGTACCTGCTGACGGAAGAGGCCGACACCGTTGCTTCGGTGTTCACCGTCAACGGTTTCAACTTCGCCGGCCGTGGCCAGAGCTCGGGTATGGCATTCATCATGCTCAAGCCATGGGGTGAACGTTCCAAGGAGAACAGCGTGTTCGCCCTGGCCCAACGCGCCCAGCAGCACTTCTTCACCTTCCGCGATGCGATGGTGTTCGCCTTCGCCCCGCCTGCGGTGCTGGAACTGGGTAACGCCACCGGCTTCGACGTGTTCCTGCAGGACCGCGGCGGTGTCGGCCATGCCAAGCTGATGGAAGCACGCAACCAGTTCCTGGCCAAGGCCGCGCAGAGCAAAGTCCTCAGCGCCGTACGCCCGAACGGCCTGAACGACGAGCCGCAATACCAGCTGACCATCGATGATGAACGTGCCAGCGCCCTGGGCGTGACCATCGCCGACATCAACAACACCCTGTCGATTGCCCTGGGTGCCAGCTACGTCAACGACTTCATCGACCGTGGCCGGGTCAAGAAGGTGTACATCCAGGGCCAACCGAACGCTCGTATGAGCCCGGAAGACCTGCAGAAGTGGTACGTGCGCAATGGCGCCGGTGAAATGGTGCCGTTCTCCTCCTTCGCCAAGGGTGAATGGAGCTACGGCTCGCCCAAGCTGTCGCGTTACAACGGTGTCGAAGCCATGGAAATCCTCGGTGCACCGGCACCGGGCTACAGTACCGGTGAAGCCATGGCCGAGGTCGAGCGCATCGCCGGCGAGCTGCCTAGCGGTATCGGCTACTCCTGGACCGGCATGTCCTACGAGGAAAAACTCTCCGGTTCGCAGATGCCGGCACTGTTCGCCCTCTCGGTACTGTTCGTGTTCCTGTGCCTGGCAGCCCTGTATGAAAGCTGGTCGATCCCGATCGCCGTGGTGCTGGTCGTGCCTCTGGGCATCATCGGTGCACTGATTGCCACCAGCCTGCGCGGGTTGTCCAATGACGTGTACTTCCTGGTCGGCCTGCTGACCACCATCGGCCTGGCGGCGAAAAACGCCATTCTGATCGTCGAATTCGCCAAGGAATTGCACGAACAAGGTCGCAGCCTGTACGACGCGGCGATCGAGGCGTGTCGCATGCGTCTGCGTCCGATCATCATGACCTCGCTGGCATTCATCCTCGGCGTGGTACCGTTGACCATCGCCAATGGCGCTGGCGCCGGCAGCCAGCACGCCATCGGTACTGGTGTGATCGGCGGCATGATCAGTGCGACCATTCTGGCAATCTTCTGGGTACCGCTGTTCTTCGTCGCAGTGTCGTCGCTGTTCGGCAGCAAGCAGCCGGAAAAGGACGTCACCCCTGAAACTCCACGTTATGAGGCTGGGCAATGACCAAGTCTTTGTTGTCCCTGGCGGTAACCGCTTTCATTCTTGGCGGCTGCTCGCTGATTCCTGACTACCAGGCCCCGGAGTCGCCGGTGGCTGCGCAGTGGCCGCAAGGCCCGGCATACTCGCCAACGCAGTCGGCAGACGTTGCTGCCGCCGAGCAGGGCTGGCGCCAGTTCTTCCACGACCCGGCGCTACAGCAACTGATCCAGACCGCGCTGGTGAACAACCGCGACCTGCGCGTAGCGGCGCTGAACATCGACGCCTACCGCGCGCAATACCGTATCCAGCGGGCCGACCTGTTCCCGGCGGTCTCGGCCAATGGCAGCGGCAGCCGCCAGCGGGTACCGGCGAACATGTCGCAAACCGGCGAGGCCGGCATCACCAGCCAGTATTCCGCCACCTTGGGGGTCAGTGCCTACGAGCTGGACCTGTTCGGCCGCGTACGCAGCCTGACCGAACAGGCCCTGGAAACCTACCTGTCCAGCGAGCAGGCACGCCGCTCCACGCAGATCAGCCTGGTTGCCAGCGTGGCCAACGCCTATTACACCTGGCAGGCCGACCAGGCGCTGTTCAAGCTGACCGAAGAAACGCTGAAGACCTACGAGGAAAGCTACAACCTCACCCGTCGCAGCAACGAAGTCGGTGTAGCCTCGGCACTCGACGTCAGCCAGGCGCGCACCGCCGTGGAAGGCGCCCGGGTCAAATACTCGCAGTACCAGCGCCTGGTCGCCCAGGACGTCAACAGCCTGACCGTGCTGCTGGGTACCGGCATTCCCGCCGACCTGCCCAAGCCGCTGGAGCTCAATGCCGACCAACTGGCCGAAGTACCAGCCGGCCTGCCGTCGGACATCCTCCAGCGTCGTCCGGACATCCAGGAAGCCGAGCACCTGCTCAAGGCCGCCAATGCCAACATCGGTGCAGCCCGGGCGGCGTTCTTCCCGAGCATCAGCCTGACCGCCAACGCCGGCAGCCTGAGCCCGGACATGGGCCACCTGTTCTCGGGCGGCCAAGGCACCTGGCTGTTCCAGCCGCAGATCAACCTGCCGATCTTCAACGCCGGCAGCCTGAAGGCCAGCCTGGACTACTCGAAGATCCAGAAGGACATCAACGTCGCCAAGTACGAAAAGACCATTCAGACGGCTTTCCAGGAAGTCTCCGATGGCCTGGCGGCGCGCAAGACCTTCGAGGAGCAGCTACAGGCGCAACGCGACCTGGTGCAAGCGAACCAGGACTACTACCGCTTGGCAGAACGCCGCTACCGTATCGGTATCGACAGCAACCTGACCTTCCTCGATGCCCAGCGCAACCTGTTCAGCGCCCAGCAGGCCCTGATCGGCGACCGCCTGTCGCAGCTGACCAGCGAGGTCAATCTGTACAAGGCGCTTGGCGGTGGCTGGTACGAGCAGACCGGGCAGGCCAATCAGCAGGCCTCGGTGGAAACGCCGAAAGGCTGATTGAGACAGCAACAGCAGCAAGCCCACCCTCGCGGTGGGCTTCTTGTTTCCGTTGCCTGCTCTGGGCTCTTCGCGGTAAACCCGCTGATACCGGTGCGGCGCAGAAAATAAATTAACCAACCGGAACATACCGTTCGATTATCGCCCGCTTCCGTTTGCGGCGAATTGCCTCACCCACGCCCCACCCCGCACCATCCTTTCCACGCAACGTTGCCCCGGTTCATCCCGAAGACCCGCACCTGCAGGCCGCATCCTGCAGCACACCGGCTCGCCCATAAAAACAAGAGATCCACGACAGATGAGCACTTTGCAACCCGCACGCCAGCTGCTGCCCGGCCTGTTGGCCATGTCCTGCGCCTTTCCGCTGTACGCCGCCGAGCGTGGCTTCATGGAGGACGCCAAGGCCACCCTCAACCTGCGCAATTTCTATATCAACCGCAACTTCGTCGACCCGGCCCACCCGCAGGCCAAGGCCGAGGAATGGACGCAGAGCTTCATCCTCGACGCCCGCTCCGGTTTCACCCAGGGTACCGTCGGTTTCGGCGTGGACGTACTGGGCCTGTACTCGGTCAAGCTCGACGGCGGCAAAGGCACCACCAACACCCACCTGTTGCCGCTGCACGACGATGGCCGCCCCGCCGATGACTTCGGCCGCCTGGGCGTGGCGCTGAAAGCCAGGCTGTCCGAAACCGAACTGAAAGTGGGTGAATGGATGCCGGTATTGCCTATCCTGCGTTCGGACGACGGCCGCTCGTTGCCCCAGACCTTCCGTGGCGGCCAGCTGACCTCGAAGGAAATCGCCGGCCTGACCTTGTACGCCGGCCAGTTCCGCGGCAACAGCCCGCGCAACGATGCCAGCATGGAAGACATGTCGTTGAACGGCAAGGCGGCGTTCACTTCCGACCGCTTCAACTTTGCCGGCGGCGAGTACACCTTCAACGACAAGCGCACCATGATCGGCCTGTGGGACGCGCAGCTCAAGGACATCTACCGTCAGCAGTACCTCAACCTGGTGCACAGCCAGCCGCTGGGCGACTGGACCCTCGGCGCCAACCTGGGCTACTTCACCGGCAAGGAAGACGGCGCCGAACGCGCCGGCGAACTGGACAACCGCACCGCCTCGGCGCTGCTTTCGGCACGCTACCAGGGCCACACCTTCTATGTCGGCCTGCAGAAGGTCAGCGGCGACGACGCCTGGATGCGAGTCAACGGCACCAGCGGTGGCACCTTGGCCAACGACAGCTACAACTCCAGCTTCGACAATGCCCAGGAACGCTCCTGGCAGGTGCGCTATGACTTCAACTTCGCCACCATCGGCATACCCGGCCTGACCCTGATGAACCGTTACATCAAGGGTGACAACGTTACCGCGGGCGCCGTGGACGACGGCAAGGAATGGGCGCGGGAGACCGAACTGGCCTACGTGGTGCAATCGGGCAGCTTCAAGGACCTGTCGCTGAAGTGGCGCAACTCCACCATGCGCCGGGACTTCAGTACCAACGCGTTCGATGAGAACCGGTTGATCGTGAGCTACCCGCTGAACCTGCTTTGAGCCGCTGGATATGGCAGTGCAGGCCGCTGCCATTCGCCTGGCTGATGATGGTAGTGGCGACGGTCTATCCTGAGCTATATCGATTGCAGCACCGGCTTCCTTGCCGGTGCCAGCAAAACACCTCGATCCGGCAAACCAGGGAGGCACAACATGAAGAACCTCGTCGACCACCTGAGCCAATACGCCAGTTACCATCGCGACCCACGCAACATCGCCACCCACTTCGTGGGCATTCCCTTGATCGTACTGGCGGTCACCATCCTGCTGTCACGCCCAGGCTGGGACGTGGCCGGCATGTGGTGCTCCCCGGCATTGCTGGCAGCCGCGGCCTCGGTATGGTTCTACTTGCGCCTGGACGTACGCTTCGGGCTGGTGATGGGCCTGTTGCTGGGGCTTTGCCTGTGGGTCGGCCAGGTGCTGGCAGTACAGTCAACGGCACTGTGGCTTGGCAGTGGTCTGGCGGCGTTCGTGGTGGGCTGGATCATCCAGTTCGTCGGTCACTACTATGAAGGCCGCAAACCGGCATTCGTCGACGACGTCAGCGGCTTGATCATCGGGCCGCTGTTCGTGGTGGCAGAAGCAGCGTTCATGCTGGGCCTGTGCCCGGCCCTGAAGCAGGCCGTCGAGCGCAACGCCGGCCCGGTTGTGGCGCGCTCGTTGTAGGAGCGGCCTTGCGCCCTATCGCGACGCAAGGCGGCTCCTGAACAGACCGTGCAGGGTCAGCTACGTGATTCCACACCCAGTTCATCCCACACCGATTCCGCCAGGTGGAAGGTGGCATTGGCCGCCGGAATGCCGCAATAGATCGCGCTCTGCATCAGCACTTCCTTGATTTCATCACGGGTCACGCCGTTGTTGGCAGCCGCGCGCAAGTGCAGCTTCAGTTCATCATTGCGGTTCATGCCGATCAGCATGGCGATGGTGATCAGGCTGCGTGTGTGCCGCGGTAGCCCCGGCCGGGTCCAGATGTCACCCCAGGCGTGGCGGGTGATCATTTCCTGGAACTCGCCGTTGAAATCGTTGAGTTTTTCCAGGCTGCGGTCCACATGGGCATCGCCAAGCACTGCGCGGCGTACTTGCATGCCGGCGTCGTAACGTTGTTTCTCGTCCATGGCAATAGCCTCAGTGAGCCAGCAGGAAGTCGAGCAAGCGGCGACTGAACGGCTCGCCGACCTCGACGTTGGACAGGTGCGCAGCCGGGAACTCGATGTACTCGGCTCCGTTGATCGCGGCTTGCATGAAGCGGCCATGTTCCGGCGTGGTCACCACGTCCTCGGTACCAGCCACTATCAGCGTCGGTACCTGGATCCGGCCCAGCTGCTCGCGGTAGTCGGCATCGCGCACCGCCGCGCAATTGCTGGCATAGCCTTGCGGGCTGGTCTGCGCCAGCATCTGGCAGATGCGCTGGGCCTGGGCTGGCTGGGCCTTGGCGAACGTCGGGGTAAACCAGCGGGCGATGGAGGCATCGCGCAGGTCGACCATGGCCTGCTGGCCGCCCTTGAGCACGGTGTCGATGCGGCTGTTCCATACTTCGTCGTTGGCTATCTTGGCAGCAGTGTTGCACAGCGTCAGGCTGTGCAGGCGCTGGCCGGCATTGATGCCCAGCCACTGGCCGATCAGGCCGCCCATCGACAGGCCGACGAAGTGCGCCTTGGCGATGTCCAGAGCGTCGAGCAGGGCCAAGACGTCACGACCCAGCTGCTCGATGGTGTATGGGCCTCCAGTGACCAGTGAGGCGCCGTGGCCACGGGTGTCGTAGCGCAGCACCCGCAGGTGCTGGCTCCACAAGGGGACCTGCGTGTCCCACATGCCCAGGTCGGTGCCCAACGAGTTGGACAGGACCAGCACCGGGGCGTTTTCCGGACCATCGATCTGGTAATTCAAAACGCCATCGGCCAGTTGCAAATGCGCCACAGCGGTCTCCTTCAGGCAGTAAAACGTTGATGTTCGGATACGGCGCGTGCCACCCAGACACGCGCCTGGCCCAGGTAATGGGCAGGGTCGAGCAAGCGGTCGAGCTCTTCGCCAGACAGTTCGGCACTGACCTGCGGTTCTTCTCCCAGCACCGCACGCAAGTGCCGCCGCTCGGCCACGGCGCGCTGGCAGCATTGCTCCAGCAGGTGGTGGGCGCGGTCGCGGCCCAACCGCTGGGCGAGAACGATGCTCACCGCCTCGGCCAGTACCAGCCCCTGGGTCAGGTCGAGGTTGGTGCGCATGCGCGCGGCATCCACCTCCATGCCCTCGGCAATCACCTGGGCCTGGCGCAACGCACCGGAAACCAGGCAGCAGATATCCGGCAGGGTTTCCCATTCGGCATGCCACAGGCCGAGGCTGCGTTCGTGCTCCTGGGGCATGGCGGCAAACAGCGTCGAGACCAGGCCCGGCACGCGGGTCGCCGCACCGATCAGCACAGCGGCTCCCACCGGGTTGCGTTTGTGCGGCATGGTCGAGGAGCCGCCCTTGCCTGGCGCGGAAGGCTCGAACAGCTCCCCGGCCTCGGTCTGCATCAGCAGGCTGACATCTCGGCCAAACTTGCCCAGGCTGCCAGCGATCAGGCCCAGCACTGCAGCGAACTCCACCAGGCGGTCACGCTGGGTGTGCCAGGGCTGCTCGGGCAGGCTCAACTGAAGCTGAGCGGCCAGGGCTTCGGCCACCGGCATTGCCTTGCTGCCGAGGGCGGCCAGGCTACCCGAGGCACCACCGAACTGCAGCACCAGCAGGCGTGGGCGCAGTTCCTGCAGGCGGTGCCGGTGACGGGTCACGGCCCCCAGCACACCGGCCAGTTTCATGCCCAGGGTCACCGGCGTGGCGTGTTGCAGCCAGGTGCGTCCCACCAGCGGCGTGTCGGCGTGCTGCAAGGCCTGGCGGGACAGGGTATCGGCCAGCCCGGCAAGGTCGGCCTCGATCAGGTCGAGGGCTGCGCGCAACTGCAGGACCAGGCCGGTATCCATCGCATCCTGGCTGGTGGCACCAAGGTGCACGTAGCGCTCGGCCTCGGGCACGCCACTGGCAATCACCTTGCCCAACGCCTTCACCAGGGGGATGGCCGAGTTGCCAGCGCTGGCAATCGCGTCGGCCAGCGCGCGCACGTCGTAGCGCTCGGCGTGGCAGGCCGCCTCGATGGCCGCGACGGCGCTGTGCGGAACCAGCCCGGCCGCAGCTTCGGCGCGTGCCAGCGCCGCTTCGAAATCGAGCATGCCTTGCAGCCGGCCGCGGTCGGAAAATATCTCGCGCATGGCCGGCGCGGTGAAGTAGGCGTCGAACAGTTGGTTGGTCATGCCACGTCCTTAATCATCGTGGTGCAGGTACGCCGCCTGCTTCGGCAGGCGCAGGCTGAACAGGAAAGCAATCGCCATCATCGCCGTCACGTACCAGTAGAAAGTGTTTTCCATGCCCAGGGACTTCAGGCCCAGGGCCACGTATTCGGCCGAACCGCCGAACGCCGCGTTGGCCACCGCATAGGCCAGGCCCACACCCAACGCGCGCACCTGCGGCGGGAACATCTCGGCCTTCACCAGGCCGCTGATCGAGGTGTAGAAACTGACGATACACAGCGCCAGGGTAATCAGCACGAAGGCCATGAACGGGCTGGTCACGGTTTTCAACGCCATCAGCAACGGCACCGTGAACAGCGTCCCCAGGGCGCCGAACAGCAGCATCGAATTGCGCCGGCCGATACGGTCGGAGAGCATGCCGAAGAACGGCTGCAGCACCATGAACAGGAACAGCGCACCGGTCATCACGTAGCTGGCGTTTTTCGCCGTCATGCCAGCCGTGTTGACCAGGTATTTCTGCATGTAGGTGGTGAAGGTGTAGAAGATCAGCGAGCCACCGGCGGTATAGCCGAGCACAGTGATGAAAGCTGCCGCGTGGTTACTGAACAGCCCCTTGATAGTGCCGGCCTCCTTGCTCTGGCGGACTTCGGCGCTACTGGTCTCGTGCAGCGAGCGGCGCAGCATCAGCGAAATCAGCGCGGCGATGGCGCCGACCACGAACGGAATGCGCCAGCCCCAGGCGCGCAGCTCGTCCTCGGTGAGCAACTGCTGCAGGATCACCACCACCAGCACCGCCAGCAACTGGCCACCGATCAGGGTGACGTACTGGAACGAAGCAAAGAAACCGCGCTGGCCACGCAGGGCCACTTCACTCATGTAGGTGGCGGTGGTGCCGTACTCGCCGCCAACCGACAGGCCCTGGATCAGGCGGGCCAGCAATAGCAGTGCCGGGGCCCAGGTGCCGATGCTGGCATAGGTGGGCAGGCAGGCGATCATCAGTGAGCCAAAGCACATCATCAGCACCGAGATCATCAGGGAGTTCTTGCGTCCATGGCGGTCCGCGAGGCGGCCGAAGATCCAGCCCCCGATGGGGCGCATCAGAAAGCCTGCGGCGAACACGCCCGCCGTGTTCAGCAACTGCACGGTCGGGTCGTCGGAGGGAAAGAAAGCCGGGGCAAAGTAAATGGCACAGAAGGCGTAGACATAGAAGTCGAACCATTCCACCAGGTTGCCCGAGGAGGCACCGACGATAGCGAAGATGCGTTTGCTGCGTTCTTCGCCGGTGTAATAGATTGAGGTCATGGTGAGTTCACTCCTGGAGGGTCGCAGGTAATTCTAGACACACCTGGTAACACGCTCGTTCCGCCTTGGCCTTGCGTCCAAGGTTCGGCCTCTTCGCCAACAGGCCCCCACAGCAGGAGGCGTGGTCCCTCCTGTGGTAAAGGACGTGCCCAGCGAGGAGGCCGGTACAGGTCAAACCCGCTCGATGGCCAATGCCAGACCTTGACCAACGCCTACGCACATGGTCGCCAGGCCTTTACGCCCACCGCTCTTCTCCAGCTGGTGCAGCGCAGTCAGTACCAGGCGCGCACCACTCATGCCCAGCGGGTGGCCCAGGGCGATCGCACCGCCGTTGGGGTTCACCTGCGGCGCATCGTCGGCTATGCCAAGCTCGCGCAGCACGGCCAAACCTTGGCTGGCAAAGGCTTCGTTGAGCTCGATCACATCGAAGTCGTTCACTGCGATACCCAGGCGCTCGGTCAGCTTGCGCACCGCCGGCACCGGGCCGATGCCCATCACCCGCGGCGCGACACCGGCGCTGGCCATGCCCAGCACCCGTGCGCGTGGGGTCAGGCCGTGCTTCTGCACCGCTTCGGCCGAGGCCAGGATCAGCGCCGCAGCGCCGTCATTCACGCCCGAAGCGTTGCCCGCGGTGACGGTCTTGTCGGGGCCGTTGACCGGCTTGAGCCGGGCCAGCGCCTCCAGGGTCGTCTCCGGGCGCAGGTGCTCATCATGCTCGACGACAGTTTCGCCTTTCTTGTGGGCGATACGCACCGGCACGATCTCTTCGGCAAAGAAACCGGCGGCCTGGGCCGCGGCGGCCTTCTGCTGGCTGCGCAGGGCGAAGGCGTCCTGGTCGGCGCGCGCAACCTGGTAATCATCAGCCACGTTGTCGGCGGTTTCCGGCATCGAATCCACACCGTACTGGCTCTTCATCAGCGGGTTGATGAAACGCCAGCCAATGGTGGTGTCTTCGAGTTTCATGTTGCGCGAGTAGCCGCTCTCGGCCTTGCCCATGACGAACGGGGCACGCGACATCGACTCGACGCCGCCGGCGACCGCCAGCTCCATTTCGCCGCTGGCGATGGCGCGGAACGCGGTGCCGATGGCATCCATGCCCGAAGCACACAGGCGGTTCAGGGTGACGCCGGGGATGCTCTGCGGCAGGCCGGCCAGCAACAGGGCCATGCGTGCCACGTTGCGGTTGTCTTCACCGGCCTGGTTGGCGCAGCCGAAGAACACTTCGTCCAGCTGCTCCCATTGCACGCTGGGGTTGCGCTCGATCAGCGCCTTCAGCGGAACGGCGGCCAGGTCGTCGGCACGCACGCCGGCCAGCGCGCCGCCGAAGCGGCCGATCGGGGTACGGATGGCGTCACAGATGAATACGTCGCGCATCAGGCTTCTCCTGCCACCTGGCCATGGGCCGCGGCGGTGCGGGCTTCGAGGTCGCGCAAGGCGGACAGCTCGACTGCGGTGGGTTCGGCAGTGGTCTGCACGTCGTCGGCAAAGCGGATCGCCCAGCCGGTGGCAGCGATGATCTGTTCACGGGTCACCCCCGGGTGGATGGCGGTGACGACGAACTCGTTGGTGCCGGCTTCCGGCTCCATGATGCACAGGTCGGTGATGATGCCGACCGGGCCGTCGCCTGGCAGGCCAAGGCGCTTGCGCGAATCGCCGCCTTCGCCGTGGCCGACCGAGGTGATGAAATCCAGCTTGTCGACGAAGGCACGCGGCGACTGCTTGAGGATGATCAACACCTGTTTGGCGGAACCGGCGATCTCCGGTGCGCCACCGGCGCCTGGCAGGCGGGTTTTCGGGGCGTGGTAGTCACCGACCACGGTGGTGTTGATGTTGCCGAAGCGGTCGACCTGCGCGGCGCCAAGGAAGCCGACATCAATCCGGCCACCCTGCAGCCAGTAGCGGAATATCTCGCCGGTCGGCACCACGGTGTCGGCGGTCTCGGCCAGCTCGCCGTCGCCGATCGACAGCGGCAGCACGCTTGGCTTGGCGCCAATCGGGCCGGACTCGTAGATCAGCACCACGTCAGGCGACGAGGTCAGGCGCGCCAGGTTGGCGGCCTTGGACGGTAGGCCGATGCCGACGAAGCATACAGCACCATTGCGCAGGCGACGGGCTGCGGCGACGGTCATCATTTCGGAAGTGGAGTAGCTCATTGTGCGGCCTCCGCAGTGCTGGCCAGCCTGGCCTTGAATTCGTTGAAATCGGCAGTGCCGCGGATGTAGGTGTCGATCCAGGCGGTGAACGTTTCGCGGTTACGCGCGATCGGGTCCCAGGCCTGGTAGAAGCGGTTGTCACGCTCGTAGTAGCCGTGGGCGTAGGACGGGTGCGCGCCACCCGGCACCAGGCATACTGCGCTCAGAGCCCAGGTCGGTAGCACGCAGGCGTTCATCGGTGCCTGCAAATCGTCGACGATTTCCTCGACGGTGACGATGCAACGCTTGGCGGCCAGGGCAGCCTCCTTCTGTACACCGAGAATGCCCCACAGCAGCACGTTTCCCTTGCGGTCAGCCTTCTGCGCATGGATCACGGTCACGTCCGGGCGCACCGACGGCACCGCAGCCAGCACTTCACCGGTGAACGGGCAGGTCACGCTCTTGATCAGTGGGTTGACTTTCGGCAGGTCGGAACCGGCATAGGCACGCAGCACGGCGAATGGCAGGCCCGAGGCACCCGCGACGTATGCGTTGGCCAGGTCGGCGTGGCTATGCTCTTCGATCTCGATAGCGTGCGGCCATTGCTTTTCGACGGCATCACGCAGGCGGTGCAGCGAGCCGACACCCGGGTTGCCGCCCCAGGAGAAGATCAGCTTGCTGGCGCAACCAGCGCCGATCAGCTGGTCATAGATCAGGTCCGGGGTCATGCGCACCAGGGTCAGGTCGCGCTTGCCCTGGCGGATGATTTCGTGGCCGGCGGCAGTCGGGATCAGGTGGGTGAAACCTTCCAGGGCGACGGTATCGCCATCCTGGATGAACTGCTTCACGGCTTCGTGAAGCGAGAGAATTGCGGCCATTTGGAGACTCCTGGTCAGGATGCTTCGGTAAGCTCAGATTAAGGAGACTGGAGGGGGCCTTACAATCCGATAATCGACTATTTGTGCGATTATCGAACCAATTATTGCATCCCTACCAATCTCTTTTCGTTACCTTTACCGGCGTCCTCGCCTGCACATCAGGTCGCGTCAGCGTGGCTCACCAGCCCTTTCACGATCACCCCCACGGTCGCCAGCCCTGCCGGTACCAGCAGCGCCGTCAGCACCTGCTCGAAACTCCAGCCCAGGCCCAGCAGTGTCGCGCCACTCCAGGCACCGAGAATCGCTCCGAAGCGGCCAATACCCAGCATCCACGATACCCCCGTGGCCCTGCCCTGGGTCGGGTAGAAGCGTGCCGCCAGCGACGGCATGGCCGACTGCGCCCCGTTCACGCACATGCCGGCAACCAGCACCAGCGTGGCCAACAGCGTGATGTTGCCCAGGCTCTGCCCCACGGCGTAGGCGAATACCCCGGCCAGCAGGTAGAAAAGGCCGATCACCTTGTGCGGGTTGAAGCGGTCCATGGCCCAGCCCACGCCAACGGCACTCAGGACGCCACCGAACTGGAACAGCGCGCCGATGAAAGCAGCCTGCTCCATGCTCGCGCCACTGTCGCGCATCAGCGTAGGCAGCCAGCTGGTCAGCAGATAGACGATGACCAGCCCCATGAAATAGGTCAGCCACAACAGCACGGTGCCCAGGCCATAAGTACCGGAGAAGATCACCGCGAACACGTTGCGTGCGGCCACGGCCTTCTGTTCCGGCACACTGAAGCTGCCGGCCTCGGCCACCAACCGCGGCGCGATGGGCGACAGGGCCTTGCGCACCTTGTCGCTGCCACGGTTGCGCACCACCAGGAACCGCGCCGACTCCGGCAGCCAGGCGATCAGTACCAGCGCCAGCAGCAACGGCAGCACGCCACCGATGACCAACAGACTATGCCAGCCGTAGGCCGGGATCATCTTTGCAGAAATGAAGCCGCCGCCAGCCATGCCAAGGTTGAAACCGCAGAACATGCTGGTCACCAGCAGCGACTTGAGCCGCTCGGGGGTGTATTCGGACAGCAGCGTAGTGGCGTTTGGCATGCCTGCACCAAGGCCCAGGCCGGTCAGGAAACGCAGCACCAGCAACTGGTCGACATTGGTGGCATAGGCCGATGCCAGGCTGAAGCCGCCGAACACCAGCACCGCCCCAACCAACACACCCTTGCGGCCAAACCGATCAGCCAGCGGGCCGGAGCCCAGGGCACCGAACACCATGCCGATCAGTGCGGCACTCATGACCGGGCCGAGGCTGGCGCGGTCGATCCCCCACTCCTGCGACAGGGCCGGGGCGATGAAGCCCATGGCGGCGGTGTCGAGGCCATCGAGGAAGACGATCAGGAAGCACAGCAGCACCACGCGCCATTGATAGCGGGACAGCGGCTGCTGATTGATGAACGACTGGACGTCGAGGCTTTTGCCGACGTTGGTTTGCGCTTGGTTCATTATTGTTATCCAGAATGAGGGCACAGCCAGGCCACTGCACGCGGTCAACCGGCACAGGGGGCATCAGTGGGGTGAGAACGGCTCGTGTCAGCCTGGATACAACGGGACTGCGCGCGAGTGCGGCCGCGCCAGCGCAGGGACAGTAGTCATGGTAAGTGCCTCTTGTATTTTTCTTGTTCGGTCAGCGCAGCCGACCGCTGCGAGAGACATTAATCAGCAGGCCGAAGTGAAGCAATTCGCCGCGAACGACACTGTGCGTTTATCGCACAGGAAACGGTTTTGCCTGTTCTCAATTTGAAAGGGGCGGCATGCGCCCCATGACTGCTCAGCCAAACAGCTGATGGCAAAGGTCCCGGCTGGCGGTCAGCAGAATCGGCAGGAAGCGCTGCTCCAACTCGCTGCGCGTCACCCGCCCGACATGCGTACTCACGTTCAACGCCGCCAGCACCTGACCCGAAGCGTCATACACCGGCACAGCAATCGAGCGCAGCCCCTGCTCCAGTTCCTGGTCCACCACGCACCAGCCCTGGGCACGCACCTGCTGGATACAGGCGAACAGCGACTCGGGGTCGTGCAAGGTACGGCTGGTGCGGGCCTTCAGGTCTGCACGCTCCAGGTACTCGCGCAGGCTGGTGTCGTCCATCGCCGCCAGCAGGATACGCCCCATCGACGTGCAATAGGCCGGCAGGCGCCCGCCCACCGACAGGTCGACCGAGATCAGCCGCTCCACCGTGGCTGAACGGGCTATATAAAGAATATCGTCACCCTCGAGGGTGGCCATGTTGGCGGCCTCGTGCAACTGGTCGCTGATACGGTCCAGGTAAGGCTGGGCGGATATCGCCAACGGCGTTGATGACAGGTACGCATGGCCCAGCGTCAAGACTTTGGGCAATAACGAATAGGTGCGCCCGTCGGTAGTGGCATAGCCCAGCTTGATCAGCGTGTGCAGGCAACGGCGCACAGCTGCCCGGGGAATTTCGGTGCGGTGGCTGATCTGGGCGATGGTCAGGTGACGCTTGCGTTCCTGGAAGGCCTGTATCACGGCCAGGCCACGCGCCAGGGAGGTCATGAAGTCCGGATCGCCGGTAAAGGCCTGGATACGCTTGGCCGGCGACGCCACGATCGGCGGTGCCAGCGCTGTCGAGGCAGATCGTTCCTGCTCTGGAATGGCCGGGTCTGGATTGTCGGAATCGTTGGCCAGCTTTTCGTCACTCATTGCATACCTCAAAAAAAACACCCGCTCGTGCGATTATCGAACAAACGGCCGATAATCGCAATTGACCGCTGACACTTTTACTTATACCTTTCTCTCGCCACTTGTGGCTTCTTTGGAGAGACTGGTCAGGTACCCACCGTAGAAGTCCCAGGCAACGGCCTCGCCTTTCAGGCGAGGCCGTTTTTCATTCCACAGCCAGTCGAAAACCTCTATCCGCTCCGGCGACGAACTTTTTCCCGCCTTGCTTTTCGAACTTGCAGGAAGGTACGCACCGTTGTCGGACGCATCGTTACTTGTGTCGGAATATCAGAGCCGGTAAATAACGATGTTCATCTAAATAACGATTGCTATAATCGACCAGGCAGGCCGCGGCGCTGCAGCAGCAACGAGCCTTCAGCCGTATGACGCAGGCTGTACTGCACATGAAACAAACAGTCTTCAAACTTAATTCAGGTAATGCATGTGACGAAAGATGAACTGCGCGCAGAGTTGGAGCGCCAGGCTGAACGTTACAAGGAAGTCTATGGTGGTGAGGTAACTACTTACGCCGCACAACCGGATCCAGAACGCAAACCTTGGCGCAAGCGTGCCAGCGTGCGTGACCAGGCCTTCAGCCAGGAACTGGAGCGTATGGAAAAGGAACTGCGTAGCGACAACGCCTGAAGCCGGAGCTCGCCAGGATCGCCGCCCCGCCTGCCCGGGCGGCCTCGATCTTTACCGCCAGGCCGAAGATGAAATGGAATCACACAAATTTCATACGGCCGTTTGAACGGTAGCGAGGCGACTTTTTAGCCGGATTTTTATCGATTTTCGTCGTGTTTTTCGCGTTTTGGCCGACATTTTCCTGACCGCTGGCACCGCCGTGCACTGCGCTCGGGACGTTGGAAGATTGCCATCGGTCTGTCGCAAATGCATCGATTGCCGCGGTTTTCTGGCATAATCCCGCCCCCCTATGACCGCCAGACAACCTTCATGATCGAATTATTCAGCGGACTGGATGCCTGGGTACTGGTGAGCCTGCTGCTCGCCCTGACCTTCGTACTCGCCTTCGAGTTCATCAATGGCTTTCATGACACCGCCAACGCGGTAGCCACCGTCATCTATACCAAAGCCATGCCGCCGCACCTCGCCGTGTTCTTCTCCGGCGTGTTCAACTTCCTTGGCGTTCTGCTCGGCGGTGTGGGGGTGGCCTATGCCATCGTGCACCTGCTGCCGGTAGAGCTGCTGATCAATGTGAACACCGGACACGGCCTGGCCATGGTCTTCTCGTTGCTGGCTGCGGCCATCACCTGGAACCTCGGCACCTGGTACTTCGGTATCCCGGCCTCCAGCTCGCACACGCTGATCGGCTCCATTCTTGGCGTCGGCCTGGCCAACGCGCTGATCAACGACATCCCGCTGGGCGACGGCGTCAACTGGCAGAAGGCGATCGACATCGCCATGTCGCTGGTGGTCTCGCCAATGGCCGGCTTCGCCGTCGCAGCCCTGGTGCTCATCGGCCTGAAGTGGTGGCGTCCGCTGTCGAAGATGCACAAGACCCCCGAGCAGCGTCGCAAGCTCGACGACAAGAAGCACCCGCCGTTCTGGAACCGCCTGGTACTGGTGGTTTCGGCCATGGGCGTGAGCTTCGTGCACGGTTCCAACGACGGCCAGAAAGGCATTGGCCTGATCATGCTGGTGCTGATCGGTATCGTCCCGGCCAAGTTCGTCCTCGACCTGAACAGCACCACCTACCAGATCGAACGGACCCGCGACGCTACCCTGCACATGAGCCAGTTCTACCAGCGCAACGCCGCTACCCTGGGCGAGTTCCTGGCGCTGGGCAAGGCCAATGCCAGCGACCTGCCGGAGCGGTTCAGCTGCAACCCGAAGCAGACCGAACCGACCATTGCCGCGCTGCAATCTTCGCTGCAAGGCGTAACGGATTACCACAGCCTGGATGCGGAAAAGCGCGTTGAAGTACGTCGCTACCTGCTGTGCCTGGACGACACGGCGAAAAAGGTCGGCAAGCTGCCAGGCCTGGAAGCCCGTGAAAAGGCCGACCTGGAAAAGCTGCGCAAGGACCTGACCGCCACCACCGAATACGCCCCGTTCTGGGTCATCGTTGCCGTCGCCCTGGCCTTGGGCCTGGGCACCATGGTTGGTTGGAAACGCGTGGTACTGACCGTTGGCGAGAAGATCGGCAAGCAGGGCATGACCTATGCCCAGGGCATGTCGGCACAGATCACCGCAGCCTGTGCCATCGGCATGGCCAACGTGTTCGCCCTGCCGGTATCGACCACCCACGTACTGTCGTCCGGCGTAGCCGGCACCATGGTCGCCAACAAGAGCGGCCTGCAAGGCGGCACCGTGAAGACCATCCTGCTGGCCTGGGTACTGACCCTGCCGGCGTCGATGGGCCTGGCGGCTGGCCTGTTCTGGCTGGCGTCGAAAGCCATTGGCTGAGTGACACCGCAATGAAAAAGGCGCCCTTGCAGGCGCCTTTTCAATATCCGCGTGGGTGCGGGTTATCCGCGAAGGCGCCGTTACAGGCAACCTACCTTTTCCTGCCTCCCAGCAACGACCCCATCAGCCCCCGCACCAATTGCCGACCTAACTGGTTGGCCGCCTGGCGCACCGCCGACTTGATCGCCTGCCCCGCCGCACTTTGCAGGAACTCACCGGCCTTGTCGGCAAAACTTTCCTCGTCCGCCTGGGGCTGTGGTGCCGGCTCTACCGGCTCGCCCTTGCGCTGGCTGAGCATTTCATAAGCCGATTCACGGTCCACCGGCTTGTCATACCGCCCTGCCAGCGGGGAGGCAGCAGTCAGCGCACTACGCTCGGCGGCACTCAGCGGCCCGATACGCGACTGCGGTGGTGCAATCAACACGCGCTGCACCATTGCCGGTGTGCCCTTTTCTTCCAGCGTCCCCACCAGCGCCTCGCCAATGCCCAGCTCGGTCAGCACTGCCAGGGTGTCGAACGCCGGATTTGGGCGGAAACCATCTGCCACCGCGCGCAGCGACTTCTGTTCCCTGGCGGTGAACGCCCGCAGGCCATGCTGGATACGCAAGCCCAGTTGCGCCAGCACCGCATCCGGCAAATCCCCTGGCGACTGGGTGACAAAGTACACCCCAACCCCCTTGGAGCGAATCAGCCGCACCACCTGCTCCAGGCGGTCCTGCAACGCCTTGGGCGTATCGTTGAACAGCAAATGCGCTTCATCGAAGAACAACGCCAGCACCGGTTTGTCGGCATCACCGCGCTCGGGCAACTGCTCGAACAGTTCGGCCAGCAACCACAACAGGAAGGTCGCATACACCTTGGGCGCCTCGTGCACCAGGCGGCTGGCGTCCAGCAGGTGGATACGCCCGCGGCCATCCGGGTCCGCTCGCAGCAGGTCCTCGAGCTGCAACGCCGGCTCACCGAACAGCGCCTCGGCGCCCTGCTGTTCCAGCGTAGCCAGCCTGCGCAGCAGTGCCTGGGTGGAAGCCGCAGTCATCAGCGCGCTGTCTTCACCCAGCAGTTGCGGGTTGTCTTTCAGGTGCGTGAGCAGGGCCTTGAGGTCCTTGAGGTCCAGCAGCAGCAAGCCTTCACGGTCAGCCACCTTGAACGCCGCATACAGCGCCGCCTGCTGGCTGTCGCTCAGCTCCAGCAAGTTGCCCAGCAGCAACGGCCCCATCTCGCTGAGGGTGGTGCGCAACGGGTGACCGGACTGCCCGGCGATGTCCCACAGGCTCACCGGGTAGGCTTGCGGCCTGTGGCTTAGCCAGGGCATGCCGGCTATGCGCTCGGCCACCTTGCCCTGCGGCGCACCGGCAGCGCCCAGGCCGCACAGGTCGCCTTTGACATCGGCGGCAAACACCGCCACGCCCGCGTCACTGAATGCCTCCGCCAGGTGCTGCAGGGTGACGGTCTTGCCCGTACCGGTGGCGCCAGCCACCAGGCCATGGCGGTTGGCCAGCCTCATCGCCTGTCCGACTGGCAAGCCATCCGGGCCTGCACCTACAACAATGGTCGAAAATTCCGACATCTCTTTAATCCTCTGCTCAAGCTTTACCTGAATTCGGCCGATACCTGTGGGTGATATTTGCCTTGATAGAGAGGGACAACCGAAAAGGGACTTTTCGGGATCTTGCACGGCTGCGATGCCTTGCGTGCAAACGCCTGATACAAACCTTAGCGGAACCGATTACGCCATGAACAAAAGCCTTCGTTTCAGCCACAAGATTCTCTTGGCCGCATCACTGATCGTGATACTCGCCTTCAGCCTTTTTACGCTCTACAACGATTACCTCCAGCGTAATGCGATCCGCGAAGACCTGGAAAACTATCTGGCAGAAATGGGCGATTCCACTTCGAACAATATTCGCAACCTGTTCGAAGGCCGCATCAAGCTGGTGGAAAACCTGGCACAGAACATAGCCCAGGAGCCGGCCAGCGCCGACACCCTGCTGGGCCAGAACGCGCTGATCTCCAGCTTCCTCACGGTCTACGTTGGCAAGGTCGATGGCGGCTTCAGCGTGCGCCCCGATACCAAGATGCCCGACGGCTACGACCCGCGCACTCGCCCATGGTACAAGGACGGCCTGAATGCCGCCGGCACCATCCTCACCGAGCCGTACATCGACATGGCCACCAACAAGATGGTCATCGGCATCATCAGCAAGGTCGCCGGCAATGTCGGGGTTGTCGGTGGCGACCTGGCCCTCGACGGCCTGGTACAGATCATCAACTCGCTGAACTTCGGCGGCATGGGCTACGCCTTCCTGGTCAACGACCAGGGCAAGATCCTGGTGCACCCGGACAAGGGCCTGGTGATGAAGTCGCTGTCGGACCTGTTCCCGCAGCACACGCCAAAACTGACCGGTGAGCTGACCGAAGTGCAGAGCGATGGCCAGACCCGCCTGCTGACCTTCACCCCGATCACCGGCTTGCCGTCGGCAAACTGGTACATCGGCCTGTCGGTAGACAAGGACAAGGCCTTCGCGATGCTCAGCACCTTCCGCACCTCGGCAGTGATCGCCACGCTGGTGGCGGTGGTGATCATCATCGGCCTGCTCGGCCTGCTGATCCGCGTGCTGATGCAACCGCTGCACACCATGACCCGCGCGATGGAGGACATCGCCGAAGGCGAAGGTGACCTGACCAAGCGCCTGCGTATCCACAACCACGACGAATTCGGCGTCCTGGGCAGCGCATTCAACCGCTTCGTCGAGCGTATCCACAGTTCGATCCGCGAAGTGTCCTCGGCTACCGAGCAGGTCAACGAAGTGGCCCTGCGGGTGATCAGCGCTTCCAACTCGTCCATGACCAACTCCGACGAGCAGGCCAACCGCACCAACAGCGTGGCCGCCGCCATCAACGAACTGGGTGCCGCTGCCCAGGAAATTGCCGGCAACGCGGCCCAGGCTTCGCAGCATGCCAGCTCGGCGCGCCTGCTGGCCGAAGAGGGGCAGCAGGTGGTAGAGCGCAACATTGCGGCAATGAATCGCCTGTCCGACCTGATTGTCACCTCCAGCGCGCACATCGAGACGCTGAACAGCAAGACCGTCAACATCGGCCAGATCCTCGAAGTGATTACCAGCATTTCCCAGCAGACCAACCTGCTGGCACTGAATGCGGCCATCGAAGCGGCCCGTGCCGGTGAGGCCGGACGTGGTTTTGCCGTGGTTGCCGATGAAGTGCGCAACCTGGCGCACCGCACCCAGGAATCGGCGCAGCAGGTGCAGACCATGATCGAAGAACTGCAAGTCGGCGCCCGCGAGTCGGTCGAGACCATGGACCAGAGCCAGCGCCACAGCCAGGACAGCATGCAGATCGCCAACCAGGCCGGCGAACGCCTGGACAGCGTGACCGTGCGCATCGGCGAGATCGACGGCATGAACCAGTCGGTGGCCACCGCCACCGAAGAGCAGACCGCGGTGGTGGAGGCGATCAACATGGACATCAACGAGATCAACATGCTCAACCAGGAGGGCGTGGAGAACCTGCAGGCCACCCTGCGCGCCTGCTCCGACCTGGAACAGCAGGCCAGCCGCCTGAAGCAACTGGTGGGCAGCTTCCGTATCTGATTCCAGACTGCATCTGGCTTCTTCGCGGACATGCCCGCGAAGAAGCCGACACCGCTATTCCGTGTTACCCCCCGCCCAACCCCGATCGAACAAACTATCCTTCTGAAAGGTCAACTTTAAGGCGCGTCATCGCCGGCTTTGTACCGCCGGATGACAGACCCGAAGACGATCCCGGAGGGATGCTGATCGTGCACATCGCCGACATCACCATGTTCTACGCCCCCGCCAGCGGCGGCGTACGTACCTATCTTGATGCCAAACACCACCGCCTCGACGCCATCCACGGCGTGCGCCACAGCCTGCTGATACCCGGCGCCAGCGCACAACATGCCGATGGTATCTACCAGGTGCCTGCACCGCCCCTGCCGTTCGGCAATGGCTACCGCTTCCCGGTGCGCCTGGCCCCTTGGTGCAACGTACTGCGCAAGCTCAAGCCTGACCTGATCGAAGTCGGCGATCCCTACCTGACTGCCTGGGCTGCGCTGGAAGCACGGCGCCAGCTGAATGTGCCGGTAATCGGCTTCTACCATTCCGACCTGCCATTGCTGGTCAGCAACCGCATGGGCAACTGGTTCACACCCAACGTCGAAGCCTATGTCAGCAAGCTGTACGGCAACTTCGACCGGGTCCTGGCCCCTAGCCAGGTCATGGCCGACAAGCTGCGCCGCCTGGGCGTGCGGGACGTGCACGTGCAGCGCCTGGGCGTCGACCTGGGCACCTTCCACCCCAGCCGACGCGACCCGCAGCTGCGTGCCGAACTGGGCATTGCCGATACCAGCCGCCTGCTGATCTATGCCGGCCGTGGCTCGCGGGAGAAGAACCTGCCGGTACTGCTCGACTGCATGCAGCACCTTGGTCGCCCCTACCACCTGTTGCTGGTGGGTTCGAACATGCCGGCCAACGTGCCGCACAATGTCAGCGTGATCAACCACTTCTGCCCTGCCCCGGAAGTCGCCAGGCTGATGGCCAGCGCTGACCTGCTGGTGCATGCCGGCGACCAGGAAACCTTCGGTCTGGTCATACTCGAAGCCATGGCCAGCGCCACGCCGGTGGTGGCCGTACGTGCCGGTGCATTCGGCGAGATCGTCAACGACCACTGCGGGCGCCTGTGCCGACCGAACGATGGCCAGGCCATGGCAAGCGCGGTGCGCGAGGTATTCGAGGCCGGTGTACGCAAACTGGGTGCGCAGGCCCGCCGCCATGTCGAACAGAACTACTCCTGGGACAACGTGGTTGCCGGCCTGCTACAGCACTACCAGGCCGTGCTCGGCCACCAGCCGCAGGCACGCGCCCATGGTTGAGCCATTGCCGGGTGCGCGCAGCCTGATGCTGGTGTTGCACGATGTGGCCCCCGAGACCTGGCCAGACTACCAGCCCTTTGTCCAGGCGGTCGACGCCATGGGCGGCGTGCCCATGACCTGGCTGGTGGTACCGGACTTTCATCAGCGCAACCCACTGCTGCGCTCGCCCGCTTTCTGCCGCCTGCTCGAACGGCGCCTGGCACAGGGCGACGAATTGGCCCTGCACGGCTATTACCATGCCGATGACAGCCCGCCACCGCGTACGCCCCGCGAATACTTCATGCGCCGTATCTATACCCATGAAGGCGAGTTCTACGCGCTCGACCAGCAACAGGCCCTGCAGCGCCTGCAACACGGCCTGGCCGTGTTCGGCCAGCAGGGCTGGCCCGTAGCCGGGTTTGTCGCCCCCGCCTGGCTGATGAGCGAAGGTACACGCCAGGCGTTGCGTCATCTGCCGCTGCGCTACACCAGCACGCCACAGCACCTGTATCGCTTGCCTGAATTCACCGCGGTCGAGGCCCCAGGCCTGGTGTGGAGTGCCCGCAGCGCCTGGCGGCGCGGGCTGTCACGGCTGGTCTGCGACTGGCAATGTCGGCGTTGGCGCAATGCTGAAACCCTGCGCCTTGGCCTGCACCCGGTGGACATGCGTCATCGCAGCTCCCGCGAATACTGGCTGAACACCTTGCGCAAGCTCCTCGCACAGGGCCGCGAACCTCTGACCAAGTCGGCCTGGCTGGACCGCAAGGTCGGCTCATGAACCGCCTGGCATGGCTGGGTCTGGCGCTGCTCGGCGCGGTGCTGGTGCCGGCCTTGCTCGGTGGCAGCGGGCTGCTGCCCCGACTGCAGCGCTTCGACCCCAGCCTGCTACTGACCCTGCTTGGCATGATCCTGCTGTGCTGGGTCATCAACACCGTACGCCTGCGCCTGCTGCTCGGCCAGCAAGGTGCAAGGCTCGGGCGCCTGCGCAGCCTGGGCGTGGTGATGGCTACCGAGTTTGCCATCTGCACCACGCCCGGCGGTAGTGGCGGGCCCTTGACCCTGATGGCGCTGCTGGCGCGCGATCGCATCGGCCCGGCGCGCAGCGGCGCGGTGTTCGCCATGGACCAGTTGAACGACCTGGTGTTCTTCTTCTGCGCCATGCTGGCGATTGCCGGTTACGCCCTGTTCCACAGCCTGGGGCGTAGCCAGCAAGGCATGTTGCTGGGCAGCGCGCTGCTATTGTGCACGGCATTGGCCGCAGTGCTCGGGCTGTTGCGCTACCGCCGCACGGTGATGCGCCTGAATGGCCGCCTGTTGCGCCGCCTGGGCATCAGCCAGCAGCGTAAACGCCGCTGGGCGCGCAAACTGCTGCACTTCATCGATGCACTGGCGCAAACCTGGCGCCTGCCAAAACGCACGCTGATCCTGGTTTTCACCCTGACCTGCGTGCATTGGGGGCTGCGCTACAGCGTGTTGTACCTGGTGTTGCAGGGGCTGGGCGTCAACCTGGCGTGGATACCTAGCTTCCTGGTGCAGATGCTGTCACTCAGTGCCGGCCAGTTCAGCCTGCTGCCGGGCGGTGCCGGTGCCGCCGAGCTGACCTCGGCGAGCCTGTTGACGCCACTGGTGGGCAGTTCGACCGCGGCGGCAGCGATCGTGATATGGCGGGCGGTTACCTACTATTTCTATCTGTTGGCGGGTGGGCCGGTATTTGTGTTTCTGCTGGCGCGGCCGATGCTTGAGCGCTGGCGGCGTCAGGCGGGTTGAGCTGCTGCCAGAGTTCGGCGGCGCCCGGGAACTCGGTACCGTCGGTGTCGGCCAGGGCGGCCGGGTCGTAGCGGGCCAGGCAGCCTTCGCCGAGGGTGGGCGGGGCGGGGGCGGTGGGTTGGTTGCGCTGCTTGGTCATTGCTGTTCCCTTCAGGATTGCCGGGGGCGCCCAGCGCCCCCTCGCGACACAAGGCCGCCCCTACAAGCTATCGCGTTCTGCCATGGCGTCGCGCAGCTCACAGCCAACCCGATCCGTCAGTCGAAGACCACGGTCTTGTTGCCATGCACCAGCACGCGGTCTTCCAGGTGATAGCGCAGGCCACGGGCCAGCACCATCTTCTCCACGTCACGGCCAAAGCGGACCATGTCATCGATGCTGTCGGCATGGCTGACCCGCACCACATCCTGCTCGATGATCGGGCCGGCATCGAGTTCCTCGGTGACGTAGTGGCAGGTCGCGCCGATCAGCTTCACGCCGCGCAGTGCAGCTTGGTGGTAAGGCTTGGCGCCGACGAACGACGGCAGGAAGCTGTGGTGGATGTTGATCACCTTTTCGGCATAGTCCTGGCACAGTTGCGGCGGCAGGATCTGCATGTAACGAGCCAGCACCACCACGTCGGCAGCGTGCTCCTGCACCAGGCGCGACACCTCGGCGAATGCCGGAGCCTTGTCCTTGGGGTCGACCGGTACATGGAAGAACGGAATGCCGTGCCACTCGACCATGCTGCGCAGGTCGTTGTGGTTGGAAATCACGCAAGGGATTTCACAATCCAGTTCATCGGTGTGCCAGCGGTGCAGCAGGTCGGCCAGGCAATGCGATTCGCGGCTGGCCATCAGCACCACGCGTTTTTTTTGCGCCGAGTCGGTAATGCGCCAGGTCATGGAAAACTCTTCGGCAATCGGTGCAAAGGCCTCGCGAAACGCCTCGATACCGAACGGCAGCGATTCGGCGCGAATTTCATGGCGCATGAAGAACCAGCCGCTCTGCTCATCGGAGTGATGGCTGGCTTCGTTGATCCAGCCATTGTACAAGGCCAGGAAATTACTGACTTTCGCCACGATGCCAACACGGTCGGGGCAGGCGATCACCAGACGATAGGTGCGCATGAATGAGACTCCAGAACTTCGCAAAGGCGCTCATTCTAGCGACCCGCCAGCAAAAACGCAGTATTGATCGCAACCGCCCGGGCTCGTGCAGCTCACCTTGTACGGCGCGCGCGGCATCTGGCAGACCGGACAAATGCACGGGTTAAATGTAAATTTTTGTTCACTTGGAGAAATGTTGTCACAGCTTAATTAACAGTTATTCGCCCAATAATATATTTACTTGAGCGTATCGCCTGTCTATTATTGGCCCACACATTTCTGAACACGCATTAAGGAACACTCCATGTCCCTGATCAACGAGTACCGCGCCACCGAAGAGGCCATCAAGGAACTTCAAGCTCGCCTGGCCAATCTGTCGCAGGATGACAAGCTGAAGAAAGAACTGGAGTTCGAAGGCAAATTGCGCAACCTGATGGGCGAATACTCCAAGTCGCTGCGCGACGTGATTGCCCTGCTCGACCCCGATTCGAAACTGAGCAAGGCGCCGCGTGGTGCAGTCAAGCCTACCGCGACCAAGCGTGCGCGCAAGGTCAAGCAATACAAGAACCCTCACAACAATGAAGTGATCGAAACCAAAGGCGGCAACCACAAGACTCTGAAAGAGTGGAAAGCCAAATGGGGTGGCGATGTGGTTGAAAGCTGGGCGACTCTGCTGGACTGATTGTCCGCCTGCACCTGTTGCTTATCGCATCAAGAACGCCGGCTCATTGCCGGCGTTTTTGTTTGCCTGCGTTTCCCTTGGCACTTAGCCAATTGCGAACCGTACCTGCAACTGCCGGGCATGTTCCCGCCAGGCCTCGAGCACGCGCCGCCCCGCCTCGTCAGCGCCCGTCCAGGCCTGCTGGCGCGCCTGTTCAAAGTCGCCAAGGGTATTCGGCGCCCCCCATTTCGGGTCGCTCAGGCGCTGCTGACAGAAGCTGAACCAGCGCTGCCGCTCTTCGCTGCTCAAGGTGTCGGGGAAGTTGCGCGCGCGGTAGCGGAATAACAGTTCCGGCAAGCGCGAGTCGTCGAACATCCAGTGCCCACGGCTCAACTGCGCCGGCTCCAGCGCACGAACTTGCTCGCATAAACGGCGGTCACGGTCCCCGAGAAAACCGTCATACAACTGTTGTTCCGGGTCGTCACTCGGGGCGAAGTCTTCCTTGCCGTAGATGTGTTCCAGCTTGTCTTGCCATTGCGCTTGTTGCCTGGCCAGTTCTTCGCCGCGCACTTGTAACAGCGTCAAGTCCAGGCCCAGTCGTTGTTGATCGACCGGGCGCAATACCGACAGCGGCGCCAATACCGGGCAGCGGTTGATCTGTACCAGTTTCAACGGCACGGGTAGTTCGCCCTCGGCCAGTTGTTCATGGCGGGTATACAAGCGCTGACGCAGAACTTCAGCACTTTCCCGTATTAAAGGTAGGGTTTCCTGGTGCAAGTCGCAAACCACCAGAGCATTGCGATTACGTGGGTGCCACGCCAGTGGCAATACGACACCCAGGTAGTTGCGGGCCGCCGAAAAGCGCCCGGATATATGTACCAGAGGCTGCAGCAAACGGACCTGTTCCATGACTTTATGCTTGCTGCGCAACTGGAACAGCCATTCATACAACTTCGGTTGTTTCTGCCGTATGAGCCGGGCCAGGGCGATGGTTGCCCGTACGTCGGAGAGCGCTTCGTGAGCATGACCGTGGTCGATGCCATTGGCCTTGCTCAGCAATTCCAGGCGCAGGCTGACACGCCCATCCTGTTGCGGCCATTCGATACCGTCAGGGCGCAAGGCGTAGGCCGTGCGCACGATGTCGATAAGGTCCCAGCGGCTATTGCCGCCCTGCCATTCACGGGCATAGGGGTCAAAAAAGTTACGGTACAAGCTGTAGCGGGTCACTTCGTCATCGAAGCGCAAGGTGTTGTATCCCGCACCACAGGTGCCTGGCTGGGCCAGTTGCTCATGCACCCGGGTCATGAACTCGGCTTCGCACAGCCCTTGTTCAGCCAGTTGCCGCGGCGTGATGCCGGTCACCAGGCAGGCAGCGGGATGCGGCAGGATGTCGTCGGAGGGTCGGCAGTAAAGGCTGATCGGCTCGTCGATCTCGTTAAGGTCGAAATCGGTGCGCACGCCGGCCACCTGCAACGGCCGGTCGCAGCGGGGGTTGATGCCAGTGGTTTCGTAGTCGTGCCAGAAAATGCTGGAGGTCACGGGGTCGTCCTGTATCGAGGTCGACCGATTCTAACGCAGCCTCAGACTGAAGCGTCGGCTGGAAGAAAACTGAAAAAGTCGCGCAGCGAACCGACAAATTCGTCGTACTCGCGGGGCACTTGCAACAACATGAAGCCCGAATCGTAGTGGCCGGGGGTCTGGTCTTCGCGACACCACAGGCAACTGGCGGTCAGGTTGACGAACTGATGCCCGCCACCGGTCAACGGCAGGCGCAACTGCAGTTCGTAGTCGGGCCCTACCAGCACAGGCAGTTGGCTGATCAGCATCAGCCCGTCTTCGGAGGCGTTGCCCAACTGGCCGATGGCCTGGCCGGTCAAGCGGTTGTACACCTTGAGGACACAAGGCAGTTGGTGGCGTTCTATGTGGCGCTTGTTGAACATGATCGCAGTGCAATCCGTATCCAGGTGCCAGGAATACGATGAACTGGCGGTTGTTGTAACAGCTGATTTACAGATTAGCGCAGCCCGCGCAGCAAATCGCGTGAAATGAATCACTACCTTGGTGTTAACGCCAAGGGGCGGCCTGCACAGGGCTGGTCACGGCCGCTTCGCCGCGCAGATGGCCCAGTTTTTCCAGGGTCTGCAGGCGCGCCCGGGCGCGATAGGCGTATTCGTTGCCCGGGTATTGCTGGATCAGGTACTGATAGGTCTGCGCAGCATCCACGTACAATGCCTGGCGCTCCAGACACTGGCCACGCAGCAGCGACACTTCGGGGTGGATGAACGGTCGCGCGCGGCTGGTGCGGTCGACCTGCGACAACTCGAGCATGACCCGCTGGCAGTCGCCGCGGTCGTAGGCACGGTAGGCATTGTTCAGGTGGTGGTCCATCGACCAGCGGGTACAGCCGACGACGCTGGCAGCCAGGGCAAAAACGATCAGGGCACGCATGGGGATCTCCTTTGATGGCAAGTATATCGGCCGGGATCGGGTTTTCTTCAGTTGCAGTGGAATCAGCGCCCGTGCCGCTCACGCCTCGATCTGCAGCTTGCAGCTGCCCTACCCCGGAAGTCACAGGTAGTGCAACGGAACAATGACTACAGCGAGATTCAGGAGTAGCCTTTCGCTGCGCTTCACTATAGGAGTCTGTGCATGACCATCCGCCGTACCAAAATCGTCGCCACCCTTGGCCCCGCCAGCAATTCGCCGGAAGTGATCGAACAGCTGATCCTCGCCGGCCTGGACGTGGCACGCCTGAACTTCTCCCACGGCACCCCGGACGAGCACAAGGCCCGCGCCCGCCTGATTCGTGAGATCGCCGCCAAGAACGGCCGCCACGTCGCGCTGCTGGGTGACCTGCAGGGTCCGAAGATCCGCATCGCCAAGTTCGCCAACAAGCGCATCGAATTGAAGATCGGTGACAAGTTCACCTTCTCCACCGCCCACCCGCTGACCGAAGGCAACCAGGACATCGTCGGTATCGACTACCCCGACCTGGTCAAGGACTGCGGCGTCGGTGACGAACTGCTGCTTGACGATGGCCGCGTGGTCATGCGCGTCGAAACCGCCACCGCCGACGCCCTGCACTGCGTGGTGATCATCGGCGGCCCACTGTCGGACCACAAGGGTATCAACCGCAAAGGTGGTGGCCTGACCGCACCGGCCCTGACCGAAAAGGACAAGGCCGACATCAAGCTGGCCGCGGAAATGGACCTCGACTACCTGGCGGTGTCCTTCCCGCGTGACGCCAGCGACATGGAGTATGCGCGCAAGCTGCGTGACGAAGCCGGCGGCAACGCCTGGCTGGTGGCCAAGATCGAACGTGCCGAAGCCGTTGCCGACGACGAGACCCTCGACAAGCTGATCGCCGCCTCCGACGCGGTGATGGTCGCCCGTGGTGACCTGGGCGTGGAAATCGGCGACGCCGAGCTGATCGCCATTCAGAAAAAGATCATCCAGCACGCCCGCCGCAACAACAAAGCGGTGATCGTGGCGACCCAGATGATGGAGTCGATGATCCAGAACCCGATGCCGACCCGTGCCGAAGTGTCCGATGTGGCCAACGCCGTGCTGGACAACACCGACGCAGTCATGCTGTCGGCGGAAAGTGCCGCCGGTGCCTACCCGATCGAAGCCGTCCAGGCCATGGCCCGCATCTGCCTGGGTGCCGAAAAGCACCCGACCAGCCAGAAGTCCAGCCACCGCCTGCACACCACCTTCGAGCGCTGCGACGAAAGCATCGCCCTGGCGGCCATGTACACCGCCAACCACTTTCCCGGCGTGAAGGCGATCATCGCCCTGACTGAAAGTGGCTACACCCCGCTGATCATGTCGCGCCTGCGTTCGCACGTGCCGATCTTCGCCCTGTCGCCGCACCGCGCCACCCAGGCTCGCGCCTCGATGTTCCGTGGTGTGTACCCGATCGCCTTCGACCCGGCCTCGCTGCCGGCCGACAAGGTCAGCCAGGCGGCGGTCGACGAACTGCTCAAGCGTGGCCTGGTGGAACAAGGTGACTGGGTGATCCTGACCAAGGGTGACAGCTACCACACCATCGGTGGCACCAACGGCATGAAGATCCTCCATGTAGGTGATCCGCTGGTCGGTTGATAGCCTTTGCGGCCTCATCGCGACCTGCGGTCGCTCCTACAGGAAATCGCAATCCCCCGTAGGAGCGACCGAAGGTCGCGATGAGGCCAGCACAAGCAGCACATACGCCTCAGGCATGTTCAACAAACACATCAGCAAACACCTGCCCCCGCGGCACCCCGGCAATGAACAGCCGCCGGGCAAAGCGCTCGACACTCGCCGGCGCCCCGCACAGCAGCGCCAGCGTCTGCCGTGATGACGGCCGCAAGCCGGCCAGTACCTCCTCCAGCTGCTCCGCCAGCACCAGCTCGACCTCAACCCCTGGCAACTTCCGCAGCGGCTCCGCCAGATAGTGCCCTGCCTGATCCCGCGCCACATGCAGCAACCGAATCTCGCCCCGATGCCCCTGCCGCAACGCTTCGCGCAGGATGCCCCACAACGGCGCCAGCCCGGTGCCCGCCGCCAGCAACCACAGCGGCCGGTCCTGCCAGTCCGGGTCGTAATGCAAGGCGCCGCCCCGGAATTCCCCCAGGCGCAACACGTCACCCAGCTGCAGGCCGCGGGCCTTGTCACAAAAGGCGCCAGGGCGCTGGCAGTCGATATGGAACTCGAGGAAATCGTCCTCCCCCGGCAGGCTGGCCAGCGAATAGGGCCGCGCGACCGCAGCATGCCACAGCACCACATGCTGCCCGGCCTGGTAACGCAACGCCCGCTCGGGCCGCAAGCGCAAACGCAACACATCGCCGTGCCAATCCAGCGCACAGACCTCGGCCGCTACGCCATCCTGCTGCGGGTCGAACAGCGCCACACGCAGGTCCTCGACCACCTGGCACTGGCACGCCAGGCGCCAACCCTGGGCCTGCTTGTCCAGCGCCAGGGCCTCGGGCCGGGCATCCAGCGGTTGCCCGGCCAGACAATGCACCAGGCACGCATGGCAACTGCCTGCGCGGCAGCTGAAGGGCACATTCGAGCCTGCATCGTTCAGGGCATCGAGCAGGTTACTGCCGGTGGGCACCGTCCAGCGGCGCTCGCCCACACAAAGTTCGGGCATGGTCACAGATCTCCGGGGTAGGCGCACACTTTAAGCCAAGCGCTCATGTGCTGCACGAATGGCAACGTCCCTGGCAGTTTGTTCAATGACTACAAGTCAACTGGCATTACTGACAGTTTACAAGCACTGTTCAAGAGCGATGATGAGGCTGCTGAACAGCGGAGCACTCACGCATGAAGCATTCAACACTACTGGACCCCTCTTATGGCCAGCAAGGAGTTTCCCGCCCCGACAAACGCCTTATTTCAATCAATGCTTCGATAAGAAGCGGTGGAGGTCGAATAGCTGTAGGCCAAGCCAGAATTGATGGTGGCTGGGGCTATGTGGTATTGCGCGTCGATAACGCGGGTAAACTGGATACCGGGTTTGGCGACGGAGGTATGACCATTGGGCGCTTCAAGGCGGGTTTCGATTCGACAGCCGGTAACGTCCATATTTATGACCAGCACATTATTATCACAGGAAGTTACTATGACGAGGCGACGTTGAGCTACATGCCCGCGCTGGCGCGCTTCGACCTGGATGGAAAACCTGACATCGGATTCGGCGATAATGGCAATAAAATCATTGAGTTACCGCAAAAACCGCTACCCTCTAAAGCGCTCCGGTCAGCCAACGACGTTGTCACCAGCAGTACGCTAGGTGAAGGAGGAATTTTCCTCAGCTATCAATACCCTTGGTCACATAGCGTCGTCATGAAACTCGACGTCAACGGCGAATATGACAAGCGTTTCAATGAGACGGGCTATAAGTTTCTGAAACCACTGGAGTCTACCAGTAGCTCAGGCCGTGTGAGATTGATCGTTGATGGCAGAATTTATGTTACCGGGGGCACCACTATCAATGGAAGCTCCGCCTCCTACATAGCCTGCTTGAAAGACACTGGCGAGGAGGAGGAAACGTTCGGCAAAAGGGGCTATCTGCTAACTGAACTGCCAAGCAACCTAATGTTTGCTGACCTGGCGAAATTGGACAACAACGGCAACTTCGTTTGCATCGGTTCCGTGGGCACGAGCGAAGGGTTCATCACAGCGTTCACCCCCGCCGGAGAAAAACTATCTGGTTTCAAAAAGAGTACCACCCGTTTTGGCGACGACGACGGACAGTGGACGGGGGGACATGTTTGTACTTTAACGGGGAAGATCATCGCCATCGGCACGACGTCAGGGGGTGACGAAGCAGATGTGGTGGTGGGGCGCTTTACGCTCGATGGGGCACCTGATACCACATTCGGCGAGCATCAAGGTTGGGGACGGATAGCATTGGGTAACAGTATCGATCTGGCCATGAGCTCCAGCCTCGAAGAGGACGGCAAAACGCTCATCGTGGGCAGCGACTTTGAAAATGACTCACCGCGTCAAGGCTTCTTGCTCCGTTGCATGACAGACAGTTGAGTTTGTGCCCCTTGTGGAAGGGACGACCACGCCATAAGCGTGGTCGCCCCTTTTTCAATCAGGTCATCACGCCTCGTTACATTGCCAATGGTCCAGGGTTGGTAGAAAAAACGCAGAAAGCACCTTGGATCCCCCTCTCTTACCAAGGTCTAGCGGCTGTCCAGGTGTTTCGCCGCCACAGCCGCGCTATACTGCCGCGCCTTTTTGCGTCGGCCATGCCGCCGGCGCGCCTTTGCAAGGCGTTTCGACATGCTGGTCGGCACCGTCGAGCGTCTCTATGAATGTTCCCGTCTTTAAGAGGAGCGCGCTGCATGACCGTGATCAAGCAAGACGACCTGATTCAGAGCGTCGCCGACGCCCTGCAATTCATTTCGTACTACCACCCCGTCGATTTCATCCAGGCCATGCACGAGGCCTATCTGCGTGAAGAATCGCCTGCCGCGCGCGACTCCATCGCCCAGATCCTGATCAACTCGCGCATGTGCGCCACTGGCCACCGCCCGATCTGCCAGGACACCGGTATCGTCACCGTGTTCATCCGCGTGGGCATGGACGTGCGCTGGGACGGCGCCACCATGAGCGTCGACGACATGATCAACGAAGGTGTGCGTCGCGCCTACAACCTGCCTGAAAACGTGCTGCGCGCGTCGATCCTGGCCGACCCGGCCGGTGCCCGCAAGAACACCAAGGACAACACTCCGGCAGTGATCCACTACTCCATCGTCCCCGGCGACAAGGTCGAGGTCGATGTCGCAGCCAAGGGCGGCGGTTCGGAGAACAAGTCGAAGATGGCCATGCTCAACCCGTCCGACTCGATCGTCGACTGGGTGCTGAAGACCGTGCCGACCATGGGCGCTGGCTGGTGCCCGCCGGGCATGCTCGGCATCGGCATCGGCGGTACCGCCGAGAAGGCTGCGGTGATGGCCAAGGAAGTGTTGATGGAGTCCATCGACATCCACGAACTGAAAGCCCGTGGCCCGCAGAACCGTCTGGAAGAAATCCGCCTGGAGCTGTTCGAGAAGGTCAACCAGCTGGGCATCGGTGCCCAGGGCCTGGGTGGCCTGACCACCGTGCTCGACGTCAAGATCATGGATTACCCGACCCACGCCGCTTCGCTGCCGGTGTGCATGATCCCCAACTGCGCCGCCACCCGCCACGCTCATTTCGTGCTCGATGGTTCCGGCCCGGCCGAGCTGGAAGCGCCGTCGCTGGACGCCTACCCGGAAATTGTCTGGGAAGCCGGCCCGAGCGCCCGTCGCGTCAACCTCGACGCCATCACCCCGGAAGAAGTTGCCAGCTGGAAGCCGGGCGAGACCATCCTGCTCAACGGCAAGATGCTCACCGGCCGCGATGCCGCGCACAAGCGCATGGTCGAGATGCTCAACCGTGGCGAAGAGCTGCCGGTAGACCTGAAAGGCCGCTTCATCTACTACGTCGGCCCGGTCGACCCGGTGGGTGACGAAGTGGTAGGCCCAGCCGGCCCGACCACCGCGACCCGCATGGACAAGTTCACCCGCCAGATCCTCGAGCAGACCGGCCTGCTGGGCATGATCGGCAAGTCCGAGCGCGGCCCGGCCGCCATCGAGGCGATCAAGGACAACAAGGCCGTGTACCTGATGGCCGTCGGCGGCGCCGCCTACCTGGTGGCCCAGGCCATCCGCAAGTCGAAGGTCCTGGCCTTCGCCGAGCTGGGCATGGAAGCGATCTACGAGTTCGAGGTCAAGGACATGCCGGTGACCGTCGCCGTGGACAGCAACGGTGAGTCGGTGCATATCACTGGCCCTGCCCTGTGGCAGAGCAAGATTGCCGAGAGCCTGGCAGTCGAAGTGAAGTAAGCCTGATGTAAACGTATCGGCATCCTCGCGGGCTCGCCCGCGAAGATGCCGATACCGTTTTCATAGAATTCTGTCAAATTGCTCCGGCCAGTCCCTGCGGGTAAACACCTGCCCTTCCCGCCTCACCCGCCGCACTTCTTCCAGGTCCACCTCACACAGCAGCCACTGGCTAAGCGCCGGATTCAGTTGCTCACTCAACGCAATCACGCCGTCGCCCGGCAGGCCATGATCCGGTGGCACGAACAACCCGGCCCGGCCGATATTCTCGTCCAGCGCCGGCGACCAGGCCGCCAGCCCGACCGTGGGGCTCTGCAATACTGCAATCTGATTCTCCAGTGCCCGCGCCTGCGCACCAATGCGCACCCGGTGATAGCCCGCCTCGGTGTCGGTACAGCTCGGTGCCAGGATCAGGTCGACCCCTTCCTCGGCCAGGCGCCGGGCCAGCATCGGGAATTCATTGTCATAGCAGATCAGGATACCCAGGCGCCCCAGTTCGGTGTCGAACACCTGTAGCCCCTGGCCTGGGGCGATGTCCCACTGCTCGCGCTCGAAACGGGTCATCATCAGCTTGTCCTGGTAACCGAGCACGCCCTCGGGGCCGAACAGCCAGGCACGGTTGCGGTACTGACCGTCGCCATCCTGCACCGGCAGGCTGCCGGGCTGCAGGTAGATTCCCCAGCGTCGAGCAATGCCCTCACACAGCACCAGCCACGGCTCGACCAGCGGCTGGATACCGGCAATCGAGGCCTTCAGGTCGCCGCGCTGCCCGGCCGGCAACTGCCCGCTGAGCACCAGCCCAGCGTACTCCGGCAACAGCAGCAGGCGCGCGCCAGCCGCCGCGGCCTCGGCGCACAGGCCTTGCAGGTGCGCGGCGTAGGTATCCCAGGTTTCATGTAGCTCAATCGCATACTGGCAGGCCGCCAGGCGGATCATATCGGCAGTTCCTTGAGCCAGAACGACATCAGTTTGTCGGAGCTTTCCGCCTCGTCGAGGTCACGCCAGGCGTAGCGGGTGCGCAGCGACGGGTCGTGCAGGAAGCCACGATTACGCCAGAAGCCATGCAGGGGTTTGTAGTCTGCAGGGCGCCGTGGATGCACGCCGGGCCGCTCCACCGCGCAGAACGCGCAGTAATCGAACTCGGCCAGTTTGTGCGCGTAGGATTCGCGCTCGATGAAAAAGCGCACGCCCAGGCCTTGGCCACGGTACTCCGGCAATACCACCGATTCACCGAAGTAGTAGACGCTGGCCGGGTCGCGCCCCTGGGCCAGGAATGGCTGCTGGAATTCGGCGCCGACGTCCACCAGCGGCAGGCCGGTAGAGGCGCCGACCACCTTGCCGTCGTCCAGCGCCAGCACTACCAGGCTGCGCCCGGACCGGGCATAGGTGGCCAGGTAGTCGGCCTCGTACTCCGGGGTGCCGTCGTAAAGGTAGGGAAACTCGCGAAACACGGTCAGGCGCAGGCGAGCGAGGTCATCGATGTAAGGCGCGATAGCGGCGCCGTGCAACAGGCGTATTTCCATGCTTGGCGGTCGTTTTGTCGTTGTGGATGACGCGCTCGGCTAAGCCGGGCTTGAGGGGAAACCCTATCATCCGTACCCACGACCCGCCTTTTCCCTCAACGACAGGTATTGTTCCATGACCGCTACCGAACTGGTAAATGCGTACTACGCGGCTTTCAACGCCGGCGACATGCCGGCCTTTCTTGCCCTGCTCAGCGAGGACGTGATTCACGACGTCAACCAGGGCGAGCGGCAGATGGGCAAGGCCCGGTTTGCCGCATTCATGGACAAGATGAACCGCTGCTACCGCGAACGCCTGGCCGACATCGTGGTGATGCAGAATGCCGATGGCAGCCGGGCGGCGGCGGAATTCACCGTGCATGGCGAGTACCTGGCCGATGACGAAGGCCTGCCGCCGGCCAACGGCCAGACCTACGTGCTGCCAGCGGGGGCGTTCTTCTACATTCATTGTGGCAAGATTGCCCGGGTGACCAACTACTACAACCTCAATGACTGGATCGAGCAGGTCGGCTGAGGGTCACGGCTCCAGCAGCGGCTATCAGGAAGCCGGGCCCGATCAGGCGATGCGGGTGCCGAGTACCTTGAGAAATGCCGCCAGCCACGCCGGGTGCGCCGGCCAGGCGGGTGCGGTAACCAGGTTACCGTCGACATGCGCCTGGTCTATGGCGATATCGATGAAGGTGCCGCCGGCCAACCGCACCTCCGGTGCACACGCCGGATAAGCGCTGCATTCACGCCCTTCCAGCACACCGGCCGCGGCCAGCAGCTGGGCGCCGTGGCACACCGCGGCGATCGGCTTGCCAGCCTGGTCGAATGCCCGCACCAGCTCAAGCACCCGCTCGTCCAGGCGCAGGTACTCCGGCGCACGGCCACCGGGAATCAGCAACGCGTCATAACCCTCGGGCCGCACCCGCACGAAATCGTGGTTCAGGGCAAAGTTGTGCCCGGGCTTTTCGCTGTAGGTCTGGTCACCCTCGAAATCATGGATGGCCGTGCGCACGGTCTGCCCCGCGACCTTTTCCGGACAAACTGCATGCACCGTATGCCCAAGCATGCCCAAGGCCTGGAATGGCACCATGACCTCGTAATCTTCAACGAAGTCGCCGACCAACATGAGAATCTTCTTAGCCGTCATCGCACCCACTCCTTCAATTGCCTAGAGACAGTCACTGCACGATAGCCGGTCTCAGTCGCGACGGTCGAGCAAGTTGACCACCAGGCGGTCCAACCAGCCCCACAGCCGTTGCTTCACCCGGCGCCAGAGCGGGCGCGCATGCCAATGACTGAGGTCGACCACTTCGCTCAAGGCGAAGTCACGCTCGAAGCTGGCTTGTACGGCAGCCGTCAACGGCGGGTCGAGCGCCTCGATATTGGCCTCGAGGTTGAAGCGCAGGTTCCAATGGTCGAAGTTGCACGAGCCGATACTGACCCAGTCGTCGATCAGGACCATCTTGAGGTGCAGGAAACACGGTTGGTATTCGTAGATGCGCACCCCGGCGCGCAGCAGCCGGGGATAATAACGGTGCCCTGCGTAACGCACCGATGGATGGTCGGTGCGCGGGCCGGTCAGCAGCAGGCGCACATCGACACCCTTGCCAGCGGCTCGGCGCAGCGAGCGGCGCACGCTCCAGGTCGGCAGGAAGTAGGGGGTGGCCAACCACACCCGGCGCTTGCCGCTGTTGATCGCGCGCACCAGCGAATGCAGGATGTCCTGGTGCTGGCGGGCGTCAGCATAGGCCACCCGGCCCATGCCTTGCCCCTGCGCCGGGACCTTGGGCAGGCGTGGCAGGCCAAAGTCCTCGGCGGGACGCCAGGCGGTACGGCGGTTGTTGGCGTGCCACTGGCGGTCGAACAGCAATTGCCAGTCGTTCACCACCGGCCCCTGCATCTGGACCATCACCTCGTGCCATTCACTGGTCGCCTCGCCCGGCGTCCAGAACTCATCGGTGACACCGGTGCCGCCCACCACTGCCCAGCGCTGGTCAACCAGCAGCAGCTTGCGGTGATCGCGGTACAGGTTGCGCAGGCCACGCTTCCAGCGCAGTCGGTTGTACCAGCGCAGGTACACGCCGGCATCCAGCAGGCGCTGGCGCAATGCGCTGTTGAAGGCCAGCGAACCATAGTCGTCGAACAGGCAACGCACCCGCACACCACGAAGCGCCGCCCGTTCAAGCGCCTCGACTACCGTATCCGCGCAGTTGCCGGCCTCGACCAGATACAGTTCCAGGTCGACCTGAAACTCGGCGCGCATGATCGCCAGGAGCATGCGCGGAAAGAACTCGGGCCCGTCAATCAGCAGTTCGAAGTGGTTGCCATCCCGCCAGGGGAAGACTGGCCCGGCCATGTCAGCGGGCGGTAAAGATCAGCACCGCACTCACCGGTACCGATGGGTTGATGGACTTGAGCCCAGCGAACTTGCGCAGGCGCTGCAGCCCGGGCAGCAGGCCGAAGTCCGCGGCGCGCAGCACCAGCGGCTCGAGGGTCACCACCTGGAAGCGCCGCTCGTCGAGGCGGGTGGCGAGCAGCAAGGCGTTGTAGCTGTGGGACTGGCCATGCAAGGTTACGGTCAGTGGCAGGCGCAGCTCGACCTGGGCACCATTGGCCAGGTCGTTTATCGGCCGCAGGTCCAGTTGTGCCTGCACCTTGGCTTCAGCAAAACGCTCGACGTCGAACAGATCCTCGCGCATGCGTTCGTCACGCTGGGGAATGCCGCTGCTCACTGAATCCATCTCGATGCGCAACCCGGCCGCGCCCTTGCGGTCGACCGTACCATGCAACACCAGAAAACGATGCACGTCGGCGGTGTCACCGTTCTTGCCAGTGATGAACGACAGGCGCGACGACTCGCCATCGAGGTGCCAGTTGGCGTGGGCAGGCAGGCACAAAGCCAGCAGCAAGGCGGGTAGCAGGCGGGGCAACTTGAACATGACGGATCTCGTGAAACCAGGCCGCCAACCTTACCCGCCCGCCTTCATGGCAGCAAGCGGCAGCCCTCGCGCGGGCCTTGCCAGGCAGCCTGGTGGCGCCGCCCCAGGCCTTCGGCGGTTACCAGCCGCTGCTGGCGGTCTTCCGCCAGCAGGCTCAGCGCCAGCCATTGTTTCACGTAGCCCTGGCAATACTCCGGCTCGAACCCCATGACGAAGCGGCACGAGCAATACTCCTTGGCCGAGTAGGCCGAAAGGATGCCGGGAAAATCAGCCAGGGCCTGACGCTCTTGCCACGCCCAGTACGACAGCCCCAGCAAGAGCAGCAGCATGACCCGCTTCATGCCCCCTCCCCGGCCAGCACCGCGAGTACCCGCCTGAGCAGTTCGTCGTGCTGGTAGCTGCCGTCGCGGTCATCGGCATAACGCACGATCACCAGCTTCTGCGTGGGCAGCACGTACAGCGCCTGCCCCCAATGGCCGAGGGCCGCATAGGTGTCTGCGGGAGCACTCGGCCAGGGCCGTGGCGCCCCGGCCAACGGCTGGTTGAGCCACCAGTGGCCACCGGGGTTGGCCTCGCCGGGCATGGCGTCGGCTTGGGCAAACGGCCTGCGACTGAAGGCCACCCAGGCTTCGGGCAGCAGTTGCCGGTCGTGCCAGCGCCCGTCGCGCTGCATCAGCAGACCGATGCGTGCCAGGTCGCGCGCCGTAAGGTACAGGTAGGAAGAACCGACATAGATGCCGGCCTGGTCACGTTCCCACACCGCGCTGGTGATGCCCAGCGGGGTGAACAACGCGAGCCAGGGGTATTGCGGGTATTGTTCGGCGCCGAGCATGCCGCGCAGGGCGGCGGCCAGCAGGTTGCTGTCGCCACTGGAATAGAGAAAGCGCTGGCCAGGGTTGGCGGCCGAGCCTCGCGCCGCGGTATAGGCCGCCATGTCGGCGCGGCCGCGGGTGTAGAGCATGGCCACCACTGTGGATTTCAGCGGAGCGTATTCGTAGTCTTCCTGCCAGTCCAGACCGCTGGCCCAGTGCAGCAGGTCGGCCATGCGCACGCCGGGGTGAGCGCGCATGGGCGGGTAGAAGCGGCTGACCGGGTCTTGCAGCTGGAAGCGCCCCTGGCCCTGCGCGACGCCCAGCACCGTGGCGAGCACGCTTTTGCTGATCGACCAGGTGAGGTGGGCAGTGGCTGCGGTGGTGGGCGCCGTATAGCGTTCGTACAGGATACGACCGTCACGGATGATCAGCAGGGCGTCGGTACGAATACCGGTGCGCTCCGGGGTGGGGCGGACGGGGAAGGCGTAGGCGTCGACAGCCTGCCAGTCGTGAGTGGCGTCATCGATCGGCCAGTCGGGTTGGGGCCAGCCCTCGGCCCAGGCACACCCTGTAGCCAGTGCCAGAATGACGAACAATGCCTTCATCGGGATTGCCTTTTTTCGGGGCCACTGTGCGGCCCCAGGTTTCATGCAATCACACAAACCTAACAGGCATTCATGACAATCCCACAGCCGCCCATGCCTTGTTCAACCGCTTCTCCCGCGCTGCAGCCGCCAGCGCCATCACGCCCTGGTCGCGCTGCCAGAGCTGCGCCCAATGCGCCGGCCCGGCTGCCAATGCCGCCTCGATTTCCCCCCGTAGCGCCTGGAACTGCGCAAACAAGCCACCCAGCAACAAATGACAAGCGACGGTATCGGCACACTGCCGGCTACCTTCGGCACACCCGGCCAGCAGCCCGAGCAACTGCAGGCGCAAGGCCTGCGGCCAGGCACACGCCTGGCCGACGCCATACAGCCAGGCCGTCAGTGCGGCGAGCACATACAAGTCCTCCAGCGAGCGGAACGGTTTCACATAGGCATCCCAGCCATCCCCCGCCAGCAGTTCGCAGGCTGCATGCTGCAGTACCAGTCGTCCATGGCCCACCTCCGGCATCAGCGGCAGGGTCGGCAGCGCTTCCAGCGTCACCCCCGGCTCGCCGGGGTAGACCACCGCCAGGTTCAATTGCGCTGCCGCACCCATCGCCTCGCTGCGCGCCGCGACCAGCAACCACTCCGCCTCCAGGCCGGCGGTGACGAAGTCCTTGCTGCCGGTCAAGCGCAGGCCGTCCAGGCGCGTACGCATGTCCGCCGGCCGCACGCTGTGCCGTTCGCTGGCGCACAGGGCGCCGAGGCTCGGCGGAGCACTGGGCCAAAGCACGCGCAAGGCGGCCTGGTAACCGACCAGGAACGCCAGGCCCGGCGTGGCCATCGCCCGCCCGCCCAGAACCGCCAGTTCGAACGGGGCAACCGGGCCAAGGCGCTCGAGCAGCGCGGCATAGGTTTCGCCAAGGGTGCCCGCCAGTGCTTGGCGAAGCGGGTCGTTGAGTCGTTGCAACCAGGCCATGGAGCGGCTCCTTGCAGGGGGCTTTCGGCTAAGGCCGTGGGATGTCACGCAAGCATCACCAAAGCTTCACAGGGGTGACACCGCGTCTACCTAGGCTGACTTTGCACAACAAAGCCGACCGGCCGCAACCCTTCATGGCTGGCTTATGGAGACTCGTAATGACTCGGATCGCTCACGCTGGCGACAACAGCACCGAACGCCGTCTGCAAGCCGAACGCCTGGTTGGCGCCACGGCCCTGCACGAGGCCCAGGCCCTGCGCTACAAGGTGTTCAGCGCCGAATTCAAGGCCCGCCTCAAAGGTGCCGAGCACGGCCTGGACATGGATGACTACGACGTGCACTGCCGACACATCGGTGTGCGCGACCTGAGTACCGGCGAGCTGGTTGCCACCACGCGCCTGCTCGACCACCAGGCTGCCAGCAGCCTCGGCCGCTTCTACAGCGAAGAAGAATTCAACCTGCATGGCTTGTTACAGTTACAGGGTCCGATCCTCGAGCTGGGCCGCACCTGCGTGGCCCCCGACTACCGCAACGGCGGCACCATTGCCGTACTGTGGAGCGAACTGGCGGAAATCCTCAATGAAGGCTGCTACAGCTATCTGATGGGCTGCGCCAGCATCCCCATGCAGGATGGCGGAATACAGGCCCATGCGGTGATGCAGCGCCTGCGCGACCGTTACCTGTGCACCGAGCACCTGCGCGCCGAACCGAAAAAACCGCTGCCCAAGCTGGCCCTGCCGAACAACGTGATTGCCGAAATGCCTCCCCTGCTCAAGGCCTATATGCGCCTGGGCGCGAAAATTTGCGGCGAGCCATGCTGGGACGAAGACTTCCAGGTCGCCGACGTGTTCATCCTGCTCAAGCGCGACGAGTTGTGCCCGCGCTATGCCCGCCACTTCAAGGCAGCGGTGTGATGCCGAAGCTGCGGGTATCGGCCCGCCTGACGCGACTGCTGCTGGTCCTGCTGCTGGGCATGCTGCTGGCCAGCGTGGTCTCCCTCGGCGAGCGCCTGGGCTTCAAGCCCTCGCTGGAACGCCGCCAGCGCTGGACCTGCCTGTTCATGAAACGCCTGGTCGCGGCGCTGCCGTTCGACGTCCGGGTGCTCGGCGAGCTGCCGCAGCGGCCAATGCTGTGGGTCAGCAACCACGTGTGCTGGACCGACATCCCTTTGCTCGGCATGCTGCTGCCACTGTCCTTCCTGTCCAAGGCCGAAGTGCGCCACTGGCCGGTGGCCGGCTGGCTGGCGGAGAAGGCCGGCACGCTGTTCATCCGCCGGGGCGGCGGTGACAGCCAGCGCCTGCGTGAACAGATTGCCGGGCAATTAGGCCTGGCCCGTCCGCTTTTGATCTTCCCCGAAGGTACCACCACCAGCGGGCGGACCCTGCGCACCTTCCATGGCCGCCTGCTGGCGGGCGCCATCGACCGTGGGGTGGCGGTACAACCGGTGGCCATCCAGTACCTGCGCAATGGCCAGATCGACCCGATTGCGCCATTCATTGGTGAGGATGACCTGGTGTCGCACTTGCTGCGCCTGTTCGCCCAGCCGCGGAGTGAAGTGTGCATCCACTTGCTGCAGCCGATCGGCAGCGTCGGCAAGGAACGGGCGATGCTCGCATTGCAGGCGCAGCAGGCGATTCAGCGGGCGTTGTTCGGGGCTGTAGAAGTTGAAGTTGTGGCTCGGCGGCAGGCGCGGGCCGCCTGAGCTTGTGCTTTTCAGGACCGGCGTCTTCGCGGGTGTGCCTGCGAAGACGCCGGCACAGGCCTAACTGCCTGACATCCGCCCCGCCGCCGCGTACGCCTGCAATTGCGGATAGAATTCACGAAAATCCGCCAGCAACGGCTCGTATAGCCGTTCCAGCTCTCCCATTACCCCCAGCATCCCCTCCGGCCGCGACAGCCGTCGGGCAATGCCGTTGAACACCTGATCCAGCGTGGCGAAATCACCATACGCGCCCAGCCAGTCATCCGCCGCCATCAACGGTGCAATCCGCGCCAGCCGCCCGGGCAGCTCGGGTTCCGCCAACAGCACTCGATAAAACGCCTCAGTGAACTGCTCCAGCGGTTGCTCGGCATAATCCTGCCAATGCCGGGCCAGGCAGTGATCGAAGAACACATCCACAACGATGCCGGCAAAGCGCCGCCGCTCAGGTGGAAAACGTGCCAGTGCCGCGAGTACCAACGGATGCTGGTCGGTATAGCTGTCGATTCGACGGTGCAGCCGGATGGCCGCCTCCAGCGCAGGCGGGAAGCGCCCTTCCAGCGGGCCTTTGACAAAATCGCCATACAGGCTGCCAAGCAGTTGTTGCGGCGCCGGGCCGCCCAGATGAAGGTGTGCGAGGTAGTTCATGGGCGCAGTCTAGCACCGTCTGCGCCTATATCGTTATAACGCGATATATCGATTCGTACGTCACTCAGAACGTCTTCGTATTTGTATATCGGTAGTTCACGATTTACATTTCGCCCTATCGCGATATACCGCTACAACGAGCCTCAACCCATGCCTCTCGATCTCGACGAAATCATAAAAGCGCTGGCCCACCCAGTCAGACGAGAAATCCTCGGCTGGCTGAAAGACCCGGCAGGGCACTTCCCGGACCAATACCACAGCACCGAGAACGGCGTCTGTGCCGGGCAGATCGATCAACGCTGCGGCCTGTCGCAATCAACCGTCTCTGCCCACCTGGCCACCCTGCAGCGCGCCGGGTTGGTCAGCAGCCAGAAGATCGGCCAGTGGCATTTCTTCAAACGCAACGAAACCACCATCCAGGCGTTTCTCGAACAATTGCGCCAAGCACTCTGAACAGGCAGGTAACCTTCATGACCACGCTTTTCGATCCGATTACCCTGGGCGACCTGCAATTGCCCAACCGCATCATCATGGCCCCGCTCACCCGCTGCCGCGCCGATGAAGGCCGCGTGCCCAATGCGCTGATGGCCGAGTACTACGTGCAGCGCGCCAGTGCCGGGCTGATCCTCAGCGAGGCGACCTCGGTCAGCCCCATGGGTGTCGGCTACCCGGATACCCCCGGCATCTGGAACGACGAGCAGGTACGTGGCTGGAACAATGTGACCAAGGCCGTGCATGCAGCGGGCGGGCGCATTTTCCTGCAGCTGTGGCACGTCGGTCGCATCTCCCACCCTAGCTACCTGAACGGCGAACTGCCCGTAGCCCCCAGTGCAATCCAGCCCAAGGGCCATGTGAGCCTGGTACGCCCGCTCAGTGACTACCCCACCCCGCGCGCGTTGGAAACAGAGGAAATCGCCGACATCGTCGAGGCCTACCGCAGCGGTGCCGAGAATGCCAAGGCCGCAGGCTTCGATGGCGTAGAAATTCATGGTGCCAACGGCTACCTGCTCGACCAGTTCCTGCAAAGCAGCACCAACCAGCGCACCGACCGCTACGGCGGCTCGCTGGAAAACCGTGCGCGCCTGCTGCTGGAGGTCACCGACGCGGCCATCGAGGTATGGGGGGCGAACCGTGTCGGCGTGCACCTGGCACCACGCGCCGATGCCCATGACATGGGCGATGCCGACCGCGCCGAAACCTTCACCTATGTCGCCCGCGAGCTGGGCAAACGGGGCATTGCCTTCATCTGCTCACGCGAGCGGGAGGCCGATGACAGCATCGGACCGTTGATCAAGCAAGCGTTCAGCGGCCCGTACATCGTCAACGAGCGCTTCGACAAGGCCAGCGCCAATGCGGCCCTGGCCAGTGGCAAGGCGGATGCGGTGGCGTTCGGCGTGCCGTTCATCGCCAACCCGGACCTGCCGGCACGGCTGGCGGCGGATGCGCCGTTGAATGAAGCGCGGCCGGAGACCTTCTATGGCAAGGGGCCGGTGGGTTACATCGACTATCCACGGTTGTAACCGGGATTGCCGGGGCCGCTTTGCGGCCCTGTGTCGCGAAAGGAGGGCAACGCCCTCCCCGGCCCTGTCACGGCCGGGCGTTGATCTGCTGCTGCAGGTTCTGGATCTGGCTCTGCAAGGTATTCAGGTTGCGGGTCGTCTGCGCACGGAAGGCATCGAACTCCTGCACCGAAGCACCACTGGCAGCCGCCGCCGGACGATTGTCGATCTGGCTCTTGAGCACCAACATGTCCTGCTCCAGGTCCTGGATAGCCGCGCTCGGGTTACCCTGCTTCTTCAGCGCCGCCACCTCGCCGCTCAGGCTCTTGAGCTGACCATCCAGCTTGCCATTGTCGGCCTGTGCGGCCTTCAGTGCGGCAACCTGTTCACCAAGGCCCTTGAGCTGGGCATCCAGTTTGCCCCCATCGACCTGGCCCGAGCGCAACGCGGCCAGTTCGCCGTTCACTTGCTTCAGTTGCGCCTGCAACTGGCTCTGCAGCTCGGTCACGGCCTTCTGCTGTTCACGGGTATCGGCCAGCACCTGCTCCAGGCGCTTGCCCAGGTCACCGGTCTGCCCGGCCACCCCCTTCTGCAACTGACGAAGCTGCAGTTTCAAGGCCTCGCTATTGGTAGTGGCCCCCGACTCGCTGGCCGCGACCTTGCCGCTGATGGCCTGCAGGCGCCCGGCCGCTTCCTCGCTGATGCGGGCAAAGCTTTCCTGGGTCGCCACCAGTTGCTGTTCCATCAGGGAAATCTGCTGGAAGCTCCACCAGCCGAGGCCCGCCAAGGCGATGAACGAGGCCCCGAGCAAGGCCCAAAGAGGCGCCGTACTGGCCCCGCGGGCGGCTTTCTGGCGGCTGCGCACCACGTGCGCGGGCATCAGTTCGTCATCGTCATGCGTGCCGGCCCGCAGGGTAGGCACGTCATCGTAGTCATCATGAGCATGGTTACGCATGGATACATTCAACCGCGGTAGTCGCAAAGAGGCACGAGTATAAACCGCCAGCGCGGCGCGTTGATGACCATCGTCGGCCCGTCGGCCTCATGGTCCTGGCGGCTGGTGCTGCCACCAGGCGCAGAATTCATCCAGCGCCGTCCACAGGCTGACCTTGGGATGGTAGTCCAGATACTGCCGGGCGCGGCTGATATCCAGGGTGAAATCGCGGCTCATTACCTGCATGCCCAGGCGTGACAGGGTCGGTTGCGGGCGTCCCGGCCATAGCAGGCAGGCCGCCTCGTTCAGCGCAGCCAGGCTGTAGGCCAGGCCGTAGGAACGGTAGCGGGTGACTTGCGGCAACTGCATCTTGCGCATCACGTAATTGACCACATCCCATAGCGGCAATGGCTGGCCGTTGCTGATGTTGTAGGCCTGGCCCAGCGCCCGGTCGGCGGCGAACAAGGCACTGAACAGCGCCTCGTTGAGGTTGTGCACACTGGTGAAATCCACCTTGTTCAGGCCGTTGCCGACGATTGCCATGCGGCCCTTGCGCTGCATTTGCATCAGCCGCGGAAAAATACTGGCGTCGCCGGCCCCGGTGACGAAACGTGGGCGCAGCGCCAGCACCTCGAGGCCGAACTCCTGGGCACCGAACACCTTCTGCTCGGCCAGGTACTTGGTCTGCCCATAGTGGTCGTGGAAGCGACGCGGCACCTGGTCTTCGCGGATATCCAGGCGCGAGCGGCCGTTGAAGTAGATGGACGGCGACGACAGGTGCACCAGGCGGCGCACGTGCTCCTTGAGGCAGCCCTCGACCACGTTCTCGGTGACCACCACGTTGCCTTGGTAGAAGTCCTGGTAGCGCCCCCAGTTGCCCACCGCGCCGGCGCAGTGCACCACGGCCTCGACGCCCTGGCAGAGGCGACGGGCCAGCTCGGCATCGCCGAGGTCGCCGGGGATGAACTGGGCGCCGCGCTTGACCAGGTGCTCGACCCCTTCCGCGCGGCGGCCGCTGACCCGCACGTCCAGGCCCTGCTCAAGGGCAAAGCGCGCAAAGCGCCCGCCAATGAAGCCGCTCGCGCCGGTGACCAGAATTCGCATGTAAGACTCCGTCTTGCCAGATTTCAGATGCAACTGACGCCAGCCGTGGCTACAAGGGCACCAGCCATTGCCGTGCGCAGTGGCGCAGATGCTCGGTCAGTTGCGCGAGCAGTTGCCCGCCGTTGCGCCAATGATGCCAGTACAACGGCACATCGATGGGGGTATCGCTGCAGATTTCCACCAATTGCCCGCCAGCCAGTTGATCACGGGCTTGCAGTTCGGGCACCAGGCCCCAACCCAGGCCGGCTTCGGTCATGCGCAGGAAACCTTCCGAGGACGGGCACAGGTGGTGCAGGAAACCACCGTCGATGCCCAGCGATGCCAGGTAACGGTGCTGCAGGAAGTCGTCCGGGCCATAGACGATCGCCGGCGTACGGGCCAGGCGGCCCGCAGCGAAACCCTGGGGAAAATGCCGCGCCATGAACCCGGGGCTGGCCAGTGCCCGGTAACGCATGGCGCCCAGTGGCAGGCTACGCGCTCCGGCCACCGGGCGCTCGCTGGCGCACAGACAGGCTGCCACTTCGCCGGCACGCATGCGCTTCAGGCCTACTTCCTGGTCTTCCACCACCAGGTCGGTCAGCACCTTGTGCTGCGCGCAGAAATTGCCCACCGCAGCGGCCCACCAGGTGGCCAGGCTGTCGGCGTTGAGGGCGATGCGCAGGCGCTCCGGCATGCCGCCCTCGTCCAGCGCCGGCACCTGGCGTTGCAGGTCGCGTTCGAGCAGGCGCACCTGTTGCACATGGTTGAGCAACTGACGACCGACTTCGGTCGTGCCTGGCGGTGTGGCTCGTACCAGCACCGGCTGGCCTACCCGCGCCTCGAGCAACTTGATGCGCTGGGATATGGCTGACTGCGACAGGCCCAGCACCTGCGCCGCGCGCTCGAAACCACCTTGTTCGATCACCGCCGCGAGGGCGGCCAGCAGTTTGTAGTCGAACATCGATTTTCCTAATGCCTGATCAGCGCTATTTGTTTTTCTTATATAACCCGTTTGCGCACAATGGCCAGCATCTTTTCTCGACACTCCTGGAGATTTGGCCATGTGGCAGAGCTATCTCAACGGCATGCTGGTGGCCTTCGGCCTGATCATGGCCATCGGCGCCCAGAACGCCTTCGTCCTCGCCCAGAGCCTGCGCCGCGAGCATCACCTGCCGGTGGCAGCGCTATGTATTCTCTGTGACGCGGTCCTGGTGGCAGCCGGGGTGTTCGGCCTGGCCACCGTGCTGGCGCACAACCCGACCTTGCTGGCGGTCGCCCGTTGGGGCGGCGCGGTATTCCTGATCTGGTACGGCACCAAGGCGTTGCGCAGCGCCTGCTCCCGGCAGAGCCTGCAGCATCAGCAGGGCCAAGGCGCACGCTCACGCCGCGCGGTGCTGCTCAGCGCCCTGGCGGTGACCCTGCTGAACCCGCACGTGTATCTCGACACGGTGTTGCTGATCGGCTCGCTGGGGGCCCAGCAGAGCGCGCCTGGGGCCTATGTGGCCGGGGCTGCCAGCGCCTCGCTGGTGTGGTTTTCGACCCTGGCGATTGGCGCAGCCTGGCTGGCGCCTTGGCTGGCACGGCCAGCGACCTGGCGCATGCTGGACCTGATGGTCGCGGTCATGATGTTCGCGGTGGCGGCGCAGTTGGTCTTCAGCTGAACACCGGTTTTCCGCTTCGCAGCCCAGCGTGCCGGGGCCGCGCGGCTCCCTTGGTGTGAGGCAGGCCGCGGGTACAGGGGTTTCCGTACACGCACCTGCCTGCAAACGACCACCACTGATCGCCAGCCGCCAACCGCTCTGGAACCTCTATTCCCTATCTTTGTTGCGTGGTTATGCGCCGGGCCCGGTGCTATGATCCAGCCCTTGCGTCGCAAAGAGTTCAATCTCGCTGACGCTGATCGGGCCGCCCGTGATCGGCCTTGCGCAAACCGCAAACAGACCTGAATCAGGAGATCCACCATGGCTTTTGAATTGCCGCCGCTGCCGTACGCCCACGATGCCCTGCAGCCGCACATCTCCAAGGAAACCCTGGAGTATCACCACGACAAGCACCACAACACCTATGTCGTGAACCTGAACAACCTGGTCCCAGGCACCGAATTCGAAGGCAAGACCCTGGAAGAGATCGTCAAGAGCTCTTCGGGCGGTATCTTCAACAACGCCGCTCAAGTCTGGAACCACACCTTCTACTGGAACTGCCTGTCGCCAAACGGCGGCGGCCAGCCGACCGGTGCCCTGGCTGACGCCATCAACGCCGCTTTCGGCTCCTTCGACAAGTTCAAGGAAGAGTTCACCAAGACGTCGGTTGGCACCTTCGGTTCCGGCTGGGGCTGGCTGGTGAAGAAGGCTGACGGTTCCCTGGCCCTGGCCAGCACCATCGGCGCCGGCTGCCCGCTGACCAGCGGCGACACCCCGCTGCTGACCTGCGACGTCTGGGAACACGCCTACTACATCGACTACCGCAACCTGCGTCCGAAGTACGTCGAGGCGTTCTGGAACCTGGTCAACTGGGCCTTCGTTGCCGAACAGTTCGAAGGCAAGACCTTCAAGGCCTGAGTCATTCAGCCTCGAGCAGGAAGCCCGGCCACCCCGGGCCTCTTGCCAAAAATCCGATGCCAGCCCCCTGGCATCGGATTTTTTTTCAGGGCATTTGCCCAGGGTCGGCGCGCAAGGCGTTCATGAGACGTATCGTTCAAGCCAGCCGAGGCTATCGGCAGTAGACCCCGCAGGCCGGTATTCACACCCGATCCACCCCGTATAGCCGCGCTGCTCCAGCGCCGTGAACAGTCCTGCAATGTCCATCTGCCCTGTCCCAGGCTGATGCCGCCCCGGGCAATCGGCCACCTGCACATGCACCGTGCGCTCTCGAAGAACTGCGCCAGCACATCGTCCGCATTTCCGCAGTGCCAACTGTAAATAAGCTTTCCCCCGCCCTGCCCCGCAACAATTTGATAACGCTTTCATCCGCAGTGCCTGCCTGATGGCGGATGCTGTGCTCGTCTGCATGCGTAGCCGGGTATCACTTTGTATTGCGGGGGAGCCGCCGTTTCTCCAACGGCGTGGCAAACCTGGCCCGCTCCACAGGCCTTCTGCACGAAGAGTGTGCCACGCCTGTGGCAGCGGCCCTCGCCAGCAAAGCAACCCGCCCGCTTGTCACCTGCGCCCGCCCCGCAAAACGCTTGCTCAGCCCGCATACCGCGCTAACATCAAACCTTTGGAAGATTGCTACAGCGCATTCAAGTTGCGGGGTAAGGCAACCGATACACTGCTCATGGTCGGCCGGTAGTGTATCGTCATCGTTGATGGCAAAATGATGCCATGCGCATGGATTAAGGAAACCCCATTGAAGCTGGAATTGCGGAACAGCTTGTCGGTCAAGTTGCTCAGGGTCGTGCTGCTGTCGGCGCTGGTGGTCGGCGTCGTGCTCAGCTGTGCGCAAATCATCTACGACACCTACAAGACCCGCCAGGCCGTGAACAACGATGCCCAGCGCATCCTCGACATGTTCCGCGACCCTTCGACCCAGGCGGTGTACAGCCTCGACCGGGAAATGGGCATGCAAGTGATGGAAGGCCTGTTCCAGGATGAGTCGGTGCGCATGGCCTCCATCGGCCACCCCAACGAAACCATGCTGGCAGAAAAATCCCGTCCGCTGCGGGACACGACCATGCGCTGGCTGACCGACCTTATCCTCGGCCAGGAACGCACCTACACCACGCAACTGGTCGGCCGCGGCCCCTACAGCGAATACTACGGCGACCTGAACATCACCCTCGATACCTCGGCCTACGGCGAGGACTTCCTGATCAACGCCGTGATCATCTTCATTTCCGGCGTACTACGGGCCCTGGCCATGGGCATGGTGCTGTATCTGGTCTACCACTGGTTATTGACCAAGCCACTGTCGAAGATCATCGAGCACCTCACCCAGATCAACCCCGACCGCCCCAGCCAGCACCAGTTGCCACTGCTCAAGGGCCACGAAAAGAACGAACTGGGCCTGTGGGTGAATACCGCCAACCAGTTGCTGGCCTCGATCGAGCGCAACACCCACTTGCGCCACGAGGCAGAAAACAGCCTGCAACGCATGGCCCAGTACGACTTTCTCACTGGCCTGCCCAACCGCCAGCAGCTGCAACAGCAGCTGGACAAGATCCTCATCGACGGCGGCCGCCTGCAACACCGGGTGGCGGTACTGTGCCTGGGGCTCGACGATTTCAAGGGCATCAACGAGCAATTCAGCTACCAGGTCGGTGACCAGCTGCTGCTGGCCCTGGCCGACCGCCTGCGCGCCCACAGTAGCCGCCTGGGTGCCCTGGCCCGGCTGGGCGGCGACCAGTTCGCCCTGGTGCAGGCCAATATCGAGCAACCCTACGAGGCGGCCGAACTGGCGCAAAGCATCCTCGATGACCTGGAAGTGCCGTTCGACCTCGACCACCACCGACAGATCCGACTGCGCGCCACCATCGGCATCACCCTGTTCCCGGAGGACGGCGACAGCACCGAGAAACTGCTACAGAAAGCCGAACAGACCATGACCCTGGCCAAGGCCCGGTCGCGTAACCGCTACCAGTTTTATATCGCCAGCGTCGACAGCGAGATGCGTCGCCGCCGCGAGTTGGAAAAAGACCTGCGCGAAGCCCTGCCGCGCAACCAGTTGTACCTGGTGTACCAGCCGCAGGTCAGCTACCGCGACCACCGAGTGGTCGGTGTCGAGGCGTTGCTGCGCTGGCAGCACCCGGAACTGGGCATGGTACCGCCGGACCAGTTCATCCCCCTCGCCGAACAGAACGGCAGCATCATCGCCATTGGCGAGTGGGTACTCGACCAGGCCTGCCGGCAACTGCGCGAATGGCATGACATGGGCTTCAGCGACCTGCGCATGGCAGTCAACCTGTCCACCGTGCAGTTGCACCACAACGAACTGCCGCGGGTGGTCAACAATCTGCTGCAGGCCTACCGCCTGCCCCCGCGCAGCCTGGAGCTGGAGGTGACCGAAACCGGCCTGATGGAAGACATCAGCACCGCCGCCCAGCACCTGCTGAGCCTACGCCGCTCCGGGGCGCTGATTGCCATCGACGACTTTGGCACCGGCTACTCTTCGCTCAGTTACCTGAAATCGCTGCCGCTGGACAAGATCAAGATCGACAAGAGCTTCGTCCAGGACCTGCTGGACGACGATGACGACGCCACCATCGTTCGCGCGATCATCCAGCTGGGCAAGAGCCTGGGCATGCAGGTGATCGCCGAAGGCGTGGAAACCGTCGAACAGGAAACGTATATAATTGCCCAGGGTTGCCACGAGGGCCAGGGCTACCACTACAGCAAGCCGTTGCCAGCCCGCGAGCTGACCAACTTCCTCAAACAGGCGCAGCGCAACCAGGTGTCGATGACCTGAAGCACCCCAGCAGCCGCTGGGCGTAGCCGCCGCCAGCATAATTTGCATAGCGCCCCTTTACAGCAAATGCAAATCTTTCGCATGATGTTGTCGTTTCGCGTGCCACGGCGCACGGTCTCCCCCTTGGTCCAACCACACGACGCAGGAAAACCAATAATGATTCGAATGCCTCTGGCCTCCGCCAGTCTGCTGGCCATTGCCATCGCTCTCGCCGGTTGCGGTGAAGGCAAGGACGACAAGGCCGCCGCGCCGCAAGCCCAGGCACCGGCTGCCGCCAGCACCACCACTGCAGCGCCCGGGGCTGTCGACGAGGCTGCCGGCAAAGCCGTAGTCAAGCATTACGCCGAGCTGGTGCATGCCGTGTACAGCGACTCCCTGAGCACTGCCAAGACCCTGCAGAGCGCAGTCGACGCGTTCCTGGCCAAGCCCAACGACGAAACCCTGAAGGCCGCCCGGGGCGCCTGGGTCGCCTCGCGCGTACCGTACCTGCAGAGCGAAGTGTTCCGCTTCGGCAACACCATCATCGACGACTGGGAAGGCCAGGTGAACGCCTGGCCGCTGGATGAAGGCCTGATCGACTACGTCGACAAGAGCTACGAGCATGCCCTGGGCAACCCGGCAGCCAGCGCCAACATCATCGCCAACAGCGAGATCCAGGTCGGCGAAGAGAAGATCGACGTCAAGCAGATCACCCCCGAGAAACTCGCCAGCCTGAACGAGCTGGGCGGTTCCGAGGCCAACGTCGCTACCGGCTACCACGCCATCGAGTTCCTGCTCTGGGGCCAGGACCTGAATGGTACCGGCCCGGGCGCAGGCAACCGCCCGGCCTCGGACTACCTGGAAGGCAAGGGCGCCACCGGCGGCCACAACGACCGCCGTCGCGCCTACCTGAAAGCGGTCACCGACCTGCTGGTCAAGGATCTCGAGGAAATGGTCGGCAACTGGGCTCCGAACGTTGCTGACAACTACCGCGCCAAGCTGGAAGCCGAGCCGGTAAACGACGGCCTGCGCAAGATGCTGTTCGGCATGGGCAGCCTGTCGCTGGGCGAACTGGCGGGCGAGCGCATGAAGGTTTCGCTGGAAGCCAACTCGCCGGAAGACGAGCACGATTGCTTCAGCGACAACACCCACTATTCGCACTTCTATGACGCCAAGGGCATCCGCAACGTCTACCTGGGCGAGTACACCCGCCCGGACGGCAGCAAGGTGACCGGCCCAAGCCTGTCGTCGCTGGTGGCCAAGGTCGACCCGGCTGCCGACGCCACCCTCAAGGCCGATCTGGAAGCCACCGAAGCCAAGATCCAGGTGATCGTCGACCACGCCCTCAAGGGTGAGCACTACGACCAGCTGATCGCCGCCGACAACGCTGCCGGCAACCAGATCGTGCGTGACGCCATCGCCGCCCTGGTCAAACAGACTGGTGCGATCGAACAGGCTGCGGGCAAGCTGGGTATTGCCAACCTGAACCCGGATACTGCGGATCACGAGTTCTGATCTGCTAACGGCGCTTCAACCAGACGCCCGGCCTTGTGCCGGGCGTTTTCGTTTGCCCGGCAGGGGCAACGCTTCCCGCTGGCCCCTGGTTGGCTTGACGCCCATGCTGGCGACCTTCATTGGAATCCCATACAGGAGGTACCGTGCTGCAGATTCTGGATGTGTGGGGGGAGGGCCGCATCGTGCAACGCATGAATGGGTACGACCTGGTTACCGGCTTCAACAACGCCTACAACCTGAACAAGGCTGGCCAACTCGTTTCCAACGGCCCCGACACTGGCAAGCGTATCCCCAACCTGATCATCGTCTACGAATACGACGCACCCGATTTCCCGCTCGACTCCTACCAGATTCCGCATGTCACCCTGATGGGTGCCCCGATCACGCAGCATGTCGCCGAGGAGATGTGCCGGGTGGTTGCACGCCCCGGCAAGATCTACCTGTACGACCCCAACGAAGCCGACCGACGCAGGTTCGAGTCAGTCGCCTTCGCGCAGGGCCTGCAACTGCTGGGACGCTTTGCCCCCGCCAGACTCGAGCCCCCCTTCAACGAAATCACCTTGCTCGCGGCCTACGTCTATCGCGCCCCGAGCGGCCCGTTGCCACGACCGGACATCCACCAAGAGGAAATGCCCCATGGCTAGCGTGACCTACCTGCGTTCCATCGCCAACAACACCCCCTACACCCTGACCCTGATCGACGGTGAAAACCGCAGCCATAGCCTGGCAATCGGCGCCCAGCACGTCTGGAATGGCTCGCTGGCCATCCCCTGGATCGGTAAATCGGAAGAAAACAACAAAGCCATGCGGCTGATCCTTGGCCCGGCTGCCAAGACCAGTATCTGGATCTTCCAGGATTACTGGGAACCCGCCCACAAGGATGCGATCAAGTTCCTCAGCGCCTCGGCGATGGATTACACCAGCCTGGAAATCGAAGAGGTGGCAGGTGACAATCGCCATGGCGGCAACAAGAACCTGATCGTCAGCCTGGTCAACCGGCAATTCGAGCTGTACATGGCCTGAGCTGTTCCTGGTAGCGACGATTTCATCAGGCAAACGCAAATTGCTCTTATTCAAAGATCCTGGGCCTGCTAAGCTTGCACGCCGGTTTTTCGCTCACGCCCAGGATCCTCGATGTCCTCGTCGCTGTTTCGACTCTCCCCCCTGCTGCTGGCCTTTGCCCTCGCCGCTTGTGACGACGCGCCGCGTTTCACCCAGGCCGAGCCCGGCGAAGCGTTGTCGGCTGGCACGGCGACCGTGCAACGCAATGACCGCAACGCCTATTCCCTGCCCTCGGCCAACCTCTCGCCAGAGCGGCGCCTGGATTTCGCCGTGGGCAACAGTTTCTTTCGCAACCCTTGGGTGATCGCCCCGTCCACCACCACGGCACGTGACGGCCTGGGCCCATTGTTCAACACCAATGCCTGCCAGAACTGCCACGTGCGCGACGGCCGCGGCCACCCGCCAGAGCCGGGCGACAGCAACGCAGTGTCGATGCTGGTGCGCCTGTCGATCCCCGACCAGCCCTACCTGGCCAAGGTGGTCGAGCGCCTCGGCGTGGTGCCGGAGCCGGTCTATGGCACCCAGTTGCAGGACATGGCCATCCCCGGCGTGGCACCGGAAGGCAAGGTACGGGTCAGCTATACCCAGGAAACGCTGACGTTCAAGGATGGTTACCAGGTCGAGCTGCGCAAGCCGGCCCTGCAGATCACCCAGCTCGGCTATGGCGCGATGCACCCCGACACGCGTTTTTCGGCGCGGGTGGCGCCGCCGATGATCGGCCTGGGCCTGCTCGAAGCCATCCCCGAAGCCGACCTGCTGGCCAACGAAGACCCGGACGACCGCAACCACGACGGTATCCGCGGGCGCGCCAACCGGGTATGGGACGACGCCCTGGGCAAGACCGTGGTCGGCCGCTTCGGCTGGAAGGCCGGGCAGCCCAACGTCAACCAGCAGAACGTGCACGCCTTTGCCGGCGACATGGGCCTGACCACCACCCTGCAACCCAATGACGATTGCACGCCGGCCCAGGCCGCCTGCCTGGCCGCCCCCAACGGTGACGGTGCCGATGGCGAGAAGGAAGTCAGCGACAACATCCTGCGCCTGGTCACCTTCTACACCCGCAACCTGGCCGTGCCGGCGCGCCGTGACGTGGGCGCGCCAGAGGTACTGGCCGGCAAGAACCTGTTCTACCAGGCCGGCTGCCAGGGCTGCCACACACCGCAGTTCACCACGGCCGCCAATGCCACCGAGCCGGAGCTGGCCAACCAGCTGATTCGCCCCTACAGCGACCTGCTGCTGCATGACATGGGCCCGGGCCTGGCTGACGAACGCACCGAATTCGCCGCCAACGGCCAGGACTGGCGTACCCCGCCATTGTGGGGTATCGGCCTGAGCGAAACGGTCAGCGGCCACAGCCAGTTCCTGCACGATGGCCGCGCCCGCAACCTGCTCGAAGCCGTGCTCTGGCACGGCGGCGAAGCAGAGGCAGCGCGCAATGTCGTGCTTACTTTCGATGCCGGGCAGCGCGCCGCGTTGCTGGCTTTCCTGAACTCACTTTGAAACGCGCATAGGAGCCGGCATGTTCCGACCCAAACTGTTGTTCACCAGCCTCGCCGCACTCGCCCTCGGTGCCTGCTCGCCGCAGGACCCGCAAGCCGTGACCTCCGCTGCAATTGCCAAGCAGGTGATCCTGCCCACCTACAGCCGCTGGGTCGAAGCCGACCGCATGCTGGCCGCCAGCGCCCTGGCCTATTGCGAAGGCAAGGAAACCCTGGACAAGGCCCGTGCCGACTTCCTCAACGCGCAAAAGGCCTGGGCCGAACTGCAACCGCTGCTGGTCGGCCCGCTGGCTGAAGGCAACCGCGCCTGGCAGGTACAGTTCTGGCCCGACAAGAAAAACCTGGTCGGTCGCCAGGTCGAGCAACTGGTCAGCGCCGACACACCGGTCGATGCCGAGGCCTTGGGCAAGGCCAGTGTCGTGGTGCGTGGCCTTTCGGCCTACGAATACATCCTGTTCGACAGCAAGCCGGACATCGCCACGGCCGAGCAGAAGGCCCGCTACTGCCCGCTGTTGGTCGCTATCGGTGAACACCAGAAGGCGCTGGCCGAAGATATCCTCAAGCGCTGGAACAGCACCGACGGCATGCTGTCGCAGATGACCAAGTTCCCCAACCAGCGCTACGCCGACTCTCATGAGGCGATCGCCGACCTGCTGCGTGCCCAGGTCACTGCGCTGGACAGCCTGAAGAAGAAGCTCGGCGCGCCGATGGGGCGCCAGAGCAAGGGCATCCCGCAGCCGCTGCAGGCCGAAGCCTGGCGCAGCCACAACTCGCTGAACAGCCTGCAGGCCAGCCTCAAGGCCGCCGAAGCGGTGTGGGTCGGGGTCGACAACCAGGGCCTGCGCGGCCTGCTACCCAGCGACCAGAAAGCCCTGGCGGACAAGATCGACGATGCCTACGCGAGCGCGCTCAAACTGCTGGCCGACAACCACAAGACCCTGGGTGAACTGCTGGCCGACGAGGCCGGCCAGCAAACCCTCAACCAGATCTACGACAGCCTCAACGTCGTCCATCGCCTGCATGAAGGCGAGTTGGCCAAGGCGTTGAACATCCAGCTGGGCTTCAATGCCAACGACGGTGACTGATCATGCTGCGACGCCAGGCCCTCAAACTCGGTAGCGTATTGCTCAGCGCCCTCACCCTGGGCGGCTGGAGCCTGTTCCGCAACAAAGGCAGCGAACCGCTGCTGCTGTCGGCGCGTGACGACGGCGACGGCAAGCACTACGCGGTCGGGTTCCGCCTGGACGGTACCCAGGTATTCAGCACCCAGGTCGCCCAGCGTTGCCATGCCATCATCCATCACCCGCAACTGCCGATCGCCCTGTTCGTCGCCCGCCGCCCCGGCACCGAAAGCTACCTGGTCGACCTGCGCGACGGGCGCCTGTTGCAAACCGTACACTCGCAACCGAACCGGCATTTCTACGGCCATGCGGTGGTGCACAAGAGTGGCGAATGGCTATACGCCACCGAGAACGACACCACCGACCCCGGGCGTGGCGTGCTCGGCGTGTACCGCTTCGCGGGTGAACGCCTGGTGCACAGCGGCGAACTGCCGACCCACGGCATCGGCCCGCACGAGCTGGCCTGGTTGCCAGACGGCGAGACACTGGTGGTGGCCAACGGCGGTATCCGCACCGAAGCCGAAAGCCGGGTGGAGATGAACCTCGACGCCATGCAGCCGAGCCTGGTGCTGATGCAGCGCGACGGTACCCTGCTGAGCAAGGAAACCCTGGCCCAGCAGATGAACAGCGTACGCCACCTGGCGGTGGGCAGCGACGGCACCATCGCCGCCTGCCAGCAATTCATGGGGGCTGCCGACGAGACCGCCGAGCTGCTGGCGATCAAGCGTCCGGGCGAGCCATTCAAGGCCTTCCCGGTGCCGCAGCAGCAGTTGCAGGCCATGGCGCAGTACACCGCCAGTGTCGCCATCCACAGCGAGTTGCGGCTGGTCGCGCTGACCGCGCCACGGGCCAACCGCCTGTTCATCTGGCACCTGGACACCGGCGCGGTGCGGCTGGACGCACCGATGCCTGATTGCGCCGGGGTTGGCGCGGTACAGGATGGTTTCGTGGTTACCTCCGGGCAAGGCCGTTGCCGCTTCTATGACTGCCGCAAGACCGAACTGGTCGGGCAGCCGCTGAACCTGCCGTCCGGTTTCTGGGATAATCACCTGCACCTGGTCTGATCTTCGGGTTGGCCGTACTGACCATATCGCGGCTGAAGCCGCTCCTACAGGGACCGCACAAGCCGCCGACCACGCGCCCCCTGGAGGAGCGGCTTCAGCCGCGAAGGGGCGGCACAGGCAAGCCACTCCCCTTCCCGCAAAAAACAGTCGATAATTCCCTCATCCACACGTGGGCAGGATCGCCCGTTGTCGTGTCCAAACAAAAAACAATTGCATCCAAGGAAACGGACCTATGCTGCGCCGCCGCATGCTCATCATGTTGGCCGTGGTTCTGCTGATCGTGCTGGCCTTGGGGGGCTACAAAGCCTTCTCGATCTACCAGCAGATCCAGCTATTCACTGCCCCACGGCCGCCCATCACCGTGGCGGCCACCCTGGCCGAGCAGCGCCCGTGGCAAGAGCGCCTGCCCGCCGTTGGCAGCCTCAAGGCGCTCCAGGGGGTGGAACTGAGCCTGGAGGTGGAAGGCATCGTCAAGGCCCTGCACTTCGACTCCGGCCAGCAGGTCAAGGCCGGGCAACTGCTGTTGCAACTCAATGACGACCAGGAAACCGCCTTGCTCGGCACCGCCCTGGCCGACCTCGGCCTGGCCAAGGTCGATTTCGGCCGCGGCAGCCAACTAGTGGGTGACGCGGCCATCTCCCGCGGCGAGTTCGATCGCCTCACCGCCCAGTACCGGCGCAACCAGGCACTGGTCGAGCAACTCAAGGCATCGAAGACCAAGAAGAGCATCAGCGCCCCGTTCAGCGGCACTATCGGCATACGCCAGGTGGATGTCGGCGACTATTTGGCCGCCGGTACGGTGATCGCCACCCTGCAGGACCTGTCCAGCCTCTATGTCGACTTCAACGTGCCGGAACAGGCCCTGCCGCGCCTGAGCGTGGGCCAGCAGGTGCTGGTGCAGGTGCCGGCCTACCCCGGCCAGACCTTTCCCGCCAGCCTGAGCGCGATCAACCCCAAGGTCGATGAAGCCACGCGCAACCTGCTGGTGCGCGCGACCATGGCCAACCCGGACGGCAAGCTGCTGCCGGGCATGTTCGCCAGCCTGCTGATCCTGCTGCCCAACCCGCAGCCACAAGTGGTGGTGCCGGAGAGCGCCATCACCTACACCCTGTATGGCAACTCGGTGTACATCGCCACGCCGAAAAAGGACAAGAACGGCAAGCCGCTGAACGACGACAAGGGCCAGCCGCAGCTCACCGCCGAGCAGCGCACGGTGCAGACCGGCGAGCGCCGTGACGGTGTGGTGGTGGTCAGCAAGGGCCTGCAGGCCGGGGACCAGGTGGTCACCGCCGGTCAACTGAAACTGACCCCGGGGGCCGCAATCCGCATCGGCGAGGACCAAGCCCTCAAGCCCGAAGCGGGCGCGCCGGGCAATTGACAGGAGGCTGGCATGGCATTCACCGACCCGTTCATCCGCCGCCCGGTGCTGGCCAGCGTGGTCAGCCTGCTGATCCTGTTGCTGGGTTTCCAGGCTTGGAGCAAGCTGCAGATCCGCCAGTATCCGCAAATGGAAAACGCCCTGATCACGGTCACTACCGCCTACCCCGGCGCCAACGCCGAAACCATCCAGGGCTACATCACCCAGCCCTTGCAGCAAAGCCTGGCCAGCGCCGAAGGCATCGACTACATGACCTCGGTGAGCCGCCAGAACTTCTCGATCATTTCCATCTACGCGCGCATCGGTGCCGACAGCGACCGGTTGTTCACAGAACTGCTGGCCAAGGCCAACGAAGTGCGCAACAAGTTGCCCCAGGATGCCGAGGACCCGGTCCTGAGCAAGGAAGCCGCCGATGCGTCGGCACTGATGTACATCAGCTTCTACAGCAAGGAGATGAGCAACCCGCAGATTACCGACTACCTGTCGCGGGTCATCCAGCCCAAGCTGGCCACCCTGCCGGGCATGGCCGAGGCGGAGATTCTCGGCAACCAGGTGTTCGCCATGCGCATCTGGCTCGACCCGGTAAAACTGGCCGGCCATGGCCTGTCGGCCAGCGACGTGACCACTGCCGTGCGCCGCTACAACTTCCTCTCCGCCGCCGGCGAGGTGAAGGGCGAATACGTGGTCACCAGCATCAACGCCAGCACCGAGCTGAAGTCGGCCGAGGCCTTCGCTGCCCTGCCGGTCAAGACCAGCGGTGACAGCCGCGTGCTGCTCGGCGATGTGGCCCGGGTCGAGATGGGGGCGGAAAACTACGACACGGTCAGCTCGTTCGACGGTACCCCGTCGGTGTACATCGGCATCAAGGCCACCCCGGCGGCCAACCCGCTGGACGTGATCAAGGAAGTGCGGCGCATTATGCCCGAGCTGGAAAGCCAGCTGCCCTCGGCGTTGAAGGTGTCGATCGCCTACGACGCCACGCTGTTCATCCAGGCCTCCATCGACGAAGTGATCAAGACCCTCGGCGAAGCGGTGCTGATCGTCATTGTCGTGGTGTTCCTGTTCCTCGGTGCCCTGCGTTCGGTGCTGATCCCGGTGGTGACCATTCCGCTATCGATGATCGGCGTGCTGTTTTTCATGCAGATGATGGGCTACTCGCTCAACCTGCTGACGCTGCTGGCCATGGTGCTGGCCATCGGCCTGGTGGTGGATGATGCGATTGTCGTGGTGGAGAACATCCACCGGCACATGGAAGAGGGCAAGTCGCCGTTCGATGCCGCCCTCGAAGGTGCTCGCGAAATCGCCATGCCCGTGGTGTCGATGACCATCACCCTGGCAGCGGTGTATGCACCGATCGGTTTCCTTACCGGGCTCACCGGCGCGCTGTTCAAGGAATTTGCCCTGACCCTGGCCGGTGCAGTGATCATCTCCGGCGTCGTGGCACTCACCCTGTCACCGATGATGTGTGCCCTGCTGTTGCGCCAGGAGCAGAACCCCAGCGGCCTGGCACACCGCCTGGACATGCTGTTCGAACGCCTGAAAGTGCGCTACCAACGCCTGCTGCACGCCACCCTCGACAGCCGTCCGGTGGTACTGGTATTCGCCGTGATCATCCTCTGCCTGATCCCGGTGTTGCTGAAATTCACCCAGAACGAACTGGCGCCCAACGAGGACCAGGGGGTGATCTTCATGATGAGCAGCTCGCCGCAAACGGCGAACCTGGATTACCTCAACGCCTATACCGACACGTTCACCCCGCTGTTCAAGACCTTCCCCGAGTACTACTCCTCGTTCCAGATCAATGGCTTCAACGGCGTGCAGACCGGCATCGGTGGCTTCCTGCTCAAACCCTGGAACGAGCGCGAACGCACGCAAATGGAATTGCTGCCGCTGGTGCAAGCCAAGCTCGAGGAAATCGGCGGCCTGCAGATCTTCGGCTTCAACCTGCCATCGCTGCCCGGTACTGGCGAAGGCCTGCCGTTCCAGTTCGTGATCAACAGTGCCGGTGACTACCCTGCCCTGCTGGAGGTCGCCCAGCGCATCAAGGCCCGCGCCCAGGAGTCCGGCAAGTTCGCCTTCCTCGATATCGACCTGGCGTTCGACAAACCCGAGGTGGTGGTGGATATCGACCGTGCCAAGGCAGCGCAGATGGGGGTATCGATGGATACCCTGGGCGGCACCCTGGCTACCTTGCTGGGCGAAGGGGAAATCAACCGCTTCACCCTCGAAGGCCGCAGCTACAAGGTGATTGCCCAGGTTGAAAGGCCCTACCGCGACAACCCAGGCTGGCTGAACAACTACTACGTGAAGAACGACCAGGGCCAGCTGCTGCCCTTGTCGACGCTGATTACCCTCAGCGACCGCGCTCGCCCCCGCCAGCTCAACCAGTTCCAGCAACTGAACTCGGCGATCATCCAGGGGGTGCCGATGGTCAGCCTCGGCGAGGCGCTGCAGACCGTGCAGGGCATCGCCCGCGAGGAAGCCCCGGAGGGCTTCGCCTTCGACTATGCCGGGGCGGCTCGCCAATACGTGCAGGAAGGTAGCGCACTCTGGGTAACCTTCGGCCTGGCGTTGGCGATCATCTTCCTGGTGCTGGCGGCGCAGTTCGAAAGTTTCCGCGACCCGCTGGTGATCCTGGTGACGGTACCGTTGTCGATCTGCGGCGCGTTGCTGCCGTTGTTCCTCGGTGTATCAAGCATGAACATCTACACCCAGGTCGGGCTGGTGACGCTGATCGGCCTGATCAGCAAGCATGGCATCCTGATCGTCGAGTTCGCCAACCAGTTGCGCGAGGAACAGGGCCTGAGCGTGCGTGAGGCGATCGAGGAAGCGGCGGCGATTCGCTTGCGGCCAGTGCTGATGACCACCGCAGCGATGGTGTTTGGCATGGTCCCGCTGATTCTGGCGACCGGGGCGGGGGCGGTCAGCCGTTTTGACATTGGTACGGTGATCGCTACCGGCATGTCGATCGGCACGCTGTTCACTCTGTTCGTATTGCCCTGCATCTATACCTTGCTGGCGCACAAGGAGGTGGCCAGGCAGACAGCGGTGGCTTGAACCGGCGTCTTCGCGGGTAAACCCAGGAAGGGGCCGGCAAGGCAGACGCAAAAATGCAGAGGCCCCGCAATCGCGAGGCCTCTGGCATTTCCATCTGGTGCCGGGTTCAACCAAACGGCCGCAACCCCTGGCGCATGCCGAACAGGAACAACAGCAGGTCCTGATCAGGCGCAACCTTGGCCTGTTGCTGCGGTTTCACTTCCCGCGGCAACGCGCACTGGTCGGCCATATCGGCTCTGCTGAACACTGTCGGCTTCGGCTCTTCCCACGCAGCCACCGCCACGGTGGTCACCGCCAGGCCAACTACCAGGAACAAAGCTCGAGCTATTTCTAGTTTCATTGCCCTAACCCTTTGACAGCGCTGCCAAACGCCATCTGGTAAAAATAGAGCAATGTTTGCCATTCCGCGTCGTTCAACGACGAATGGCGGCGCAACTGGCGCAGGTCATTGCCCGCCGCACGCTGGCAACTGATACGTCGCCGGCACTTTTCCAGGTCCAGCAGCGCGACCTCGACCTGGGCCTGCTCACCTTCGCCAATCACCTTGATGAAGACATGCTTGCCATACAGGCAGCCGTGCTGCCAGTGGCCCAGGTGCATGCGCGCCAGGTTGTCGGCCAGGTCCTTGAGCATGCGCTCGTGCACCACCTGCGGATAACGTTCGCGGGCACCTTCGGCATGCCAGGTATCGAGTTCGACGAAACCGTCGAGCGCTTCGCTAACCAGCAGCGCACGCCATTGACGATCGGCATCACGCTCGGCACCACAGAAGACGATGCGCGGCACGCGCACGCCCAACTGCTCGAAACTGTTCAAAGCATCGAGTTCTCGCAATACGGTCGGCCGACCGAAAGGGTGCAGCAGGCTACGGTAGATGTGCCCGACCTGGCGCTTGGCATACAGCAGCTTGCCATTGGCATCGTTCAGGCGTTGCACGCCACTCTCGCCACCGCGACGCTGGTTTGGCTCCTCGACCCACTCGCCCTGCTGGCGCCAGTAAAAATCGAACCGCGACTCCCCTTTCCGGGCTACAGCCATCAAACACTACCCCTTACGCAATACATAGACCCGCCACATGGCATAGAACGGCAGGAAGTCGAGGCGTTCCTGGATTCTGAAGCCGGCGGCCCTGAATTCTTCTTCCACCGTTTCAGCCGGTAACACGAAACGGTTCTGGTAATTGTCCTGCGCGGCTTTGCGAGCGTTGCGGCGTTGCTCCAGCTTCTTCCGCCGCCAAGCCTTGAAATTGCCATCCACCCACAATGACAGGATCACACTATCACGGCTAACTCGCTGAAATTCCGAAAGAATGGTCTTTCGGTGGGCAGCTTCGCCAATGTGATGGAAAAGCCGCATGCAGAAGATGCTGTCCACCGAATTGTCCGGCAGGTCGATGGCAAAAGCCGAAGTCTGCAAGGGACGTACCCGCGCTACCACCTCTGGCGGTTGTGCTGCACAGGCTGTCTCGATCATCGCCTCGGAGTTGTCGGCGCCAATGATCACCCGGTTGGGTTTCTCTGCGAGCAACGGCCAGAAGCGGCCAGCGCCGCATGGCAGGTCGAGGACCAGGCCAGGCTCTCCTGCCAATGCCAGGGCGCGACGCGCCAGTTGCTCATCTCGCTTGTGGGAAAGACGTCGCGCCAGGCCATCCTGGTGCTTGAGAAAGTACTCACGGGCATGTTCTTTGTCGTACTTCTCGGAAAATTCAAGCTTGATGGGACTACGCATTGGGCATCTCCTGATTCCATTCCACCCACAATAGGCAAGCAGGCGTTGGAATCAGGTCATGCTGGTGTGAAAAAAACGTCATCGCCGCAGCGACCTGTAACAGCAGTTTACTCTGCCTCAGGATCGCCCTTGGTCGCGGAATTGCTCAGGTCGACGTGGAAACGGCAGCCGTGCGGCTGGGTTGAGGTCAGGGTCACATGCCAACCCTGGTCGTCGCAGATTCGCTGCACCAACGACAGGCCCAAGCCCAGGCCTTCGCCACGCCGTTCATCACCGCGCACGAATGGCCGAAACATGGCCTCGCGCTGCTCTTCGGGAATACCCACGCCACTGTCTTCGACACTGAAACCGTTAGCCTCGAGGCTCAGGCGGATGTAGCCGCTGTCGGTATAGTGCGCGGCATTGCGCAACAGGTTGCCCATCACCGATTGCAGGAAGGTAGCGTTGTACAGCACTGTACTGGCACTGACGCGGCCGTCGAAATACAAGGCCAGGCCTTTCTGCTCGATGGTGTCACGCCACACGCCGACCAGTTCGTCTGCCACTTCCCGCAGGGTGGCGCGCGAGGCCACCGCGCCCTCGTCGCGTTGTGCCCGGGCCAGCATCAGGAAGGTCTTGACCAGCTCGCGCATCTCCTCCGTAGCCCTTGCCACACGCTCCACCTGGCTGCGCGAGCGGGCATCGAGGTTGGGGTTCTCCATCAGCAGTTCACATGAAGTGGCCAGCACCATCAATGGCGTGCGAAGTTCGTGGCTGACGTCGCTGGTGAACAGCCTTTCCCGGGTCAATGCGTCACGCAGGCGGCCCAAGGTATCGTCGAATGCTACCGCCAGCTGGCCGACTTCGTCCGCCGCATAGTCCGGCGCGAGCGGCGGCGCCAGGCCCAGCAACTGGTCACGATGGCGCACCTGTCGCGCCAGGCGGATAACCGGTGCCATCACCCGGCGCGCCACCAGCCAACCGAGGATCACTGCCAGCACCAGGCTGAGCACGAAGCCCACCACCACTACCGCAAACAGCAGGCGCTCGCGTTCTTCGAAGTCGCTCTGGTCCTGCAGCAGGACGTAGCGGCGGCCATCGACGATCTCGACCATGGCGTGGTACGACAGCTGGTCGCGGAACACCTCGTGGAAGCCCCGGTCGAGGTGGCGCAGGTCCTTGGGCAGTTCGAAGTCGTCGCGCCCGCCGCTGAAGTAGAACAACTGGTCAGGGCGCGGCCGGTGGCTCCAGTCGCTGACACTGTCCATGCGCAGCAGGCGCTGCAGGTCACCGCCCAGTACGGAGGAAATCAGCCGTTCCTCGACCAGGTGCACAGTACCGACGATGCCAAAGGCGAAGGCCCCGGCCACCAGCGCGCTCATCAGAGCAAAGGCGATGATGATGCGCTGGGCAAGGCTTTGCTTAAACTCCATCGCGGCCCTCGGCGAGGCGGTAGCCGACGCCATGGACGGTGTGCAGCAGCGGTTTTTCGAACGGTTTGTCGATCACCTGGCGCAACTGATGCACGTGGCTGCGCAGGCTGTCGCTGTCAGGGCAATCATCGCCCCACAGGGCTTCTTCGAGTACTTCGCGGCGCAACACGTGCGGGCTCTTCTGCATCAATACCGCAAGCAGCTTGAGGCCGACCGGGTTGAGCTTGAGCAGGCGGCCCTGGCGGGTAACCTCGAGGGTATCCAGGTCGTAGCTGAGATCAGCTACTTGCAGGGTGCGGCGCCCGCCCCCCTGGGCACGGCGCAGCACCGCTTCGATGCGCGCGGCCAGCTCCGACAAGGCGAAGGGTTTCAGCAGGTAATCGTCGGCCCCGGAGCGGAAGCCCTGCAGGCGGTCATCGAGCTGGTCGCGGGCAGTGAGCATGATCACCGGCGTGTCGCGGCGGGCGTCTTCGCGCAAGCGCTTGCACAGGGTGTAGCCATCTATGCCAGGCAGCATGATGTCGAGCACGATCAGGTCGTAGTGCTCGGTAGCGGCCAGGTGCAGGCCGGACAGGCCATCCTGGGCGCAGTCTACGGTGTAGCCCTTCATGCCCAGGTAATCGGCCAGGTTGGCCAGAATATCGCGGTTGTCTTCAACCAAAAGAATGCGCATCGGTTTCTCCTGTGCGGCGCTTCTCGCTGTAGCGCGGCAGGCGCAGCTTAAGGCCTATGCCTGCAGGGTGCCAGCCCCGGGCAAAATTCATCGGACCTGACGGTTTTTTCACTGATCCTTCACGGACACAGGATAGCGGGCAGCCGACAATGCCCGATCTTTTCCGCGTCCTTGGAGCCGTCATGCAGCTAGCAACCCGACCCCGCCCGATCAATTTCTGGCTGTACCTGGGGATTCCCCTGGCGACCGCTTTGGGCTTGATCCTGCTGGAACTGACCTCGGTCGACATGGACATCGCCAAACTGTTTTTCGACCCCGCGGCGGGCCAGTTCATCGGCCGTCACAGCTATTTGCTGGAGAACATCCTGCATGACCGGGTCAAGCAGGGGGTGATCCTGCTTGGGGTATTGTCGCTGCTGACCTTTGCCGCAAGCTTCTTCTGCAAGCGCCTGTTCGGCTGGCGCCGCGAGCTGGGTTGCCTGGTGCTGGCACTGGGCCTGTCCACGGCGTTCGTCACGCCGCTAAAGAAGGTGACCCAGGTGCAATGCCCGTGGAGCCTCACCCAGTTCGGCGGCAGCGAAACCTACAGCAAGCTGCTGGAACCACGCCCGGCTACCGACAAACCCGGGCTGTGCTGGCCGGGCGGGCATGCGGCGACCGGTTTCTGCCTGTTCGGACTGTTCTTCATGCTGCGAGACCGCAAACCGCGCCTGGCACGGGCAGCATTGGCGCTGGCTTTCGTTGCCGGGTCGGTACTGTCGCTGGGGCGGATGATGCAAGGGGCGCATTTCCTGTCACACAACGTCTGGACGGCGGTGTTCTGCTGGTTGATCGGCTTGGGCTCGTATTACCTGGTTCTGTATCGGCGGGGAATGGCTGAGGTACCTGCCGCTGAGCGTAGCGTCGCCTGAACGGGGGGCGCTTCGCGGTCGTTCCGCCGGAAGATGGAGTCAAGGCTGCCAGGTGCCTGCCTTGGGTTTCGAGGTGGTGCGTAGATCGAGCGCCGCCCGCGCGGCGCTCGATCTCACAGGCGCCCTGCAACCCACGCCAGGCACAAAAAAGCCCCGGTTCTAGCGAACCGGGGCTTTCTGTTGGTGCAGGGGGTAAGGCTGGCTTACATCATGCCGCCCATGCCACCCATGCCGCCCATGTCAGGCATGCCAGCAGCTGGCTTGTCTTCCGGCAGGTCGGCAACCATGGCTTCGGTGGTGATCATCAGACCGCCAATCGAAGCAGCAGCTTGCAGCGCCGAGCGGGTGACCTTGGCTGGGTCCAGGATACCCATCTCGATCATGTCGCCGTATTCGCCGGTAGCAGCGTTGTAACCGAAGTTACCCGAACCTTGCTTGACCTTGTCAGCGACAACGCTTGGCTCGTCGCCGGCGTTGGCAGTGATCTGGCGCAGCGGCGCTTCGACAGCGCGACGCAGCAGGGCAATACCGACGTTCTGGTCTTCGTTGTCGCCTTTGAGGTTGGCAATGGCCGCCAGCGAGCGCACCAGGGCCACACCACCGCCAGGCACCACGCCTTCTTCAACGGCTGCACGGGTAGCGTGCAGGGCGTCTTCAACGCGGGCTTTCTTCTCTTTCATTTCAACTTCGGTGCCGGCACCCACCTTGATCACGGCAACACCACCGGCCAGTTTGGCCAGGCGCTCTTGCAGCTTCTCACGGTCGTAGTCCGAGGAAGTTTCTTCGATCTGGGCACGGATCTGCTTGACGCGTGCTTCGATCTCGCCGTCGGCACCAGCGCCGTCGATGATGGTGGTGTTTTCCTTGGACAGGATGACGCGCTTGGCGTTACCCAGGTGCTCCAGGGTGGCGGTTTCCAGGGACAGGCCGATTTCTTCGGAGATGACCTGGCCGCCGGTCAGGACGGCGATGTCCTGCAGCATGGCCTTGCGGCGGTCGCCGAAGCCCGGTGCCTTGACCGCAGCAACCTTGACGATGCCGCGCATGTTGTTGACCACCAGGGTAGCCAGCGCTTCGCCTTCGACGTCCTCGGCAACGATCAGCAGCGGGCGGCCGGCCTTGGCAACGGCTTCCAGCACTGGCAGCAGCTCACGGATGTTGGAGATCTTCTTGTCGACCAGCAGCAGCAGCGGGCTTTCCAGCTCGGCAACCATGGTGTCCGGCTTGTTCACGAAGTACGGCGACAGGTAGCCACGGTCGAACTGCATGCCTTCCACGACAGACAGTTCGTTTTCCAGGCCCGAGCCTTCTTCAACGGTGATCACGCCTTCTTTACCGACTTTTTCCATGGCTTCGGCGATGATTTCACCGATGGAGCTGTCGGAGTTGGCGGAGATGGTACCGACCTGAGCGATGGCCTTGGAGTCGGCGCATGGCTTGGACAGGTTCTTCAGTTCGGCAACGACGGCAGCAGTGGCCTTGTCGATACCGCGCTTCAGGTCCATCGGGTTCATGCCGGCAGCGACGGCCTTCAGCCCTTCGTTGACGATGGCCTGGGCCAGGACGGTAGCGGTGGTGGTACCGTCACCGGCTGCGTCGTTGGCCTTGGAAGCGACTTCCTTGACCAACTGGGCGCCCATGTTCTCGAAGGCGTCCTTCAGCTCGATTTCCTTGGCGACGGAAACGCCGTCCTTGGTGATGGTCGGCGCGCCGAAGCTCTTGGCCAGGACCACGTTGCGGCCTTTCGGGCCCAGGGTCGCTTTTACGGCATCAGCCAGAACGTTGACACCAACGAGCATTTTCTTACGGGCGGAATCACCAAATTTTACGTCTTTAGCAGCCATGATCGTTTAATCCTTTGGAATTCTTTGGAGTAACGGGAAGTCGGGGAAATCAGCCTTCGATGACGGCGAGGATTTCGTTCTCGGCCATGACCAGCAGGTCTTCGCCATCGACTTTCACGGTGTTGCTGCCCGAGTAAGGGCCGAAAACCACTTTGTCACCCACTTTCACTGCCAACGCGCGCACTTCGCCGTTGTCCAGGATGCGACCGGTGCCGACGGCGACTACTTCGCCGCGGTTTGGCTTTTCAGCGGCCGAACCCGGCAGGACGATACCGCCAGCGGTTTTCGATTCTTCTTCGCTGCGACGGATAACGACGCGGTCATGCAGAGGACGAAGCTTCATTGTCGATCTCTCCCAAATTGTGGTTTTCATCGGCCGGTGTCGACACCGGCGGGTTGATGCTGTCCGGCGTAGCCGGAAGGCCGCTCGCGCTGGGCGAACCGCCTGAGTCATGTCTGGTGTCGCCACCAGAAACCTTGCGGTGACCACATACATGAGGCCTTCATATTCAATTACAAGGCTTGCTTCAGAATTTTTTTCATCAGCCGGTTGGTCCCGGCAAAACACAGGGGCCGCTGCGCGCCCCTTTCGCCACAAAAGGCCGCTTGCCTCCCGTGTGGGAGCGGCCTTGTATCGCGAAAAGGGCCGCAAAGCGGCCCCCGATCTTTACTTGTCGCGACGCTCGTACTCGCCTTCGATCACATTCGGGCGGTGGCCGCCATCACGCGGCTGCGGCTGGAACGGGTCGTCGCGGAATGCCCGCTGGCGCACGGCCTGTGCCTCGGCACGCTCACGCATCTTGCGGGCGGCCAGGTGACGGGTGAATGGCAGCAGGCACAGCAGGCCCAACACGTCGCTGATGAAACCTGGCAGCAACAGCAGGCCACCACCGACGGCGAGCATCAGGCCCTGGAACATGTCCTCGGCGGGCAGTTCGCCACGCTGCAGGCTTTCCCGGGCACGCAGCGCGGTGGCCAGCCCGGCCACCCGCATCACCAGCACACCCAGCGCGGAGCCGGCGATGATCAACAGCAGCGCCGGGAAGAAACCGATGGCGGCGCTGACCTTCACGAAGACGAACAGCTCCAGCACGGGAAACAGGAGAAACAACAGTAGAAAAGCACGCATCAAAGCATTCCTCGTCGGAAGAAAACCTTCCTGTAAGACCCACAGATGGATGCGTGCGCTCGGCTTTTCAAGCCTCGACCTTGGCCACGGCCGGCCATTGGTCGGCGCGCGCCAGCAAAACCAGGGCTTCACGGACTTGTGTCGGCGTATTGCAAGTATGTGGGAAAGGCAACCAGTGCACCGCCTGACCGATACGCAGGTGCATGCCCTCGCTGTCCACCCCGACCAGTTGCGCGGGCGCATGGCGTGGCAAATCGGCCAGTTCGACGTAGTGGGCGATGGCGTTGGCATGGTCACTGTTCATGTGCTCGACCATGCTCGCCTCGGCCTTGCCGGCGAACGGGTTGGCCAGGGTCACCTGGTCAAGCCAGTGGATCGCACCAAAGCCGCCGATGTAACGGTGGCGTACAGGTTGCAGCACCCAGAAGTCGAAGTCGTGAGCCTTGTGGTAGTTGGCGGCGTCCGGGAAATAGCGGTAGTAGCGTTCGGCGGCGGCGTCGATGGCAGCCCCGTCCACCAGCTTGTGCGCTTCGGCCATTACCGTCAGGCGTCCTACGGCTTGCACGTCCTCGGCCTCACGCTCACCGACCAGCAGCGAGCACTTGGGGTCTTTCTGCAGGTTGTGGGTGTGCTGGGCGATGCGGCTGATCAGGATCAGCGGGTTGCCTTGGGCGTCCAGACAATAGGGCACGACCGAGCCGAACGGGTAGCCGGGCATCGACCGCGAATGGGTCGAGAGTACGCCGCGGTATTCCTTGAGCAACAGTTCCCGGGCGGGGCGGATGGCGGTGGTACTCACTGGGCGGGCTCCTGGCGGCAGACTGGGTGGCCACACGATAGCATTTTCGGGTCCAGTGCCAATGGGGCCGCTGCGCGCCCCCCCGGCGGTTTACCAGGTAACGCCAAACCCAGCGGTATAGCGGGTCTTGTCCAGGTCACTCTCACGCGTACCGGTGATGATGTCCTTCTCTGCCTTGAGGTTGAGCGAGGCCCACTCGGTCACCTTGTAGCGCAGGCCAACCTCGGCATCCAGCGCGTAGTCGGCCACCCCACCCAGCGGCTTGGCGAACTCGCCGTTGGTGAACAGTTGCACGTTCTTGCCGATCAGGTAACGGGTGTAGTCCCACTTCAGTGCCGCGGAATAGAAGTTATCCTTGGCCCCGTCCTGGTATTCGAAGTCGGTGCGGTTGATCAACGAACCCAGCGAGAACGCACCCAGTTCATCATCCCAGAACTGGTAACCCGGGCCGGTACCCACGGTGCGCTGGCGGGCCAGATCTTCGACGTGGTCGCGCTTGTATTCCATGCGCCCCTGCCAGAACCACTTCTCGGTGAGGAAGCGGTCCAGGGCGTACTCGGCGCTCCAGTTGTTGGTGGTGGTGACGTCGTCCTTGGTCTCGCGGTTGTAGTCGCCTTCGGCGTTGTGCCGCCAGCGCCCGTGGCGGGCGCTGGTCTTGAAGCCGACGTCATAGTCGTCGGTATCGTTCTCGGCACGCTTGTAGTCCAGCGCCACGTCGACGTTGCCCTTCCACACGAAGTCCTCGACCAGCGGCTTGGGCTTCATGATCTGCTCGATGCTGGCCAATTCCACGGTCTTCGGCGTCTCACCGTTGGCCAGGGTCACCTTGCCAGGCTCGGCAGCCTTCAGCGACTTGGCTCGCTCACCGCTGTAGGCGTCCTGCTTGACCAGCAGCTCCTGGTCACTCTCCAGGGTCTGGACTTCTTTCCAATCCAGGGCGATGGAACCGCCATACGGGGTTTCCAGCAGCAGCTTGCCGCCGTCGAAGACTTTGATCTTGCCGCTGAGCCGGTCACCGTTCTTCATCCACACGGTGTCGGCGAACACCGGCGAGGCGCACAGGGAAACAGCCAGCAGACACAACAAGGATCTAGAATACATAAACGCACTACGGGTTCGATTTGACGAAAAAGCCGGGCATTATCCAGATACCGACGACCAGAGCAAGGACAGACCGGAAGCATGCCGTTGAGTTCAACTCTCATTCGCCGAACCGTTGGTCCGGTTTCATCTGCAGCCCAGAGGGGGCCTGATGTCCGTTGCCCATGAGCACGTCCTCGACAACGCCGAGGGCCGACGAACGGCGCTATATTCGGTACTGGGCCAGGTGCCTTCCGGCAAGGTTGTGAGCTATGGCCAGCTGGCCGAGCTGGCGGGTCTTGGCCGGGCGGCCCGCTGGGTCGGACGCACCCTCGGGCAACTGCCTGCAGACACCCGCCTGCCTTGGCACCGGGTGCTCGGCGCAGGCGGCAGGCTGAGCCTGGCGTCAGGTACCCCGTCGGGGGATGAACAACGGGCGCGGCTGCGCGCGGAGGGCGTGAATGTAACCAATAATCGTGTGGATATGACGCGCCATGGCTGGCGCCCGATGGAGCACAGCGGTTAGAGTGCGCGCTTTGTTTTCGCAAACTTGAGGCAGATGTTGGCCCATGCCCCGTAAAACCTGGCGCGCTGCGCTTGCTGCCTATGCCAGCCCGTCAACCTTGGTACTTTTGCTGCTCGGTTTCGCCGCCGGCCTGCCCTACATGCTGGTGTTCTCCACCCTCTCGGTGTGGTTGCGCGAAGCGGGCGTAGCCCGCGAAACCATTGGTTACGCCAGCCTGATCGGCCTGGCCTACGCCTTCAAGTGGGTGTGGTCGCCGCTGCTCGACCAATGGCGCCTGCCCCTGCTCGGTAGCCTGGGGCGCCGTCGGTCCTGGCTGTTGCTGTCACAATCGCTGGTGGTGATCGGGCTGGTCGGCATGAGCCTGTGCGATCCACAACAGCACCTGTCCTGGCTGATTGCCCTGGCAGTACTGGTGGCCTTCGCTTCGGCGACCCAGGACATCGCCGTCGACGCCTACCGCCTGGAAATCGCCGATGACCAGCGCCAGGCCGCGCTGGCCGCCAGCTACATGGCCGGCTACCGGGTAGCGGCCCTGCTGGCGACAGCAGGTGCCCTGTTCTTCGCCGAGTGGTTCGGCTCCACCGGCTTCAGCTACCTGCACAAGGCCTGGGCCGGCACCTACGTGATGTTCGCGGTGATGATGCTGCCCGCAGTGTTCACCACCCTGATCATGCGCGAGCCGCCCGTCCCCATGCGGACCCAGCTGTCGGCGGCGCGCTATGGGCTGGCGCACCAGCTGGCCTCGGTGTTCGTGCTGATCATTCTGCTGGTGTCGGTACCGGCCAGCTTCACCCAGATGTTCAATACCGGCTGGTCCAGCGTCATCTCCGGTGATGCCACGCCCCTGGACCTGCTGCTGGAAGACCGCGCCTTCCTGCGCCTGATCCTCTATGTGCTGCTGACCTGGGCCTGCCTGTCGAGCCTGGGCCGTCGCGGCCTGGCCCCGGTACTGACGCCGGTGAACGACTTCATTGCCCGCTACCGCTGGCAGGCCCTGCTGCTGCTCGGCCTGATCGCTACCTATCGCATGTCGGACACGGTGATGGGCGTGATGGCCAACGTGTTCTATATCGACATGGGTTTCACCAAGGACCAGATCGCCAGTGTCAGCAAGATCTTCGGCCTGATCATGACCCTGGTCGGCGCCGGGGCTGGCGGCCTGCTGATCGTGCGCTTCGGCATCATGCCGATCCTGTTCATCGGCGGCGCGGCCTCGGCGGGTACCAACATCCTGTTCCTGATGCTGGCCGACATGGGCCCGAACCTGCAGATGCTGGTGGTGACCATTTCGCTGGACAACTTCAGCTCCGGGCTGGCCACCTCGGCCTTCGTCGCCTACCTGTCGAGCCTGACCAACCTGAAGTTCTCCGCGACCCAGTATGCGTTGCTCAGCTCGATCATGCTGCTGTTGCCGCGCCTTATCGGCGGCTATTCAGGGGTCATGGTGGAGAAGTTCGGTTATCACGACTTCTTCCTGATCACCGCCTTGCTGGGCGTGCCGACCCTGATCCTGATTGCCCTGCAGTGGCGCCAGGAGGCCGGGCCGGGCAAACCGGTGGCAGCGGAACACTCGGCAGGCGAGCGCCCCTGAGAGATCCCTGCTGCCTGAACCGGCCTGTTCGCGGGCTTGCCCGCGAACAGGCCGGTTCAGGCAAGAAAGATCATTCGGCAACAGCACCTTCCCCAGGTCGCTGTCCCACCACGAACCACAACGGCCACAGCGCCAGCGCCCCCGCCACACCTGCCGCCAGGGCAAAATGCAGTAAGCTGGCACCGGCACCAATCATCGCCAGCAGTGCGCCGCCCAGCCCCAGCAGGGCGATGGTGATCATCCCCAGCATGGCCGAGACCAGGCCTTTGCTCTGTTCACTGGCGAACAGCGTCATGCGGTACAGCACCGCATTGGCCACGCCAAGCCCCAGCGCATACAGCGACATGCCCGCCACCACACTGGTCACGCTCGGCCGATACCAGGTCGCGAGCACCATCAGGCCCAGGCCGGCCAGGTACGGCCACAGCGCGCCACGTACCAGGGATGGCAGCGGGTAGCGCTCGGCGATACGATTGATGATCAGGTTGCCCAGGATCAGCCCGCCAAATACCGGCAGTTGCCACAAGGCGTATTCCAGGGTGCTCAGCCCCTCATCGTGGATCAGCAGCACTGGCGACAGGCCAATCCAGGCAATCAACGGCAGGCCGACCAGGCCCAGCGCCGCGCTGCCAGCGACAAAGCGCCGGTTGACCAGCAACTGGCCATAGCCGGCCAGCAACGGCAACAGGTGAATCGGCGTGAATGCCAGGCGCGAACCGTCCCGGCGTTCCACCCCCAGGGTTTCCGGCATCAGCCGGTACAGCAACAGCCAGGCCAGGACCGCGCCCACGGCAAAGGCCACGAACAACCAGCGCCAATCCAGCCACTGCAGCATCAAGGTACCTACCAGCGGCCCGAGCAGGGGCGACAGCAACGCGATATTGGCCAGCAGCGCCATCATGCGCACGGCGTCTGCCTCGCTGAAGGCTTCGTTCAAGGCCGGGTAGCTGACCGTGACCACAAAGCCCAGGCCGATGCCCTGCAGCAGGCGCAACAGGTTGAACAGGCCGATGTTATCGACCCAGAAGGTTGCCAGGCAGGCAAGCCCGAAACAGGCACAACCGGTCAGCAGTAGCGGGCGCCGGCCATAGCGGTCGGCCAGCGGACCGATCAGCCACTGCAGTAACACGCCACCCAGCAGGTACAGGTTGAGCGCGTGGGGAATGTACTCGGGGCTGGCGTTCAGGTCGCCGACCACCACCGGCATGGCCGGCATGACCGCGTCGCTGGCCAGATAGGTGAGCAGCTCGAACAGGGCCAGGGTAAGGCCGAACAACAAGGCACGCAGGGGTGTGATGTACAACAGTGGTTTCATGATGGCGTATCGGGCATGGCAGGTGGGGTCAGGCTATATGCCAGAATTGCCGGGATATTGCTGTGAACAAGTGTAAAAAAAGCCGGGGCTGCAGCTTGCCCCGGCTTTATGCGGTATTACTGCGTTGCAGTCTCCTGCACCACACGAATCACCCGCTGCGGGAACGGGATATCGATCCCTTCGGCCTTCAACCGGTCGCGCGCATGCTCGTTGAGCATGAACATCACGTCCCAGTAATCGGCGGTCTTGGTCCACAGGCGCAACGACACGGTAATGGCGCTGTCGCCCAGGGTGGCTACCACCGCCTGCGGCGCAGGGTCTTGCAGCACGCGTGGGTCCTGCGCCAGCTCCAGTAACACGTTGCGCGCCTTCTGCAGGTCGGCCTCGTAATCCACGCCCACATCGAACACCACCTTGCGCGTCGGCTGGCGGTTGGTGTTGGTGATGATGCCGTTGGACAGGCTGCCGTTAGGCATGATCACGGTCTTGTTGTCACCGGTGCGCAGCACGGTGTGGAAGATCTGGATGCTGTCGACGGTGCCGGCCACGCCCTGCGCCTCGATCCAGTCACCGATGCGGAACGGACGGAACATCAGAATCAGCACGCCCCCGGCGAAGTTCGCCAGGCTGCCTTGCAAGGCCAGGCCAATGGCCAGGCCGGCGGCACCGATGGCGGCAACGAACGAGGTGGTCTCGATACCGATCATCGACGCCACGCTGACCAGCAGCAGCACCTTCAGCACGATGTTCGACAGGGTGCTGATGAAGCCCTGCAGCGCCAGGTCGGCGTTGCGCAGGCCGACCAGCTTGCCCAGGCGGGCGCTGACCTTGTTGATGATCCACCAGCCGACCGCCAGGGTCAGCAATGCCAGCAGCACGCGACTGCCGTATTCCATGATCAAGGGAATCCAGGTCTGCGATTGGCGGACCAGCTGATCGACTTCAGCGTTCAAATCCATATTCATCTCCTGATGCCGAGCGGCAAGTACACGGTAGAACAGGCCGCGCATGTTTGCGCAGCCCGGGGCCCATGGACATCATTTTGCCAATGCGGGTTCCGGTTGGCTCCTGCATCAGTCGCGGAAGTTGTTGAACTGCAGCGGCATGTCGAATTCCTTGGTGCGCAGCAGGGCAATGGCTTCCTGCAGGTCGTCACGCTTCTTGCCGGTAACACGTACCTGCTCACCCTGGATCGCGGCCTGGACCTTGAGCTTGCCGTCCTTGATGGTGGCGACGATCTTCTTGGCCAGGTCCTTGTCGATGCCTTCGCGGAACTTGGCTTCCTGTTTCTTTTCCTTGCCCGAGGCGTACGGGTCCTTGGTTTCCAGGCACTTCACGTCGATCTTGCGCTTGACCAGCGCCAGGCGCAGGATTTCCAGCATCGCTTCGAGCTGGAACTCTTCCTCGGCGGTGAGCACCACGGTCTGCTCCTTGTCCTTGAACTCGAAGCTGCCCTTGCCCTTGAGGTCGTAGCGGCGGTCCAGGTCCTTGATGGCGTTGTCGACCGCGTTCTGCACTTCGTGCTTGTCCAGTTCCGATACCACGTCGAACGAAGGCATGGTTGTTCTCCCAAAATAAAAGCGCGCTCAGGCTGAAGATGGAGCGCGCTGGGTTTGACGGTTAAAATGCGGGCTCATTATAACGGGTTGCGAAACGCATATGAGCAGCACCTGGCATATTCTCGGCGCCGGTAGCCTGGGCAGCCTGTGGGCCTGCCGCCTGGCGCGCGCAGGCAAGGCAGTGCGCCTGATCCTGCGCGACGGGCAACGCTTGCAGGCCTACCAGCAGGCCGGCGGCCTGACCTTGGTGGAACAGGACCAGCAACGCCACTACGCCATCCCTGCCGAAACCGCGCAGGCTCACGGCCCGATCCACCGCCTGCTGGTGGCCTGCAAGGCCTACGACGCCGCCCCGGCGATAGCCGGCGTGGCAGCGCGGCTGGCCGATGACGCCGAGGTAGTGCTGTTGCAGAATGGCCTGGGCAGCCAGGACGAGGTGGCCGACCTGGTCCCCCACGTGCGTTGCATCTTCGCCTCCAGTACCGAAGGTGCGTTCCGCGAGGGCGACTGGCAGGTACGGTTTGCCGGCCACGGTTTCAACTGGCTGGGCGACCCGCGCAACCCCGCGGTCCCGGCCTGGTTCGATGACCTGCACGAAGCCGCCATCCCTGGCAAATGGACGGTGGACATTGTCACCCGCCTGTGGCGCAAACTGGCACTCAATTGCGCCATCAACCCGCTGACCGTACTGCACGACTGCCAGAACGGCGGCCTGCTGGGGCACCTGGGCGAAGTGGACGCAGTGTGCGCCGAGCTGGCCCGGCTGCTGCGCCACTGCGGCCAGCCGGAGGCGGCGGTTGAACTGAACGAGGAAGTCCAGCGGGTGATCGTCGCCACCGCAGCCAACTACTCTTCCATGTACCAGGACGTTCGCGCCGGCCGCCGCACCGAGGTGCATTACCTGCTCGGCCACGCCTGCCGCGCCGCCGGCCGTCATCGCCTGCAATTGCCAGCGCTGGAACACCTGCAGCAGCGCCTGGTCGATAACCTGCGCATGCGTGGCTTGCCCTGCGACTGACGCGGCCCTTTCAACCGGATAAGGACATTGCCTCGCCCATGACCATGCGCCAACGCCTGGAAAACCTCCCGGTCGGGCAGAAGCTGCTGGCGGCCCTGCTGGTACTACTGGTGACCATCCTGCTGGTGGCCAACCTCACTTTCATCAGCGCCGCCTACTGGATCACCCAGGAGAGCATGGCGCCCCAGGCGCTGCACACCATCGGCCGGCTGGTGGCCAACCCGCAGCTGGCAGCCCGCGCCGGCGACAACCCGGACGCCGCCAGCGCCCTGCTCAAGGAGTTGGACAGCTACACGCCGCTGCGCGCCGCCGCCGTCTACGGTGGCGACGGCCGCATGCTGGCGCAGTTGCAGCATGGCGAGCCGCTGCCCCTGCCCAAGCGTTTTCGCAACATCGATGGCTGGCGCCTGATGGAATTTCGCAGTACCCAGCTGATCCGCATGCCGCGCGAGGCCAACCCGCCGGCCCACCTGCTGCTGGTGGCCAGCAGCGAGCTGCCTACTGCCTTCTACACCGGCACTCTCAGCGCCAGCCTGGCCATTCTGGTGTTCAGCATCCTGCTGTGGATCTTCATTGCCCGGCAGATAAAACGCCTGATCACCCAGCCGATCAACCAGCTCGAGGAACTCAGCCGCCAGGTCACCCGCGAAGAAAGCTACTCCCTGCGCGCCCAGCGTGGCAACGACGACGAAATCGGCAGCCTCGCCGAAGCGTTCAACACCATGCTTTCACGCATCGAAGCCCGCGAACAGCAGCTCAAGCGCACCCGCGACGAGTTTCAGGAAGCCTATGACCAGGCCCAGGGCCTGGCTGAGGAAACCCGCCACACCAACCGCAAGCTGGAGCTGGAAGTCCAGGTGCGCAGCAAGATCGAGAAAAAGCTCACCGGTTTCCAGAACTACCTCAACAGCATCATCGACTCGATGCCCTCGGCGCTGATCGCCCTTGACGAGCAGCTCTACGTGACCCAGTGGAACCATGAAGCCACGGTGCTTTCCGGCACGCCACTGGACGAGGCGCTGAACCAGCCGATCTTCATTGCCTTCGAACCGCTCAAGCCGTTCCTGCCGCAACTGAAGGAAACCGTGGAAAAGCACCGGGTGGCGAAGATCGAGCGGGTCACCTGGCCCAAGGGCGACGACCTGCGCCACTATGCCCTGACCTTCTACCCATTGACCGGCGGCGGTGGCCGTGGCGTGGTCATCCGCATCGACGACATCACCCAGCGCCTGTCGCTGGAAGAAATGATGGTGCAATCGGAGAAAATGCTTTCGGTCGGCGGCCTGGCCGCCGGCATGGCCCACGAGATCAACAACCCGCTGGGCGCGATCCTGCATAATGTGCAGAACATCCGCCGGCGCCTGTCGCCAGAGCTGCCGCGCAACCTCGAGCAGGCCGAAGAGCTGGGCATAGACCTGGTTACGGTAAACCGCTACCTGGACAGCCGCGATGTACCGCAATTGCTTGACGGCATCCAGCAGGCCGGCGCCCGGGCGGCGAAAATCGTCACCCACATGCTCAGCTTCAGCCGCCGCAGCAACCGCCAGCTGGCGCCGTGCGACCTGCCGGCACTGATCGACCAGGCGGTAGAGATTGCCGGCAACGACTTCGACCTGGCCATCGGCTTCGACTTCAAGGGCACGGCCATCGTACGCCAGTTCGACCCGGAACTGGGCCCGGTGCCATGCACCGCCAACGAACTGGAGCAGGTGCTGCTCAACCTGTTGAAGAACGCCGCCCAGGCCATCCACCAGCGGTCGAAGCCGAGCGAGCCCGGGCGTATCATCCTGCGCACCCGGCTTAACCCGCCGTGGGCGGAAATCCAGGTCGAGGACAACGGCGTCGGCATGCCCGAAGGGGTGCGCAAGCGTACCTTCGAGCCTTTCTTCACCACCAAGGACATCGGCCAGGGCACCGGGCTGGGCCTGTCGGTTTCGTACTTCATCATCACCAATAACCACAAGGGGCAGATGGAAGTGCAGTCCACGCCCGGCCAGGGCACCTGCTTCACCCTGCGTCTGCCCCTTGCCCAGCCGGCCGCGATTGCGCCGGCCACAACGGAGGCATGACATGGGCTATCGCCTGTCGAAGATCTATACGCGCACTGGCGACAAGGGCGAGACCGGGCTGGGCGATGGCCGCCGCGTACCTAAGGACCACCCGCGGATCGAGGCGATCGGCGAGGTGGACAGCCTGAACAGCCAATTGGGGTTGCTGCTGGCAGGGCTGGCCGAACAAGGGTTGGACGAAGTGAGCCAGGTGCTAGCGCCCTGCCAGCATCGCTTGTTCGACCTGGGGGGTGAGCTGGCCATGCCCAGTTACCAGGCACTGGACACGGCGGAGGTGGAACGTCTGGAAGCCGCGATCGATGTGTGGAACGAAGAACTGGGGCCGCTGAAGGACTTCATCCTGCCCAGTGGCTCGGCCCTGGTGGCACAGGCGCATGTGTGCCGGAGCCTGGCGCGCAGCGCGGAGCGGCGGTGTCAGCATTTGAATGCCGAGGAGCCATTGCCGGGGGTTGGGTTGGCGTATATCAACCGGCTATCCGACCTGCTGTTCGTGGCGGCACGGATCATCGGGCGGCGGCAGGGGGTTGCCGAAGTGTTGTGGCAGCCTGCGGCCAAATCTGAAGGCTGAGATGGTGGGGCTGCTTTGCAGCCCCAGTTACCGGCGGCTCAAATTTCCGGCCAGAACGCTCGAATCCCGGCCACACCCTGCGCCCCGGCAGCCCAGGCCTGCTCCCGCTCACCTGGCCCAACCCCACCCAGCAGGTAGACCGGCCTGTTGAACCCGGCAACCATCCGCTGCGCTTCGTCCCACCCCAGCGGCACGGCGTCAGGGTGAGTCTGGGTCGCCTGCACTGGCGACAAGGTCACGAAGTCGACACCCATCTGTTCCGCCAGCGCCAGCTCTTCAGCGCTATGGCAGGAAGCAGCCAGCCAACGCTCACGGGGGAACGGCCGGCCATTGGGCGCATACTTGCGCAATTGTGCGGCGGTCAGGTGCCAGCCCGCCGAAGGAAAGTCGCCCAGCCATTCCAGTGGCCCCTTGAGCATCAGCTGTGCCTTGCCGGCGCACAGCCCGACCGCGTCCACCGCCACGTCGCGGTACTTGGGGTCGTACATGTCCGGCGCACGCAACTGGATCAGGCGCATGCCACCGGCCACGGCCTTCTGGATACCCTTGAGCAACTGCGGCACTTCCAGGCCATCCGGGGTGATCAGGTACTGGTCCGGCAGGCGTGCGGCGGCAACGATCGGCTTGTTGGCCTCGGGGAATTCGTATTGCGCCAGATCGCGCGGGGCAACCCAAGCCAGCGGCTGACCCTCGGCGCCATGCGGTTCACCGGTAAACGCCTCGACTTCACGAACGTCCAGCAGCACCTGTTTGTCCGGGTAATCGTGGCTGACCTTGATCAGCGCGCGCGAACGGCTCACCTCGATGCCCAGCTCTTCGCGCAACTCACGGGACAGCGCCGCCTCGACGCCTTCGCCCTCCTCCACCTTGCCACCGGGAAACTCCCACAATCCGCCCTGATGCTGGGTATCGGCGCGGCGCGCGATCAGGATGCGGCCATCGCTACCGCGAATGACGGCTGCTACAACATGAATCCGTTTCACCCTTCACGCTCCGCCAGGCCAGCCCGTTGCCAGGCCTGGAAGGCCGGCCATTGATAAATGGTCTCGATATAGGCCGCCGCCTCGGCGGGCACTTCCACGCGGTAGGTGCGCAGGCGCACGGCCACCGGGGCGAAGAAAGCATCGGCCAGGCTCGGCTTGCCGAACAGGAACGGGCCGCTTTCCTTGGCTACCAAGCGGCATTCGGACCACAGCGCAACGACACGGTCGATATCGATTTGTACCTCCAGCGGCACGCTGTCCAGCGCCTGGTCGCGCGAAAGGTCGAACGGCATGGCACTGCGCAGGGCGAGGAAGCCGCTATGCATCTGCGCGCAGGCCGAGCGGGCCTGCGCCCGGGCAGCCATGTCGGCAGGCCACAGCTGGGCCTCGGGGTGGCGTTCGTTGAGGTATTCGGCGATGGCCAGCGAGTCGGCGATCACCCCGTGCTCGGTCTTCAGCAGCGGCACCTTGCCGGTGGCGGAGAATGCCAGGATGCGCTGACGGGTGTCAGGCTGCTTGAGCCTGATCAGGGTTTCTTCGTAGGGCACGCCAGCCAGTTCGAGGGCGAGTGCGCCGCGCAGCGACCAGGAGGAATACAGCTTGTCGCCGATAATCAATTGATAGCTCATGGTTCGGCTCCATGTATCTGGGGATTCTGGGGCTGTTTTGCCGCCTTTTCGCGGGTAAATCCGATACAAGGACCGTAAAGCCCCTGTACGAGCGGATTTGCCCGCGAAAGGGCCGCAAAGCGGCCCCATTTACATCAGGTACGGTATTCGGCGTTGATTTTCACGTACTCGTGGGACAGGTCGGTGGTCCAGATGGTTTCGCTGCACTGCCCGCGCCCCAGCTCGATGCGGATGGTGATTTCTTCCTGGGCCATGACCTTGGCGCCCTGGTCTTCGGTATAGCTCGGGCTGCGCCCGCCTTTGCTGGCGATGCAGACGTTGTCCAGGTACACATCGATCAGGTTCACATCCAGCTCCGGCACGCCGGCACGGCCGACGGCGGCAAGGATGCGGCCCCAGTTCGGGTCGGAGGCAAACAGCGCAGTCTTGATCAGCGGCGAGTGGGCCACGGCGTAACCGACATCCAGGCATTCCTGGTGGTTGCCGCCGCCGTTGACCTGCACGGTCACGAACTTGGTGGCACCTTCGCCGTCACGGACGATGGCCTGGGCCACTTCCATGCACACTTCGAACACCGCCTTCTTCAGCGCTTCGAACAGCGCGCCGCTGGCTTCGGTGACTTCCGGCAGGTTGGCCTTGCCGGTGGCAATCAGCATGCAGCAGTCGTTGGTCGAGGTGTCGCCATCGATGGTGATGCGGTTGAACGACTTGTTGGCGCCGTCGAGGATCAGGTCCTTGAGCACCGCCGGGGCAACCTTGGCATCCGTGGCGATGTAGCCGAGCATGGTGGCCATGTTCGGGCGGATCATGCCGGCACCCTTGCTGATGCCGGTCACGGTAACGGTCACGCCATCGTGCTGGAACTGGCGGCTGGCGCCCTTGGGCAGGGTGTCGGTGGTCATGATGCCGGTGGCGGCTTCGGCCCAGTGGTTTTCCGACAGGTCGTCGAGGGCGGCCTGCAGCGCGCCTTCGATCTTCTCCACCGGCAACGGTTCGCCGATCACGCCCGTGGAGAACGGCAGTACCGACTCGGCCGGTACGCCGGCCAGTTCGGCCAGCTTGGCGCAGGTGCGCTCGGCGGCAGCCAGGCCTGGCGCGCCGGTACCGGCGTTGGCGTTGCCGGTGTTGGTCAGCAGGTAGCGCACGGTGCCCTGTACACGCTGCTTGGACAGGATCACCGGTGCTGCGCAGAAGGCATTGAGGGTGAATACGCCCGCCACGCTGGAACCTTCGGCACAGCGCATCACCACCACGTCCTTGCGCCCCGGGCGCTTGATACCGGCAGAAGCGATACCGAGTTCAAAACCCGGTACCGGGTGCAGGGTGGGCAAAGGACCAAGACCAACAGCCATTAGAGCGCTCCTAGAAAATACGGTGGACAGGTGATGGAAGAGCTGGGCCGCTTCGCGCCCCATTCGCGGCACGAGGCCGCTCCTACAAGGACACCGCAACCATTGGCGCGCGCGATCCCGGTAGGAGCGGCCTCGTGCCGCGAACGGGGCGCAAAGCGGCCCCGGATGTTTCAGGTTACAACAGCCTGGTCAGATCACTCGATCTGCCCGTGGCAATGCTTGAACTTCTTGCCCGAACCGCACCAGCAAGGCTCGTTGCGGCCCAGCTTCTGGTCGTTGCGTACCGGCGTCGGGGCGACCGCCACTTCGGCGCCCTCTTCGCTCAGTTGCTCGCTTTCCAGGCCCGGGGCAGCGGCGTGCTGGAACTGCATGCGGCTGGCCAGTTCCTCTGCCTCGCGACGCAGGCGGGCTTCCTCTTCGGCCGGGTCTTCGCGGCGCACCTGAACGTGCGACAGCACGCGGATGGTGTCGCGCTTGATCGACTCGAGCAGCTCCTGGAACAGGCTGAAGGACTCGCGCTTGTACTCCTGCTTCGGGTTCTTCTGCGCATAACCACGCAGGTGGATACCGTGACGCAGGTGGTCCATGGTCGACAGGTGGTCTTTCCACAGGTCGTCCAGCACACGCAGCAGAATCTGCTTCTCGAAGGTACGCAGGGCCTCGATACCGGCCTGGTCTTCCTTCTCGGTGTACGCAGTGGTGATCTCGTTCAGCAGCTTCTCGCGCAGGGTCTCCTCGTAGAGGTGATCGTCCTCGTCGAGCCACTGCTGGATCGGCAGCTTGATGGCGAAATCGCTGGCCAGCGAAGCTTCCAGGCCGGCCACGTCCCACTGCTCGGGCAGCGACTGCGGCGGAATGTGCTGGCTGATGGTAGCGTCCAGTACTTCCTTGCGGAACTCGACGATGGTGTCGCCGATGTTCTCGGCGGCCAGCAGGCTGTTGCGCATGTGGTAGATCACCTTGCGCTGCTCGTTGGCCACGTCGTCGTATTCGAGCAATTGCTTGCGGATGTCGAAGTTGCGGCCTTCGACCTTGCGCTGGGCCTTTTCGATGGCGTTGGTGACCATGCGGTGTTCGATCGCCTCGCCCGACTGCATGCCCAGCGCCTTCATGAAGTTCTTCACCCGGTCAGAGGCGAAGATACGCATCAGGCTGTCTTCCAGCGACAGGTAGAAGCGGCTGGAACCCGGGTCGCCCTGACGACCGGAACGGCCACGCAACTGGTTGTCGATGCGGCGCGATTCGTGACGCTCGGAGGCGATCACGTGCAGGCCACCCGACTCGATCACCTGCTGATGACGCTTCTGCCAGTCGGCCTTGATCTGGGCGATCTGCTCGGCGGTGGGGTTTTCCAGGGCGGCTACTTCGGCCTCCCAGTTACCGCCCAACAGGATGTCGGTACCACGGCCGGCCATGTTGGTGGCGATGGTCAGGGCGCCTGGCGCACCCGCCTGGGCGATGATCTCGGCTTCCTTCTCGTGGTACTTGGCGTTGAGCACCTTGTGCTCGATACCTTCCTTTTTCAGGAGGTTGGACATGTGCTCCGACGTTTCGATGGTCGCCGTACCGACCAGTACCGGGCGGCCCTGCTTCATGCTTTCCTTGATGTCGGCGATGATCGCCGCGTATTTCTCGTCGGCGGTCAGGTACACCAGGTCGTTGAAGTCTTTACGCGCCAACGGCTTGTTCGGCGGAATGACCATCACGTTGAGGCCGTAGATCGACTGGAACTCGAACGCTTCGGTGTCGGCGGTACCGGTCATGCCGGACAACTTGGTGTACAGGCGGAAGTAGTTCTGGAAGGTGGTCGAAGCCAGGGTCTGGCTCTCGGCCTGGATGTTCAGGTTCTCTTTCGCTTCGATGGCCTGGTGCAGGCCTTCGGACAGACGACGCCCCGGCATGGTACGGCCGGTATGCTCGTCGATCAGCAGAACCTGGCCATCCTGGACGATGTATTCGATGTTGCGGTGGAACAGCTTGTGCGCGCGCAGGCCGGCATAGACGTGGGTCAGCAGGCTCAGGTTGTGCGCCGAGTACAGGCTCTCGCCCTCGGCCAGCAGGCCGGCCTGGGTGAGCATCTCTTCGATGAACTGGTGACCGGCTTCGTTCAGCTCGACCTGGCGGCTCTTCTCGTCGATGGTGAAGTGGCCTTCCTGGGTGACCTGGCCTTCCACTTCCTCGATATGCTGCTTCAGGCGCGGAATCAGGCGGTTGATCTCGATGTACAGCTTGGAGCTGTCCTCGGCCTGGCCGGAAATGATCAGCGGGGTGCGCGCTTCGTCGATGAGGATGGAGTCGACTTCGTCGATCACGGCAAAGTTCAGTTCACGCTGGAACTTCTCTTCCTGGCTGAACGCCATGTTGTCGCGCAGGTAGTCGAAACCGAATTCGTTGTTGGTACCGTAGGTGATGTCGGCCGCGTAGGCCGCGCGCTTTTCTTCCGGCGGCTGGAAGGCCGAAACAATACCCACGGACAGGCCGAGGAATTCGTACAGCGGGCGCATCCAGTTGGCGTCACGGCGGGCCAGGTAGTCGTTGACGGTAACCACGTGCACGCCCTTGCCGGACAATGCGTTGAGGTACACGGCCAGGGTACCGACCAAGGTCTTGCCTTCACCGGTACGCATTTCTGCGATCATGCCCTCGTGCAGGGTCATGCCGCCGATCAGCTGCACGTCGAAGTGGCGCATGCCCATCACGCGCTTGCCGGCCTCACGGGCCACGGCGAAGGCTTCCGGCAGCAACTGGTCCAGTGTCTCGCCTTTGGCCAGGCGCTCCTTGAACTCTGCGGTCTTGCCCCGCAGTTGCTCGTCGGAGAGGGCCACCATCTTCTCTTCGAGAGCATTGACGATGTTCACCGTCTTGAGCATGCGTTTCACTTCACGCTCGTTCTTGCTTCCAAAAAGTTTCTTTAACAAAGGCGCAAACATATCGGCAGGATCTTCCACACGTAGGGATGGAGGGCGGCCCCATGAGTCGCCCGTGCAGCCCTGAGGCCGCATGCGAACGAGCATTCTACCCGGAAACGATGGTGAGGAAAGTGGTGGATTTCCACGATGCTGGCACAGCGCTTTGGCGGGGGCCTGTTTTAGATAGGGGTATTTTCCCTGAGTTCAAGGTTCGGGAAGATGAAACGTATCGAGAATGAGTCTTGTCTTGTGATATCCGTGCCGGCCTCTTCGCGGATACACCCGCGAAGAGGCCAGTGCAGGCTATAGAGATGTTAGACTGCGGACCATGTAACCTCATGCGTACCCCCATGGCCTACAAACCCTCCCCCGCCCAGCCGCCCTCGGCCCTGCTGCGCCAGGTCCGCCCGTTGCGCCTGCTGCTGAACCAGGCCGAGCGCCTGGAACACCTGCAACGCCTGCTGGAAAGCCAGCTGCAACCAGCCGCACGCGAGCACTGCCATGTCGCGTCATGGCGCGATGGCACCTTGTTGCTGGTCGTCACCGACGGCCATTGGGCGACCCGCCTGCGCTACCAGCAGAAGCGCCTGCAGCGCCAGCTGCAAGCCATGGAGGCGTTCGGCAACCTCACCCGGATCCTGTTCAAGGTGCAACCGCCCCTGGTGCCTGCCAAACGCGGAACACACGCCGCCGAGCTGTCGCCCCGTGCCGCCGAGAGCCTGCGCGACACCGCCGAGGGCATCACCGACCCCAGGCTGCGCGCAGCACTGGAACGTTTGGCTGCCCACGCGGAAGACAAGCAATAAAAAAGGCCACCCGAAGGTGGCCTTAGAACTAGAGAGTGTTCGAACTTACACGGCCGCAACAGGGCGCATGTAGGAGATCGGTGCCGTGCTGGCATCTTCGAAGGTGACCACTTCCCAGGCATCGGTTTCGGCAATCAGCTTGCGCAACAGCTGGTTGTTCAGCGCGTGGCCGGACTTGAAGCCCTTGAACTCGCCGATCAGGCTGTTGCCCAGCAGGTAGAGGTCGCCGATGGCGTCGAGGATCTTGTGCTTGACGAATTCGTCTTCGTAACGAAGGCCGTCTTCGTTGAGCACGCCGTCCTCATCGACCACGATGGCGTTCTCGACACTGCCACCCAGCGCAAGGTTGTGCTTGCGCAGGTATTCGATGTCACGCATGAAACCGAAAGTACGCGCGCGGCTGACTTCCTTCACGAAGGAGGTGCTGGAAAAGTCGACACTGGCGCTCTGGGTCCGGTTGCGAAGCACCGGGTGATCGAAGTCGATCTCGAAGCTCACCTTGAACCCGTCGAAAGGCAGGAAAGTGGCGCGCTTGTCGCCCTCTTCCACGGTAACTTCCCGCAGGATACGGATGAACTTCTTGGCTGCGTCCTGTTCTTCCAGGCCGGCAGACTGAATCAGGAATACAAAGGGTCCGGCGCTGCCATCCATGATCGGCACTTCCGAGGCGGAGAGCTCGACGTAGGCGTTATCGATGCCCAGGCCCGCCATGGCGGAGAGCAGGTGCTCGACCGTATCGACCTTGACGTCACCGTTGACCAGCGTCGTCGACATGGTTGTCTCGCCGACGTTGGCCGCGCGCGCCGGGATTTCGACCACAGGGTCGAGGTCGGCGCGGCGGAAGACGATGCCGGTGTCAACAGGTGCAGGCTTGAGGGTCAGGTAAACCTTCTCCCCGGAGTGCAGACCGACACCTGTGGCACGGATGGTATTCTTCAGGGTGCGTTGTTTAATCATGGCATTGGCCGCTTCAGCGCAAATTGCGAACAGGTATCAACAAAGGCTGGGGATGATAACAGACCCAACCTTTGATGAATACCAATCACCCTTATACCCCTGATAAATTCCATTAATCAGCCTGACGACGCAGAAATGCCGGGATATCGAGGTAGTCCAGGTCATCCTGCGGGTTGAGTTTAGCCGCTGCAGCAGCACCTGCATGGGCCTGGTTGCGCATCACGGTCGGGCGCTCCAGGTCGCGGTAGTTGACCGCAGGCTGCTCCTGGCGAACCGGCGCCGGGTTGGATGCTTCATACGCCTGCTGGGCAGTCTGCAGGGTGTTGTCGACCACCTTCACAGGCTTCTCGATGCGCGCGCCCAGGCCAGTGGCCACCACGGTCACGTGCAGTTCGTCACGCATGTCCGGGTCGATCACGGTGCCGACCTTGACCATGGCGTGGTCGGAGGCGAAGGCTTCGATGATGCTACCCACGTCGGAGTACTCACCCAGCGACAGGTCCGGGCCGGCGGTGATGTTCACCAGGATGCCGCGGGCGCCCTGCAGGTTGACGTCTTCCAGCAGCGGGTTACGAATGGCCGCTTCGGTTGCTTCTCGCGCACGGTTCGGGCCGCTGGCGCAACCGGTACCCATCATGGCCATGCCCATTTCGCCCATCACGGTGCGTACGTCGGCAAAGTCGACGTTGATCATGCCCGGGCGCTTGATGATGTCGGAAATACCGCGCACCGCACCGGCGAGTACGTCGTCAGCCTTGGCGAACGCGGACAGCAGGCTGGCATCCTTGCCCAGGATGGTCAGCAGCTTCTCGTTGGGGATGGTGATCAGCGAGTCGACGCTCTCGGCCAGCATGCGAATGCCTTCATCGGCGATCTGCATGCGCTTGCGGCCTTCGAACGGGAACGGACGGGTCACCACGGCAACGGTGAGAATGCCCATTTCCTTGGCCACTTCGGCAATGATCGGCGCAGCACCGGTACCGGTACCGCCGCCCATGCCAGTGGTGATGAACACCATGTTGGTGCCCTGCAGCACTTCAGCGATGCGCTCACGGTCTTCCAGCGCGGCCTGGCGGCCGACTTCCGGGTTGGCACCGGCACCCAGGCCCTTGGTCACGCCAGTGCCCAATTGCAGGATGGTGCGCGCGCCGATATTTTTCAGCGCCTGGGCATCGGTGTTGGCGCAGATGAACTCCACGCCTTCGATGCTGCTCTTGACCATGTGGTTGACGGCGTTGCCGCCACCACCGCCAACGCCGATCACCTTGATGACCGGGCTTTGCGGGACGTTGTCTACGAGCTCGAACATTTTCCCTCTCCTTACAGTTCTCTAGTTGTCGCGCCTACCACTACTGCTTTGAAACTTAGAAGTTGCCCTGAACCCAGCGCTTGAAGCGTTCAAGCACCGGGGCCTTCGGTTCCTCGCCATAGCTGTTGTTGCTGCTGTTACCGGTCAGGGGCAGGTCTTCGGTCTGCTTCTGCAGGCCGTAGGTGAGCAAGCCCACGCCAGTGGAATAGATCGGGTTGCGAACCACGTCGCTCAGCCCCCGGACGCTGTGCGGCACGCCCAGGCGTACCGGCATGTGGAAGATTTCCTCGGCCAGTTCCACGGCGCCTTCCATCTTCGCGGTGCCGCCGGTAAGGACGATGCCGGCCGGCACCAGGTCCTCATAGCCGCTGCGGCGCAGCTCGGCCTGGATCAGGGTGAAGAGCTCGTCGTAACGCGGCTCCACCACCTCGGCCAGGGCCTGGCGCGACAGCTCGCGCGGTGGGCGGTCACCCACGCTCGGCACCTTGATGGTCTCGCCGGCACCGGCCAGCTTGGCCAGGGCGCAGGCGTAGCGGATCTTGATTTCTTCGGCGTACTGGGTCGGCGTGCGCAGGGCCATGGCGATGTCGTTGGTCACCTGGTCGCCAGCGATCGGGATCACTGCGGTGTGACGAATCGCGCCCTCGGTGAAGATGGCGATATCGGTGGTGCCACCGCCGATGTCCACCAGGCACACGCCCAGTTCTTTTTCATCGTCGGTCAGCACCGAGTAGGCCGAGGCCAGCTGCTCGAGGATGATATCGTCGATCTCCAGGCCGCAGCGGCGTACGCATTTCTCGATGTTCTGCGCCGCGTTGACCGCGCAGGTGACTACATGGACCTTGGCTTCCAGACGTACGCCAGACATGCCCAGCGGCTCGCGCACGCCTTCCTGGTTGTCGATCACGTAGTCCTGCGGCAGGGTGTGCAGCACCCGCTGGTCAGCCGGGATGGCGACGGCCTGGGCGGCATCGAGCACGCGCTCCAGGTCAGCCAGGCTGACTTCGCGGTCGCGGATGGCGACGATGCCGTGGGAGTTCAGGCTGCGGATGTGGTTGCCGGCCACGCCGACGAACGCCGAGTGGATGCGGCAGCCGGCCATCAGCTGCGCTTCTTCGACAGCGCGCTGGATCGACTGGACGGTGGACTCGATGTTCACCACCACGCCTTTTTTCAGACCGCGGGACGGATGGGTGCCGATCCCGACGATTTCCAGGGTGCCGTCCTCGCCCACTTCGCCCACCAGCGCCACCACCTTGGAGGTGCCGATGTCCAGCCCGACGATCATTTTGCCGCTATGCGCGTTTGCCATGGTCCTGCCTCTCTCTAATTCTTCGCAACGGCGGGTTGGGCCGTCGTCGGTGCAATCGGTTCCCGCCATCCAACGGCAAGTCCGTTGGCGTATCGCAGATCGATGCGGGCGATGTTGGTGATCTGCTCTTTAAGCGTCTTGTCGTAAATGGCAATGAAACGGCGCATCTTCTCCACCAGATGGTCGCGCCCCAGCAGCAGCTCGATACCCGGCCCGGCGCTGCTCGCACCGGTGGTCAGGAACCAGCTGCCTCGCTCGCGCAGCTCCAGGCGAGCGATGGAAAAGCCCAAGGGGCGCAGCATCTGGCTCAATACCTGATACTGCTGCATGACTTGTTGCTGCGCACGCTGCGGCCCGGCCAGCTGCGGCAGGTGCTCGTAGTTGGCCAGTTCGCGCGGGGTGAAGGCCTGGCCCTGGTTGTTGAGCAAGGCCTCGTCACCCCAGCGTGCTACCGGCAACTGTTCTTCCAGGTGGATCACCACCTCGTCGGGCCACACCCGGCGCACTTCGGCATGGGCGATCCACGGCATCTGCTCGAGCTCGGCACGCATCGCCGGCAGGTCGACACTGAAGAAGCTTGCCGCGACGTACGGCGCAATGCGTTGTTGCACCGACTGCTGGCTGATGTAGCTGAGGTCGCCCTGCACATCGATCTTGGTGATCGGTCGATCGGCGTACGGCATCAGGCGAATGGCGCCTTCATAGGCACCAAAGCCGGCCGCCACCAGCACCACCGGCCACAGCAGGCGCTTGAGGCCGCCCAGGCTGGGCCGCGGCAGGCGCGCCGATACGGGCTCGTCGGCCACCAGCCGGCTGGCACCACGCGGCACCGGCTTGCTACGGCCGGTAACGGGTTGCTGCTGACGTATCATCGCGCCTTGCATGGTTGTTAACCTCGCGTCGCCACGCTTTCGGCCAGGATCGCCAGCACCAGTTGCTGGAAGTCCAGGCCGGCCGCGCGAGCCGCCATGGGCACCAGGCTATGGTCGGTCATGCCGGGTGCGGTGTTGACTTCGAGCAGCCAGAACCGGCCCTGCTCGTCCTGCATCACGTCCAGCCGCCCCCAGCCTTCGATGCCGATGGCATCGCAGGCGCGCGCGGTCAGGTCGATCAGTTCCTGCTCCTTGACACTGTCCAGGCCGCACGGAATGCGATACTGGGTATCGTTGGCGATGTACTTGGCGTCGTAGTCGTAGAACACGTGCGGCGTACCCAGGGCGATCGGCGGCAGCACCTGGCCGCGCAATACCGCGACGGTGAACTCCGGGCCGTGGATCCACTGCTCCACCAGTACCTGCGAATCGTAATTGGCGGCATCCTGCCAGGCGGCGACCAGCTCCTCGGCGCTGTTCACCTTGGCCATGCCGATGCTGGAACCTTCATGGGCAGGTTTGACGATCAGCGGGAAGCCCAGTTCCGTGGCGGCCACGCGGCAATCCTCTTCGCTAGCCAGCACGGCATGGCGTGGGGTCGGAATGCCCAGGCTCTGCCACACCTGCTTGGTGCGCAGCTTGTCCATGGCCAACGCCGAGGCAAGGATGCCGCTGCCGGTGTAAGGGATGCCCAGGCACTCGAGCAGGCCCTGCATGCTACCGTCTTCACCGCCACGGCCGTGGAGGATGATGAAGGCGCGGTCGATCTTCTCGCTTTGCAGGCGCTCGAGCAGGTCGTCACCCACGTCGATGGCGACCACGTCGACTCCGGCGGTGGTCAGCGCGTCGATCACCGCGGCGCCGGACTTCAGCGACACTTCACGCTCGGCACTCTTGCCGCCGTACAGCACCGCGACGCGGCCGAACGCCTTGACGTCCAGGGTCGAGTGCAGTTTTGCGTAGGCGCTGGTCATTTCGACTTCTCCTGCTTGGCGCCTGCGAACAGCGGGCTTTTCATCAATTGCGGGGCCAGCCCGCCGACATCACCGGCACCCTGGCAGATCAGGATGTCGCCAGCGCGCAGCAGTGGCTTGACCAGCGGCGCCAGCTCGACGCCACGTTCGATGTAGATCGGGTCCAGCTTGCCGCGCTGGCGGATGCTGTGGCACAGCTGGCGGCTGTCGGCACCGGGAATCGGCTCTTCGCCCGCCGGGTAGACTTCCATCAGCAGCAGCACGTTGGCATCGCCCAGCACCTGGACGAAATCGTCGTACAGGTCGCGGGTGCGGCTGTAGCGGTGCGGCTGGTAGACGATCACCAGGCGGCGGCTTGGCCAGCCACCGCGCACGGCCTTGATCACCGCCGCCACTTCGGTCGGGTGGTGGCCGTAGTCGTCGACCAGCATCACGCTGCCGCCTTCGACCGGCAGTTCGCCGTACACCTGGAAGCGTCGACCGACCCCCTGGAAGCCTGACAGGCCCTGGACGATGGCCTCGTCGGTGATGCCCTCGTCAGTGGCGATGGCGATGGTGGCCAAGGCATTGAGCACGTTGTGGTTGCCGGGCATGTTCACCGACACTTCCAGCGGCTCGCGGTCCCGCCGCAGCACGGTGAAATGGGTCTGCATGCCCTGCTGGCGCACGTTGATGGCGCGTACGTCGGCTTCTTCGCTGAAACCGTAGGTCACGGTCGGGCGCTTGACCTGCGGCAGGATCTCGCGCACCACCGGGTCGTCCAGGCACATCACGGCCAGGCCGTAGAACGGCAGGTTGTGGAGGAACTCGACGAAGGTTTTCTTCAGCTTGTTGAAGTCGCCTTCGTAGGTCGCCATGTGGTCGGCGTCAATGTTGGTGACCACCGCCACCATCGGCTGCAGGTGCAGGAAGCTGGCGTCGCTTTCGTCTGCTTCGGCGATCAGGTAGCGGCTGGTGCCCAGCTGGGCATTGGTCCCGGCAGCCGTCAGGCGGCCACCGATGACGAAGGTCGGGTCCAGGCCGCCGGCGGCGAATACCGAGGCCAGCAGGCTGGTGGTAGTGGTCTTGCCGTGGGTACCGGCAACGGCGACGCCATGGCGGTAACGCATCAGCTCGGCGAGCATTTCGGCACGCGGCACCACCGGAATGCGCCGTTCCAGCGCGGTGGCGACCTCCGGGTTGGCCGGGTTGATCGCGCTGGACACCACCAGCACGTCGGCGGTGGCGGCGTTCTCGGCGCGATGCCCGACGAAGATCTCGGCGCCGAACGATTCCAGACGCTCGGTAACCGGCGAGGCTTTCAGGTCGGAACCGGACACTTCATAGCCCAGGTTCAGCAACACTTCGGCGATGCCGCACATGCCCACACCGCCTATACCGACGAAGTGAATACGGCGGATGCGGCCCATTTTCGGCTGGGGCATGGCTTTCTGGCTCTCAACCATGGGCCACCTCCAGGCAGATATCGACCACGGTGCTGGTTGCAGCAGGTTTGGCCAGGCGCCGCGCGGTGCCTGCCATGACGTTGAGTTTCTCGGGTTGCATCAGCACCTCGTTCAGGCGTTCAGCGAGCTGCGCTGCGCCAGTTGTTGCTTGTGGCATCAGGAAGGCAGCACCTTCCCGGGCCAGATATTGGGCGTTGTGGGTCTGGTGGTCGTCGATGGCGTGGGGCAACGGCACCAGCAGCGAAGGCAGGCCTGCTGCCGCCAGCTCGCTGACGGTCAGGGCACCGGCCCGGCACACCACCATGTCGGCCCAGCCATAGGCCTGGGCCATGTCCTTGATGAAGGGCTCTACCTGAGCCTCGACACCGGCCTCGCGATAACGCTCGGCGGTAATCGGTGCATGTTGCTTGCCGGCCTGGTGGAACACCTCTGGCCGCAGCGCAGCGGGCACTTCGGACAGGGCCTTAGGCAACAATTTGTTCAATGGTTCCGCACCCAGGCTGCCACCGAGCACCAACAGGCGGGCGCGGCGCTCGGCCAGGGGCGCGCGTTGCGCGTCCATGAACAGCTCCGGGCGTACCGGGTTGCCGGTGGTGCGACGTTTGTCGCTGGCCTCGAAGGTGTCCGGGAAAGCTTCGCAGACCCGCGCCGAGAGTGGCACCAGCAACCGATTGGCGGTACCGGCACGGGCATTCTGCTCGTGGATCACCAGCGGCACACCGCACAGCCGCGCGGCCACGCCGCCGGGGCCGGTGACGTAGCCGCCAAAGCCCAGCACGCACACCGGTTCGAGCTGGCGGATGATGCGCCGGGCCTGCAGCACGGCCTTGACCAGGGTGAACGGTGCCTTGAGCAATGACAGCTTGCCCTTGCCGCGCAGGCCGCTGACCTGGATCAGGTGCAACGGCAGGCCAGCCTGGGGCACCAGCTCGTTCTCGATGCCACGCGGGGTGCCCAGCCAGTGCACGCGGTAACCGCGGGCCTGGAACTCACGGGCGCAGGCCAGCGCGGGGAACACGTGGCCCCCGGTGCCGCCAGCCATGATCAGTACGTTCTTGCCGTCAGCGGCCATGACTGGTCTCCTCGGCAAAATCGCTTTCGCTGAATTCGTGCTCCTCGCTACCCAGGTGCGTGCGGCTTTCCCATTCGATGCGCAGCAACAGGCCGACGCAGGCACAGCAGATCACCAGCGAGCTGCCCCCGTAACTGAGGAACGGCAGGGTCAAGCCCTTGGTCGGCAGCAGGCCGACGTTCACGCCGATGTTGATCAGGAACTGGCCAATCCACAGGAAGGCCAGCCCGAACGCGACATAGGCGGCAAAGAACTGTTTGGCCTTTTCGGCCCAAAGGCCGATGTACAGGGCCCGTACGGTGACGAACACGAACAGTGCGACGGTCAGCAACGAACCGACCACACCGAGCTCCTCGGCGAGGACCGAAAACACGAAGTCGGTGTGCGCTTCCGGCAGGTAGAACTGCTTCTGCACGCTGTTGCCCAGGCCAACACCCAGCCACTCACCACGGCCGAAGGCAATCAGCGCCTGGGTCAGCTGGTAACCCGAGCCGAACTGATCCGACCACGGGTCGGTGAAGGTGATCAGGCGCGCCATGCGGTAAGGCTGCGCCTGTACCAGGACGAACACCGCGACCACCGCCAGCACCACCATCAGGCTGAAGCGGAACAGCCCGACACCGCCGAGGAACAGCATGGCAGCCGCCGCGCCCATCATTACCACGGTGGCGCCGAAATCCGGCTCCATCAGCAGCAGGGCAGCCATGGGTAGCAGCACGATGAACGGTTTGAAGAAGCCCATCCAGGTTTCACGCACCTCGGTCTGCCGGCGTACCAGGTAGCCCGCCAGGTACACGACCACGAACACCTTGGCAATTTCCGAAGGCTGCACGTTGAAGAAGCTGAAACCGATCCAGCGCATGGAACCGTTCACTTCACGGCCGATACCCGGCACCAGCACCAGTACCAGCAAGCCGAAGGCGCCCAGCAGCATGGTGAAGCCCATGCGCTGCCAGGTGGCGATCGGCACCATCATGGTCGCGCCACAGGCCACCAGGCCGAGGAACACGTACACCAGGTGGCGGAACATGTGATAAAGCGGATTGCCCGACTGCACCGCAGCCACTTCCGAAGAGGCCGAGGTGATCATGACCAGGCCCAGGCCCAGCAATGCCAGGCAGCCGGCAAGCATCGGGAAGTCCAGGTCGATGCCCCGGCCACTGATCAGCGGCGATGGGTACGGCTTGAGGATGCCGAAGATCATGCGAGGCCTCCTGCTGCCTGGGCGAACAGGCGCCCGCGTTCTTCGAAGTTGCGGAACATGTCGAGGCTGGCGCAGGCCGGCGACAGCAGCACGGCATCGCCAGCCTGGGCCAGTTCGGCGCATTGCTGCACGGCCTCGTCGAGAGTCCCGACCCGCACCAGCGGCACGCCATCGCCCAGGGCCTGGGCCAGGCGCTCGGCGTCACGGCCAAGCAGGACCACGGCGCGGCAGAAGCGCTGGACCGGCTCGCGCAGTGCGGTGAAATCGGCACCCTTGCCATCACCACCGGCAATCAGCACCAGCCTGCCCTCGATATCGGCGCCCAGGCCTTCGATGGCAGCCAGGGCAGCACCGACGTTGGTGGCCTTGGAATCGTCGTACCAGTTCACCCCGTTACGCTCGCGTACCCACTGGCAACGGTGGGCCAGGCCGGTGAACTCGCGCAGGGCTTCGAGCATGGGTTCGAACGACAGGCCGGCAGCATGCCCCAGGGCCAGCGCCGCCAGCGCGTTGCTCTGGTTGTGGGCGCCACGAATCTTCAGCTCACGCACCGGCATCAGCAGCTGAAACTCGAATGCCAGGTATTTCTCGCCGTCGACTTCGCGCAGGCCAAAGGCCTTGAAGTCCGGCTGGTTGAGACCAAAGGTCCAGCATGGTCGGCCTTCCACCGGCAGCGGCCGGCTCAGCGCGTCCTGGCGGTTGACCACGACCTGGCGCGCCCCACGGAAGATCCGGTGCTTGGCCAGGTGGTAGGCCGGCAGGCCGCTGTAGCGGTCCATGTGGTCTTCGCTGATGTTCAGCACGGTCGCCACTTCAGCGTTGAGCTGGTCGGTGGTTTCCAGCTGGAAGCTGGACAGTTCAAGTACGTACAGCTCGACGTCGTCGGCCAGCAGGTCCAGCGCCGGGGTACCGAGGTTGCCGCCGACCGCGACGCGCTTGCCGGCCTTGGCGGCCATGTCGCCGACCAGGGTGGTCACGGTGCTCTTGGCATTGGAACCACTGATGGCAACGATCGGCGCCTTGGCATGGCGGGCGAACAGTTCGATGTCACCCGACAGCTTCACGCCACGCGCCGCCGCCTGCTGCAGCGCCGGGGTAGCCAGGGCCAGGCCGGGGCTCACGTACAGCTCGTTGGCGCGGCACAGGAAGTCCACGTCCAACTCACCACAGCGCACTTCCACCTGCGGGTAATCACGGCGCAGGGTGTCCAGTTCCGGCGGTTGCTCGCGGGTATCGGCGACCGCAAAGGCAATGCCCCGGCTCGCCAGGAAGCGAACCAGGGACATGCCGCTCTTGCCGAGGCCGACAACGATGCGGAATTGGTCGGAAGCGATCAGAGACACGCTCATCTACCTCAGTTTCAGGGTTGCAAGGCCGATCAGCACCAGGATCACGGTGATGATCCAGAAGCGGACGATCACCCGTGGTTCCGGCCAGCCCTTGAGTTCAAAATGGTGGTGGATCGGCGCCATGCGGAACACGCGTTTGCCGGTCAGCTTGAAGGAGGCGACCTGGATCACCACCGACAGGGTTTCCATGACGAACACGCCGCCCATGATGAACAGCACGATTTCCTGGCGGACGATCACGGCGATGGTGCCCAGCGCGGCGCCCAGCGCCAGTGCGCCGACGTCCCCCATGAACACCTGGGCCGGGTAGGTGTTGAACCACAGGAAGCCCAGGCCGGCACCGATCAGTGCGCCGCAGAACACGATCAGCTCGCCGGAGCCCGGCACGTAGGGGATCAGCAGGTATTCGGCGAACTTCACGTTACCCGACAGGTAGCAGAAGATGCCCAGGGCGCCGCCGACCATGACCGTCGGCATGATCGCCAGACCGTCGAGGCCATCGGTGAGGTTGACCGCGTTGCTCGAGCCGACGATGACGAAGTAGGTCAGCACGACAAAGCCGATGCCCAGTGGAATGGTGACGTCCTTGATGAACGGCAGAATCAGCGTGGTCTCGACGCTGGTCGGCGCAGTCTTGTACAGGAACACGGCTGCAGCCAGGCCAAACACCGACTGCCAGAAATACTTCCAGCGGCTTGGCAGGCCCCGCGAGTTCTTCTCGATCACCTTGCGGTAGTCGTCGACCCAGCCGATGGCACCGAAGGCCAGGGTCACGATCAGCACCACCCACACATAACGGTTGGTCAGGTCGGCCCACAGCAGGGTGCTGACGGCAATGGCGGACAGGATCAGCGCGCCACCCATGGTCGGGGTACCGGATTTGGACAGGTGCGATTGCGGGCCGTCGTTACGTACGGCCTGGCCGATCTGGCGAATTTGCAGGGTACGGATCATCCACGGCCCCAGCCACAGCGCCAGCGACAACGCGGTCAGTACACCAAGGATCCCGCGCAGGGACAGGTACTGGAAGACCGCGAAGCCTTTGTGGAACTGTTGCAGATACTCGGCCAACAGCAGCAGCATTAATGTTTCTCCCCGCTGGCACCGCACAATGCCGCCACGACGTTTTCCATCGCAGCGCTGCGCGAGCCCTTGATCAAGATAGTGGTGTCGCTGGCATTCTCGGCCCTGACGGCGTCGATCAGCTCAGCTTGAGTAGCGAAATGGTGCCCATTGGCGCCGAATGCCTTTACCGCATGGGCCATGTTGGCCCCCACTGCATAAAGGACGTCGACCTTGCCTCGCGCGTAATCGCCCACCTGACGGTGGCCTTCTTCCGCCCATTGCCCCAGTTCGCCGATATCCCCAAGCACCAGAACGGTGCGCCCGGAAAAGCCGGCGAGTATATCAATGGCCGCGCACATGGAGGTGGGATTTGCGTTGTAACTGTCGTCGATCACCCGCACACCGTTCGCTGCAATCTGCGCTACGGTACGGCCCTTGACCGGTTGAACGGCAGCCAGGCCGGCGGCGATACCGCTCAGGCTCAGACCAACGGCATGCGCTGCGGCGGCAGCGGCGAGTGCGTTGCTGACGTTATGCGTGCCCAGCAGGTTCAGTTGCACCGGCACGCTGCCGTCCGGCCCGTGCAAGGTGAACGATGGGCAGCCACGGGCGTCACGACCGATGTCGCTGGCGTGGAAGTCGGCCTGCGGGTTGTCCAGGGCAAAGCTGACAATCCGGTGGTTGCCGGCGCGCTTGCGCCAGATATCGAACGCCTTGTCCGCCAGGTTGAGGATCGCAGTACCGCCATCGCCCAGGCCTTCGAGGATTTCGCCCTTGGCTTCGACGATCTTCTCCGGGCCGCCGAACTCGCCGACGTGGGCGGTACCGGCGTTGTTGATGATGACCACCTGGGGCTGGGTCAGACCGACGGTGTAGCGGATCTCGCCAATCCGCGAAGCGCCCAGCTCGATCACTGCGGCGCTGTGCTCGGGGGCAATTTCCAGCAGGGTCAGCGGCGCGCCGAGGTCGTTGTTGAGGTTGCCCCGGGTTGCGTGTACCAGGCCACGGGTACGCAGGATGCTGGCCAGCATCTCCTTGACCGTGGTCTTGCCGCTGGAACCGGTAATGGCCACCACCGGCTTGTCGAAGCCTGCACGGTTCAGCGCGCCAAGCCGGCCAAGGGCCAGGCGGCAGTCGGCGACCAGTAGCTGCGGCAGGTCGACATCGGCCACTTCGCGCTCGACCAGCGCCGCCACGGCGCCCTTGGCCTTCACATCGGCCAGGTAGTCATGGCCATCGAAACGCGGGCCGGCCAGGGCGACGAACAGTTGCCCGACGCTGACACTACGGCTGTCGATACTGACGCCGGTGAACGTCGCGTCTGCACCCATTTGCTGACCACCCAGTGCTGTGGCCAGCTGGCTGAGTGACATCGGCTTAAGCATGTGGCGCCTCCCAGGCTGCAAGTGCCTTCTCGGCTTCGATCAGGTCGGAGAACGCATGGCGCTGGCCATTGATCTCCTGGTAATCCTCGTGCCCCTTGCCCGCCAGCACGAGCACGTCGTCGGCAGCCGCCGTGGCGATCAGGTGCGCGATGGCTTCGCCACGACCGGCAATGAACTCGACTGCGCCTGGCTTGGCAAAACCGGGGCGGATGTCGTCGAAGATACGCAGCGGGTCTTCGCTGCGCGGGTTGTCATCGGTGACCAGCACGCGGTCGGCCAGGCGCTCGGCCACTTCGGCCATCAGCGGGCGCTTGCCGCGGTCACGGTCACCACCGCAGCCGAACAGGCACAGCAGCTTGCCGTGCGCGTGCGGGCGCAGGGCTTCAAGCACTTTCTCCAGGGCGTCCGGCGTGTGCGCGTAGTCAACCACCACCAGCGGCTTGTCACCACCGCCCAGGCGCTGCATGCGGCCTACCGGCCCCTGCAGTTGCGGGGTAACCTTGAGGATTTCGTCCAGCGCATAGTCCAGCGCCAGCAGGGTGGCCACGGCGGCGAGCATGTTGCTGAGGTTGAAGCGGCCCAGCAGCTGGCTGCGCAAGGTACGCTCGCCCTGGGCAGTGACCAGGGTGGCCCGCACGCCATCGTCAGTGAACAGCGCTTCCCGGCAGAACAGCGAGGCGTCCGGGTTTTCCAGGCTGTAACTGAGCAAGCGGGTCTCGATATGGTCGAAACTCGACCGCCGGGCAAAATCGTCGGCCAACCGGCGGCCGAAGGCGTCGTCCAGGTTGACCACCTGGCAGCGCAGGCTTGGCCAGGCGAACAACTTGGCCTTGGCGGCCTCGTAGGCCTCCATGCTGCCGTGGTAGTCGAGGTGGTCGCGGGACAGGTTGGTCATCACCGCGATGTCGAACTCCAGCGCGGCGACACGGCCCTGCTCCAGGGCGTGGGAGGAAACCTCCATGGCCACAGCCTTGGCACCAGCCTTTTTCAGGTCGTTGAGCGTCGACTGTACGGCGATCGGGTCCGGCGTGGTCAGGCGACCGCTCTGCAGTTCACCGTAGAAGCCGGTACCCAAGGTGCCGATCAGGCCGCATCGCTGGCCGAGCAGGTCAAGGGCCTGGGCCACCAGCTGGGTGACGCTGGTCTTGCCGTTGGTGCCGGTCACGCCCACCAGGTCCAGCTGGCGGCTCGGTTCGCCATAGAAGCGACCGGCGATGTCCGACAGCTGGGCGATCAGGCCTTTGACCGGGATCAGCGGCACCTCGGTCAGCGGCAGCACGTTGGCGCCCTGCTCCTCATAGGCCACGGCGGCAGCGCCACGGGCCAGGGCATCAGCGATATGCTCGCGGCCATCGACCTTGGCCCCCGGCACGGCCAGGAACAGGTCACCTGGGCGCACGTTGCGGCTGTCCAGGGTCAATTCACGGATCAGCGGGTCACGGCTGGCGTGGGCGAAAAGCTTGCTCAATGGCATTGTCATCATCCACGCCCTCCCTTGGCGGCTGCTGCGGCAGTGACTTGAGGTTGTTCGACGGGGGCTGGTGGCGGCAGGTTGTCCGGCGGCACGTTCATCAGGCGCAGGGTGCCGGACATGACCTTGCTGAACACCGGCGCCGAAACCAGGCCACCGAAGTAGCCGCCCTTACCCGGTTCGTCGATGACCACGACGATCGCGTAGCGTGGGTCGCTCATCGGCCCGAAGCCAGCGAACAGCGAGCGGTAGGCGTTCTCGGTGTAACCCTTGGAACCCACGGTCGCCTTGCGCGCGGTACCGGACTTGCCGGCCACGTGGTAGAACGGCACCTGGGCGCGGAACACGCCGCGCGGCGCTTCGATCACCTGCTGCAGCATGCCCTGGATGGTTTCGGCGGTTTCCTTCGGAATGGCCTGCACAGCTTCCGGCGCCTTGTCGACCTTGAGGATCGACAGCGGCACCATCTTGCCGTCGTTGGCCAGCGCCGCGTAGGCATGCACCAGTTGCAGGGCGGTTACCGACACGCCATAGCCATAGGACAGGGTCGCGGTCTCGGCCTTGCGCCACTCACGGTGGTTGGGCAGGTTGCCGACGCGCTCGCCAGGGAAGCCAAGGCCTGTGTACTGGCCCAGGCCGACCTGGGACATGACCCGGTAGATAGCCTCGCCACCGATGTCGAAGGCGATCTTGCTCATGCCGACGTTACTGGAGTTGATCAGGATGCCGGTCAGGTCGAGGATCGGCCCCTCGCTCTTGGACACGTCCTTGATGGTGTAGCGACCGATCTGCAGGCTGCCCGGGTATACCTCGACCTTGTCGGTCGGTTTCCAGCGGCCACTCTGCAGCGCCGCACTCATGGAAATCGGCTTGACCGTGGAGCCCGGTTCGAACACGTCGATGATCGCCCGGTTACGCATGGCGGCCGGGAACATGCTGCGGCGGTTGTTAGGGTTGTAGGTTGGCTGGTTGACCATGGCCAGGACCTCGCCGGTCTTCACGTCCATGATCACCAGGCTGCCGGCCTTGGCGTCCTGCTCGGCAATGGCATTGCGCAATTCGCGAGTGGCCAGGTACTGCAGGCGCAGGTCTATCGACAACGCCAAGGTCTTTCCGGCCTTGGCGTTCTTGGTTACCTGGATGTCCTTGATCAGCCGGCCGCGCCGGTCCTTGATCACTTGCCGTTTGCCGGGCACTCCAGCCAGCCACTCGTCATAGGCCAGCTCCACCCCTTCACGACCGTGGTCGTCGAGGTCGGTGAAGCCGACCATATGGGCAGTGACATCACCGGCCGGATAGAAGCGGCGGAATTCCTCCAGGCCGTACACGCCCGGTACTTTCAGGTCGAGCACGTGCTGGCCCTGCTCCGGAGTCAGGCCCCGGACCAGGTAGATGAACTCTTTGCTGGCCTGCTGGGTCAGGCGCTGGGCCAGTTGTTGCGGGTTCTGGCCCAATGCAGCGGCCAGCTGTGGCCAGCGATCCTTGGAGGCCTGCATTTCCTTGGGGTTGGCCCACAGGGTGGTGACCGGAGTACTGACCGCCAGTGGTTCGCCGTTACGGTCGGTGATCAGGCCGCGGTGTGCCGGGATGGGAATATGACGCAGGCTGCGTGCGTCGCCCTGGCCCTTGAGGAAGTCACGGTCGACCACCTGCAGGTCGATGATGCGCCAGCAGATGGCACCGACCATGATCGCCAGCAAGCCGATCACCACGCGGAAGCGCCACGGGTACAGTGCGCCTTCGAGCTTCATCATGGCGCCACCATCCGTACTTCGTCAGCGGAGGGCACGCGCATCTTCAGCTGTTCGGAAGCCAGGCTTTCGATACGGCTGGCAGCCGTCCAGGTACTTTGCTCGAGGATTAGCCGGCCCCACTCGGCCTGCGCCTTGTCGCGCTCGTTCAGCTCGCCGTACAGGGTATTGAGCAACTGACGGTTCCAGTGCGCGCTGTAGGACACGGCGATGGCCGAAATCAGCACGGCAACGAACAGCAGAAGCATCAGGAAGCTTCCGCCTGGCAAGGGTTTGGCAAACAACCTGCTCACCGCAGCTTCTCCGCCACCCGCATGACGGCGCTGCGCGCCCGCGGGTTGGCCTTGAGCTCGGCGTCGGAGGCGAACTGGGCCTTGCCGATGAGCCTGATTTTCGGTTCGAAGACCTTGTGCTGCACCGGCAGGTTGCGCGGCAGGTTGTCGGCCTCGCCCTTGGCCAGCTTGCGCATAAACAGTTTGACGATGCGGTCTTCCAGCGAATGGAAGCTGATCACCGCCAGGCGGCCGCCCACTTCCAGCGCATCGATCGCGGCCTCCAGGCCTGCCTCGAGGTCACCGAGTTCGTTATTGACGTGAATGCGCAGGCCCTGGAATGCGCGGGTCGCCGGGTTTTTGCCCTTCTCCCAGGCCGGGTTGGCCACTTTCAGCACTTCGGCGAGATCGCCGGTGCGGGTAAACGGCTGCTGTTCGCGGCGCAGTACCACGGCGCGGGCCATGCGTTTGGCGAAACGCTCTTCGCCGTATTCCTTGAACACCCGGGCAATTTCTTCTTCAGGTGCCGTGGCGATGAATTCGGCAGCGCTGATGCCCTGGTCCGGGTTCATGCGCATGTCCAGCGGGCCATCATTGAGGAAGCTGAAGCCGCGCTCGGGGTCATCCAGCTGCGGCGATGACACGCCCAGGTCCAGCAAAACGCCGCTGACCTTGCCATGCAGGCCGCGCTCGGCCACTTCCGCGCCCAGCTCGGCAAAGCTGCGCTGCACAATGACAAAGCGGCCGTCTTCGGCCGCCAGCGCTTGCCCGGTGGCAATCGCCTGTGGATCCTTGTCGAACCCCAGCAGCCGCCCTTGCGGCCCGAGCTTGCTGAGAATCAGCCGGCTGTGTCCGCCACGGCCGAAAGTGCCGTCCAGATAGCAACCGTCGGCGCGCAGGGCCAATGCCTCGACAGCCTCGTCGAGCAGGACGGTAATGTGGTTGAAGCCGCTATCTATGGTCACAGGATCAGGTCACGCAATTCGTCGGGCATGGCGCCCGGTTGTTGAATAGCTGCAAGGTCGGCTGCCGAAACCGCGTTCCAGGCATCTTCATCCCACAGCTGGAATTTGTTCAGTTGCCCCACCAGCATCGCCTTCTTGTCGAGCCTGGCGTACTCACGCAAACGGGGCGGCACCAGGAAACGCCCGCTGCCATCGAGCTCCAGGTCAACCGCGTTACCGATCAGCAAACGCTGCAGGCGGCGGTTTTCCTCACGCAACGATGGCAAGGCGCGCAACTTGGCTTCTATCTGTTCCCACTCATCGAGGGGATAAACACACAAGCAGGGGTCAACGGCGTCGATGGTCACGATCAGCTGACCATTGCAACGCGAATCGAGCTCGTCACGGTACCGGCTCGGCATGGCGAGACGTCCCTTGGCATCGAGGCTGACGGCGTTGGCTCCGCGGAACACGGCTGCGATTCCCCACAATGTTATCTTTTTTGTGCCAGAAAACCCACTTCATCCCACTTTCTGCCACTTGCGCACACTATAGGAATCCGCCCGCAGCACCGTCAAGGCACGTTCGGAAGGAAAAGCCTTACAGGACCGAGATTTAGCGCATTAAAGGAAGGGGGAACGACTGCCGAGGAGAAAAAAACACAAGAAAAATCAAACCCACACAAACCGATGGAGTTCGAAGTTAAAGTAATTTATGAAGAGTAAGATCTTTTCGGTATTACCAGAGAGCGTCTGCTATCGAATCAAGCAGGGAAGGAAGGTGGAGAGTCGATCTGTAAGCCGGGTTTTGTCGAGGACAGTCATTCCTCTACGACGGCCATCGCTGGACGCCTCTAGCAACCTACCCGGTTCCGACGCGGGCCACGCCTGATGGAACCCTATTTGGTCTTGCTCCGAGTGGGGTTTACCTAGCCACGTACTGTTGCCAGCCGTGCGGTGCGCTCTTACCGCACCTTTTCACCCTTACCGGCACCGAAGTGCTTAGGCGGTTATTTTCTGTGGCACTTTCCGTAGGCTCGCGCCTCCCAGGCGTTACCTGGCACTCTGCCCTGTGGAGCCCGGACTTTCCTCCCCCTGTTCTTGCGGAACAAAAACAGGCAGCGACTGTCCGATCGACTCTCCGCCGTCAAGATTAACGGCACGCGCGCCCAAGAACAAGCAATACCGGCACTTATATCAAAGCGCCACTACTCAGCCTTCTGCTTTTCCAGGGCAAATTGATACAGCAGGTTCTTGCGCACCCCGGTTATTTCCGCAGCCAGCGCCGCCGCCCGCTTGAGCGGCAACTCGGCCAGCAGCAGCCCAAGCACGCGCTGCGCCTCGGCACTGATCGCCTGCTCACCCTCCGGCGCACTCCAACCCCCGACCAGCACCACGCACTCGCCGCGCTGCTGGTTGCTGTCGCCGGCCACGAACGCCCGCAGCTCGGCCAGGGGCAAGCCCTTGAGCGTCTCGAAGGTCTTGGTCAGCTCGCGCGCCAGCAACGCCGGGCGCTCACCACCGAATACCGCCTCCATGTCCTCAAGGCATTCCAGAATACGGTGCGGGGCCTCATAGAAGATCAGCGTGCGCGGCTCTTCCTTTACTTGCTCCAGGCGCGCCCGGCGCCCGGCCGCCTTGGCCGGCAGGAAGCCTTCGAAGATGAAGCGGTCCGACGGCAGGCCGGCGGCCGACAATGCGGCGATCAGCGCGCAGGCGCCCGGTACCGGCACCACGTTCACCCCTGCCGCGCGCGCCTGGCGCACCAGGTGATAGCCGGGGTCGGAAATCAGCGGGGTACCCGCATCGGAAACCAGTGCCACATTCTCGCCGGCCAGCAGCTTGGCGAGAAAACGCCCGCCCTCGTCGCGCTCGTTGTGTTCATGGCAGGCCGCCAGCGGCGTGTCGATGCCGAAGTGCTGCAGCAGGCGAATCGAATGACGGGTATCTTCGGCCGCAATCAGGGCCACGTCCGCCAGCACTTTCAGCGCCCGGGCGCTCATGTCGTCGAGGTTGCCGATGGGGGTTGCGACCACATAAAGCGTCCCCACGGTGGATTTCGAAGCCCCTGCCACATCAGTCACTGCGCACACCTGTCGTCCGGATCAAAGCCGCCATTGTAGCCCGAGCGCCTGCAACAGGGCGCAAAGAACTTCGCCAGCGGCCGTTGGCTGGGCGCCTATAGTGAAGGATCGACACGGCGACATCGCGCCCCGGCCAACGCTTGGGTACAATTGCCGGCCACCTTGATCGAGTAACAGGACCTTTACATGATCGCTTGCCTGCGGCTGTTCACAGCCCTCTGCCTTGCTGCCCTGCTGGCAGCCTGCGCCAGCTCGCCCTCATCCAGCCTGGGCGAACTGCCACGCACCCCGGACGCCAGCATCGAGCAACTGCTCGAAAAGGCCGCTTCCAGCAAGTCCGCGGAAGACGCAGCTCTGTTGCGCCTGAGCGCGGCGGACCTGGCCTACAAGCAGAAGGACTTCCCACGCGCCGCACGCATCCTCGAGCAGGTGCCACTGGACACGCTCAAACCGGCCCAGCAGGTATTTGCCAGTACCCTCGGCGCCGAGCTGGCCATGAGCCGCAACCAGCCCAAGGCCGCCCTTGCAGCCCTGGCCCACCCCAGCCTGCAGCGCGTCGCCGAGCTGCCGGAAGAACAACAAGTGCGCACCTACAGCGTGCACGCCGCCGCCCTGGAAGCCGATGGCCAGGCCCTGGCCGCCGCGCAGCAGCGCGTGCTGCTGGCGCCGCTGCTCAGCGGCCAGGCCGCCAGCGCCAACCACGACGCCATCTGGGCCCTGGTCGCTTCGCTGCCGGCAGAGCAACTGCAGCAGCCAGGCAATGACCAGACCCTGGCCGGCTGGGCCAGCCTGGCCTTCGCGGTGAAAAGCGCCGGCACCCTGGAACAGCAACAGGCCGCTATCGACACCTGGGTCAAGCAGCACCCGGGCCACCCTGCCGCGCAGCAACTGCCACTGGCGCTGACCAAGCTCAAGGAGCTGGCCAGCCAGCCACTGACCAAGATCGCCCTGCTGCTGCCCCAGGATGGCCCGCTGGCCGGTGTCGCCCGCGCCCTGCGTGACGGCTTCATGGCGGCGCACTTCCAAGCCCAGCAAGCCGGCCAGCCAGCACCGACGGTGCAGGTGTTCGACAGCTCGCGCATCGGCTCGCTCGACGACTTCTACCGCCAGGCCCAGGCCGCTGGTGTACAACTGGTCATCGGCCCGCTGGAAAAGCCGCTGGTCAAGCAACTGGCCAGCAAACCGCAACTGCCGATCACCACCCTGGCGCTGAACTACGCCGACGCCGGGCAAAAGGCGCCGCCGCAGCTGTTCCAGTTCGGCCTGGCGGCTGAAGACGAAGCCCGCGAAGTGGCACGCCGCGCCCGCGCCGATGGCATGATGCGCGCCGTGGCCCTGGTACCGAGCGGCGAATGGGGTGACCGCGTCCTGGCCGCCTTCCGCCAGGAATGGGAAGGCAACGGCGGCACCCTGCTTGCCGCCGAGCGCATCGCCCAGCCAGTCGCACTGGCCCAGCAGATTGCCGACCTGTTCCAGCTGCGTCAGAGCGAAGGCCGCGCCAAGAGCCTGCAAAGCACGATAGGGGGCAGCATTGCTGCACAACCGTCGCGCCGTCAGGACATCGACTTCATCTTCCTCGCCTCGACCCCGCAACAGGCGCAGCAGATCAAGCCGACGCTGAACTTCCAGTACGCCGGTGACGTGCCGGTTTACGCCACCTCGAACCTGTACAGCGCCAGCGGCGACGTCAACCAGTACAACGACATGAACGGCATCCGCTTCTGCGAAACGCCGTGGTTGCTGGACACCAGCAACAGCCTGCGCCAGCAGGTGGTGCAACAGTGGCCGCAAGCTGCCGGCAGCCTGGGTCGTCTGTATGCCATGGGCGTCGATGCCTACAGCCTGGCGCCGCGCCTGGGCCAGCTGAAAGCACTGCCGGACAACCGGGTTATGGGCCTTTCGGGCAGCCTGAGCATGAACGCCAACCAGCGTGTCGAGCGTCAGCTGCCTTGGGCCGAGTTTGCCGGTGGCCAGGTCAAGCGCCTGCCTGACACCCCTCGCTGATGGCTGCAGCATCGCCCACCAGCGCCGGTCAGGCGGCAGAAACCCAGGCCCTTGAGTACCTTCAAGGGCAGGGTCTGCAACTGCTGGCGCGTAACTGGCGATGCAAAGGCGGTGAGCTTGATCTGGTCATGCTCGACGCCGATACAGTAGTATTCGTCGAAGTCCGCTACCGGTTGCACGCGGGCTTCGGTGGCGCCCTCGGCAGTATCGACGGGCGCAAGCAGAAACGGTTGGTGCTCGCCGCCAGCCTGTTCCTGCAGCAGGAGGCCCACTGGGGCGACCAGCCCTGCCGCTTCGATGTAGTCGCCCTGCAGGGTAGCCACCACGCAGGCACGCCGCTGCAATGGCTGAAAAACGCCTTCGAATGCTGAACCCACTTCGTTTTTTTTGCTCTATGTTTCGCGGGCTGGTCCTTGTTGCGCGTCGCGCCGGCCACCGCCCTACTTAAGGTCACCAGATGGACATGCAATCCCGAATTCGCCGGCTGTTCCAGGCCAGCATCGATACCAAGCAACAGGCAATGGACATCCTGGCACCGCACATCGAGCAGGCCAGCCTGGTCATGGTCAACGCGCTGCTCAACGAGGGCAAGATGCTCGCTTGCGGGAACGGCGGCTCGGCCGGTGATGCCCAGCACTTTTCCTCGGAGCTGCTCAACCGTTTCGAGCGCGAGCGCCCGAGCCTGCCGGCGATCGCGCTGACCACCGACAGCTCGACCCTGACCTCGATTGCCAACGACTACAGCTATAACGAGGTCTTTTCCAAGCAGATCCGCGCCCTGGGCCAGCCCGGCGACGTTCTGCTGGCAATCTCTACCAGCGGCAACTCGGCCAACGTGATCCAGGCGATCCAGGCCGCACATGACCGCGAGATGATTGTCGTAGCATTGACTGGCCGCGACGGCGGCGGCATGGCTTCGCTGCTGCTGCCCGAGGACGTGGAAATCCGTGTACCTTCTACGGTTACCGCGCGTATCCAGGAAGTCCACCTGCTGGCGATCCATTGCCTGTGTGACCTGATCGACAGCCAACTGTTCGGGAGTGAAGAATGACCCCTATGCGCCTCGGCCTGATGGCCTTGACCCTGTGCCTGAGCATTACCGGTTGCAGCTCGGTACTGACCTCTGCCCGCAATTCGCCGATTGAAGACGACCGCGGCACGCGCACCATCGGCAGCAAGATCGACGATTCGCTGATCGAAACCAAGGCCTCGGTCAACATCGCCAAGGCCAGCCCCGACCTGGACAAGGGCTCGCACATCGTCGTCACCAGCTACAACGGCATCGTCCTGTTGGCAGGCCAGACCCCGCGCGCCGACCTCAAGAGCCTCGCCGAGCAAACCGCCAGCCAGGTCCAGCGGGTGAAGAAAGTGCACAACGAGCTGCAGGTGATGCAGCCCTCCTCCATCCTGGCGCGCAACAATGACGCCTGGCTGACTACCAAGATCAAGGCCCAGATGCTGACCGACAATGCCGTGCCCAGCTCGCGCATCAAGGTCATTACCGAAAACGGTATCGTCTACCTGCTCGGCCTGGTCACCCAGCAGGAGGCCAACTCGGCCACCGCCGTGGTGCAGGGCGTGTCGGGCGTGCAGAAGATCGTCAAGCTGTTCGAGTACATCGACTGATTCATTGCCTGCCATGGCCCTGTTCGTTGGCGCGCCTGCGATTGGGCCATGGCAGGCAACCATGCTCCACCCCTTTCAGATATCCAGGAAACACCGCATGAAAAAGCTTCTGCTGCCTGCCTTGCTGATCGGCACCTTCGCCACCCTGGCCGGCTGCTCAACCCCTAGCCAGATCACCCTCAACGACGGCCGGGAAATCCAGACGGTCGACGTACCGGAATACGACGCCGATACCGGTTTCTACGAGTTCCAGCAGCTCGACGGCAAGCGCACCCGCATCAACAAGGACCAGGTTCGCACCATCAGCGACCTGTAATCCGTTATTGGCGGCAAAAGAAAAGGCGACCTGGACAGGTCGCCTTTTTCATTACTTGACCACTTTGAGGCTTGGCCGGCCGCTCGGGCGCGGTGGTTGCCCGCCCCCCTCCGGTGGGCCGTCATCATCCGGTTGCACATCATCCTCGTCGTCGAGCATGTCATCCTGCGACGGCTCCAGTTCGAAGACCATGCCCTGGCCATTCTCTCGGGCATAGATTCCCAGGATGGCGCCAGACGGCACGAACAACGAATGGGACACGCCACTGAAACGGCCTTCGAAGCTGACAGCGTCATTGTCCATGTGCAGGTTGCGCACGGCGTTCGGTGAGATATTCAAGACAATCTGGCCATCACTGGCGAAACCGTCTGGCACCTGGACTTTCGGGTATTCGGCGTTTACCAGCATATGGGGGGTGCAATCGTTGTCGACGATCCACTCGTACAGTGCTCGAACCAGATAGGGGCGACTGGAGTTCATCAACGGCTCCTTAAAGCTTGCGCATTTCACGTTCTACGGAGGACAGGCTCGCCTGGAAAGGCTCGCGGGCGAACTGCCGCTCCATGTAATCCAGCAACGGCTTGGCTTGCCGCGGCAACTCGATACCCAAAACCGGCAAACGCCAGAGTATGGGCAATAGACAACAATCGACCAGGCTTTGCTCCTCGCTCATGAAGCAGGCGAACTCGCCGAACAACGGCGAGACCCCGGTCAGGCTTTCGCGCAAGGCCTTGCGCGCCTCGGCACGGGCAGCCTCGCTGCTGCGCGGATCGAGCACGGTATCGGCCAGGGCGCACCAGTCGCGCTGTATGCGGTGCATCAGCAAACGGCTGTTGCCGCGCGCCACCGGGTATACCGGCATCAGCGGCGGATGCGGGTAACGCTCCTCGAGGTATTCCATCACAACGCTCGATTCGTACAACGCCAAGTCACGGTCGACCAGGGTCGGCACGCTTGCGTAGGGGTTCACCTCGACCAGCTTGGGCGGCAGGCGGCCAGGATCGACATCGATGACCTGCACGCTGATACCCTTCTCGGCCAGCACGAGGCGTACCCGATGAGAATAGTGATCAGCGGGGTCGGAATAGCAGGCTAACCTGTTGGTTGCGCCCATGTAGCGCCTCCTCGCACGGGATGCTTGTGGAACTGTAAATGAAAACGCGCCCGTGGAGGCCAGG
>NZ_DGIR01000035.1 GCF_002386445.1 Pseudomonas sp. UBA4617
CAGATGCAATGAAGAGCCTGTGGGAGCGGGCTTGTCCCGCGAATGGGGCGCAAAGCGCCCCCAATCCCACAGGTCCCCATCAACCTCAGATGCAATGGAGAGCCTGTGGGAGCGGGCTTGTCCCGCGAATGGGGTGCAAAGCGTCCCCAATCCCACAGGTCCCCATCAACCTCAGATGCAATGGAGAGCCTGTGGGAGCGGGCTTGTCCCGCGAATGGGGCGCAAAGCGCCCCAATCCAGTCAGCGGCCTTGCAGGAACGCGCGAATCCGCTCCGCCGCCTCGATGCACTCGGCCAGCGGCGCAACCAGCGCCATGCGCACACGCCCGGCACCCGGGTTCACTCCATCCACTTCGCGCGACAGGTACGACCCCGGCACCACCGTCACATGCTGGGCCTCGAACAGGTCACGGGTGAATTCGGCATCGTCACCGGGCACCTTGGCCCACAGGTAGAAGCTGCCATCCGGGCGCTGCACGTCCAGCACCGGTTGCAGGATGTCCAGCACGGCATCGTATTTGGCGCGGTACTGGTCGCGGTTCTCGCGCACATGCGCCTCGTCCTGCCAGGCGGCAATGCTGGCCAGTTGGGTTTGTACCGGCATGGCACAGCCATGATAGGTGCGGTACAGCAGGAACGGTTTGATGATCTCGGCATCACCGGCGACGAAGCCCGAACGCAGGCCCGGCAGGTTGGAGCGCTTGGACAGGCTGTGGAACACCACGCAGCGCTTGAAGTCGCTGCGGCCCAGCTCCGCACAGGCAGTCAGCAGGCCCGGTGGCGGGGCGTCTTCATCGAAGTACAGCTCGCTGTAGCACTCGTCGGCGGCAATCACGAAGTCGTGCTGGTCGGCCAGGGCAATCAGCTTTTTCAGGGTGGTCATCGGCACCAGCGCGCCCGTGGGGTTGCCCGGCGAGCACAGGAACAGGATCTGGCAGCGTTGCCACACCTGGGCCGGCACGGCATCGAAGTCGGGGTTGAAACCGTTGCTTTCCAGGCACGGCAGGTAGTGCGGGGTGGCACCGGCCAGCAGCGCTGCACCTTCGTAGATCTGGTAGAACGGGTTGGGGCTGACCACCAGGCCATCATCGGCGCGGTTGACCACGGCCTGGGTGAAGGCGAACAGCGCCTCGCGGGTGCCGTTGACCGGCAGGATATGGCGCTCGGCGTCCAGCCAGCCGGCCGGGACGCCAAAGCGGCGCTCGCACCACTGGCCGATCGCCTGGCGCAATGCCGGCAGGCCGATGGTGCTGGGGTATACCGCCAGCTTGTCGAGGTTGTCGGCCATGGCCTGGGCGACGAACGCCGGCGATTCATGCTTCGGCTCACCGATCGACAGGGCGATGGCGCGTTTGTCCGCCGCCGGCTTCACGCTGCCCAGCAGGGCGCGGAGTTTCTCGAACGGGTAGGGCTGAAGCTGGGTCAAGGCATGGTTCATCGGCGCAAGGTCTCGTCAATCGTCTGGTCGTTAAAAGGTCACGCGGGTCGGGCTGGTATCGCTGGCCTGGCCGGCCTGCAGCTGCTGGACAATGGCCTCCTGCAGGCGGCTGCACAGCTGTGGGTCGGACAGCGGCTGGTTGTCGGCGTCGGTGATGAAGAACACGTCTTCCACCCGCTCGCCAAGGGTGGCGATCTTCGCATTCTGCAGCGACAGGTCGAACTCCAGGAAGATCCGCCCCAGCCGGGCCAGCAGGCCTGGGCGGTCGGGCGCGGTGATTTCGAGGATGGTCACCGGCCGCTGGGCATCGTTGAGGATGGTTACCTGCGGCGGGAAGTCGAAGTGCTTGAGCTGGCGCGGGACCCGGCGCTGGATGATGGTCGGGTAGTTCTCGGGGTTGCGCAGCGCTTCGGTCAGGCCGTCGCGAATCTGCTTGACCCGCTGCGGGTTGTCGCCGATCGAGCCGCCATCGTTGTCCAGCACGATATAGGTGTCGAGGGTGAACTGGCTGCTCGAGGTGATGATCCGCGCGTCATGGATGTTCAGGTTCAGTTGCGACATCGCCGCCACCGTCACGGCAAAAAAGTCGTGCTGGTCGGGGGCGTAGATGAAGATCTGCGTGCCACCTTCGAATTCGCGCTGGGTGGTTTCCTTGATCAGCACCAGCGGCCCGCCGTCGGCCGGTTGCTGCAGGATCGCGTCACTGTGCCAGGCCACGTCGGCGGCGGTGTGCTTGAGGAAGTAGTCATCGCCCAGCTGCGACCACAATTGCTCGACGTCATCCGGGTCGGTGCCCTCGCGTACCAGGATATCCAGTGCTGCGGACTGGGTCTGGCGAATCTGCTCCTCGCGGTCCAGCGGGTTTTCCAGGCCACGGCGCAGGGCGCGCTTGGTCTCGGTGTACAGCTGGCGCAGCAGGCTGGCGCGCCACGAGTTCCACAGGCTGGGGTTGGTGGCGTTGATGTCGGCCACGGTCAGCACGTACAGGTAGTCCAGGCGCGTTTCGTCGCCCACGTGCAGGGCGAAGTCGTTGATCACCTGTGGGTCGGACAGGTCCTTGCGCTGGGCAGTGGTAGACATCACCAGGTGGTTCTGCACCAGCCAGACGATCAGGCGGCTGTCCCAGGCCGGCAACTGGTGGCGTTCGCAGAACTTCTGCGCATCCAGCGCGCCCAGGTCCGAGTGGTCGCCCTGGCGGCCCTTGCCGATGTCGTGGTACAGGCCGGCCAGGTAGATCAGCTCGGGCTTGGGCAGGCGCCCCATGAGCTTGCTGGCCAGCGGGAATTTCTCGGACACCGGCGTGTACTGCAGCTTGCGCAGGTGCTTGATGAGATTGAGGGTGTGCGCGTCGACCGTATAGATGTGGAACAGGTCGTGCTGCATCTGCCCGACGATCAGGCCGAATTCCGGCAGGTAGCGGCCCAGGATGCCGTAGCGGTTCATCCGCCGCAGGTTGCGGTGGATGCCGATTTCACACTTGAACAGCTCGATGAACAGGCTGGTGTTGCGGATGTCGGTGCGGAAGGTGTCGTCGATCAGGTGCCGGTGTTCGCGCAGCAATCGCACGGTATCGGCGCGCACGCCCTTGATCTCGGGGTGCTGGGCCATCAGCACGAAGATCTCCAGCATGGCGAACGGGGTGCGCTTGAACACGTTCGGCCGGGTGGCTTCTATATAGCCATCATGCAGGCGGAAGCGCGCATTCAGCGGCTGGGTAGTACCGCTGTCGTCATCGGCCAGGATGACCTCTTCGAAATGCTGGATGATCAGGTCGCACAGCTGGCTGATGCTCATCACCACCCGGTAGTACTGCTGCATGAACTGCTCGATGGCCCGCTTGGGGTTGTCGTCGCTGTAGCCCAGCAGCGTGGCGATGCTGCGCTGGTGGTCGAACAGCAGGCGGTCCTCGGCACGCCCGGCCAGCATGTGCAAGGCATAACGCACCTTCCACAGGAAGTCCTGGGAAGAAGCCAGCAGTTCGTTCTCGCTTTCCAGCAAAAAGCCTTCGTCGGCCAGGGCATGCAGGTTGAGGGTGCCATACTGACGACGCGCCACCCAGAGCACGGTCTGGATGTCTCGCAGGCCACCGGGCGAACCTTTCACGTTGGGTTCGAGGTTGTATTCGGTGTCGTTGTACTTGTGGTGGCGGGCTTTGAGCTCGGCGCGTTTGGCCAGGAAGAAGTCCTTGCTCGGCCACATGTGCGTGGTGTCGGTCACCTCCAGCATGCGCTGGCGCAAGGCCTCGGGGCCGGCGATGGTGCGGCTTTCCATCAGGTTGGTGATGACCGTCAGGTCGGCGCGGGCCTGCTCGGCACACTCGTCGACGGTGCGCACGCTCTGGCCCACTTCCAGGCCGATGTCCCACAGCAGGGTGAGAAAGCGCTCGATGGCGTCGCGGTACTGCTCGTGTTCGGCGGCACCCAGCAGGATCAGCAGGTCGATGTCCGAATGCGGGTGCAGCTCGCCGCGCCCGTAGCCGCCAACCGCGACCAGGGCAATGCCGCTGTGGTCGCCCCAGTCGAACTGGTTCCATGCCTGTTGCAGGATATTGTCGACGAGCCAGGCGCGGGCCTCGATCAGCGGGCGGATTTCGCCGCCGCTGCGAAAACGCCTGTCAAGCACCTCGCCGGCCTGGCGGATGGCCTTCTTGAAGGCGGCGATGGGGCTCGCCTTGAGGGCCAGTTCCGCCTGGAACTGGCCACGGTCGAACAGCTCGGAATCCACCTGGGGCATCGCGTCAGGTTCCTGTCGAGGGGTGGCCGTTGGCTGAGTACGCTCAGGCCGAGGTGCGCGGGATGGTGTCGTCCTTGCGCAGGGTGAAGATCTCGTAGCCGGTCGCGGTCACCACCAGGGTGTGTTCCCACTGGGCCGAAAGCTTGCGGTCCTTGGTGATGGCCGTCCAGCCGTCGCCCAGTACCTTGGTGTCGGCCTTGCCCTGGTTGATCATCGGCTCGATGGTGAAGGTCATGCCTTCCTTCAGCTCCATGCCGGTGCCGGCGCGGCCGTAGTGAAGGATCTGCGGCTCTTCGTGGAACACCTTGCCGATACCGTGGCCGCAGAACTCGCGCACCACCGAGAAACCGTTCTTTTCCGCGTGCTTCTGGATCACTTCGCCGATGTCGCCCAGGCGGCAGCCCGGCCTGACCAGCTCGATGGCCTTGTACATGCACTCCTGGGTAACCTTGGACAGGCGCTCGGCCCATACCGGCACGTTGCCGACGTGGAACATGCGGCTGGTGTCGCCGTGGTAGCCGTCCTTGATCACGGTGACATCGATGTTCAGCGTGTCACCGTCCTTGAGCGGCTTGTCGTTGGGAATGCCATGGCAGACCACATGGTTGATCGAGGTGCAGATCGACTTCGGGTAGCCCTTGTAGTTGAGCGGCGCCGGGATAGCCTGCTGGACATTGACGATGTAGTCGTGGCACAGGCGGTCCAGCTCTTCGGTGGTGACCCCGGGCTTGACGTGTTCTTCGATCATTTCCAGCACTTCGGCGGCCAGGCGGCCGGCGATGCGCATCTTCTCGATGTCTTCTGCGGTCTTGATGGTGACGGTCATTACAGGCTCTCTACAGCGCCGCATGCGGCGCGAACAAACGGGAAAGGCCGGATTCTAGCAGAGCAGGGCGCCGATCGGTCGGGATAAAGACGCTTATGCTGCTGTCTATAGCTGGCATTCTGGCGCGAAAGCCGGGGTGCTGCAAAAACCGCTGACGGACGCAACAGTATCCGGGTTCCGTTCGGCCGCTGTCTGTGGTATAAAATGCGCCGCTTTCGGGGACGACCCCGTCAGCACTTAACCCACACACGTGTCGACACGATGGCCTGGGTGCCCCGAGTTGCAGAATTCGCGGGTTGGTCATTGGGATACGTGGAGGCCCAACCCGACTTATCAAGGAACTATCATGTCCCAAGTCAACATGCGCGATATGCTGAAGGCCGGTGTGCACTTCGGCCACCAGACCCGTTACTGGAACCCGAAAATGGGCAAGTACATTTTCGGCGCGCGCAACAAGATCCACATCGTCAACCTGGAAAAAACCCTGCCGATGTTCAACGACGCCCTGGCGTTCGTAGAGCGCCTGGCCCAGGGCAAGAACAAGATCCTGTTCGTCGGCACCAAGCGTTCCGCTGGCAAGATCGTCGCCGAGCAGGCTGCTCGTTGCGGTTCGCCATACGTTGACCACCGTTGGTTGGGCGGCATGCTGACCAACTACAAGACCATCCGCGCTTCGATCAAGCGTCTGCGCGACCTGGAAACCCAGGCCGAAGACGGCACTTTCGCCAAGCTGACCAAGAAAGAAGCCCTGATGCGCTCCCGCGACCTGGAAAAACTGGATCGCAGCCTGGGCGGTATCAAGGACATGGGCGGTCTGCCTGACGCTCTGTTCGTTATCGACGTTGATCACGAGCGCATCGCGATCACCGAAGCCAACAAACTGGGCATTCCGGTTATCGGCGTTGTCGATACCAACAGCAGCCCGGAAGGTGTTGACTACATCATCCCAGGTAACGATGACGCCATCCGCGCTATCGAGCTGTACATGACTTCGATGGCTGACGCAGTCATCCGTGGCCGCAACAACGTTGCCGGCGGCACCGAAGTTTACGCTGAAGAAGCGGCTGCACCTGCTGCCGAGTAATTAGACGCTAGCGTCGACTTGGCACGCAAAAAGGGGGCTCTGCCCCCTTTTTGCCACCTTGAAATCCTGCTGTCAGCATCGCCCCCGCATCATGGGCCTTGCTGAGATAGACACAGTGGATTTGCAGAATTGAACGCCCGTGAGCAACGGGTGGAATGGTTGAAAAACTTTCCAAGAGGATTTTGAAATGGCAGCAATTACTGCAGCGCTGGTCAAAGAACTGCGCGAGCGTACCGGCGAAGGCATGATGGATTGCAAGAAGGCCCTGGAAAAGGCCGGCGGCGACATCGAGAAAGCCATTGACGACATGCGTGCCTCGGGCGCCATCAAGGCCGCCAAGAAGGCTGGCAACGTCGCTGCTGAAGGCGCTATCGCGGTCAAGACCGACGGTAAATCCGCCGTCCTGCTGGAAGTGAACTCGCAGACCGACTTCCTGGCCCTGCAAGACGACTTCAAGGCTTTCGTAGCCGACAGCATCGAAGAGGCCTTCGCCCAGAAGCTGACCGACGCCGCTCCGCTGATCGCATCGCGTGAAGCTGCGCGTGAAGCGCTGGTCGCCAAGTGCGGCGAAAACGTCAACATCCGTCGCCTGGTGCGCGTTGAAGGTGACGTGGTCGGTGCCTACCTGCACGGCAACAAGATCGGCGCTGCCGTTGTCCTGAAAGGCGGCGACGTCGAGCTGGCCAAGAACATCGCCATGCACGTTGCCGCTTCGAACCCTGAGTTCCTGCTGCCGTCGGAAGTTTCGGCCGAAGCGATCGAGCGCGAAAAGGGCGTCTTCCTGCAGCTGAACGCTGACAAGATCGCCGGCAAGCCAGAGAACATCGTCGAGAACATGATCAAGGGTCGTATCTCGAAGTTCCTGGCCGAAGCCTCGCTGGTCGAGCAGGCCTTCGTCATGAACCCGGAAGTCAAGGTTGGCGAGCTGGCCAAGAAAGCCGGTGCTGAAATCGTTTCCTTCACCTACTTCAAAGTCGGCGAAGGCATCGAGAAGCCAGTCGACAACTTCGCTGAAGAAGTTGCCGCCCAGGTCGCTGCTGCCAAGCAGTAAGACAGCCCCGTCTGTCGCCCCGAAGAGGCTGCCCGCTCACGCGCGCAGCCTCTTTGTCAAAACGGAGAGGGGTTTATCCGGCTCTCTCTTCGCTGGCACCGAAGCGGTGCCACGCTACAGTTAGCAGGCTGAAAACAGCCCGCACGAATTTTCTAAAAGTACGCCGCAGGAGAGACTCGCAATGGCTCAGCAGGTGAGTGGTCGCCAACCTCGCTATAAACGCATTTTGCTCAAACTTAGCGGCGAGGCCCTGATGGGCTCGGAAGACTTCGGAATCGACCCGAAGGTGCTGGATCGCATGGCCCTTGAAGTTGGCCAGCTGGTAGGGATCGGGGTCCAGGTCGGCCTGGTGATCGGCGGTGGCAACCTGTTCCGCGGCGCCGCGCTCAGCGCAGCCGGCATGGACCGCGTTACCGGTGACCACATGGGCATGCTGGCCACCGTGATGAACGCCCTGGCCATGCGCGATGCGCTGGAGCGCTCGAACATCCCGGCCCTGGTCATGTCGGCCATTTCCATGGTCGGCGTCACCGATCATTACGATCGTCGCAAAGCTATTCGCCACCTCAACTCCGGGGATGTGGTAATTTTCTCCGCCGGTACCGGCAACCCGTTCTTCACCACCGACTCCGCGGCCTGCCTGCGCGCCATCGAAATCGATGCCGACGTGGTGCTGAAGGCGACCAAGGTCGATGGTGTGTACACTGCCGATCCATTCAAGGACCCGCACGCCGAGAAGTTCGATCACCTGACCTACGACGAGGTGCTGGATCGCAAGCTGGGTGTGATGGACCTGACCGCAATCTGCCTGTGCCGTGACCACAAGATGCCATTGCGGGTATTCAACATGAACAAGCCTGGCGCCCTGCTGAACATCGTGGTGGGTGGCGCTGAAGGCACTCTGATCGAGGAAGGCCAAGCATGATCAACGACATCAAGAAAGACGCGCAGGAGCGCATGACCAAGTCCCTCGAGGCCTTGGGCCGCAACCTGGCGGCAATCCGTACCGGTCGCGCGCACCCAAGCATCCTGGATAGCGTCAAGGTCCCGGCCTGGGGCAGCGAGATGCCGCTGAACCAGGTGGCCGCGATCACCGTCGAAGATGCCCGCACCCTGAAGATCGTCGCCCACGACAAGAACCTCAGTGCTGCCATCGAGAAGGCCATCCTCACCTCCGACCTGGGCCTGAACCCGTCCAGCGCCGGCACTACCATTCGTGTGCCGATGCCGGCCCTGACCGAGGAAACCCGCAAGGGTTACACCAAGCAGGCCAGCGGCGTTGCCGAGGATGCCAAGGTCGCAGTGCGCAACGTGCGCCGCGATGCCCTGGCCGAGCTGAAGAAGCTGACCAAGGACAAGGAAATCAGCGAAGACGAAGAACGTCGCGCCGCCGACGAGATCCAGAAGCTGACCGACAAGTTCGTTGCCGAGGTAGATGCCGCCTTCAAAGCCAAGGAAAAGGACCTGATGGCCGTCTAAGGCCGGGGCTTTTTAATGGAAAAGACCAAGCCAGCGGTGCCGTCCTCGGTGCCGCGTCATGTCGCGATCATCATGGATGGCAACAACCGCTGGGCGAAAAAGCGCCTGCTGCCCGGCGTTGCCGGGCACAAGGCGGGTGTCGACGCCGTTCGCGCGGTCATCGAGGTATGTGCAGAATCCGGGGTCGAGGTGCTGACCCTGTTCGCGTTCTCCAGCGAAAACTGGCAGCGCCCCGCCGAAGAGGTCGGTGCGCTGATGGAGCTGTTCTTCTCGGCCCTGCGCCGCGAGGCCAGGCGCCTGAACGAGAACAACATCAGCCTGCGTATCATCGGTGACCGTTCGCGTTTCCATCCGGAACTGCAGGCTGCCATGCGCGAGGCCGAGGCGCTGACTGCCGGCAACAACCGTTTCATCCTGCAGATCGCGGCCAACTACGGTGGCCAGTGGGACATCGCCCAGGCCGCCCAGCGCCTGGCGCGGGAAGTGCAAGCCGGGCACCTGCGCCCGGAAGACATTACCCCGGGCCTGTTGCAGACTTGCCTGGCAACCGGCGAACTGCCGCTGCCGGACCTGTGCATCCGCACCGGTGGTGAGCACCGCATCAGCAATTTCCTGCTGTGGCAGCTGGCTTATGCCGAGCTGTACTTCTCCGACTTGTACTGGCCGGATTTCAAACACGAGGCCATGCGCAATGCCCTGGCCGATTTCGCTTCGCGCCAGCGCCGCTTCGGTAAGACCAGCGAGCAGGTCGAGGCTGGAGCTCGTGCTTAATGCTTAAACAACGCATCATTACCGCACTGATCCTGCTGCCGATCGCGCTGGGTGGCTTCTTCCTGCTCAATGGCGGGGATTTCGCCCTGTTCATCGGCTTTGTGGTAACCCTCGGCGCCTGGGAGTGGGCACGCCTGGCCGGGCTGATGGCCCAGCCGCTGCGTATCGCCTATGCCGCGGTGGTCGCCGGAGCGCTGATGCTGCTGTATATCCTTCCCGAGCTGGCGCCCTGGGTGCTGGGCGCTGCGGTGATCTGGTGGGGGCTGGCCACCTGGCTGGTGCTGACCTATCCGCGCAGCAGCGAACTGTGGGCCAGCGCCGCCTGCCGCCTGCTGATCGGCCTGCTGGTGTTGCTGCCGGCCTGGCAGGGGCTGGTGCTGCTCAAGCACTGGTCGCTGGGTAACTGGCTGATCCTGTCGGTCATGGTGCTGGTGTGGGCTGCTGATATTGGTGCGTATTTCTCCGGTCGTGCCTTCGGCAAGCGCAAGCTGGCCCCGCAGGTCAGCCCGGGCAAGAGCTGGGAAGGCGTGTATGGCGGCCTGGCGGTCAGCCTGGCCATCACCGTGGTGGTCGGGGTCAGCCGCGACTGGAGCGTCGGCCAGATCCTGCTGGGCCTGATGGGTGCCGCGCTGGTGGTCATGTCGTCGGTGGTCGGTGACCTGACCGAAAGCATGTTCAAGCGCCGCTCCGGTATCAAGGACAGCAGCAACCTGCTGCCCGGTCACGGCGGGGTGCTGGATCGCATCGACAGCCTGACTGCCGCCATCCCGATTTTCGCCGTGCTGTTGTGGGCTGCAGAATGGGGTGTGATGTGAGCCGTCCGCAGCGCATTACCGTGCTTGGCGCCACTGGCTCCATCGGCCTGAGCACGCTGGATGTCATCGCGCGCCATCCTGACCGCTATCAAGTGTTCGCCCTGAGCGGCTATTCGCGTATCGACGAGTTGCTGGCCCTGTGTTTGCGCCATCGCCCGGCGTTTGCCGTGGTGCCGGTGGCCGAGGCGGCCGGGCGTCTGCGCGAAGGCCTGGCTGCGGCGGGTTGCGCCACCGAAGTGCTGGAAGGCGAGGCCGGGCTGTGCCAGGTGGCTTGCGCGGCGGAAGTCGACGCCGTGATGGCGGCCATCGTCGGTGCCGCCGGCTTGCGCCCCACCCTGGCGGCGGTCGAGGCCGGCAAGAAGGTGCTGCTGGCCAACAAGGAGGCGCTGGTGATGTCTGGCGCGCTGTTCATGGACGCGGTGCGGCGCAGTGGTGCTGTGCTGCTGCCGATCGACAGCGAGCACAACGCGATCTTCCAGTGCATGCCTGGCGACTATGCGCGCGGCCTGAGTGCCGTAGGTGTGCGCCGGATCCTGCTCACCGCTTCCGGCGGCCCGTTCCGCGAGACGCCCGTCGAGGCGCTGCTCAACGTCACGCCGGAACAGGCCTGCGCGCACCCCAACTGGTCCATGGGGCGCAAGATTTCCGTGGACTCCGCCAGCATGATGAACAAGGGGCTGGAGCTGATCGAGGCCTGCTGGCTGTTCGATGCAGCACCGGCCAGGATCGAGGTGGTGGTGCACCCGCAGAGCGTGATTCACTCCCTGGTGGATTACGTCGACGGTTCGGTGCTGGCGCAGCTGGGTAACCCGGACATGCGCACGCCTATTGCCAACGCCCTGGCCTGGCCCGAACGGATTGATTCCGGGGTGGCCCCGCTGGACCTGTTCGCCATCGCCCGTCTGGATTTCCAGGCGCCCGACGAACAGCGCTTCCCTTGCCTGCGCCTGGCGCGGCAGGCTGCCGAGGCTGGCAACAGCGCGCCGGCGGTGCTCAATGCGGTCAACGAAATCGCGGTCGAGGCATTTCTCCAACGGCGTATCCGCTTCCCGGAAATCGCGGGTATGATCGAACAGGTGCTCGATCAGGAGCCCGTCATGCCGCTGCCGTCGCTGGATGCGGTGTTCGCCGCCGACCAGCGTGCCCGGGAGCTTTCCCGTGAATGGCTGAGGCGCCACGGTCGCTGATGCAGGCCCGCCATGGTTAACGAGGGAGGGCGGCACGACGCCGGCCCGCTGAACATCATTCGGAGATGGATATGACAGCGCTCTACATGATTATCGGCACCCTCGTGGCCTTGGGGGTGCTGGTCACCTTCCATGAGTTCGGCCACTTCTGGGTGGCGCGTCGCTGCGGGGTCAAGGTACTCCGCTTCTCGGTGGGCTTCGGCACGCCATTGCTGCGTTGGCATGATCGCCATGGCACCGAATTCGTGGTGGCCGCAATCCCGCTGGGTGGCTACGTCAAGATGCTCGACGAGCGCGAAGGCGAGGTGCCGCCGGCGCTGGTCGACCAGTCGTTCAACCGCAAGTCCGTGCGCCAGCGCATCGCCATCGTCGCAGCCGGCCCGGTTGCCAACTTCCTGCTGGCCATCCTGTTCTTCTGGGTGCTGGCGATGCTGGGTACCCAGCAGGTCCGTCCGGTGATCGGCGCCGTCGAAGCTGGCAGCCTGGCAGCTTCGGCAGGCCTGGCCGCAGGTCAGGAAATCGTCTCCATCGATGGCAAGCCGACCAATGGCTGGTCGGCGGTCAACCTGCAGCTGGTCCGACGCCTGGGCGAGAGTGGTACCTTGCAGGTAGGCGTGCGCGACGAGGGCGCCACTGCCGAGCGTCAGTTGCAGGTGAAGCTGGACAGCTGGCTCAAGGGAGCCGACGAGCCCGACCCGATCCAGTCCCTGGGCCTGCAGCCCTGGCGCCCGGCGATCGTGCCGGTGCTGGCCGAAATCGATCCGAAGGGGCCGGCTGCCGCTGCCGGCCTGAAAACCGGTGACAAGCTGCTGGCCCTCGATGGTATTGCCGTGACCGAGTGGCAGCAGGTGGTCGATGCCGTGCGCGCCCGCCCGCAAGCCAAGGTTCTGGTGCGTATCGAGCGTGACGGCGCTGCGCTGGAACTGCCGGTGACCCTGGCGCGCAAGGGCGAGGGCAAGGCGTCCGGTGGCTATCTCGGTGCCGGGGTAAAAGGTGGCGAGTGGCCTGCCAGCATGCTCCGCGAAGTCAGCTACGGCCCGCTGGAAGCGGTGGGTGAGGGCTTGTCGCGGACCTGGAGCATGAGCGTCCTGACCCTTGAATCGCTGAAGAAAATGCTGTTCGGGGAGCTCTCGGTAAAAAACTTGAGCGGACCGATAACCATTGCTAAAGTGGCGGGCGCTTCAGCCCAGTCCGGCGTGGGGGATTTCCTGAATTTCCTGGCCTACCTGAGCATAAGCCTGGGGGTTCTTAACCTGCTGCCCATTCCGGTTCTGGATGGGGGGCATTTGCTGTTTTACCTGGTCGAGTGGGTGCGCGGTCGTCCGCTGTCGGATCGGGTGCAAGGTTGGGGGGTCCAGATCGGTATCAGTTTGGTCATAGGGGTGATGTTGCTCGCCCTGATCAACGATCTGGGTCGACTATAAAGCTTCGCTCAATTGCGAACCTGCCGTTTAGTGACGGCGGGTTGTTTATTGCCAGTTGGAATAAAAGGACTTCATGAAACGTCTGCTGCTAACTGCGGTCATGTCCGCACTGATGATCGCTGAAGTTCACGCCGAGTCCTTCACCATCTCCGATATCCGCGTCAACGGCCTGCAGCGGGTTTCCGCCGGCAGCGTGTTTGGTGCGCTGCCGCTGAACGTCGGCGACCAGGCCGATGACCGCCGCCTGGTGGAATCGACCCGTTCCCTGTTCAAGACCGGCTTCTTCCAGGACATCCAGCTGAACCGCGATGGCAATGTCCTGATCATCAATGTGGTTGAGCGCCCGTCGGTGTCGAGCATCGAGATCGAAGGCAACAAGGCGATCAGCACCGAAGACCTGATGAAGGGGCTGAAGCAATCGGGCCTGGCCGAAGGCGAGATCTTCCAGCGAGCCACCCTCGAAGGCGTGCGTAACGAGCTGCAGCGCCAGTATGTGGCCCAGGGCCGCTACTCGGCCGAGGTCGACGCCGAGGTGGTGCCGCAGCCGCGCAACCGTGTGGCGCTGAAGATCAAGATCAACGAAGGCACCGTCGCCGCCATCCAGCACATCAACATCGTCGGCAACAACGTGTTCGACGACGAGACCCTGGCGCAGCTGTTCGAGCTGAAGACCACCAACTGGCTGTCGTTCTTCAAGAACGACGACAAGTACGCCCGCGAAAAACTGTCCGGTGACCTGGAGCGCCTGCGTTCCTACTACCTGGACCGCGGCTACATCAACATGGACATCGCTTCCACCCAGGTGTCCATCACGCCGGACAAGAAGCACGTCTACATTACCGTCAACATCAACGAAGGCGAGAAGTACACCGTTCGCGACGTGAAGCTGTCCGGTGACCTCAAAGTGCCGGAAGACCAGGTCAAGTCGTTGCTGCTGGTGCAGCCAGGCCAGGTGTTCTCGCGCAAGGTGATGACCACTACCTCCGAACTGATTACCCGCCGCCTGGGTAACGAAGGCTATACGTTCGCCAACGTCAACGGGGTGCCGAAGCCGAACGATGAAGACCATACCGTCGACATCATGTTCGTGGTCGACCCGGGCAAGCGTGCCTACGTCAACCGCATCAACTATCGTGGCAACACCAAGACCGAAGACGAAGTGCTGCGTCGCGAAATGCGTCAGATGGAAGGTGGCTGGGCCTCGACCTACCTGATTGACCAGTCCAAGACCCGTCTGGAGCGCCTGGGCTTCTTCAAGGAAGTCAACGTCGAGACCCCGCCGGTGCCAGGCACCGACGACCAGGTCGATGTCAACTACAGCGTCGAAGAGCAAGCCTCCGGCTCGATCACCGCCAGCGTCGGTTTCGCCCAGAGCGCCGGCCTGATCCTCGGTGGTTCGATCAGCCAGAGCAACTTCCTCGGTACCGGTAACAAGGTATCCATCGGCCTGACCCGTTCGGAATACCAGACCCGCTACAACTTCGGCTTCGTCGACCCCTACTTCACTGCCGATGGCGTGAGCCTGGGTTACAACGCCTTCTACCGCAGCACCGACTACGATGACCTCGACGTCGACGTGGCCAGCTATGCGGTGGACAGCTACGGTGCCGGTGTCAGCCTGGGCTACCCGATCAGCGAAACCTCGCGCCTGACCTATGGCCTGAGCGTGCAGCAGGACAAGATCAAGACCGGCAAGTACACCGTCGACGAGATCTTCGACTTCCTTGAAGAGGAGGGCGACAGCTTCCTGAACTTCAAGGCCTCGATCGGTTGGTCGGAATCGACCCTGAACAAAGGCGTGCTGGCAACCCGTGGTCACTCGCAGAGCCTCACCCTGGAATCCACCATTCCAGGTAGCGACCTGTCGTTCTTCAAGCTTGACTACCGTGGCCAGCTGTTCAAGCCGATTACCAACGAATACACCCTGCGCCTGCACACCGAGCTGGGCTATGGTGACGGTTACGGCAGCACTTCGGGCCTGCCGTTCTACGAGAACTACTTCGCCGGTGGTTTCAACTCTGTTCGTGGCTTCAAGGACAGCAGCCTGGGCCCGCGCAGTACGCCAAGCCGTGGCGAGGCCAACGGTGGCAAGCCTGGTACCATCGCCGACCCGGACCAGGATCCGTTGCCGTTCGGTGGTAACGTGCTGGTGCAAGGTGGTGTCGAGCTGCTGTTCCCGCTGCCGTTCGTCAAGGACCAGCGTTCGCTGCGCACCTCCGTGTTCTGGGACGTGGGTAACGTATTCGACACCAATTGCGGCAACAAGCCTGATTGCGAGAAGGTCGGTTTCTCAGGCATGGCCAGTTCGGTCGGCCTCGGCGTGACCTGGATCACTGCACTGGGCCCGTTGAGCTTCAGCCTGGCAATGCCGGTGAAGAAGCCGGACGATGCCGACACGCAGGTGTTCCAATTCTCTCTGGGCCAGACCTTCTGAGGTCGGCCCTCGCTTAACGACAACGGTTTATCCAGGAGTGCATCGTGCGTAAGTTGACTCAACTGGCCGTAGTGGCCGCGGCGCTGGTCGCCACCCCGGCTTTCGCCGAAATGAAGGTTGCCGTCCTGAACTATCAGATGGCCCTGCTGGAATCGGACGCCGCCAAGAAATACGCGGTGGATGCCGAGAAGAAGTTCGGCCCGCAACTGACCAAGCTGAAAAGCCTGGAAAGCAGCGCCAAGGGTATCCAGGACCGCCTGATCAAAGGCGGCGACAAGATGCAGCAGCAGGAGCGTGAGCGCCTGGAGCTCGAGTTCAAGCAGAAGGCTCGTGACTTCCAGTTCCAGTCCAAGGAGCTGAACGAAGCCAAGGCCGTTGCCGACCGCGACATGCTCAAGCAGCTGAAGCCCAAGCTGGATGGCGCAGTCGAGGAAGTGATCAAGAAGGGTGGTTATGACCTGGTCCTCGAGCGTGGTGCGGTCATCGATGTCAAACCTCAGTACGACATCACCCGCCAAGTCATCGAGCGCATGAACCAAGCCCGTTGATATGACCGTGACCATGACGCTAGGCCAGCTGGCCGAGGCTCTCGGCGCCACCCTCAAGGGCCCCGAGGCGCTGCAGATTACCGGGCTGGCCACCTTGCAGGAGGCAGGCCCCGGTCAGTTGAGCTTCCTCGCCAACCCGCAATACCGCAAATACCTGGACAACAGCCAGGCGGCCGCGGTGCTGCTCAAGGCGGCGGATGCCGAAGGCTTTGCCGGCAACGCACTGATCGTGGCCGATCCGTACCTGGCCTACGCACGTATTTCCCACCTGTTCGATCCCAAACCCAAGGCTGTGGCGGGTATTCATCCCAGCGCCGTGGTGGCTGAGGACGCACAGGTGGATGCCAGCGCCAGCATCGGGCCGTTTGCGGTCATCGAAAGCGGCGCGCGTATCGGCGCCAATGTCAGCGTGGGCGCGCACTGCGTGGTCGGTGCCCGTTGCGTGATCGGCGAGGGCGGATGGCTGGCGCCAAGGGTCACTCTGTACCATGACGTGACCATCGGTAAGCGTGTGGTCATTCAGTCGGGGGCGGTGATCGGCGGCGAAGGCTTCGGCTTTGCCAACGAGAAAGGTGTGTGGCGCAAGATCGCCCAGATTGGTGGCGTGACCATCGGTGATGATGTGGAAATCGGTGTCAACACCGCGGTTGACCGTGGTGCATTGTCGGATACGCGCATCGCTGACGGGGTCAAGCTCGACAACCAGATCCAGATCGCCCACAACGTTCAGATCGGTGAGCATACGGCCATGGCCGCCTGCGTCGGTATTTCCGGCAGTACGCGCATCGGCAAGCATTGCACCATCGCCGGCGGTGTCGGCATGGTGGGTCATATCGATGTCTGTGATAACGTTTTCGTGTCCGGAATGACCATGGTGACCCGTTCGATCACCGAACCGGGTGCCTATTCTTCCGGCACTGCCATGCAGCCATTGGCTGAATGGCGCAAGAGCGCCGCGCGTATCCGCCACCTGGACGACATGGCCAAGCGTCTCCAGCAGCTGGAAAAACGCGTCGATACCGTGACCTCAGGTGGCCAGCCGACATCAGAAGGCTGATACCATTCCCTGAGCAAGAGTGAACAGTCGCTAGCTGGCTCCTCTTTGGATTGCAAAAGGAGCGTGTGGTCAGCACCTGCGCTCCCTATTCTTATTACAGGCTTCCCCCCGAAATGATGGACATCAACGAGATTCGCGAATACCTGCCTCACCGTTACCCGTTCCTGCTGGTGGACCGTGTAACGGATCTGGACTTCGAGGCCCAGAGCATTCGTGCCTACAAGAATGTCAGCATCAACGAGCCATTCTTCAATGGACATTTTCCGGCGCACCCGATCATGCCCGGTGTTCTGATCATCGAAGCCATGGCCCAGGCAGCCGGTATCCTTGGTTTCAAGATGCTCGACGCCAAGCCGGCCGATGGCACCCTGTACTACTTCGTCGGTTCCGACAAACTGCGCTTCCGTCAGCCGGTGCTGCCGGGTGACCAGCTGGTGCTGGAAGCCAGGTTCCTCAGCCGCAAGAGCATGATCTGGAAGTTCGAGTGCCGTGCGCTGGTCGACGGCAAGCCGGTTTGTTCGGCCGAGATCACTTGCGCGGAACGCTCCCTATGAATTCGATTGATCCTCGGGCCATTATCGATCCATCGGCCAAACTGGCCGATGGCGTCGAGGTCGGCCCCTGGTCGATCGTAGGCCCCGATGTGGAAATCGGGGAGGGCACCGTTATCGGCCCGCATGTTGTGCTCAAAGGGCCGACCCGCATCGGCAAGCACAACCGTATCTTTCAGTTTTCCTCGATCGGCGAAGACACCCCGGACCTGAAGTACAAGGGTGAGCCGACGCGCCTGGTGATCGGTGACCATAACGTCATCCGCGAAGGGGTGACCATCCACCGCGGCACCGTCCAGGACCGCGCGGAAACCACCGTGGGCGACCACAACCTGATCATGGCCTATGCCCACATCGGCCACGATAGCGTCATCGGCAACCACTGCATCCTGGTCAACAACACAGCGCTGGCCGGGCATGTGCACGTGGGCGACTGGGCGATCCTGTCCGGCTATACCCTGGTGCACCAGTACTGCCACATCGGCGCTCATGCGTTTTCCGGCATGGGCACGGCGATCGGCAAGGACGTCCCGGCTTTTGTCACCGTGTTCGGCAGCCCGGCCGAGGCCCGCAGCATGAACTTCGAGGGTATGCGCCGGCGCGGTTTCAGCGACGAAGTCATCCATGTGCTGCGCCGTTGCTACAAGATCGTCTACCGCCAGGGCCTGACCGTCGAAGACGCGCTCAAGGAACTGGCCGAACTGGCTGTGCAGCACCCTGAGGTCGAGCTGTTCCGTCAGTCGATCGTGAATTCTGCCCGCGGCATCACCCGCTGACATGGCCCGGCTTTGCGTAGCGTTGGTCGCCGGTGAGGCCAGCGGTGACATCCTCGGTTCAGGTTTGATGCGTGCCCTCAAGGCACGCCACCCGGACGTGCGGTTCATCGGCGTCGGCGGCCCGCTGATGGAGGCCGAAGGGTTGCAGTCCTATTTCCCCATGGAGCGCCTGGCCGTCATGGGCCTGGTCGAAGTACTGGGGCGCCTGCGCGAGTTGCTCAAGCGCCGCAAGCTGCTGATCGAAACCCTTGTTGGCGAAAAGCCTGATGTGTTCATCGGCATCGATGCTCCCGATTTCACCCTGAATATCGAGCTGAAGCTGCGCCAGGCCGGCATCAAGACCGTGCACTACGTCAGCCCCTCGGTGTGGGCCTGGCGGCAGAAGCGTGTGCTGAAGATCCGCGAAGGCTGCGACCTGATGCTCACGCTGTTGCCGTTCGAGGCGCGCTTCTATGAGGAAAAGGGTGTGCCGGTGCGCTTCGTTGGCCACCCATTGGCTGACACCATTCCGCTCGTAGCCGACCGTCCGGCGGCGCGCGCCGAGCTTGGCCTGGGCGAGGGGCCGGTAGTGGCACTGATGCCGGGCAGCCGGGGCGGTGAAGTCGGGCGCCTGGGGGCGCTGTTTCTCGATGCCGCCGCACGGCTGTGCCAGCAGGTGCCGGGGGTGCGTTTCGTGCTGCCTTGTGCCAATGCCGCGCGACGCGCGCAGATCGAACAGATGCTCGAAGGGCGCCAGCTGCCGTTGACCCTCCTCGATGGTAAGTCGCACCAGGCCCTGGCGGCCTGCGACGCGGTGCTGATCGCCTCGGGTACCGCTACACTCGAAGCACTGTTGTACAAGCGGCCGATGGTGGTGGCCTACCGCCTGGCGCCGTTGACCTACTGGATCCTCAAGCGCCTGGTCAAAAGCCCTTACGTGTCGCTGCCAAACCTGCTCGCCCAGCGTGCGCTGGTGCCTGAACTGTTGCAGGACGATGCTACCAGCGAAGCGCTGGCCGATACCCTGGCGCCTCTGGTGGCCGACGGCAGCCAGCAGACCGGGCGTTTCGACGAAATTCACCGCACCCTGCGCCGTGACGCCTCGAATCAGGCCGCCGAGGCGGTGCTGGCGCTGTTGAAGGACCGCTGACATGCAGATTGGACTGGATTTCAACCTGGTCGAAGACCTCGTCGCTGGCGTCGACGAGGTGGGCCGTGGCCCGCTGTGCGGCGCGGTGGTGACGGCGGCGGTGATCCTCGACCCGGCGCGCCCGATCCTCGGCCTGAACGATTCGAAGAAACTCACCGAAGCCAGGCGTGAGGCGCTGTTCGATGAGATCTGCGAGAAGGCCCTGAGTTTTTGTATCGCCCGTGCCGAGGTCGAGGAAATAGACCGGTTGAACATCCTCCACGCCACCATGCTGGCCATGCAGCGTGCAGTCGAAGGGCTTCACGTTACGCCGAAACTGGCCCTCATCGATGGCAATCGCTGCCCGAAACTGGCGGTGCCTTCGGCGCCGGTCGTACAGGGTGATGCAAAGGTGCCAGCCATTGCTGCGGCTTCGATCCTGGCCAAGGTGACCCGAGACCGTGAGATGAGCGCATTCGAGCTGATCTATCCGGGCTATGGCATTGGTGGGCACAAGGGCTACCCGACACCGGTGCACCTCGAGGCCCTGGCGCGCTTGGGGCCTACGCCCATTCATCGGCGTTCCTTTGCCCCGGTGCGGGCTGCCTGGGATGCGCGCGAAGGCGTCATGGAATCCCTGATCTGACCTCGGGGCCTGCTTCGCGGATAAATCCTCTTCTGCAGTGGGCGCCGTACCTGTAGATACTCTGTTCGCGATCACCGGCATCGCCGGTGCGATCCGCCGCGTAGCCTGCTCCGCAGGTCTATCCGCGCCCACAGAAACAACGCCAGCGCTGGAGAACAGCGCGACGCGTGTGAGCGCCTTGTGTCGCGACAGGCTGCAACGCAACCCAAAACCTCGCCTCATTTACGCTACAATCCCGCCCTTGTCGTTCAGCACTGCTACAGGATCTTCCATGTCGGTTCCCTTCGTTCACCTGCGCGTCCACTCCGAATTCTCGCTGGTCGACGGCCTGGTGCGGATCAAGCCGCTGGCCAAGGCACTGGCCGGGATGAACATGCCGGCGGTGGCAATCACCGACCAGAGCAACATGTGCTCGCTGGTGAAGTTCTACAAGACCGCCATGGGTGCCGGCATCAAGCCGATCTGCGGTGCCGACCTGTGGCTGGCCGGCGCCGACCCGGAAGCACCGCTGTCGCGGATCTGCTTGCTGGCCATGAACCCGAAGGGCTACCGCAACCTCACCGAGCTGATCTCGCGTGGCTGGACCGACGGCCAGCGCAACGGCCTGGTGATTCTCCAGCGCGAATGGATCGCCCCGGCCAGCGAAGGCCTGATCGCCCTCTCTGCAGGCAAGGAGGGCGACATCGGCATGGCCTTGCTGGCCGGCAAGGACAATGAAGCCGCAGTCCTGCTGCAAGACTGGATGGGCATGTTCCCGGAGCGCTTCTACGTTGAAGTGCAGCGCACCAACCGCGCCCGCGACGAAGAGTACGTGCATGCTGCCGTAGCCCTGGCGGACAAGTTCGGTGCTCCGCTGGTAGCCACCAACGACGTGCGTTTCATCAAGCAGTCCGACTTCGACGCCCATGAAACGCGGGTGTGCATCGGTGAGGGCTGGACCCTCGACGACCCGCGCCGCCCAAGGATGTACAGCGACCAGCAGTACCTGAAGTCGGCTGAGGAAATGGCCGAGCTGTTCAGCGACCTGCCCGACGCCATCGCCAACACTGTCGAGATCGCCAAGCGCTGCAACATCCAGGTACAGCTGGGCAAGTACTTCCTGCCCGACTTCCCCACGCCCAATGGCATGGGTATCGATGACTACCTGCGTCACGTCTCCCACGAAGGCCTGGAAGAGCGCCTGGCGGTGCTGTGGCCGAAAGAGACCACGCCCAACTACGAAGAGAAGCGCCAGGTCTATCTGGACCGCCTGAAGTTCGAACTGGACATCATCATCCAGATGGGTTTTCCCGGTTACTTCCTGATCGTGATGGACTTCATCAAGTGGGCCAAGAACAACGGCGTCCCGGTGGGCCCGGGCCGGGGTTCGGGGGCCGGCTCGCTGGTGGCCTACGTGCTGAAGATCACCGACCTCGACCCGCTGGCCTACGACCTGCTGTTCGAACGTTTCCTCAACCCTGAACGTATTTCCATGCCGGACTTCGACGTCGACTTCTGCATGGACGGGCGTGACCGGGTAATCGACTACGTGGCCGAAACCTATGGCCGCAACGCGGTCAGCCAGATCATCACCTTCGGCACCATGGCCGCCAAGGCGGTGGTGCGTGACGTGGCGCGGGTGCAGGGCAAGTCGTACGGGTTGGCCGACCGCCTGTCGAAGATGATCCCGTTCGAAGTCGGCATGACCTTGGAAAAGGCCTACGAGCAGGAAGAAATCCTCCGCGACTTCCTCAAGGGTGACGAAGATGCCCGCGAGATCTGGGACATGGCCCTGAAGCTCGAAGGCGTGACGCGGGGCACCGGCAAGCATGCCGGTGGTGTGGTGATTGCCCCGACCAAGCTCACCGACTTTTCGCCGATCGCCTGTGATGAAGAGGGTGGCGGCCTGGTAACCCAGTTCGACAAGGACGATGTCGAAGCCGCGGGCCTGGTGAAGTTCGACTTCCTCGGCCTGCGTACCCTGACCATCATCAAATGGGCCATGGAGATCATCAACCGCGAGCAGGCAAAGAAGAACCTGCCCGAGGTCAACATCGACTTCATCCCGCTGGACGACCGCAAGACATACGAGCTGTTGCAGAAAGCCGAAACCACGGCGGTGTTCCAGCTTGAATCGCGTGGCATGAAGGAGCTGATCAAGAAGCTCAAGCCCGACTGCCTGGAAGACCTGATCGCCCTGGTGGCACTGTTCCGCCCCGGCCCGCTGCAGTCGGGCATGGTGGACGACTTCATCAACCGCAAGCACGGCCGCGCCGAGCTGGCCTACCCGCACCCGGACTACCAGTACGAAGGCCTGCAGCCGGTGCTGGCGCCAACCTACGGCATCATCCTGTACCAGGAACAGGTGATGCAGATCGCCCAGGTGATGGCTGGCTACACCCTTGGCGGCGCCGACATGCTGCGCCGGGCCATGGGCAAGAAAAAGCCCGAGGAAATGGCCAAGCAGCGCGGCGGCTTCATCGAAGGTTGCGCCAACAACAATATCGATGCGGACCTGGCCGGCAACATCTTCGACCTGGTGGAGAAGTTCGCCGGTTACGGCTTCAACAAATCCCACTCCGCCGCCTATGGCCTGGTGTCCTACCAGACGGCCTGGCTGAAGACCCATTACCCGGCGCCGTTCATGGCCGCGGTGCTGTCTGCGGACATGCACAACACCGACAAGGTGGTGGTGCTGGTAGAAGAAGTACGCAGCATGAAGCTGCGCCTTGACGCACCGGACGTGAACTTCTCCGACTTCAAGTTCACCGTCAACGATGACGGACGCATCGTCTATGGACTGGGCGCCATCAAGGGTGTGGGCGAGGGCCCGGTGGAGGCGATCGTCGAGGCACGTGCCCAGGGCGGCCCGTTCAAGGACCTGTTCGATTTCTGCGAGCGTATCGACCTCAAGCGGGTCAACAAGCGTACCCTCGACGCGCTGATCCGCAGTGGCGCGCTGGACCGTCTGGGCCCGCATTTCCATGACGAGATCAAGGCCTATCACGCCCATATCGACATCAACCGGGCCACCTTGCTGTCGGCGCTGGGCGAAGCCATCAAGGCCGCCGAGCAGGCCGCCCACACCGCGGACAGTGGCCACGTCGACCTGTTTGGCGGCATGTTCGACGCTGCCGATACCGACGTCTACGCCAACCACCGCAAGGTACGCGAGCTGACCCTCAAGGAACGCCTGAAAGGCGAGAAGGACACCCTTGGCCTGTACCTCACCGGCCACCCGATCGATGAGTACGAGGCCGAGATCCGCCGCTTCGCCCGCCAGCGCATCATCGACCTCAAGCCGTCGCGCGACACCCAGACCATCGCCGGCATGATCATCGCCTTGCGGGTGATGAAGAACAAGAAGGGCGACAAGATGGGCTTCGTTACTCTGGATGACCGCTCCGGGCGCATCGAGGCGTCGCTGTTTGCCGATGCCTTCATGGCGGCGCAGTCCTTGCTGCAGACCGATGCCATGGTGGTGGTCGAAGGCGAGGTCAGCAACGACGACTTCTCCGGCGGCCTGCGCCTGCGGGTGAAGCAGGTGATGACCATGGAAGATGCGCGTACCAAGCTGGCCGAGAGCCTGCGCCTGAAGGTGGCCCACGAAGCGCTCAAGGGCGACCGGCTGAAGTGGTTGGGCGAACTGATTACCCGTCACCGTGGTGCTTGCCCGATCACCCTGGAATATACCGGCAGCGACGCCAAGGCCATGCTGCAGTTCGGCGACCAGTGGGCGATCGACCCGGCCGATGGGCTGATCCAGGCACTGCGTGACCAGTTCGGACGTGAGAACGTCTTCCTGCAATATCGTTGAACCGACAAAAAATTTAATCTCGACCTGAATGCGCCTGATCCCTTAAGGTAGGGCGCCAAACGGATCAACCGGCCGGCCGCCTGGCCGTAGACCCAAGACGGATGACTATGAACCCGAATTTTCTCGATTTCGAACAGCCGATTGCCGACCTGCAAGCCAAGATCGAAGGCCTGCGTCTGGTGGGCAACGACAACTCGCTGAACATCAGCGATGAAATTGCCCGTCTGCAAGACAAGAGCAACACCCTGACCGAAAGCATCTTCGGCAACCTGACCAGCTGGCAGATCGCCCGCCTGGCCCGTCATCCACGTCGTCCTTACACCCTGGACTACCTGGAGCATATCTTCACCGAGTTCGAAGAGCTGCACGGCGACCGCCACTTCTCCGACGACGCCGCCATCGTCGGTGGTACCGCCCGCCTGGACGGCAAGCCGGTGATGGTCATCGGTCACCAGAAAGGCCGTGAAGTACGCGAGAAGGTGCGCCGCAACTTCGGCATGCCGCGCCCTGAAGGCTATCGCAAGGCCTGCCGCCTGATGGAAATGGCCGAGCGCTTCAAGATGCCGATCCTGACCTTCATCGACACCCCGGGCGCCTACCCGGGCATCGACGCCGAGGAGCGTAACCAGAGCGAGGCGATCGCCTGGAACCTGCGCGTGATGGCGCGCCTGAAAACGCCGATCATCGCCACCGTGATCGGTGAGGGTGGTTCCGGCGGCGCGCTGGCCATCGGCGTGTGCGACCAGCTGAACATGCTGCAGTACTCCACCTACTCGGTGATCTCGCCGGAAGGCTGTGCGTCAATCCTGTGGAAGACCGCCGACAAGGCCGCCGACGCGGCCGAGGCCATGGGCATCACGGCCGAGCGCCTGAAGAGCCTGAACATCGTCGACAAGGTCATCCAGGAGCCGCTGGGCGGCGCCCACCGTGACCCGGTCAAGATGTCGGAAAGCATCCGTGCCGACCTGGTACAGCAGCTGGACATGCTCGGCAAGCTCGACCACGACGCGCTGCTGGCCCGTCGTTACGAGCGCCTGATGAGCTACGGCGTCTGATTCTCTGATTAGACCCGGGGTCGCTTTGCGGCCCCTGTGGGAGCGGGTTCAGCGGCGAAGAAGGTGACGCGGTGCCTGGCACCAGCTGCGCCGCTGTTCGCGGGGTACACCGCTGCCACAGGGTTCTCGATCTTCCCGGCGATGTGAGGCCCAGATGATCAACCTCACCCCCTGGCTCAGCGCCCGCACCTGGTACATCGCCTTCTCCGGCGGCCTCGACTCCACTGTGCTCCTGCACCTGCTGGCCGAGCACGCCCGCAACCACGCCACCCCCGCGCTGCGCGCCATCCATATCCACCACGGCTTGCAGCCTGCCGCTGACGCCTGGCCTGCACACTGCCAATCCGTCTGCGACCAGCTCGGTATCGTACTCCAGGTCATCCACGTCCAAATCAGCCCCGGCGCCAGCCTCGAACAGGCCGCCCGCGCCGCCCGCTATGCCGCCTTCAGCCAGAGGCTGGGCCCGGGCGATGTCCTGTTCACCGGCCAGCACCGCGACGACCAGGCTGAAACCTTGCTGTTCCGCCTGCTGCGCGGTGCCGGCCTGCGTGGCCTGGCGGCGATGCCGGGGCAACGACGGCTAGGGCAGGGCAACCTGGCCAGGCCTTTGCTGGGGTGGTCCCGCCAACAGTTGCGCGACTACGCCGAGGTGCACCAACTGGCCTGGATCGAAGACCCCTCCAACGCGGATACCCGATTTGCCCGCAACTACCTGCGCGCCGAAGTATTCCCGCACCTGCAGCAGCGTTGGCCACAAGCCAGCCAGAACCTCGCCCGCGCTGCCGAGCACCTGGGTGAAGCCCTGAGTCTGCTGGACGAGCTTGCCCAGGGCGATCTGGCGCTTGCCGAGGAGGGTGCTCCGCTGGCCTGGCCCGGGCTCGATTCGCTCGACCTGGCCGCCCTGGTTGCGCTGTCGCCGGCCCGTCAGCGCAATGCCTTGCAGTACTGGCTGAGTCGGCGTACCCGCTTGCCCGACACCCGGCACTGGGCGGGGTGGGCTGACCTGCGCGATGCGGCCGCCGATGCCCAGCCGGTATGGCGGCTGGGCGATGGGCAGCTGCTGCGCAGCCACGGACGCATCTGGTGGCTGAGCGGCGACTGGCTGCAGCAGCCTGGTGCAGGGCCGACGTGGCCTGATCCCGGCAAGCCCTTGCGGCTGCCGGGTAACGGTAGTGTGCGGCTGGTCGGCGCAGTACCTGTAGGTGACCTGCGCATTGCCTACCGCCAGGGTGGCGAAGTGCTGGACATCCCCGGCCGTGGCCGACGCGAACTCAAGCGCCTGCTCAACGAGCTGCAAGTACCCCACTTCCTGCGCCCGCGCCTGCCATTGCTGTACCAGGGCGAGCGCCTGCTGGCGCTGGCCAACCTGCCCGGCCTGGTACAGGCGGATTGCCAGCTGGATTGGCAGTTGCCGACGAACGCGCAAGGTTTGAGCTGAAGGGTACATTCGGGTAGACTACCCTCCCTTCTTGATACAGCTTCTGTGGGTTCCGCGAAAACACAGGAGTTGCCGATTACCAAGCAGTTTTTTGCTGGGCTGATTCTGAAAATGACGAGCGAGCTCCATGCCGGGGATGCCCCTGGTCTGTACAGACGCGGCAGTTTTTCGAGATGCACTGTGATTGACGCAGGTGATCGGGGGCTTCGGCCTTCCTTCGCTTTCTCCGGCGGCGCTGGCCGCCTTAACGCAGACTTCTAGGGTTTTTCATGACGCGCTACATATTCGTCACGGGCGGTGTTGTTTCTTCATTGGGGAAAGGCATTGCCTCGGCTTCCCTGGCGGCCATCCTGGAAGCGCGGGGCCTGAAGGTCACCATGCTCAAGCTGGATCCGTACATCAACGTCGATCCGGGCACCATGAGCCCGTTCCAGCATGGTGAAGTGTTCGTCACCCACGATGGCGCCGAGACCGACCTCGACCTGGGCCACTACGAGCGGTTCATCCGCACCACCATGACCCAGAACAACAACTTCACCACCGGGCGTATCTACGAGCACGTGCTGCGCAAGGAGCGCCGTGGTGACTACCTGGGCGCGACCATCCAGGTCATCCCGCACATCACCGACGAAATCAAGCGTCGTATCATCAAGGGCGCCGGCGACGCCGACGTGGCCCTGGTGGAAATCGGCGGTACCGTGGGCGACATCGAATCGCAACCGTTCCTCGAGGCCATCCGCCAGCTGCGCGTCGAAGTGGGCTCCAAGCGCGCCATGCTGATGCACCTGACCCTGGTCCCGTACATCGCTACCGCTGGCGAGACCAAGACCAAGCCGACCCAGCACTCGGTCAAGGAGCTGCGCTCCATCGGCCTGCAGCCTGACGTGCTGATCTGCCGCTCCGACCACCCGGTCGATGCCTCGTCGCGTCGCAAGATCGCGCTGTTCACCAACGTTGAAGAGCGTGCGGTAATTTCGCTGGAAGACGTTGACACCATCTACAAGATCCCGGGCGTGCTGCATGCTCAGGGCCTGGACGATTTCGTCGTCGAGCGTTTCGGCCTGCAGTGCAACGGCGCCGACCTGTCCGAGTGGGACAAGGTGGTCGATGCCAAGCTCAACCCGGAGCACGAAGTGACCATTGCCATGGTCGGCAAGTACATGGAACTGCTGGATGCCTACAAGTCGCTGATCGAAGCGATGAGCCACGCTGGCATCACCAACCGCACCAAGGTCAACCTGCGCTACATCGACTCGGAAGACATCGAGAACCAGGGCACCAGCCTGCTCGAAGGCGCCGATGCCATCCTGGTGCCGGGCGGTTTCGGCCTGCGCGGCGTGGAAGGCAAGATTACTGCGGTGCAGTACGCCCGTGAGAACAAGGTGCCGTACCTGGGTATCTGCCTGGGCATGCAGGTGGCGGTGATCGAGTTCGCCCGTAACGTGATGGGCTGGAAAGACGCCAACTCCACCGAGTTCGACCGCAACAGCGGCCACCCGGTGGTCGGCCTGATCACCGAGTGGGCCGATGCCACGGGTGCCGTCGAGACCCGCAGCGAGGCCTCCGACCTGGGTGGCACCATGCGCCTGGGCGCACAGGACTGCCAGCTGATCGCCGGTTCCAAGGTGCACGACTGCTACGGCAAGGACGTGATCACCGAGCGTCACCGCCACCGCTACGAAGTGAACAACAACCTGCTGCCACAACTGGTCGACGCCGGCCTGGTGGTTTCCGGTCGCTCCGAAGACGGTGCGCTGGTGGAAGTGGTCGAGTCCAAGGACCACCCATGGTTCGTCGCCTGCCAGTTCCACCCGGAATTCACCTCGACCCCGCGTGACGGCCACCCGCTGTTCAGCGGTTTCGTCAAGGCAGCCCTGGCTCAGAAGAACAAGGCCTGATCAATGACCCAGAAGATCATCCGCGTCGGTAACATCGAGATCGCCAACGACAAGCCGTTCGTCCTGTTCGGCGGCATGAACGTCCTGGAGTCCCGTGACCTGGCAATGAAGGTCTGCGAAGAGTACGTGCGGGTCACCGAGAAGCTCGGTATTCCGTACGTGTTCAAGGCCAGTTTCGACAAGGCCAACCGCTCGTCGGTAACCTCCTACCGCGGCCCGGGCATGGAAGAAGGCTTGAAGATCTTCGAAGAGATCAAGCGCACCTTCAACGTGCCGGTCATCACCGACGTGCACGAGCCCTACCAGGCCGAGCCGGTGGCCAAGGTGTGCGACATCATCCAGCTGCCGGCCTTCCTGTCGCGGCAGACCGACCTGGTGGTGGCCATGGCCAGGACCGGCGCGGTGATCAACATCAAGAAGGCGCAGTTCCTCGCACCCCAGGAAATGAAACACATCCTGACCAAGTGCGAGGAAGCCGGTAACGACCAGCTGATCCTCTGCGAGCGTGGTTCGAGCTTCGGCTACAACAACCTGGTGGTGGACATGCTCGGCTTCGGCATCATGAAGCAGTTCGAGTACCCGGTGTTCTTCGACGTGACCCACGCCCTGCAGATGCCGGGTGGCCGCGCCGATTCCGCCGGTGGCCGCCGTGCGCAGGTCACCGACCTGGCCAAGGCCGGCATGAGCCAGGGCCTGGCCGGCCTGTTCCTCGAAGCCCACCCCGATCCGGACAACGCCAAGTGCGATGGCCCATGCGCCCTGCGCCTGGACAAACTGGAGCCATTCCTGGCCCAGCTCAAGCAACTGGATGACCTGGTGAAAAGTTTTCCGACGGTAGAAACCGCGTAAAGCTCGATTCTCGGGTAAAGTACCGTCCGATCCACCCCTGACCAGTCGGTCAGGGGTCCCCTTCACTGGGCCTGCCCACTGCACGTCCGCCTGGTGAACGGCAAGATTTCCCAAGCTAAGTTGTTTTCGTCAATTCTGGAGTGCTTACAACAATGGCAAAAATCGTCGACATCAAAGGTCGTGAAGTTCTCGATTCGCGTGGCAACCCCACCGTGGAAGCCGATGTACTGCTCGACAACGGCATCATCGGCAGCGCTTGCGCGCCGTCCGGTGCTTCCACTGGCTCGCGCGAAGCGCTGGAGCTGCGAGATGGCGACAAGAGCCGTTACCTGGGCAAGGGCGTGCTGAAGGCCGTCGCCAACATCAACGGCCCGATCCGTGACCTGCTGCTGGGCAAGGACCCTGCCGACCAGAAGGCCCTGGACCGTGCCATGATCGAGCTCGACGGTACCGAGAACAAGGCCAAGCTGGGCGCCAACGCCATCCTGGCCGTCTCCCTGGCTGCAGCCAAGGCCGCAGCCCAGGACCTGGACCTGCCGCTGTACGCGCACATCGCCAACCTGAACGGCACCCCGGGCCAGTACTCGATGCCGGTTCCGATGATGAACATCATCAACGGTGGCGAGCACGCCGACAACAACGTCGACATCCAGGAATTCATGGTGCAGCCGGTTGGCGCCAAGACCTTCTCCGACGGCCTGCGCATGGGTACCGAAATCTTCCACCACCTCAAAGCCGTGCTGAAGGCCCGTGGCCTGAACACCGCCGTGGGTGACGAAGGTGGTTTCGCCCCGAACCTGGCCTCCAACGAAGACGCCCTGGGCGCCATCGCCGAAGCGGTCGAGAAAGCCGGCTACAAGCTGGGCACCGACGTGACCCTGGCCCTGGACTGCGCGGCGTCGGAGTTCTACGAAGACGGCAAGTACAACCTGTCCGGCGAAGGCAAGTCGTTCGACGCCGAAGGCTTCGCCGAGTACCTCAAAGGCCTGACCGAGCGCTTCCCGATCATTTCGATCGAAGACGGCCTGGACGAGTCCGATTGGGCAGGCTGGAAGATCCTCACTGACAAGATCGGCGCCAAGGTGCAGCTGGTGGGCGACGACCTGTTCGTGACCAACACCAAGATCCTCAAGGAAGGCATCGAGAAGGGCATCGGTAACTCGATCCTGATCAAGTTCAACCAGATCGGCTCGCTGACCGAAACCCTGGAAGCCATCCAGATGGCCAAGGCTGCTGGCTACACCGCGGTGATTTCGCACCGTTCCGGTGAAACCGAAGACTCGACCATCGCCGACCTGGCGGTAGGTACCGCTGCTGGCCAGATCAAGACCGGCTCGCTGTGCCGTTCCGACCGCGTTTCCAAGTACAACCAGCTGCTGCGTATCGAAGAGCAACTGGGTGCCAAGGCGGTTTACCGTGGTCGTGCCGAGTTTCGCGGCTAAGCAAGAGATGGTAAAAAGACAGCAGCCGGAGTTGTAGGGGCTTTCATACCGAAATTCCTACGTTCCAACGGGTTTCTGTCGACGAAGCCTGGCCTCGGCCAGGCTTCGTGCTATTCGAGACCCCGAATCGAACATTCTGCGACGGTCTTTTTTAACCTGGATACCTAGATGCGCAGTCCTTATTGGTTGTTCCTTGTCCTGCTCCTGCTGCTGGGTGGTCTGCAATACCGCCTGTGGGTGGGTAATGGCAGCCTGGCGCAAGTGACCGAGCTGAAGCAGCAGATCGCCGAGCAGCATGCCGAGAACGAGCGCCTGCTTGAGCGAAACCGCGTGCTCGACGCCGAAGTGCTGGAGCTGAAAAAAGGCATGGAGACCGTTGAAGAACGGGCTCGCCACGAATTGGGAATGGTCAAAGAGGGCGAAACCCTCTTCCAGTTGCCACAGAAATGATCGATACGTTACCGGCCTTCTGGGCCGTGATTCCTGCTGCGGGCGTTGGTGCCCGCATGGCTGCCGACCGCCCCAAGCAATACCTGGAGCTGGCCGGGCAGACTCTTCTCGAGCATAGCCTCGACTGTTTTCTTGGCCACCCGGCGCTCAACGGCGTGGTGGTCAGTGTTGCCGAACACGATCCCTACTGGCCGACCTTGCGCTGCGCCAGAGACCCGCGCATCCGCCGCGCGGCGGGTGGCCGTGAGCGTGCCGACTCGGTACTCAACGCCTTGCTGATGCTGCATGCCGAAGGGGCAGCGGACAGCGACTGGGTGCTGGTGCACGATGCTGCGCGCCCGAACCTGGCGCGCAGCGACCTGGACAAGCTGCTGTCGGAACTGGCGGACGACCCGGTGGGGGGGCTGCTGGCGGTGCCGGCACGCGATACCCTCAAGCGGGCTGACGCCAGCGGGCGGGTCAGCGCCACGGTTGACCGCAGCACCATCTGGCAGGCCTACACGCCACAGATGTTCCGCCTGGGGGCGCTGCACCGGGCGCTGGCCGAGTGCCTGGTGTCGGATGTGCTGGTGACCGACGAGGCCTCGGCCATTGAATGGTCCGGCCAGGCGCCAAAGCTGGTGGAAGGGCGCAGTGACAACATCAAGGTGACCCGCCCGGAAGACCTCGAATGGTTGCGCCAGCGCTGGGCCGGGCGCCGCTGAATTTCGTACACCTGTACCGGCCCTTTCGCGGGTGAACCCGCGAAGAGGCCTGTGCAGCCAGTACAAGGTTTCAATTCAGGCGATACTCCGGCAACCCTGCCAAGCCTTCCTTCAGGTAATCCACCAACCGTCGTACCTTCGGCGACAGGTGCCGCTGTTGCGGATACAGCGCCCACACCGCCGTGTTCGGCGGCTGGTGCGCTTCCAGCAACGACACCAGGGCACCACTGTTGAGGTGCTCCAGCACGTAATAATCCGGCAGCTGACACAAGCCCATGCCCAGCAACGCCGCATCCAGCACTGCCTGCCCGCTGTTGCAGCGCCAGTTGCCCTGCACCCGCTGGCTGATCTCACGACCGTCCTGCTGCAGCGCCCACAGGTCCGAGCTGCCCACCAGGCAATTGTGCCGCGCCAGCTCCGACAGGCTGTGAGGCCGCCCATAACGTTCCAGATAGGCCGGCGAGGCGCATAGGTACATGCGCCTTGGCGCCAGGCGCGTGGCCACCAGCCGAGAGTCGGCCAGCCGGCCCAGGCGGATGGCCAGGTCCATGCCCTCATGCACCAGGTCGAGGGTGTGGTTGCTCAGTTCCACGTCCACCCGCAATTGCGGGTATTGGGCCATGAACCGCGTCACCAGCGGCACGATGAAGCGTTCGCCATAGGCCACCGCGCAGGTCATGCGCAACAGGCCCTTGGGCTCGCTGGCCAGGTCGCCCATGGCGCGCAAGGCTTCCTCGCGGCCATCCTGCAGGCGCTGGCAGTGCTGTAGAAAGGTCTGCCCGGCTTCGCTCAGGGTCACGCGCCGGGTGCTGCGGTACAGCAAGCGGGTCTGCAGGCGTTCTTCCAACCGGGCGATCTGCCGGCTGACATGCGACGAAGAAACCCCCAGGCGTTCGGCAGCCGCAGTGAACTGGCCGGTTTCTGCCACGGCGACGAATTCATCGATGCCTTCCCAGCGGCTGCTCATGGATTATCCCTGCATGGCAATAATGTTTTGTCTTCGGCCGGATTATTCCCCAAATGGCAGTGAATTACACTGCCAGACTGAATCGACCTTCTGTCTGGAGACCTTTGATGATCAAGTCCCGTGCTGCCGTAGCCTTCGAAGCCAAGAAACCGCTGGAAATCGTCGAGGTCGACGTAGCCATGCCCAAGGCCGGGGAAGTGCTGCTGCGCGTAGTCGCCAGCGGTGTCTGCCACACCGATGCCTATACCCTGTCCGGTGCTGACCCGGAGGGCATTTTCCCGTCGATCCTTGGTCACGAAGGCGGTGCGATCGTCGAGGCGGTAGGCGAAGGCGTCACGTCGGTCGCCGTCGGTGACCACGTCATCCCGCTGTACACCCCGGAATGCGGCAAGTGCAAATTCTGCCTCTCGGGCAAGACCAACCTGTGCCAGGCAATTCGCGCCACCCAGGGCAAGGGCCTGATGCCGGATGGCACCACGCGTTTTTCCTACAAGGGCCAGCAGCTGTTCCACTACATGGGCACCTCGACCTTCTCCGAATACACCGTGCTGCCGGAAATTTCCGTGGCCAAGATCCAGAAAGAAGCGCCACTGGAAAAGGTCTGCCTGCTGGGTTGCGGCGTTACCACCGGTATCGGCGCGGTGCTCAATACCGCCAAGGTCAAGGCGGGTGATACCGTGGCCATCTTCGGCCTGGGCGGCATCGGCCTGTCGGCAGTGATCGGCGCGGTGAAGGCCAAGGCCTCGCGTATCATCGCCATCGACATCAACCCGGCCAAGTTCGAGATTGCCCGCCAGCTGGGTGCCACCGACTGCATCAACCCGAAAGACTACGACCGCCCGATCCAGGAAGTGATTGTCGACCTCACCGACGGCGGCGTGGACTTCTCCTTCGAGTGCATCGGCAACGTGCAACTGATGCGTGCCGCGCTGGAATGCTGCCACAAGGGTTGGGGTGAGTCGGTCATCATCGGTGTGGCCGGTGCCGGCCAGGAAATCGCCACCCGTCCGTTCCAGCTGGTCACCGGACGCGTCTGGCGTGGTTCGGCGTTCGGCGGCGTGCGTGGCCGCAGCGAACTGCCAAGCTACGTGGAAATGTCCGAAAAGGGCGAGATCCCGCTGGACACTTTCATTACCCACACCATGGGCCTGGAAGACATCAACAAGGCCTTCGACCTGATGCATGAAGGCAAGAGCATCCGCAGCGTGATCCACTTCTGAGGTACGCCATGAGCCTGGATAACATCTCCTGCCAGAAGAGCTTCGGCGGCTGGCACAAGCGTTACCGGCATCACTCCAGGGTGCTGGGCTGTGACATGGTGTTCGCCGTGTACCTGCCACCGCAGGCCGAGCAGGGCGAGAAGCTGCCGGTGCTGTACTGGCTCAGCGGCCTCACCTGTACCGACGAGAACTTCATGCAGAAGGCCGGCGCCCAGCGCCTGGCCGCCGAGCTGGGGCTGATCATCGTCGCGCCGGATACCAGCCCGCGTGGCGAGCAGGTGCCGGGCGACCCTGACGGTGCCTGGGATTTCGGCCTGGGGGCGGGTTTCTACCTCAACGCCACCCAGCAACCCTGGGCGCAACACTACCGCATGCACGACTATGTGGTGGAAGAGTTGCCGGCCCTGATCGAGGCGCATTTCCCGGCATCCGCCGAGCGCAGCATCAGCGGCCATTCCATGGGCGGGCATGGTGCGCTGGTGTGTGCCTTGCGTAACCCTGGGCGGTACCGCTCGGTGTCGGCGTTCTCGCCAATCAGCAACCCGATGGATTGCCCTTGGGGTGAAAAGGCCTTCAGCCGCTACCTGGGCGAAGACCGTGCGCGCTGGCGCGAATGGGACGCCAGCGTGCTACTGGCCGAGGCGCCGGCGGGCGAGTGTCCGCCGCTGCTGGTCGACCAGGGGGACCGGGACGACTTTCTCGAGAAGCAGCTCAAGCCCGAAGCGCTGGAGCAGGCGGCACGCAAAGGCGGGCATGCGCTGACCCTGCGCCTGCAACCCGGTTATGACCATAGCTACTACTTCATCGCCAGCTTCATCGAGGAGCACCTGCGCCATCATGCGGTGGCGCTGGGGCGGGTGTAGCCTTGGCTGCGGCCGCGCCCACATGGCGGCCCCAATAGCGGCTAAAGCAGGTAGAATCACGCCCTGACTCATTCAGGGCGTTTTTCTATGCGTATTGGCCACGGCTACGATGTGCACCGTTTCTGCGACGGTGATTTCATTACCCTGGGCGGGGTGCGTATCCCCCATAAATACGGCCTCCTGGCTCACTCCGATGGCGACGTGCTGCTGCACGCCCTGAGCGACGCCTTGCTGGGCGCGGCGGCGCTGGGAGACATCGGCAAACATTTCCCTGACACCGACCCGCAGTTCAAGGGCGCCGATAGCCGCGTGCTGCTGCGCCACGTGGTCGGCATCGTCCTGGCCAAAGGCTGGAAGGTCGGCAATATCGACGCCACAATCGTCGCCCAGGCGCCAAAGATGGCCCCACACATCGAGACCATGCGCCAGCGCATCGCCGAAGACCTGCAGGTCGAACTCGACCAGGTCAACGTCAAGGCCACCACCACTGAAAAACTGGGCTTCACCGGTCGTGAGGAGGGTATCGCCGTGCATGCGGTTGCCCTGCTGCTGCCAGCATGACCGAAGTGGAACTGCTGGGCCCGCGCGCATCGGGCGAACCCTTGGGCACTGCTGTACTCAAGGCGGTGGCCGAAGACTTCCAGGTCGACGAAGTGCTGGACATTCCGTTGTCGGGGCAGGGCGAGCACTTGTGGTTGTGGGTCGAAAAGCGTGACCTCAACACTGAAGAGGCGGCCCGCCGCCTGGCGCGCGCTGCCGGCGTGCCGGTGCGCAGTATCAGCTACGCCGGGCTCAAGGACCGCCAGGCACTGACCCGCCAATGGTTCAGCCTGCACCTGCCGGGCAAGGCCGACCCGGACCTGTCGCGTGCCGAGGATGCCAGCCTGCGTGTACTCAGGCAGGTACGCCACCAGCGCAAGCTGCAGCGCGGTGCGCATTCGGCCAACGGCTTCACCCTGCGTCTGACCGCCTTGGCCGCCGACCACCAGGCGGTGAACGCGCGCCTTGAACAGCTCAAGCAGCACGGGGTGCCCAACTATTTCGGCAGCCAGCGCTTCGGCCACGCCGGCGGCAATGTCCATGACGCGCTCGACTGGGCCGCGCGCAATGCCCTGCCCGAACAGCGCAACGTACGTTCGCGGCTGCTGTCGGCCGGGCGCAGCTACCTGTTCAACCAGCTGTTGGCCGCCCGTGTCGCCGATGGCAGCTGGTCGCGGGCGCAAGTGGGCGACCTGCTGGCGTTCACCGACAGCCGCAGTTTCTTCCCGGCGGGGGAGGCCGAATGCGCCGACCCGCGCCTGGCGATCCTGGACCTGCACCCGACCGGCCCGCTGTGGGGCGCGGGCGATTCGCCAGCCGGCGCTGCCACCGGGCAGCTGGAAAACGCCATCGGCGCACGCCAGCCAGCTCTTTGCCAATGGTTGGCCCAGGCGGGCATGGATCACGAACGGCGTATTCTGCGGCTCCCTATTGGCGGCCTGACGTGGCATTATCCCGAGCCTGATATCCTGCAACTGGAATTCGTCCTTCCGGCCGGATGCTTCGCCACCGTGGTGGTGCGCGAAGTCGTGGATCTGGTGTCGGCAGGGCAGACGGACAGCCCATGCGTATTCTGATTTCGAACGACGACGGTGTTACCGCACCCGGCATCGCCGCGCTGCACGCTGCGCTGGCGGATTACGCCGAGTGCGTGGTGATCGCCCCGGATCAAGACAAGAGCGGCGCCAGCAGTTCGCTGACGCTGGACCGGCCACTGCACCCGCAGACCTTGGCCAATGGCTTCATCAGCCTCAACGGCACGCCGACCGACTGCGTGCACCTGGGGCTCAATGGGCTGTTGCCGCAGACGCCGGACATGGTCGTGTCGGGGATCAACCTCGGTGCCAACCTGGGCGATGACGTGCTCTACTCGGGCACGGTCGCCGCCGCGCTGGAAGGCCGTTTCCTCGGCGGGACATCGCTGGCGTTTTCGCTGTTGTCGCGCCAGCCGGACAACCTGCCGACGGCGGCCCATATCGCCCGCCGCCTGGTCGAGGCGCAGTCGCGCCTGAGCTTGCCGCCACGCACCGTGCTCAACGTCAATATTCCCAACCTGCCGCTGGAACACATCCGCGGTATCCAGCTCACCCGCCTCGGTCACCGGGCGCGGGCGGCAGCGCCGACCAAGGTGGTCAACCCGCGCGGCAAGGAAGGCTACTGGATCGCCGTGGCCGGGGATGCCGAGGACGGCGGGCCGGGCACCGATTTCCACGCCGTGATGCAAGGCTACGTGTCGATCACGCCGCTGCAGCTCGACCGCACCTTCAGTGATGCCTTCGAGCAGCTCGACGGTTGGCTGGAGGGCCTGCTCTGATGCGCGAGGACGATATGCTGCGGCGTGGCATCGGCATGACTTCCCAGCGTACCCGGGAGCGGCTGATCCAGCGCCTGTGCGAAGAGGGGGTGTCGAACAGCAAGGTGCTCGACGTGATCCGTCGTACCCCGCGCCACCTGTTCGTCGACGAGGCGCTGGCGCATCGTGCCTACGAAGACACCGCGCTGCCGATCGGCCACAACCAGACCATTTCCCAGCCGTTCATGGTTGCCCACATGAGCGAGCTGCTGCTTGAAGCCGGGCCGCTGGACAAGGTGCTGGAGATCGGCACCGGTTCGGGCTACCAGACGGCAATTCTGGCCCAGCTGGTCGAGCGGGTGTTCTCGGTGGAGCGCATCAAGGTCCTGCAGGACAGGGCCAAGGAGCGTCTGGTGGAGCTGAACCTGCGCAACGTGGTGTTTCGCTGGGGCGATGGTTGCGAAGGCTGGCCGGCGCTGGCGCCGTACAACGGCATCATTGTCACTGCCGTGGCGCCGGAAGTGCCGCAGGCGCTGCTCGACCAGCTGGCGCCCGGCGGCCGCATGGTGATCCCGGTGGGGCCGGCTGGCGAAACGCAGCAGCTGATGCTGATCGTGCGTGAAGAACATGGGTTCTCCCGCCGTGTGCTCGGGGCTGTGCGCTTCGTGCCGTTGCTCAACGGTCCACTGGCCTGAGCGCTGCGGGCGCGCACCAGCGGTATTTTTGCGCGAGTGGCGAATTCCTGTTGCTTCGCCCTGTCTATCTGGCGGGGTGAAGCGCTGGCGCACAGATCGCCATGGCTTGCAGCAGTCATTGAACCTGCCTGCGAGGAATGGCCGGCTTGGTTATAATTGCAACATTATTGCATTTCTTGTCTTCATATCGTTTTCGGCACCATGAGGGGAGCGCGGGTGGGTCACACAGTCATTCGGCAGCGCAAGGACGGGTCGGGTTTCACGCTTCTGGTGATTGCACTGGCCATGAGTACGCTACTGGTGGGTTGCTCGAGCACCAGCAGCAACAGCGCGCGGGTGGTCGACCGCAACAATACCGTGCCCAAGCGCCCGGCGGTGACTTCCGGGCAGTACATCGTCAAGCCTGGCGATACACTGTTCTCCATCGCCTTCCGTTATGGTTGGGACTACAAGGAACTGGCCGCGCGTAACGGCATCGCGGCGCCTTATACCATCCGCCCGGGGCAGGCTATTCGTTTCAGCAGTGGTTCGGCCGGCAGCACCACGGTGGTGTCCAGCCCCTCATCGTCGAGCAAGACCACGGTTATCCGCCGGCCTGCGGGCAGTGCGGCTACACCACCTGCCAGCCCTGGCAAACCGGCCGCGCCGGCATCTTCAAGCAGCGCCCCGGTGGTCGCTACCGTACCCGCCGCGGAGCGTGCGGTGGGTGGCTGGACCTGGCCAGCCAATGGCGTGCTGATTGGAAAATTCGCTTCAAACGGTAGTTTGAATAAAGGCATTGATATCGCCGGTGATTTGGGACAGCCTGTTTTTGCTGCGTCTGATGGTACAGTGGTCTACGCCGGGAGTGGGCTGCGGGGCTACGGCGAGCTGATCATCATCAAGCACAGCGACACCTACGTCAGTGCCTACGGTCATAACCGCAGGCTGTTGGTTCGGGAGGGGCAGCAGGTCAAGGCAGGGCAGTCGATTGCTGAAATGGGGTCCACGGGCACAGATCGGGTGAAGCTGCATTTCGAGATTCGCCGCCAGGGCAAACCCGTCGATCCGCTCCAGTTCCTGCCACGTCGTTGACTGTTGTACCTGGCCTGTTCCGCTGATGTAGAGGGGACAGGCTCCAGCGCTGCCAGGGAGACAGGTGCCGCTCGAGTCTGAGTTCGAACTCAGCAAAGGACTATAACAATGGCTCTCAGTAAAGAAGTGCCGGAGTTTGACATCGACGATGACGTCCTCCTGATGGAGACGGGCATCGTTTTGGAAACGGATGTGGTGTCAGACGAACCTGCTGTATCTTCGGTTCGGACGAGGGCCAAATCGGGCTCTTCGCTCAAGCAACACAAGTACATCGATTACAGCCGTGCGCTCGATGCCACCCAGCTGTATCTCAACGAGATCGGATTCTCGCCTCTGCTTTCGCCGGAAGAAGAAGTGCACTTTGCGCGCCTGTCGCAAAAGGGCGACCCTGCCGGCCGCAAGCGCATGATCGAAAGCAACCTGCGCCTGGTTGTAAAAATCGCCCGTCGTTACGTGAACCGCGGCCTGTCGCTGCTCGACCTGATCGAGGAGGGCAACCTGGGGCTGATCCGTGCCGTCGAGAAGTTCGACCCGGAGCGTGGTTTCCGGTTCTCGACCTACGCGACCTGGTGGATTCGTCAGACCATCGAGCGGGCGATCATGAACCAGACCCGCACCATTCGCCTGCCGATCCACGTGGTCAAGGAACTGAACGTTTACCTGCGGGCGGCGCGGGAACTGACGCAGAAACTCGACCACGAGCCATCGCCAGAGGAAATCGCCACGTTGCTGGAAAAACCGGTTGGCGAGGTCAAGCGCATGCTGGGCCTGAACGAGCGGGTATCTTCCGTGGATGTGTCGCTGGGCCCGGACTCGGACAAGACCCTGCTCGATACCCTGACCGACGATCGGCCGACCGACCCATGCGAACTGTTGCAGGACGACGACCTGTCGCAGAGCATCGATCAGTGGCTGGGCGAGCTGACCGACAAGCAGCGGGAAGTGGTGGTGCGTCGCTTCGGCTTGCGCGGGCATGAAAGCAGCACGCTCGAAGATGTCGGCCTGGAAATCGGTCTGACTCGTGAGCGGGTGCGGCAGATCCAGGTAGAAGGCCTCAAGCGCCTGCGTGAGATCCTCGAGAAGAACGGGCTGTCCAGCGAGTCGCTGTTCCAGTAGCGAAGGCCTGCACCAGCAAACGCCCCGATGACCTCGGGGCGTTTTTGTTTGTCTTGCGTGTTGGTCAGGGCCTAGTAGTAGCCTGGGTCCAGGGTCGAAACATTATGTACAGCGCTACCCTGTTAACATTGCGTGTAAGCCTTTGCTTATTTGTTCTGTAAGCCTTCTATGTAGCTGACAGTAAATCAATAGCTCCTTAAAAGCCCGATATTCTTCAAGGCTTTGAAAAATATGGATTATTCAGGCATGAAGAAATGTGTCACCGGCAACACGCTGTGAGGTTTTGCGGTTGCCTGCCGTGCCCAAGCCGCTAGTATTCGAACTGTGCACAGGGACATGCACAGGCTTTCAGGATGAAGGCCAAGGACATCGCAAGAAGCGATTTCATCAGGATGATGTCAGGGACAAGCAGGGACTACGGAAAAAAATGTGGGCGGGTCAAACCGCCCCTTTTTTTGCCCGCAGAAAACCAAAAAGGCCCAGAAGGGCCTTTTTCGTATCGGCGCTATCAGCGCTCCAGGTGTTCGATCTTGCCGGTCTTGCCATCCCACTCTTCAGCGTCTGGCAGGGCGTCCTTACGCTCGGTGATGTTCGGCCAGATTTCCGCCAGTTCGGCGTTCAGCTCGATGAAGTTCTCCATGCCGGCAGGCACTTCGTCTTCCGAGAAGATGGCTTGCGCCGGGCATTCCGGCTCGCACAGGGCGCAATCGATGCACTCGTCCGGGTGGATGACCAGGAAGTTCGGGCCTTCGTAGAAGCAGTCCACCGGACAGACTTCCACGCAGTCGGTGTATTTGCATTTGATGCAGTTGTCGGTGACGACGAAGGTCATTTCTAGTTCTCTCCTCAGGCGACGGCGGCGGCCCTTCCTCTCAGGGCCGCGCGGTTTACAGGCATGTGGCTGCAGGCCAGGCTAATAACCTGCAGCACCAGCAAACCGCGGCGGATTCTACCAGCTTGTAGTGGGCGCCGTTATAACAGGTTCTTTAGTTGATATAGCGTTTCGATAGCTTGACGTGGGGTCATGTCGTCCAGCTGCAGCTTGCCCAACTTCTCGATGGCCGGGTGTGGCAGGCTGGCGAACAGGTCGCTCTGGTGCGGTACCTGTGGCACATCCTTGGCCTTCTGGGCTGGCGGTTGTTCATGCGGCAGGCTGGTGGTCTCCAGGCGTGCCAGGTGTTCGCGGGCCCGCTGGATGACTGCCGTCGGTACGCCTGCCAGCTGGGCCACGGCCAGGCCGTAGCTCTGGCTGGCAGGGCCAGGCAGCACATGGTGCAAGAACACGATGCGTTCATTGTGCTCGGTGGCATTCAGGTGCACGTTGGCTACCAGAGGCTCGCTTTCGGGCAGCACGGTGAGCTCGAAGTAGTGCGTGGCGAACAGCGTGTAGGCGCGCAGCTGGGCCAGCCGCTCGGCGGCAGCCCAGGCCAGCGACAGGCCGTCGAAGGTACTGGTGCCGCGGCCCACTTCGTCCATCAGCACCAGGCTGCGGTCGGTGGCATTGTGCAGGATGTTGGCGGTTTCGCTCATTTCGACCATGAAGGTCGAGCGCCCGCCGGCCAGGTCGTCGCTGGAACCGATACGGGTGAAGATGCGGTCGACCAGCGACAGTTCGCAACTGGCCGCTGGCACGAAGCTGCCGATATGTGCCAGCAGCACGATCAGGGCGGTCTGGCGCATGTAGGTGGACTTACCGCCCATGTTCGGGCCGGTGATGATCAGCATGCGCGTGTTGTCGTCCAGGCCCAGGTCGTTGGCCACGAACGGCGTGGTCAGTACCTGTTCCACCACCGGGTGGCGGCCTTGCTCGATACGCAGGCACGGCTCGTCGACGAAGCGCGGGCAGTTCAGATCCAGGTTCAGCGCACGTTCGGCCAGGTTGCTGAGCACGTCCAGTTCAGCCAATGCGGCGGCGCTGTCCTGCAGCGGCGCCAGGTGGCTGATCAGGGTTTCCAGCAAGCCGTCGTAGAGCATCTTCTCGCGGGCCAGCGCGCGGCTTTTGGCCGACAGCGCCTTGTCCTCGAACGCCTTCAGCTCCGGGGTGATGAAGCGCTCGGCACCTTTGAGGGTCTGGCGGCGGATATAGTCGCCCGGCGCCTGCTCCGCCTGTTTGGTCGGCAGCTCGATGAAATAGCCGTGCACACGGTTGTAGCCGACCTTCAGGTTGGCCAGGCCGGTGCGGGCTTTTTCCCGCGCTTCCAGGTCGATCAGGAACTGGCCGGCGTTCTCGCTGATCGCCAGCAACTCGTCCAGTTCGTTGTCATAGCCAGGCTTGAGCACGCCACCGTCGCGGATCACCGCCGGCGGGTTGTCGATGATCGCCCGCTCCAGCAGGCTGGCCAGCTCCGGGTAGGTACCGGTAATGGCGGCCAGGCGCGCCAGGTGCGGCGCCTCCAGTTCGGCCATGGCGTTCTGCAGCTCGGGCAGCGCACCCAAGGCATCGCGCAGGCGTGCCAGGTCGCGTGGGCGGGCGTTGCGCAGGCCGATACGGGCGAGGATCCGCTCGATATCGCCAATTTCCTTGAGCTGCGGCTGCAGTTTCTCGAAGCGGTAGCCGTCGAGCAGGCAGCGGATCGAATCCTGGCGGGCCTGCAGCACCTTGAGGTCGCGCAACGGGCGGTTCAGCCAGCGGCTCAGCAGGCGGCTGGCCATCGCGGTCTGGCAGCGGTCGATGACCGACTGCAAAGTGTTGTCACGCCCGCCGGCGAGGTTGATGTCCAGCTCCAGGTTGCGGCGGCTGGCGCCGTCGAGGATGACCGTATCATCCAGCCGTTCGTGGCGCAGGCTGCGCAGGTGCGGCAGGGCAGTGCGCTGGGTTTCCTTGGCGTAGATCAGCAGGCAGCCGGCGGCGCCGATGGCCAGGGTCAGCTTGTCGCAGCCAAAGCCCTTGAGGTCCTTGGTCGCGAACTGCTGGCACAGGGCCTTGCGCGCCGAGTCGCGGTCGAAGTCCCACGGCGCACGGCGACGGGCGCCAGGGCGCTTTTCCGCCGGCAAGTCGCGTGGCCAGTCGTCGGGGATGAGCAGCTCGACCGGGTTGAGGCGCTCGAGTTCGGCCAGCAGGTTTTCCCAGCCCTTGATTTCCTGGACGCTGAAGTTGCCGCTGGTGATATCCAGCACCGCCAGGCCGAACAGGCGTTCGTCACCCAGCAGCGCGGCGATCAGGTTGTCGCGGCGCTCGTCAAGCAGGGCCTCGTCACTGACCGTGCCGGGGGTGATGATACGCACCACCTGGCGTTCCACCGGGCCCTTGCTGGTGGCCGGGTCGCCAATCTGTTCGCAGATCACCACCGATTCGCCGAGCTTGACCAGCTTGGCCAGGTAGCCCTCCAGCGAATGGAACGGAATCCCGCACATGGGGATCGACTGGCCGGCCGACTGACCGCGTGCGGTCAGGGTGATGTCCAGCAGTTTCGCGGCCTTTTTCGCATCTTCGTAGAAGATTTCGTAGAAGTCGCCCATGCGGTAGAACATCAGCTGGTCCGGGTGCTGGCTTTTCAGCTTCCAGTACTGCTGCATCATCGGGGTGTGTGCGGAAAGATCAGACATTCAGGGCCTTACAGCGGGTGATCTGGTTGGCGTTTGTGAAACCGGCAATGGTACAGGCTTTTTCGCGCAGATGCAGGCGCAGCGCCGCATGCATCATCGCGCTGCCCATGCGTTGCATTTCCTCGCGCATGCCTGCATTATGCATGCTATGCAAAAACGCAACGTAGCCTCCGTACTCAGAGAACTGCTCGACCGCCACGGCCTGTCCCCGACGGAGCTGTACCGGCGCACGGGTGTTCCTCAATCCACCTTGTCGCGGATTCTCGGCGGCAAGATCGTCGACCCCTCCGACAAGCACGTGTCGAAGATCGCCGAGTACTTCGGCGTGAGCACCGATCAGCTGCGTGGCCGCGCCGAGCTTGGCGAGTCTCGCGAGGCCGCGCTGCCGGCTCACGGCCATGCCGATCTCAGTGACATCAGCCTGTGGGATGATGAAACCCCCGTCGAGGATGACGAGGTGTCGGTACCTTTCCTTCGCGAGGTCGAATTGGCAGCAGGATCAGGAAGATTCGTCATTGAAGAAAGCGAGCACGCGCGCCTGCGCTTCGGCAAGCGCAGCCTGCGCCACAACGGTGTGCAGTTCGACCAGGCCAAGTGCGTGACCGTGCGCGGCAACAGCATGTTGCCAGTGCTGCGTGACGGCGCGACGGTCGGGGTGAATACCGGCAAGTGCTCGATCGGCGACATCATCGACGGCGACCTTTATGCAATCAATCACAACGGTCAATTGCGGGTGAAGCAGGTCTATCGCCTGCCTACCGGTATCCGCCTGCGCAGTTTCAACCGCGACGAACACCCCGACGAGGACTACAGCTTCCAGCAGATGCAGGACGAGCAGATCAGCTTGCTCGGGCATGTATTCTGGTGGGGCATGTACGCTCGCTGACAGCCCTCGCTTCGCAGAAACCCGCTTCGGCGGGTTTTTTTTCGCCTATTGAAAAGTCCTACAAACCAGGCCACGCATGGCTTTCATGCATTGCAGCAAAAAATAGCGCATAGAAATTTTCAGAAATGCATTGACTGCATATGCACAAATGCATAGCCTGTGTCTCAAGCCGGCCGTAACCGGTTGTTACACAGGCAGCGATGGACAGGCCTCAATTGTCCAGAGGGTTGGCAACTGGCCCGGGTGTGCAGCGTAAAGCACCACGATCAGTTATCCGGCGGGCAGGTGGCCGCGGCCGGAGTCATCAATCAGTAGCGGAACCGCACGGCGTCACCAGTCGTGGCCGGCGGTTCGCCAACGCATTACTGAAAAGCCTGCGAGCCGGGCTTTTTGGAATGCCGAGGTATTCACGGCAAAGCATCCATAACCGACCTGTTGGCCTGCGCCAACAGGCATTACACAGGAGACAGGACAGTGACGTACGAGCAACAGGCGTTACTCGAGATGCCGCTCTGGCTGGTAATCGTCCTGGCATTGCTGGGCGGTGTGAGCGGCGAAATGTGGCGGGCCGACAAGGCCGGCGCCACGGGTTGGTCGCTGCTGCGACGGCTGTTGTTACGCTCAGGGGCCTGCATGGCCTGCGGTGTGTCGACGGTGATGCTGTTGTATGCCGGCGGCCTGTCGATCTGGGCGGCCAGTGCATTGGGCTGCATGACAGCGGTCGGCGGCGCCGATGTTGCCATGCGGCTTTATGAACGCTGGGCGACCCGACGTCTGGGCCTGCGCGACAGCACACAGCGCGACGAGCGTTAAGGAGGATTATGCATGAGCGAACTGGCCACGTTACATGGTGCGGTGACGGCAACCATCCGTGAGGCAATGCCGGAGCTGGCATCGGTAGATGCTTATACCGCCGTAGGAAACGTTCCAGAACGGCCTTCGCTGCGCCACGGCATCGTCCGCATGACGGCCGATGCGGCACCGCGGGATGGCCGCTCGGTGTTGATTGCAACCTTCGAGGCGGATATCACCGCTGACAGTGCCAATCCAGAGGCGCGTCTGCAGGGCAGTCTGCTGGCTGCCCAATTGATGGACCTGCTGCGCCAGCAGCATTGGGCGCTGGATTTCGTCGAAGCCAGCCGCAATGTGCAGGCGCAGTTCCTGGGCACCGCCTGGACCGTGCGCTGGGACCAGCCGGTACTGCTCGGCGAGCCACGCTGGAACTGGCCCGACCAGCCGCCCGGCAGCCTGGTCCTGGGCTTTGCCCCGGATATCGGCCACGGTAACGAAGCGCATTATGTCGCCCCGGAGGATCTGTCATGAGCTACGTCAGCGCCATGCATGACCGTATGCTGGCGTGCATGGTGATTCCCTGCCGGGTGGTCGCCCTGGACCTTGCCGCCGCCCGCGTTCGGGTGTCTGACGGCAGCGGCTGGACCAGCGCCTGGCTGCGCTGGCACACCCAGGCGGCCGGCCAGGCCAGGCACTGGCGGGCGCCGAGCCTGGGCGAGCAGGGGGTGCTGCTGAGCCCCAGCGGCGAACCGGCCCAGGGCACCTTCCTGCCCGGCCTGTATGGCGATGCCGGTAGTGCAGCGGACAATCGCGGGCACACCGAGGTCTGGCGTTTTGCCGATGGCGGTTCGATCAGTTACGACTGGCAGGCCAGCCAATACGACATCCGGCTGCCGGCTGGCAGCGCGACCATCAAGGTCGGCGCTGCCACGGTGCAGGTCAGTGACGGTGCGATCAGCCTGCAGGCCGCCACAATCAAGCTCTCCGGCAACGTCACAGTCGATGGCCCGTTGCAGGTCAGCGGCGATATCAACGGCGGCGGCCGGATCATCGACACCGCCGGCAACACGGCCAACCACAAACACTGAACCGAGCCCGCCCATGCGGGCTTTTTCATACCAGGAGAACGCCATGCATAGCCATGAACAGGGCGGTGCGCCATGATCGGCATGGACCGCCGTACCGGCCAGCCTCTTGCCGGCCTCGATCACCTGCGCCAGTCCATCGAAGACATCCTCGGCACACCGCTGGGTAGCCGGCGCATGCGCCCGGAGTACGGCAGCCAGCTGCGGCGTTTCGTCGACCTTCCGGTCAACGAAGGCTGGAAAAGCGCCGTGCAGGCCGAAGTGGCGCGCGCGCTGGGCCGCTGGGAGCCGCGCCTGCAGTTACAGCGGGTCAAGGTAGTCGCGGTGCTCGACGGTCAGGTCAGCCTGGCGCTCAGTGGCCGCTACCTGGGCGACGAAGCGCTGCTGGAGATCAGCGTATGAGCCAGGTCGACCTGTCGAAACTGCCAGCGCCGCAGCTACTGGAGGACCTCGATTACGAAGCGCTCTACCAGGGCGACCTGGACACCTTCCGGGAATACCTGGGCGAAGCCTGGAGCGCCAATCTGGAAAGCGACCCGGTCACCAAGCTGCTCGAGGTCGGTGCCTACCGCAAGCTGCTCAACCGGGCGCGTATCAACGACGCCGCCAAGGCGTTGCTGCTGGCCTACGCCCAGGGCACCGACCTTGCCCAGTTGGCGGCCAATGTCGGTCTGCAGCGCCTGGTGATCCAGGCCGAGGACCTGGCCAGCGTCCCGCCGGTCGAGGCGTTGCTGGAATCGGACGATGCCCTGCGCGAGCGGGTGCAACTGGTTTACGAAGGCCTGACCACGGCCGGCCCGCGCAACAGCTACATCCTGCATGCCCGCAACGCTTCGGGACAGGTGGCTGACGCCACCGCCGAAAGCCCGTCGCCGGCGGTGGTGGATGTCACCGTACTGAGTCTGGAAGGTAATGGCGAAGCCAGTGCCGAACTGCTGGCGCAGGTAGCGGCCTACCTCAACGATGACGATATCCGCCCGGTTGCCGACCGGGTCAACGTACGCAGCGCTGAAGTGCTGCCTTACCGCATCGATGCCGTGCTGCATCTGGCCGACAGCGGCCCCGAGTACGAAGCGATACTGGCCGAGTGCCAACGCCGCCTGCAGGCCTGGATCAACCCCCGGCGACGCCTTGGGGTGGAAGTGGCACGTTCTGGCATCGATGCGCAACTGCACATCGATGGGGTCAGCCGGGTCGAGTTGAATGGCTGGGCCGACCTTCGCCCGAGCAAGGCGCAGGCAGCCTGGTGCAGCGGCTTCAGCCTGAAGCGGGGGAGCTGACATGCACAGCCTGTTGCCGCTCAACCGCACCGCGCTGGAGCGGGCCATCGAAGTGGCTGGCGACGAGGACCTCAAGGTCAGCCTGCGTCAACTCTACAACCCCGATAGCTGCCCGGCGCACCTTCTGTACCAATTGGCCTGGGCCTGGTCGGTGGACCGCTGGGAGGACAGCTGGAGCGATGAAATCAAACGCTCGGTGATCCGCTCGGCGTTCTTCGTCCATGCCCACAAAGGCACCTTGGGTGCACTGCGGCGGGTAGTGGAGCCGTTCGGCTACCTGATTGAGGTAGAGGAATGGTGGCAGACCACACCGCCGGCCCCGGCGGGCACTTTCGCGCTGAAGATCGGCGTTTCCGATTCCGGCATCAGCGAAAGCACCTACCAGGAACTGACTGCGCTGATCGACGACGCGCGCCCGGTCAGCCGCCACCTGACCGGCCTGGTGATCAGCCTCGAAAGCCGTGGCGCCCTTCATTTCGGCTGCGCGATCCAGGACGGCGACGAACTGGACATCTACCCGCTGACGCCCCGTGACATCGAGGTCATCGGCGTGGTGGGGCGAGGCGGCCGTGAACACACAATCGATACCTTGGACATTGCACATGGTTGACCAGACTTCTCAGTTCTACGCCATCCTCACCAACGTGGGCGCGGCGAAACAGGCCAATGCCGATGCCTTGGGCATTGCCTGGAAAATCACCCAGATGGGTGTCGGCGATGCCAACGGCAGCGACCCTACCCCGAATGCCACCCAGACCCGCCTGATCAACGAATGGCGCCGCGCGCCGTTGAACCAGCTGAAGGTGGATGACAAGAACAGCGCGATCATCATTGCCGAGCAGGTCATCCCGGCTGACGTCGGCGGCAAGTGGATTCGCGAGATCGCGCTGTACGATGCCGATGGCGACATGGTTGCCGTGGCCAATTGCGCACCCACCTACAAGCCGCTGTTGAGCCAGGGCTCAGGACGGACCCAGGTGGTGCGGATGAACCTGGTGGTCAGCAGCGCCAGCAATGTGCAACTGAAGATCGATCCGGCGGTGGTGCTGGCGACTCGGGAGTGGGTGACCGAGGAGCTGGCCAGGCAGGATTTCAAGCATTCGGTGCTGGCGGCGACTACAGCGAACATTGCCTTGACCGGATTGCAGACGGTTGATGGCGTGGCGCTTGCTGCCGGGGCGCGGGTGTTGGTGAAGAACCAGACTGCCTCCAAGGATAATGGAATCTACAAGGTCGCTGCCGGGGCCTGGAGTCGCAGTAGCGATGCCGATACCGATGCCAAGGTGACACCAGGGTTGTTGGTATCGGTGGAGAAAGGGGTGGTCAATGGTGATAGCGCCTGGCAACTGGTGACCGACGGACCCATCTCGCTAGGTGTCACAGCGGTGAGCTTCGCCATGGCTTTTGGGCGTACCACAGTTGCTGCGGGAACCTACCGCAGCGTCACTGTCGATACGTATGGCCGGGTCGTCGCAGCCAGCAGTCCTGATACCGTTGCCGGCTATGGCTTGACTGATGTTTATACCAAGAGTCAGATCGACCAATCCCTTACCTTGAAGGCGCCACTTGCGAGCCCTGCACTGACCGGACTTCCAACTGCACCAACAGCCTCTCCTGGAACGAATAACGGGCAGCTTGCAAATACGGCATTCGTAATGACTGCAGTAGCCAATCTGGTTGCTTCAGCTCCAGGTACGCTCGATACCTTGAATGAGTTGGCTGCCGCACTAGGGGATGACCCTAATTTTGCTACCACAATGGCTAATGAATTGGCAAAAAAAGCCTCTTTGGTCAGCCCTTCGTTCACTGGCGATCCGAAAGCACCAACGGCTGCGGCTTCCGATAACGACACCACCATCGCTACAACGGCGTTCGTTCGCTCGGCCATGGCGCTCTTCGGCATCGGCGCGCCCTCTGCAGCGGTAACGAATATTGATGAAGTTGCTGCCAGCGGCTTTTACGTCGTTGGCCAGGATACTGCCGGCACAAAACCAAAGCACCCAACCTCAGGGCAAGTGCTTCCTTCGGGCCAGATCATGCACATTCATCGGTCGAGTACTGTCGGGGCAACCCAACTTTGGGACACTCTGACAAGTGGCGAGCCGCTGACGTTCATTCGAAGCCGAATTGGCAACACCTTGCAGTGGAACGACTGGACACTGTTATGGACAAGTGGAAACACACCCAAGCAAGTTTCCCCAACGGACACGACAGCGGGAGCCATGGTGGTCGTTGGCTCCTTCGGGCTTGGCAAAGCCTATTTAAGTGCTGAAACAGACCTCAACCAGTACGTGGTGCCGGGTAACTACCTGACGCCCATGGCCGGTTTGACCAACCTTCCCAGAGGGTGGCTGACTGCTGCTCGCTATAACTTGATGGTTGAAGGTTCCGATGCCAACAATTATTTGGTCCAGCGTATCACCGGGGGATTATCTGTCGGCGCGGCGCCGATCCATGCCATGCGTGTCATGCAGAATGCCAACGGCTGGACCGAATGGCAGATTATCAATACCAATATCAATCTGCCATTTCGCAATCAGGTACGTTTCAAAACTGCGGGTGTCTACCAATGGTCGGTCCCTGACGGCGTTCACAAGGTCGAAGTAGAGGTCCGTGGTGGCGGCGGAAGTGGTGCATTTGGAGCTTTTGATTCGACGGTAACTGGACCTGGCGGTGGCGGTGGCGGTGGCATCAGCAAACGCTTGTGCGCCGTGACTCCAGGTAGCGTCATCACGATCACCGTAGGTGCAGGAGGGACTGCCGTTTCTGGAGAAGGTGAGAGTGGAGTCGCCGGTGGATCGTCGTCATTCGGTACTTTTTGCTCCGCAACCGGGGGGGCTGCCGGTGGAATGAACGTCGCGGCCTTTGGTGGCCAAGGGACAGGCGGTGATTTCAACGCATCGCTTGGTAGGGGGTTCCCTCCCGTGCGGAGTTCCGGTGGAACTACGAACTGGGGAGGCCAAGGAGGTGGTGGTGAAAGCATCTTTGCGGCCTCTGATACTTCCACCCTCAGCCAGCCTGGCATGGGTGGTGGCGGCAGGACCGTTACCCGCTCCCAGGCTGGTGCTGCGGGCTGTGTTTTCATTACGTATTAAAGGTGCAGAAATGTGGGCATTAGTACAAGACGAGGTCGTGCTGGAAACAACCGGGGTTGATCCAGAAGGCCGATATCACCCCGATCTGAAATGGCGTAACTGCCCCCCACAGGTGCAGGCAGGCTGGCGCTATGTAAATGCAGTTTTCGTCGAGCCGGTTCAATCCAGGCAAGATAAAGAGACGATAGAGCGCGCCTGGCGTGACGCAGAAATCACGTTGTACCAGTGGCTGCGAGACCGTCATCGCGACGAGCTGGATTTGGGGCGGCCAACGACGTTCAGTGATGTGCAATTCCTGGAGTTGCTCAACTATCTCCAACGGCTGCGTGACTGGCCGCAAGATCAACACTTTCCTGATCGAAGTGCCCGACCTGTATCACCCGACTGGATCCATTTATATACCTGATGACGCCCCGCACCCCGGGGCGTTTTCTTTTCTGGCAACTCCCATCAGGCCCTGCACCCGCAGGGCCTTTTCGTACCCCAATCCGGAGTAAAACTACATGAGTGGATTCTTCCACGGCGTCACCGTAACAAACGTCGATACCGGCGCCCGCAGCATAGCGCTGCCTTCTTCTTCGATCATCGGCCTGGTCGACACCTTCACCGAGGGCGCCGGCGCCACGGCCAAGGCCAACGACCTGGTGCTGATCACCAGCGAGCGTGAAGCGGTTGCCGCCTTCGGCGAAAACGCCGCCATCACCAAGGCTTGCCGCGCCATCTACACCCGCGCCAAGGCGGTCATCGTCGCTTGCGGCGTGGCCAAGCTGGACGATGCAGCGGAGCAGACCGCCGCGATCATCGGCACGGTGCAGGCCGACGGCAAACGCACCGGCCTGCAGGCGCTGCTTGACGGCAAGAGCCGTTTCAACGCCCAGCCACGCCTGCTGGCAGCGCCGCGCCACAGCGCCACCCAGGCGGTGGGCACGGCACTGGTGGCCCTGGCCGACAAGCTGCGCGGCATCGCCATCATCGACGGCCCCAACACCACCGACCAGGCGGCCATCGACTACGCGAAGAGTTTCGGCGCCAAACGCGCCTTCCTGGTCGACCCGGGCGTGCAGTACTGGGACAACGGCGAGGAAGCCACCCTCGATGCACCCGGTTCGGCCTGGGTCGCCGGCCTCTTCGCCTGGACCGACCGCGAATACGGTTTCTGGGCCTCGCCCTCGAACAAGGAGTTCGTCGGCATCACCGGTACCACCCGCCCCGTGGAGTTCCTCGATGGCGATGACAGCTGCCGCGCCAACCTGCTGAACAACGCCAACATCGCCACCATCATCCGCGATGACGGCTTCCGCCTGTGGGGCAACCGCACCCTGTCGAGCGACCCGAAATGGGCGTTCGTCACCCGCGTACGGACCATGGACATCGTCATGGACGCGATCCTCTATGGCCACAAATGGGCCGTCGACCGCGCCATCACCGCTACCTACGTCAAGGACGTCACCGAAGGCCTGCAGGCCTTCATGCGCGACCTGAAGAACCAGGGCGCGATCATCAACTTCGAGGTCTTCGCCGACCCGGAGCTGAACACCGCCAGCCAGCTCGAGCAGGGCAAGGTGTACTGGAACATCCGCTTCACCGACGTGCCACCTGCCGAAAACCCCAATTTCCGCGTCGAAGTCACCAACCAGTGGCTGACCGAAGTCCTCGATTCCGCCGCTTAAGGAGCGCATCCACATGGCAATGATTCCCGAAACCCTGGCCAACCTGAACCTGTTCGTCGATGGCGTCAGCTTCCAGGGCGATGTACCCAGCCTGACTCTGCCCAAACTCACCCTGAAGATGGAAGAGCACCGCCCCGGCGGCATGGACATGCCGGTCGAGATGGACCTGGGCATGGAGAAGCAGGAGGCGGCCTTCACCACCACCGGTGTGCGCCGCGAAGCGCTGAAATTCTTCGGTCTGGCCGACGGCAGCGGCTTCAACGGCACGTTCCGCGGCGCCTTCAAGGGCCTCAAGGGCAAGATCAACCCGGTTGTGGTCACCCTGCGTGGCACGCTCAAGGAAATTGACATGGGCGACTGGAAGTCCGGTGACAAGGCCGAGATCAAGCACAGCGTCGGCCTGACCTACTACAAACTCGAAGTCGATGGCCGCCTGGTCTACGAGATCGACGCGCTGGGCATGAGGCGCGTGATCGATGGCGTCGACCAGCTGGCCGCCCAGCGCGCCGCGCTTGGCTTGTAAGGAGACAAACATGGCTCAAGCGAAAAAGCAGCCGCAGTGGCTGACCCTGAGCGCCGACCGCGTCAGTGTGCGCCTGTCACGCCCCAGCGAAGCCAACGGCGTTCAGGTCGACTGCCTGTCGCTGCGGGCACCGACCGTGCGCGATATCCGCAACGCCCAGGCCGGCGGCGTCGACGATGACGAGCAGCGCGAACTGAACCTGTTCGCGTCGCTGGCCGAAGTCGGCATCAAGGACCTCGAAGGCCTGACCCTGAAGGACTATAGCCGCCTGCAAAGCGGTTATTTTCGCCTGGTGCAGGACGACGAACTTTGACCCGGCCCGGCAAAAGGTCGCCGCTCGGCGGCTGGCCAGGGAGCTGAATTTTTCCGCGAGCGAGATCATGACCATGTCGTACAGCGACATGGTCTGGTGGCTCGCCCCGTGACAAGGAGGAACCTATGGCGAACACACAGCTGTTCTTGCTCGGGCTCGGCGTCACCGCCATCAACCCCTTGGGCCAGGCCATCGGGCTGCTGCGCCGGGATGTCGAACGCCTGCGCAGGCAGGCTGACGGCACCCGGCTTGGCCGGCTCGTCGGCGAAGTGATGCGGCTGGGGTTGGAGCTTGGCAAGCTACGCCAGGCCGAACGCGAGCTGGCGCCGGACCAGGCAGCGCAAGGCCAAGACCCGACTGTGAGGCTGGGGGATGAAGCCGATGCCATTGAGCGTTTGCGCCAGCATTACCTGATGCTGGACCGGGTTGTCGCTGGGCTGGCGCAGCTCAAGCCATTGCCGGGCCAGATGACAGTCAATGTCTTTCAGCAGTGGCATACGCTGGTGCAGGGGCAAGGCGCCGTCACACCTGGCAAGGTGCAAGCGCCTGTGCAGGCCCCTGCGCAGGCTGCCAGGCCGGCCCCCGGCGCCGATGCAGGTGGCGACACCGGCATCCTTGCCGGCGGGCTCGCGCTGCTTGCTGGGGGGAGTGGCGCTGCTATCGCAGACGTCGTACGCAAACTGCCACCGGAAAGACAGCGCGCGATACGCGAGCGTGCTTCGAAGGAATGGCGGGACAACCGTGTCGAAACCTTTGGCAAGGTGGCCAAGGCGGTAATCACTGCTGAGGACGGCGAAGGAAGTGCGCGCGGCGTCGGCGCTGCTGTCGGCGAAATCGGCGGTCGCGTGCTGGGCGCCGTGGCACCTCTGCTGTTCAAAGGCAAGGGCAAAGCGATAGGCAAAGCCTCGAGCACGAGCATGAGCAGAGGTAAACGTCAGCGCCGGCGCCAAGGCCAGCGGGCCAGCAAGCAGGCGGCGCAAAAGGACGCAGATAGAACGCAAGACGACGCCGCGCAGGAGCGATGGGCCAAATTTGGCGCCCAGGTGGGCGAGGCTGCGGGTGGTGAGGCCGGCGCTGCGTTGTTCAACTGGATCACCGAGGAGGAAGAGCCGGCGCCGCAAAGCAGCGGGGCGTCTGTGCCAGAGCCGGCGCAAACCATTGCCCAAGGCGTCGCTTCCCTACCTTCGCTCGGCACAGCAAAACAGTTGCCATTGGCAGGAAAACTGTTCAAGCGCGTGCCACTGACGGCGGTGCTGGATACCTCGCTGCAGGTGGCCGACATCCACCAGAGTGACGGCACTCCCGCAGAAAAGCTGCAAGGCTATGGCGAGGTTTTCGGCGGGTTGGGTGGCAACCTGGCCGGCACCTCGGCCGGGTGGCTCGGTGGCGCGGCAGCAGGTGCCATGCTTGGCTCGGTGGTACCGGGTGTAGGAACCGTGATCGGTGGCGCGGTCGGTGGCCTGCTGGGCAGCATGGGTGGTGGTTATCTGGGCGGCATCGGTGGTGAATGGGTCGGGGGCGCGTTGGGCAAGGCCGTGGCAGCCGTCGTCGGCTCCGATGCGCCAGCGGCGAGCCGGGATGTTGCCGCTTCCGCAGAACAGCCAAGCCGCTTGCAGAAAGACGTCAGCACACCTGCACCGTTGCCTGCCAGTTCGACAGCGCAGCTGTTTGGCAGCCTGGCCGGTTCATCGGTCGGTGGGCTCGGTGGTGCGGCAGCCGGCGCCATGATCGGCTCGGTGGTACCGGGTATAGGAACCGTGATAGGCGCCGCGGTTGGTGGCCTGCTGGGCAGCCTGGGTGGCAGTCAACTCGGCGGCATGGGCGCCAAGCTCATTGGCGAAGCGTCGGGCAAGGCCGTGCAGTCTGTCGCCGGCTCCGATGCGCCGGGGGCGAGCCTGGAGGTTTCCAGTCTCTCCGAGCAGGCGACCCGAGCGCCGAGAAACGTCGGCCCGCCTACGTCGTCGCCTGCTGTTTCGATACCGCCGTCATCGGCTGTGTCGCCACCCGCCATCAACCAGCAATTCACTTTCACCGCCAATATGCCGGTGACCTTGCACAACAGCCTCGATGACCCGACCACCCTGCAACAACTGGAAACCATCGCTCGCCGCGTGCTCGACGACCTGATGCGTCAGGCGCGTGCGGTGCAGATGGTCGATCAACCACAGCCATGAGGAGCACCCATGACCTACCTGGAACAGTTGCAAGGCGGCTTGCATGCGCTGGTCAAGGCGGGCGAGGCGGGGCGTCGGCGTGCCGACGCCATGCTCGACCCGATGAACCAGGCGGTCGGCCATGCCAGGGAGGCGGCCGCCGAGCTCGAAGCCCTGCCATGGATCGGCCCGCAAATCGGCAAACGCCTGCAGCGCACCCTGCGCGCCATCGACTCGGCCAGGCAGCGCGTCGACAAGGTGATTGCCAAGTACGACCAAGCCCTCGATGTGGTACGCAAGGTGCGCGCCCGCGTCGAAGCCTTCACCGAGCACCTGGGCAAGGCCGGCGCGGCTGTGCGGCGGGTGATCGGGGATGTGCGCTCGGTCGCCAACGGTGTGTTGTCAACCTTCGGCTTCGCGCCGGATGCCACGCCGACGGCGCAAGCGATCAAGCCGTTCCCGCACCTGCTGGTACTGCAGCCGCTGAAGGCCAACAGCGCGCCGTATTACTTCAACCTCGACACCGCCGCCTTCGACCAACTGCGCCGGCAAACGCGCTTTCGCTGGGCCGGGCAAGAGCGCCTGGGCCGCGAGAATGCCCAACAGGCGGTGAGCCAGGGTGAAGAGAGCATCACCATCCGTGGCGCGATCTATCCGGGCTTCAAAGGCGGGCTGGGCCAGCTACAGGCCCTGCGTGGCATCGGCCGCCAGCTGCTGCCGTTGTCGTTGACCACCGGCTATGGCGAAGTGCTCGGCACCTGGTGCCTGACCCGCATCGAGGAAGAGCAGGGCGCATTGCTGGCAGGCGGCATACCGCGCAAACAAGGTTTCTCACTGGAGTTCGTCAGTTATGGACAAGATTTGCAAAACGTCTGAGGGCGACCTGCTCGACACCCTTTGCCAGCATAATTACGGGCACCTCGACGGTAGCGTCGAAGCGGTGCTGCGAGCCAACCAGGGGTTGGCAGACGAGCCTCAGCCATTTCGCAGCGGCGTGACGTTCCGCTTGCCGGGACTGGTACTGACAGCGGCTGGCGTCGTGCAGCTGTGGAGCTGATGCCATGCAGCCACTATTTAGCATCCAGGCTGATGGCAAGGATATTACTGCGCTGATCAACGATCGCCTGTTGCTGCTGCGGACCACCGACAAACCGGGCATGGAAGCGGATGACTTCGAGCTGCGCATCGATGCCCGGGACGGCACCATAGCCGTGCCCGCTCGCGGTGCACTGATCGAACTGCATCTGGGGTATGCCGGCCAGCCGCTGACCCGGCTGGGGCGTTACACCGTCGATGAAGTCGAGTTGTCCGGCCCGCCGGATACTCTGGTGATCCGGGGCAAGGCTAGCGACCTGCGCGGCAGTGGCCGAACCGTCCGCAGCGGCAGCTGGGAAGCCGTGCCCCTGCAACGTATCGTTGCCGAAATCGGTGCGCGCAATGGCTGGCAGGCAATCTGCCCGGTGCTCACGCTGGTACCTCGGGTCGACCAGGTCAACGAATCGGACTTCAACTTCATCACCCGCCTGGCGCGCCAGTACGACAGCACTGCCAAACTTGCCAATGGCCAGTTGCTGGTGTTGCCGCGCCAGGGCGGGCAGAGCGCTAGCGGCAAACCTCTGGGCGTGGTAGGGATTGCCCGTGGTGACGTCAGCCAATGGCACTTCCGCCTCGACGACAAGGCCGCGCGCAAGGCCGTGCGTACCCGTCATCTCGACGCCGCCACTGGCGAGTCCAAGGTCATCGAGCTGGTCAACGATGAGGCCGCCGAGGGGCAGCGGCCGGTGCATACCGACCGTCATCTCTACCCCAGCCGCGCTGCCGCCGAGCAGGCCGCCAAGGCCCGCCTGGCCAGCTTCAACCGCGCTACGGCTCACGTGCGCCTGGACTTGCCGGGGCGCACCGACCTGTTCGCCGAGCGCAGCATCGAGCTGTACGGTTTTGTCGACGGCCTCGACGGCCAGTACCAGATCGACGCGGTGGAGCATGTGTTTACCAGCTCGGGCTGGCGCACCACCGTGCAGGGCAATGGCGGCAAGGCGGGCAAGGTGCAGGCCAAGGGCGCGGCCCCGCGCCGCCAGGCCGCGATCAAGGCGTGAAGAGCGATACAGGGAGGGAAGTTACCCATGCTCACTGAAACACAATTGCTACAGATTTTGCCGAACGCCCGCCCCGTAGCGGGCGTTTTTCTTTCTGCACTGAACGTCACCCTGCCACGTTGGGAAATCGATAATCCCAAACGCGTGGCGGCGTTCATCGCCCAGGTAGGCCATGAGTCAGGCCAGTTCCGTTATGTGAAGGAGCTGGGCAACGAACGCTACCTGGCCCGCTACGACACCGGCAGCCTGGCCCAGCGCCTGGGCAATACGTCCCAGGCCGATGGCGATGGCCAGTTGTACTGCGGGCGTGGCCTGATCCAGGTGACCGGGCGCAACAACTACCAGGCCTGCAGCCGCGCCTTGTTCGGCGACGAGCGCTTGCTGGCGCAACCGCAACTGCTCGAACAACCACGCTGGGCCTGTGAATCGGCGGCGTGGTTCTGGCATTCACGCGGGCTCAATGCCCTGGCTGACCGGGGCGAGTTCAACCGCATCACGCGCCATATCAATGGTGGGCTCAATGGGCTGGAGGAGCGTCTCAAACTCTGGGCCCGGGCGCGCGAGGTGTTGTGTTGAGCCGATGGCAACTGGCGCTGGGCGGCTGCTTGCTGATGCTGTCGGTAGCGCTGGCCTGGCAGATTCAGGGCTGGCGCCATGGCCGCCAGCTGGCACAGCTGGCGCAAGCCCAGGCCGAAGCCGAGGTCGCCCGAGTGCTGGCCGAACGTGAGCGGCGCCAGGTGCTCGAACGACGTCTGGAAGAAAATGAAACCCGTTATTTCAAGGAACTTGCCGATGCTCAGCAGTCTCAGGCTCGCCTGCGTGATCGCCTTGCTACTACCGATCTGCGCCTGTCGGTCCTGGTCGAACGCGACACCCTCCTTTCCGCAGTGCCTGCCACCGCCACCCCCGGCAGCCTGGATCATGCAACCGTACGTGCCGGACTTGAGCCGGCGCATGCTCGACGAATTATCGCCATCACCGATGAAGGGGACCGGGGGCTGATTGCGTTACAGGCTTGTCAGGCTTATGTGCGGGAACTGCGTAGCGGGCGTTAGGGCAAAACGGACGCGTCTGTGCCTGTGAGGCATGCACTTGAAAGGCGCAAAAATGCTACGGTGTTTTCACCCCCTTCAAGGAACCCGTCATGGACCCGATCACCGTCCTCGCCACCCGTCTCGGCGAACACCTGCGTCGCTTCAATGCTCAGGTCACCACCGCTGAATCCTGTACCGGCGGCGGTATCGCCGAAGCCATCACCCGGATACCTGGCAGCTCTGCCTGGTTCGAAGCCGGCTATGTGACCTATTCCAATGCCCAGAAAACCCGTCAGCTGAATGTACCGGCGGCATTGTTTCCCGAGGTGGGCGCAGTCAGCCAGGAAGTGGTCGAGGCCATGGCCCGTGGCGCCCAGGCCGCCAGTGGTGCGCGTTTCGCCGTGGCGGTCAGTGGCGTGGCCGGCCCCGACGGCGGTTCGCCGGCCAAACCAGTGGGCACCGTGTGGCTCGCCTGGGCCGATGGCAGCCATGTCACCAGCGAACGGCGGCACTTCGAGGGCGACCGCGAAGCGGTGCGGCGACAGACGGTGATCGCCGCGTTAGACGGCTTGTTACAGCTTGGTGCCGAGTAAATCGACAACAGGGGTTTGCTCGCGCGCTCGCCTGTGGAATAATACTGGCTACTTATACAGGTATTCCGGCCATCAGGGCCAAGTCGAACACGTGAGGATTGCAATGGACGACAACAAGAAGCGCGCCTTGGCTGCGGCCCTGGGTCAAATCGAACGCCAATTCGGTAAGGGCGCGGTCATGCGCATGGGCGACCACGAGCGCCAGGCGATTCCGGCCATCTCCACCGGCTCCCTGGGCCTGGATATCGCCCTCGGCATTGGCGGTCTGCCGAAAGGCCGTATCGTCGAAATCTACGGCCCGGAGTCGTCGGGTAAGACCACGCTGACCCTGTCGGTCATCGCCGAAGCCCAGAAGAATGGCGCCACCTGTGCCTTCGTCGACGCCGAGCACGCCCTCGACCCCGAGTATGCCGGCAAGCTGGGTGTCAATGTCGACGACCTGCTGGTTTCCCAGCCAGACACCGGCGAACAGGCCCTGGAAATCACCGACATGCTGGTGCGCTCCAACGCCGTTGACGTAATCATCGTCGACTCCGTGGCTGCCCTGGTACCCAAGGCTGAAATCGAAGGCGAGATGGGCGACATGCACGTGGGCCTGCAGGCTCGCCTGATGTCCCAGGCACTGCGCAAGATCACTGGTAACATCAAGAACGCCAACTGCCTGGTCATCTTCATCAACCAGATCCGTATGAAGATCGGCGTGATGTTCGGCAGCCCGGAAACCACCACCGGTGGTAACGCCCTGAAGTTCTACGCCTCGGTGCGTCTGGACATCCGCCGTACCGGTGCAGTCAAGGAAGGCGACGAGGTGGTCGGCAGCGAAACCCGCGTCAAGATCGTCAAGAACAAGGTGTCGCCACCGTTCCGCCAGGCCGAGTTCCAGATCCTCTACGGCAAAGGCATCTACCGGAACGGCGAGATCATCGACCTGGGTGTGGCCCAGGGGCTGGTCGAGAAGTCCGGTGCCTGGTACGCCTACCAGGGCAACAAAATCGGTCAAGGCAAGGCAAACGCTGCCAAGTACCTGGCTGAGAACCCGGCCATTGGCGCCGAGATCGAGAAGCAGATCCGCGAGAAGCTGCTGACCGCTGGCGCTGTTGCTGCTGCCGGGAAGGCTGCGGCTGCCGAAGCTGATGCCGATGACATGGCCGACGCTGACGCCGGCTATTGATTGCACGGGTACCGAACATGTCCGCCGAACTCGACACCCCCGTCGCTATCAGGCGGACAGCCATGGACCTGCTCGCGCGACGTGAGCACGGTCGTGTCGAGCTGACGCGCAAATTGCGTCAGCGCGGCGCTTCGGATGAGCTGATAGAGCCCGAACTCGATCGGCTTGCCGAAGAAGGGCTGCTCAGCGAAGCCCGCTATCTCGAAAGCTTCATCCGTTATCGTTCCGGCTCTGGCTATGGCCCTGCGCGAATTCGCGAGGAGCTGAGCCAGCGCGGCTTGGCGCGGGCGGATATCGAGCAGGCGCTGCGTGACAGCGGGGTAGAGTGGAGCGAGCGCATGCGTGAGGTGTGGCAGCGCAAGTTTGCTGGTCAACGCCCCCACGACCCGCGTAGCCGTGCACAGCAGACGCGTTTTCTTGCTTACCGTGGATTCCCCATGGACATGATCGGTCGTCTGCTCAGTGGACGTGATCTCGACGACTACTGAAGATGAGGGGCGCAGTACGCCCCTCCACAGCAACACGGTATCAATTGGCTTTCAACGCCTCCCGGGCCCGCTGGGTGGTATGCATGGGTTGCGGCTTGGCCCAGTTCTCCGGCAAGTTGATGAAATCCACCAGTTCGCGCAGCCGGCCCTGATCCCGGCCATTGAAGGCAAATGACAAACGGGTCAGGTGGCTGAAGTTGCCCACTTCGTGCTCGGCACTGCTGTCAGGTTGTTGGTGATACTTGCCACTGAGGCGCAAATCGGCGAAGCCTTCCTGAATGTCATACAGCGCCGCCTCGCTGAGCGGGTGATGCATGCGGATCACGAACTGGCTCTTCAGCCAGCGGCTGGAATGGTAGTTACTGTAGAACTGGTTGATTTCCTCGACCGCCTCGTCGGCGCTGTGCACCAGGCGCAACAGCTTCAGGTCGCTGGGCAGGATGTAGCGGTTTTCTTCCAGCTGGCGGCTGACGAAGTCCAGGCAATCGCGCCAGAAGCTGCCGCCCGGCGAGTCCAGCAGCACTACCGGTACCAGCGGGCTTTTGCCGGTCTGGATCAGGGTCAGCACCTCCAACGCTTCATCCAGGGTGCCGAAACCGCCTGGGCACAGCACCAGGGCATCGGCTTCCTTGACGAAGAACAGTTTGCGGATGAAGAAAAAGTGGAAAGGCAGCAACTTGTCGGTGCCGTCCACCGTGGGGTTGGCGTGTTGCTCGAAGGGCAGGGTGATATTGAAACCCAGGCTGTGATCGCTGCCAGCGCCTTCGTGGGCTGCAGCCATGATGCCGCCGCCGGCGCCGGTGATGACCATCAGGTCCGAACGCGCCAAGGTCGCGCCCAGCTCGCGGGCCAGGGCGTACATCGGGTGTTCCAGTGGTGTGCGTGCCGAGCCGAACACGGTTACCTTGCGCCGACCCTTGTAGCGTTCCAGGGCGCGAAACGAGTGGTCCAGTTCGCGCAGGGCCTGCAGGGTGATCTTGGCGCTCCAGCGGTCGGTGTCGTCATGGGCCATGCGCAGGATGGTCAGCATCATGTCGCGGTACAGCGGCAGGTTGGGGCTGTCCGGTGCCACCAGTTGCAGTTGTGCGTCGATGTTGCTCAGGTCGATGTTGTTGTCGCGAAAGTGGCTGAACAGCAGTTCGTTCGATTGGTAAGGCATGCAACGTCTCCTTCTACACCAATACCTCTGACCTCAATCTAGACCCTTGCGTCCGATCGTGCCGGGGTGTTTGGCCTGGCCGCTCGTCAGCAGGCAACCACTGGCGATGCGGGTTTGGTTAACTGGATAGGCGAAACGTGTCGATGCAGGAGGTGGCGGTATGCATCGCTTGATCATCGAGGTGGACCGGCAGCTTTACCAGCAGCTGGAAAATGCGGCCCGGGCGCATCACCTGAGCCTTGAGGCCGAATGCCGACGCAGGCTGTTGGGGCTCGAATGCCAATCGCGCTACTTGCAGGCGTTGCTGGCAGAGATGCGCGCCGATGCCGCTGAAGGATGTTGGCGCGCCCGGGAGGACGAAAAGGCGTAGCGATTACCGGTTGTCGTTACTTCTTCTTGTTGCCGGCCACGCAGCTGGCATTGTCGAAGGCCTGGTCCATGATCGGCTGGTTGGTCTTGTGTACCGTGAAACGGTAGACCATGACTGCGCCCTTGGACATCAGGTTGCGGAACCCGTTGTTGCGGCAGACGCTGTCACCCAGCTGGCTGCGAACCTGTTCCGGGTTGGCCTGCATGCGCTCGGCATGGCTCTGGCGCACGCTCAGGTGGTTGATCAGTGCCTTGCCTTCCACGGTATAACCCTGGTCGAGGATATCCTCGTTGATGGCCCGCGGGGTGCCGACACTGCTCTCTTTGGCGACCTTCTGCAGCATGTTGTTCAGGTCGTAGTCCTGCTTGGAAGCCGCCTGGGCTGCCAGGGGCAGGGCGAGCATCAGGCTCAGGACGGTGGCGATACGGCGCAGCATGGATCTCTCCTGGTTCGGTGACTGGCGCTTTGACATGCGCGGGTCGACAGCGTTCCGTTACTATCGCGAAGGGGCGAGGTTCAGGCACGTCAAAACCCGATTATAAAGACCGCCTTGCCGGCTGCACAGCAATTGCGCCCTGTTCTGGTAGACTGGCGACCTTGTTTTCACCGAGCAATCCTAGTGTCCGTACCCAATCTCTCCAGAGGCCTGCCGGCATGAGCCATGCGGTAGCGCGCCTGCGCGCCGAACGCCTGGCGCGCAGCAACAAGCCTTTTATTGCCCGGGGGTCGCGTGCCGAACGTTGCCCGGATTGCCGGGTCATCGCCAGCCATTGCCTGTGTGCCTGGAAGCCGCGGGTGCAGGCCGATTCCGGCATGTGCCTGCTGATGCATGACACCGAGCCGCTGAAGCCGACCAATACCGGATGGCTGATCGCCGACCTGATCGAAGACACCTTCGCCTTCGGCTGGCTGCGCACGTCGGTCGACCAACGCTTGCTGGCATTGCTGGACGACCCGCGCTGGCAGCCCTACATCGTCTTCCCAGGCGAATTCGTTGCCCAGGAACGGGTGGTCAGCGGAGTGCGGCGTGAACCGGGCAAGCGCCCCTTGTTCATCCTGCTGGACGCTACCTGGACCGAGGCGCGCAAGATGTTTCGCAAAAGCCCGTACCTCGATCGCTTCCCGGTGTTGAGCCTGGCGGCCGAGCAGATGTCGCGCTACCGCCTGCGTCGCTCGCGGCGCGATGATCACTTCTGTACGGCGGAAGTGGCTGCCATGTGCCTCGACCTGGCTGGCGATACCCAGGCCTCGCAGGCACTGGATGCCTACCTGGATGTGTTCAGCCTGCATTATCTGAGCGGCAAGCGGCGCCTGCCACTGGATGAGCAGGACGACACCCATCAGCGTTTGCATACCTTCCTATAGTCCAAGGGGCACAACCCCTGCTTTGGTTCATAATGACCCTACCCGAGTGCCCGACACAGAACAGGATCCCCAGATCGATGGCCACTTATGAAATCCTGATTGCCGATGACCACCCGCTGTTCCGCGGCGCCCTGCGCCAAGCCGTTACCCTCGGCCTGGGCCCGGATGTGCGCCTGGTGGAGGTTGCCAGCATCGCCGAACTGGAAACCCGCTTGAGCGAAAAGGCCGACTGGGACCTGGTGCTGCTGGACCTGAACATGCCAGGCGCCTACGGTTTTTCCGGGCTGGTGCTGTTGCGCGGGCAATACCCGCAGATTCCGGTGGTAATGGTTTCGGCGCAGGAGGAGGCCGCCGTGGTGGTCAAGTCCCGCGAATTCGGTGCCAGTGGTTTCATTCCCAAGTCCAGCACCCTGGAAGTGATCCAGGATGCGGTGCGCAAGGTGCTCGACGGCGAAGTCTGGTGGCCGCCGCAGGCATTTGAAAAGGTGGATGTCTCGGCCGAGGCCAAGGCCGCCAGCGAAGGCCTGGCCAGCCTCACGCCGCAGCAGTTCCGGGTACTGACCATGGTCTGCGAAGGCTTGCTGAACAAGCAGATCGCCTATGAGCTGAATGTGTCGGAAGCGACCATCAAGGCCCACGTCACCGCGATCTTCCGCAAGCTCGGCGTGCGTACCCGCACCCAGGCCGCGCTGCTGCTGCAACAACTTGAATCGGTTGCCAGCAACTGATCGCGCGTGCCTTCACGCTTTTTTTACCCTTGCCGCTCTAGGCTGCTGGCCTTTCGGTTGTTAAGTGACTCACATGACATCGCCATTCAAGGGCCAGACCGGCCTCAAACGTATCTTCAACGCCGCCGGCTATTCGCTGGACGGCCTGCGCGCCGCCTTCAAGGGAGAGGCCGCGTTCCGTCAGTTGGTCCTGCTCAACGTGCTGCTGATCCCAATCGCCTTCTGGCTACCGGTCAGTCGCGCGGAGCGGGCGATCATGATTGCCGTGTGCCTGTTGGGCCTGATCGTCGAGTTGTTCAACTCGGCGGTGGAGGCGGCCATCGACCGCATCTCGCTGGAGCGCCACCCGCTGTCGAAGAACGCCAAGGACATGGGCAGCGCGGCGCAACTGGTGGCGCTGACCATGGTGGCGTTGGTGTGGGGCGTGATCCTGCTTTAAGCGATTGGCGGCAGCACGATCTCGTCACTGCGGGTAAAGCCCGCGGTGAAGTTGCGGCACAGTTCGAGAAATTCGCGCATGGCCGAGGTCTGGTACTTCTGTTTGTGCCAGATGAAGTAGAACTGGCGCCTCAGGTCCAGCTCCGGGGTTTCCACCGCGACCAGGCTGCCGCGGCGGAAGGCGTCGCGCAGGGCCAGGCGCGAAATGCAGCCGATGCCCAGGCCTGATTCCACTGCGCGCTTGATGGCTTCGGTGTGCTCCAGTTCCAGGCGGATGTTGAGGTTGCTGCGCTGATGGCGCATGGCCTGGTCGAAGGTCAGGCGTGTACCGGAGCCCTGTTCGCGCAGTATCCAGGCTTCCTGGGACAAGGTCTGCACATCGGCGCGGCCCAGCCTGGCCAGTGGATGCTGCGGCGCGCAGAACACCACCAGTTCATCTTCTACCCAAGGTCGAACTTCCAGGTCCGGGTGGTTGCAGTCGCCTTCGATCAGACCCAGGTCAATTTCGTAGTGCGCAACCTGTTGCACGATATGTGCGGTGTTCTGCACATGCAGCTTCACCTGGCTTTCCGGGTGCACCTGCATGAAGCTGCCGATCAGCAGGGTGGCCAGGTAGTTGCCGATGGTCAGCGTGGCGCCGACCGCCAGCGAGCCGAAACCGGACTTGCCATTGAGCAGGTCTTCGATTTCCTTGGCCTGGTCGAGCAGGGCCACGGCCTGCGGCAGCAGCTGCTGGCCCAGGGCGTTGAGGCTCAGGCGCTTGCCGGCACGGTCGAACAGCTGGCAGCTGGACTGGCGTTCAAGTTCGGTGATCGAGGTACTGGCAGCCGATTGCGACAGCGCCAGCACACTGGCGGCGCGGGAGACGCTCTGGTGCTGGGCCACGGCAACGAAGACCTGCAGTTGACGAAGTGTGAATCGCATATCGATATAACCGATAACACATATCTTGATAATCCAGTTAACAGATATTGTCGCTGCCCCTAAACTATCGCGCAACTGCGCGTCTTGCGCGCGCCGCGTCTTTCTTCAGGAGCCCCATTAGATGAGCAACATGAACCACGAACGTGTCCTCAGTGTGCACCACTGGAACGACACCCTGTTCAGCTTCAAGTGCACCCGTGACCCGGGCCTGCGCTTCGAGAACGGTCAGTTCGTGATGATTGGCCTGCAGCAGGACAACGGCCGTCCACTCATGCGCGCCTATTCCATCGCTTCGCCGAACTGGGAAGAGCACCTGGAGTTCTTCAGCATCAAGGTGCCGGACGGCCCGCTGACCTCCCAGCTGCAGCACCTGAAGGAAGGCGACGAGATCATCATCAGCAAGAAGCCCACCGGCACCCTGGTGCTCGACGACCTGAACCCGGGCAAGCACCTGTACTTGCTGAGCACCGGCACTGGCCTGGCGCCGTTCATGAGCGTCATCCAGGACCCGGAAACCTATGAGCGCTTCGAAAAGGTGATCCTGGTGCACGGCGTGCGCTACGTGAACGAAGTGGCCTACCGTGAATTCATCACCGAGCACCTGCCACAGAACGAGTTCTTCGGTGAAGCGGTACGCGACAAGCTGATCTATTACCCGACCGTGACCCGTGAGCCGTTCGAGAACCAGGGCCGCCTGACCGACCTGATGCGCAGCGGCAAGCTGTTCAGCGACATTGGTCTGCCACCGATCAACCCGCAGGACGACCGCGCGATGATCTGCGGCAGCCCGAGCATGCTCGACGAGACCAGCGAAGTGCTGGACAGCTTCGGCCTGAAGATCTCCCCGCGCATGCGCGAGCCGGGCGATTACCTGATCGAGCGGGCCTTTGTCGAAAAGTAAGGCGCAGGTTGGTGCAAGAAGGCGACCTCCGGGTCGCCTTTCTTATGCCTGAAATTATTGCAGGGTCTGTTCCGGCAATTTTCACAAGTAAACGCGCCAAGAGGCCGGAACAGCAAACACAACCTACTCGACGCGCATCTCGCCGCTATATACCAATATCTCCCGACAGCGTTTGCACAGGTAGCGCCGTCCCTGACGCACCAGCTTGTGCCGCTGCGCGGTAAACGGGAAATCGCTGTGCGGGCAGGGGCAGCGGTAGATATAGCGGGTGGCCACGCGTCGCTGCACCTCGTAGTTGTGGCAGCGGTTGGGCGGCAGTTCATAGACGCCGCGCATGATCAGTTGCCATTCCTCGCCATGGGCCTGAATGGCGTCGCCGAACAGCTGGTGGGCCACCAGATGCGCCACTTCGTGAGCCACGGTCTGGCGCAGGAAGTCTTCCTGGTTCTCCCGGTACAGTTGCAGGTTGAAGCGCAGCAGGTTTTCGTGCAGGTGGGCGACACCGGCTTTTTGCCCACGCAGCTTGAAGCTGACTTCCGGGCGCGGGAAGGTACGTTTGAAGAAGGTTTCGGCTTGCTGGTAACAGGTTTCGACGCGTTGTAATAGCAGCTCGGGCATGGCGGGATGGTTCTCCTGGCCGAGCATTATGCCGCAACCCTGGGCAGCCTGCCGAGCCACCGGTCAGCGCACAGGCAGAGGCCGCCTTGCGGCGGCCCCTGGCAGATGCCCCAGTGTTGGTCACGTTCTAGTTGGTGTACACGGGCCCCACGCCCAGGCCCCAGATGATCACCGTGGCAGCCATGATCGCCACCAGTACTACCAGGCCCACCGCCAGCACCGAGCTGGAGAACAGGAAGCCTTCGTCGGACGGGATGTTCATGAACGTCGGTAAACCGACGTACAGCAGATACACCGTGTAGCAGATGGCTGCGGTTCCTATCAGCATGCCCAGCCACAGGTGCGGGTACAGCGCCGCCAGGCCGCCGATGAACAATGGCGTGGCAGTGTAGGTGGCAAAGGCAACGCACTGTGCCATGGACGGGTTGGCATCGTAGGTGCGCGCCATCCAGTGGATGAATGCGCCCATCACCGCGACCCCGGCAAGCATTGCCAGGTACGACATGATGCTCATCCAGATGGCGCTCTCCATGGTCAGCATCACCGCCGGTCGATCGCCGATCACCCAGCCGACCTGGGTGGTACCGATGAACGCTGAAACAGCGGGAATCGCCGCCAGGATCAGGGTGTGCGTCAGGTACATGTGGCTGATGGTTTCTTCTTCGCCACGAATTTCCCGCCATTCCTGGTCGGGATGGGTAAACAGCCCCACAACGTGATGAATCATGCCGATCACTCCTCTCAATGTTGCCAGATGCCCCCAAATGGAGCGCAGCGGCCCGAGGCCGGAACACCGATGCAAGCGGTAATGTGGCCTTATGTCGCAGTATAGGAAGCCGTTACCTACATAAACCGTGCTTTTTAGAGCAAATCGCGCTGTCAGTGCGCCTCTTGATTACATTGAAGTCTTTGTCGGAATGCCTACAGCAGCGGCGCGTTTGTGCGTAAAATAGCCGGCTTTTGTCACACCTCGCGGATCCAAGCGCTATGGGCACCCTCTCGGTCAACCAGAACAAACTGCAAAAACGCCTGCGTCGTCTCGCCGGCGAAGCCATCACCGACTACAACATGATCGAGGATGGCGACAAGGTCATGGTGTGCCTGTCCGGCGGCAAGGACAGCTACACCATGCTCGACGTTCTGTTGCACCTGCAGAAGGTGGCGCCGATCAAGTTCGAGATCGTCGCGGTGAACATGGACCAGAAGCAGCCGGGCTTCCCGGAGCATGTGTTGCCGGCCTACCTCAAGGAACTGGGCGTCGAGTACCACATTGTCGAGAAGGACACCTACTCGGTGGTCAAGGAGCTGGTCCCCGAGGGCAAGACCACCTGCTCGCTGTGTTCGCGCCTGCGTCGCGGCACCCTGTACACCTTCGCCGACGAAATCGGCGCGACCAAGATGGCGCTGGGGCACCACCGCGACGACATCGTCGAAACCTTCTTCCTCAACATGTTCTTCAACGGTGCGCTGAAGGGCATGCCGCCGAAGCTGCGTGCCGATGATGGCCGCAACGTGGTGATCCGCCCGCTGGCCTACTGCAGCGAGAAGGATATCCAGGCCTATTCGGACATGAAGGAATTCCCGATCATCCCGTGCAACCTGTGCGGCTCGCAGGAAAACCTGCAGCGTCAGGTAGTCAAGGACATGCTGGTGGAGTGGGAGCGCAAGCATCCGGGCCGTACCGAGAGCATCTTCCGCGCTCTGCAGAACGTGGCACCGTCGCAGCTGGCCGACCGCAACCTGTTCGACTTCACCAGCCTGAAGATTGACGAAAACGCCACGCCGCGTTTCCTTGATGTGCTGAATATCTGACCCATGCGCGACTATCAGTGGCTGCACGAGTATTGCCTGAATCGCTTCGGCTCGGCCAAGGCCCTGGAGGCTTTCCTGCCGCAGCCGCGTACGCCGGCGCAACTGCGTGACATCAGCGACGACCGTTACCTGTCGACCCTGGCCCTGCGCGTATTCCGCGCCGGGCTCAAGCACAGCCTGGTGGATGCCAAGTGGCCGGCGTTCGAGCAGGTGTTCTTCGGCTTCGACCCGGAGAAGGTGGTATTGATGGGCGCCGAACACCTGGAGCGGCTGATGCACGACGAGCGCATCATTCGCCACCTGGGCAAGCTCAAGAGCGTGCCGCGCAATGCGCAGATGGTGCTCGATATCACCAAAGCGCATGGCAGCTTTGGCGCATTCATCGCCGACTGGCCGGTGACCGATATCGTTGGGCTGTGGAAGTACCTGGCCAAGCACGGCAACCAGCTGGGCGGGCTATCGGCGCCGCGCTTCCTGCGCATGGTCGGCAAGGATACCTTCATCCCCACCGATGACATGGCGGCGGCATTGATTGCGCAGAAGGTGATCGACAAGCCGCCGACCAGCCAGCGTGACCTGGCCCTGGTGCAACAGGCGTTCAACCAGTGGCATACCGAGAGTGGCCGGCCGCTGTGTCAGTTGTCGGTGATGCTGGCGCACACCGTCAACCATTGAGATCCGGGGGCCGCAAAGCGGCCCCGAATTCAGCTGCCTTCGCCCGCCAGGCGCCGCTCGTGCTGGAACTTCCAGCGCACATACAGCAACCCGGCGATGAACAGCCCCAGGCTTACCAGCACCTCAAGCCAGCCAAACACCGACCGCGCCGGGTCGAATGCCGCCAGCACGCCCTTGATGAAGTAGATATTCACCACGAAACAGGTCCACGCATGCGCGCGGGCGCTGCCTGCCAGCATGCCCGGCAGCAACAGCAGCAGCGGCACCAGCTCGATCGCCAGAATGACCTCGACCCGAGCCCCATGCAGGTTGGCGAAATACAGATTGTTCACCAGCAGCAGGGCGACCAGGCCGAAGAAAAATGCCAGGCTCAATACTCGCGTCAGGCGCAGGCGCGGGGCCAGCCATTCCAGCGGCGGCAACACCTTGGGCTTTCTAGCCACGTGCGGCCTCCAAGGCCTTGGCGGTAGTCGCCAGGCGTTGACCCAAGGCGCGGCACAGGGCGATTTCGTGCTGGTCCAGTTCGCGCTTGCCATCGGCCCCGGCATGATGACTGGCGCCATATGGCGTGCCGCCGCCGCGGGTTTCGAGCAATGCCGATTCGCTGTATGGCAGGCCCATGACCAGCATGCCGTGGTGCATCAGCGGCAGCATCATCGACAGCAGGGTGGTTTCCTGGCCGCCATGCAGGCTGGCGGTGGAGGTGAACACGCCCGCCGGCTTGCCGACCAGCTCACCGCCCAGCCATAGGCTGCTGGTGCCATCCAGGAAGTACTTGAGCGGCGCCGCCATGTTGCCGAAGCGGGTCGGGCTACCCAGTACCAGCCCGGCGCAGTGGCGCAGGTCGTCCAGGGTGGCGTACAGCGCGCCACTGGGCGGGATGTCCGGGGCTACCGCTTCGCATTCGGTGGAAATCGCCGGCACCGTGCGCAGGCGAGCCTCCAGGCCGGCCAGCTCGATGCCGCGGGCGATGTGCCTGGCCATCTCGCTGGTCGAACCATGGCGGCTGTAATACAGCACCAGGATATAGGGCGCGGTCACGGCAGGATCTCCAGCACTTTCTCCGGCGGACGGCCGACCACGGCCTTGTCACCGGCGACCAGGATCGGCCGCTCGATCAGCTTGGGGTGGCGGGCCATGGCCTCGATCAGTTGCGCGTCGGTCAGCGCCGGGTCGGCCAGGTTCAGGTCCTTGTATTCGTCTTCGCCGGTACGCAGCAACTGGCGCGGGCCGATACCCAGCTTGCCGAGCAGGGCCGCGAGGGTGGCGACGTCGGGCGGGGTGTCGAGGTAGCGCACGATGGTCGGTGCCAGGCCGCGGGCTTCGAGCAGTTCCAGTGCGCCGCGGGATTTCGAGCAGCGCGGGTTATGATAGAGCGTCAGGTCGGTCATGTCGGGTCGCTTCCAGCAGGGTGTGGCGGCTATTCTAACCGCAGCGACTGACCATTTTGCTTGAAAACTCGAGAAGGATTGACCCATGGCAAGGCGTCTGGCAGCAGTACTGGCCATCACCGCGAGCCTGTTGCTCGGTGGTTGCGGTGCCGATTATGGCGTGGACCAGCACGGTAATACGGTTAAGGCCGAACAGCTCGACGGGCACTGGCTGGTGCTCAACTACTGGGCCGAATGGTGCGGGCCGTGCCGTACCGAAATCCCGCAACTGAACGCGGCGGCCAAGCAATGGGCGGGCGACGGCATCAAGGTGGTGGGGGTGAATTTCGACGGCTTGCAGGGGCAGGACCTGAAGCAGGCTAGCGAAACCTTGGGCATCGATTTCACCGTGCTGGCCCAGGACCCGGCCGAGCGTTATGACCTGCCGCGCAGCGAGGCGCTGCCGGTCACCTATATCATCGATGACCAGGGCAACGTGCGTGAGCAGTTGTTGGGTGAGCAGACGCTCGAAGGGCTACAGGCCAGGATCAAGGCCCTGAAGGGCGCCTGATGTACCCGGGGCCGCAAAGCGGCCCCGGCAGTCCTCAGCCTTCTTCAGGCCAGAAGCGCAGCGGCTTGCCCTCGGCCGGCCAGAAACGCATCTGCTCGATCGGCGACACGTCCCAGCGTTGCACGGTTTCCAGCGCCTGCAAGAAGCGTTTTTCCTGCTCCATCAAGGCCGGCGCGCACAGTTTGCGGGTCTTGCCGACCTTGCCGAAGCTCAGGTGCTCGCCCTCCAGCGTGTATGGTGCAAACCAATGGTTGCAACCCGCGTTGCCATAGGCACGGCCATCGCTGGCCAGGGTCAGGGTCAGGTGGCTGTAATCGACCAGCGGCCGTTCGCCAATCCACTCCAGAACATAGCTGCGCTCCTGCTGCAGCCTGGCAGGTTCGGCGGCGCAGCCCAGCAGGCCGGAGGCAATCAGCACGCCGGTCAGCAGATTCTTCACTCGGCGCTCTCCTGGCAACGCGGGCACAGGTGTTTTTCGCCACGGCAGGCCCAACCCAGCTCGGCAATACGTGCACTGGCGGCAGGCTGGCGGGCTTTCTTGCCCAGCTTGGCATCCACTGCAAACTCGAACTCGAGCACGGCGTCGCAGCTGTCGCAGGCGACCTGCCAGGCAAGGATTTCCAGCTCGTTGAATACCGGGCCACTGGCCACGGCAACCCACTGGCCGCGCGGGTTGATCAGGTGACGCACGCTCTCCACGGTCAGGCGCATCGACAGGTCCTTGCTGCCCTTGAGAGTGACCAGCAGGGTATCGCCTTTGTGCATCGAACCACCGTTGCCGGTGACCTGATAACGGCCCGGCACCAGGGCGCGGCACTCGATCAGGGTGTGTTGCGGGTTGAAAAGGGTGTAACGGAAATCGTGCTCGACCATGGGTCCTCCAGAAATGCCGCGTATCCTAGCACTAACCCATCACCAGATTCTGTGGTTTGCCTGCCGCCCAGCGGTCGATGTTGTCCAGTGTGGTCGCAGCGATGGCATCCAGGGCTTCACGGGTCAGGAAGGCCTGGTGAGCCGTGACGATCACGTTGGGGAAGGTCAGCAGGCGGGCCAGTACGTCGTCCTGTAGCGGCAGGTCGGAGCGGTCCTCGAAGAACAGCTGGGCCTCTTCCTCATAGACGTCCAGGCCCAGGTAGCCGAGCTGGCCGCTCTTGAGTGCGTCGATCAGTGCCGGGGTGTCGACCAGCGCGCCGCGACCGGTGTTGATCAGCATGGCGCCGGGTTGCAGCCGGGCCAGGCTGTGCGCATTGATCAGGTGGCGGGTGTGCTCGTTCAACGGGCAGTGCAGGCTGATGATACGGGCTTCGCGCAGCAGCTCGGCCAACGGCAGGTAGCGCGCGCCCAGCGCTAGCAACTCTGGGTTGGGATGAGGGTCGTAGGCCAGCAGCTGGCAGCCGAAACCGGCCATGATGCGGGCGAAGGCGGAACCGATCTGGCCGGTGCCGACTACGCCGACGGTCTTGCCGTGCAGGTCGAAGCCGGTCAGCCCGTGCAAGGTGAAATCACCTTCGCGGGTACGGTTGTAGGCTCGGTGCAGGCGCCGGTTGAGGGCCAGGATCAGCGCAACGGCATGTTCCGCCACGGCATGCGGCGAGTAGGCCGGCACGCGCACCACGGTCAGGCCCAGGCGCCGGGCGGCGGCCAGGTCGACATGGTTGTAGCCGGCCGAGCGCAAGGCGATCAGGCGCGTGCCGCCGGCGGCCAGGCGCTGCAGAACCTGGGCGTCGAGCTCGTCATTGATGAAGGCGCAGACCACCTCGTAGCCCTCGGCCAGGGCCGCGGTGTCGAGGGTCAGGCGGGCAGGCTGGAAATGCAGGTCCACGCTGGTGCCGCTGGCGGCCTGGCTGAAGCTTTCCTGGTCGTAGTGCTGGCTGCTGAACAACAGGGCGTGCATGGTAATGCTCCTCAAGATTCACTCGGCTGCGGCCCCAGGCCGCTCTGCTCAGGCGCTCAATCTGGCCTGGACAGCCAGGCGGTCGATGGCAGCATCCAGTTCATCCAGCGCCTGCTGCGCCTGGGGGTGTTCCTGCTTGAGCAAGGTCTCGCTGCGTTGGCACGCGGCGCGCAGCTGCGGGACACCGCAGTAGCGCGAGGCGCCGTTCAGCCGGTGCACCTGCTCGATCAGCGTGGTGCGGTCGTCGGCCTCGCGGGCGGCGCGTATGGCTTCGCGGTCAGCCTCCAGCGAGGCCAGCAGCATGCTCAGCATGTCGGCCGCCAGGTCCGCCTTGCCGGCGGCCAGGCGCAGGCCTTCTTCGGGGTCGAGCACTTGCAGTTCATCGCCGCTGGCCAGTTGTTCGGTCAGGCGCTCCTGCCGTGGCGTGCCCAGGCTCAGCCCGGTCCATTTCATCACCACCTGGGCCAGTTGCCGTTCGCTGATCGGTTTGGTCAGGTAGTCGTCCATGCCGCCATGCAGCAACGCACGTTTCTCGTTGGCCATGGCGTGGGCGGTGAGGGCGACGATCGGTAGCGGGTTGCCGCTCTGGGTGTTTTCCCACAGGCGGATCTGCTCGGTGCAGGCGCGGCCGTCCATGCCGGGCATCTGCACGTCCATCAGCACCAGGTCGAAGGGCTCGTTCTGCACTGCCTGCACCGCAGCATAGCCGTTGTCGACGGCCAGCACTTCGGCCCCCAGGTCTTCAAGCAGGGTCTGCACCAGCAGCAGGTTGGCGGCATTGTCGTCGACACAGAGGATCTTCGGCTGGCGTTGTCCGTTGACGCTGTTCGCCTCGCCCAGGGGACGGCGCGGTTGCACCAGCTCCAGCAACAGACGCCGCAGTTTGCGGGTGCAAGTCGGCTTGGACAGCAGTTGGCCATGACCGTTGGGCAGGTAGGGATGATACAGCGCCTGCTCGGTAGTCGGGCACAGCACCACGCACTGGCAATGGTAACGTTCCAGCTGCTGGTGGTAATGGCCCAGCTGTTCGGGCGACAGGTTGCCCAGGTTGGCCCCGAGCACGGCGAACTCGAATGGCTGGCCGGCCTGGCTGGCGGCCTGTACGCCCTGCAGCAACTGGGCATAGGAGGTGAACAGGCTGACGCTGAGCCCGCAGTCTTCCAGCTGGTGTTCCAGCGCCTGGCGGGCCAGTTCGTGACCATCGACAATGGCTGCGCGGCGGCCCAGCAGCGGTTGCAGTGGCGGCTCCTGGAGATCGTCGTGGGCCTTGGGCAGGTTGAGGCTGATCCAGAACTGCGAACCTTCGCCCGGGGTGCTGTCGACGCCGATCTCGCCGCCCATCTGCTCGATCAGACGCTTGGAAATCACCAGGCCCAGGCCGGTGCCGCCGGGCTGGCGAGCCAACGAGTTGTCGGCCTGGCTGAACGCCTGGAACAGCGTGCGCACATCCTGGGGCGACAGGCCGATACCAGTGTCCTGCACGCTGATGCGCAACTGTGCGCTGTCTTCGTGCTCGTCTTCGAGCATGGCGCGCACGACGATGGTGCCCTCGCGGGTGAACTTGATGGCGTTGCTGACCAGGTTGGTGAGGATCTGCTTGAGCCGCAGCGGATCGCCGATCAGCGACGACGGGGTGTCGCGGTAGATCAGGCTGAGCAGCTCCAGCTGCTTGGCATGGGCAGCCGGGGCGAGGATGGTCAGGGTGTCCTGGACCAGGTCCCGCAGGTTGAACGGGATGCTGTCGAGCACCAGCTTGCCGGCCTCGATCTTGGAGAAGTCGAGGATCTCGTTGATGATACCCAGCAGGTTGTCGGCGGATTTCTCGATGGTGCCCAGGTAGTCCAGCTGACGCGGGGTCAGTTCGCTTTTCTGCAGCAGGTGGGTAAAGCCGAGGATGCCGTTGAGCGGGGTGCGGATTTCATGGCTCATGTTGGCCAGGAATTCCGACTTTATGCGGCTGGCCTCCAGAGCCTCCTTGCGCGCCATGTCCAGCTCGATGTTCTGGATCTCGATGGTTTCAAGGTTCTGGCGCACGTCCTCGGTGGCCTGGTCGATGCTGTGCTGCAGTTCTTCATGGGCATTGTGCAGGGTTTCAGCCATACGGTTGATGCCGCGCGCCAGTTCGTCCAGCTCATGGCTGCCCATGGTCGGCAGGCGTTCTTCCAGATGGCCGTCCTTGAGCTGGTTGACCGCGTGCTTGATGCGCTCGATGGGATCGTTGATGGTACGGCTCATGCGCAGCGCCAGCAGACCGCTGAGCACCAGGCAGGCGAGGATCAGCAACAGGCTGGTGAACAGGTTGCGGTAGCCGCGCAGTAGCGTGCCGTCGTGGGACAGCTCGATCTCGACCCAGCCCAGCAGGCGTTCGGCTTCGGCCGGCACGGCGTCGGTCGCCAGGTCGCGATGGTGGCCGAACACCGGCATCAGGTAGCGCGTGGCGTCATTGCCGCTGCGCTGCAGCAGTTGCATGCCGGTGCCGCCGCTTGGCGGCTGGTTGAGCATGCTCGGGCCGGCGTGGGCCAGGCGTGTGCGGTCCGGGGCCAGGAAGGCGACGGCGCGCACATCGGCTTGCTCCAGGGTCTGTGCGGCGATGCGCTCCAGTTGCGCCGGTGCCAGCCTGGCCATGGCGGGTGCAGCCAGCGGTGCCAGTTGTTCGGCAATCATCTTGCCGCGTTGCAGCAACTGGGTGCGCAGGTCGTTTTGCTGCAGCCAGGTGAAGTAGCCGCCCAGCACCAGCGCCATCAGACTGGCTGGCAGCAGGGCCAGCAGCAGGACCCGGCTGCGTATTCCCAAGCGATCGAGCACACTCGCCTCCTGTCATGTGCCTGGACGCCGTCAAGCGATGACGGCCAAGGCGGGAAGTTACTCCGCCTGCGGCAGCATTGCACCTCTTTAGTCGGTGTTTCATGCCAGTTGCCGCGCATTGGTCGCAGCGCGGTTGCCCGGCGGGCGGCGGATGCTCGATAATTGCGCAATTGAGAATGCATGGCAGTTGCCAATGAATCCCGAAGCTTTTCACAACTGCAATATCCTCGCTATCGAGGATGACCCGGTGCTGGGTGCCTACCTGCACGAAACGCTGCAATGCGGCGGCTTCCAGGTGACCTGGTGCCGCAATGGCCTGGAGGGCCTGGAAACAGCAGGGCGTCACGCCTTCGATGTGGTGCTGCTGGACATCCTGCTGCCCGGGCTCAATGGCCTGGATGCCTTGGCGCAGTTGCGCAAACGCAGCGCCACGCCGGTAATCCTGATGTCGGCACTGGGGGCCGAGGCCGACCGCATCAACGGTTTCCAGCGCGGCGCCGATGACTACCTGCCCAAGCCGTTCAGCATGGCCGAACTGCAGGTGCGCATCGAGGCGATCCTGCGCCGGGTCGCCCTCGAACGGCGCCACCGCGCCCCGCAGGCGCAGCCCGCCAGTGGTGAATTGCACTACGACGAAGGCCTGTGCGATGTACGCCTGGAGGGCCGCCTGGCTGGCCTCACGCCCAGCGAATATCGTCTGCTCGACATCCTCAACCGCAACCCCGACGAGGTGTTGAGCAAGCCGTTCCTGTACCAGCAGGTCCTGCAACGGGGCTATTCGCGGCATGACCGCAGCCTGGACATGCATGTCAGCCAGATCCGCCGCAAGCTCAAGGCCATCGGTTATCACGCACGGCAGGTCCGTACCGTGTGGGGCAAGGGCTATGTGCTCAGCGCCAGCGAGGCGCAGTGAGCCATGCTCGACCGTCATTCGTTGTTCTGGAAACTGGCCATCCTGCTAGTGGGCTTCTGCCTGCTGATGATCGGCCTCAGCTACACCTGGGGGCGGCACATGGAAACCCAGGACGCCTTTCTTTCGGCACCGGCGCAGCAGGTGTTGCGTGGTTATGCCAGCGAGGCCGAGCAGGCCTGGCGCAGCGGCGGGCGGGCAGGGCTGGACCGTTGGGTGGCAACGATGCGCCAGCGCGAACGTGGCTGGGTTGGCGTTTTCGACCTCAACCTGCGGCCACTTGACAGCGCCAGCCTCGACCCGCAGATCATGCAGCGCTTGACCCGCCTGCGCGGCGTCGACTGGCCGATGAGTCAGCGCACCGTGGGTCAGCCATGGCTGCGCATACCGTTTCCGGGGGCAGCGGAGCAGGGCTTGCTGGTGATCGAACTGCCGCAGCGCTTCAACCCCGGCCAGCACCGGCTGTTATGGCGGGTCGTCACCAACGGCATCATCCCTGGTTTGTTCACCCTGCTGCTGTGCGTAGGTCTTTACCGCATGCTGATCGTGCCGTTGAACCAGTTGCGCGAGCAGGCCAACGCCTGGCGCGCCGACCAGCTGTCGGCGCGCCTCGACTCGCGTACCATCGCCCGGCACGACGAACTGGGCGAGCTGGCCCGCGCCTTCGACCAGATGGCCGAGCGCCTGCAAGGCACCGTGGCCATGCAGCAGCAATTGCTGCGCGACCTGTCCCATGAAATGCGCACGCCGCTCAGCCGGTTGCGCGTGGCCTGCGACGGTGAAACCGACCTGCCGCGCCTGCGCGAACGCCTGTCGCGAGAGTTGGCCTGCATGCAGCAACTGGTCGAGGATACCCTGCAACTGGCCTGGCAAGACGCCGAGCGTGCGCCGCTGAACCTGGAGCCGATCGAGATTCACGCCTTGTGGGACTTGTTGGCCGAGAACGCCAGCTACGAGAGCGGCTGGTCGCTGGCGCGGCTGCGCTGTGAGGTGCCGGCCGACTGCTGGGTGCGGGGCAACCTCAATCATCTTGCCCAGGCGCTGGAGAACCTTTTACGCAATGCCATCCGGCATTCACCGGCCGAGGGTGTGGTGCGCTTGGGCGGGCAGCGTGACGGCAGCTATTGGCGGCTGTGGCTGGAGGATGAAGGTGGCGGCGTAGGTGACGAGGACCTGGAGCGGATCTTTGCGCCGTTCTCGCGGCTGGACGGCTCACGGCCCGGGGATGGGGGCTTCGGCCTGGGGTTGAGCATCGCCCGCAGTGCCATTCAGCGCCAGGGCGGCACCTTGTGGGCAGAAAACGGTAAACGCGGGCTGCGGTTGTGGATGCGCTTGCCCTTATATGCAGAGGACACCCAACAGGCAAAGCTGCCCTGCAGGACAACCACAACAGGCACATATAGCTTGTAGCTATATTCATCACAGATTGCGTGATATGGCCGCGCAGGGTTTGCCGGTATGATAGGCGCCCCTGCCGTCCGGATTGTGAAATACGCCATGACCTTGCAGTACCCAACCATCGCCGATTGCGTCGGCAATACGCCTCTGGTTCGCCTGCAGCGCATCGCTGGCGAAACCAGCAATACCCTCCTGCTCAAGCTCGAGGGTAACAATCCTGCCGGCTCGGTGAAGGACCGCCCGGCATTGTCGATGATCACCCGTGCCGAACTGCGCGGCCAGATCAAGCCCGGCGACACGCTGATCGAAGCCACCTCTGGCAACACTGGCATCGCCCTGGCGATGGCAGCGGCGATCAAGGGCTACAAGATGATCCTGATCATGCCCGACAACTCTACCGCCGAACGCAAGGCCGCCATGACCGCCTACGGCGCCGAGCTGATCCTGGTGACCAAGGAAGAGGGTATGGAAGGTGCCCGTGACCTGGCCGAGAAGCTGCAAGCCGAAGGCCGTGGCCTGGTGCTGGACCAGTTCGCCAACGGCGACAACCCGATCGCCCATTACACCAGCACCGGCCCGGAGATCTGGCAGCAGACCCAGGGCACCATCACCCATTTCATCAGCTCCATGGGCACCACCGGTACCATCATGGGCTGCTCGCAGTACCTCAAGGAACAGAACCCGGCGGTGCAGATCATCGGCCTGCAGCCGATGGAAGGTTCGGCCATCCCCGGCATCCGCCGCTGGCCCGAGGAGTACCTGCCGAAGATCTTCGACGCTACCCGCGTCGACCGGGTGGTCGACATGTCGCAGCAGGAAGCCGAGGACACCACCCGCCGCCTTGCCCGTGAAGAGGGCATTTTCTGCGGCGTGTCGTCCGGTGGTGCGGTCGCGGCCATGCTGCGCCTGTCCCGCGAGGTGGAAAATGCCACGATGGTCGCGATCATCTGCGACCGTGGCGACCGTTACCTGTCCACCGGCCTGTTCGACCTGAGCTAAATGTCCAAGAAGAAAAGCAACAGCGGTCTGCGTTTCCAGCCGGCCGGCGGCAACCGTACCTCCCAGGTGCCCGTGGGCAAGAAACAGCGGCTGGACATCGAGCGTCTGGCCGGTGACGGCCGCGGTATCGCCTTCTTCGAGGGGCGCACCTGGTTCGTCAGTGGCGCCCTGGCCGGAGAGGCGGTGGAGGCGCGGGTGCTCAACGCTCGTGGCAAAGTGGTCGAGGCCCGCCTGGAGCGGCTGCTGCAGGCCAGCCCCGAGCGCCGTGAGGCCCCCTGCCGGTACTACGGCCGTTGCGGTGGCTGCAACCTGCAGCACCTGCCGCACGAGGCACAGCTGGCGCTCAAGCAGCGTACCCTGGCCGAGCAGTTGCAGCGGGTGGCCGGCGTGCAGCCCGAGGAATGGGCCGCCCCGCTGAGCGGGCCTGAATTCGGCTACCGGCGCCGGGCCCGCGTGGCGGTGCGCTGGGATGCCAAGGCACGCCAGTTGCAGGTAGGCTTCCGCGCCGAAGCCAGCCAGGACATCATTGCCATCGATGATTGCGCGGTGCTGGTACAGCCCTTGCAGTCGATTCTGCGCCACTTGCCGACCGTGCTGCGTTCGTTGAGCAAGCCGCAGGCGCTGGGCCATGTCGAATTGTTCAGCGGCACCGCCGAGGCGCTGCTGGTGCGTCATGTCGCGCCGCTGCCAGCAGAAGACCTGGCCAGGCTGCAGGCGTTCTGCGCGCAGGCCAGGGCGCAACTGTGGCTGCAAGGCGAAGGCGAGCCGGCACCGGTGGAGCCGACAGCGCAACTGGGCTTCGCCCTGCTGCCATGGCAACTGGAACTGGCCTGGCGCCCAGGGGACTTCGTGCAGGTGAATGCCCAGGTCAACACGGCAATGATCGAGCAGGCCCTGGCCTGGCTTGCACCGCAGGCCGACGAGCGTGTGCTGGACCTGTTCTGCGGCCTGGGCAACTTCGCCCTGCCGCTGGCGCGCCGGGCGCGTGAGGTGGTAGCAGTGGAAGGCGTGCAGGCCATGGTCGATCGGGCCGCAGCCAATGCCCGGAACAACAATGTGCATAACGCACGGTTTTTTCAGGCCGATTTATCGCAGCCTTTGGCAGGCACCGGATGGGCCGCCGAGGGCTTTTCTGCGGTACTCTTGGATCCACCGCGCGACGGTGCTTTCGAGGTGGTGCAAGGCATCGCCCGCCTCAAGGCCAGACGGCTGGTCTATGTATCGTGCAACCCGGCCACGCTGGCGCGAGACGCCCAGGTGCTGGTCGGCCAGGGGTACCGGTTAAAAAGGGCCGGGATTCTCGACATGTTTCCTCAGACGGCGCATGTCGAGGCCATGGCGTTATTCGAAGCGGGCTAGCTGACTGGCCCCTTGGTGCGGCTTTCACGGAATGGCAGCCGCACGGTGATCGCCAGCGCACCTGCGTGGTGCGCTGTATGGAAAGGTAAAACAAAGATGGTACAGGTGAGAGTGCACCAGCCGGTCAACACTGACGGCAGTATCAATCTCGATGCATGGTTGGACCATGTGGTGAGCGTCGATTCGGCACTGGATCGCGCAGCGCTGAAAGAGGCCTGCGAGTTCGCCCATGAGGTCGAGAAAAAAGGTAACCCGGCCAAGCATTCCTGGGCAGACGGGACGTCCAGCTTCCAGGCGGGCCTGGAAATCGCCGAGATCCTCGCCGACCTCAAGCTCGACCAGGATTCCCTGGTAGCGGCAGTCATCTATCGCTCGGTGCGCGAGGGCAAGGTGACCCTGGCCGAGGTCAGCCAGCGTTTCGGCCCGGTTGTGGCCAAGCTGATCGACGGCGTGCTGCGCATGGCGGCCATCAGCGCCAGCCTCAGCCCGCGGCAGTCGCTGGTGCTGGGTTCGCAGGCGCAGGTCGAGAACCTGCGCAAGATGCTCGTGGCCATGGTCGATGACGTGCGCGTGGCGCTGATCAAGCTGGCCGAGCGCACCTGCGCGATCCGTGCGGTCAAGGCCGCCGACGACGAGAAACGCCTGCGTGTTGCCCGCGAGGTGTTCGATATCTATGCGCCGCTGGCCCACCGCCTGGGTATCGGCCACATCAAGTGGGAGCTGGAAGACCTGTCCTTCCGCTACCTTGAACCCGATCAGTACAAGCAGATTGCCAAGCTGCTGCATGAGCGGCGGCTGGACCGCGAGCGCTTCATCAGCGACGTGATGAACCAGCTGCAGAACGAACTGCTGGCCACCGGCGTCAAGGCCGACATCAGCGGTCGGGCGAAACATATCTATTCGATCTGGCGCAAGATGCAGCGCAAGGGCCTGGAGTTCAGCCAGATCTATGACGTACGTGCGGTGCGCGTGCTGGTGCCGGAAATCCGCGACTGCTACACCGCACTGGGTATCGTGCACACGCTGTGGCGGCACATTCCCAAGGAGTTCGACGACTACATCGCCAACCCCAAGGAAAACGGCTACCGCTCGCTGCACACCGCGGTGATCGGCCCCGAGGGCAAGGTGCTGGAGGTGCAGATCCGTACCCACGGCATGCACGAGGAAGCCGAACTCGGGGTTTGCGCCCACTGGCGCTACAAGGGCACCGACGTCAAGTCCAGCTCCAACCATTACGAAGAAAAGATCTCCTGGCTGCGCCAGGTGCTGGAATGGCACGAAGAACTGGGTGACATCGGGGGCCTGGCCGAGCAGTTGCGGGTCGATATCGAGCCGGACCGGGTCTACGTGTTCACCCCGGACGGCCACGCCATCGACCTGCCCAAGGGGGCTACCCCGCTGGACTTCGCCTACCGCGTGCACACCGAGATCGGTCACAACTGCCGCGGCGCCAAGATCAACGGGCGCATCGTGCCGCTCAACTACAGCCTGCAGACTGGCGAACAGGTCGAGATCATCACCAGCAAGCACGGCAACCCCAGCCGTGACTGGTTGAACTCCAACCTGGGCTATGTCACCACCTCGCGCGCGCGGGCCAAGATCGTGCACTGGTTCAAGCTGCAGGCGCGCGACCAGAACGTCGCTGCCGGCAAGACCTTGCTCGAGCGCGAGCTCAGCCGCCTGGGCCTGCCTCAGGTGGACTTCGAGCGCCTGGCCGAAAAGACCAACGTCAAGACCGCCGAAGACATGTTCGCCTCGCTTGGCGCAGGCGACCTGCGCCTGGCTCATCTGGTCAACGCGGCCCAGCAACTGTTGGAGCCTGAGCGCATCGAGCAGATCGAACTGGTGCCGCGCAAGCCAACCGGGCCACGGAGCGGCAAGCGTGGCGACATTCAGATCCAGGGTGTCGGTAACCTGTTGACGCAGATGGCCGGCTGCTGCCAGCCGTTGCCGGGCGACGCCATCGTCGGCTACATCACCCAAGGCCGCGGCGTCAGCATCCACCGTCAGGACTGTGCCTCGGTGCTGCAGTTGGCAGGCAAGGAGCCCGAGCGCATGATCCAGGTCAGCTGGGGGCCGATTCCGGTGCAGACCTACCCGGTCGACATCGTCATCCGTGCCTACGACCGCCCGGGTCTGTTGCGCGACGTGTCGCAGGTGCTGCTGAACGAGAAAATCAACGTGCTGGCGGTGAATACCCGCTCGAACAAGGAAGACAACACCGCGCTGATGTCATTGACCATCGAGATTCCCGGCCTGGACGCGTTGGGGCGCCTGCTGGGGCGGATCTCGCAGTTGCCGAACATCATCGAGACGCGGCGTAATCGTACGCCTTGACACTGCGGCGCCTGCTTCGCGGGGTGGGTTGAACCGCGAAGCAGCCACCACCGAAGGACTCCTGCTCAGATGACCTACACCCTTGACGACCTGCTGCACCTCATGGCCCGCCTGCGCGACCCGCAGTACGGCTGCCCATGGGACCTGCAGCAGAACTACGCGAGTATCGTCCCGCATACCATCGAAGAGGCCTACGAGGTCGCCGATACCATCGAGCGCGGCGATTTCGAGCACCTGCAAGGCGAGCTGGGCGACCTGCTGTTCCAAGTGGTCTACTACAGCCAGCTGGCCCGCGAAGAGGGGCGCTTCGAGTTCGATGGCGTGGTCGACAGCATTACCCGCAAGCTCATTCGCCGCCACCCGCATGTGTTCCCTACTGGTGAGTTGTATGCGCCGGTAGACACGCCAAGCCTGACCGAGGCCCAGGTCAAGTCACGCTGGGAAGAAATCAAGGCCGAGGAGCGCGCGGAAAAAAACCAGCCCGAGCAGTTGTCGCTGCTTGACGACGTACCGGCGAATTTGCCGGCATTGTCGCGTGCCGCCAAACTGCAAAAGCGCGCGGCCACCGTCGGTTTCGACTGGCCTGAGGCATTGCCGGTGCTGGACAAGGTCCGCGAGGAACTGGACGAAGTGCTGCAGGCCATGGCCGACGGCGATGCCAATGCGCTCGAAGATGAAATCGGCGACCTGCTGTTCGCCACGGTCAATCTGGCCCGCCACCTCAAGCACGACCCGGAACACGCCCTGCGCCGCGCCAACCGCAAGTTCGAACAGCGTTTTCGCTTCATCGAACAGGCCTTGCGCGACAGTGGGCGCCCCATCGAGGATTGTAACCTTGACGAGCTGGACGCCCTTTGGGGTGAAGCCAAACGTCAGGAAAAGAACCTGCCCAGCTGCGGCTGAGCTGTTGCATAAGTGAGTGAACATTCATGAGCCTTTCCCTTCGCGACCAATTGCTCAAAGCCGGTCTGGTCAACCAGAAACAGGTTTCCCAGGCCAACAAGGCCGAGAAGAAACAGAAACGCCTGGAGCACAAAGGCCAGGTCGAGGTGGACGACAGCCAGCAGCGCCTGGCCAAGGAAGCCATGGCCGAGAAAGCCAGGCGTGACCAGGAACTGAACCGCCAGCAGCAGGAAAAAGCCGAGCAGAAGGCCCGTGCCGCGCAGATCAAGCAACTGATCGAAGCCACCCGGCTGCCCAAACTGAACACCGAGGACTACTACAATTTCGTCGACGACAAGAAGGTCAAGCGTATTGCCGTCAACGCCCTGATGCGCACCAAGCTGAGCAACGGTGCGCTGGCCGTGGTGTCATTTGCCGGTGGTTACGAGGTCATCCCCCGCGAAGCGGCGGTGAAGATCCAGGAGCGCGACCCCAGCCGTATCCTGCTGCTCAACACCCATGTCGAGGAAGCGGACGAGGATGACCCGTATGCGGCGTACAAGATCCCCGACGACCTGATGTGGTAAACAGCAAAAACCCCGCCTTGGCGGGGTTTTTCATGGGTAGCGGATTCATTGCGTGGTGCGCTGGTTTTCCAGGTTTTCCAGCTCGGCCCGGTACTGGTGTGCTTCGTGTTCATTGTGGAACATGCCCACCAGCTGGCCTTGTTGGTGCACATCCCAGATCCGCACGCCAGCGGCCAGGCCTTCGTGGGACATTTTCGATTCGTCGCGTTCGGTTACTTGGACTGTCATCGTTAAACTCCACTTCTTGAGTTGGCTGCGACACTCTGTCGCACACCCTCTTTATAGAGTTTGTTAGCAGGCTAAGTAAATAAAACAGCCATGAAACAAGTTTCATGAAATGGGATACGTGTTGCCTGTACCGGCCCACGGTCTACCAGGCAAAAAAAGCCCCGCACAAGGCAGGGCTTCGGGTGCTGCGGGCAGCGCGGATCAGTTACCCTTCACCGGTTTGCCGTCGACCGTGCCATCCTGCAGCACGATCACGTACTCCTTGCCGTCGGTCTCGACCTGACGCAGTTGCACCAGCAGGTAGTCCCAGTTCTTGGCAAACCACAGCTCGGTGATGCGCTTGCTCTGGCTTGGGTCGCGTACACGCTCGACCTTCACCGCATCCACCTGGCCGGTCTTGGTGGTGACCTTTTCGGTACCCAGCACGCGGAAGTCGTAGGTGTCGATCTCGTCACCGTCGACCACCTGGTAGGTCATGCTCTTCTTGCCGGCGGCCACGTCATGCTGCAGGGCCAGCTGGTAGGACGACTTGTCGAGCACGCCACGGTTCAGCGGCAGGTTGATGGCATCGCCACGATCGCTGCCGGTGACCTTCTTGGCGTTCCAGTCGAAGTTCAGGTCGACCTTCTTGGCCTTGCCCAGGCCGCCGCGCTCGAAGTGATACTGCTGCGGCAGCAGGGTATCGTTGTCCATGCGCAGGGTGCTTTGCTCGGTCAGGCTGGCAATCATCATGGAAGCCTTGAAGTTAAGGTCCCAGGTACCGTTGGCATTCTTGACCAGGCTGCGCTCGGCGGTGCCGCTCATGGGCAGCTGTTTCCAGTCGGCGGTGTAGCTGGCCGAGAAAGGCTTCAGATCAGCTGCCTGGAGGGGCAGGGCGAGCACGGCGAGAGCCAAGAGCAGGGCGCGACGCATAAATTCTCCTAGGATCGAATCAGGTGACCGCTGGCCGCCAGGGGTTGGCCATCCAGTAATGCGCCCTGTTCGCCGAGGCGCAAGCGCCCCTCAGCGTACCAGCGCACTGCCAGCGGGTAGATCAGGTGTTCCTGACGGTGAACCCGCTGGGCCAGGCTTTCGACGGTGTCGTCAGACGCCACCGGCACTACAGCCTGTACGACCAATGGGCCGCCATCGAGTTCCTCTGTCACGAAGTGTACGCTGCAGCCATGCTCGGCGTCGCCTGCCTCCAATGCCCGCCGGTGGGTATGCAGGCCCTTGTACTTGGGCAGCAGCGACGGATGGATGTTGAGCAGGCGGCCCTGGTAGTGGCGTACGAATTGGCCACTGAGGATGCGCATGAAGCCGGCCAGTACCACCAGGTCCGGAGCAAAATCGTCGATGCGCGCCATCAGCGCGGCATCGAAGGCTTCACGGCTGTCGAACTGGGTGTGCTCGAGTACCACGCTGTCGATGCCGGCCGCCGCGGCGCGTTGCAAGCCGTAGGCGTCAGCGCGGTTGGAAACCACCGCACGGATACACACCGGGCTGTCGGCGCCTTGGCAGCTGTCGATCAGGGCTTGCAGGTTGCTGCCGGAGCCCGACAGCAGTACCACTACATTGCAGGTCTTGCTTGGCATCAGTGTGCCTTGAGGTTCTGCAGCTCGACCTGGGCAGCGCCCTCGGCGGCTTCGGCGATGTGGCCGATCACCCATGGCTGCTCACCGGCGGCGCGCAGTTCGTTCAGGGCGGCTTCTACCTGGTCCTGGGCCACGCAGATGACCATGCCGACACCGCAGTTCAGCACGCGGTGCATTTCATGCTCGTCGACGTTGCCCTTTTCCTGCAGGAAGTCGAACACCGCCGGGCGCTGCCAGCTGGCCACGTCGATCACCGCCTGGGCGTTGGCCGGCAGTACGCGAGGAATGTTGTCCAGCAGGCCGCCACCGGTGATGTGGGCCATGGCCTTGACCGCGCCGGTGTTCTTGATCAGTTGCAGCAGCGGCTTGACGTAGATGCGGGTCGGCGCCATCAGCAGGTCAGCCAGCGGCTTGCCGTCCAGCTGGGTGTTCTCGATGTCGGTGGCCGACACTTCGAGGATCTTGCGGATCAGCGAATAGCCGTTGGAGTGCGGGCCCGAGGAGGGCAGGGCGATCAGCGCGTCGCCAGTGGCGACCTTGGAACCGTCAATGATCTCGGCCTTTTCCACGACGCCGACGCAGAAACCGGCCAGGTCATAGTCTTCGCCTTCGTACATGCCCGGCATCTCGGCGGTTTCACCACCGACCAGCGAGCAGCCGGCCAGCTCGCAACCGGCGCCGATGCCGGTGACCACGGTGGCCGCCACATCGACGTTGAGCTTGCCGGTGGCGTAGTAGTCGAGGAAGAACAGCGGCTCGGCGCCGCACACCACCAGGTCGTTGACGCACATGGCGACCAGGTCCTGGCCGATGCTGTCGTGCTTGTTCAGGTTCAGTGCAAGGCGCAGCTTGGTGCCGACGCCGTCGGTGCCGGACACCAGCACCGGTTGCTTGTAGCCGGCCGGGATCTCGCAGAGGGCGCCGAAGCCGCCCAGGCCACCCATGACTTCAGGGCGTGCGGTGCGTTTTGCCACGCCCTTGATGCGTTCGACCAGTGCTTCGCCGGCGTCGATGTCTACACCGGCGTCCTTGTAGCTCAGGGAGGGTTGCTTGCTCATTGATCCAGGCCTTTAGGAGGGAGGGATTCTAAAAAACGACCATGACGGCCAAGGCCGGCTGGTAAGCGGCGGCTGCCTGAAACGTCAGTGGTCTGTGAAGGCGCGCGATTTTATCAGGGTTGCCGTGCAGCGGCCATCCTCAGGCCGACGGGCAGGGCGGTAATTGTTGAAAAAAGCCTTGGGGTGGTTGATGCGGTTGCATGTGTATAAGCTGCAAGCAACGAGCTGCAAGCTGCTTCGCAAGGCAGTCTGGCGCTCGGCCTGCTTTTTCTTGCCGCTTGAAGCTTACGGCTTGAAGCTCGACTGGACAGGAATCCTCCATGCGTTTGTTCAATATTCTGGCAGCCGGTTGCCTGGCCCTGATCTCCGCCACCGTCCAGGCTGAAAATGTCTCCGGCCTTTACCAGGTGCGCGAAGCGGTGTCCGGGCCGGGCGCCGAAGCCCGCGCCGCGGCTACCGCCAAAGCGCTCGACACCCTGGTGCTGCGTCTGACCGGCGACCCCAAGGCGGCGCAGAACCCGGCGTTGGCCGAGCTGCGCAAGGACCCACAGCAAATCATCAACCAGGTGGGCAGCGAGGCCGGGCCACCCGAGTCGGTGCTGGTCGAATTCGACCCCGGCAGTACCGAGCGGGCCCTGCGCAAGGCCGGCCTGGCCTTGTGGGGCAGCAACCGCCCGTCGATCCTCGGTTGGTGGCTGAACGACAGCGCCGAAGGCAGCAGCCTGGTCGGCGATGGCCAGGCCAGCGCCCAACCGCTGCGCCGCGCAGCCCAGCACCGTGGCCTGCCGCTGCGCCTGCCGCTGGCCGACCTGCAGGAGCAACTGGTGGCCAACCCCGGGCAGATCGAAAGCAGCAACCCGGCGCCGCTGCGTGAAGCCTCCGAACGCTACGGTGCCGATGCGCTGCTGGCGGTGCACGCCCGCGAAGCCGACGGCAAGTGGCAAGGCAAGTGGCAGCTGTGGCTGGGTGACCAGCGTGAGCAAGGCACTGCCGAGGGGGCCGACCCGGCAGCCTTGGCGGACGCCGTGATGCAGGCGGTCAGCGTCCGTCTGGCGCCGCGCTACGTCACGCGCCCCGGCGCCAGCAGCCAGTTGCAGGTGCAAGTGCAGGGCATGAACCTGCAGCGCTACGCCGAGCTGGCCCGCGTGCTCGAACCTTACGGCCCGCGCCTGCAAATGGTCGAGGGCAGCACCCTGACCTATGCGCTGACCGCCAGCCGTGAACAGCTGCGGGCCCAGCTTGGTCTGGCCAGGCTGCAGGAAGTACCGGCCGAGCAGGCGTCGGCGTTGCCGGCCCCGCCAGTTGCGGCAGGGGCGCCGGGCGTGCCACCGTTCACGCCGGCCCAGCCTGCGGCCACGCCGTTCAACGGCCTGCGTTTTCGCTGGTAAGGGGAGGCACACAGCATGACCGACGTACGTCGTTGGATCTGGCTGGGCGTTGCCTTGCTGGTCGCTGTGCTGCTTTATAGCCTGCACAACATCCTCACCCCGTTTCTGGTCGGCATTCTGCTGGCTTACCTGGCCGACCCGCTGGTCGATCGCCTCGAGCGCCTGGGGCTGTCGCGCACCTGGGGCGTGATCGCGGTGTTCGGCTTGTTCACCCTGCTGCTGCTGGCCCTGCTGCTGGTGCTGGTGCCACTGCTGGCCAAGCAGCTGTTGCGTCTCTACGAGCTGGCGCCACAGATGCTCGACTGGCTTGAACACATGGCGTTGCCCTGGGTGCAGAGCCGCCTGGGTCTGGCTGACGGCTTCTGGAAATTCGACCGGATCAAGGCCGCCATCGGCAGCCACATGAGCCAGACCACCGACCTGGTCGGCATGCTGCTGTCGCATGCCACCGCCTCGGGCCTGGCGCTGATGGCCTGGTTGGCCAACATGGTGCTGATCCCGGTGGTGGGCTTCTATCTGCTGCGTGACTGGGACCTGATGATGGCCAAGCTGCGCAGCCTGCTGCCGCGCCAGCGCGAGGCGCAAGCGATGGGCCTGGCCGGGGAGTGCCATGAAGTGCTGGGTGCTTTCGTCCGCGGGCAGTTGATGGTGATGGTGGCCCTGGGCGTCATCTATTCGGCCGGGCTGATGCTGGTGGGGCTGGAGCTGGGGCTGCTGATCGGCATGCTCGCGGGGCTGGCGGCCATCGTGCCGTACATGGGGTTTGTCATCGGTATCGGCGCGGCCCTGGTGGCTGGCCTGTTCCAGTTCGGTGGCGACTTGTACCCGATGCTGGGCATCGTCGCGGTGTTCATGGTTGGCCAGGCGCTGGAAGGCATGGTACTGACGCCTTTGCTGGTGGGAGACCGCATAGGCCTGCACCCGGTGGCGGTGATCTTCGCCATCCTGGCCGGCGGTGAGCTGTTCGGCTTTACCGGTGTGTTGCTGGCGCTGCCGGTGGCGGCGGTGATCATGGTATTGCTGCGGCATGTGCACGACCTGTACAAGGAATCGGACATGTATGCCGGGGGCGTCGACCCGGAGCTGTGATGCCAGGCCGCGCCACGGCGCGCGGAACCTGTTTGGGACGCAACTCCTTGATTTTACTTGTGCTATCCGCTGCCGTGATTGTGCGCCCCGCGCTGCGGGTATAGACTTTGCAGATTGTTCACCAAAGGCCCCCCTGCGGTCCTGCGACCGCCCGCGAGCATGAAACCACCGATCCAGTTGCCCCTGGGTGTGCGCCTGCGCGATGACGCCACCTTCATCAACTACTATCCGGGCGCCAATGCTGCGGCGTTGGGCTACGTCGAGCGGCTATGCGAAGCCGACGCCGGCTGGACCGAAAGCCTTATCTATCTATGGGGCAAGCAGGGTGTTGGCCGTAGCCACTTGCTGCAGGCGGCCACCCACCGCTTCCAGCAACGCGGCGAGCCTGCCGTGTACCTGCCGCTGGCGCAATTGCTCGACCGTGGCGTCGAGCTGCTCGATTACCTGGCCCAGTACGAGCTGGTGTGCATCGACGATCTGCACGTGATCGCTGGCAAGGCCGACTGGGAAGAGGCCATGTTCCACCTGTTCAACCGCCTGCGTGACAGCGGCCGGCGGCTGCTGCTGGCGGCCTCTGCGTCGCCGCGCGAACTGCCGGTCAAGCTGCCGGACCTGAAATCGCGGCTGACCCTGGCCCTGGTGTTCCAGATGCGTGGCCTGTCCGACGAAGACAAGCTGCGCGCTCTGCAATTGCGTGCTTCGCGCCGTGGCCTGCACCTGACCGACGAAGTCGGCCATTTCATCCTTACCCGCGGTGCACGCAGCATGAGTGCCCTGTTCGACCTGCTCGAACGCCTCGACCAGGCCTCGTTGCAGGCACAGCGCAAGCTCACCATCCCGTTCCTAAAGGAAACCCTCGGCTGGTAAGTGCCGAAAACGCTGGGCCAGAGCGGCAAAACAAAAAAGTCACATCTTTTTCGATAAAATTTGCAAATGGCCATGATAGAGGGCATAGTTTCACCCTTCTAAAGGATTACAGACACGGTCGTGCCCATGCTCAAGCGCTTCGCACCCCTCGTGCCACTCGCACTCGTGACCCTGCTTTTTGGCTGCGCGGCCCATGGCCCGGCTTCTCATTCCGAGCAGCAGCCCCAGGATCACAGCCCGATCGCCGCAGAATCGGCGTTCAAGGCCAAAGCCTCGTCCTCGTCGGTGTTCGGCGAGCCGCAAGAGCTGGCCACCGAAGATGACCTGGAGGCCTTCTCCAGCAGCAAGCCTTACCAGTTGCCAGCCTTGGCTGACAGCATTCTCGAGCGTGGCATGTCGCTGATCGGCACCCGCTACCGTTTCGGCGGCACCTCGGAGAAGTCCGGTTTCGACTGCAGTGGTTTCATCGGCTACCTGTTCCGCGAAGAAGCGGGCGTGACCCTGCCGCGTTCGACGCGTGAAATGATCAACGTCGATGCCCCGAAAGTGGCCCGCAACAAGCTCAAGCCTGGCGACCTGCTGTTCTTCAGCACCAACGGCCGCGGCCGCGTCAGCCACGCTGGCATCTACCTGGGTGACAACCAGTTCATCCACTCCAGCAGCCGCCGCAGCGGTGGCGTGCGCATCGACAGCCTCGGCGACAGCTACTGGAGCAAGACCTTCATCGAAGCCAAGCGGGCCTTGGCCATGGCGCCGACCAATATCGCGCGCAACTGATAGCAGAATGATGTACCTTGCCACGGCGGCGATGCTTTGAAAAAAGCTCGCCGCCGTGCGCATTTATAGAAAGCGTCTAATCTAAATTCTCAACTCTTTTCGGCTGCGGCCCCGCGACCTCAGACAGGATGTTCTGGCCATGGTAAGACTGGCGCGCTTCGCATTGATTTCCCTGGCAGCCTTGCTGGCTGCATGCTCCAGCCGCGCGCCAGCGCCGGCCCCTGTGGTACAGCCGCAGGTCACCTACAGCCAGCCCAGCCCGTCGCCGATTGCCGATGACGTGTTGATGCGCGCCATCGGGTTGGTGGGCACGCCTTATCGCTGGGGGGGCAATACCCCGGATTCCGGCTTCGACTGCAGTGGCTTGATCAAGTATGTGTACCGGGATGCGGCTGGTATCAGCTTGCCCCGTTCGACTCGGGAGATGATTGTGATGCGGGCGCCGACAGTGGATGTCGGGTCGCTGCAGTCCGGTGACCTGGTGTTCTTTGCCACTGGTGGCGGTTCGCAAGTCAGCCATGCCGGTATCTATGTCGGGGAGGGTCGTTTCGTGCATGCACCATCCACGGGCGGCACGGTACGCCTGGACTACCTGTCCAACAGTTACTGGGCCAAGGCCTACCTGCAGGCCAAGCGGGTGATCCCCGCCGGGCATCTGGCGCAGAATCCCTGACTGTTCCCGCACGCTCCACGGTTTGACCTGTCTGGCCTCAGGGGCTATGCCGCTACCACCCGACAGTGGCAGCACAGGTCAGCATCGCTACAGGATCAAGTAAACCTGGAGTGATGATGAGTACTGTTTTGCAAAGAGTCGAACGTGGCCTGGATGCGGCTGACGCAGCCCATCCACTGGTGCAACTGGTGGACGAAGTCATCCGTGACTATCCCGATCCCTCCGCACTGGCCGCCGAGAAGGCTGCTGGCATACTGCTCAGGCGCACCGGCAGGGCGATGGACCCGCGTTTCGTGTGGTGGCATCAGTTCGAGGGTACCAGCGTCAGCAGCCCACGCAGTTTCACTGGCTGGCAGCATGCCGGGCCGCCAAGCAAATCGTTGCGGCTGCCGGAACTGGTCATCGAGCGTTTCGACTCTGGCTTCCAGGAAGCCAGTGACGAGTTGAACACCTACGGCGGTTTCTACCGGCAGGGCGCGCATGCCCCAACGTTCGACGAACGTAACGAAGTGCCGATGCTGCCTAGCGATGTGCATGACGACTTGTGGGCGCTGGACTTTGCCGCCTTCTATCGCCAGCGCATCACGGCGTTTTGGGAGAAGCATGGCCGGCATTTTCGGACTTTGGCCAAGGTCAATCTGCTGGGGCAGGCCGCCAGTGCATTGCGTGTCGGGCGCATCGGCGGGCTGGACCATTCGCGATTGCGGGCCATGGTGGCCGATGACCTGCCAGTCGATGGCTTGCCCACCCCGGCCATGCTGGCACGTGACAGCCGCCGCAGCCCCCTGCAGGTTTGCCGCTACGCGTTGCATCAGGATGACCGCGGCTGCCTTTACAGCCTGCACGCCGAGGACGGCCGGGTAATCCTGTACCTGCCATGGGCCGAGGAAGCGCTGAGAGCATTTGAGTCGGCACAAGCCATGGCGCAGTGGCTGCGGGCTGAACTCCAGGTATCGCAACGCTTGCAACTGTTCATCGACGCCAGCCGGATACACGATCCAGATAGCAACAGGACCGCCGCCGCGCACCTGCGCGCCATAGCCGATAGCCAAACGGAACAGGCGGCGCTCACGCTGCTCGACGTTATCAAACGGCCGCTCAATCAGGAATTCTTCGCTTACCTGGCGAGCCTGGCGTCTGCCGAGATGCAGCAACAGGCGACATTGATGGTCGGCAATGCCGAGTTGCGCAAGGCCCTGTGGCAAGGTTACCTGGCTGCCTTCCTGAAGGTTTTTGGCAGTTTTGCGCCATTGGGGCGTCCCTTGCTGTGGATCATGCTGGGAGTGACAGTCGGCAAGCTTGCGCTGGAAGTGGATGCGGCGGTGTACGAGCCGGACGCGCAGACGCGCAAGGCTGAGTTGCGAGCGGCCATGATCGACACCCTGCTGGCTGCCTTGGGCCTGGCCGACCTTGGTTTCCAGACCAGCTTCGATTCGCTCACCTATGAGGTGCCCGAGCATGAATCAGGGGCATCGCTCGCGGATTGGCAAGTGCAGGGGTCGGCAACGCTGCCGGTAGAAGGGCTGGAAAGCAATGGCCTGCTGTCCGGAGACGTGGGCGAGGCGGGGCGCCTGCAAGGCGTGCTGGTGCAAAGCAATGGCAGTTGCTGGATCTCGCTGAACGGTCTGTCTTACCGCGTACGCTATAGCCACGACCTGGGCTGCTGGTTGATTGTGCCGGCTGACAACCCTTACGCATTTGGCCCCCTGCATCCCGTGCGGCTGAACGCGAATGGCGAATGGGAGTTGCTGGTCCCACCGCGGTTGACAGGGGGCAACCCGCCTCCGATCGAGGGGGTGGCAGATGTCAATTCTGCATTCTGGGATACTTATACGCGCCTTGATGGGCTGCGCAGCAAGCGGCTGGCGGCAAACGCCTTGAGGCGGCAGAAGGCGTTGCTGGAGTCGTGGCCGATTCCTGCCCTCGAGCCGGAGCGTGTCCCCGACCTGGATGAACATGGCCTGGACTGTGTCATGGTCAACGGCGCGCCCGAGTATTCCTATCGCCACGGCCGGCAATACTTCAACTCGCTGATCGAGTACTACACCAGCGACGAGTCGCAAGTGAACGATGTGTTTCGCCATGGGCAATACCGTTATGGCGATGAGGACAGCTACATCGCCAACCTGGCCGACTCGCTGCAGCGGCTGCCGGAAAGCAATGCGGTGACATTGTATCGTGGTGGCCATGCCACGCGTGGTACCGGAGCCGGGCTATACCGTAGCGGCCAGTTGCGGGTCGGGGATGCGCTGATCACCACCGATCTCACTGCATTTACCGAAAACCCTTATATAGGTGTCGAATTTGCCACCCGTACTGCCAGCCAGCAGGCTGCGAGCGTGGCGAGAACATTCGACGACAGTTCGGTGATCTTTCAGCTCCCTGCCGGTCGCTATGGTGGCGGTACGCCGATCAGCCCGTTTTCCCTGTACTGGGATGAAGCTGAAACGCTGTTCCTGCCGGGCCAGTATTTTCGCGTCGACAAGCTTGAGCAGGTGTATGGTGCCGACTATCACTTCATCCTGGTAACGCTCAGCCGTACGACCAGGCCCGCATCGGGCGTGGTCCACGACCTGCGAACCGGCGAAGCATTCGATGCCCAGCGGTATCGCGAGCGCTTCAGGACACCGGCGCTGGCACAGCGGTTCTTCCCCGTGTTTTAGCGCAAGGCCTCGTTCGGCAGCAAAGGCGCCCGCTTCGATTGACGCTCCCGGTGCAACCCTCTAACCTTCGCGCGTGTTTCAGGTGTCCTGCCAGCGCTGTCTGGGCAGGGTGAAACTGGGAAGCCGGTGGGCGCCAGCAAGGTGCGATTCCGGCGCTGCCCCCGCAACGGTAGGTGAGACGCGGCCGCGCAGGGCCACTGGGTGCCAGCGCCCGGGAAGGCGCGCAGGTTTGGGCGAACGCCCGCTCACAAGCCCGGAGACCGGCCTGATACTGCCAACGGCATCACGGAGGGTGATGCGCGGTGCACCGTGGCTCGCGGCCATGGCCTCTGCGCGTTCTCCGTCTGCCCGCCTATTACCTGTCGTCGCGCGTTGCCGTGGCGCCAGCCAGCGGAGAACCTGATGAGCGAGTCCACCGAACGCGACGAACGTCACTTGGCGCGCATGCAGCGCAAGAAAGCGATCATCGACGAACGCATCGCAAATTCCCCCAACGAATGCGGCCTGCTGCTGGTGCTGACCGGCAATGGCAAGGGCAAGAGCAGCTCGGCCTTTGGCATGCTCGCGCGCGCCCTGGGGCATGGCATGCAGTGCGGTGTGGTGCAGTTCATCAAGGGCCGCAACAGCACCGGCGAAGAGCTGTTCTTCCGTCGCTTTCCGGAGCAGGTGCGCTACCACGTGATGGGCGAGGGCTTTACCTGGGAAACCCAGGACCGCCAGCGCGACATTGCCGCCGCACAAGCGGCCTGGGCCGTGTCGCGCCAGTTGCTGCAGGACCCGGGCGTCCAGTTCGTGGTGCTGGATGAGCTGAACATCGCCCTCAAGCATGGCTACCTCGACCTTGACCAGGTGCTGTCCGACATCCAGGCGCGCCCACCGATGCAGCATGTGATCGTCACGGGCCGCGCCGCCAAACCTGAAATGATCGAGCTGGCCGACACCGTGACCGAGATGGGCATGCTCAAGCATGCGTTCCAGGCCGGTATCCGTGCACAGAAGGGCGTCGAACTGTGAGCCAGCCCCGTCATTGCCCCGCCGTATTGATCGCGGCACCGGCCTCCGGCCAAGGCAAGACCACCGTTACCGCCGCCCTGGCCCGCCTGCACCGCAACCGCGGGCGCAAGGTGCGGGTGTTCAAGTGCGGGCCTGACTTTCTCGACCCGATGATCCTCGAACGGGCCAGTGGTGCGCCGGTGTACCAGCTCGACCTGTGGATGATCGGCGTCGAGGAAAGCCGCCGTTTGCTCTGGGACGCTGCCGGCGAGGCCGACCTGATCCTGATCGAAGGGGTAATGGGGTTGTTCGACGGTACCCCGTCCAGCGCCGACCTGGCCCGCCATTTCGGTGTACCGGTACTGGCGGTGATCGACGGCACGGCCATGGCGCAGACCTTCGGTGCCCTGGCCCTGGGCCTGGCGCGCTACCAGCCCGACCTGCCGTTCGCCGGCGTGCTGGCCAACCGGGTGGGCAGCCTGCGCCATGCTCAACTGCTGGAAGGTAGCCTGAGCGAAGGGCTGCGCTGGTATGGTGGTTTGTCCCGCGAGCGCGGCATCGAGCTGCCCAGCCGTCACCTGGGGCTGGTGCAGGCCAGCGAACTGAACGACCTGGATGCACGCCTGGACGCCGCCGCCGAGGCACTCGGTGCGAGCTGCGACGCCGCCTTGCCACCGCCGGTGGCGTTTGCCGAGCCTGTACCACAACCCCGCGCCACGCCGCTGGCCGGTGTGCGTATCGGCGTGGCACGGGACGAGGCGTTCGCCTTCATCTATGGTGCCAATCTTGACCTGTTGCGCACGCTTGGCGCGCACCTGGAGTTCTTCTCGCCATTGCATGACCGCGCATTGCCAGCGGTGGATAGCCTGTACCTGCCCGGTGGCTATCCTGAGCTGCACCACCACGCCCTCGCCGCCAATGCGCCGATGAACGAAGCGATCCGGGCTCATCACGCCCAGGGCAAGCCCTTGCTGGCCGAGTGCGGCGGCATGCTGTACCTGCTCGATGCCTTGACCGACGTAGCCGGCGCGCGGGCCGAGCTGCTCGGCCTGCTGCCAGGCGAGGCGACCCTGCAAAAGCGCCTGGCAGCCTTGGCGTTGCAGGTCGTGGAGCTGCCGGAGGGCACCTTGCGTGGGCACACCTATCACCACTCGTTGACCACTACCGCGCTGGAGCCGATTGCCCGTGGCCTGAGCCCCAACGGTGGGCGTGGCAACGAAGCGGTGTACCGCCTGGGGCGGCTGACGGCTTCCTACGTGCATTTCTACTTTCCCTCCAATCCGGATGCGGTGGTGGCGCTGTTGCGACCATGAGCAAACACGCCTACAGCGATGCCGAGCGCGCCGCGATCTACCGCGCCATCGGCGAGCGCCGGGACATGCGCCATTTCGCCGCTGGCGAGGTGGCTCCGGAGCTGCTCGGCCGCCTGCTGGCTGCTGCGCACCAGGCGCCCAGCGTCGGCCTGATGCAACCCTGGCGATTCATTCGTATCAGCCGGCCTGACCTGCGCGCGCAGATCCAGGCGCTGGTGGAAGCCGAACGGGTGCGCACTGCCGAGGCCCTGGGCGAACGCTCCGACGCCTTCATGAAGCTGAAGGTGGAAGGTATCAACGACTGCGCCGAATTGCTGGTGGCCGCGCTGATGGACAACCGCGAACCCCATATCTTTGGCCGCCGCACGCTGCCGGAAATGGACCTGGCCTCGCTGGCCTGCGCTATTCAGAACCTGTGGCTGGCGGCCCGTTGCGAAGGGCTGGGCCTGGGCTGGGTGTCGCTGTTCGACCCGCAGGCCTTGGCCACGCTGCTGGGCATGCCGGCTGGAGCCAAGCCGGTCGCGATACTGTGCCTGGGCCCGGTCACCGAGTTCTACCCGGCACCAATGCTGGTGCTGGAAAACTGGGCTGAGGAACGGCCCTTGAGCGAAATGCTGTTCGAGAACCAATGGGGAGAGCGCCAATGAGCGTGGCCTTGCTGACCGTGGCCGGGGTGGCGCTGGATGCCCTGCTGGGTGAACCGCAGCGGCGCCACCCGCTGGTGGCTTTTGGCAACCTGGCCGGCAACCTCGAGCGCCGCCTGAATGCCGGTGGGCGCGGCTGGCGCAGCCACGGTGTGAGCGCGTGGTTCCTGGCGGTGGTTCCGTTGACCCTGGTGGCCCTGATCCTGTCCTGGTTGCCGTACATCGGCTGGCTGGTCGACGTGCTGGCGCTGTACTGCGCCGTCGGCCTGCGCAGCCTGGGCGAGCACGTGTTGCCCGTCGCCAATGCCTTGCGCCAGGGCGATCTGGAAGAGGCGCGGCGCCGCGTGGGTTTCCTGGTCAGCCGCGAAACCCGCGAGCTGGACGAGCCCGCCGTGGCCCGGGCGGCCACCGAGTCGGTGCTGGAAAATGGTAGTGATGCAGTGTTCGCCGCACTGTTCTGGTTCGTCGTGGCCGGCGCGCCGGGCGTGGTGCTGTATCGCCTGAGCAACACGCTCGACGCCATGTGGGGCTATCGCAACGAACGCTTCGAACGCTTCGGCTGGTGCGCGGCACGTGTCGACGACGTGCTCAACTATCTCCCCGCCAGGCTGGTAGCGCTGACCTATGCGCTGCTTGGCAAGACCCGCCTGGCCCTGGCCTGCTGGCGCCAGCAAGGCCCGCTGTGGGACAGCCCCAACGCCGGTCCGGTGATGGCCGCTGGTGCGGGCGCGCTGGGGGTGGAACTGGGGGGCGCGGCGGTGTACCACGGTGAGCTGCATGAGCGACCGCGCCTGGGGCAAGGGCCAATGGCCGATGCCGAGGCCATCGAGCGTGGCTGGGGGCTGGTGCAGCGCGGTGTGTGGCTGTGGTTGCTGGTGATCTGCCTGGGGGCTTACATCAATGCTTGAACATGGTGGCCGCCTGCTGCGTGCGGTCCGGCAATACGGTATCGCCCGGGAACAGTGGCTGGACCTGTCCAGCGGCATTGCGCCGTGGTCTTTTCCGATCCCGCCGATTCCGCTGGAGGCCTGGGCTCGCCTGCCGGAAACCGAGGACGGCCTGGAGCAGGCTGCGCGCGCCTATTATGGCGCCCGCCAATTGCTGCCGGTAGCCGGTTCGCAGGCCGCGATCCAGGCCCTGCCGTTGCTCCGTACAGCGTGTCGTGTGGGCGTGCTCGCACCGTGCTATGCCGAGCACCCGTACGCCTGGCAGCGGGCTGGGCACCAACTGCTGGAGCTGGACGAAGCCAAGGTCGAGGCGACGCTGGACAGCCTCGACGTGCTGGTGCTGGTCAACCCGAACAACCCGACCGGCTGCCGGGTGCCGCCTGAACGCCTGCTGCAGTGGCACGCGCGCCTGGCCGCCCGCGGTGGCTGGCTGCTGGTCGACGAAGCGTTCATGGACAACACCCCGGCCGACAGCGTAGTCGGCGATGCCGAGCGCCCGGGCCTTATCGTGTTGCGCTCGTTCGGCAAGTTCTTCGGCCTGGCCGGCGTGCGCCTGGGCTTCGTCGCCGCCGAACGCAGCCTGCTGCTGCGCCTGGCCGAGTTGCTCGGCCCTTGGACTGTCAACGGCCCGACCCGGGTACTGGCCCAGGCCAGCCTTGCCGACCATGCCAGCCAACGCATGCAGGTTGAACGCTGCGCCGCCGCCAGCCAGCGGCTGGCCGTGCTGCTGGAGCGCGCCGGCCTGGCGCCCAGCGGCGGTTGCGAGCTGTTCCAGTACGTGCGCTGCGAGCGCGCATCGCAACTGCACGATTTTCTCGCCCGCCGTGGCATCCTGGTACGCCTGTTCGAGCAGCCATCGGCGCTACGCCTGGGGCTGCCTGCCTGTGAAGCAGATGAACTGCGCCTGGCCCAGGCCCTGGCGGCCTATCAGAAGGAAATGGCATGACCACCCTCATGGTGCAAGGCACCACCTCCGACGCAGGCAAGAGCACGCTGGTGACTGCGCTGTGCCGCTGGCTGTTGCGCCAGGGTGTCGGCGTGGTGCCATTCAAGCCGCAGAACATGGCCCTGAACAGCGCGGTGACCGCAGATGGCGGGGAAATCGGCCGGGCTCAGGCAGTACAGGCCCAGGCCTGCCGGCTGCAACCGCACACCGACATGAACCCGGTGCTGCTCAAGCCCAACAGTGATACCGGCGCCCAGGTGATCATTCATGGTCGCGCCGTCACCAGCATGAACGCGGTGGCCTATCACGACTACAAGGCCGTCGCCATGCAGGCGGTGCTGGCTTCGCACCAGCGCCTGAGCGCTGCCTGGCCGGTGGTCATGGTCGAGGGCGCGGGTTCGCCGGCGGAAATCAACCTGCGAGCCGGCGACATTGCCAACATGGGCTTTGCCGAAGCGGTGGACTGCCCGGTGATCCTGGTCGCCGACATCAACCGCGGCGGCGTGTTTGCCCACCTGGTGGGCACGCTGGAGTTGCTGTCGCCCAGCGAGCAGGCGCGGGTCAAGGGCTTCGTCATCAACCGCTTCCGTGGCGACATTGCCTTGCTGCAGCCAGGGCTGGACTGGCTGGAACAGCGCACCGGCAAACCGGTGCTGGGTGTGCTGCCCTATGTCAGCGATCTGCACCTGGAAGCCGAGGACGGCATCGATGCACGCCAGGGAGCCAAGGCCGGGCGCGTGCTCAAGGTAATCGTCCCGGTGCTGCCACGCATCAGCAACCACACCGACTTCGACCCGCTGCGCCTGCACCCGCAGGTGGACCTGCAGTTCATCGGCCCGGGCCAGGCGATCCCGGCTGCCGACCTGATCATCCTGCCGGGCTCGAAAAGCGTGCGCGGCGACCTGGCGCAGCTACGCGAACGCGGCTGGGACAAGGCCATCGCACGGCACCTGCGCTATGGAGGCAAGCTGATCGGAATCTGCGGCGGCCTGCAGATGCTTGGCCGCGAAGTGCATGACCCACTCGGTCTCGAAGGTGCTGCCGGCTCGAGCCCCGGGCTTGGCCTGTTCGATTACGCCACGGTGCTCGAAGCCGACAAGCAGCTGCGCAACATTGCCGGCACGCTGACGCTTGAAGCCGTCCCGGTTGCCGGTTATGAAATTCACGCCGGCGTCACCAGTGGGCCGGCACTGGAGCAGCCTGCCGTGCAGTTGGCCGATGGCCGTTGCGATGGTGCCGTCAGTACCGATGGCCAGGTGCTTGCCACCTACCTGCACGGCCTGTTCGAAAGTAGCCAGTCGTGCGCTGCGCTGCTGCGCTGGGCTGGCTTGGAGGACGTGCAGAGCATCGATTACCAGGCCCTGCGCGAACGCGACATCGAACGCCTGGCCGACCTGGTGGAAAAGCACCTGGACACTGCGCGCCTGCGCCAGCTTTGTGGGGTCGCCTGACATGCTCAACCTGATCCTCGGCGGTGCCCGCTCTGGCAAGAGTCGCCTGGCCGAACAGCTGGCCAGCGCCAGTGGCCTGCCGGTGACCTACATCGCCACCAGCCAGCCGCTGGACGGTGAAATGAATGCCCGCGTGCGATTGCATCGTCAGCGCCGCCCCGCAGACTGGGGCCTGATCGAAGAGCCCCTGGCCCTGGCTGCCGTGCTGCGCGCTGAAGCGGCCGAAGGGCGCTGCCTGCTGGTGGATTGCCTGACCCTGTGGCTGACCAACCTGCTGATGCTCGAAGACGACCAGCGCCTGGCCGAGGAGCGTGATGCGCTGCTGGCCTGCCTGGAGCAGTTGCCGGGTACAGTCATCCTGGTCAGTAACGAGACCGGCCTGGGCGTCGTGCCCATGGGCGAGCTGACCCGGCGCTATGTCGACCTGGCCGGCTGGTTGCACCAGGCCGTCGCCGAACGCTGCCAGCGCGTGGTGCTGACGGTGGCTGGCCTGCCTTTAATGCTCAAAGGACCTGCACTATGACTCAAGCCTGGTGGCGTGACGCCTGCCAACCCCTCGACAACGCCGCCATGGAGCAGGCCCGCGCCCGTCAGCAGCAGTTGACCAAACCCGCCGGTTCACTCGGCCAGCTGGAAAGCCTGGCCATCCAGCTGGCTGGCCTGCAGGGGCGTGAAAAGCCAAACCTGGATCAGCTTGCCATCAGCCTGTTTGCCGGCGACCACGGCGTAGTCGAAGAGGGCATCTCGGCCTACCCGCAAGCGGTGACCGGACAGATGCTGCGCAACTTCGTCGGCGGCGGCGCGGCAATCAGCGTGCTGGCGCGCCAGCTTCAGGCCAGCCTGGAAGTGGTCGACCTGGGTACCATCGACCCGCATCTGCAGCTGCCTGGCGTGCGCCATCTGTGCCTGGGCGCCGGCACGGCCAACTTCGCCCGCCAGCCAGCGATGACGGATGACCAGTTGCAGGCCGCACTGCAAGCCGGCCGCGACAGCGCCCTGCGCGCTGCCGACCAGGGCGCACAGCTGTTTATTGGCGGCGAGATGGGTATTGGCAACACCACCGCCGCCGCAGCCCTGGCCAGCGTGCTGCTGGGCTGCCCGGCCATCGAGCTGAGCGGTCCGGGCACCGGCCTGGATGACGCCGGTGTGCGGCACAAGGCCGAGGTCATCGAGCGGGCGCTGCGCCTGCATCGCCTGCGCGCCGAAGCGCCATTGCAGGCGCTGGGTTGTGTAGGCGGCTTCGAGATCGCCGCGTTGGCGGGGGCCTACCTGGGCTGCGCGCAGGCGGGTATCGCGGTGCTGGTGGACGGTTTCATCTGCAGCGTTGCCGCGCTGCTGGCGGTGCGCCTGAACCCGCAGTGCCGGGCCTGGCTGCTGTTCGCCCACCAGGGCGCGGAGCCTGGGCACAAGACGGTGCTGGCGGCCTTGCAGGCCGAACCGTTGCTGGCTTTGGGCCTGCGCCTGGGCGAGGGCAGTGGTGCGGCTCTGGCGGTGCCGTTGTTGCGCCTGGCCTGTGCCCTGCACGGGCAGATGGCGACCTTTGCCGAAGCAGCAGTGGCGGACCGCCCGGCATGATCCTCGACCTGCTGCGCCATGGTGAAACAGTGCACGGCGGCTTGCGTGGGAGCCTCGATGATGCCCTGACCGACAAAGGCTGGGCGCAGATGCGCGATGCCGTGGCCGAAGCCGGCCCGTGGCAGGTGCTGGTCAGTTCGCCGCTGCAGCGGTGTGCACGTTTTGCCGATGAACTGGGTGCACGCCTGAACTTGCCGGTGCAGCTTGAGCCGGCCCTGCAGGAGCTGCATTTCGGTGATTGGGAAGGCCGCAGCGCGGCGCAGATCATGGAACACCAGGCGGATGCACTGGGGCGCTTCTGGGCAGACCCGTACGGGTTTACCCCGCCCAATGGCGAGCCGGTGGCGGCGTTTGCCGAGCGTGTATTGGCGGCTGTCGAGCGGCTCAGCCTCGAGCATGCCGGCAAGCGTGTGTTGCTGATCACCCATGGCGGCGTGATGCGGCTGTTGCTGGCCCGTGCCCGTGGCTTGCCAAAGGCCCAGTTGCTGCAGGTAGAGGTCGGCCACGCTGCATTGATGCGGCTGGTGCCGGGTGATAACGGCCACTGGATCGAAGGGCGCTGAAATGTTGCCGTTCTGGATTGCCTTGCAATTTCTCAGCAGCTTGCCGGTGCGCCTGCCGGGCATGCCCGCAGCAGCCGACATGGGGCGCTCGCTGCTGTGCTATCCGCTGGTGGGGTTGCTGTTCGGTCTGTTGCTGTGGCTGGTCAGCCATTGGCTGCAGGGGGCCCCGGCGCCACTACATGCAGCGTTGCTGCTGGCGTTGTGGGTGCTGCTCAGCGGTGCCTTGCACCTCGATGGGCTGGCGGACAGTGCCGACGCCTGGCTGGGCGGTTTCGGCGACCGCGAACGCACCCTGCAGATCATGAAAGATCCGCGTAGCGGGCCGATTGCCGTGGTCACCCTGATTCTGGTGCTGTTGCTGAAGTTCTGTGCCCTGTGGGTGCTGATTGAGCAGGGTACCGGGGCGCAGTTGCTGCTGGCACCGCTGATCGGGCGGGCGGCGATGCTCGGGCTGTTCCTGAGTACACCCTACGTGCGCCCAGGCGGTCTGGGACAGGCGCTGGCCGAGCATCTGCCCCGCGCTGCGGCCGGTTGGGTGCTGTTGGCTTGTGCACTGTTCTGTCTGGCCCTGGGTGGGTGGATCGTGGTGCTGGCGCTGGCCGTTTTCGGCGGGTTGCGGCAACTGATGTGGCGGCGCCTCGGTGGAACCACCGGCGATACCGCAGGGGCACTGCTGGAGCTGCTCGAACTGGCCGTAGTGCTGGGATTGGCGTTGGGCCTGTAATTTGCGCGTAAGGCGTTTCTGTAGGCCCTTTCTGGTCTGAATGTGGCGGTAACCTCCCGAAAAAGCTTGGCAGACGCCGCTATCGTTCGCAGGCGTATGCTCGGCCTTGCGCAAACGTGCGAGGAGGGGTCGCATGCGTCACGTCATACTTGGGATAGTATTGTTGGTCGTCGGGCCTGTTGTTACCGCGGCGGATCTCATTGCGTTCTGGAACACCCCGCGCCACGGTGGCAACAGCTTCAACCGGCTACCCCCTGGCCAAGCTTACTTCGATGCCTTGCGCGGCTATGGCGCGACCTGGGTGCGGCTGTCCTACGACAAGTGGCAACCGGCAAGGCGTGACTTCCTGCTTGGCGATGCCGATGCCTATCAAGGCCTGCCGGCTGCTGACCTGGCCACGCTGCGCGCCACGCTCGACCGTGCCCATCTGGCCGGGCTCAAGGTGGTCATCGCACCACTCTCGCTACCCGGCATGCGCTGGTCGCAAAACAACCAGGGCCGGTTCGACGACCGCCTCTGGCAGGACAAGCGCTACTGGCTGCAGGCTGCCGCCTTCTGGCGTGACTTGGCCCGCGAGTTGAAGAGCCATCCCGCCATCGCGGCGTACAACCTGGTCAACGAACCCGCTCCAGAGAAGTACGGTGGCCTGGCCGAGCATGCCGACGCCGGGCAAATGCAGCAGTGGTATACGCGGGCGCAGGGTAGCGCGCGTGATTTGCCGGCACTGTATCAACAACTGATAGCGGCCATTCGTGAGGAAGACGCCGAGACGCCGGTCATGCTCGATGCCGGTTGGTTTGCTGCCGCCGACGCCTTTGCCTACTGGCCAGCTCCCTTGGGCGACCGGCGGCTGCTGTACAGCGTGCACATGTACGAGCCATACGCAGTCACCAGTGCGCTGAACATGACGCGCAAGCGCCCCTTGGCTTACCCCGGCCCGGCACCGTTCGCAGCAAACCCAACAGTGGGACGGCCAGCGGGTGGCACGCTACCTGCGCCAACCGCTCGACTGGGCCGAAACCATGAAGGTGCCGCGTGAGCGCCTGGTGGTGGCTGAGTTTGGCTGCATGCGTAGGTTGCCCGGGTGCCGGCAATACCTGGAAGACGTGCTCGGCGTGCTGGAGCGCAATCGCTTGCACTGGGCGTTCTACAGTTTTCGGGAAGACAACTGGGATGGCATGGACTACGAACTGGGCTCAACCAAGGTGCCATGGCGCTACTGGCAGGCGATCGAACAGGGCGCACCGGACCCGCTGCCGCGCAAGGCCACTGCGGAATTCGAACCGATCCGCAAGCGCTTGAAGCCGGATTGAGTTCGCCGGTAGACCACGAAATATCTTGCAACGCCCAGTATGCGGGTATATACACGTATCCATGCTGACCAGTGAATGTATTTGTACCCATCTGCGTCGCGCCGCCCGTGGGGTGAGCCGGCATTACGACGAGGCCCTCGCCGGCTTCGGAGTGAATGTTGCGCAGTTTTCCCTGTTGCGCCACCTGCAACGGCTCGACCGTCCCAGTATCACCACCTTGGCCGAGGCCATGGGCCTGGAGCGCAGTACCTTGGGCCGCAACCTGCGAGTGCTGGAGGCCGAAGGGCTGGTAGCCCTGGCTGATGGCGATGACCAGCGCAACCGCGTTGTGTTGTTGACCGATGCCGCTACGCAACTGCTACAGGCTGCCCATCCGGCCTGGGAACGAGCCCAGGCCGGACTGGTGGAGCGCTTGGGAGCGGGGCAGCGGGATGAACTGGTGCGGCTGCTGGGCCTGCTGGCTTGAACTGATGCGACCATAAGCGGGTATATACCCGTAAAACCTTGCGATGTGCTGGAGATAACGACAATGACTTCGGTGTGGCGAACCAGCGGGTGGGTGTTGTTGGGGGCGGCGTTGATCCTGGCGCTGTCCTTGGGTGTGCGGCATGGCTTCGGCCTGTTCCTGGCGCCGATGAGCGCCGACTTCGGTTGGGGGCGTGAGGTGTTCGCCTTTGCCATCGCCCTGCAGAACCTGATCTGGGGCTTGGCACAGCCCTTTGCCGGTGCGCTGGCCGACCGCCTCGGCGCGGCGCGGGTGGTGATCATCGGTGGCATCCTCTACGCCGCGGGCCTGATCCTGATGGGCATGGCCGACTCGGCCTGGTCGCTGTCGCTGAGTGCCGGCCTGCTGATCGGCATCGGCCTGTCCGGCACTTCGTTCTCGGTCATCCTCGGTGTCGTCGGGCGCGCCGTGCCGGCAGACAAGCGCAGCTTGGCCATGGGTATTGCCAGTGCCGCCGGCTCGTTCGGCCAGTTCGCCATGCTGCCGGGTACCCTTGGCCTGATCCAGTGGCTGGGCTGGTCTTTGGCGCTGCTGGTGCTGGGCCTGCTGGTTGCACTGATCGTGCCCTTCGTCGGCTTGCTGCGTGACCGCCCGTTGCCCAGCCATGGCACGGAACAGACCCTGGGCCAGGCCTTGCACGAAGCCTGTTCGCATACCGGCTTCTGGTTGCTGGCCCTGGGCTTTTTCGTCTGCGGTTTCCAGGTGGTGTTCATCGGTGTGCACCTGCCGGCCTACCTGGTAGACCAACATCTGCCCGCGAGCACCGGGACCACGGTGCTGGCGCTGGTCGGCCTGTTCAACATCGTCGGTACTTTCACCGCAGGCTGGCTCGGCGGGCGCATGTCCAAACCGCGTCTGCTGACCGGGCTGTACCTGCTGCGTGCGGTGGTCATCGTGCTGTTCCTGTGGGCGCCGGTGAGCGCGTTCAGTGCCTATCTGTTCGGCATCGCCATGGGCTTGTTGTGGCTTTCCACGGTGCCGCTTACCAACGGTACCGTGGCCACGCTTTTCGGTGTGCGCAACCTGTCCATGCTTGGCGGTATCGTTTTCTTGTTCCACCAGCTGGGTGCGTTTCTCGGGGGCTGGCTGGGCGGGGTGGTGTATGACCGCACCGGCAGCTACGACCTGGTCTGGCAGGTTTCCATCCTGCTCAGCCTGCTGGCCGCCGCCCTCAGCTGGCCCGTGCGCGAGCGCCCGGTCGCACGCCTCCAGGCCCAGGCCGCATGAACCGCTACCTGGCCCGTGGGCTGTTGGCCGTTGCCGCGTTGTTGCTGCTGGCGTTGGTCTGGTGGGGCTGGCACGAGGGCGGGATGGCGTTGATGCAACTGGGCATGAGTGTTTGTTAGGCGCTACCCTGCAAGCTCAAGGATTGGTTTGCAGGAGAAACGAACCATGCGTTCACATTGCTTGACGGTACCGTTACTGGCCCTGCTTGCCAGCGCCTCGAGTTGGGCTGCCGATTGCCCGGCCTTGCTGCAGGGCAGCCTGCCAGAGTTGCGCGGCAAGGGGCAGGTCGACCTGTGCCAGCGTTTTGCCGGCAAGCCGCTGGTGGTGGTCAATACGGCCAGCTATTGCGGCTTCGCGCCGCAGTTCGAAGGCCTGGAGGCGACTTACAAGGCGTATCACCAACAAGGCCTGGAAATGCTTGGCGTGCCCTCCAACGATTTCAAGCAGGAAGATGCCGATAGCGAGAACACGGCCAAGGTCTGTTATGCCAACTATGGGGTCACCTTCACCATGACCAAGGCGCAGCCGGTGCGGGGCAAGGATGCGATTCCGCTGTTCGCAGACCTGGCCAGCCAGAGCAGTGCGCCGAAGTGGAATTTCTACAAGTATGTTGTCGACCGCAAGAGCAAGGTGATAGGCAATTTCTCCAGCCTGACCAAGCCGGATGATCCGGAATTCCGGGCCGCCATTGAAAAGGCTATCGCCTCGCAGCCGTAATGTAGCCGCGCTTGCATGCGCGCGGGCTTTTGCTTCCAGGTGCGCGATAGCCTCTGGCTGAAAGCGAATCAGCGCTGGTTTGTATTGCCAGCAGGTAGCGTGGCGGGTTACGGGTTATTCACTTCGCATGCACCGTGATCGCCACTAACCGCACCACCAACGGCCTGACCATCAATACGCAAACGAACGCCACCGGCATCGCCAATTGATACGCCTTCAATACATTACTCAGGTAATCCGGGGTTATCCCGGCATTGGCCGCCGTAATCACGAAGCACATCAACAGCGCCATGATCGACGACATGTAAAAGGCAAAAACGTAGGGCGTGGCGCCCGGGTGCAATTTGCGTCGGCTGCGCGCCTGCGACAGGTTACTCATGCGAACTCCTGAAAGGTAGGTGGAGGCACAGGTTAGCAACGCACCTGACTGCAACTGTAGACCAGCCAAAGTGAGTTCTTTATAAAGAGATTCTTACGAATCCAAGAGCCAAGCATGGATCTGCTCAATGCCATCCGCAGCTTCATCAAGGTGGTCGAAGCCGGCAGCATCGCCGCCGGCGCTCGCAACCTGGGCCTGAGCCCGGCTGCGGTCAGCCAGAACCTGGCACGCCTGGAAAGCCACCTTCAGGTGCGCCTGCTCAGCCGCACTACCCGCAGCATGGCGCTGACCCCCGCCGGAACTCAGTACTATGAGCGTGTCCGGCACGTCGAACGCGACCTGGCCCTGGCCGAGCAAGCCGTTACTACCCCCGACAGCGAGCCCCAGGGACGTTTGTGCATTGCCTCGACCTCCGCCTTCGGCCGCCACGTGCTGGCGCCGCTGATACCCGCGTTCAGTGCCCGCTACCCCCTGTTATCGATAGAACTGGTAACGACTGATCGTCGGGTCAACCATGCGCGGGAAGACGTGGATGTAAGCCTGCGCATTACGCCGCAGCTGGAAGACCACATCCTGGCCCGGCACATTGCCCGTATACCGTTCGTTTGTTGTGCCTCGCCCGGTTACCTGCGTAGCGCCGGCGTGCCGGCCACACCCGAAGCCTTGCGTGATCACCGGTGCCTGGTGTTCCGCTACCCCGTGGATGGACGTTTCCTGCGCTGGGGGTTCATGCGTGACGGGCTACGTTTCGAGGCTGAGTTCGGTAGCGTATTGATCAGCGATGACATCGATGCCCTGACCCAGATGGCACTGCACAATGGTGGCATCACCCGCTTGGCCGAGTTCATCGTACGGCCGCACCTGGCCTCTGGCGCGCTGGTACCGTTGTTCGAATACCGCGACAGCGGCCAGGCCTATGCCCAGACTGAGCCGATGGATATCTACCTGTGCCTGGCCGACCGTTTTGCCATGACCGCAAAAGTCCGCGCGTTCATGGACTACCTGCGAGAATGCCTGGGTGACAGCTGGCAATCGCAGGCATGAAAAAACCGCCACCAGGGCGGTTTTTCATGTGGCGCATACGAATCAGAAGCGGTAGGTGAGGGATGCACCAATACCGTGTGCACTGTTCTCGTACTTGGCCTGGTAGGTGCCTTTCAGCGCCTGCTGGGTCGGCGAGCCCGACACGTTGTTGACCTTGGTATCCTCTTCCCACAGGTACGAGTAGGCCACATCGATGGTCATGTCGTCGTTCGGGCTCCAGCCGGCACCAAAGCTGACCGCTTTACGATCGCCAGTCGGAATGCGTGGCGAGCGATCGTGGTTGTTGGTAGGCGACTGGTCGACCGAGAAACCTGCACGCAGGGTCCACTCCTTGTTCACCTTGTAGGATGCACCAATGGCGTGGGCCCAGGTGTCATGCCAGTTCTGCTCTTCGGTGATGGTTTGCAGCGGGTAGGCCGATGGTGCGTCGTTCTTGACGATGATGCTTTCCAGGCGGCTCCAGCGCGTCCAGGTGCTACCTGCGTACAGCGTCCAGTGGTCATCCAGTTCATGGGTGATCGAGAAGTCCACCGACTCCGGGGTTTTGACCTTCAGACTGGCGTCGAACCTGCCGCTGAGGCCAAGCTGTGGAATCGGGTAGGAAACACGGGTGTTGCCTTCAAGCTCGTAGTCGACCATCGAATGGTAGGTCAGGCCCAGGCGGGTACGGTCGGTAGCCTGCACCAGAACACCGATGTTGTAGCCGACCGCGGTGTCGTCGCCCTTGATCTTCACCTCGCCATCCGGGCCGTTGGGGCCCAGCAGGGCCTTGCTGCTCAGGTTGGAGCCGAGTTCACCCTTGATGCGGTTGATGGTCGGGCCAAAACCGATCGATACCTTGTCGTTGAAGGCATAGCTGATGGTTGGCTGGAAGGTGACGACCTCGACCTTGCTCTTCTTGCCCCAGTAGCGCGCCGCGTCACCGCTGCCGTAGTCGGTGATCAGACCGAATGGCACGTAAACGCCGAAGCCCACGCTCCAGTGTTCATCGAGCGGTTTGACGTAGTAGCCCATTGGTACGCCCACGAGCGGGACCATGTCGCCATCGGTTTCCCCCCCGAAATTGCTACCACGGCCCGAAATATCAGTCTTGGCAATGACGGCTGCGCCACCCACGGTAACCTGTTCGCGCTTCAGGCGCGACATGCCGGCAGGGTTGCCGTACACCGTACTGGCATCTTCGGCAGAAGAGGAACGCCCTGCAAAACCGGTTCCCATGCCGCTGATGCTTTGTTCGTTCAGCGCGAACCCGGCGGCCAGCAACTGGCTCGAAGCAAGAGCAACGGCAATGCCGAGGGAGGTTTTGAGCATTACTTTTTTCATTATTAGAAAACTCCTTGGGATCTCCGGGGCGAAACGCTACCAACAAATCACGCGTCGCGCTATAGCCGCGATCGAGGGAGATAGAGCGGTTTTGTAGGACAATCCGACCAAAGTTCCCTTTTTTTCGGGAATCTTGTAGGAGGAGTCTTAAGATGCCTGCGGCAATTTCTGGTTTATGCAGGTGTGCCAAGCGTGGGTGAAATCGCGCAGGCGGCCTTGTGGGTTGAAAACCTGGCGCCAGATTCGCGCCTGCGCCAGCAGGTCATCGGCGGCGGGCAAGGGGGCGGCCTGCGCTTCGACCAGCATCCAGGCAATGGCGGTGGAGTAACGCAGGTTGACCGCAAGTTCCAGGTGCGGGCCGCCGAGGAAGGCGTGCTGGCTGGCGAGGCCGCGGACCAGGCTGGCCAGGTCGGGATCGCGGGCCAGGTAATCGTCCCACAGCGCTTGATGACGATGTTCGCCGATGCGGTACAAGCCATGTCCGCGCCGGTCGTGCAGGGCCGAGCCCAAGGCCGACTGGCTGGCGGCGATGCCCAGCAGCAAGGCTTCGGCGCTGGCGCTATGACGATTCAGGTAGACCAGGGTGGGTCGGATCACATACTGACACAATTCATTCGCCGCGATACCCATGATGCCCTCGACCAGTTAAGGGCCGGACGGGCGCTGGAGCTTGGCAGCTAGTGAATGATCAGGCCCGCCGGAAGCGGCAAGTACCGCTCGAGTTGAAGTGTAGTGTGATAATGGTCGTGTAAAAGGCTGTTTTTAAATCGATTGCTGCCTGACGTACCGGGCTATATGCCTTACGGCAATTACGCCGGCATCGTTCAGGCAGGCTTGCGATGGGATGATTCAGCGCTTGAATGCCGCCGTATTCATCGTTCACGCGGTGAGCGACTGACGGGTGCGGTCGATGACCGCTTGCAGCGGTTCACTGCGGCTGTACTGCTCGGGGTACAGGCGCTCGGTGTGGCAGGCGACGCCATGTTCGTCTACCAGGGTAAAGCTGAAACTGCCCTTGCGGGGGGCAACGATCAGGCACTTCAGCGGCGAGAAGGCCTGGGAAAGGGTGCCAATGGCAGCCTGAATTTGATGATGGGTTTGCATATTGTTGGAGGTTCCTGCTTTAAACACGGGGGTTATGATCCGTGCATGATAGAAACGTTCCAGTGACGCCTTTATTAAGGGACGAACGAACCTGACTGGAACAGGGCAGCCAGAGGGGGCGCAATCAAAAAAGTGGGCGCTTGGGCTGACTGGTAGGTACTTCAGAGGGCAGGCAGCACGCCGGGGCGAAGGTTCTAGGCCGTCGGGGTGGGATCCTGATCAATCTGTCACGTGATTCGTGCTTGGGCAGCGCAAGGCTGGCGAGTGAATCATCGAATGGGCCGGTCCAGGTTTCAGCAGCTCACACTTGGGCGGTGTGGGTCTGCAAGGACGCTTGAGGCCAGAATTGACTTTCAGCTTGGTACTAACGAGGCGCACCTTACCGGAAATGCAGGCGCTTGGCAAGCATCACAGGCTTGTTCAGGTTAGCCGCGCAGTATGGCGCTTATTTTCCAGGCCTGGAAGGGGGCCAGATGACCCGGAACCGATCTGATGTCCTCTCCCTGCACCCAAATGAAGGTTCCAGGGTGGACTTGTTCACACTCGCAACGGCGCTTGTAACGGCTTGGCAACAGGCTGCGATGCGCTCGCCAATGCCTTGACTGGGCGGTTAAGTCAATGAAAAAAAACACTATTTTCAGCTGGTGAAAAAATCGTCAGTTTGACCGAAAGCCCCGATCTGCGGGGGTTTGCGGGGTATGGGAGGGGGTTGTCCACCGAGTTATCCACAGGAACTGTGGATTGTCCGAAGCGCTTGCTCTAGGACGGGCGTGCCAGCAAGGTAATGAACTGTTCGACAATCGCCAGGCTCCAACAGGGCCTCGATCCATTCACTTGAAAACGTCAAGAAAAGATCGCTGAAAACTTTTTGCAATGTTGTGGAAAATGCCCCAGCTGGACGCAGCAAGAGGGGGTGGCCCTCTGCTGTTGCGTAATCCGCGCCGCAAGCGTTTGCTGATAAGCTGCGCAGCAATCATCCAGGATCATTCGGGGTAAGCATGGCAGTGGATCTGGCCAGCGTTCTGCTGGGCTTGGTGGCGGGGGCCTTGCCCTGTCTGGGGTGGATCATGCAGCTACAGCGCCGCCAGGCGGCGCGGCAGGCCGAGCAGGCCTTGCTCGAAGAACGCCTTGGCGCCGCCCTGTTGGCCCAGACTGGCCTGCAGGCGCAGCTGGACGCCAGCCGCGACGAGATCAGCGATCTAAGTGAAGCCAACTCGGTCAAGCAGGCCCAACTGGCGGCCCAGGGTCGCGAGCTGGAATTGCTCCAGATCGACCGCGACAACGCCCGCGATGCTGCCCATGCGTGGAGCCTCGAGCGCGCCAGCCGCGAAGCCGAACTGCGCCGTCTGGAGGCCCAGACTGCGCGCCTGGAGGCCGAATTGCGCGAACAGCAGGAAAGCCACCAACAGCGTCTGGAAGACTTGCAGGAAGCCCGCGACACCTTGCGTGCACAGTTTGCCGACATGGCCACCAAGATCTTCGATGAGCGCGAACAGCGCTTCGCTCAGACCAGCCAGCAGCACCTGGGCCAGTTGCTCGACCCACTCAAGGAGCGGATTCAGGCCTTCGAAAAACGCGTGGAGGAAAGCTACCAGCAGGAGGCCCGTGAACGCTTCTCGCTGGGCAAGGAGCTGGAGCGCCTGCAGCAGCTGAACATGCGCCTGTCCGATGAAGCCACCAACCTGACCCAGGCGCTGAAGGGCCAGAAGACTCAGGGCAACTGGGGTGAGCTCATTCTTGAACGGGTGCTGGAGCATGCCGGCCTGGAAAAGGGCCGCGAGTACCAGACCCAGGTCAGCCTGAAGAGCGCCGACGGCGAGCGCTTCCAGCCTGATGTGCTGATCATGCTGCCCGGCGACAAGCAGGTGGTGGTGGATGCCAAGGTCAGCCTCACGGCCTACCAGCAGTTCGTGGCCGGCAATGACGAGGCTGCGCTCAAGCAGCATGTGCAGTCGCTGCGCAGCCACGTCAAAGGCTTGTCGAGCAAGGATTACAAGCGCCTCGAAGGCCTGCACAGTCTGGATTTCGTGCTGCTGTTCGTGCCGATCGAGGCGGCCTTCTCGGCGGCCTTGCAGGCCGAGCCGAACCTGTTCCAGGAAGCCTTCGACCGGCATATCGTGATCGTCAGCCCGACTACCTTGCTCGCCACCCTGCGGGTGATCGACAGCCTGTGGAAGCAGGAGCGCCAAGGCCAGAACGCCCGCGAAATTGCCGAACGTGCCGGCTGGCTGTACGACAAGTTCGTGTTGTTCATTCAGGACCTGGACGAGCTGGGCAGCCGCCTGCAGCAGGTGGACAAGGCCTATGCCGCCGCGCGCAACAAACTGTGCGAAGGGCGCGGCAATCTGGTCAGCCGCAGCGAACAGCTGAAACTGCTAGGTGCCCGCGCCAGCAAGAGCCTGCCGGCCGACTTGCTGGAGCGGGCATTGTCCGACGAAGCGATGCCCGAGGAAGTGCTTACTGAACCAGGCTCAGATGGCGATTGAGCAGGGCGCGCAAGGCCGCCGGCTTGACCGGCTTGGCCAGGTAGTCCAGGCCCGAAGCATGCACCATCGCGAGGGTTTCCTTGCTGCCGTCGGCGCTGATCACCACGCCCGGCACCGGCTCGCCAAGGCGCGCGCGTAGCCAGCCCATCAGCCCGATACCGGTCTCGCCGTCGTCCAGGTGGTAGTCCACCAGCGCCAGGTGCGGGCGCATGCCCTTGGCCAGCAGGGCTTCGCATTCGGCCTGGTTGCGCGCGGTCCACACCTGGCACCCCCAACGGCTGAGCAGGCTGTTCATGCCGATCAGGATGCTGTCTTCGTTGTCCACGCACAGCACCTGCAGCCCCGCCAGTGGCTGACCGGCCTGTTCCACCGGGGTGCTGGCCGCCGGCGCCGCCTGACGGGCAATCGGTACGCTGACGCGGAACACCGTACCCTGGCCCGGCCACGAGCGTACTTCCAGCCTGTGGCCCAGCACCCGACACAGCCCGTCGGCGATCGCCAGGCCAAGGCCCAGGCCTTTCTCGGCTCGGGTCTGGTGGCTGTCCAGGCGCTTGAACTCCTGGAAGATCACCTGCAGCTTGTCGTCAGCGATGCCTGGGCCACGGTCCCACACTTCCAGCCACAGCCGTTCGCCCTGGCGTCGTACCCCCAGCAGGATCGGGCTCTTGCCATAACGCAGGGCGTTGGTCAGGAAGTTCTGCAGCACCCGGCGCAGCAGCTTCATGTCGCTCTCCACCCGCAGGCGACTGCCGCGCAGGCGGAATTCCAGGCCTTTTTCGGCGGCCAGCAGCTTGAACTCGGCGCCCAGGGTGTCGAACAGTTCGTTGAGGGCGAAGGGCTTGGGGTCCGGGGTGATCTTGCCGTTTTCCAGGCGCGAGATGTCCAGCAGGTCGCTGATCAACTCTTCGGCCGAGCGCAGCGAGCTGTCCATATGCTGCACCAGTTGCCGGGCCTCTTCGTTCATGCCTTCGGCCTGCTGCGACAGGGCCGCGGAGAACAGCCGCGCCGCGTTCAGCGGTTGCATCAGGTCATGGCTGACCGCGGCCAGGAAGCGGGTCTTCGACTGGCTCACGGCTTCGGCATGGCTCTTGGCTTCGGACAATGCCTGGTTGAGTTGCGACAGTTCGTGGGTGCGTTCGGCAACCCGTTGCTCCAGGCTTTCGTTGGCGTCACGCAGGGCCTGCTCGGCCTCGCGGAACGGCGTGATGTCGGTGAAGCTCATGACGAAGCCGCCGCCCGGCATCGGGTTGCCGATCAGCTCGATCACCCGGCCATTGGGGAACAAACGCTCCGAGGAATGCGCGCGGCCCTGACGCATCCAGTGTAGCCGGCGCGCTACGTGCACTTGCGCTTCGCCCGGGCCGCACAGGCCGCGTTCGGCGTTATAGCGGATGATATCGGCAATCGGCCGGCCTACGCTGATCAGCCCGTCGGGGTAGTTGAACAGCTCCAGGTAACGGCGATTCCAGGCCACCAGGTGCAGGTTCTGGTCAACCACGCTGATGCCCTGGTTGATGTTCTCGATGGCACCTTGCAGCAGGGCGCGGTTGAACTGCAGCACCTCACTGGCTTCGTCGGCGATGCGCACCACGTCTTCCAGCTGCATGTCGCGGCCTTCGATGGCGGCCTTGACCACCGCGCGTGTCGATGAGGTGCCGAGCACCCCGGCCAGCAAGCGTTCGGTGTGTTCGATCCAGTCACCGTCGGCGTTCTGGTTGGGGTTGAAGCCCTTGCCCTGACGGTAGGCGAAGCGGATGAAGCTTTGCCGCGCGCGCTCTTCGCCGACAAAGCGCGAGGCCAGGGTCAGCAGGTCGTCGATCTGCACCGCCAGCAGCGGCTTGCTGCTGGGGCGGGCACTGGTCTGCTGGCCGATGAAGCGGCCGGCCTGCCAATGCTCGGAAACCCGCGTGCGCGACAGCACCGAGACCCAGGCGAAGAGGGTGAAGTTGCCCGCCAGCGACAGCACCACGCCTTGGGTCAGCGGGCTGATCGGCAGGTTCAACGGGTTGCCGTGCAGCCACGCCAGCCCCGGAAACAGTTGCAGCGACCAACCCACACTGTGCGCGGCAATCGGCAGCACCAGGGTATAGAACCAGAGGAAGATGCCCGCCGCCAGGCCGGCGAACACGCCGCGGCGGTTGGCCTGCTTCCAGTACAGTGCGCCGAGCATGGCCGGGGTCAACTGGGTCACGGCGGCGAAGGCGATCTGGCCGATGGTCGCCAGGCTGGCGGTGGAGCCGAGCAGGCGGTAGCTGACGTAGGCCAGCAGCAGGATCACCACGATGGTCACCCGGCGTACCGACAGCATCCAGTGGCGGAACGCCTCGAACGGCCGCTCGGCGTTGGTCCGGCGCAGCAGCCAGGGCAGCAGCATGTCGTTGGAAACCATGGTCGACAGCGCCACGGCCTCGACGATGACCATGCCGGTAGCCGCCGAGGCGCCGCCGATGAACGCCAGCAGGGCCAGGCTCGGGTGGGCCTCGGCCAGTGGCAGGCTGATGACGAACGAGTCTGAAATCACCGTGCCCGGCAGCAACATCTGCCCGGCCAGGGCGATGGGCACCACGAACAGCGCGGCCAGCGCCAGGTACATTGGAAACACCCAGCGCGCCAGGCGCATGTCCTGGGGTTCGATATTCTCCACCACGGTGACGTGGAACTGCCGTGGCAGGCAGATGATTGCCATCATCGCCACGGCGGTCTGTACCACCATCGACGGCCAGTTGATGGTTTCTTGCCAGTAGTCCTGCAAATGGACCGACTGGCGCGCCTGGTTGAACAGGTCGTCGAAGCCGTCATACAGGTTGAAGACGACGAAGATGCCCACGGCCAGGAAGGCCAGCAGCTTGATCAGCGATTCGAAGGCGATCGCCAGGACCATGCCACGGTGGTGTTCGGTCACGTCCAGGCTGCGGGTGCCGAAAACGATGGCGAACAGTGCCAGCACCAGCGACACCACCAGCGCGGTGTCCTGCACACGCGTACCGGTGGCGTCGGCACTGGCGCCGATCAGCAGGTTGACACCCAGCACGATGCCCTTCAGTTGCAAGGCGATGTAGGGCAGTACGCCGACCAGGCAGATCAATGCCACCACGACTGCCAGGGTCTGCGACTTGCCGTAGCGTGCGGCGATGAAGTCGGCGATCGAGGTGATGTTCTGCTGTTTGCTTATCAGCACCATCTTCTGCAGCACCCATGGCGCGAAAATCAGCAGCAGCACCGGGCCCAGGTAGATCGGCAGGAACGCCCAGAGCTGTTCAGCGGCCTGGCCGACCGCGCCGAAGAAGGTCCAGCTGGTGCAGTACACCGCCAGCGACAGGCTGTAGACCCAGGCGCGCAGCTTCGGCGGCAACGGCGTGCTGCGGCGGTCGCCGTAGAAGGCGATGGCGAACATGATGGCCATATAGGCCAGGGCGACCACGGCGATCAGCCCGCTGGACAACGACATGAAGACTCCGAAGCAAAAAAGATAACGCGGTCCCGATCAATCAGTCTGGCACGCAGGTGCCGCTTCGTCAGCGCAGACCATGGTCGCAGTGGCAGGTGGTCGCAGGGTGCATTTCAACCTGTGTGAGTACCCAGCCAATAGAACACCCCTGCCAGTATCACCGACAACACCAGCAGGTAGAAGATCGCCCCGGGCCACAGATGCACCAGGGCAAATCCCACCATCACCGGCCCCAGCGCCGCGCCCAGGTTGGATAGGTTCTGCGCACCGTAATACACCCCGCGCAAGTGTTCCGGTGCAATCAGGTCGATGAACATGTACTCGGCGGGGATGACGATGATTTCGCCCAGGGTGAACACCAGCATCGCCAGGCACCACATCAGCGTCGACCCGGCCAGGGCAAAGCCCAGCAGCCCGGCGATGAACAGGCTCATCCCGGTCAGCAGCCAGGGCATCAGGCGCTGGCGGCTGATACGTCGGCCGATCAGGTACTGCAAGGCAATCACCGTCACTGCGTTGGTGGTCACCAGATAACCGACCAGGCGTGCTGCCTCGCTCGGGCTGCTGGTCACCACCAGGTACTGCGACAGGTAGGCGGTGAACTGGCCGAACACTACCGCGCTCAATACCCCGCCGAGGGTGAAGCACACCAGCCGACGGTCAGCGGCCAACCCTAGCGCCACCTGACCAAAGCCGGCACCGGGTTTGCTCGGCGCGCGGGCCTGCAGGCCGCGGTCGCCAAGGCGCCAGTAGGCCAGGCTCATGGCCAGGCCAAGCAGGGCAGAAACGATGAACGGCAGGTGGTTGTCCAGCTCCAGCATGGCCACGCCCAGCAGCGGCCCGGCGGCATAGCCGACGTTGCTGAGGGTGTATTTGATGGCGAACACCTCGGCCCGCTCTTGCACTGGCAGCAACGCGCAGAAGCCCGCCTTGGCGGCGATGTCGACCACTGCCAGGGCCAGGTTGATCAGCACCAGGCAGATGAAGAAGAGCATCGCTGCGCGGCTGGCAACGGCACCCACGAATGCCAGCGCGAACAGCAGCGAGCACGCGCTGACCAGCGTGTGGTTGCGCAAGGTATCGACCAGGTGGCCGCCATACAGGCTCAACAGCGAGGCGACAATCAGCGCACCGCCTATCAGCAGGCCGATCTGGCTGATCGGCAGCTGGAAGTTATCGGCCAGATACACCACCAGGTAGGGCAGGGTAAGGGCGCGGGCGACGGTGAGCGTGAAGGTAGTGAGCAGCAGAAGGCGAACGGTGTGCGGGTAGCGTTTGATGGCGGCGAGCATTGCCACGTCCTTGTTGTGCTGGTTTGCCGGGCTCAAGCATATGCCAACAGTGGCCCGCTGCGCAGGCAATTCGCGGACGTGCCCGCGAAGGATGTCGGAACAGGCGATCGCTGAGTCTCAGGGCACCAATTCAAAGCTGGCTGTCTGTACTGTTTGCGAGTCCAGACCGACCATTACGTCGAATCTGCCGGGTTCGCCAGCGCAGGTTGCGGTCGACGAAGCTGAGCGCGGAAGGGGGCAGATGAAGGTTTACCTCTCGCACCTGTCCAGGTGCCAGCCACAGTTTTTCGAAGCCCTTCAGTTCCTTCACCGGCCGGCTTATCGAGGCGCTCCGGTCACGGAGGTACAGTTGCACGACCGTTTCCCCTGCGCGCAAACCGTCGTTGCGGACAGTCACTTGCACCTGAAGGGCTTGTCCGGAGAGCAAGCGAGTGCTCGACAAGCGCGGCGAAGAAACGCTGAAGTGGGTGTAACTCAGGCCGTAGCCGAAGGGGTAGAGCGGCGTATCGTCGATGTCGTAATAGCGTGAGCGGTAGGCTGATGGCCTGGCCGGATCGAACGGCCTGCCTGTGTTGAGGTGGTTATAGTAAAGAGGGATCTGGCCCACGCTGCGTGGGAACGTGACAGGTAGTTTGCCTGACGGGTTGTACTCGCCAAAGAGTACGTCGGCGATGGCGTTGCCACCTTCGCTGCCACTGAACCAGGTTTCCAGTACAGCATCGGCCCATTGGCTTTCCTCGTTGATGGTCAGTGGCCGGCCATTCATCAGCACCAATTTCAGCGGTTTGCCGGTCGCCTTCAATGCTCGCAGCAGAGCCCGTTGCTGCCCAGGCAGGTTCAGGTCGGTTCTGCTGGCGCCCTCATGAGACATGCCGCGCGCCTCACCCAGTGCCGCCACCACCACATCGGCCTGACGAGCCGTGGCCACGGCCTCGGCAATCATGGTTTCAGCGGGACGTGAGTCGAAGCTGACCTGGTTGTCTGCAAGCAGGATGAAAGCCTGCGGGTTGTCACTGATGTTTGCCCCCCTTTGCATACAGCAGGCGTGCGCCGGGGGACTGGGCACCTTGTAACCCTTGGCGCAGTGTCACGGCCTGCTCGGGTTGGCCATTGGCGTGCCAACTGCCTAGGATATCCACGGCATTGTCGGCGAGGGGGCCGATCAGGGCGATGGTTGCTTGCCGGCTCAAAGGGAGCACCTGGTGACTGTTTTTCAGCAGTACCAGCGAACGGCGTGCCATATCTCTGGCCTGGGCACGGTGCAGTGTTTGTTCGGCGTTGTCCGGGGTAGCCCGCAGACGGCGATAAGGGTCATCGAACAGGCCGAGTTCGTATTTGGTGGCCAGCACCTGGCGAACGGCGTTGTCGAGGTGTTGCTCAGGCACCTTTCCTTGCATGACCAGGTCCGGCAGGTCGTGGACGAAGTAGCGGTCGCTCATGCTCATCTGCGTGCCGGCCATGAGTGCAGCCTGTGCGGCTTGCCTGCCGTTTTCGGCCACACCATGGGCGATCAGTTCCTCGACGGCGCCATGGTCACTGATAACCAGGCCGTTGAACTGCCATTGCTGGCGTAGTGTGTCCTGCAACAGCCAGGCGCTGGCGGTGGCTGGAACACCGTTCAGGGTGGTCAGCGTGGTCATCACCGCACCTGCCCCGGCATCCAGCGCTGCCTTGAACGGCGGAAGGTAGTCTTGTACAAGGCGCCGTTCACTGATGTCCGTGGTGTTGTAGTCCCGGCCGCCTTCCACCGCGCCGTAGCCGGCAAAGTGCTTGACGCAGGTCATCAGGCTATCCGCCGCGCCCAAGGCCGGCCCCTGCAGTGCAGGTATCACCGTCCTGGCGATACTTGTCACGAGGTAGGTGTCTTCGCCATAGCCTTCAGACATCCTGCCCCAGCGCGGATCGCGGCTGAGGTCCAGCACTGGGGCGAAGGTCATGTCCAGGCCGTCAGCGGTGGCTTCGCGTGCGGCGGAACGCGCATTCTTGGCAATCGCCTGCAAGTCCCAGCTGGCGGCCTGCCCCAGGTTGATGGGGAATATCGTTCGCCGGCCGTGCACCACATCCCCTGCGAAAAACAGTGGGATGTGCAGTCGGCTGCGCTGAACCGCGGCATCCTGCAGTTCACGCAATGCTGCCGGGTCTGCTTGCGCCGCTGTGAACATGGCACCGACTTGGCCATTGGCAATGCTGGTGAGCATGGCCTGCGGGGGCGGGCCTGCGTCTGCATACACCATGCGTAACTGGCCGACCTTTTCGTGCAGGGTCATCTGCGTCAGCAGTTGATCGATAAAGCGGTCCTTGCCTGTCTGCGTGCCGCTGGCAGGGACGTCGGCAGCCATCGCGCATGCAGCCAGTGCTGGCATGAGCCTCGTCATGACCCAATTCAGGCGGGCGAGCAGCGGTTCCATCCGATCGATTCGCGGCTGATAAAAGCCGACAATGGCGCCTGGACGCTGCAACGCGCTACTGGTAGTTCTATCAGTTGACGTCGACGATGTGGCTTGGCATGGCCCGAGCGCATTCTAATAAGACAACTGCCATCCATGGCTGACCAGGACCAAGGACGATGAGTCATTCCTCGCAATTCACCTTGCTCGGCAAGCGGCGTTTCCTGCCGTTTTTCATCACCCAGTCGCTGGGTGCGTTCAACGACAACCTGTTCAAGCAGTCGCTGATCCTGGCGATCCTGTTCAAGCTCAGCCTGGGCGACGGTGACCGTTCGATATGGGTCAACCTGTGCGCCTTGTTGTTCATCCTGCCGTTCTTCCTGTTCTCGGCGTTGGGCGGGCAGTTTGGCGAGAAGTTCGCCAAGGATGCGTTGATCCGGGCAATCAAGCTGGCCGAGATCGCGATCATGGCGGTCGGCGCGCTCGGCTTCGTCACCAACCACCTGGTGCTGATGCTGGTGGCGCTGTTCGGCATGGGCACGCATTCGGCGCTGTTCGGCCCGGTGAAGTACTCGATCCTGCCGCAGGCGCTACGCGAAGAAGAACTGGTCGGCGGCAACGGGCTGGTGGAGACCGGCACCTTCCTGGCCATCCTCGCTGGCACCATCGGCGCCGGAGTGATGATGTCGGCCGACAGCTATGCCACGGTGGTGGCCGGCGGCGTGGTCGGCACGGCGGTGCTGGGCTACCTGGCCAGCCGCTGGATTCCGCGCGCCGCCGCCGCGTCGCCGCAAATGCCACTGGACTGGAACATCTTCAGGCAGTCCTGGGCGATCCTGCGCATGGGCCTGGGGCAGCCGCCGGCGGTGTCGCGTTCGATCGTCGGCAACTCGTGGTTCTGGTTCGTCGGGGCCATCTACCTCACGCAGATCCCGGCCTATGCCAAGGACTGGCTGCACGGTGACGGTACGGTGGTGACCTTGGTATTGACCCTGTTCTCGGTCGGTATCGCCCTGGGCTCGCTGCTGTGTGAGCGGCTGAGCGGGCGCAAGGTGGAAATCGGCCTGGTGCCGTTCGGCTCGTTCGGCCTGAGCCTGTTTGGCCTGCTGTGGTGGTGGCACTCCGGCGATGTGCCGGCTGCCGCCGCCGCGCACGACTGGCTGGCGCTGCTGGGCATGGGCCAGGCCTGGTGGATCCTGCTGTCGATCGTCGGCCTTGGCGTGTTCGGTGGCTTCTATATCGTGCCGCTGTATGCGCTGATCCAGGCCCGCACTGCCGAAGACCAGCGCGCCCGGGTGATCGCCGCCAACAATATTCTCAATGCCTTGTTCATGGTGGTGTCGGCGCTGCTCACCATGGTTCTGCTGGGCCTGGCCAAGTTGACCATCCCGCAGCTGTTCCTGGTGGTATCGCTGCTCAATATCGTGGTGAACCTGTATATCTTCAGGATCGTGCCCGAGTTCACCATGCGCTTCCTGATCTGGCTGCTCAGCCATTCGATGTACCGCGTGCAGCACCGCGACCTCGAGCGCATTCCCGAGCAAGGCGCGGCATTGCTGGTGTGCAACCACGTGTCGTTCGTCGACGCGCTGCTGCTCGGTGGGGCGATCCGCCGGCCGATCCGTTTTGTCATGTATTACAAGATCTACAACCTGCCGGTGCTCAATTTCGTGTTCCGCACTGCGGGTGCGATTCCGATTGCCGGGCGCAATGAAGACCTGGCCACCTACGAGCGCGCTTTCACCCGGATTGCCGGGTACCTGGCTGATGGCGAACTGGTGTGCATCTTCCCGGAGGGCAAGCTGACCGGCGATGGTGAAATCGATGTGTTCAAGGGCGGCGTCAACCGCATCCTCGCGGAAACCCCGGTGCCGGTGATTCCGCTGGCCTTGCAGGGGCTGTGGGGCAGTTTCTTCAGCCGTGACCCGGCCAAAGGCTTTTTCAAGCGCCTGTGGTCACGGGTAACCATCGTGGCAGGCGCCGCCATCCCGGTGGAGGCCGCACAGCCGGAAGCGTTGCGCGAGCAGGTGAGCCGCCTGCGCGGCGACCTGCGCTAGGGAAAAACGTTAGCTGGCGCTGACCTTCAGGCCGACCAGGCCGGTAACGATCAGCGCCACGCTTACCAGGCGGACCAAAGCCATGGATTCGCCGAACAGGATGATGCCGGCGATTACCGTGCCAACGGCGCCGACCCCGGTCCAGATGGCGTAGGCGGTGCCCAGCGGCAGCTCTTTCATGGCCAGGCCCAGCAGGCCCAGGCTGATGGCCATGGCGGCGACGGTCAGTGCGGTGGGCAGCGGCTTGCTGAAGCCGTCGGTGTATTTCAGGCCGACGGCCCAACCGACCTCGAACAGGCCGGCGAAGAACAGGATGATCCAGGACATGGTGGGTCTCCATCGTTGCAAATGATGGGGCCGTCCCCGGAATGGTCACGCGCTGCGTCGTGAGGTCGTCCTCACCGTGGGCACCATGGTGCACATATGCGGCCCACTGGGCAAGCCTGTGCGGCCTCCGCGGGTAAACCCGCTCCCACAGGGATCTCCACAATTTTCAGACCTGTGCAGTACCTGTGGGAGCGGGTTTACCCGCGAAAGGGCCCGTACAGGCAACATCAATGCCTGGCCGGCTCCCCGCCTTCAGCTTCTGCCACCGGTTCCCCCAAGCGCCGGAACCAGGTCGACAGCAGCGCCCCGGAAATATTGTGCCAGACACTGAACAACGCACTGGGTACCGCCGCCAGCGGCGAGAAATGCGCCGCTGCCAGCGCTGCACCCAACCCTGAATTCTGCATGCCCACCTCCAGCGCCAGCGACTTGCGTTGGGCCAGCGGCAGCTTGCACAGCTTGCCGGTCAGGTAGCCGAGCAGATAGCCGAAGCTGTTGTGCAGCATGACCACTGCCATGATCAGCAGCCCTGACTCGGCGATTTTCGCCTGGCTGGCCGCCACCACTGCGCAGACGATCATCACGATGCTGACCACCGACACCAGCGGCAGCACCTGCACTGCCGCCTGCACCTTGTTGCCGAGCAGGCGCTGGGCCAGCACGCCGAGCACGATCGGCAGCATCACCAGTTGCAGGATCGACCAGAACATGTCCATGAAGGACACCGGCAGCCAGGCCGATGCGAGGAGCCAGATCAGCGCCGGGGTCAGCAGCGGGGCGAGCAGCGTGGTCACGGCGGCGATTGCCACCGCCAGCGCCAGGTCACCCCGTGACAGCCAGACCATCACGTTCGACGCCGTGCCACTCGGGCAGCAGCCGACCAGGATCACGCCCACGGCGATTTCCGCTGGCAGCTGGAACAACTGGCACAGCAGCCAGGCCATTCCCGGCATGATCACGAAGTGCGCGACCACGCCCAGCATCACCCGCCACGGCTGGCGGGCGAGGGCGGCGAAGTCGTCAAGCTTGAGGGTAAGGCCCATGCCGAACATCACCAGGCCCAGCAGGGGCACGATGGCTACCTTCAGGGCGATGAACCATTGCGGTTGCAGGAAAGCCAGCACGGCAAACACCAGCACCCACAGGGCGAAGGTGTTGCCGACGAAGCGGCTGAGGGCGGCGATGGCAGGCATGGGGCAAGTCCTTTTCCAGTGATGTCCTGGTACTTTCATGGGCCCGATCGCAGGCAAGCCAGTGCCCGCAGATACGGCACACACTTCAGAACCTGTGACGTAGCGGTGGGCGCTGGCTTGCCAGCGATCGGGCCGGTGCTGTCTGGAGGTTTCCTCATCCCAGCACCGGCGTTTCAAACCAGTCAGACCCCTTGCGGGATCTCTTCGCCACCCAGCGCCTCGAACAGCGCCGGCAGGAACTCGGCAAAGGTCATCATCATCAGCTGGAAGCTGGCGTCGAACTGTTGCGCAGCTTCATCGCCGCCATCCTGTTCAGCCTGCTCCTGCAGCAACTCCTCGAACTTGACCCGCTTGATCACCATCTTGTCGTCCAGCACGAACGACAGCTTGTCCTGCCAGGCCAGGGCCAGCTGGGTGACCACCTTGCCGGTGCTCAGGTGCAGCTGGATTTCTTCGCTGGTCAGGTCCTGGCGCTTGCAGCGCACGATGCCGCCGTCTTCGGCGGTGTCGCGCAGTTCGCATTCGTCCAGCACGTAGAAGCCTTCGGCGGCCTGCTGCGACTTGACCCAGTCGGTCATGGTGGCGGCTGGTGCGATCTTCACCGTCGCCGGGCGCACCGGCAGCGAGCCCATCACTTCACGCAGGGTGGAAAGCAGGTCTTCGGCACGCTTGGCGCTGGCCGAGTTGACCAGGATCACCCCCAGGCGCGGGGCGATGGCGGCGAAGATCATCGAGCGGCGGATGAACGCGCGCGGCAGGAAAGCCTGGATGATTTCGTCCTTGATCTGGTCGCGTTCCTTTTTATAGACCTTGCGCATCTGCTCGGTCTCGATCTCTTCGACCTTTTCCTTGACCGCGTCGTTGACCACGCTGCTGGGCAGGATGCGTTCTTCCTTGCGCGCGGCAATCAGCAGGTACTCGCCGCTGACATGCACCAGGGGAGCGTCTTCGCCCTTGCCGAATGGCGCGACGAAACCATAGGTGGTCAGCTCCTGGCTGGCGCAGGGGCGGGCCGGCTTGCTGGCCAGGGCCGCTTCCAGCGCTTCAGGCTCGAACGGGACTTCCTGGGTCAGGCGGTAGGTCAGCAGGTTCTTGAACCACATGAGGGGCAATCTCTCGTTAATGCATAAGGCGGGCATTATTCTCCGAGCGGTGCTCCGAGGCCAACCCTGTCAGAGGGCCAGCAGCCATCTGGATGCCGGGAAAATGCCCGGCAGCGCTAGGTCTTTGAAAGATCTCGAATTTTTTTTGAAAAAAGTCGAAAAAACGCTTGCCAGGGTAGCGGGGCGTCCGTAGAATGCGCGCCACACCGAGACGAAGGGTGATTAGCTCAGCCGGGAGAGCATCTGCCTTACAAGCAGAGGGTCGGCGGTTCGATCCCGTCATCACCCACCACTCGATGTTTAGCGCAGCGGTAGTTCAGTCGGTTAGAATACCGGCCTGTCACGCCGGGGGTCGCGGGTTCGAGTCCCGTCCGCTGCGCCATATTCCACTTCCAGGGCCTACTGAACACCCGGAAGTCACAGAGAAAGCGACCTTAGGGTCGCTTTTTTTGTTTCTGCTGTTGAACCAGCCCATCGCTGATGTTGCCATGCCGGTCAGTGCCCCAGCCTGGCGCCAGGGCGGGCAGGGATGCCATTGCATGGTGCATGCCCGTCCTGGCCCTTTCGCCGGAAAGCCGTGCCTACGGGGGCCCACGTCAGGATGGCAGGCTGTGCAGTACCTGCGGACGCGGGCTTGTCCGCCAACGGGTCGGCACGGCTGGCCCGCAAATTGCTGATAAACGCCTGTCCAGGGCTGTCAACGTCGACCGCCCGCAAACCTTCACGACAAAGGCGCCGTGTTGCCCCGCTTGCCAAGCAAGCCGGGCAGCCGGCGCCTTTTTGCGTTTTCACAGGAGCCCGCCCCATGGCCAACAGCGAAGTACGCAGCGTCTGCCCCTATTGCGGCGTTGGGTGCGGCATCGTCATGAGCGTTGTCGATGGCAAGGTCGGCAAGATCAGTGGCGACAAGCAGCACCCTAGCAACTTCGGTCGCCTGTGCACCAAAGGCCTTACCGCACACCTGCCGCTGGGCGCCGCCGGGCGCATGGCAGACGCCTATGTCCGCCAGCAGCGCAACCAGCAGCCGGCGCGCACCAGTATCGACCAGGCCATTGCCGAGGCTGCCGCACGCCTGCGCGGCATCATCGACCAGCACGGCCCTGACGCCGTGGCACTGTACGTGTCCGGGCAGATGTCGCTGGAAGCCCAGTACCTGGCCAACAAGTTGGCCAAAGGTTTCATTCGCACCCGTCACATTGAGTCCAACTCGCGTCTGTGCATGGCCAGTGCTGGCAGCGGCTACAAGCTGTCGCTCGGCGCCGATGGCCCGCCCGGCAGCTACCAGGACTTTGACCACGCTGATGTGTTCCTGGTGATCGGGGCGAACATGGCTGATTGCCACCCTATCCTGTTCCTGCGCCTGCTCGACCGGGTCAAGGCCGGCGCCAAGCTTATCGTCGTCGACCCGCGGCGCAGTGCCACCGCCGACAAGGCCGACCTGTTCCTGCAGGTACGTCCTGGCACTGACATGGCCTTGCTCAACGGGCTGCTGCACCTGCTGCAGCGCAACGGCCATACCGACCCCGATTTCATCGCCCGCCATACCGAAGGCTGGGATGAACTGGCCGGCTTTCTCGACGACTACCCCCCGCAACGCGTGGCCGCGATCACCGGCCTGGCTGAGGCCGACCTCATCAAGGCCGCCGAATGGATCGGCACCGCCAGCAACTGGATGAGTTGCTGGACCATGGGCCTGAACCAGAGCATTCACGGCACCTGGCACAGCAATGCCCTCTGCAACCTGCACCTGGCCACCGGTGCCATTTGCCGCCCCGGTAGCGGGCCGTTTTCGCTGACCGGCCAGCCCAATGCCATGGGCGGCCGCGAGATGGGCTACATGGGGGCCGGTCTGCCGGGCCAGCGCTCGGCGCTGGTGGCGGCGGACCGCGCCTTCGTCGAGCGGCAATGGAGTTTGCCGCCTGACAGCCTGCGGGCAGAAGAAGGCGAGGGCACCATCGCCTTGTACCAGCAGATGAAAGCGGGTGAAGTCAAAGCCTGCTGGATCATCTGCAGCAACCCGGTGGCCAGCGTTGCCAATCGCCAGCAAGTGATTGATGGCTTGCGTCAGGCCGAGCTGGTGATTGCTCAGGATGCCTTCCTCGACACTGAAACCAACCGCTACGCCGACATTCTTCTGCCTGCCGCGCTGTGGGCCGAAGGCGAGGGCGTGATGATCAACAGCGAGCGCAACCTGACCCTGATGCCGCGCGCTGTGGCGCCGCCCGGGCAGAGCCTGCCGGATTGGCAGATCATTGCCCGGGTTGCCTGCGCGATGGGCTACGCCGATGCCTTCGACTACCCTGATGCCGAAGCGGTATACGAAGAGATCCGCCGCTTTCACAACCCCGCAACCGGCTACGACCTGCGTGGCATCGGTTATGCCGAGCTGCGCGAGCAACCGCGCCAGTGGCCCTGCGCGCCCGGTCGCGACGACCCGCGCAGCCCGTTACGCTACCGCAACGATGGCAGCAGCCAGGCGCTGCTGCACGATGCCTGCGGTGAACGCCCGGCACTGGCCTTTGCCACCAGCAACGGCAAGGCGCGCTTCTTCGCCCGCCCCTGGCTGCCGGCGGCGGAGTTGCCAGATGCTGATTACCCCATGGTGCTGAATACCGGCCGTGTGCAACATCAGTGGCACACCCTGACCAAAACCGGCAAGGTGCCGGCGCTGAACAAGCTGGAGCCTGGCCCTTTTGTCGAGCTCCACCGCGAAGATGCCGCACGGCTGGGTATCGCGGAAAAGGACCAGGTGGCCATCCGCTCGCGCCGGGGGCAAGCCGTGTTGCCCGCGCGTATCAGCGACCGGGTGATGCCGGGCAACTGCTTTGCCCCGTTCCACTGGAACGACCTGGTTGGCGATCAGCTGGCGATCAATGCGGTCACCTGCGATGCGGTCGATCCACTGTCGTTGCAGCCAGCGTTCAAGCACTGCGCCGTGGCCCTTGAGCGGGTTGCCGGTGAACGCATCGAAGCCTCAGAACTGAGCGCTGCCGTTGCGCAGCCAGCGCGCAGGCCAACCGCTGTGCTATCACAGGTGCTTGGTCTGGACGCGCTGCCAGTTCCGGCGCTGGCCGAGCAAGAGCGCCACTACTTGCAAGGGTTCCTGCTGGGCCTGGACCAGGTCCACGCCGAAGGCGTGCGCTGCCTGCCGGCCAATGCACCGCTGGCCAGCAATAGTCGGCTGTTCGTCGATGGCTTGCTGGCCGGGCTGTTCGCCCAGCCTGCGCCAGTGCAGCAAGCCGCGCCGGCAGCCCCACGTCACCAGGTACTCTGGGCCTCGCAGACCGGCAACGGCGAGCGGCTGGCCGAGCGCTGTGCCGCATATTTGCGCAGTGCCGGTCTCGTTGTGCAGCTCAACTGCATGGATGCGGTCAGCCCGCATCAGCTGCAGGGCGCGGCCAGCGTCGTGCTGATTGCCAGTACGTTCGGTGATGGCGATGCGCCGGATAGCGCAACGGCGTTCTGGCGTGCCTTGCGAGGCGAGGAGGGCGCCCGTTGTGCCGAGCTGCCCTACGCCGTGCTGGCCCTGGGCGATTCCAGTTACCAGCAATTCTGCGGTTTCGGTCGCAAGCTCGACCAGCGCCTGGCCGAGCTGGGTTGGCGACGCCTGCTGCAACGGGTCGATTGCGAGCCGGATTTCGACGATGCCTTCGCTGCCTGGCTCGATGCGCTGCTGCCAACCCTGGGCAGTGTGGCTGCACCGCAGCCGCGCAGCGCAACCGCACCGGCGGCGGCCTGCAGCAAGCAGCAACCCTGGGCCGCCACCGTCCTGGAGAACCGCCTGCTCAACGGCGCAGGCGCCGCCAAGGAAACCCGTCAGCTGGTCTTCGACCTGAGCGGTAGCGGCTTGAGCTATGCCCCAGGTGATGCATTGGGGGTATGGCCGCGCAACTGCCCGGCGCTGGTCGATGAACTGCTGGCGCTGATGCAGCTCGATGGCCAGACCATCATCGAGCTGAAAAACCAGCCTCCCATGCCGTTGGTAGAAGCCTTGCAAGCGCACCTGGAGATTGCCAAGGTCACCCCGCAACAGTTGCAGGCTTTTGCCGGCAATGCCCCGGACCTGCAGCGGCTGCTGCAGCCGGAGTGCAAGGCCGAGCTGCAGGACTGGCTGTGGGGCCGGCAACTGGTCGATGTGTTGCACGCCTTCCCGCAGCAACTGCCGCTGGCCAGCTGGCTCGAACTGCTCAAACCGCTGCAGCCGCGGTTGTACTCGATCAGTTCCAGCCCCCTGGCGCACCCTGGACAAGTGCACCTGACCGTTTCCACGGTGCGCTATGGCTCACGCAAAGGTGTGTGCTCAAGCTTCCTTGCCGACCGCGCGCAGTCACTGAAGGTGGCGATCTTCCCGCAGGTGTCGCAGCACTTCCGGCTGCCCGAGGACGACAGTGTGCCGCTGATCATGGTCGGCCCCGGCACCGGCATTGCGCCGTTCCGGGCCTTCCTCGAGGAACGAGAGGTGCGTGGAGCCAAAGGCGCCAACTGGCTGTTCTTCGGTGAACAGTACGCGGCAACCGATTTCTATTACCGGGAGCAATTGCTGGCCTGGCAAGCCACAGGGCACTTGCGCCTGGACACGGCCTTCTCGCGGGACCAGGCGCAGAAAATCTATGTGCAGCAGCGCATGCTGGAGCGCGGCGCGGAGCTCTGGCAGTGGCTGCAGGCGGGGGCTTACTTCTATGTGTGTGGTGATGCGCAGCGCATGGCCAGGGATGTGGAGGCGGCGTTGCGGGTGATCGTGGCCGAGCATGGGGGCATGGATGCGGCGGCAGCTGCGGCTTATGTCGAGGCGCTGGGCAAGGCCAAGCGGTATCGGCGGGATGTGTATTGAATGCGCCAAGATGGGGAGTGATGCACTTGGAGTGTGCATTTACTACGCTGGCCCCATCGCTGGCAAGCCAGCTCCCACAACTAGTTCGCCAGCTTGTGGATCTGTGATGGCCCTTGTGGGTGCTGGCTTTCTGGCGATAGGGCCAGTTCTGGAAACAGCTTTGGCACAGTCCCTGCTTTAACCTGGTTACAACAATGCCCACCGATCAACGGCGATCAACCGGGCCCCTACCGTGATGAATACAGGCAAAGGCGCCTGGAGCTTCGGCTCCAGGCGCCTTTTTTTTGATCGAGGATCGGCTTATGAAGGCAACAGCGAGCAGCGGGCAACGAGAGCGACTGATCATCGTCGGCAACGGCATGGTCGGCCATCACTGTGTCGAACAACTGGTCAGCCGCGGCGCCCTGCAGCGCTTCGAGCTGCACGTGTTCGGCGAAGAGCGGCAACGCGCCTACGACCGTGTGCACCTGTCCGAGTACTTCGGCGGCAGCTGCGCCGAAACCCTGGCCCTGTGCGGGCAGGACTTCTACAGCGCCAGCGGGGTACACCTGCACCTCGGTGAGGCGGTGCTGGAGATCGACCGGGAGCGCGGCGAAGTGGTCACTGCCGAGGGCCGCTACGGCTATGACCAGTTGGTGCTGGCCACCGGCTCGTACCCCTTCGTACCGCCGATCGAAGGCTCCAGCGGTAATGCCCGTTTGGTCTACCGCACCCTCGATGACCTCGACGCCATTCGCGCTGCCGCCGCCAGTGCCCGCCGTGGCGTGGTGGTGGGCGGTGGCCTGCTCGGCCTGGAAGCGGCCAACGCCCTCAAGTCGCTGGGCCTGGAAGCCCACGTGGTGGAGTTCGCCCCACGGTTGATGCCGGTGCAACTGGACGGCGAGGGCGGTGCCGCGCTCAAGGCCCAGATCGAAGCCCTCGGGGTGGGCGTGCACCTGTCGCGCGCCACCCAGTCGATCAGCGCCGGTGAAGATTACCGCTACCGCATGAACTTCGAGGGCGGCGAGCACCTGGAAACCGACCTGATCGTGTTTTCTGCCGGTATCCGCCCGCAGGATGCCCTGGGCCGAGCCTGCGGCCTGGAAATCGCGGTGCGTGGCGGGGTGGCGATCGATAACCACTGCCGCAGCAGCGACCCACGCATCTTTGCCATCGGTGAGTGCGCCTCGTGGAATGGCAGCGTCTTTGGCCTGGTCGCCCCGGGCTACAGCATGGCACGCAACCTGGCCGCGTTGCTGGTGGGGGACGCCGCTGGCGAATTCACTGGTGCCGACATGTCGACCAAGCTCAAGCTGCTGGGCGTGGATGTCGGCTCGATCGGCGATGCCCACGGCGCCACGCCAGGCTCGCGCAGCTACCGCTTCATCGATGAAGCCAACAGCGCCTACCGCCGGCTGGTTGTGGACGCCAGCGGCAAGCGCGTGCTCGGCGCGGTGCTGGTTGGCGACAACAGCTATTACGATACGCTGTTGCAATACGCCCAGAACGGCATCGCCCTGCCGGCCGACCCGGCGACGCTGATCCTGCCGCAAGGTGGCGCAGCACCAGCCCTGGGCGCCGATGCGCTACCCGATAGCGCCACCCTCTGCTCCTGCCACAACGTCAGCAAGGGCGCGGTCTGTGCTGCCATCGACAGCGGCTGTGGCGACCTTGCCGCGGTCAAGGGCTGCACCAAGGCCGCGACTGGCTGTGGTGGTTGTGCGGCCCTGCTCAAGCAGGTAGTCGAGCATGAGCTGGGCGCCCGTGGCGTGGCCGTGGACAAAAGCCTGTGCGAGCACTTTGCCTACACCCGCCAGGAGCTGTACGGGCTGGTGCGGGTGGAGGGGATCCGCACGTTCAGCGAGCTCCTCGAGCGCCATGGCCAAGGGCAGCTTGGCTGCGACATCTGCAAGCCCGCAGTGGGCAACATCCTCGCCTCGTGCTGGAACCAGCCGATCATGGACCCGGCGTTGGTGCCGCTGCAGGACACCAACGACACCTTCATGGCCAACATGCAGAAGAACGGCACCTACTCGGTGGTGCCACGCATCCCCGGCGGTGAAATCACCCCCGACAAGCTCATCGTGATCGGCCAGGTGGCGAAGAAGTACGACTTGTACACCAAGATCACCGGTGGCCAGCGTATCGACCTGTTTGGCGCCCAATTGCACGAACTGCCGTTGATCTGGGGCGAGCTGATCGAGGCCGGGTTCGAGACCGGCCACGCCTATGGCAAGTCGACCCGCACGGTGAAGTCTTGCGTGGGCAGCACCTGGTGCCGCTACGGGGTGCAGGACAGCGTCGGCATGGCCCTGCGCCTGGAAGACCGCTACAAGGGCCTGCGCAGCCCGCACAAGCTCAAGTTCGCAGTGTCCGGCTGCACCCGTGAATGCGCCGAGGCGCAAAGCAAGGACATCGGCGTGATCGCCACCGACAAGGGCTGGAACCTTTACGTGTGCGGCAACGGCGGCATGCGCCCGCGGCACGCCGAACTGTTCGCCACCGACCTCGACGACCAGACCCTGGTGCGGCTGATCGACCGGGTGCTGATGTTCTACATCCGCACCGCCGACAAGCTGCAGCGCACCTCGGTGTGGCGCGAGAACCTGGAGGGCGGGTTGGACTACCTGAAGCAGGTGGTCATCGACGACAGCCTGGGCCTGGCCGGCGAACTGGAAGCGCAGATGCAGCATGTGGTCGACCAGTATGAATGCGAGTGGGCCAACGCCCTGAACGACCCCGAAAAACTCAAGCGCTTCCGTACCTTCGTCAACGACCGCCGCGCTGACCCGGACGTACACTTCGTGCGCGAACGCGAACAACGTCGGCCTGCGGCGGCGCTGCACCTGATTCCAACCGTCGAGGAGGCTGTGTGATGAATACGTCCAATGCTGCTGTGAAAGCCCAAGTGAACTGGCAAACGGTGTGCCAGGCCGACGACCTGGTAGCCGATTCCGGGGTGGTGGTATGGCTCGATGGCGCCCAGGTGGCTTTATTCTACCTGCCGGCGCAGGCACAACCGCTGTACGCGGTGGACAACCGCGACCCGCGTTCCGGGGCCAATGTCATTGGTCGGGGGCTGGTGGGCACGGTGAAGGGCGAGCTGGTGGTGGCGGCGCCGTTGTACAAGCAGCACTTCAGCCTGCACAGTGGTGAGTGCCTGGAAGACGCCGGGCAGCGCTTGCGGGTGTGGCCGGTACGCATGAATGGCGAGGCGGTGGAACTGGCGCTGGCCTGATCGTCGATTGCACGCAACATCGGCTTCTTCGCGGCCAGCATGTCCGCGAAAGGGCCGGAACAGCCCGAACATCCCAGTTGGGCTATTGAGGCTTCGGGGATACGGCGATCAGGCACGGGGCTGCATAGCCGGCCTGGCGCTGTTCGTTGCGTCCGCTTACCAGCATGCGCAGTTTCCCGGGGTCGATCGCCAAGCTGCCCGTGTCGGTGGGCAGTTGGCCGGGCGCCTGCAGTTCCCGCGAGGCAGACGATGGGGGCGGGCTTGCTTGCGAATGATGTTCATCAGGGTATGGTGCCTTGAGTTATATCCGAACCGCAGCAAAGCCATTGAGCGGCGTGCTGCTGGCCTCAGCAACTGGCAGAAATGCCAGTTGCGTTGGGGTAAGCTTCAGCTCATGAACCTCGACACCCGCATCAAGTACCGCCACCTCCTGTGCTTCCTGGAAATTGCCCGACAGGGCAGCCTGGCCAGGGCTGCCGACGTGCTCGCGATCAGCCAGCCGGCCATCTCCAAGACCCTCAAGGAACTCGAAAACCTGCTGCAAACGCGGCTGTTCGCACGCAGCCGCCAGGGCGTCGAACTGACCGCGGACGGCACGCGCTTCATGCGTTATGCCGGGCCCAGTGTGCAAGCCCTGCGCGATGGCGTCAGCAGCCTGCGTGGCGAAGCACGGGCTGCTGCGCAGGTAAGCATTGGCGTGTTGTCCACGGTCGAAGGCCTGCTCATGCCCGAGGTGTTGTGTCGCCTGCACCAGCGCCACGACGCGCTGGTAATCAATGTGGTTACCGGGGTCAGTGCGCAATTGCTCGGCCAACTGCGCCTGGGCGAGCTGGAGCTGGTGGTCGGGCGCATGACCGACAGCCCACAGATCCAGGGGCTGTCGTTCGAACACTTGTACAGCGAGTCGATGAGCCTGGTGGTACGCCCGGGCCACCCGCTGCTGGCCAGCGCGCCGGTTGAACGGACCCAGGTCGGGCGTTACCCGCTGGTGTTGCCGCCGGCCGGTACCACCATTCGCCAGCATGCCGACAGCCTGTTCGTGCAATGCGGCATCCAGCTGCCGGCACAGCGCCTGGAAACTCTGTCCCTGGCCTTGAGTCGGCGCTACCTGCTGGGCAGCGATGCGCTGTGGGTGGCGCCGCGCGATGCGGTGCTGCTCGACCTGCGGCGTGGCGAGCTGGCCGAACTGGACCTGGGCGTGTGCGAGCGGGGCGGCTCGGTAGGCATCTGCCGCAACGCTGCCTTGCCACAGAGCCTTGCCGGGCAGTGGGTGTGCGAGGTGCTGCGCGAAGTGGCTGGGCAGTACCGCGACGGCGCCTACCCCTGAAACGGTGCGGTCAGCAGGACGTTGATGGCCTTGAGGCTGTCATCGCTGAGGCTGCCGCTGGCTGCCATCAGGCGTAACTGCGCCTGCACGATGGCGTAGCGCTGACGGGCCAGTTGCAGGCGGGTGCGGGTCAGCTGCTGCTCGGCATCCAGCACATCGTTGCTGATCCGCGCACCGGCCTCGAAGGCATGCGTGGTGATCTTCAGGTCACTCTGGCTGGAGCGCAAGGCCTGCTGCAGGGCCTGGTACTGGCTGATCCCGCCCGTCAGGTTGAGGTAGGCCTGGCGGGCCATGAAATCCGCCTCGCGCCGGGCATCTTCCAGTTCATTCTCGGCGGCGCCCTGCAGCGCGCGGGCTTCGCGGGCAAGGGCCTGGGTACCGCCACCGGCATACAGCGGCACGCTGAGTTGCACGCCAACCACCGTCTGGGTGTACTTCTCTTCCGGCACGGTAACGTCGTACAGGCTGCCACCGACCGAGGCAAAACGGCCATGCGCGGCCACCAGGTCGAGGGTTGGCAGGTGCCCGGCCTGTTGCTTGTCCACTTCCTGCTCGGCGATCAGCTGGCGCACTTCGGCGGCCTGCACCTTCAGGTTGTGCTGGCGTGCCTGTTCGGTCCAGGCATCCAGGCGGGCCGGCTGCGGGCCGCTGAACGCCACGTGGTCGTCAAGCCTGGCCAGTTCGCCCGGCGTGCTGCCGGTCAGTCGGGCCAACGCCTGCTGGTTCAGGCGCAAGGCATTGCCGGCGGCGATCTGCTCGGCCTGCGCCAGGTCGTATCGCGCCTGGATGCGCTGCACCTCGTTATCGGTACCGGAGCCCTCGCGCCGGAAGCGCTGCGCCTTGTCCAGTTGCTGGGCCAGGGTTCGCACCTGCTGGCGGCTGGTGGCCAACTGGTCCTCGGCCAGCAGCAGCTCGAAGTAGGCGTCGGCCACGCGCAGCATCAGGTCCTGGCGTGCAGCGAGCAACTCTATTTCGCCCGCCGTTGCCAGGGCCTTGCCCTGTTCATGGCCGATCACGTTCTGCCAGCGCAGCAGCGGCTGGACCAGTACCAGCGCGTAGGCATTGGAATTGTCGCGGTCGCGACTGGCCGCCCCGCTGTGTTCGCGGTCGACCCAGGCTGCGCCGCTTTCCAGGGACAGCTGCGGCAACAGTCTGGCCAGCCCTTGCGGAGCCTTCTGTGCAGCCGCCAGCTGGCGTTGCTGGGCTGCGGCATAGGCCATGTCGTGCCCCAGGGCCTGCTGGTAGCTCTGGTACAGGTCGCGGGCGTGGACGGGGCTGGCGCCGACCAGGGAGAAGGCCAGCACGACTAGGCAGGTTCGTGTGCTTTGTCCGAACACGTCACGGACTCCTTTGCAGGTGAGGGCTTGGGTTGGCGGGGGTTGCGCATCAGCAGCACCATTGGCACGCCGATCAGCATCACGGCGCCGAGCAGACCGAAGAGCATGCTGAAGCCGAGCATCTGCGCCTGCTCCCGGGCCTGGAGAAAAGCCAGCACGGCATTGGCCTGGTCGGCACCCAGCAAGTCGGTGGAAAGCCGCCGCGGGTCGAGGTTGGCCAGGTCCCAGCCGCTGGCGAGCAGAGTGTTTTCGTCGACGTGCTCGGAAAGCTGCCGGTAGCGTGCCCAGGAAAACCGGGTCAACAGCGTGGCGGCGATGGCGATGCCGACACTGCCGCCTAGCTGGCGCATCAGGTTGAGCACGCCGGAGCCCACCGAAATCAGCTGCGCCGGCAGTTGGCGCATGGCCAGGTTGGTCAGCGGCACGAAGATCATGCCCAGGCCAAAACCACGGATGATCAGCGGCCAGTACAAGGTGTCGGGGTTGCTTTGCAGGGTGAACTGAGTGTGCAGGTACATGGCGTAGCCGTAGACCAGGATGCCCACGCAAATGAAGTAGCGCTCATCGATGCGGTTCTCTTGCGACAGCTTGCCGATCACCAGGGTGCTGACCGCGCTGGCCAGCGCCCCGGGGAAGATCACCAGGCCACTTTGGTAGGCGCTTTGTTCCAGCAGCGTCTGCAGTAGCAAGGGCACCATGAACAGCGTGCTGTACAGGCCGAAGCCGACGCAGAAGGCGCAGACCGAACCCAGCAGGAACTCGCGGTTGTTGAACAACGCCAGGTTGACGATCGGGTTGGCTACCCGCCGCTCCCAGTAGCAGAACCCCAGCAGGCCGAGCAGCGCCAGGGCCAGGCACAGCAGGCTCAGGTTGGACTCCAGCCAGTCCCAGTGCTCGCCACGCTCCAGCAGGATCTGCAGGCTGCCGACACCGACGGCAAGCAGGACAAAGCCCAGGTAGTCGATGCTTTGTGGGCGCCGTTCGTTGGGCGAGTCGCCCACGCACAGCCAGGCCAGCAGCAGCGCCAGCGCACCGATCGGCAGGTTGATCAGAAAGATCCAGTGCCAGGAGAACTCGTCAATCAGGTAGCCGCCCACTGACGGGCCGAGGGTCGGCCCCATCATCACCCCGACGCCGTACAAGGCCAGGCCGGCACTGACCTTTTCCTTGGGGAACACGTCGTAGATGATCGCCTGCGAGATGCCCAGCAGGCCGCCGCCGGCCAGGCCCTGCACCACGCGCCACAGCACCATCTGCCACAGCTCCTGCGACACTGCGCAACCCAGCGACGCCAGCACGAACAGTGCCGATGACACCAGATAGTAGCGGCGCCGGCCAAACCAGGCCGACAGCCAGCCGCTGGCCGGGAGTATCACCACGTTGGCGACGATGTAGCCGGTCGAGACCCAGGAAATTTCGTCCACCGAAGCGCCAAAACTACCCATCAGGCTTGGAATGGCGACGTTGACGATGGTCACGTCGAGCAGCTCCATCATCGAGATCAGGGTGACCGTCACGGCCACCAGCCAGGGCGATTTCATAGTGTCTGGCCGTTATCGCGGGTATCGACCTCGACGAACACGCTCATGCCTTGGCTGAGCGCCTGCTGCATGGCGGTGGGCAACTGGCGGAACTCGATGCGCGCCTGGATACGCTGCACCACCTTGGTGAAGTTGCCGGTGGCGTTTTCCTGTGGCAGTAGCGAGAAGCGCGCGCCGGTGGCCGGTACCAGGCTGTGCACCACCCCTTCGAACTGCTGCCCGGGGAAGGCGTCGACGCTGATGCGTGCCGGTTGGCCCACTCGGATGCGGGCGATCTGGGTTTCCTTGAAGTTGGCCACTACCCACATGTGCTCGGTGCTGACCAGGCTCAGCAGCTTCTGCCCGGCCACGACGAACTGCCCGGGCTGTACGTCCTTGTGCACGATGACCCCGGCCCGCGGTGAAGCCTGGCGGGTATCCTGCAGTTCGATGCGGGCCAAGGCCAACGCCGATTCGGCGGCCTTGATCCGGTACTCTTCCACTTTCAGGGCAGCCTTGTTGGCCAAGGCGCCTTCGCGGGCCGCGGTGGAGTTGTCGCGGGCTGCCTGCAACTGGTGGTTCAGGGCATTGAAGCGGGCCCGTGCAGCTTCCAGGTCCTGGGTGCTGACCACGCCTTGCTCGGCCAGGCGTTGGCTGCGCTGGTAGTCACTGCGCGCCTGCTCGACATTGGCCACCAGCTGACCGATGGTGGCCTGCGCCGCCTGGCTGCGTGCTGCGGCGCTGCGCACCTGGCTGTCGATCAGGCCGGGCATGCCGCTCTGGCCGGTAGCCACCAGGGCGCCGAGGTAATTGGCCTGGGCTTGCTCGACCCGCTGCAGGTATTCGTCCTCGCGCACCTGGAACAGCAGGTCACCCTTGTTCACCCGGGTGTTCTCGTGGACTGGTACCTGCACCACCACGCCACTCAAGCGGGCCCGGATGGGAATGATCACGCCTTCCACTTCGGCGTTGTCGGTGCTGACGTACTGCCTTGCGTATTGCCAGCGTTGCAGCCCCAGCACTGCCAGGCCAGTGATGACCAGCGCCGATACTGCCAACTTGGCGTACTTGCCTTTCACCATGTCACACGCTCTCGTCCTTGTGGTTACGGGGCCAGTGCCCCTGCCCGCAGCTGGCGCAGGCAGGGGCCGCTACTCAGCTGGCTGCAGCCGTGCAAGCGGCCTGCCCACTGGCACTGGCCCGCTGTTGCAGCAGTTCGAGCACGCCGTCCCACAGTACCGTGCGGGCCACCAGTGCATCGGCGGCGCTTTTGGCCAGGGCCTGCTGCTGTGCCGGCTCGCTGACGATCTCGGTGATGATGCGTTTGGCTGCCGGGCCGTGATCGTCGCCGTCCATCTCGATGTGGCGCTTGAGGTAGTAGGTGAGCATCGGCACGCTGGTTTCATCGATGGCCCAGCGCTGCAGCAGGCCGGTGAACATGTCCGGGATGATGTCTTCGCGGCCGAAGAAGAAGTACGCCAGTACCTGCTCGGTCGAGCCATGCAGGGCAACGTCGAGGGTCTTGCTGACGAACACCTTGGCCGGCAACGGGATGTCGACGTTGGTCAGCGCCTGGGCCAGTGGCACACCCGCTTGCAGCAGGGCCTGGAACTGGCGGAACGGGCCGGTATCGGCACCAATTTCATCCATCGCGCTGAGGTACAGGTCCAGGTGGCTGATGAAGCCACCATCGGGGTGTTCGTCGGTTTCCTCGCCGGTGACGATCTCGTTGATCAGTCGCGCGGCAATGATGTGCCGGGGTGGCAGCCAGGGCAGGCTGACGCAGGTCAGGTCGCGCTGGATGCGTTTGAGCAGGGTCATGAAGTCCCACACCGCGAAAACATGGTTTTCCATCAGCAGGCGCACGTCATCCAGTGTGCTGATGCGGGCGAACAGCGGGTGTTCCAGCAGGGTGCGGCGTTCATTTTCAATCAGTTCATCTACGTCAAAAGACATACTCGGCTCCTTGAGTGTGTTGTGAGGCTGCGGGCGGATCACTGCCCGGAGCGGCCGGGTGGTGGCATTGCATGCCAGGCACCGGCATAGGGGAAACGTGCCTTGCAGTAGCGCAAGGCGCCAAAGAAACGCGGTTCGAGCAACGCCTGACGGCCTTCGTACCAGCCGCTGGCGAGCAACTGGCGATGCAGGCGTGGCAGCCGCCAGCACGGCACCCGCGGGTACAGGTGGTGCTCCAGGTGGTAGTTGGAGCCCAGGTGTAGCAGGGTGCTCAGGCAGGCCGTACGCGAGCGTGCCACCGGCAGCGCAACGCTGGCCTCGAAGGCATGTTCCTGATAGGCATTGAGGGCCGAAACCAGCAATGCCAGCAGCAGGCACCCGGCCACGGCGGGCAGCAGCAACGGCCACCGGGTTGCCAGCGCCAGCCACAGCGTCGGCCACAACAGCAGGCAGGCCAGGTTGACCCGGGCCAGCAGGCGGATCTGCTGGTCCGGTAGCGGCAGGGTGCCGCTGACCTTGGCGCCGGGCAGGGCCAGGCGGACGGTTTGCAGCAGGTACCAGGCAGTAACATGCAGGCGCGACAGCAGCAGCCGGGTGAGCGCCAGGCGATAACGCCGCAGCAGGCGCCAGTCGGGGTCCTTGGGGCCGCCGTTGTAGCGATGGTGCTGCCAGTGGTCGACGAAGTAGCCGGTGACGCAGAAGCCGGTGAGCATCGAACTCAGCAGCACCGCCAGCAGGCAGCTGTACAGGCGGTTGTCACTGAGGTTGAAGTGAAACCCCTCGTGGCCGAGGATGCCCTGCAGGAACAGGCCGTAGCCGGCCAGCACCAGCAGTGGCAGGGCCAACGGCCATGCCTGTGGCGCCTGGCTGAGCAGGGCCACCACCAGCGCCAGCGGTACAGCGAACAGCAGCAGCGCGTAACCGACCACCAGGGTGGTTTCCAGTGCCGATGGCTTGAGCAGGCTGCGGTCCGGGCGCAGCGACGGCTTGTCCAGTGCCAGTTGCGTCATCGGCCTGGCCTCAGTCGATCAGTTCTGGCTTGAGCGACAGCTGCCCGGCCTTGCTCAGGCTGCGCAGGCGCAGGCCGATGAAGGCATCCACCAGGCTCGGCAACCAGCGGGCGGTATACATGGCCACGCTGCCGAGGAAGGTCAGGCCGCGATTGCGCAGGCCACGCTGGGTGCAGGCACGCACCAGGCCGTTGCTGGCGTCATCGAGCTTTTCTTCCAGCGACAGCAGCACGCGGTCGCCGCGCTTGAAACTGACCAGGCGCTTGACCGACAGGCCGACCCGTTCCGCCGGGTCATGAATGGCAGTGTCGATGAACCCGGGGAACACCGTCACCACGTCCAGTTGCCCCGGGTACTGCATGCGCAGCACATCCGAATAGGCACTCATGGCGCGCTTGCTGGTGGCGTAGGCAGCGACGTAAGGCGCGTTCACCAGGGCGAACAGCGAGGACACGTTGACCACCTTGCCACGGGTGCGCAGCAGCGCCGGCAAGAACCGCGAGGTCAGTTGCCAAGGCGCCAGCAGGTTGACTTCCAACGCGCGACGCACGTCTTCGGTTACCCCGGTCTCGCCGCGCTCGAGGGTCAGCACCCCGGCATTGTTGACCAGGATGTCGATGTCGCCGAAGCGCTCCAGGATCGAGGTGGCGGCTTCATCCAGGCGTTCGCGGTCGCACAGGTCGAGCACGTAGTAGGCATCGAAATTCAATGCCGTGTGCGGCTCGAGGCGGTCGATGCCGACCACGGTCGCACCCTGGCGCTTGAGTTTGCGTGCGGTTTCCAGGCCCAGGCCACGTGCCGCGCCGGTAATGACGACGATCTTGTTGAGCAGTTTCACGGGGTGACTCCATTGGCAATGCTGAAGGTGGCGCCTTGCAGGTAGCGATCGAGGTTGGCGGTCATGCTGAATCGCCCAGGCGGGTGGAACTGCAGGCCCCGGGTGCTGGCCAGCCAGTCGCAGCCCTGGTTCGAGCGGATGAAGGCCAGGCCACCGAGCATCTGGTGGGCCAGGTCGGAGGCGCTGGCCAGTTGTTGCTCGATGCCGTAGCGGACCAGCAGCAGGCGCGCCAGCAGGTCGTCGGCGTCGCCTTGCAGCTGCTCTACTTCGTGGGCCAGGCCTTGCAGCGCGCTAAGGCACAGTTGCAGCTGGCAGGCCAGTTGCACGCGCTGCTGGTCGCTCCAGCGGCGCTCGTCAACAGCCCGTTCCACCAGGCCCATGCACGCCCCCAGGTAACTGGCGCTGATCAGCAGCTCGAACCAGATGAAACCGATGGTCTGTACCTCGCCCAGCTGCGACTTCAGCCCGGCGGAGAAAATCATCTTGTCGTTGACGTACACATCTTCCAGGCGCAGTTCCAGGCTTTGCGCCGCCGCCAGGGCACTGTTGCCCCAGAACGGGTGGTGGCTGATGCCCGGGGCGTTGGCGGGAATGAGCGCAATCATCAGTTCCTCGCCGTGCTCGCTGGCCCGGCTGAAGCTGGCGGTCAGCAGGTCCATCGAGGTGCTCAGGCTGCACGGTTGCTTGCTGCCGCTCAGACGCACGCCATCGGCCAGCTGCACGGCCTCCATGCCGGCATCGAGGATGCCGCCACCGGGCACACCTTCGGCGAAGCCCGAGGCCAGCAGCAGACGCTGCTGGGCGATGGCCGACAGCAGCAGGCCTTCGGCGCCCGCGCCATTGGCGGCAACCGCGACCAGGCTGGCCACGGAAAACTGATGCATGGTGCTGGCCACCGCCAGCGAGGGCGACAACGCCCCTAGGGCGAGCTGCACCTGCAGCGCTTCGCTTGCGCTGGCGCCCAGGCCGCCGCCGGCCTCGGGTACCAGCAAGGCAACCGGGCCGCTGTGCTTGAACCAGTCCACCACCGGGCTGGCGGCGGCCTCGCGTTGCTCGAATGGCAGTTCCAGCAGCAGGTTGGCGAAGCCTGGGGCAAAGCGCTGCAGCGTGTGCCGGGCGTTGTTCAGCAGGGACAAGGGCATGGCATCACTCCTTGATCCGGCTGTTCGGGAACAGGCCCTGGATGATGGCGCTGATATTGTCGTGAATCGCCTGCCGGGCCACCGGGTCGAGCATGTCGGCCAGCATCGGCAGGCCCAGGTCGAAGCAGGAGCGGAAGGCGATGCTGGCGCCTCCGTCGGTTTCGCTGACTTGCCACGAGCCGGAGAAATGCTCGATGTCGCCAGCGGTCTGGCGGAAGTGGATGTGCAGGTTGTCCCGGTCGAAGACATCGCGTTCCTGCCACTTGAGAATGCCGCTATGGAAATTCACCTCCCAGTGGCTCAGTACTTCGTGCTCGGCGATGGTCTCGATCTCGATGTTGCGCACCGACTCGCACAGCTGCGGGTAGACGCTGAAATTGCTGATGGCCGCGTAGACCTGCTGGGCGCTCTGGCTGGGAACATGGGCGTTCAGGCTGACTTCATTCATTTCGGTGTCCTATTCGAAAGTGCAGGCAAGGGCGCGGGCGAAACCGCCCAGCAGCCATTCGACGTCGCTGTCGCTGTACAAGGCTGGCGGTGTCAGGCGGATTACCCGGTGATCGTTGAGCGAATGGTTGACCACGATGCGTTGGTCAATCAGGTGCATGACCATGTTGGCCGCCAGCCCGGCGTCGGCGAACTCCAGGCCCAGCAGCAGGCCGGTGCTGCGCAGCTGCACCTGGGCGCCACGCGGATGCTGGCGCAGCACCGCCTGCAGGCCTTGGCGCAGGCGTTGCCCCAGTGCTGCGGCGCGGCTCACCAGCTGGTCGCGCTGCATCACGTCCAGGGTCGCCATTACCGCGGCCATGGCCAGCGGGTTGGCGCCGAAGGTGGAGGTGTGCATCAGCGGGTTGCGATTGAGCGGTGCCTGCATTTCGGCAGTGCAGACCATGGCGCTGACCGGCACGCAGCCACCGGACAGGCTTTTGCCGACCAGCAGGATGTCCGCGATCACGCCCTCGTGGTCGCAGGCCCACCAGCGCCCGGTGCGGCCCATGCCGGACTGGATCTCGTCGGCGATCAGTACCGCGCCGTACTGGTCGCAGAGCTGGCGCACCTGCTGCAGGTAGCCGGCCTCGGGCACGATCACCCCCGCTTCGGCCTGGACCGGCTCGAGGATCACGCAGGCGCGGGCGGGCTGGGCCTGCAACTGTCGGCGCAGCGCTTCGGCATCGCCGTAGGGAATGAAGTGGCTGTCGCCCAGGCGCTCGGCAAACGGTGAGCGGTACAGCTCCCGACCGGTGACCGCCAGCGAACCGAGGGTCTTGCCGTGATAGCCGCCCTGGGTCGAGATCACCTGCTGGCAACCGTTGAGCCAGGCCAGCTTGAGTGCGGCCTCGGTGGCTTCGGTACCCGAGTTGCAGAAATACACGTACTGCAGCGGGTCGGGGCATACCGCAGCCAGCGCTGCAGCTGCCTGGGCCTGGAACGGGTTGAGCAGCAGCTTGCTGGCCATCGGGTGGCTGTGCAACTGGCGGCTGACCTGTTCGACCACCTGCGGGTGCGAATGGCCGAGCAGGAACACGCCATAGCCACCGGCATCCAGATAGCGGTTGCCGTCCATGTCGAACAGGTAGACGCCTTCGCCAGCCACCTCGATGGGCAGGTTCATCATCGACGCCAGGCGGGCATAGCCGGCATTGACATGGTCACGGTACTGCGCGCGCACGCGCTCGGCGTCGAGCCCTTCGGGCAAGGGAGTGAAGCTGTTCATCGTCTCAGGCCTCCATGGCCAGTTCGCCACGGCGCTCGCCGGCTGCCGGGATCTTCAACATGCGCTGCATGGCCGATAGCTTTGGCGACAGGCGTGCCAAGGTCAGGGCCAGCTCCTGGCGTGGCGAACGGCGGGCCAGGCGCTGCGCCGGCAACAGTTGCTCCAGCGAGCTGGGCAGCGGCTGCAGCAGGCTGGCGTAGCGGCACAATTGGGTGGCGCGCCCGAGGGCGGCGCGGATGTTCTCTTCCAGGGCAGGCAGGAATACCGGGCGCACCAGCCGTTCGTAGATGTCCGGGTTCATGCAGCGCGGGCGCTGGAAGGGCTTGCCCTGATCCTGCATTTCCGCACACATCAGGTCGAGCAGGGTACGGATATCCAGCGCCTGCGGGCCGTTGCTGAGGAAGTAGTCGTCACCGATCAGGCGTTGGTCGAGAGCGCTGGCAATGCCGGCCGCTGCCACATCGCGGGCGATCACATCGACCCGCCCGGCTTCCGGGCAAGGGATGATCGGCAGGTAGCCCGACATCATCAGCCCCATGGTCAGGTGGAAGCCCTGCAGGATGGGCATGTGGCCGCTGTGGCTGTCGCCGATGATGATCGACGGGCGGAAGATCGACACCGGTACGCCGGCCTCACGTACCAGGGTTTCGGCCTGGCGCTTGACCTCTTCGTACGGGGTCGAAGGCATAACCCCGGGGTGGTAGTCACATGGGTGGGTGAAGGCGGTGCTGATGTGATACAGCGGTACGTCGGCGTCGCGAACGAAGTCCAGCACCTGCTCGGTGCCTTGGTAGTTGACCGAGAACACGGCTTCGGCGTGGCCATCCAGGCGGGTGATGGCCGCGCAGTGGATGACCCAGTCGACCCGCTTGGTCAATGCCAGGTAATCCGTGGCGGACAGACCCAGGCGCGGTTGGCAGATGTCACCGCGCAGGGTCTCGACCCCGGGGTGGTTGATGCTGCTGCGGCGGGTCAGGCAGATCAGGTGATAGCGCTCGGCCAGTTGGTCGATCAGGGTATCGCCCAGTACACCGGCTCCGCCGGTTAGGAAAACGGTCAGCCGCGAGGGTCCTGACATCGGCTAGCACTCCTTGCTCGCTAAGGTTGATGAAGTGGCATGGCACCCGTCCGCCTGGCAGCCGCCTAGGGTCGCCAGGAGCGGAACGATTAAAAAAGCCGACCGTGGTCACACAGCCGGCAAGCGCCCCTGCGCCTGGTGGTGGAGACCCCGGTTGGCGCGGGCTGGAGGGATAATGGCGTTTTACAACTGGTGATTCTTGAACGAATCGCTTGTATTGCGCAGCACCACGGCAACGCGGCTCGGCGACATGCCGACCATGCGCCGCATCATGCGGGTGAGGTGGGCTTGGTCAGCGAAATCGCCGGCGATCGCGGCATCGCTGAGGCTGGCGCCGTTGGCCAGGGCATGGCAGGCCCGTTCGAGTTTGCGCCAGATGATCCATTGCGACAGCGGCACGCCCATCTGCCGCGTGGCGAAAAAGCGCAGGCGAGGGCTGGACAGGCCAACCGCATTGGCCGCACGCGATACCGCACCGATGCCGGCGCAGTCCTGGCGCAGCAGGTGCAGGGCGTTGGACAAACGTGGGTCGAAGCTGTCGAGCGGTACCAGCCTGAGTTCCAGGGCACTGACCACGTCATTGAAGTTGGCCGCGTTTCGCACACAATCGACGATATCCTGGCTGATCGCTGCCGTGCCGCTGTCGTCGAGCAGGGCCTTCAACGCGCGGCCAAGGGGGGCGTCGGGGTAGAAGTAGAGGAACGCCACACGGCCGGGGTTGGGCAGCGAGCGATGGTCGACAGAGGGCCCGATCAATACCCCCGGTGCGGTGAGGACGTGGTTGCCGAACTCCACCGTGATGTCGTAGCGCAAGCCGATGCACAGCTGAATGGCAACGTGGGCATGGGCAGCAGTCTGGTCGGTCTTGCCGATATAGCCCAGCCAGTAATCACCGAAGGTTACGGCTCCATCCCATCTCATCGTGCATCCCTGAAGGCTGTGCCAGATGGCCTGGCCGCGCCCGGGCCAGTATCCCGAAAGCGGCAGATGATAGCGTTATGGTATATCTTGGTCGACACAAAACGTAACGAAGCATCTTTTGCCTTCCTCAACGCCTTTCTGCCGCGTGCACGGCTGTGGAACTATTCCCTGTCTGCCGGCTCTTATGCCGGTAGCCATGGGTCGGGGACGCCTGATAAGCTCGCGGCTTTACCCTGATTGCCCTTATGGCGCATGAACAAGGAAATCACATGAAACAGCATCGTTTGGCGGCTGCGGTTGCCCTGGTAGGCCTGGTACTGGCTGGCTGTGATCAACAGACCAGCAGCCCCGAGCTGAAGACTCCGGCGCAGAAAGCCTCCTACGGTATCGGCCTGAACATGGGCAAGAGCCTGGCTCAGGAAGGCATGGAAGACCTTGATTCGAAAGCAGTCGCCCTCGGCATCGAAGACGCCGTCGGCAAGAAAGAACAGCGTATCAAGGACGAAGAGCTGGTCGAGGCTTTCACCGCATTGCAGAAACGCGCAGAGGAACGCCTGACCAAGGCCAGCGAAGAAGCCGCTTCTGCCGGCAAGAAGTTCCTCGAGGAAAACGCCAAGAAGCCTGGCGTGGTCACCACGGCCTCGGGCTTGCAGTACGAAGTGGTCAAGAAAGCTGACGGTCCGCAGCCCAAGCCGACCGACGTGGTCACCGTCCACTACGAAGGCAAGCTGATCGATGGCAAGGTGTTCGACAGCTCCGTCGAGCGCGGCAGCCCGATCGACCTGCCAGTCAGCGGTGTAATCCCGGGCTGGGTCGAAGGCTTGCAACTGATGCACGTTGGCGAGAAATACAAGCTGTTCATTCCGGCCGAGCTGGCCTACGGCGCACAAAGCCCGAGCCCGCTGATCCCGGCCAATTCGGTATTGGTGTTCGACCTTGAACTGATCGCTATCAAGGACCCGGCCCAGCTGCAGGGCGCCGAGCCGGAAGCCGAAGCACCAGCCGAGGCACCTGCCAAGTAATACTGGCTGGCCCATGCAAGACGCCCCGTCCCGACGGGGCGTTTTCGTTTGTGGCGGATACTTGGACGAACCCGCAACTGCAGATACTGTCCCAGCAAATGCAGCGTGACGAAGCCGGCCGTGTCTGGCCCAAATGGTTTGCTCCGCAGCCATGGGCACGCTGTGAAACGACTGTGTAAAAAACGCCCGATCTGACCGGGGCCCTTGCCTGGCAGGCACCTGCGGTCGGAAACGTCGCCCTGTTCACAAGGTTATCCACAATAAATGTGGATAACCTTTCCGCCCCGGAGGCTACATGAGCGCACCCTGGAATTTCACCCGTTTCCTGCCTTTGGCCGAGCGTCTGCTCAGCCGTGGCCGGTTGCCGGCCCTGTTGTTCGCGGTGGCCCGCAAAGGGCCGCGCCTCGGCAAGCTGCGTGAAGACGTGAAGCTGTTGCAGTCGCTGTGCCTGGCTTGGTGGCGTGGCGAGTACCGCGCCATCAGCGCCAAGGCCCTGGTCACCATCGTCGCCGGCCTGTTGTATTTCGTCAGCCCCATCGATGCCATCCCGGACTGGTTGCTCGGTGTTGGCTTGCTCGACGACATCGCCGTGCTGGGTTGGGTACTGAAGACCGTGGCTGACGAGCTGGCGCGCTTCAAGGCCTGGCGCGACAGCCAGGCGCCCGAGCGGCTGCGGGTGGTCGAACGCCTGCCGACCACGCCGCAAGCCCTGCAGCTGGAGCGCAAGACGCAGTGAAACCGGCCTGAGCGACACCTCGGTTGCAGCTCGACTGCACAGACCCCGGAGTTGGTCATATAATTGGCATAAGGGTTATGCCTACGGATTACATGCAGTAATCCTTACTGAGGGGGTTGTATGGGTATTCAGGTCATCAGCCGGGACGGTCAACCCGAGTACGCCGTGGTTCCCTGGGAGGACTACCAGGCGCTGCTCAAGGCAGCAGGGCAGGCGCCCGCCGAGGCGGCTGCGCGGGATGCGGGCAGCGCTGCCATCAGCGCACCCTTGCCGGCATTCAGTGAGGTTGCACAGATTCGCCAGGCCAAGGGCATCGCGCCTGAGCAACTGGCGCGCAACGTTGGTGTAAGCCCGGCTTACCTGGCCATGATCGAGGCGGGCGAACGCCAACCGGATGCCGCCATCCGCCGCGCCCTGGCCTGGCATCTGGGCGTGGCCGGCTGGAGCGAGCCATCATGAGCCAGGTCAGGATCAGCCGTCAGCACTGGGATAACCTGCTGGGCGAGCTTGACCTGGCCCGTCGTCAACGTCACTTGCTGACTTACCGTGCACTGATCGAGCGCTTGCAACTGCCCAGCCCGGCCATGCAGACACTCACCGCCGCGCTGGAATACCTGGCGGTGCTGGATGCCCGTGCCGAGCAGCCATTGCGCAGCTCGTTGGTCATCAGCCAGGGTGCCAGCCGCTTGCCGCGTACCGGTTTTTTCGAATGCGTGGAGCGCCTGGGCCGGTTCTCCGGGCCGGTCGATGGCATGGAGGCGGCATCGTGGCATGCTTCCGAAGTTGTCCGGGTGTTCGAGTACAGCTATCCCGAAACGGCTTGATTTACCGCCTGCTCAGGCCTCTTCGCGGGTAAACCCGCTCCCACAGGTTCATCACAGCGATTGAGCCTTGTGCTGCACCTGTGGGAGCGGGTTTACCCGCGAAGAGGCAGGGGCAGGCAGTGCATGCCGGTGAATCAAGCCACAAGCTCTGCCATCGGCGTCCACCACCTCCAAGGCCTCCAGGTGCCGGTGACGACCAAACAGCTCCAGGAGCTGCCCGATCGTGGCATTCAGCTGCACCGTAGGCTGTTCGGCCAGCCGCACACTCGTCGACACAGGTAGCGTCCGGCTTTCGCGAACACCCAACTCCTGTGGCCGTCCCAGCAGGTAGCCCTGCACCAGGTCCACCCCCATCTCGACCAGCACCGCCAGTTCTTCCGCCAGCTCGATGCCTTCGGCGATCACCTGTGCCTTCGACGCCCGGGCAATCTGCAGGATCGAACCGACGAACTCGCGCTTGAGCGGGTCACGGTGGATGCCGTCGATGAAGTGACGGTCGATCTTGACGTATTCGGGGCGCAGTTCCGACCACAGGCGCAAACTGGAATAGCCTGCCCCGAGGTCATCGATGGCAATCGAAAAGCCCATGTCGCGGTAATGGTGCAGGGCATTGGAAAGCAGCTGGAAGTCGTCGGTCGGGGTGTGTTCGGTCAGCTCGATGACCACCCGGCTGGGCGCCAGACCGACCTGGTCGAGCAGTTTCAGGGTCTGGCCGGACGGATAGTCCGGTTCCAGCAGCGACTCGGGCGAGACGTTGAGGAACAGCTGGCCCTGCAGCCGCTGTTCACTGAACCGCCGGCAGGCACTTTCCCGGCAGGCGGCCTCCAGCTCGGTCAGGCGGCCGGCCTGTCGAGCGATGGTAAACAGGTTCAGCGGAGCGTGCAGCGGGCTGTTGGACGGGCCGCGGCTCAGCGCTTCATGGCCGAACACCCGTTGTTCGCTCAGGCGCATGATCGGCTGGAACAGACTGTGAATGCTGCGTTGAGCCAGGATGGCACTCAAGGCGCTGAGCTGTTCGGCGACGGTCATGACGAATTCCTGAAAATGAAAGGGCCGGACGCTTGCACGTCCGGCCCCTCTATTTCACGACAGCGCGATGACTGTTTGATGACAGGTCACATTAATTTGCCATCATTGCTGTCGTTTCTTACTTCTTGGCCACCTTGGTGCTTGCACTGAGGTAGTCGATCAGGATGCGACCGGTCTCCGCCAGGTAGGCGTCGTCTTCCGGCTTGGTGTTTTCATCCTCGGTCGGCAAGGCGTCCTCATCCTCTTTTTTCAGCTCTTTCAGCGGCTCTTCACCCTTGGCCTTGCGGCGGATGTTTTCCAGTGCCAGCTGCTTGGCCTCGATTTCATCATGGCGCGCGCGGCGTTCCTGCTCGTTGAGGCTGACAGTTTTCTCGTTCAGCAGCTTCTGGGTCAGCGCCAGGCGGTCGCGAATATAGGTGAATTCCGCGTCCTTGTCGCTGCGCGCTTCATGCTGCGCCTTGAGCTGGGCCAGGAACGGTTTGAACGGGTCGGCCGCTGGCTTGACCACTGGGCGGATGGTGTCCCACGGCATCGCTTCGGGCAGGGCGCTCTCGCCGATTTCCTTGGTATCGATGATCGACGGGTAGTCGATGTCCGGCAGCACGCCCTGATGCTGGGTGCTCTGCCCGGAAACCCGGTAGAACTTGGCCAGGGTCAGCTTCAGCTCGCCATGGTTGAGCGGCTGGATGGTTTGCACGGTGCCTTTGCCGAAGGTCTGGCCACCGATGATCAGGGCCCGGTGGTAGTCCTGCATGGCGCCGGCAAAGATCTCGGACGCCGAGGCCGACAGGCGGTTGACCAGCAGTGCCAGCGGGCCCTTGTAGAAGGCGCCGGGGTTTTCATCTTCCAGCACGTCGACGCGGCCGTCGCTGTTGCGCACCAGCACGGTCGGGCCTTTCTCGATGAACAGGCTGGTAAGCTCGGTGGCTTCCTGCAGCGAGCCGCCTCCGTTGTTGCGCAGGTCGATGACCACGCCGTCGACTTTTTCCTTCTGCAGTTCGGTGAGCAGCTTCTTCACGTCACGGGTGGTGCTCTTGTACTCCGGGTCACCTGCGCGGTAGGCCTTGAAGTCGAGGTAGAAAGCCGGAATCTCGATGATACCCAGCTTGTAGTCACGCCCGTCCTGCTTGAGCTTGAGCACTGACTTCTTCGCCGCCTGCTCTTCAAGCTTCACCGCCTCGCGGGTGATCGAGACGATCTTGCTGGTCTGGTCGCTGGGGGCGTTGCTGGCCGGAATGATCTCCAGGCGCACCACCGAACCTTTCGGGCCACGGATCAGCTTGACCACTTCGTCCAGGCGCCAGCCGACCACGTCGACCATTTCCTTGTTGCCCTGGGCCACGCCGATGATCTTGTCGGCCGGGGCCACCTGCTTGGTCTTGGCTGCCGGGCCTGCCGGTACCAGGCGCACGATCTTGACCTGGTCGTTGTCGCTTTGCAGCACCGCGCCGATGCCTTCGAGCGACAGGCTCATGTTGATGTCGAAGTTCTCGGCATTGTCAGGCGACAGGTAGTTGGTGTGCGGGTCGTAGGACTGGGCGAAGGTATTGATATAGGCCTGGAAGATGTCTTCGGCACGGGTCTGGTCCAGGCGCGCCAGCTGGTTCTTGTAGCGCTTGGTCAGGGTTTCCTGGATCTGCTTGGGTTCCTTGCCGGCGATCTTCTGGCGCAGCACCTCGTCTTTCACCCGCTTGCGCCACAGCTCGTCGAGTGCGGCCTGGTCCTTCAGCCATGGGGCGTCCTTGCGGTCGATCAGCAAGGTCTCCCTGGCGCTGAAGTCGATCTTGTCCACGCCCTTGTCCAGCTCGGCCAGGGCGAAGTCCAGGCGTTGCTTGACGCGGTCCAGGTAGCGTTTGTAGATGGTGAAGCCCGGGTCCAGGTTGCCGCTCTTGAGGAAATCGTCGAATTGCGTTTTCCACTTGTCGAATTCAGCGATGTCGGCGGCGGTGAAGTAGCTGCGCGCCGGGTCCAGCAGCTTGATGTAGCTGTCATAGATGATGACCGAACGGGCGTCGTCCAGCGGCGGCTTGCTGTAGTGGTGGCGCTTGAGCAGTTCCACCACGTTGAGGCTGGCGACGATCTCGTCACGGTCTGGCTGCAGGCTGTCCCACTTGTTGGCGGCCGCCGCATTGCCGCCGAGCGTGAGGCTGCCCAGGCCGATCATCAGCGCCAGGGCGGTGCTTGGGAGGAAATGCTTCATGCTGATTCGACGTGGAGGCAATTGATCACGCATAGTAGGCCGTCTTTTCCGTTCGCCGGTTCCAAAAAACCGGACGCATACTGCAAAAAGCCTGGGACATAGCATTCCCAGGCTCGGTCATATGATTCAACTATGGAGGCACTGTGAAGGCATTGCAAGGCGTTGACGGACATGTGGCCTGGGTAGAGGCCGAACGCCCGGCCTGTGACGCGGGCCAAGTGCGCATTCGGGTAGCCGCAGCGGGGCTGAACCGCGCCGACCTGCTGCAGATGAAGGGCCTTTACCCGCCACCGCCAGGCGCCAGTCCCTACATGGGCCTGGAGTGCGCCGGGGTGGTCAGTGAGGTGGGGGCAGGCGCCGACTGGCGGGTGGGTGACCGGGTATGCGCGCTGCTGGCCAGCGGCGCCATGGCCGAAGAAGTGGTGGTGGATGCCCGCCACGTGCTGCCGGTACCCGAGGGCCTGAGCCTGTATGAAGCCGCAGCATTGCCGGAGGTCTACGCCACCGCCTGGTTGAACATCTTCCAGCTTGGTCGGGTGAAGGCTGGCGAGAAGGTGTTGGTGCACGCTGGCGCCAGTGGCGTTGGCTCGGCCGCCATCCAGTTGTGCAAGGCGTTCGGCAGCCCGGTGTGGGTCAGCGTCGGTTCACGGGACCGCCTGGCCTACTGCGAGAAACTGGGCGCCGCCGGTGGCGTGGTGCGCAATGAGAACCTTGACGCGCTGGAAGGCTTCGGGCCGTTCGATGTGATTCTCGACCCGGTGGGGGCGAGCTACGGTGAGCTCAACCTCAAGGTACTGGCCCGTGATGGCCGCTGGGTGATCATCGGCCTGATGGGGGGGCGTTCGTTCGAACTGGACCTGGCCCAGATACTGACCAAGCGCATTCAGTTGCAGGGGTCCACATTGCGCAATCGCGATGACAGCTTCAAGGCCGAATTGATCAGCACCTTGCGCAAGGATGTCTGGCCGTTGTTCAGCGAGGGCCGTCTGGATCCACAACTGGTCGGAACCTACCCGATCGAGCAGGCGCAAGCGGCACTCGATGAGCTGGCGAGCAACCAGATTGCAGGCAAACTGGTGGTCATCATAGAGCCCATGGACCAACCTGCCACCTGTTAATTCTGTCAGTAGCGGACACTGGGGCAGAGGAATAACTTTCGGTCATCGCTTAATACAGGCCTGCCGCCAAGCAGGCGGGATGATCGAAGGAGCTGTCCCATGTGTTCCGAAAAGGTATTCGCCCGCAGGGTGGACTTGGTCGAACCAAAAGTCGACGCCATCATAAAGGACGAGAATGGCCTGCCGCGCGCAGATGGGCTACTGCCCATTGCGGCGTTGCAACAGCCGTTGCGCGTTGTAGTACCGGGGAATTACGCCGACCCGGAGCTACCGAGTGTCACCCTGGATTTGGGTTGGCAGTTCCAGGGCGCGCCCTTCAACTCAGTGCATAACGAAACCCTGCGACCACCCTATGACGACGAGCTTGAGCTGTTCATTCCGATCAACTTGCTCAATCACGGCGTATATGACCTTCAATACATCATCAGCCAGTTGGGCAATCGCAATCCATCGCCGATATTGACCGTCACAGTCGATACACAGCCGCCCAATTACGGTCAGCCGGGCCAGGCGCTGCAGATTCAGGGGGTGCCAGGCGGTGAAATCACGGAGGAATACCTGGCCCAGTACGGCGAGGTAGTTTTCAAGGTGCCCTTGTATTTCGTGGCGCGTGCCCGGGACGAAGTCATCCTTTACTGGTCCGACAGCAACCCACCGCCCAGTGATGAGCCCGAGGTGAGTCGCAAAACAGTGACCCAGGACGAAATCGACAACGACAGTATCCTGGTCAGCTATGACGCAGCGGTGATACGCGCTTCGGGTTCAGGCCTGCGTTACCCGTGGTACCAGCTCACCGATCTGGCGGGCAATGTCGGCCCGGGTGCCGTGGTTGTGCAAACGCCTGTCGAGCTCAGCCCAGGGCCCGCCAACCTGCCGCCACCACGGGTCACGTTGTCGGTGCGTGGGCTGATCGACCGTGAACATGCCCGGGAGGGGGCCAACGGCGAGGGCGGGGTCGTGGTGGAAATCGACCCTTACGACAACGCCAGCGAGCGGGACCATGCCATCGTCAGCTGGCAGGGTCAGAAGCTTGCGGAGCGTCCTGTCGACCCCGCGGACTTTCCGCTGCGCGTTTTCGTGCCTTGGCCAGCGCTGGTCGCAGCGGGTTTGGGGCCGGGCGATGCCCAGGTGAAGTATGAAATCCGCCGCAATCTGCAATTCACGCCTTCACCCGAGCTAGCGGTGCCGTTCGACCTGCGCGTTGCCGGCCAGGACCACAGCGCTGCACCGGCTTTGCTCAACCCCTTGCTGGCACTGGTCGAGGTCCGGGGCCGCAATTCGGACAAGCCCAATGTGCTCGAACCCATCGACCACGGCGAGGACGCGCGGGTTTTGCTGCGCTTGTTCGACAACCCTCAACCCGATGAACTGGTGCTGGTGTACTGGGGCAATCAACCCCAGCCAGTGGCGGAATATCGTGTCGAGGCCGGGGATCCGTCCGGAAAACCCATCGAGATCGATGTCCCTTGGGAGATCGTCGAGCAGCAACCCAATGACCGGGCACTGCCGGTTTGGTACCGCACCGACAATGGTGTCAACCAGCAATTGGCTAACACTACGCCAGTAGACGTGGCGGTGGAGATGATCCGTGACCTGCCAGCGGCCACATTCCCCCACGCTGACCGATACGGCTACCTGAACTGCTGCTCGAGACCGCGGCTGTGGGAAGGGGTGACTGTTCGCGTGGAGCCCCATGCATTGATCGAGGCTGAAGACACCCTGGAGCTGAGTTGGCAAGGCCACGACAACCTCAACGGGTCTTCACCTATCCCTGGCGTGGCGCACACCTTCAGCCGCAAGGTGTCGAGCGATGAAGCGTCCCAGGGCACTGTCTTCGTGGTCTTGCCCTACGAAACGCTCATTGAACCAATGGTCGATAACGCCTCGGCCACTGTCGAGTATCGCCTGCTCAAGCAGGACGGACGTCTAGGTATTTCCGTGCGTGACGTCGTGAAGATCACGCGAACAATGCCAAGTAGTGAAGTTTGTTCCCCCACCAACGACCTCTGTGATGAAACGGGCGAATCGGTCGCCGAATAATCGCAGGCACTTTTTATAAAGGAAAAACACCATGGGCTCTTTGATCTCTGCTGCACAAGCACGCCTGAATTATCGTAAGTTGCGGTATGGACAGGGTACGTTGGCGATGAGCGCTCCTTCATTCCCGGGTGATTCATTGTTGCCGGATTTGCCCGGGGATCATCCAAATATGTTGAAAAGGCCACACGGCGTGGACCGGGATGTTGAGGTGCCGTATTTTGATGTCAACGGAACCACGGGTACTGTCAGGGTTCAGTTAATGGTGGGCGAGGATCTTGTAGGTACTCCTCAATCTTTTTCCCTTCCGTTTGATCCTGCCGATTTTCCCAAGACATTCACGTTGCCGGCGGATTACACAACGAATAGTGGCCCTGTCAAGTTGCGTTACCGCGCGATGTACTTGGGCAATCCCAATTATTCTGACCCGTTGGACTTCTATGTTGATACCCTTGCGCCAAACCAGAGTCAGCCGGGGCGCGAACTGGTGCTCCCTGCTGAGGTTGAGGCAGAGGGCGTCACTCGGGAATATCTGGATGCCAACGGCAGTGTTCAACTGACCATTCCGGACTATACCGATGCCAAACCTGGCGATGTGATCAAGGCTTATGCCGACGCTATGGAAATCGGCAGCTTCACGCGCGATGACCTTACCCAGCCAATGGTGATCGAGTGGACAGAGGATAAGATGCCTCACGAAGGCAACTACCCACTGGTGTACACCTTGGCCGACCGCAGCGAGAATATTGGGCCTCGATCAACTTACAAGAATGTCAATGTGTACCTGACCGCGGCACCGGCCAATCTCGTGCCGCCGAAGGTTCCGCAGTTCGATGATGGGCTGATCGACCTGGACGATGCCCAGGAAGGCGTGGGCGTGCAGATCGACGCGTACGATAACCATGTCCCGGGTGATGCCGTACAGGTGTTTTGGGCGGGCGTGGCGGTAGGGGTCCCGGTTCCAATCGGGGGGTTCCCGGCGTTTGCCACGATTCCCTACCTCACTGTGCGTGAAACACCGGCCGACACCGGGCCAAAACAGAAAACGGTGACTTACAGTATCGTGCGCGGTGTCCGCAGTTTCCCTGAGCCGACCGGGATCGAACTGGATATTGATCTACGCGTAGGCGGGCCCGACAACCCTGACCCTGATCCCGATCCGGAAGTGGGCAACCCGGCGCTCGCGGTTGTTACTGTTCAGGGAGCGGTTAGTACGGCCCCGAATGTCATCGCGCCAGATGACGCGGGGCAGCCGGCGACTGCGAGCGTTGATCTGTATGCGGGCGCCGTGGTCGGTGAGGTATTGCACCTGTTGTGGAACGGTGTGGAAGTTGACACGTATACGGTTGATGGCAATGAAGGGACTGGTTTCAAGGTTGAATTTAATATCGCTTGGGAAGCCATCGAAGCCGGTGGTAACGCGGCCGCATTGCCGGTGCGTTATGTGGTGTCCAACGCCGACAATGAAAACCTGAATCGCTCGCCCATCACGGATGTTGCTGTCAGTGCGGTGGTTGTAACATTGCCCGCCGTAACGTATTTGAATTTGTATGATGATCCGGACGAAGGGCCTATTATCAATTGCTCAACCCTGCGCGATGACCCGCTGGGCACAGGTAAAGTCATCGAAGTACGGGTCGCCGGTGGCGAAGACCGTCTGGCCGATCAGGAACTGACGTTCAACTTCCAAGGTTACAGCGATGCTGCAGGGACGACGCCCATTGATAATACGGACTACGAATTCACTTATACCCCAAGCGCTCAAGAGGCCGCGTCAGGGTTCACTGTACGGGTGCCCTACGACCCTTACGTGCTGAACATCCGGCTCGGTTACGGCGGTATCAAATACACCGCCGTGATCAACGAGCTGCCGGTGCTTTCGGCAGAAGAAATCAGGTTGGTATACGTTGAGTTGCCAGGCGGCGGCGGTGAGACGTGCCCTGTCAGGTTTCGGCGATAGTTGAAGATGAGCCGGCAAAGTGCACCTTGCGGTGCGCTTTGCTGCATCTGCTCGTTCAAAAACACGATTACGACGCGGCAGGTTTCTGTTGCTGAGTGTATATCAGATTTTTCCTACATATTGATAATTGTTTTACATATAAATTTCCGGCGCCGCAAATGCATTGAACCCTACATGAGAGTCCAGATTATGCGATCAATATTTCCCGTCCGGAAGCAATCCTCTGGATTGTTCGCCCTGAGCCTGATCAGCGTGGGGCTCTATTCGTCTGCGGCGGCTGCCATCGTGGTCGACAACGGTGAAACCTATACCGTCGATTCTTCCCAGCCCGCCGACCGCTACATTGTGCGTGGCCAGTCGACCTTGAATACTTTGGCTGGCAGCTCATTACTCGACGTTTTCGTTTCAGACGGCTCTGTGCTGAACATGCAAGGGAGCCAGGTGAATGCGCAGGATTATGGCGTGCAGATCCTGAACGCTAGCGGGACGGTCGATAACAGTACGATCCGCAGCGAATTCTTTGGCATCAACGTCAGCCGACTATTGGGTACGGTGACCGGTGGGTCGACCCTCACGGTCAGCAACAGTGATGTTTCCGGTGCAGAAGGTGGCGCAGAGGTCACTGGGTTGAGCACACTGGTGTTGGACAACAGTCGAGTCGAAGGTACCCAGGCAGGTGCCGATGGCGTGAATGTGCGAGGAGGCTACGCCATCATTCGCAACAACTCCGTGATCACCGGTGCCAACAATGGCATCAGTATCGGCGCAGATTCCGACAATGTCGGTGACTATCGGGCAGAGGTGGACGGATCGACTGTCATTGGCCGCGACGGTGCGGCATTGGCGGTTATGCAGGGGGCGCAAGCGACCATAGCGTTGAGCAATAACGCGCAGCTAAAAGGTGCCAACGACCTGCTGCTCGATGTATCCGAAGGCTCAAGCGTCGATTTCAGCGTGGCCCGAAGCACCCTGCAAGGCAATTTCCACATTCGTGATAACAGCTCGGGCAGCCTGGCTTTCGATGCCAGCACCGTATCTGGAGATGTGGTGGTCGAATCGGGCAGCGAGGCTGACGTGGCATTGCGCAATGGCGCTTTCTTCACCGGCAGACTGCAGAATGTCAACCAGATGGCTGTTGAGTCAGGTGCTGTATGGGCACTCACTGGCGACCAGCAACTGGCCAACCTGTCACTCAATCAGGGTACGGTTGATTTCAACAGTGGCCATGGGGATTTCCGCCAGCTGGAGGTAGAAAACCTCTCAGGCAGCGGCACGTTTGTGATGAATGCCGATTACACCACCAATGCGCACGATACCTTGACCGTGACAGGCAATGCGACAGGTGAGCATACCTTGCAGGTTGCCGGTAGCGGTCAAGACCCGACCGACCCAAGAGCGCTGACCCTGGTGAATACTGCTGCCGGGGATGCACGCTTCAGCCTCAGTGGCGATCAGCCCGTCGACGTAGGTACCTACTCATACAAACTGGCGTCCCGTGGAGATGGCGGTGGTGGTACTGAATGGTTCCTCGACCCTGAGTCAAAGATCATCAGCCCCGGCACCCGTTCGGTACTGGCCTTGTTCAACACCGCGCCTACCGTGTGGTACGGCGAACTCACCTCTCTGCGCAGCCGCATGGGCGAGCTGCGCTTCAACGGCGCCAAGGCCGGCCTATGGACCCGTGCCTACAGCAACAAATACGACGTCGGGGAGCAATCGGGCGTTGGCTACAGCCAGGTGCAAAGCGGCTTCTCGCTGGGCGCCGATGCACCGCTGCCGTGGGGTGACGGCCAGTGGCTGGTAGGTGCGCTGGCTGGCCATAGCCGCTCCGACCTTGACCTGACCCGGGGTACGTCCGGCAGTGTCGACAGTTACTACGTGGGGGCCTACACCACCTGGCTTGACCAAAGCAGCGGCTATTACTTCGATGCCGTGCTCAAGGCCAACCGCTTCGATAACAAGGCCAAGGTCAGCATGAGCGATGCCACCCGGGCCAAGGGCGACTACCAGAATACCGGCCTGGGCGGCTCGGTGGAGTTCGGCCGCCACATAACCTTGCACGATGGCTGGTTCGTCGAGCCGTATGGGCAACTGTCGGCAGTGGTGATCGAAGGCAAGGACTACGGTATGGACAATGGTATGCAGGCTGAGGGTGACCAGACCCGCTCGCTGCTGGGTAAGCTCGGCAGCGTGGCGGGCCGCAATGTGCGCCTGCAAGGTGGCTCCGTGATCCAGCCGTACGTCAAGGCCGCGGTGGCCCACGAATTTGCCAAGGCCAACCGCGTGCAGGTCAACGACAACCTGTTCAACAACGACCTTTCCGGTTCGCGTGCCGAGTTCGGTGCGGGTGTGGCGGTGGCGTTCACCGAGCAGTTTTCGCTGCATGCCGATTTCGACTATGCCAAGGGCGAGCATATCGAGCAGCCCTATGGCGTGAACGTGGGGATGCGCTACAGCTGGTGATCGGTACATGCAGGGCCAACAGCCGGCAGAAGTGCACGTGTTGGCCCTGTTTTTTTGGGAAAAGCCTACTTCCAGTCGAGGATCGGCCAGGCATTGATCTGCGCATGTTCGCGTAGTACAGGGTCTGGGTTGACCACGTAGGGATGGTCGATTCTCACCAACAGCGGCAAATCGTTACGCGAGTCGGAGTAGAAACTCGCCCCTTCGAGGTTCTCCTGTTCCTGATCCAGCCAATCCAGCAGCCGGGTAATCTTGCCCTCGCGGTACGTCAGCACCCCATGGGTCTGGCCGGTATACACCCCGTTCACCGCCTCCAGCTCGATCGCCAGGTACTCATCCACCCCCAGCCGCGCCGCAATCGGCCCGACCAGGTGCGTGCCTGAAGCCGAAATGATCAGGATGCGATCCCCGCGCTTGCGGTGCTCGGCAATGCAGCGGCAGGCGTCGCCGTAAATGATCGGCTCGATCACTTCCTCGACCCACGGCTCGACCAGGTGCCGGACCTCTTCCAGGGTGCGCCCGGCAATCGGTTCCAGGCTGAAGGCCATGTACTCCTCCATCCTCAGGTGGCCTCTGCCATAGGCCTCCATCAGCTCATGGTCACGGCTCAGGAAGGCCTTGCCGTCGACCCAGCCCAGCCGGGCCATCTGCTCGCTCCACAGCGACGCGCAGTCGCCGTTGATCAGGGTTTCGTCCAGATCGAATATTGCCAGTGCCATTGGGTAACTCTCCTTAGGCCACTTCCCGTAGCGCCGTGGGGTCGATCGACAGGCTTACCCGCTGCCCGTCCGCGTGCAGGTCGGCTGCCGAGCGATTGAGTACGTCGACCACCAGATCTACCTCGCGTACGCGTACCCGGTAGCGGATCACGTTGCCCAGCAGGCTGTGGCTGCGTACTTCCGCGTCCAGTGCGCCGTCGCGGCCCAAGGTGATCGATTCCGGGCGGATCGCCAGGCGGCTGGCCACCGGGCGCTGCAGCAGGCGGCTGGCGCTGTCGGCGTCGAGCAGGTTGTAGTTGCCGATGAAGCCGGCGGCAAACAGGTCCACCGGCGCGGTGTAGAGGGTTTCGGCGTCGCCACTCTGGACGATACGCCCCTGGTTCATCAGGAAGATGCGGTCGGACATGGTCAGCGCTTCTTCCTGGTCGTGGGTAACAAAGATGGTGGTCAGGCCCAATTCACGCTGGATGGCCCGGATCTGCTCACGTAAATGCTTGCGGATGCGCGCATCCAGCGCCGACAGCGGCTCGTCTAGCAGCAGCAGGCGTGGGCGGGTCACCAGTGAGCGGGCCAGGGCCACGCGCTGACACTGGCCGCCGGACAACTGGTGCGGGTAGCGCCCGGCGAAGTTGCCCAGCTCCACCAGTGCCAGCGCCTCGCGCACCCTGGCCTGGCTTTCATCGGCCTTGACCTTCTGCATGCGTAGGCCGAAGGCAACGTTCTGCTCCACGGTCATGTTGGGGAACAGCGCGTAGCTCTGGAACACCATGCCGATACCGCGTTTCTGCGGGTTCAGCGGCACGATGTCGTCGCCGTCGAGCAGGATCTGCCCGCTGTCCACCGGGGTCAGCCCCGCGATGCAGCGCAGCAACGTGGACTTGCCGCAACCGGACGGGCCGAGCAGGGTGACGAACTCGCCGCGCTCGATGTAGCAGTCGATGTTCTCGAACACCGGGCTGCCGGCGTAGCTCTTGTGCAGTTTCTGTACGCTGACGAAGCTCATGTCAGGTTTTGTCCTTGTTCAGGCGGTTGGCGACCCAGGTCAGTACCAGCACGAAGGCGAAGTATGAAATCACCAGTGCGCTATTGAAATGGCCGCTGCTGTTGCGCATGTTGTTCAGGTACACCTGCAGGGTCTCGTAGCGGGTACCGACCAGCAGGTTGGCGAACACGAATTCACCGAACAGGAACGAGAACGACAGCAACAGGGCTACCATCAGGCCCTTGCGCAGGTTCGGCAGCACCACCAGCAGCGCCGCCTGCCAGGTGCTGGCACCGAGCAGTTGGGCGGCGTCCATCAAGTCGCGCAGGTTGATCGCCTGCAGGTTGTTGGTAATGGCCCGGTACATGAACGGCAGGGCGATGGTGAAATAGCAGCCGATCAGGATCCACGGTGTACCGACCATCGCCATGGGGCCGCTGCCGTACAGTTGCAGCAGCCCCACCGAGGACACTACCGGTGGCACCGCGAACGGTAACAGGATGAGGATGTTCATCAGCGCGTCGAGCCTGGGGAAGTGGTAGTGGACCACGAACAGCAGCGGCAGGATCAGCACCACCGACAGCAGCAGCGCGCCCACGCACACCAGCAGTGATTGGGCAAAGGCGGCCAGGAAGCGTGGCTCGCTCCACAGCGCGATGTACCACTTGAAGGTCAACCCGCTGGGCAGCAGGCTGGCAGACCAGCTGGTGGCCAGCGAATAGAGCAGGGTGCCGGCCAGTGGCAACAGCAGGATCAGAAACAGCAGGTAGACTACGGCGCGGTGGTACCAGCCGCCAGAACGCGTGTCAGCGCGCATGGTAGCTCCTTTTCAGCAGCCATTGATGCACCACCGTGACCAGCGTCATCAGCCCCACCAGGACCATGGCCAGAGCGCTGGCCAGGTTGGGGTCGAGGCTGATGTCACCGGCCACCAGGCCAGCGATGCGGATCGGTAGCACGTTGAAGTTGCCAGTGGTCAACGCGTACACGGTGGCATACGCACCGAGGGCATTGGCCAGCAGGATGACGAAGGTGCCTAGAAGCGCCGGGGTCAGCACCGGCAGGCCGATGTGGCGCCAGAATTGCCAGTGGCTGGCTCCCAGCAGCGCGGCCGACTCGCGCCAGTCTTCACGCAGGGCGTCGAACGCCGGGTACAGCAGCAGCACGCCAAGCGGGATCTGGAAGTAGGTGTACACCAGGATCAGTCCGCTTTTGGAATAGATGCTGAAGTCCTCCAGCAGGCCGGCCTGTTTCAGCAGCAGGGTCAGCGCACCGTTGAAGCCGAGCAGGATGATGAAGGCGAAGGCCAGTGGCACCCCGGCGAAGTTGCTGGTCATGTTGGCGAAGGCGCTGACGAAGTCGCGCAGCTTCGAGTCCACCTGGCGCAGCGAGTAGGCGCCGAGGGTGGCAATCACGATGCCGAACAGGCTCGACCAGAAGCTGATCTCCAGGCTGCGTTGCAAGGCCTGCAGGTAGAACTTCGAAGCGAATACCTTGCTGAAGTTGGCCACGCCCCAGCCTGCTTCCGATTGCAGGCTGTTGATCGCCACCCAGGCCAGCGGGGCAATCTGGAAGATGACGAAGAACACGGCAAACGGTAGCAGACAGAGCAGGGCCAGATAGCGGCCATGGTTGCTGCTGCTCTTGGCTTTGGTCACTTCAGCAGCTCCCGGCACACGCTCTTGTCATGCGGCGCGCCAAGCAGCTCGCAGATGGTCCCGCACAGCTCGGTCTGCAGCGGCTTGGCCGCCGGGTCCAGGCTGAAGGCATCGCCGAAGACGAACAGCGGCACTTCGCGTTCTTCGGCAAGCAGGCCGTTGTGCGAGCGGTCGTTGTTCATGCCGTGGTCGGCGGTGACCAGCACCTGGTAGCCCTCTTCGAGCCAGCCTGGCAGGTAGTCGGCCAGGAGGATGTCGGCACTGCGTGCGGCGTTGCGGTACTGGCTGCTGTCCAGGCCGTGATGGTGGCCGACGTCGTCGATGTTCATCGGATGTACCAGCAGGAAGTTGGGGGTATGACGGCGGCGCAGGTATTCGCCATCGGCCAGCAGGTGCGAATCGGGGTAACGGTCGTCCCAGTAGAACAGCCCGTGCTGGATCGGCAGCTTGGGTGCGTGGGTATGGCGGTCGCGCTGCGCGTCGAAGGGCGAGCGGTTGTACAGCTCGCTTATCCAGTGGTAGGCCGCCGCGGCAGTGCTGAGGTTGGCTTCGCGGGCGTAGTGGAACACGCTGCGCTGGTTGGACAGGCGGCTGACCTTGTTATGCACGATGCCGCTGTCGATCGGCGGCACGCCGGTGAGGATGCATTCGTACAGCGGCCGTGACAGCGATGGCAGCTCGCATTCCATGCGGTACAGCGCGGCGCGGTCAGCCTCGACATAGGCATGCAGGTGGCCCATGGCATGGTGGGCCACCTGATAGTTGAGGCCGTCGAGCAGGACCAGGATGACGTTGTGGCTCATTCGATACTCCGCAAAGGAACCGGGGAGGGCTTCGCCCTCCTTTCGCGGCACGAGGCCGCTCCTACAGGGACAGCCAAACCCTCCAGGGCGACGCAGGCCCTGTGGGAGCGGCCTTGCGTCGCGATGGGCTGCGCAGCAGCCCCAGGATGGTCCTGCCTTACTCCATCTCGATGATCACTTGCTCCTGCCACATCTGCGGCAGCTTCTTCGAGGTCGCTTCCCAGGCCTCGGCGTTCTTGATCGGCTGCGCCGGCTTGTACTGCTCGTTGGGCAGCAGCTTGGCCTGGACATCGTCCGGCAGCTTCAGGTGCTCGGCACGGATCGGCCGCGCATGCCCTTTGGCCAGGTTGATCTGCCCGGCATCACTGAAGATGTATTCACGCGTCAGCTTGGCTGCATTCGGGTGCTTGGCGTACTTGTTGATGATGGTGGTATAGCCAGAGATCACCGAGCCGTCCGATGGGATCAGCACTTCGAAACGCTTGGGGTCGATCTGTTCGCGGTAGCTCAGGCCGTTGAAGTCCCACACCACGCCGACCTCGACCTCGCCTTTCTCCAGCGTCTGGATGGTCGGGTTGGCCAGCGACAGGCGCTTCTGCTGGGCCAGTTTGGTGAACAGTTGCAGGCCCGGCGCCACGTTGCTCTCGTCGCCCTTGTAGGCGATGGCCGCAGCCAGTACGCCGTTGGCAGCCTGGGCAGCGGTCCCGACATCGCCGATGGCTACCTTGTACTTGCCTTTTTCCAGGTCATGCCAGGTTTTCGGGCGCTCGTCTTCCTTCACCAGATCCTTGTTGATGATGAAGGCGATGGTGCCGGTATAGGCCAGCGCCCAGTGGCCGTCCTGGTCCTTGGCCCACACCGGCACCTGGTCCCAGGTGCTGGGCTTGTAGGGCTGGCTCACACCCTTGGCCACGGCGATCGGACCGAACGCGGCACCCACGTCGCCGATGTCGGCGCTGGCGTTATCCTTCTCGGCTTCGAACTTGGCAATTTCCTGGGCCGAGCTCATGTCGGTGTCGCTGTGCCTGAGGCCATACTTGCTGGCCAGGTCTTCCCAGGTGCCTTTCCAGTTGGCCCAGGCATCGGGCATACCGACGCTGTTGATATTGCCTTCCTTGCGGGCCGCGTCTTCCAGGGCCTTGAGGTCGGTACCGGCGGCCATGGCAGTGGTACACAGGGCGATGGCCGAACCAAGCAGTGACGCCATGAAGAACTTTTTCATCCGAAGCTCCTTTGGGTGAGTGCCTTTGCGAATTCTTGTGATGAGTAAAGCCGTTGCCCGAGACCCCTGGTCTAGGTCAGCAAACCTTGAGCCAAGGTAGGCCGCTTGCGTGACAATTTGATGTAGGGCTATGCCGGCGCAGGTGTAAGCGGGTTCCTGGCACTACAGCGTAGACCATGCTCGATCCTTGGTTTTGCGGGGCTGGCCCGATTCTGGCACTGCGTCTGTTGCAGCTTTGTCACAGGATGTTCATCAGCCCTGCCTAGGCTTGCACTATTCTCCAGGTGCCCTGTTATGGGGCTGGACTAGTCCACATAGGTAACCTTTGATGCAGTCGATGCCACCGCGTGCGGTAACAGCCATCTGCCATGCGCTGCAGGAGCAGATCGAGCACGGCCTGTTGGCGCCGGGCGGCAAGCTGCCGGCTGAGCGCAGGCTCAGCGAGGTGTTCGACACCACGCGCATCACTCTGCGTGAGGCGCTGGTGCAGCTGGAGGCCCAGGGCCTGATCTACCGCGAAGAACGCCGCGGCTGGTTCGTTGCACCCGAGCGGCTGACTTACGATCTGATCCAGCGCAGCCACTTCCACGCCATGGTGCGTGACCAAGGGCGGGTGGCCAGTACCGAATTGCTCTCCGCGCGGCTGCAGCCGGCCTCGGCCGCCATTTGCGCGCGCCTGCAGTTGCCGGCGCTGTCCAGCGTGGTGCGCATCTGCCGGTTGCGGCGGATCGACGGGCGGGCGGTGCTGTATGCCGAGCATTACCTCAATCCGCGGTATTTCCCGGCGATTCTCGAACAGGACCTGGCCCAGTCGCTGACTGAGATCTATGGGCGGGTGTATGGCATCCAGTATGGGCAGGTGTGCTTCGAGATCTGGCCGACGGCGTTGCCGGTTGAGGCGGCCAGTGTGTTGAAGGTATCAGCGGGCAGCCCCGGGTTGCATATCACTCGGGTCAACAGCGACCAGCATGGACACCTGATCGACTGTGACCTGGAATATTGGCGGCATGATGCCATCCGTATCTGTGCCCAGGCCGGGTAAGCAGGGTACCGGGGCTGCGAAGCGGGGCCTAGTTCGATGCGCTGCTTCCTTCTGCCATCCCCCCGCCGCCGGCCGTCACCACCTGCACCGACAGGCGTGGTGTCGCCAGGTCCAGCCCGGCCTCATCCAGCTGCCGCTTCAGGGCCAGGTTGAAGGCCCGCGACACTTCCCACTGCTTGATCGGCGCGGTCTTGAACCGCGCCCGCAGGATCGCCGAGCCTGACTCGAAGCTTTCCACGCCCTGCAGCTCCAGTGGCGACCAGATATTGCGGCGCATCAGCGGGTCGTTGCGCAGTTTCTGCCCCACCTCGCGAACCAGGCTGATCGCCTGGTCGATGTTCATGCTGTGCGGGATCGCCACGCGGAAGATCGCGTAGCCGAACTCGCGCGAGTAGTTCTTGATGCTCTTGATCTCGCTGAACGGGATGGTATGCACGATGCCGTCGATGTCGCGCAGACGTACGGTGCGGATGGTCAGCCCTTCGACCGTGCCCAGGTGGCCGCCGACATCCACGTAGTCATCGATGGCCAGCGAGTCTTCGATGATGATGAACAGCCCGGTGATCAGGTCGGCCACCAGCGATTGCGCGCCGAAACCGATGGCCAGGCCGATCACCCCGGCACCGGCCAGCAGCGGGGTGACGTTCATGCCCATGTTGGCCAGGGCGACGATGACCGCGATGATGAAGATGACCACGAACATCACGTTGCGGATCAACGGCATCATGGTTTGCGCACGGGCGTTGGCCAGGCCCCGACGCGAGCGCACCAGGGCGTGGTGCACGGCGGTGTCGGCGAGGATCCACACCAGCCAGGCGACGATCAGTGTGCCGGCCAGGCCCAGCAGGCGCAGGCTTATGTCGTGGCCCTCGCCCTCGGCGAAGCTGATCATCGACAAGCCCCACACGCGCAAGCCCAGTTCGATGAACACCAGCCAGATGAACAGGTGCACCAGCAGGTAGGCGAAATTGCGCAGGCGTTCGGCGTATACCGCCTGGCGCTTGGTGGCCCGCTTGGGGTTGGCGGCATGGCGGCGCACCAGGCCGTTGAGCACCATGCACACCACCACCAGCACGGTGCACATCAGCGACTGGCGCAGGGCGGTGCTGGTATCGCCGGCGGAAACGAAAGTGGCGAACAGCGAGATGGCCACCAGGATCAGCGCCGGCACGAACCAGAAACTGCCGAGGATCTCGATGGTGTCGCTGAGGGTGCGCCGGGTCAGGCGCCGTGACAGCGGCTGGTTGCGGATCAGATGGGCGATGGGCCGGCGAAAACGCAGGATGAACAGCCCGGTGCACAGCGCTGCAATCACGTTGGCCAGGGTCGCCAGGGCATGGGCCAGGTGAGTGCCGAGGGCGATCGTCAGGCGTGGGTCGCTCATGGCCTCGCCAAACGCGGCGAAACTGCCGATCAGCCACAACGGGCGGAATGCCTGGTGGCGCAGGATGTACAGGGCGCGGTGGCGGTGCGGGCCGTCGAGCAGCGAAAAGGCGATCACGCAGATCGCCGAGAAGCAGGTGCCCACCACCAGCGCGTAGGCCAGCACCATGGCCAGCGACTTGCCCAACGACGGTGGCAGCACGACGCTGAGGTAAACGGTGAACACCAGCGCCACCAGCCATGGGCCCAGCTTACGCAGGGCGAAACGCACCAGGTCCCAGGTGCGCGGGTGTTGCGGCAACTCCTCGCTCAGGCCGAAGCGCAGGCGTACCCGGTGGCCGACCCAGTTGAAGGCGAAGGCCAGCACGCTCCATACGGCGATGACCGCAGCAAAGCCGAACAGGATCGCCGGCCACTGGTGCACCGGCACGACCAGCTCGGTCAGTTCGGCCTGGGCCTGTTCGATTTCCGCCGCCCAACGGTGGAACGGGCTGGCGTCGCCGCTGAACTGCTTTTCAAAATCATGCAGGGCGCCACCGATCAGGCCGAGCACGCCTTGTTCGACGTTAGGTTGCGATTGTTGAGTGGCATCGCGCAGCTTTTTCAGGTCGGCCAGCAGCTTGGCCCGCTGCTGGTCGTTTTCCAGGTTCTTGATCACCTCGTCCAGCGACTTGCCCAGCGGTTCAGTGGCTTCCGCTTGCGCGGGCGCGCCACCGCCAAGCAGGCCAGGCAGGCCGGCGGCTTGTACCGGAGGGAGGATTAGCAACAGCAGCAGGAACAGGCAACGCAGGAAGGCGGGCACGGGTAAAACTACCTCAGGTCAAACGATGGACCGAGTGTAGAGCTTTACGACGGCAGTTGCTCCAGGATCTTCCAGCAGGTGAGGCCGAAGATGCCCAGGGTGCCGACCCACATCATCACCACGCCAATGTTGCGTTCGCGCAGGCTGAAGCCGACTGTCAGCAGCAACAGGAACAGGAACACCGGCACGAACAGGGACAGGAAGGGGGACATGGACAGCAATCCTTTTGCAGTGGGGCCATGTGACAAGCATAGCGGGTAGCGGGCGAAGCGGGATTGACCTTGAGCAGGTGCAAGCCGGGCCGGCCTCTTCGCGGCTTTGCCCGCGTAGAGGCCTGCCCGGCTTGCATCAAGGCAACTCGCGGCAACGATAGAAGGCGGTCAGCACCTTCACCAGGTGCGCCAGGTCATGGCTGCCGCACAGCTCGCGAATCGAATGCATGGCAAAGGTCGGCAGGCCGATGTCCACCGTACGCACGCCCAGGTGACTGGCGGCAATCGGGCCAATGGTCGAACCGCAGCCCATGTCGCTGCGCACCACGAAGCTCTGCACCGGCACTTCTTCGGCCATGCACAGGTGACGGAAGAAGCCGGCGGTTTCGCTGTTGGTGGCGTAGCGCTGGTTGTTGTTCACCTTGATCACCGGCCCGGCATTGAGCTTGGGCCCGTGATTGCCGTCGTGCTTGTCGGCGTAGTTGGGGTGTACGCCGTGGGCGTTGTCGGCCGACACCATCAGCGAGCGCTGGATGGTGCGCACGTAGGCATCGCCATCCGGCAGCAGGCGCTGCAGGGTCTGCTCCAGCATCGGGCCGTCTGCGCCGCAGGCCGAGCAACTGCCGACTTCTTCATGGTCGGTGCACACCAGCACGCAGGTTTCATCGCTGTCTGCGGTGAGCAGGGCCTGCAGACCGGCATAGCACGACAACAGGTTGTCCAGTCGGGCGCCGGCAATGAAGTCGCCGTTCAAGCCGACCAGCGCGGCGTCCTGGGTATCGTAGAAGCTCAGCTCGTAATCCAGCACCACATCGGCGATCAGCTCGTGCTCGCGGGCCAGCTGCTCGGTGAGCAGGGCGCGGAAGTCGATGCGCTCGTCACCCGCGACCTGGGCAAGGATCGGTGGCAGCTCGTTCTGCGGGTTGATCGCCCAGCCTTCGTTGGCAGTGCGGTTGAGGTGAATGGCGAGGTTGGGAATGACCGCGATCGGCAGCTTGAAGTCGATCAGCTGGCTTTCCACCTTGCCGTCACGACGGTAGGTGACCCGGCCGGCCAGCGACAGGTCGCGGTCGAACCACGGCGCCAGCAGCGCCCCGCCATACACTTCGACGCCCAGCTGCAGGAAGCCCTGGCGCTGCAGCTCGGGCTGCGGCTTGACCCGCAGGCACGGGCTGTCGGTGTGCGCGCCTACCATGCGGATGCCATTCAGCAGCGGCGCTTGCTTGCCCAGCTTGATGGCGATGATCGACGAATCGTTACGGGTGACGTAGTAGCGACCGCCAGGCACGGTGGCCCAGCTGTCACGCTCGTCCAGGCGCTGGTAGCCGGCAGCTTCCAGGCGCTGAGCCAGGCTGGCGGTGGCATGGAAGGGCGTAGGGGAGGCCTTGAGGAAGTCGATGAGGCCAGAATTCAGTGCGTCGCGCATAGCTCACTCCAGACAGCAGTGGCGCGAGTTTAGCGTATTAGGTCGACGAATTGTGCTTGCCTCTTCGCGGCTAAAGCCG
>NZ_DGIR01000043.1 GCF_002386445.1 Pseudomonas sp. UBA4617
CTGCCTCGGCGGTACCGCTGAGTTCGGTGCCATTGCTGGGGTTGACCACCGGTGCCGAAGGTGCCACGCCGTCGATGGTTATGTTGGCGGCTGGGCTGCTGTTGCCGGCGGCATCCTTGACCACCGCCTCGACTACGGTGCCATCGGGTAGTCGAGTGTCCGGGGTGTACGACCAATTACCGTTGCCATCAGCAGTGGTCTGGCCGATGGGGTTGCCGTCGCCGTCGGTGAGGACCACCGTACTGCCCGGCGCGGCGGTACCGCTGAGGTTCGATCCGTTGCTCGGGTTGATCTGCGGCGCGTCAGGGAAGTCAGGGGCTTGCACGGTCGCCGCCGGGCTGCTGTTACCGGCAGGGTCGGTCACTACCACAGTCACCGTCTCGCCGTTGGTCAATGGCGGGTTCAGTGGAATCTGGAACTTGCCGTCGGGGCCGACCACCACGCTGACATCCGCTCGCCCGTCGCCGTTGCTGTCGACTCCCACGGTGGCGCCAGGCTCGGCCGTGCCACTGATGCTGCTGCCATTCGCGGCGATCTGTAAGCCGCTGGCCGGCGCTGGGGGCGTGGTGTCAGGCGGTACGCTACCATCGACACTTGCACTGCCACCTCCTCCGCCACCGCCGCTGTTGGCGATGGCGACACCGCCACCGACGATCGCAGCACCGGCCAGCAGTGCCGCGCCGGGACTCAGCCCGGCAATGGTACCGTCAGTGGCAGTCAGTGACTCGAACCCGGCCAGGCTTTCCTGGGCCACATAGCCAGCCATCAATGGCCCATCGCCAGCGACCGCCGGCAGGTCGACGGCCAACAGTTTGTCCCGGTCTACCAGATACAACTGGCTGACAGGTTGCCCCTCGACATAGAAGTTGGCGATGCGCAGGTTTTCGCCGGACTTCAGTTGCACGATCAGGTCAGTTCCACTTTTTGAATACCCCGCCACACTTTCAGGCGCCAAATCCAGAGCAACATTACTACTTTGGGAGAGGGTCAGTATTCCGTTGCTGGGGATCGAAATGGGGGCGGCAGAGGAAACACTTTGAGCGAGAGGAGATATTTTCGCCTGTATCGACATGACTGACAGTCCCTTTGTCAACATTACGACCGAGTGGTCGCACTCGTTGATTCAGAAATAGCATGCCTCCGATAAAACGCCAGTATCACTTTATCAATAGTTCAGGCGGATACGCCGGTACCGTTACCCCACCTTGCAGTTGCACTTGTGCAACGAGCGTAGCCAGAATTCTACGGGGGCATGGGCCTTCTGAGCCGAACAATCCACTCGAGTAAAAGTCGCGGCTTATCCAAGTTTTACATTCAGCTTGAGCAAGCACATTCATACCCTTGTGTTCAGTTGAGTGATTGCGGGGGAAAGTGCAATCCATTTGCATCTATCACGATGTAAAAGAACGCCTGCCACAGCCTGTGGCGATAGGATTAAGTTTCATTTGCGCAGCGGAAGTTGGGCAGGACTATCCGGGCAAGGTCATTGGGTAGAAGTAACTTGATAGTGGCGCGGCAATCCGTGGGTCACTGACAGGTCGAGCGTGGCGAGGCTGCAACGCGCAACATGGCGCTGCCCCCGATGGAGTATTCGCCAGCAAACACACAAGCCGAAAGCCCCGCTTCCGGGTGTCGCTCCCACAAAGGTGGGAAGGTCAGGCGATGGCCTGCAGAAACACCCAGGTCGCGGCGAAATCCAGTAGCAACACGGCCGTCACCACGAAAATCATGTAGAAGCGGTCGTCCCGGTTCATTGTTGCGCCCTCCGGAGGTTCGATTTCCCCTGGGTCACAGCAATTTGCATTCCACCCTTGCTGTCCCCTCCCCGAGGCTGAGGCGAGCTCAGGCCGAGCGGGCCTGGTGGATAGGCAGTTCCACCCTGAACGTCGTACCGACACCCACTTCACTGGTTACATGGATTTCGCCTCCATGACGTTTGATGATGCCGTACGAAAGCGACAGTCCCAGCCCGGTGCCCTGGCCAATCGGTTTGGTCGTATAGAACGGATCGAAGATCTTCTGCAGGCTCTCGGCCGGAATGCCACACCCGTTGTCCGCGACCTCGATCCACACCCACGCGTCATTGGCACCGGTACGCAGGGTTATCCTGCCACGCTCGGCGCCCATCGCCTGGGTGGCATTGACCAGCAAGTTCATGACCACCTGATTGATCTGCGAAGGCAGGCATTCGACCTGCGGCAAAGGGTGGTAGTCCTTGACCAGGTCGGCCTTGTGCCGGAGTTCGCTGGCCACAATGTTCAACGTTGATTCTATGCCCTGCTGCAGGTCTGCCAGCTGCCAATCCTGGCTGCTGTCCACCCGCGAGAAGTCCTTGAGGTCCTTGACGATCCGCGCAACGCGGCTGATACCATCCTTGGATTCGCGGATCAGTGCCGGGATATCCTCCAGCAGGTAGTCCAGCTCGATTTCCGTACGCAGCTTCGCCAGCTCCGCGCTCAGCCCATGCGGAATCAGGGTGTTTTCGGCGTCAGCATAGGCCTTGAGCATGTTCTGCAGACGGCCGAAATAATCGTCCAGGGCGCCGAGGTTGGACGAGACAAAACCGATCGGGTTATTGACTTCATGGGCAACACCCGCGGCCAGCTGGCCGAGCGAGGCGAGCTTTTCCGACTGGACCAGCTGGTTCTCGAGCAGCCGGCGCTCGTCCACTTCGCGTTGCAGGGCTGCGCTGGCCTGGCCAAGCGCCTGGGTACGCCGTTCAACTCGCTGCTCCAGTTCGTCGTTGGCGCTGACCAGCGCCCGGTTGACCCGGTTTATTTCGGCGTAACTGCGCATCAGCCACACCCCCATGTACAGCAACAGCAATACCAGCAGGGTGGAAAACACCAGCAGGTAGAAATGGTAGCGCTGGGCCGTCAGCGTGGCTGCCTGCTCGTCGCGGTCCAGCATCAGCGCAATGGCGTCCAGGCGTTCGGCGATCGGCACGGCCTCGATAGCTTCAAGCAGCTGATCGACCTTGGGTTGCTCGTGCAGGATCAACTCGATGTGTTTGCTGATGGTATCGATGGGTGCCTGAAAATCGACCGGCAGGCGCTCTTTGTTGACTGAAAGATTGTTCAGGCCGACGAGGATATCGGCAGCCTTGTCCTCGGTGGTGGTGTGGGCAAATTCCAGGCTGCTGAGCATCAGGTCGTAGGTATCGCTGGTGATCCTGCGCAGGCGGAGCGCGTCGGCGTCGACCAGTTGGCCAAGGTGCACCTGGATGACATCGGCTGCGTCCGGGAGAAAAGCCAGGGAATTTCGCAGGATTGCGTTGTGCGTCTTGAAACGCGAAACCAGCAGGATCTTGTCATCGAAGGCTTGCTGGTAATCGCCAAAGGCGGCCTGCCAGCCGGGTATCGCGGTTTTCCCGATGCGTGCCTCAAGCGTGCGGAACTCCCGCCACAGGCGTTTCATTTCCATCAGCGGCAGCACCAGCGGGTCGTAATTGTAGTTGGTGGTAGTGCGCGCCTTGAGCACCGCACTTTCCCACTGGGCGTCGTACTGCTTGATCTGGCGAATCAGGTCACGCGCCTGGGCGTAGCTACCGCTTTCGTCAGACTTGGACATCCAGTACAGATAGACCAGCACGGACGCCAGCAGCGTGGCGCAGGCAGCCAGCAGCAGCAGGCTGCGCCGAGCCTTCAGTTTCATAGCGGTTTGCCCTCCCACTGACCGGTGAGGGTCTGGAGAAACTTGATGATCAGCGCTTTATCACCCTCTCTTGGGGTACGCCCCAACTGATAATGGAACATGGCGTCGACGGCGGCCTCCAGGGTGGGCACCGAACCGTCATGAAAGTAAGGGGCAGTGACCGCTACGTTGCGCAGGCTGGGGACTTTGAACAGGTTCATGTCCTCCGGGTCGCCGGTCACCTTGTAGCGCCCTTGATCGGCCACCGCGGGGTTGCCTCGGTTGGCGAAATAGTCATCGAACACACCCAGCTTCTGCAGCATGTTGCCACCGATGTTCACGCCCTGATGGCAGGCGATGCAGCCGTATTCCTGGAAGCGCTGATAACCATACTTCTCTTCCAGGCTGAGGCTGCTGGTGTCCCCCTGCAGGTAGCGGTCGAAGCGTGAAGCAGGTGTCAACAGGGTACGCTGGTAGGTGACCAGGGCATCTTCGATATCGTGAGCGGCCACGGGTTTGCCATAGGCTGCGGCAAACCCCACGCGATAGGCCGGGTCGCCGGCAATTCGCCGGACCACCGTGGCCCAGCCATTTTCTGTTTCGCTTGCGCTGGCGGTTGCCAGGTGTACCAGGCCGTCAAACGATTGTGCACGCCCATCCCAGAACTGCAGGAAGTTCAGGCTCGCATTGAAGACGCTGGGGGTATTGACGGCCATGGGTTTGCCATCGGCACCCAGCGAGCGCGCCTGACCGTCTGCGCCCGCCCGATCCAGGCGATGGCAATCGGCGCAGGACTGGGTGCCATTGGGCGACAGCCGTGGGTCGTTGAACAATTTGCGGCCCAGCTCCACCCGCGCAGGGTCAAGCGCAGGCACCGCCGGCAAGGGCGTCAGCGGCCCACCGATGCTCTGGGCCAAGGCCAACGCCGGCGATACCGTCAGCATCGTGGCAACCATGCGAACCTGCAGACCGATCACCACAGCACAAACCTCCCTGGCAAGATGCACGCTGTCTCGGAGCATAGTGAGGCCAATCGAGAAAAGCGAACGCCAGGGCAAATGTCATCTAGGCTGTAGCCAGGGAGCGTCTGAGTGAAACCGGCCAGGAGGGACCCATGGAGCTACCCGTTACCGATGGTGCAGCAGACAAAGCCGTGATACTTCTGGTGGACGACGAACCCTCGATTCTCAATAGCCTCCGTCGTTTGCTCCGCAGCCAGCCCTACGAAGTCCTTGTTGCCGAAAGCGGCGCCGATGCCCTGCAACTGCTTGAGCAGCGGCCGATCAATCTGGTGATGAGCGACGCACGCATGCCCAACATGGACGGTGCCACGCTATTGGCACACGTGCATGAGCGGTTCCCCGCCACACTGCGTATTCTGCTTACCGGGTACGCTGACACGGACACCATCGCAAAAGCCATCAATGATGGGCACATCTACCGCTACATCAGCAAACCCTGGAATGATGAAGAACTGTTGGTCACCTTGCGCCAGGCCTTGGCCCACCAGCATTCGGAAAGCGAGCGAAAGCGCCTGGAACAACTGTCCCAGGCCCAGATCCAGCAACTGAAGGCGCTCAACGAGAGCCTTGAACAGCGCGTAGCGGCGCGCACCGCCGAGTTGCAGCAGACGGCCGACATGCTCGACCTTGCCTATGAAGAACTCAAACGCAGTTACGTGACCAGCACCGAGTTCTTTTCGCAGTTGGGCAACATGCGCCTGCCCAAGGCCAAGCAGACCAACCGGCAAGTCATCGACCTGATACGGGTGTACTGCACCAGCCATGGGCTGGACGAAGCGACCTGCCGCAACCTGACCATGGCGGCTGCGCTTTACAACATCGGCAAGATGAGCTGGACCGACAGCATGCTCACCTGCCCGGCCGATCTCATTCCTCCCCAGGAACGCGAGCTGTACCGCTCATACCCGAAACAGAGCGAAGCACTGGTGATGACCCTGGACCCCATGAAAGAGGCCGCGCAACTCATCCTCCACCATCAGGAGCGCTGGGACGGCAACGGTTTTCCGGGCCACCTCAAGGGCGCGGACATCCCGTTGGGTGCCCGCTGGCTGAAAATGGCCGTGGATTTCATCGAATTGCAGCGCGGGCTGGTCCTCGAGCGCCAACTCAATAGCGATGAGGCCCTGCTGTATATCCGCAAATATGCCGGGAAATTGTACGACCCGGACCTGGTGGAAGACTTCGTCGTTGTTTGCGCCGAGTACATGCGCGACATCACCCTGACCGACCCGGCCATCAAGGTGTTGAGCACGCACGAGTTGGCAGATGGCATGATCCTGGCGCGTAACCTCCATGCCGACAACGGCATGTTGCTGTTGAATGCCGGCAAGGTACTGAGCGGCCTTCTGGTAAAGAAACTGATTGCCTTCGAAGAAATGGAAGGCGGCAAATACAGTGTGTTCGTCAGAATTCCCGAGGAGGCCGGCAGCGTGCAACCCGCGCCGACAACGGCGGGCTGACTCAAGCCGGGGCGAACAAAACCCGCGGGGTTTCTCCAGGCGGGCAAGGCCCCGCCACATGGCAGCTGGGCGCAGACCGTGATCATTCCGCCCGACACCACCACGACTGGGCGAACAATACCCCGTCGATTTCCTCTACCCCGTTGATGTTCATCCCGAGCTGGGCCATGCCATTGACCCTGGCATCGTGCAGCCGAGGAATGATGTCCGGCCCGGGCGTCGGGTTGAACAGCCAGGCCTGGGTCGACACCCGGCCCAGCGGTTCGCTGTGGTGGTCGCCGATGTGGACATCGGCACGCAATGCCGGAACCTTCCGCAACTGGTCGGATGGTATGGCGATGCCGCGCTCCCGGCGACGAACGATGAGGAAATACATACTGCACCGATACTGTATATGGATACAGTATTTGAGCACCGTCCTGCAGCGCCGCACCAGTACCACTCGGCGGACTATGCTTACACGGCAAGGCAGGAGGGTGACGTATGTGTGGCAGGCTGAGCCAGTACCGGGGCGTCCATGACTTCGTTGCAACCCTGAGCCTGCCGCAGGCGTGGAGAAACAACGTCGGCGACCAGCCGCTGGGCCAGTACAACATCGCTCCGACTACGCCAGTCGCCGTGCTGCGGGTGGATGCCGCAGGCCTGCGGGCGGACCTGGTGACATGGGGATGGCGGCCGCATTGGGCGACTGACCGCGCTGCGCCAATCAACGCCCGCGTGGAAAAGGTGGCGCACGGCCCGTTCTTCCGTGCGATCTGGCCATACCGGGCGATAACGCCCGTCGACGGCTGGTACGAATGGGTTGATGAAGGCGGGCCGAGGAAACAGCCTTATTTCATACGACGTCGGGATGGCCACCCTGCCCTGTGCGCATCTATCGGCCAGTTTACCGGCAACGCGGGCGATGGCTGCGTAATCATCACCGCAGATGCGCAAGGCGGCCTGGTCGATGTGCACGACCGCAGGCCTGTCGTGCTCTCGCCGGAATCGGCACGCACGTGGCTCGCCGCCGACATGCCGAGCGCGCAGGCGGAGCAACTTGTGCTCAACCTCGGCGAACCCGCTGATCGCTTCGAATGGTACCGGGTGAGCGCGGCCGTGGGAAATGTGCGCAACCAGGGCGCCGAGCTGATTGACCCGCTGCCATGACCTATGCTGTGCTTGTTTCGCCCCCCCATAGGGTAGACGCCAGCCAGTTGCAGAAGCAACGAACCGAGGAATGGAGCCCCTGATATGCCAGCTTGCCCCTTGCCCGTAGACGAAGCGCTGCGCCAGCGCACACTCGACGACATGAACCTGGTCGATACACCTGCCGAACATTATCTTGATACCTTGGTGCGGCTTACCCAGGACCTGGCTCACGTCGACACTGTGCTGATCAGCCTCATCGACCAGGACCGCCAGTGGTTCAAGGCACGCATAGGGCTCGAGGCCAACGAGACGACACGCAGTATTTCCTTCTGCGGCTACGCGATTCTCGGCGAAGATACCTTGATGGTTCCCGATGCCAGGCAGGATACGCGCTTCGTCGACAATCCACTGGTGCTCAACCCGCCCTTTATCCGCTTCTATGCCGGCCACCCCTTGCGCGCCGGAAATGGCAAAGCGATCGGTACGTTGTGCATGTTCGACCCTCGGCCGCGCGAGCTCAGCAAGGCGCAGCAGGCGCATTTCAGGGACCTGGCCACCCTGGCGGAAGGCTATCTGCAACTGCGTGCCCTGGCGCAGATCAACCGCGACCTGCGCCTCGAAATGGACCGTGAACAGCGCAAAGCCTTGCTCGACCCGTTGACCCAGCTATGGAACCGCGGCGCGCTGGCGGCTTTTGAAGGGCACCTACGGCGATTGGCGGACCAGCATCACTCGCAGCTGGGGGCGATCTATGCGGACCTTGATCATTTCAAATCGATCAATGACAAGTACGGCCATGCCGGTGGCGACAAAGTGCTCTGCGAATGTGCCCGGCGTCTGCGCGCGGCACTGCGTCCCGATGACCTGCTGGTACGTCACGGCGGCGAAGAATTTGTCGCCATCTTGCAGGTCAAGGACGGCGACGAACTGCGACGCATTGCCGAACGAATCCGGGAACTGGTCGGTAGCACAGCGATGCAGTTGCCCAACGGTCAACAGAAGGTCAGCCTGAGCATAGGCTGCACCCTGTTCGCCAGTGCGGAATCGATGGAGGACGCGCTGAACCGCGCTGATACCGGGCTGTACGCCGCTAAACAGCAGGGACGCGACCAGGTCGTCTACCGGGCGCCACCCGTGTGAGCGGAGCGTGGCCCCGGGGCTGGCAACAGGCCGTTGTGCTCCATGTTCCGCCTGTCATAACGTACAGACGCCCGCAATTGGCCAGCACGCATAGGCATCGAGACCCATTTCCGGTGTTCTGCCGACCTACCGCCCGCTTTCGACCCATTGCGGACAACCACAAACCGAGTTGCCGACGTCATTCAATGACCAGTGGATCTCTGAGGGTGCTCATGATTTGATCATACATGGCATCTACCGCACGAGACCCTTTTGAATCCCTGCTCCGGATGAGCACGACTTCCACCACGGGAAGCTCGGGCAGCCCTTGGCGTCCGTCAAGCATCTTCAGGTTGGGAGGAAGGCTGCATCGAGTCAGTACGGCGACCGCCATGCCGCCCAGTGCAACGGCGATCTGGCCGCCTACGTTCGGGCTGTTGTAAACGACACGATACTCGCGTTGTTGGACGTCAAGCGCCGCCAGGATTTCGGTACGCAAGCGTCCGCCGAGCTCATGAACCGCAATTGGCAACGGATCGCGCTTCCAGACTTCGTGTTGCTCCTCTGCGCCCCACACCAGCGCTTCCCTGAAGAGCAGCGTGCCGCGCGAGGGTGCATCACGGGTGACTACCGCCAAATCGATTTCGCCTCGATCGACTTTGGCCAACAGTGCGGTGGATTCTTCACAGACAAGGGTTACTTCGACTTCGCCAAAGCGAGCGATAAAGCTTTTGAGCACCGGCACAAGATAGGGTTCCGCATAGTCATCCGGAACACCGAAGGTCACCCTTCCGGAGAGTGCTCCCCCATGCATCGCAAGCACCAGGGCGGAATGGGACGCCAATAGTTTCCGCGCGTGCCCCAACAGATCAAAGCCTGCCGGCGTTAATGAAAGCTGCCTCGGCTCCCGATTCAGAAGTGGTCGACCCACGCTGTCTTCGAGTTTCTTCAATTGCATGCTCACGGCTGATTGAGAGCGCGAGATCTGCCGAGCAGCCGCTGTCATGGAGCCAGTATCAACGACCGCAACGAACGTCCGTAACCAGTCGATCTGCAAATCCTTTGATTGCACCGTCGAGCCGCCAATTCGAAAATCGAATGCCTTTTATAACACTTATTCGCTTTTCTGTATCCCGTTCGAGCTCGCAAAATACCGCACGAATTGAGGTGTCGGGGCAGAGGAGGCGAAATTTTGTTGAGTATCAGTAGTGGCTCGGTCGGGCTTGATAGGCATGAGGTATGGAGTGGCTTCAAACAGCTGCTACCGATTTCCTCGTTCGTAGTGGTTTTCGCAGTGGCCTTCGGCCTTGCCGCCGCACAGACCGGCTTGAGCGAATTCTCAACCGTGCTGATGAGCGCCTTGGTGTTTGCTGGCGCGGCACAGTTCGCGGTTCTTGATCTGTGGGGGCAGCACGTTCCGGTCGTTCCGTTAATTGTCACGGTATTCGCAATCAATGCTCGGCACTTGTTGATGGGGGCAACCTTGTATCCGTGGTTGCGTGAGCTGCCCCGGGCCAAGCGCTACGGTGTGATGCTCGTGGTTTCCGATGCCAACTGGGCGATGTCTATGCAAGCACTCAATGGCGGCAAACCAGGGATTGGCCTCTTGTTTGGTGGTGGTATTGCCCTGTGGTCAGCATGGACGTTTGGCAGCTGGCTGGGCCTTTATTTTGGTAGCGCGATCCATGACCCGGTGAGCTTGGGCCTCGACATGGTGATGGGCTGCTTTTTGCTGGCAATGGTGATCGGTGGGAAGAAGAACCTGCGCATGCTGATCATCTGGAGCGTGGCTGCCGGCGCGTCATTGCTGGCGTACAGGTATTTGCCTGAAAACAGTCATGTCGTTGCCGGCGCATTGGCTGGCGGCCTGTTGGGCGCTGTCTGGATGGAGAAGAAAGATGCACATTGAAAGCACTGGCCTGGGCACCTTCTTCATCATTCTCATCATGGCCGTGGTTACCCTGATGACCCGTTGGGGAGGCGTGTTCGTGATGGCCTTCGTTCCCATCAACTACAGGGTGCAGCAGTTCATCGGTGCCATGTCCGGCTCGGTGCTGGTGGCGGTCCTTGCACCATTGGCGGTTACCGGCGACAACGGCGCACGGCTTGCCTTGTTGACGACGGCAATCGTGATGTTGGTGCTGCGCAAGCCCTTGCCTGCAATTGCGGCAGGGGTTGTCATGGCTGCGATGTTCAGGCATCTGCAGGTTGCCCTGTAGGATGTCCTTTCACACTTACCGATGACGTGAAAAATGGATCTGCATTCTATTCTTGCTTTTACCGTGGTGGCGGCCATCGCCATCGCGAGCCCCGGGCCTGCGACCCTGATGGCGATCAATAACAGCCTGGCCTACGGGCCGCGTTACGCCTTATGGTCCTCAATCGGCAATGCGTCCGGGCTGTTCTGCTTGTCGGCTGCCGCGATGCTCGGACTAGGCGCTCTGCTCGCAAGCTCTGAGTGGATGTTCAGCGTTGTGAAGATCCTGGGCGCCGGCTATCTGTTCTACCTGGGGGCCAAGCAGTTGTTCAAGAAAGGGCCGATACTTGCTCAGGCAGTACATCCAGACGGACAAACCTATAGACCATCGCGTTTGAAGCTGTATAAATCGGCGTTTCTCACGGCAGCCACTAACCCAAAGGCCACGATGTTCTTCACTGCGCTGTTCCCGCAGTTCATCGACCAAAGCGCTGCTCTGCTGCCGCAGTTTCTGCTTCTCACGGCGATATTCATGGGGCTGTCGCTGGCTTCATTGAGCCTGTATGCCGCTGCGGCGGTCCAAGCTAAAGGCATGCTGACCCGGCCTGCGTTTTCCGTCTGGATCAGCAGATTGGTCGGCTCGACGTTTATCTGCTTTGGTGTTGCCGTTCTCGCTACGCGTCGGCCGATTTCCTGAGAGGCGCCTGCTCAACTTTTGGCGAACGTCCGGTTTGGGTCGATAGCGGTCAGTCGTGAACGGCTGCAATCGACCCAAAGCTGCCCTTGGCGCCGGGCTGCTAAAGCCCCAAAGCCAGTTTGGAGCAGTACAGCCTTTTATCAAACGGCCCCTGTTCTCAACAAGGTCGCGCATAGCGTTTGCGGTATTCCGCAGGGGTAACGCCCATATGACGGACGAAAGCTCGGCGCAATGTGTCTGCGTTAGCGAATCCACACATGGCAGCTACCTGCTTGGGCGCATCATTTCCAGCCTCCAGCCGTTCGCGAGCAGCATTCACCCTCGTCTGCTCCACCCAAGCTGCCGGCGTCATGCCCACATCATTTTGAAAGATCCGGGCAAAATGCCTTGGGCTTATGCCCATACGCTCTGCCAGATTCGCAACCCCATGATCCAGAGCCGGATTTGCCGTGACATACCGCTGCAATGCCTGTAGAGCAGAGCGCCCTGTGGGTGAAGTAGATCCTTGACGGCTGAACTGCATCTGCCCACCGGTTCTTTTGAAGTACATGACCAAGTGGCCTGCTACGTCCTTCGCGATTTCATCGCCCAAATCCTCCTGAACCAACGTAAGCGCAAGATCCAGCCCAGCCGTTACACCCGCAGCTGTCCTCAAATTTCCGTCATGGACCTGAATGGCATCCGCCTCCACGGTAACTTGTGGGTATCTTTCAGAGAGAGGCTGCGCCACAGCCCAGTGGGTAGTGACCCGACGGCCATCAAGTAGCCCCGCAGCTGCAAGGGCAAATGCGCCAGTGCATACCGAACCGAAACGCCTGCACAACGGAGCACGCTGGCGCAGCCAATCCAGAATCCCTGATCGAAGGTACTGGTCGGCGGCTTGAGGGGTTCCGGCTATCAGCAAGGTATCAATTGCATCAATCTCCTCTCCGATCCAGGCATCAGGAATTAACCGGGTACCCGAAGAGCTCACCAATGGACCAGGTTCACAAGCAAGTAGAAGTAACCGATAGGCTTCATACCCAGCTTGCCGGTTGGCTTCAGCGAATACGTCCAAAGGACCGCAAGCGTCCAGAAGTTGAACCCCTGGCATACCCAGGATAGCGAGAGTTACTGGGGGGCGAGACATAACGGCTCCTAATGGAGGGCAGAGCGCCCAAGTCCGATACTGGCTGACAATGGCAGGATTTGACGCAACAAGTCAATTGATGCCATGCACCTGGGCACTCAGACTGGAGTCCTCACTCACCCTACCCAGGATCTCCATATGACTAACGCCATTGCTGGCATTCACGTGCCTCAGAGTTCGATGGCCCGAGAAATCACCGAGCTTGTGCGGGACACCGCCTCGCCCCTTCTTTTCCATCATTCGAGCCGTGTCTTCTATTTCGCATCGCTTGCTGGTAAGCGACTGGGCCTGAAATACGACGACGAGCTTCTCTACGCGGGTTGCATGTTCCATGACATGGGCCTGACCCACCAGCACAGCAGCGATTGTTGTCGTTTTGAAGTCGATGGAGCGAATGCCGCGCGTGATTTTCTCCAAGCTCATGGCATCAATGAACGCGACATAGAACGCGTATGGACTGCAATTGCACTTCACACCACTCCAGGGATTCCAGAGCACATGCACCCGCTCATTGCATTGGTCACTGCTGGCGTAGAGACCGATGTTCTCGGGTTACACCACGAGAAGCTCAGCGCAGCTGACCGGGATGCCGTGGTTCAAGCACATCCACGTGGCGATCAATTCAAAGAAGCCATCATCCAGACGTTCTATGACGGCATCCGCCACAAGCCGCAAACGACATTCGGCAACGTCAAGGCTGATGTGATAGCCGACAAGGAGCCTGGCTTCCTGGCGGGTAACTTCTGCAGCATCATTCGCCAGTCCTGCTGGCCAAGCTAAAGGAAAGGGGCCGCATTGCGGCCCCTTCGTTTCCGGGTTGCCCAGGCAAAGTCTTGAGGCTTGAAGGTGTCTACGAAAACAGGAGCCATTCAGCCCGCTATTCTGTAGATCGAGGCGATGCAGCTAAAATTGATGCCGATTTCCACACCCTTGCAAGGCGGAAAGCCGAGCTCCAACTTGGCGACTTCCCAGGTAGGCTCCGCTTCCCAAGGTCAGGCGGTTAACCGCTAAGCCTTAGCGGCAGGTTTGAGCCTGAACGTAACCCCCATCCGGTTGAAAGCATTCATTGCAGCAATTGTGGCAGTCAAATCTACCAAGTCTCGCTCGTTGAAAACTGCGGAGGCAGCAGCGTAAGCCTCATCCGAAACATGGGTCTCGCCCACGTTGGTCACCTCTTCTGCCCACTTCAACGCAGCGCGCTCCAGGTCGGAGAAGAGGTGCTCCGCCTCATGCCAAACCGCGACTAGCAGAACCTTATCAACGGACATGTCGCCTTTGATCAAGTCGCGAGAGTGAAGATCGATGCAATACGCGCAACCATTGATCTGCGATACTCGAAGGAAAACCAGATAGATCAACTCCGGAGGCAGATTCGTTCCGGTGGTTACATAGTGGTGTAACCCGGTCAGCGCTTTTGCCGCACCGGGAGACTTTTCAAACCAATTCATGCGAGCCATACCTACTCCATAAGCGCTTTCGTAAACACAGACGCATTTTATGGCGTACGCGGCTCGGCTCATGGAGCCAATCCGCTGTAATTTCTGGGCTCCAATATTTTTGGATATCAAGCGCCGAATGAGGCTAGCTTAATGCAGCGGAAGGTGGCGGGTCGCTTTTCTAGATAGGAACGATCAGTCAGCATAAAAGACCAGAAGTAGCGATACGGTTTCTTCCAGCGGGGCGGCAGCATCGCACAGTTGCGCTCGAATACAGGCCCCTCTGTCTCAAGTGTTGAGGGCCAGGTAGAAGAACAGGTTCAGTGCGCGCCCTGCAGCCGCCAGCGATGCAATCGGGTACCGATGGGCTGGCCAATCAAAGTGGCGAAGCGGCTCTGGCGGGCTTTCGCATTCCAAAGGACTGTCAGATGGCTATCACCGAAATCGGCTGCAGGGCCCATGCTCGACGCAAGATCTTCGACCTGCATGTGGCGAACATGTGTTCTCCGGACGCCTACAAAGTACCCGCCAAGGGGTAGTGTTCAATACGGCACTCATGGGGATGGCCATCGCCTTTACACGTCCCATCCAGATATCGGTAGTTGATGTGCATCACCTGGCCTTTTTTGGGCCACTGCCTGCGTGGGAGCGTGCTTTGGTAATCAGCAGTTTCCGGTACGAATGTGATAGTCCCCCCCTTTTCCGGGCATTCTGCCGTAGTCGATGCCTGGCTTACCTTCACGACCTGGGCCTGTAGCTTTGGATAGGGAAGCTTCAACACATCAGTGATAAGTAGCTCCATACGGCAAATTTGCCAGGTCGATGCTTGTACTGGCTGGCACATTACGAAGAAGGCAACGGCAAATAGGGCGTAGCGAGTTGCACGGTAGTCCATTATTGGCCCTGCATTGAATATTGATATCCGAGGCATTATCAGACGTGGGCTCACCGAATCATAGGGCAACCCTGTCTCGCGCGCATTCAGCCAAGTCGATGCCCGCCCAAGAGCTGGCACCAGGCTGAACTATAAAGGCACTCTGAGCCTATGCTGGGTGCCGCACCTCGCCTTGGTGCATATTGATTTGATTACATCGACGCCCCTGAGGCGAATCTTCACCACCGCCGCCTGGACTTCACCGTCGGTCAAGCGCAATGCGATGGTGAAGCCGTCAACCATCCTGCGCTCAGCGGTGGTACTGGACGGTCTGATCACCAGGAACGCGGCTGAAGCCATACAGCTGCCAGCACGCTCGAGGAAAGAGGTCGTTCCTTTTACCTTGGACGAGGCGAATCTGATCATTGCCGAGATATACAAGCATCCTCATCGGCCGAGCAAGAACTAGGATAGGTTTTCGTTGCTCAACGACAGGGCCTTGCACGCCTTGGAGCTCGCCAGGCAGTACGCAGAGCGCCGCAGGCTGGGCAAAGGACAACTCATCGAATCGCCGTTCGTCTTCCCGCCTGGGAAGAATGGAGAGCACGTCAAGCAGACGTCGGACCTGCACCATCCGTGGCGCCCGATCCTCAAAGGCTTGGGTCCGATACCGCCCCCGTATAACTGCCGCCACACCTATGCGACAATATGCTTAATGTCTGGTCTCAACCCCGCATTTATCGCCCAGCAGCTCGGGCATAGCGTGCAGATGCTCTTGTCGACTTATGCGCGCTGGATTAACTCGTAAGACGACTGGCAGGAGCTGGAAAAGCTCCAAATTGGTCCGAAATTGGTCCGTAGCTGCGAAGAAGCCACGTAAGTTATTGATAGGTAAGCTCCTTGATCTCCACCGCCAACATCACCATGCAGTTCGGCTCCAAGCCGCTGTTCGAAAACGTTTCCGTCAAATTCAACAACGGCAACCGCTACGGCCTGATCGGCGCCAACGGTTGCGGCAAGTCGACCTTCATGAAGATCCTCGGTGGTGACCTGGAGCCATCCGCCGGCCAGGTCATGCTCGAACCGAACACGCGCCTGGGCAAGCTGCGCCAGGACCAGTTCGCCTACGAGGAATTCACCGTGATCGACACGGTGATCATGGGCCACGCCCAGCTGTGGAAGGTCAAAGCCGAACGCGACCGCATCTATTCGCTGCCGGAAATGACCGAGGAAGACGGCATGGCCGTCGCCGAGCTGGAAACCGAGTTCGCCGAAATGGACGGCTACACCGCCGAATCGCGCGCCGGTGAACTGCTGCTGGGCCTGGGTATTCCACTGGAGCAGCACTTCGGCCCGATGAGCGAAGTGGCCCCTGGCTGGAAGCTGCGTGTGCTGCTGGCCCAGGCGCTGTTCTCGGACCCGGACGTGCTGCTGCTCGACGAACCGACCAACCACCTGGACATCAACACCATCCGCTGGCTGGAAAACATCCTCACCGCGCGTAACAGCACCATGGTGATCATTTCCCACGACCGGCACTTCCTCAACAGTGTCTGCACCCACATGGCCGACCTGGACTACGGCGAGCTGCGCCTGTTCCCGGGCAACTACGACGAGTACATGACCGCCGCTACCCAGGCGCGCGAGCAACTGTTGGCCGACAACGCCAAGAAGAAGGCGCAGATCGCCGAGTTGCAGACCTTCGTCAGCCGCTTCTCGGCCAACGCCTCCAAGGCCAAGCAGGCCACCTCGCGCGCCAAGCAGATCGACAAGATCCAGCTGGCCGAGGTCAAGCCATCGAGCCGGGTAAGCCCGTTCATCCGCTTCGAGCAGACCAAGAAGTTGCACCGCCAGGCCGTGACCGTCGAGAAAATGTCCAAGGCGTTCGACGACAAGGTGCTGTTCAAGGACCTGGGCTTCACCATCGAAGCCGGCGAGCGCGTGGCGATCATCGGCCCCAACGGTATCGGCAAGACCACCCTGCTGCGCACCCTGGTCGGTGAAATGACCCCGGACAAGGGCGAAGTGAAGTGGACCGACAGCGCCGAAGTGGGCTACTACGCCCAGGACCACGCTCACGATTTCGAAGAAGACATGACCCTGTTCGACTGGATGGGCCAGTGGACCTCCGGTGAACAAGTGATCCGCGGCACCCTTGGGCGCATGCTGTTCTCCAACGACGAGATTCTCAAGTCAGTGAAGGTGATCTCCGGTGGTGAGCAAGGCCGCATGCTGTTCGGCAAGCTGATCCTGCAGAAGCCGAACGTGCTGGTCATGGACGAGCCGACCAACCACCTGGACATGGAATCGATCGAGGCGCTGAACCTGGCGCTGGAAAACTACCCGGGCACCCTGCTGTTCGTCAGCCACGATCGGGAGTTCGTGTCGTCGCTGGCCACCCGCATCATCGAGCTGTCGGCCGATGGTGTGGTGGACTTCAGCGGCACCTACGATGACTACCTGCGTAGCCAGGGTGTGCTGGTCTGATTGAAGGGCCAGGCCTGGCCATTTGCGTGGCCGGGCCGGCTTCTTCACGGATAAACCGGCGAACAATCCACCCCTGTCCCGAACGCTGCCCTTCCCCCAACGAATAATTCGTTAGCCTGCTTTCTTTTCCTCCACGCAACGGCCATGATGGGGACCACGCCCAACCGCCCGCCCGCGAACGAGCCCATGACCGCGCAACAACCTGCCGCCGGCATCACCCGGCAGATCCTGTCGATCGTCTTCTACACCTTCATTGCCTTTCTCTGCATCGGCCTGCCGATCGCCGTGCTGCCCGGCCATGTGCACGACCAGCTGGGCTATGGCGCAATCGTCGCCGGTGCGACCATCGGCCTGCAGTATCTGGCCACCCTGCTCAGCCGCCCCTTTGCCGGGCGGGTGGCGGACACCCTGGGCGGGAAACGGGCCATTCGTTTCGGTCTGCTGGGGATCGCCGGCTGCGGGCTACTGACGTTGCTGTCGGCCCTGACCGTGACGCTACCGCTGCTGAGCCTGGCATTACTGCTCGGCGGTCGGGTGCTGCTGGGTATCGCTCAGGGGCTGATCGGTGTGGCCACGTTGAGTTGGGGTATCAGCCAGGTCGGTCCCGAGCACACCGCGCGGGTGATCTCATGGAACGGGATTGCTTCCTACGGTGCCATCGCGATTGGCGCGCCCCTGGGCGTGCTGGCGGTAGATGGGCTGGGCTTTCGCGTGCTGGGGCCAGCGCTGCTGATACTGGCGCTATTGACCCTGCTGGTGTTGCGCAAGCGTTCGGACGTGGTCGTGGTCCGCGGCGAGCGCCTGCCGTTCTGGGCGGCCTTCGGACGGGTCGCGCCGTGCGGCCTGGGCCTGACCCTCGCGTCGATCGGCTACGGCACCCTGACCACCTTCGTTACCCTTTACTACCTGGAGCGAGGCTGGGTCGGCGCAGCCTGGTGCCTGAGCGCCTTTGGCCTGTGTTTCATCCTTTCGCGGCTGCTGTTCGTCAACGCAGTCAACCGGTTTGGCGGCTACAACGTCGCCGTGGCCTGTATGGCCACCGAAGTGCTCGGGTTGAGCCTGCTGTGGCTGGCACCTTCGCCGCCGTGGGCACTGGTTGGCGCCGGCCTTACCGGCTTCGGGCTGTCGCTGGTGTACCCCGCGTTGGGGGTCGAGGCGATCAGGCAGGTACCTGCCAGCAGCCGCGGCGCCGGGCTGGGCGCCTACGCGGTGTTCTTCGACTTGGCCCTGGGCATCGTCGGGCCGCTGATGGGCGCAGTTGCCGTGCACCTGGGGTATGCGTTGGTCTTCGCTGTGGCGGCCCTGCTGGCCCTGGCGGGCGTCGGCCTAACGCTGTGGCTGGCGCGGCAGGCTCGTCGCGGCTGAGCGCTCGGCCGGCTGCGGCGCGCCCAGCGCCTGGCTGAAGAACGCTGCGGTTTCGCGCTGCAGCGAATGGTGGATATTGCGACGATCCACACCTTCGGCGTCCTTGCACAGCGCCGGCATGCGCGCGTATTGCTCGCTGTCGCAACGGGCCATGAACACGAAATGCCCAGCGCCGGCCAGCAGGCGATAGTCTGCAGTAACCGGCAGCTTGCGAGCCAACGCTTCGGCGTTACGATCCACCGCCACCAGCTGGTCGTTGTCACCGCTGTAGATCAGCACCGGCAAGCGCACCCCGGCCAGGGTATGGCGGTCGAACAACAAGCTCAGCGGCGCCATCAGCATCAGCGCGCCCACCCGCTGGTCAGCCATGGGCGCCAGCTCGCTGCGGTCGGCGATCAGTACCCCGTGCGTCCTGCAGGCATCGGCGTCGTTCGGGCGCTCCAGGCAATACCGGCGCAGGCGGTCCAGGTCGGGGCGCGCACCGGAAACAATCAAGGCGGTTTCACCGCCGGCCGAATAGCCGATCACCCCCACCTTGGCGTTGTTCAGATAAGGCCCCAGCAAAGCATCCTCGCGGGCCGCGGTGATCGCGGCACTGACTTGCAGCGGCCGGCCATACAGGTTGCTCAGGGTCCCCAGGCGGCTGTGATCGCGGGCATTGTCGCCCGGGTGCACCACCGCCACCACCACAAACCCCCGACGCGCCAGCGAGGTGGCCAGGTAATGCAAGGCCAGCGGGCTGCCAGTGTTGCCATGAGACAGCACCAGCAAGGGGAATTGGCCCAACGCTACCGGCGCTTCTTCAGCCACGTCGATCGGATAGCCGTCCAGGCGGCTGCTGCGGGTTCTGCCAACAGCCGGGTAGAACGCCAGTGCCTGCATGGGCCGGGCGTCGACCGGATCGGACAAGCTCATGTGGTGCAGGCCGGCAACCCAGGGCGTGGCCTCGGCTTGGGTCAGCAGGCCGCCGCACAGAGCCAGGGCCAGCAGGCAGCGTGGAAGAGTCATCGGCCGACGGGTCCTTGCCGGGTGAAGCGATTACCCAGCATAGAACCGCGCTGGCCAGTGGCGGATGAAACCTGGATTAAACCGATGTCATGCGCATGACGCTTGCGTACGGTGCATTTGCGCTTTTCATCGAACCCGTGGCATAGATACAGGCCGACGTCTTCAAGTGTTCATATCGCGCCACCCAAGGAGATTCCTGCATGAGCAAGCCCGCCTACGTGCCACCCAAGGTCTGGCGTAACGACGCAGCGTCCGGCGGCCAGTTCGCCAGCATCAACCGCCCGGTTGCCGGCCCGACGCACGACCAGGACCTGCCGCTGGGCAAGCACCCGCTGCAGTTGTACTCACTGGCCACCCCCAATGGCGTCAAGGTCACCATTGCCCTGGAAGAACTGCTCGCCCTGGGCCACCAAGGCGCCGAATATGATGCCTGGCTGATCCGCATCGGCGAAGGTGAGCAATTTTCCAGCGGTTTCGTTCAGGTCAACCCCAACTCGAAGATCCCCGCATTGCTCGACCGCAGCGTCGAGCCGCCGGTGCGGGTGTTCGAGTCGGGCTCGATCCTGCTGTACCTGGCAGAAAAATTCGGCGCCCTGCTGCCCGAGGCGCCGGCAGCCCGCACCGAGAGCCTGAACTGGCTGTTCTGGCAGATGGGGGCGGCACCTTACCTGGGCGGTGGCTTTGGCCACTTCTATGTCTACGCGCCGGAAAAGTTCGAGTACGCGATCAACCGCTTCACCATGGAAGCCAAGCGGCAGCTGGATGTGCTCGATCGGCGCCTGGCGCAAAGCCGCTACCTGGGCGGCGAGCAATACAGCATCGCCGATATCGCCGTGTGGCCGTGGTATGGCCAGTTGGTGCGCGGCAACCTGTATGGCGCGGCGGAGTTCCTGGCGGTGGACGAATACCCGCATGTACAGCGCTGGGCCGAGGAAATTGCCCTGCGACCGGCAGTGCAGCGCGGCACCCGGGTGAACCGTACCTGGGGAGATGAAAGCAGCCAGGTGCCAGAGCGGCACGCGGCGTCCGACCTGGACTGAAAGACGGTCGGGGGCCGTTACCCGGCCCCCGACAATGCCCACCTGCATGAAACCATTTGCCCCCGCGCAAACCTGCGCCGGCCAGGCCCTTCTTGTACACTCCTCGCATTAGCCCCCACCTGCACATTTTTTGGTGAAAGCATGATCGAGGTAACCGAGGTTTCCATTGCCGAGCTGCGCGACGCACTCGAGTCGGGCCGCACGACGGCGGTCGAACTGGTCAAGGCCTACCTGGCGCGCATCGACGCCTATGACGGCGCCGACACCGCCACCGCCCTGAACGCCGTGGTAGTGCGCAACCCGCAGGCACTGGCCGAGGCCGAGGCGTCCGATGCCCGCCGCGCCAAAGGCCAGCTGCTGAGCCCGCTGGACGGCATCCCCTACACGGCCAAGGACAGCTACCTGGTCAAAGGCCTGACCGCTGCTTCCGGCAGCCCGGCGTTCAAGGACCTGGTAGCCCAGCGCGACGCTTTCACCATCGAGCGCCTGCGTGCCGCCGGCGCCATCTGCCTGGGCAAGACCAACATGCCACCGATGGCCAACGGCGGCATGCAGCGCGGGGTGTACGGCCGTGCGGAAAGCCCTTACAACGCCCATTACCTGACCGCACCGTTCGCCTCAGGCTCGTCCAACGGTGCCGGCACCGCCACTGCAGCCAGCTTCAGCGCCTTCGGTCTGGCCGAAGAAACCTGGTCCAGCGGCCGTGGCCCGGCGTCCAACAACGGCTTGTGCGCCTACACGCCGTCACGCGGGGTGATCTCGGTGCGTGGCAACTGGCCGCTGACACCGACCATGGATGTGGTGGTGCCGTATGCCCGCACCATGGCCGACCTGCTGGAGGTCCTCGACGTGGTGGTTGCCGACGACGCCGACAAGCGCGGCGACCTGTGGCGTCTGCAGCCCTGGGTGCCAATCCCGCCGGCCTCCCAGGTGCGCCCCGCCAGCTACCTCGACCTGGCCGTGGATGCCAGCGCGCTCAAGGGCAAGCGCTTTGGCGTGCCGCGCATGTACATCAATGCCGACCCCGCGGCCGGCACCTCCGAGAAACCCGGCATCGGCGGCCCGACCGGCCAGCGCATCAACACCCGCGCCAGCGTGATTGCGTTGTGGCAGGAGGCACGCCAGGCGCTGGAGGCGGCCGGCGCCGAGGTGCTGGAAGTGGACTTCCCGTTGGTATCCAACTGCGAAGGCGACCGCCCGGGCGCGCCGACCGTGTACAACCGCGGCATCGTCAGCAAGGCGTTCCTGCATGACGAACTGTGGGAACTGTCTGGCTGGGCGTTCGACGACTTCCTGCGCGCCAATGACGACCCCAAGCTCAACCGCCTGGCCGACGTCGATGGCCCGCTGATCTTCCCCCACGACCCGGGCACCCTGCCCAACCGTGAGGACGACCTGGCGGCTGGCATGGACGAATACGTCAACATGGCCAAGCGCGGCCTGAAGAGCTGGGACCAGATCGAGACCCTGCCCGACGGCCTGCGCGGCCTGGAAAAGACCCGCAGGATCGACCTGGAAGACTGGATGGACAACCTGGGCCTGGACGCGGTGCTGTTCCCCACCGTGGCCGACGTGGGCCCGGCGGATGCCGATGTCAACCCGGTTTCGGCCGACATCGCCTGGAGCAATGGTATCTGGGTGGCCAATGGCAACCTGGCGATCCGCCACCTGGGCGTACCGACCGTGACCGTGCCGATGGGCGTCATGGCCGACATCGGCATGCCGGTGGGGCTGACCTTCGCTGGCCGGGCTTACAGTGACAACGCGCTGCTCAGCTTCGGTGCAGCCTTCGAGGCGACCGGCTCGCGCCGCATGATCCCGCCGCGCACGCCGCCGCTGGGTTAAGCGACAGCGGGCCGCCTGGCGGCCCGTTCGCGGGTTCGCCGGCGGTTGGGCTTGAAAAAGCAAATCGCAAAATTCAACTTTACGTGTAAAAATACACAAAACGTTGATTTTGCGATTTGCCATGTCCCTGATGCCCGAAGCAGAACGCCGGCTCACCCTCACCGTCCTCAAGGCCGCCATCCAGGCCATGGGCAGCGTTGCCCCACGCAACCTGGAAATACTCCTGCACGACCTTGACCACCCGGAACGCTCCGTGGTGGCGATCGTCAACGGCCACCTTTCCGGCCGCGGTGTCGGCAGCCCGATCCTCGCCGCCCCGGAACAGGACCAGGGCTTCAAGGCGCTCATGCAAGCCTCGGCCGATCAGCAAGGCTGCGCGCCGGTGGTCGTTTCCGACTACCCCACCACCCTCAAAGGCCGCACCTTGCGCAGCGCCACGGCGATCTTCCGTGACAGCACCGGCCACCCCTTCGCCAGCCTTTGCGTCAACACCGATGTCACCGGCCTGGACGCCGCCATGAGCTTCCTCCAGCAATTCCAGCCACTAGCTACGGCCCCCACGGTCACCGAGCCCGCCGACATGGAGCTGCTGATGAGGGAGATCATCCAGGCCTCGCTGCAGCGCAGCGGCCAGGGGCGGATGAACAAGCAGGCCAAGGTCGAGGCTGTACGGGTGATGCAGGAGCGTGGCCTGTTCATCGTCAGAGGCGGGGTGGAAAAAGCTGCCAGTGCCCTGGGGGTGACCCGCTACACCATTTACAACTACCTCGAGCAACTGCGCGGAGCCAGCCGATGACCTTGCATATCCCTACCCCCTTGATCGAATCCCGCCCGCTGTCGCTGGCAGCCGGGTGCAACATCTGGCTCAAGCTCGATGCCCTGCAACCCTGCGGCTCGTTCAAGTTGCGCGGTGTCGGCCATGCCTGCGAAGTGCAGCATGCCCGTGGCGCGCGGCATTTCGTTTCCTCCTCGGGCGGCAACGCGGGTCTGGCGGTCGCCTATGCCGGGCGCAAGCTGGGCGTGCCGGTCACCGTGGTGGTGCCCGAAACCACCACCGAGCGGGCCAGGGAACTGCTACGCCTGGAAGGCGCCAAGGTGGTGGTCCACGGTAGTTCCTGGCAGGAAGCCAACACCCTGGCGCAAACCCTGGTGGCCCAGGGTGATGCTTTCATCCACCCGTTCGACGACCCACTGCTGTGGGCCGGGCACGCCAGCCTGGTGGATGAGGTTGCCGAGGCCGGCCTGAAGCCGGATGCGGTGGTGCTGTCGGTAGGCGGTGGTGGCCTGCTCTGCGGGGTGGTCGAGGGGCTGCAACGCAACGGCTGGGGTGATGTACCGGTGCTGGCCGTGGAGACCACAGGCGCGGCGTCGCTGCATGCGGCCTTGCAGGCAGGGGAGCCGGTGGAGCTGGACCGTATCGACTCGGTGGCCACGTCGCTGGGGGCAAAGCGTGTTGCCGATCAGGCACTGGCCTGCGCAACCCGGCACCCGCTGCACAGCCATGTGGTCAGCGACCGTGCCGCGCTCGAAGCCTGCGAGCGCTTTCTGCTGGATCATCGTGTGCTGGTAGAACCGGCCTGCGGTGCCGCGCTGGCGTTGGCCCATGACGCGGTCGCGCTGGCCGGCTACCGTAACGTGCTGGTGGTCGTGTGTGGCGGGGCCACCGCTACCCTGGCGCAGATCCACGCCTGGCTGGCCGTGGCCGAATAAAGCGCTGGCGCGGTGAAGTCAGCCTTCGCCGCGCCGACGCGAACCGCCGTGGCTGTGTTGCCCGCCCACACGTGCTTTCTCCGCACGGTCCTGCTTCAGGTCCTTGCCAGACCCGCCCTTGCGCCCCGCGTCATGAACCCTTTGCGGATCATCGGCAAAACCGTGGCCGTTGTCGTGATGCTTGGTCATGCTCCATCTCCTGAATCGAACAGTGCCCAATGTTGGAGGCCTGACCGGGCAGATGATTGCCTCGCCCTGACCAATGGCTCAGGTCAACTGCCGAGGTCATGGATAATGATCAGGATGGTCACATGAACATGTTCTACTGAGCCCGCCACGACCGGAATAGCCACTGCAAGGTCAGCAACCCTGACGAAATGCACATCCCACCCTTTCGGTCTGCGGCGAGTGAAGGCACAATGCGTGTCCTTTTTTTGGCCGGCCTGGCCGGGGGCCTTTAAATGATCAAGACGCCGTACTACCTCATCGATAAAACCAAGCTGCTGGGCAACATGGAGAAGATCGCCTACGTGCGCGAACACTCCGGTGCCAAGGCACTGCTCGCCCTCAAGTGCTTTGCCACCTGGTCGGTCTTCGACCTGATGCAGCAGTACATGGACGGCACCACTTCTTCTTCGCTGTACGAGCTGAAGCTCGGCCGCCAGAAGTTCGCCGGCGAGACCCACGCCTACAGCGTGGCCTGGGCCGACGACGAGGTCGAGGAAATGCTCGAGAACTGCGACAAGATCATCTTCAACTCGATCGGCCAGCTGCAGCGCTTCGCCGAACAGTCCGAAGGCAAGGTCCGTGGCCTGCGTGTCAATCCGCAGGTCAGCAGTTCCGACTACCTGCTGGCCGACCCGGCCCGCCCGTTCAGCCGCCTGGGCGAATGGGACCCGGCCAAGATCGAACAGGTGATTTCGCAGATCTCCGGCTTCATGTTCCACAACAACTGCGAAAATAGCGACTTCGGCCTGTTCGACAAGATGCTCGGCCACATCGAAGAACGCTTCGGCCACCTGCTGCACCAGGTTGAATGGGTCAGCCTCGGTGGCGGCATCCACTTCACCGGTGAAGACTATGCCCTGGACGCCTTCTGCGCGCGTCTGAAAGCCTTCTCGGAAAAATACGCCGTGCAGGTGTACCTGGAGCCGGGCGAAGCGGCCATCACCAACAGCGCCTCGCTGGAAGTGACCGTGCTCGACACGCTGTACAACGGCAAGCACCTGGCCGTGGTCGACAGCTCGATCGAAGCGCACATGCTCGACCTGCTGATCTATCGCCTCAACGCCAAGATGGCCCCGAACGACGGCGCACATAGCTACATGGTCTGCGGCAAGTCGTGCCTGGCCGGCGACATCTTCGGCGAATACCAATTCGACCGCCCGCTGGCCATCGGTGATCGCCTGTCGTTCGTCGACGCGGCGGGTTACACCATGGTCAAGAAAAACTGGTTCAACGGTCTGAAAATGCCATCCATCGTGGTCAAGCAACTCGACGGCAGCGTCGAAGTGGTGCGCGAGTTCGGTTTCGAAGACTACGTTTCCAGCCTGTCGTAAGACCGGCTTTCAGTAAGGAGCAAGGGATAAATTGAAGAAGAACGTTCTTATCATTGGTGCAGGAGGTGTCGCCAAGGTGGTGGCCCACAAGTGCGCGCAGCATAACGACGAACTGGGTCGTATCGCTATCGCGTCACGGAACATCTCCAAATGCCAGGCCATCATCGACAGCGTCAAGGCCAAGGGTAGCCTCAAGGTACCCGCCGACATCCAGGCCTTCTCGCTCAATGCCCTCGATGTCGAGGCGACCAAGGCACTGATCCGCGAGACCGAATCGCAGATCGTGATCAACGTCGGTTCCGCCTTCCTCAACATGTCGGTGCTGCGTGCCTGCATCGATACCGGTGTCGCCTACCTGGACACCGCCATCCACGAAGAGCCGGGCAAGATCTGTGAGACCCCGCCGTGGTACGGCAACTACGAGTGGAAACACCTCGAAGAGTGCCAGGCGAAGAACATTACCGCCATTCTCGGCGTCGGTTTCGACCCGGGTGTGGTGAACAGCTACGCCAAACTGGCGCAGCAACAGTATTTCGACAGCATTGACTCGATCGACATTCTCGATGTCAATGCCGGTTCGCATGGCAAGTACTTTGCCACCAACTTCGACCCGGAAATCAACTTCCGCGAATTCACCGGGCAAGTCTGGAGCTGGCAGAACAGCCAGTGGACCAGCAACAGCATGTTCGAAGTCAAGCGTACCGACGACCTGCCAGTAGTCGGTTCGCAGAACCTGTACCTGACCGGCCATGATGAAGTTCATTCGCTTTCGAAGAACCTCAACGTGCCGAACGTGCGTTTCTGGATGAGCTTCGGCGAACACTACATCAACGTGTTCACCGTGCTGAAGAACCTGGGCCTGCTCTCCGAGCAACCGGTGAAGACCGCCGAAGGCCTGGAAGTGGTACCGCTGAAGGTGGTCAAGGCCGTACTGCCGGACCCCGCCTCGCTGGCCCCGGGCTACACCGGCAAGACCTGCATCGGCGACCTGGTCAAGGGCACCAAGGATGGCCAGCCGCGCGAAGTGTTCATCTACAACGTGGCCGACCACGAAGAAGCCTACGCCGAGACCGACAGCCAGGGTATTTCCTACACCGCCGGGGTTCCGCCGGTGGCTGCCGCCCTGCTGGTTGCCCGTGGCGAGTGGGATGCCAAACGCATGGTCAACGTCGAGGAGCTGCCAGCAGAGCCGTTCCTCAAGGCGCTGGACGTGATGGGCCTGCCGACCCGCATCAAGGATGAAAAAGGCGACCGTCCGTGGGACGCTGAAGCCTAAGCAGCAAGCCAGAGGGGGTGCCGACAAGGCGCCCCTTCTGCCTTGCAGGCCCGGCCTCTACTTGCGGGCCTCCAGGATCAGGTTGAACGGTGTCTGCGTCGCCCGCCGGAACCGGCTGAACCCCGCCTCCTCGAACACCGCACGCAAGCGCGCCTCCCCGGCCTGGGCGCCCAGCCCCAACCCCACCTCCTGGGATAACGAGTTCGGCGTGCAGATGAAGGTCGATGCCGCATAGAACAGGCGCCCGACCGGTGTCAGGTTGCCCTCCAGCGAGTCCTCGGCATACGGTTCCACCAGCATTACCGTGCCTTCGGCTTTCAAGGCGCGGTAAGCATGCCTGGCGGCCCCCACCGGGTCGCCCATGTCGTGCAGGCAATCGAAGAAGCACACCAGGTCATGGTCATGTCCCGGATAGTCCTTGGCGCTGGCCTGCTGGAACGTCACCCTTCCCGCCAACCCCGCTTCGCGCGCACGCTCGTTGGCCGTGGCGATGGAAGGCCCGTGGTAGTCGTAGCCAATAAAGGTGGAGGCCGGAAACGCCTCGGCCATGACCAGCGTCGAAGCACCATGCCCGCAGCCGACGTCGGCCACCTTGGCGCCCGCCTGCAACCTGGCCACCACCCCCTCAAGCGCCGGTAGCCATTCGGACACCAGAAAAGTGCGATAACCCGGCCGGAAGAATCGCTCGGTGCCGCTGAACATGCACGGGTGATGATCACCCCAGGCCAACCCGCCGTCACCGCGCATTGCTGCAACCAGCTTGTCCTTGTCATGGAACAGCGCCGCCACTACCGCGGCGCCACCGGCCATGTAGGCGGGGGAGTCTTCCAGCGCCAGGGCCAGGGCCTGTTCTTCGGGCAATACGAAGCGGCCCTGGTCATGCACCATGTAGCCCGACGCGGCCTGGGCATTGAGCCACTCGCGCACCAGCCGTGGGTGGCAACCGGTCTTTGCCGCGAGTGCCTCGGGGGTGGTCGGCTGGCTGTCGGCCATGGCCCGGTAAAACCCCAGTTCGTCGCCGAGTATCACATTGGCCAGGGTCGCCGCGGCGCCCATGTCGCCTACCAGCTTGCCCATGAAATCGTGAAGCCTTGCCTCGTCCATGACCTGCCCTCCTCTGCAAGAAGGCCATCGCCAGCGAGGGACGTCCGCTCCGGGGAGGCGGTGGTCGGTTGGATGGTGTTGGCCTGCCGAGCGCTACCCGGTGCAGGCCACTGGTAAGTCTAGTTGCCCTGTTCGCGGCGCTGTGCCTGCTCGGCCAGTTTTTCCAGCAGTGCCTTGGCCAGGGCCTTGTCCGAGAACGGGTTCTGCGCGGTGATCAGTTCGCGGTCCACCACCACGTTGGGTTGCCAGGCCTTGGCGTAACCCATGTCGCCCCCCGCCATCGCCATGGCGCCAGCCGGGTAGAACAACAGCCGCTGGCCGTTGAGCGAGCCCTCGAATACCTGCTCTTCAGGATCGGAGAAGATGGTCATCCGGTAGCCCTTGTACACCCAGTCCCTGGCCGCCGGCTTGGCACCCCGTGCCAGCGCGGCCTGATAGCCTGCCGGGTCCTGCTGGGCCGAGAGCAGGGCGATGGGGCCATGGCAAATGGCTGCGGTAGGTTTGCCGGCCTGGTGGAAATGCCGCAGCAAGGCGCCCACCTCCGGGTTGTTGGCGAGGTCGATCAAGGGCGCATGGCCACCGGGGATGAACAGCCCGGCATAACGGCTTGGATCAGCTGCCAGTACCTCGCTCACCGACAGGGTATCGTCGATGTCAGGCAGGCTTTGGACGACCTTTTCGATGCGCTTCATCTCGGCCGCATCACCGGCAAAATAGCTCGGGTCGATCGAGCGCGGGTCGACGCTCGGGGCGTTGCCCTTCGGCGTTACCAGCACCAGCTTGTAGCCAGCCTTGAGCAACTGGTCGGCTGGCACGCCGAACTCGTTGAGGTAGTAACCGGTGGGGTAGCGCTTGCCGTCCTGCAACGGCAGCTGGTGCTCGCTGGACAACAGCACCAGCACCTCGCCCCTGGGCGCGGCCTGGGCACCGGCGGCAAGCAGGGTAACAGCCGCGGCAAGGGCAAGCCTGGACATCTGGATCATGCAGCAATCTCCTCGATCACATCCGTGGGCCGTCCGTGCATGGCGGCCCGATGCGCTCATGCTAGTGGCTGGGCTATGATTCGATAATTCGAAAGCTCGCATGCCTGTGATCCAGAAAATGAATATCGCCAGCAAGGACTTCAACCTGCTGTACCTGTTCCATGTGCTGTACCAGGAACGCAACGCCACCCTCGCCGCCCAACGCATGGCGCTGAGCCAGCCGGCGCTCAGCCACAAGCTCAACAAGCTGCGCCATCAGTTTGGCGACCCCTTGTTCGTGCGCGCGCCCCGCGGCCTGACGCCAACACCACGTGCCCACGAACTGGCGCCGCAGGTGGAACGCCTTGTGGTGAGCCTGGAAGGTTTCTATGAGCGCTGCGAAGGCCGGGACTTTCTCGCCCGCCCTGCCCGCCTGCACCTGTACAGTACCGATTATGTCGAGCAGACGCTGCTACCCGGGCTGCTGCCGATCCTGCGCAGCGAGGCGCCGAACCTGACCCTGGTCACCCACAACACCCGCGGCCAGCTACCCCGTGAAGCGCTTGAGAAAGGCACCTGTGACCTCGCCGTGGCCGGGTTCTATACCGACCTGCCCGACACCTTTCACCAACAGCGCCTGCTCAGCGAACCGCTGGTGGTGCTGGCGTCACGCAGCCATCCTGGCCTGGGGAAAGGCCTGGACCTCGACGCTTTCCTCGCCAGCGACCATCTGCTCACCACCCTCACTGGCGACCTCGATGGCCTGGTCGACCGCGCTTTGCACAGCCAGGGCAAACAGCGCCGGGTGGTGGCAGGCCTGTCGAGTTTCATCGCCCCTGCGCGCCTGCTGCGCGGCACCGACCTGCTGCTGACCTGCTTGCGCTCGCTGGCCATCGAGGCCACCGCACGGGATGACGAGCTGGTCATGTACCCGCTGCCGCTGGCCCTGCCGGTGATCGAGGTGATGCAGATCTGGCACGAGCGCACCCATGCCGACCCGCTGCGGCGCTGGTTCCGCCAACAGCTATGGGCGGTCGCCCAGCAGGCTGCCCGCAGCACGGGTAACAATTCCTAAACAACAATGTGACATTTTTTTTCAGCTTTCTCGCCAAGGAGCTGTCAAATGAAGATCACGGTGTTCGGTACCGGCTATGTTGGCCTCACCCAGGCAGTGTGCCTGGCCCAGGTGGGGCACTCGGTGTTGTGCATGGATGTCGACGCCGCACGGGTCGCCACCCTCAATGCAGGCCATTGCCCGATCTTCGAGCCCGGCCTGGCACCCTTGCTGGAGAACAACCTGGCTTGTGGCCGGTTGCGCTTCACCACCGACGCCGGCGCAGCGGCGCACTTTGCCAGGCTGCAGTTCATCGCCGTCGGTACCCCGCCGCAGGCTGATGGCAGCGCCGACCTGAGGCAAGTCTTCGCGGTGGTCGACAGCATCCTCGAACATGCCGACGGCCCCAAGGTGATCGTCAACAAATCCACCGTCCCCGTCGGCACAGTGCACCGCATCAAGGCGCGCATTGCCCAGGCCGTGGCCGACAGCAGCCGCTTCCAGGTCATCAGCAACCCCGAGTTCCTCAAGGAGGGCTCAGCAGTGGACGATTGCATGCGCCCGGAACGTATCATCATCGGCGGCGCGCAACCCGCCGAGGTAGAACTGCTGCGCGAGCTGTACCTGCCGTTCAGTCGCAACCGTGAGAAGCTCATGGTGATGGATGCGCGCAGTGCCGAGCTGACCAAGTACGCGGCCAACTGCATGCTGGCGACCAAGATCTCGTTCATCAACGAAATTGCCAACCTGGCCGAGCACCTGGGTGCCGACATCGAGATGGTGCGCCGTGGCATAGGTTCGGACCCGCGCATCGGCTACGACTTCATCTATGCCGGCTGCGGCTTCGGTGGCTCGTGCTTCCCCAAGGATCTGCAAGCCCTGCGCCGCAGTGCCGAGGCCGAAGGCTTCGAGCCGCAGCTGCTGCGTGCGGTGGAGTCGGTCAACGAGCGGCAAAAGGGCCGGCTGTTCGGCAAGATCCAGCGCCACTACCGTGGCGGCCTGCGCGGCAAGGTCTTCGCCCTGTGGGGGCTGTCGTTCAAGCCCAATACCAACGACATTCGCGAAGCCTCCAGCCGGGTGCTGCTGGAAGCGCTGTGGGCCGCCGGTGCTCGGGTACAGGCCCATGATCCGCAGGCCATGGACGAGATCCAGCGGCACTATGGCGCACGTAGCGACCTGCGCCTGGTGCCCTGCAAGGAGGATGCGCTACGCGGTGCCGATGCCCTGGTGGTCGTTACCGAATGGCAGGATTACCGCGTGCTTGACCTGGACAAAGTGCTGCAGCAACTGGCCGACCGGGTGGTGTTCGACGGGCGCAACCTGTTCGAACCGGAGCACATGGCCGCCGCCGGCCTGACCTACTATGGCATTGGCCGTGGCCAGGTGCAGCCGGCATGTCGGTACTGATTACCGGCGTGGCCGGTTTCATCGGTTATCACGTTGCGCGGCGCCTGTGCGAGGCCGGTATCGAGGTGGTCGGCATCGACAACCTCAGTGCCTACTACAGCGTCAAGCTGAAGCTGGCGCGCGTGCAGCAGCTGTTCGACTTCGCCAACTTCCGCTTCCATACCCTCGACATCACCCACCCGGCTGAACTGCAGCAATTGTTCGCCGGGCAGCCGTTCAGCGAGGTGATCCACCTGGCGGCGCAGGCCGGGGTGCGTTATTCGCTGGACCACCCCGAAGCCTATGGGCGGGCCAACCTGGTTGGCTTTCTCAATGTGCTCGAGGCCTGCCGCCAGCGGCCGCCCCGCCACTTCATCTATGCCTCCAGCAGCTCGGTGTACGGGGCCAACGTCAAACTGCCGTTCAGCGTCGACGACCCGGTCGAGCGCCCCCTGTCGCTCTATGCCGCCAGCAAACGCGCCAACGAGCTGATGGCGTACAGCTATGCCCACCTGTACCAACTGCCGACCTCCGGGCTGCGTTTCTTCACCGTCTACGGCCCTTGGGGCCGCCCGGACATGGCTCTGTTCACGTTCACCCGCGCCATTCTCGAAGGCCGGCCAATCGCGGTCTACAACAACGGCCTGATGGCCCGCGACTTCACCTACATCGACGACATCGTCGAGAGCATCGTGCGCTTGCGCCTGAAGCCGCCAGTGGCGGCCGGAGGGCAACCGCCCTGTCAGTTGTTCAACATCGGCCGCGGCCAGCCGGTACGGCTGCTGCAGTTCATCGAATGCCTGGAGCAGTCCTTGGGCATCCAGGCCCAGCGCGACTACCTGCCGCTGCAACCCGGTGACGTGCTGCAAACCTGGGCCGATGTGGGTGGGCTGGAGCGCTGGATCGGCTACACCCCCGGCACATCGCTGGCACACGGCGTCAATGCGTTCGTGGCTTGGTACCGCGACTACTACCGGGTCTGAACCGCCTGGCTACGACAGGGTCACAAGCCGCCCATGACAGCCCCCAGTGCCGAGCGGCAGCGCCCAGGCATGTCTGTCACTTCGCCTGGACGAGCCCTGCCGGTAACCCGCTAGCGTTGCGCCGCCCCCGGAATGCGGCGGCGCTTGCAGAAGCATTCAGCGCCCACACCCTCTGCGCCGGGTTCAGTTGGCCGTTCGAACAGATGCCACAGGACACGATGAGCTGCATGAACTTCAAATGAACTTGCAATCGGCGCCTTCTCAAAATACTGTATGAATAATCAGTATACGGTATGACACCATGCAACTCATCGCCAAACTCGGCATCCTCGCCGACGCCGCCAAGTACGACGCTTCCTGCGCCAGCAGCGGCGCGCCCAAGCGCAATTCGCGGGGGGGGGATGGCCTGGGTGCCACCAACGGCATGGGCATCTGCCACAGCTACACCCCCGACGGCCGTTGCGTGTCGCTGCTCAAGGTGCTGTTGACCAATTTCTGCCTGTACGACTGCCAGTACTGTGTGAACCGCCGCTCCAGCAACGTGCCCCGCGCCCGTTTCACACCTGAGGAAGTGGTGCGCCTGACCCTGGATTTCTACCGGCGCAATTGCATCAGCGGGCTGTTCCTCAGTTCCGGCATCATCCGCTCGGCCGACTACACCATGGAGCAGTTGATCCGCGTGGCTCGGCTGTTGCGCGAGGAACATCACTTCCGCGGCTACATCCACCTCAAGACCATCCCCGATGCCGACCCGCTGTTGATCGAACAAGCCGGTCGCCTGGCCGACCGCCTCAGTGTCAACATCGAACTGCCCACCGACGCCAGCCTGAAGCGCCTGGCGCCGGAAAAGCAGGCCCACACCATTCGCCAGGCGATGGGCGTCATCCACCAGGGCCAGCAAGCCGTGGCCAACGAACCCAAGGCCCCGCGCTTCACCCCTGCCGGGCAGAGCACCCAGGTGATCGTCGGTGCCGACAATACCGACGACAGCACTCTGCTGCGCAATGCCGAGTCGCTGTACCAGGGCTATGGCCTCAAGCGCGTGTACTACTCCGCCTTCAGCCCGATCCCCGACAGCCCGGGCAGCGTGCCCTTGGCGGCACCGCCGCTGCTGCGTGAACACCGCCTGTACCAGGCCGACTTCCTGTTGCGGGGTTATGGCTACCAGGCCAGGGAACTGCTCGGCCAAGGCGATAACCTGGCCTTGGACATCGACCCCAAGCTGGCCTGGGCGCTGGCCAACCGAGAGGTGTTTCCGCTGGATGTGAACCGCGCTGAACCCGCGCTGCTGGCGCGCATTCCGGGTATCGGCCTGCGCAGCGTACAGCGCCTGGTGGCGCTGCGCCGCGAGCGGCGCATTCGCTATGACGACCTGATCCAGCTGCGTTGCGTGCTGGACAAGGCGCGGCCGTTCATTGTCACCAGCGACTACCGCCCGGCCCAGGCCGAGCTGCGCAGCGGCCTGTTGCGGGCCCGTTTGCGAGAGCCACAGGCACCGGTGCAGATGGGGTTGTGGGGATGATTGCGCTGGACTGCGATGACCTGTTCGTGACCTGGCGCGAGCAGGCGCGTGTGTTGTTGGGGCATGGTGTTGATCCCGCGGAAGTTACCTGGTCGCAGGGGCCGATGGCTGACTTGCTGGCCATACCGACAGCGCTCCCGGAAGGCCCCGGCCCGTTTCGTGCCAAGGTACCGGCGGCCCTGCTCGACCTGTTGGAACAGGCCGCACGCTACCGTGGCGAGCAACGCTGGAACCTGCTGTACGAGGTGCTCTGGCGTGTGGCCCACGGCGACCGCACCGCAATGCTGGCGGGGGATCGACTGGGCAGCGAACTGCATCGGCGGATCAAGCAGGTCAGCCGCGAGGCGCATCACTTGCACGCCTTTTTACGTTTCGTGCCGTTGCCAGACGCCTTGGCTACCCACCTGCAGCTAGACCTTGTGGCTTACCACGAGCCGGCCCATGACATCCTCGAAAGCGCCAGCCCGCACTTCGCCGACCGCCTGGGGCGCCTGCGCTGGTTGATCGCCACCCCGCGCGATGGCATACGCTTCGATGGCCAGGCGTTCGACTACCACCGGCAATGCCCCGATACCTGGCGCGGCTGGGCACGCAATGCCGAGGACCCGGGTGCCGAGCTATGGCGCACCTATTACCGCCATACCTTCAACCCCGCCCGCCTCAACCCCGATGCCTTGCGTCTGCACATGCCGGGAAGGTTCTGGCGACACTTGCCCGAGGGCATGCTGATACCGCAACTCGAAGGTCTGGCGCGCCAGGGCAAGCAACGCGACGGCCAGGCGCTGGAAGTGGCAGCGCAGGCTGGCAAACAAATCAGCAAGCCAACACGGTCGGTGTAAGAGCCGGCTCGCCCGCGAAGCAGGCGGTACGGTGCTTGGGTTACTCCAGGTGCCCGGGGCAAGCCGTTAGCGTCAATCCAGCATCCAGCCCGTATCGCCCTCTTCCAGCACACCACCATGATCGGTTCGATCGCCCTTGCGCGCCACAGCTGCACCTTCAATCAGAAAGTGCGCAGCACCACTGATTATTACGGCGCCACACGTGGTGCGGTCGCCTACTCTGGCAACCGGCCTGCCATTGAAGGTGTACGCGGAACTGCCGCTTTCTACCTGGTTGGTGCCATGTAGCGGGCAGACATGCCGATGGCCTACGAGTACCACGGGTTTCAACGGATCTCTCCTTCAGACGGGGCAGTACGGGACTCACGGTCAATGTCCTCTGGCCAATGAACCTTTGGCGCCAGACAGTGCATGTGGCTCAAGCCATCGTCGTCGTTCCAGTCACGGGGTGGGTGGACGAACTTCGGCAGCGCTTCAGGGCCTTGCTGCATGAACAGCCGGGCGATGGCCCAGTAGGCTTCGCCTCGGTAGAGGTCGTGGCTGAAGAGCACGCGGTCGATGACTTCGTCGGTTTCGGGGTTGCGGACCGACAGCATGACGTTTTCGATCACCCCACCGTGACCGGGGGCGTAGACTCTGTAGACTTCGGCGGTTACGTCGTCCCAGTTGTAAGCGACTGGTTTGACGCCCCAGTGTTTGCGGCTGAGCAAGTACAGGTAGTGGTATCTGAACTGATATACATAGATTTTTCGGCGTAAGCGATTAAAACGTATTGGCTCGTCTCGCGGAAGTTCTAAATCTAGCCTGACAAATGCGCTGACGAGCCATATGCAAATTAGAGGCCCGAGTATCAAAATAATCATCATCATCCAATCGAAGGCCTGGGCGTAATCAATGAGACCCCAATACACCTGTATCGATATGCCAAACAAGAATAGCAGCATCGGAATACCAAGCAACGCCAATACGCCACGTAGAAGTAAAGTGGATCTAGGCAATTCTATGTACACATCATTGGCATGATTGGGCGGCGGATTGACATTGCTTAAACTCAGGCGGGATACGGGCACTTCATTAACGCTCGGTAGATCGTAGCTCCAGCCTAGCGCTCGTTTCATTATTGCTCCTGGCTCACGCGCCCTCATTTTCCCTCCGTTGGCTTAGCTCAATATACGCACTTTCAATTTGTCGATCCGGCCAATACATCACCAGCAATGTTGCTGCGACAATGGAGTGCGTTCCAATCGTCGGCATGAGCTCTATAACCCCAGAGATAGACAGCTGAGGCAGGTCATTGAGTCCCGAAACAGGAAAGTATTGTTTGTTAATAGTGAAATCGCTATTGTAGTCGGGTAGCCTCGGCGGAGAAAAACTAGAGAAATTGACCGACTTGGAAACGCCAGTTGAGGGATGTGCATGAAGCTCATCGACAATCAGCGTCTCTCCTCCCGTGTAGTCCGGGAATTGGCCATCACCTCGGCGATGAACTATTAGGTACCAGCGATACGCTGATGCGCCATCTCTATAGTGAGGTAGCACAATCTTAAATTTTAGTTTTTGTTCCCGTTCAAGGCTGATCAGTCCTCCTATCCGTGGAGCGGCAGGGTCGCTTGCTAACTTCGATTCAAAGTGGAATTCTGCCTGTACACCCAGCGTAGCGGCGTTGAGCTCTGCAAATGCAATGTCTGCAGACTCCGGACTATTCCAGTGAATGACTGGCGTCTCATCTGCCTTTCCAAAACAGCATCGTCGAGCCCACCGCTCCAGAGCAGATGACTCATTTTCTTCAGCGCTTTTGCTTAGCGCATATGCAATCAGCGCCAGCATCACAGCGAGGCCTACAGGTCCCAATAAAGTGGACTTCAATACTGCTCCAGCGAAGGCAATGGCACTGGCCCCGTGAAAGCCCACAGCCAACCAATATTGCGTGGCTGCTACACCATCTCCCGCTGCCGATGCGCGTTTAGCAGCAGAGATTGCCTGTGCTGCTTCAATAAAACCGACGACAGCGCCTACCACAGCACCGATCTTCACCAAGGTCTTGCCGGTGGCAGTAGCACCGTTAACCCATGGCATACCGCTATAGGCACTTGCCCTCAGGATAAGCCCCACCAGCTCAATCTGCCCACCCAACACACCCAACTGAGATCCTTGCAACGCCAACTTGGCCTCATGCGCCTTGGGCCCTATCTCCGTTTCCGCCTTTTCCTGATTCCTGCCCAGGCTGTCCTGCTGCAGATACAACCCGCCTATCGCCAGCAGCACTTCCCAACTCCCAGCCACCCCGCGCAACCCGGAAAACCCAGTCCTTACCAATCGGGCCGCCTGCTGTGAGGTGATCTTCATCCCATGCAACAACCTGCGCGCATCGGTTTCCAACGTCCCCGCCGCCACCGAGATATCCACCAGGGCAAGCTGCGCCGCGCTGCTCGCCTGGTTCACCCCTATGCTGGCTTCCTTGAACAACCGCCCATGCACCTCTTCAGCCTTGCCCTCGACCCACACCGTCACGCTGATCATCGTGTGGCTGAAGCGCGGGTCGAGCACGGCCAGGCTCATCAGCCCGTGCTGGATGATCGGCCGTACCTTGCGCATGGCCTTCATCGAGCCGAACTCGAAATCGTCGATGTTGCGCTGCATTCGGTCCCGCGCCGCGGCAATGGAGGCATTGGCCTTGTGCTGCAATTTGCGTAGGTGCTGGCTCTGCAGGGCGTAGTACTCGCCCAGCTTCATCTTCACTTCCAGCTCGATCAGCTGCACGCCGTTGTAGAGATACTGCGTGGCGCTGTTCAGATGCCGCACGGCTTTCTGGATGCCAGGCGACAGGCAGGGCGCCAGTCGCTGACTGGCTGCATTGAGCGCGCTTTGTGTTTCGGCTATGGCCTGCTTGAGGGTCGTGCGCAGGCGCAAGCCGGCGTCGTCGCTGGCGACGATCTTGCTCAGCATGCTGTAGAGCTTGTCACTGTCATTCCAGTTGATCGCTTCTGTGGCAGAGTAACTGGGCAGCAGCCCGGCCAGCAGTGCCTGGTCGCGCATCAGCAAGGAG
>NZ_DGIR01000019.1 GCF_002386445.1 Pseudomonas sp. UBA4617
CCCTGGACCAGCTTCGGCCGCCTGCGCCCGCTGCATACCAACCTGGTGATTTTCGCCTTCGGGGGCTGTGCGCTGTTCGGCACCAGCTACTACGTGGTGCAACGCACCTGCCAGACCCGGCTGATCTCCGACAGCATGGCCGCCTTCACCTTCTGGGGTTGGCAGGCGGTGATCGTCGGTGCACTGGTCACCCTGCCGATGGGCTACACCACCACCAAGGAATACGCCGAACTAGAATGGCCGCTGGCGATCCTGCTGGCCGTCGTCTGGGTCACCTACGGGCTGGTGTTCTTCGGCACCATCGTCAAGCGCAAGACCCGGCACATCTATGTCGGCAACTGGTTCTACGGCGCCTTCATCGTGGTCACCGCGATGCTGCACATCGTCAACCACATCTCGCTGCCGGTAAGCCTGTTCAAGTCGTACTCGGCCTACTCCGGGGCCACCGATGCGATGATCCAGTGGTGGTACGGCCACAATGCCGTGGGCTTCTTCCTCACCACCGGCTTCCTCGGGATGATGTACTACTTCGTGCCCAAGCAGGCCGAGCGGCCGATCTACTCGTATCGCCTGTCGATCGTGCACTTCTGGGCGCTGATCACCCTGTACATCTGGGCCGGCCCGCACCACCTGCACTACACCGCCCTGCCCGACTGGGCACAGTCACTGGGCATGGTGATGTCGATCATCCTGCTGGCACCGAGCTGGGGTGGCATGATCAACGGCATGATGACCCTGTCCGGTGCCTGGCACAAACTGCGCACCGACCCGATCCTGCGCTTCCTGGTGGTTTCGCTGGCGTTCTACGGCATGTCCACCTTCGAAGGCCCGATGATGGCCATCAAGACGGTGAACTCGCTGTCGCACTACACCGACTGGACCATCGGCCACGTGCACGCCGGCGCGCTCGGCTGGGTGGCGATGATCTCGATCGGTGCCGTGTACCACATGATCCCGCGCCTGTATGGGCGCGAGCAGATGCACAGCGTCGGCCTGATCAACGCGCACTTCTGGCTGGCCACCATCGGTACCGTGCTGTACATCGCCTCGATGTGGGTCAACGGCATTACCCAAGGCCTGATGTGGCGCGCCATCAACGATGACGGCACCCTCACCTACTCCTTCGTCGAAGCCCTGCAGGCCAGCCACCCTGGCTATATCGTCCGCGCCCTGGGCGGCGCGTTCTTCGCCAGCGGCATGCTGCTGATGGCCTACAACGTGCTGCGTACCGTGCGTGCCGCCAACCCGGTACAGGCAGAGGAAGCCGCCAAGATCGTCGTCGTGGGAGCGCACTGATGAAGCATGAAGCCGTCGAGAAGAACATAGGCCTGCTGGCCTTCTTCATGGTCATCGCCGTGAGCGTCGGTGGCCTGACCCAGATCGTCCCGCTGTTTTTCCAGGACGTCACCAACAAACCCGTCGAAGGCATGAAGCCGCGCACCGCGCTGGAGCTTGAAGGCCGCGACATCTATATCCGCGAAGGCTGCGTGGGCTGCCACTCGCAGATGATCCGCCCGTTCCGCGCCGAAACCGAGCGCTACGGCCATTACTCGGTGGCCGGTGAAAGCGTCTGGGACCACCCGTTCCTGTGGGGCTCCAAGCGGACCGGGCCGGACCTGGCCCGGGTCGGCGGCCGCTACTCGGATGACTGGCACCGCGCCCACCTGTACAACCCGCGCAACGTGGTACCGGAGTCGAAGATGCCGTCCTACCCGTGGCTGGTCGAGCACAAGCTCGACGGCAAGGACACCGCGAAGAAGATGGAAGTACTGCGCACTCTTGGCGTGCCGTACAGCGACGCCGACATCGCCGGGGCCCGCGACGCGGTCAAGGGCAAGACCGAAATGGACGCCCTCGTCGCGTACCTGCAAGGTCTTGGCACCATCATCAAGAGCAAACGGTGACGCTGATGGATATCGGGATGATTCGCGGCCTGGGCACCGTCGTGGTGATGGTGGCGTTCGTGGGCCTGGCGCTATGGGTGTTCAGCCCAAGGCGGAAAAAGGACTTCGACGAAGCGACCCAACTGCCCTTCGCGGATGACCCCTCAGCCTGCCGCCACGTCGAGCAAGAGCAAGCAAAAGCTTCTGGGAGCAAACAACAATGACAACCTTCTGGAGTCTGTACGTTACCGTCCTGACCCTGGGCACCATCTTCTCGCTGACCTGGCTGCTGCTGTCGACCCGCAAGGGCCAGCGCGAAGAGGTTACCGACGAAACCGTCGGGCATGCTTTCGATGGCATCGAGGAATACGACAACCCGCTGCCGAAATGGTGGTTCTGGCTGTTTGTCGGCACCATCATCTTCGCCTTGGGCTACCTGGTGCTGTACCCCGGCCTGGGCAACTGGAAAGGCGTGCTGCCGGGCTATTCGTACCTGGACAACGACAAGCAGACCGAGTTTTCCAACGGCCAGCCGGGCTGGACGGGCGTGCATGAGTGGGAAAAGGAAATGGCCAAGGCCGATGCCCGCTTCGGGCCGATCTTCGCCAGGTTCGCCGCCATGCCTATCGAGGAAGTGGCCAAGGACCCGCAAGCACTGAAAATGGGCGCGCGGCTGTTCGCCTCCAACTGCTCGGTATGTCACGGCTCCGACGCCAAGGGTGCCTTCGGTTTCCCCAACCTGACCGACAACGACTGGCGCTGGGGCGGCGAGCCGGACACCATCAAGACCACCATCATGGGCGGCCGTCACGGGGTGATGCCGGCCTGGGCCGAGGTGATCGGCGACCAGGGCGTGGCTGACGTGGCAGCGTTCGTGGTCAGCAAGCTGGATGGCCGCAGCCTGCCGGAAGGCGCGAAGGCCGATGTCGAGAACGGGCAGAAGATCTTCGCCGCCAACTGTGTGGCCTGCCACGGGCCGGAAGGCAAAGGTACCCCTGCCATGGGCGCGCCGAACCTGACCCACCCGCAGGCGTTCATCTACGGCTCGAGCTTCGCTCAGTTGCAGCAGACCATCCGTTACGGTCGCCAAGGGCAGATGCCGGCCCAGGCGCAGCTGCAGGGCAATGACAAGGTGCACTTGCTGGCCGCTTATGTGTACAGCCTGTCACAGCAGGCTGAACCGGCCAAGAGCGAATAACGCAGGCCCGGCCTCTTCGCGGGCTTGTCTGCGAAGAGGCCGGTACGGGCCGGTATTTCTCGCCGGGGAATGACCTGGATCAATTGACACCCGCCATAACACGATTCACGCCACAAACCCAACGCGACTAAAGGTCGCAGTGCGACCCCATACTGCCATCAGCGGCGTATCATGGGCCGCAGAGCGCTAGCAGATTGCGCCAGACTGCGGCCGGCACGCATTGGCCGCGGCGTTTTTCCACTGCCGTGGGACTTGATGATGAGCAAGCAAATTCCGGTACATGACGTCACCCCGCCTGCCAGCAAAGGGAAGGACTCCGTCGACCTGTACGCCTCCCGCGAGAAGATCTACACCCGTGCCTTCACCGGCCTGTTCCGGCGCCTGCGCATGGTCGGCGGTGCCGTGCTGTTCCTGCTCTACTTCGGTACCGTCTGGCTGAACTGGGGCGGCCACCAGGCCGTGTGGTGGAACTTGCCCGAGCGCAAGTTCTACATCTTCGGTGCCACCATCTGGCCGCAGGATTTCATCCTGCTCTCCGGCATCCTCATCGTCGCCGCCTTCGGCCTGTTCTTCATCACCGTGTTCGCCGGCCGCGTGTGGTGCGGCTACACCTGTCCGCAAAGCGTGTGGACGTGGATTTTCATGTGGTGCGAAAAGGTCACCGAGGGCGACCGCAACCAGCGCATGAAGCTGGACAAGGCGCCCATGAGTGGCAACAAGTTCCTGCGCAAGCTCGCCAAGCACAGCCTGTGGCTGCTGATCGGTTTCGTCACCGGCATGACCTTCGTCGGTTATTTCTCGCCGATCCGCGAACTGGCCATCGAATTCTTCACTGGCCAGGCCGACGGCTGGGCCTACTTCTGGGTCGGCTTCTTCACCCTCGCCACCTATGGCAACGCCGGCTGGCTGCGTGAACAGGTCTGCGTGTACATGTGCCCCTATGCGCGCTTCCAGAGCGTGATGTTCGACAAGGACACGCTGATCGTGTCCTACGACCCGCGCCGTGGCGAAACCCGCGGCCCGCGCAAGAAGGACCTGGACTACAAGGCCCACGGCCTGGGCGACTGCATCGACTGCACCATGTGCGTACAGGTCTGCCCCACCGGCATCGACATCCGGGACGGCCTGCAGATCGAGTGCATCGGCTGCGCCGCCTGCATCGATGCCTGCGACACCATCATGGACAAGATGAACTACCCGCGCGGGCTGATCAGCTACACCACCGAACACAACCTGTCGGGGCAGAAGACCCACCTGCTGCGCCCACGCCTGATCGGCTACGCGTTGGTACTGGTGGTGATGATCATTGGCCTGGCCACCGCCTTCGCGACCCGTTCGCTGGTCGGTTTCGATGTCAGCAAGGACCGCGTGCTGTACCGCGAGAACGCCCAGGGCCGGATCGAGAACGTGTACAGCCTGAAGGTGATGAACAAGGACCAGCGCGACCACGTCTACGTGCTGGACGCCGCCGGCCTGCCGGACCTCCGGCTCGAAGGTCAGCGCGAGATCCGCGTGGCGGCCGGTGATATCGTCAGCCTGCCGGTGCAACTGTCGATTGCCCCCGAGAAACTGCCCTCGACCACCAACGACGTCACCTTCATCCTCAAGAGCGCCGATGACAGCGACGCCCAGGTTGAAGCCAAGAGCCGCTTCATCGGCCCACAGATCCGCTGAGAGAGATAACCGACAATGCCTGCCACCGCCGCCAGCCCCTGGTACAAGCACCTCTGGCCCTGGATCATCATCGGCATCTTGGCCACTTCGGTATGCCTGAGCCTGAGCATGGTCAGCATCGCCGTGCGCAACCCGGACAACCTGGTCAATGACAACTACTACGAGGCCGGCAAGGGCATCAACCGCTCGCTGGACCGTGAACTGCTGGCGCAGAAACTGGGCCTGAAGGCCAGTGTGCACCTCGACGAGCTGACCGGCGAAGTGGAGCTGCGCCTGAGCGGCAGCAGCGACCCGCAGAGCCTGGAGCTGAACCTGATTTCGCCGACCCAGCCGGAGAAGGACCGCAAGGTACTGCTGAGCCGTGCCGAAACCGGGCGTTATGTGGGGCAACTGGAAGACAAGGTCGACGGGCGTCGCTTCGTGGAGTTGCTCGGCAGCCAGGACGCGCATGTGTGGCGGCTGTTCGAGGAAGAGAAGGTCGAGCATGGCGTGACCTTGCAACTGGGCGATGAAGCGCTTCAAGGTGCCGAACACCGATGATTGCACCATCACGCCCCCCTTGTGGGAGCGGGCTTGCCCCGCGAAAGGGCCTGACCTGTGAACATCATTTTCCAGGCCTGGCCCTTTCGCGGGGCAAGCCCGCTCCCACAGGGATCTACGTCCCCCTCAGAATTATTGTGTTCGCCTTATGACCCAACCCACCCCCTGCTACCACTGCGCCCTGCCCGTCCCCGCCGGCAGCCGCTTCACCGCCGTGGTTCTGGGCGAGCCCCGGCAGTTCTGCTGCCCCGGTTGCCAGGCGGTGGCCGAATCGATCGTCGCCGGCGGCCTGGAGCATTATTACCAGCACCGCAGCGACAGCAGCGCCAACCCCGAAGCACTGCCAAAACAACTCCAGGACGAATTGACCCTGTACGACCGCAGCGACGTTCAGCAGAGCTTCGTCCGCCATGCTGGGGACCTGGCCGAAACGACCCTGCTGGTCGAAGGCATCAGCTGCGCCGCCTGTGGCTGGCTCATCGAAAAACACCTGCGCAACCTGCCCGGCGTCGCCGAGGCACGCCTGAACCTGTCCAACCACCGCCTCCTGCTGACCTGGAACGACCAGCTGCTGCCTCTGTCGCGCCTGCTCGCCGAGCTGCGCCAGATCGGCTATGCAGCCCACCCCTACCAGCCCGACCAGGCCGCCGAGCAGTTGGCGCGCGAGAACCGCAGTGCCCTGCGCCGCCTGGGCGTGGCCGGGCTGCTGTGGTTCCAGGCGATGATGGCAACCATGGCCACCTGGCCGGAATTCAACATCGACCTGTCGCCCGAACTGCACACCATCCTCAGGTGGGTGGCACTGTTTCTCACCATCCCCATCGTCTTCTACAGCTGCGCGCCGTTCTTCAAGGGCGCCGCGCGCGACTTGCGCACCCGTCACCTGACCATGGACGTTTCGGTGTCGCTGGCCATTGGCCTGGCTTTCGCCGCCGGCATCTGGACCGCCATCACCGGCAGCGGCGAACTGTACTTCGACACCGTGGGCATGTTCGCCCTGTTTCTGCTCACCGGTCGCTACCTGGAACGCCGTGCCCGTGAACGCACGGCAGCGGCCACTGCGCAACTGGTCAACCTGCTGCCCGCCTCATGCCTGCGCCTGGATGCCCACGGCCACACCGAACGCATCCTGCTCAGCGAGCTGCAGCGCGGCGACCGGGTACAGGTGCTGCCAGGCGCGGTGATCCCTGCCGACGGCTGCATTGTCGATGGCCGCTCCAGCATCGATGAATCGCTGCTCACCGGCGAATACCTGCCGCAACCACGCCGCGCCGGCGATCGTGTCACCGGCGGCACGCTGAATGTCGAAAGCCCGCTGCATGTGCAAGTCGAAGCCGTGGGCGCCGATTCGCGGCTATCCGCCATCGTTCGCCTGCTGGAGCGTGCGCAGACTGAAAAACCGCGCCTGGCCGAAATCGCCGACCGCGCCTCGCAGTGGTTCCTGCTCTGCTCGTTGCTCGCCGCCCTGGCCATCGGCCTGTGGTGGTGGCACCTGGACCCGGCGCGGGCGTTCTGGATCGTGCTGGCCATGCTGGTAGCGACCTGCCCTTGCGCGCTGTCCCTGGCCACGCCCACGGCCTTGACCGCCGCCACCGGCACCTTGCACAAGCTTGGCCTGCTGGTTACCCGTGGCCATGTGCTGGAAGGCCTGAACCAGATCGACACGGTGGTTTTCGACAAGACCGGCACACTGACCGAAGGCCGCCTGACCTTGCGCAGCATCCGCCCGCTCGGCAACCTGCCGGCCGAGCGCTGCCTGGCCTTGGCCGCGGCCTTGGAAAACCGCTCCGAACACCCCATCGCGCGTGCCTTCGGCCGCAGCGCCAGCCCTGCCGACGATGTGCAGAGCGTGCCGGGCCTGGGCCTGGAAGGCCAGGTGGCAGGCCAGCTGCTGCGCATTGGCCAGGCCACCTTCGTCAGCGCCCTGAGCGGCGCAGCGCCTCCCGCCGTACCGGAACCGCGCGGCCAGTGGCTGCTGCTGGGCGACCGCCAAGGGCCGCTGGCCTGGTTCGGCCTGGATGATCGCCTGCGCGACGATGCCCCTGCCCTGCTGGACGCTTGCAAGGCCCGTGGCTGGCGCACGCTGCTGCTATCCGGTGACAGCTCGCCGATGGTTGCCGAAGTCGCCGCACAGCTGGGCATCGACCAGGCCATCGGCGGCCTGCGCCCGGACGACAAGCTGGACCGGCTGAAGGCGCTGCAGACGGCCGGGCGCAAGGTGCTGATGCTGGGCGACGGGGTCAACGACGTACCGGTGCTGGCCGCCGCCGACATCAGCATAGCCATGGGCAGTGCCACCGACCTGGCCAAGACCAGCGCAGATGCCGTACTGCTGTCCAACCGCCTGTCGGCGCTGGTACAGGCCTTCGAGCTGGCCCGCCGCACCCGCCGCAACATCCTCCAGAATCTGTTGTGGGCGACTCTGTATAATGGCCTGGTGTTGCCGTTCGCCGCGCTCGGCTGGATCACCCCGGTGTGGGCGGCCATCGGCATGTCGATCAGTTCGCTGGTGGTGGTGCTCAATGCCATGCGCCTGACCCGCGCGCCGCTGGCACCGGGCCTGCCTACGAATGAAGCGTCCTTGCCTGGGAGAAAGCCATCATGCCCGCCCTCTATGTCATGATCCCCGCCGCACTGCTGCTGGTTGGCGTGGCCGTGTACATTTTCTTCTGGGCGGTGGACAGCGGCCAGTACGACGACCTCGAAAGCCCTGCCCACAGCATCCTGTTCGATGACCAGGACCCGCGCCACCAGGCGGCAGTAGCGCCTGACGACGGCCAGGCCGCCCCCGCCAAGGAACCGCCACCCCGTGCCTGACCTGCTTGCCCTGCTCGGCTCGGCATTGATCCTCGGCCTGCTCGGCGGCGGCCACTGCCTGGGCATGTGTGGCGGCCTGATGGGCGCGCTGACCCTGGCCATTCCCCCGGAACAACGCGGCCGGCGCCTGCGCCTGCTGCTGGCGTACAACCTTGGCCGGGTGCTCAGTTATGGCTGTGCCGGCCTGCTGCTGGGCCTGGCCGGCTGGGCCGTGGCCAGCAGCCCTGCGGCCCTGGCGCTGCGGGTGCTGGCGGCGCTGCTGTTGATCGTCATGGGGCTGTACCTGGCCGGCTGGTGGAGCGGGCTGACCCGCATCGAGGCGCTGGGCCGCGGACTGTGGCGGCATATCCAGCCCGTGGCATCGCGCTTGCTGCCGGTGTCCAGCCTGCCGCGCGCATTGCTGCTCGGGGCACTATGGGGGTGGCTGCCATGCGGGCTGGTATACAGCACCTTGCTGTGGGCGGCCAGCCAGGGCAACGCCGGGCACAGCGCAGCGTTGATGCTGGCGTTCGGGGTGGGGACGTGGCCGGTGCTGCTGGCGACCGGGCTGGCGGCAGAACGGGTCAACACTTTGTTGAAACGACGCAGTGTGCGCGTGGCTGGCGGAGTGCTGGTGATGTTGTTTGGCATCTGGACCTTGCCCGGGCCGCACCAGCATTGGCTGATGGGGCATTGAAGGAGGCCGCTTTGCGGCCTCGCAATCCGCCGCCGATTCACCTTGATACAAATCAACACAGATTCCTGCAGACAACCCTAGACTCCGGTGCATTGCTGCTCTTTCCGGGGACCGCCCTCATGCTCGACGACCTACGTTGGGATACCGACCTGATCCGCCGCTACGACCTGGCCGGACCACGCTACACCTCATACCCGACCGCCGTGCAACTGCACAGCGAAGTGGGCTCGTTCGACCTGCTCCACGCCCTGCGCGAGAGCCGTCGGGCCGTGCGCCCGCTGTCGCTGTACGTGCACGTGCCGTTCTGTGCAAACATTTGTTACTACTGCGCCTGTAACAAAGTCATTACCAAGGACCGGGCCCGTGCCGCGCCGTACCTGCAGCGCCTGGAACAGGAAATCCAGCTGATCGCCTGCCACCTCGACCCCAGGCAACGAGTCGAACAGCTGCATTTCGGCGGCGGCACCCCGACCTTCCTCAGCCATGTGGAACTGCGCCAGCTGATGGCCACCCTGCGCCAGCATTTCCAACTGCTGGACGACGACTCCGGTGACTACGGCATCGAGATCGACCCCCGCGAGGCTGACTGGTCGACCATGGGCCTGCTGCGCGAACTAGGCTTCAACCGCGTCAGCCTCGGCGTGCAGGACCTCGACCCGGCCGTGCAGCGCGCAGTCAACCGCCTGCAGAGCCTGGAACAGACCCGGACCCTGATCGAGGCCGCGCGCACCCTGCAGTTCCGCTCGATCAACCTGGACCTGATCTACGGCCTGCCCAAACAGACCCCGGAAGGCTTCGCCCGTACCGTCGAGGAGGTGATCCGCCTGCAACCCGACCGCCTGTCGGTATTCAACTACGCCCACCTGCCCGAACGCTTCATGCCGCAACGGCGCATCGACAGCAATGACCTGCCCAGCGCAACCGCCAAGCTGGAGATGCTGCATGCCACCATCGACCAGCTGACCGCAGCCGGCTATCGCTATATCGGCATGGACCACTTCGCCCTACCCGACGACGAGCTGGCCATCGCCCAGGAAGAAGGCACCCTGCAGCGCAACTTCCAGGGCTATACCACCCACGGCCACTGTGACCTGATCGGCCTGGGCGTGTCGGCCATCAGCCAGATCGGCGACCTGTACTGCCAGAACAGCAGTGACCTCAACACCTACCAGGACAGCCTTTCCAACGCCCAGCTGGCCACCCAGCGCGGGCTGATCTGCAACCACGACGACCGCTTGCGCCGGGCGGTGATCCAGCAGCTGATCTGCCATTTCGAGCTGGACTTCGAGCCGATCGAGCAGGCCTTCAGCATCGATTTCCGCGGCTACTTCAATGACCTCTGGCCAGAACTGCTGACCTTGCAGCGCGACGGCCTGATCCGCCTGGACGACCAGGGCATCCGCATCCTGCCGGCCGGGCGCCTGCTGGCACGCTCGGTGTGCATGGTGTTCGATGGCTACCTGGGGCAGCACAACCGCCAGCGCTTTTCCCGGGTAATCTGAAACCGAGTCGTTCGACCGCATGGACAAGCTTCCTCGCCAGGCACACTATGGGCACAGTAATGGCCCCGGCACACGCACCGGGGCCTGGCCAGTTCGCCGCACGACAGCGCACGCTGGCCTACTACCTATGCCGTGAGTTACCCTTACGTCTTATGTGTGCTTTCCCACAAGGATCGAAGAAAATGTCCGAGCCAGTCAAACTGCGCCCACACAACCAGGCCCATTGCAAGGACTGCAGCCTGGCCCCCCTGTGCCTGCCCCTGTCGCTGAACCTCGAAGACATGGATGCACTTGACGAAATCGTCAAGCGCGGGCGGCCGCTGAAGAAAGGCGAGTTCCTGTTCCGCCAGGGCGACAACTTCGGCTCGGTCTACGCGGTACGCTCCGGCGCCCTGAAAACCTTCAGCCTCAGCGACAGCGGCGAAGAGCAGATCACCGGCTTCCACCTGCCCAGCGAGCTGGTCGGCCTGTCGGGCATGGACACCGAGGCCTATCCGGTGTCGGCCCAGGCGCAGGAAACCACCTCGGTGTGTGAAATCCCCTTCGAGCGCCTCGACGAACTGTCGGTGCAGCTGCCCCAGCTACGTCGCCAGCTGATGCGGGTGATGAGCCGGGAAATCCGCGATGACCAGCAAATGATGCTGCTGCTGTCGAAAAAGACCGCTGACGAGCGCATCGCCACCTTCCTGGTCAACCTTTCGGCGCGCTTCCGTGCCCGCGGCTATTCGGCCAACCAGTTCCGCCTGAGCATGTCGCGCAACGAAATCGGCAATTACCTTGGCCTGGCCGTGGAAACCGTGTCGCGGGTGTTCACCCGCTTCCAGCAGAACGGCCTGATCCGCGCCGAAGGCAAGGAAGTGCACATCCTCGACCCGATCCAGCTGTGCGCGCTGGCCGGCGGTGCGATGGAGGCCTGAGGCGGCGTTTAGCAGGTATACTTGGGCATTCGTTTTCCCAGGATACCCGCAACAATGCACAGCGACGCCTTCGACCTCAAAGCCCTGATCCGCCCGGTAGTGGACTTCCCCAAGCCGGGCGTGATCTTCCGCGACATCACCCCGCTGTTCCAGTCGCCGCGCGGGCTGCGCTATGTGGCAGACCAGTTCATCGAGCGCTATGTCGAGGCCGAGTTCAGCCACATCGGTGCCATGGATGCGCGAGGCTTCCTGATCGGCTCGATCATCGCCCACCAACTGAACAAGCCGCTGATCCTGTTCCGCAAGCAAGGCAAGCTGCCCGCTGATGTGCTGAGCGAGGCCTACCAGACCGAGTACGGCGAAGCGTTTCTGGAAGTGCACGCCGACAGCCTGTGCGAAGGGGATGCGGTGCTGATCTTCGATGACCTGATTGCGACTGGCGGTACGCTGCTGGCAGCGGCCAACCTGGTGCGTCGGACCGGTGCGCGGGTGTTCGAGGCGGCGGCAATCATCGACCTGCCGGAGCTGGACGGGTCGCGCCGACTGCAGGCGGCGGGTGTGCCGACATTCTGTCTGACCGAGTTTTCGCTCAGCGAATATTGAGTTGGAAATTGGGGCTGCCTTGCAGCCCCGATGACTCAGAGCGAAATCGGCCGCCGCCCGGCGAAGGCATGGGCCAGGGTTCCGCCGTCAACCAGCTCCAGCTCCCCACCCAGCGGCACACCATGGGCAATGCGCGACGCCACCAGGCCCTTCTCGCTCAGCAGCTGGGCAATGTAATGCGCAGTCGCCTCACCTTCCACCGTCGGGTTGGTTGCCAGGATCACCTCGGTGAAGGTGCCCTGCTCCTCGATCCGCGCCATCAGTTGTGGAATGCCGATCGCCTCCGGGCCCAGGCCGTCCAGCGGCGACAGGTGGCCCTTGAGCACGAAATAGCGGCCACGGTAGCCCGTCTGCTCCACCGCATACACATCGGTCGGTCCTTCGACCACGCACAACTGGGTATCGTCACGGCGCGTGTCGGCGCATTGCGGGCACAGCTCCTGCTCGGTCAGGGTACGACACTGGCGGCAATGCCCTACCCCTTCCATGGCCTGGGTCAGGGCCTGTGCCAGGCGCAGGCCGCCGCTGCGGTCACGCTCGAGCAGCTGCAGGGCCATGCGCTGGGCGGTTTTCTGGCCGACACCCGGGAGAATACGCAGGGCATCGATCAGTTGGCGGATGAGAGGGCTGAAGCTCATGGGAAAGGCCTGACAATTCAATAAGAGGCGGTTTATACCCAGCGGTGACAATGCCGTCAAATCAGCAGACCGCGTCCGCGGAGAAATCTCACCTGAAAAAAAAACCGCCGCTGTCATGAGCGGCGGTCCCTGGTAATGCAATGCCCTCAGAACGGCATCTTGAAGCCCGGCGGCAATTGCATGCCGGCAGTCATGCTGCCCATCTTTTCCTGGCTGTTCTGCTCGACCTTGCGCACGGCGTCGTTCAGTGCAGCGGCGATCAGGTCTTCCAGCACTTCCTTGTCGTCTGCGTCAGTCGACATCAGGCTCTGGTCGATGCTGACGCGCTTCACATCGTGACGGCCGGTCATCACAACGCTCACCAGGCCGCCACCGGACTGGCCGGTAACTTCGGCGTTGGCCAGCTCTTCCTGCATCTTCTGCATCTTTTCCTGCATCTGCTGGGCCTGCTTCATCAGGCCGGCCATGCCACCTTTCATCATGGGGTATACCTCGATTGGGTCATGTGATGCGGCCGGCACCTGGCCAGCCGCATGGTTATCCGTTACTGGCCCTGATTGGCCAGGGCCTCTACAGGTTCAATAGTATCCTGCCGCACCTTGGCACCGAACAGCTTGATCATCTGCTGGATCAACGGATCCTGCTCGATCGACACCACTGCATCGTGCTGACGCTCCCTGCGCTTGCGCGCTGCCGCCTGGGCCGGGGTTTCCTGCTCGGGCTGAATCAGCTCGATACGCAGGTTCAGCGTACGCCCCAGGTGCTGGTTGAGCGCTTCGTTCAGGCGTCGCTGCTGGGTGGCATTGAACAGCGCCCCTTGGCCAGGGTCCAGGTGCAGCAGCCAGTCGTCGCCATCGACGGCGATCAAGGTACAGTTCGCTGCGATGTTGCCTGTCATACCGGACACAGGCAACTGGGGGAACATTTCCAGCCATTGCAGGGCCAGGCCGGTAGCCGGCTTGGCCGCTGGCAGCGGCTCGGCGACTGGTTTGGGCGCCTCTTCCTGGACGTGTTCGGCCAGCTCGTCCAGGTAGCTGAAGCCGACCGGGTCGTTTTCGCCGCCATAATAGTCTTCGTCCAGTGGCGGCTCATCGTCGCGGTCCATGCCCACGGCAGCATAGGCCGACGGGTCGAAGGGCGGCTCGTCGTCGTGGGCCGGGGCCGCCTGCATCGGCGCGGGCGCAGGCGGCGGTGCAGGCGCGGGCTCAGGCGCTGCCGGCTCCGACTCTTCCCATGGCAGGTCAACCACCTCTGCGATGGCAACTGGCTCCGGGTCGGGCTCGGCTTGCGGCTCGGGTTCGATAACGGGGGCTGGCTCAGCCGGCGGCACAGGTGCATCAACCGGCAGTGGTGCTGGAACCACCGGCGTGGGTGCCTCCAACTGCGGCGCGGCAACCGCTGCAGCCGGTTGCACGGCAGCGGCTGGCGGTACCGCGGCAAGCGCCGGCGCTGCCACCGGGGTTGCTGGATCAGCTGTGGCCTGGCTGATCCCCACTGGCTTTAGCAGCGGCTTCGGCGCGTCGTCGGTGTCGGCCGGGCGAAAAGCCAGCATGCGCAGCAGGACCATTTCAAAACCACCGCGCGGGTCCGGTGCCAGGGGCAGGTCACGGCGACCGATCAGGCCCATCTGGTAGTAGAACTGCACGTCCTCGGCCGGGAATGCCGCGGCCAGCGCAAGTACCCGGTCGCGGTCGCCCTGGCCGTTGTCCACGGCTTCCGGCAATGCCTGGGCAATGGCCACGCGATGCAGCACATTGAGCATCTCGGCCAATACGCCAGCCCAGTCCGGGCCCTGTTCGGCCAGGTTGCGCACGGCCTCGAGCAAGGCCCGTGCATCACCCTCGAGCAGCGCTTGCAACACACCATAGACCTGGCCATGGTCAAGGCTGCCGAGCATGGCCCGCACATCGGCGGCCAGCACCTTGCCTTCGCCAAAGGCAATGGCCTGGTCGGTCAGGCTCATCGCATCGCGCATCGAGCCATCGGCGGCGCGGCCCAGCAACCACAGGGCATCCGTCTCGAATGGCACGTTTTCCGCAGTCAGTACGTGGCTAAGGTGTTCGACCACCCGCTCCGGGCTCATGTTCTTCAGCGAGAACTGCAGGCAGCGCGACAGGATGGTGGCCGGCAGCTTCTGCGGGTCGGTGGTGGCGAGGATGAACTTGACGTAGGGCGGCGGCTCTTCGAGCGTCTTGAGCAAGGCGTTGAACGAGTGGGTCGACAGCATGTGCACTTCGTCGATCAGGTAGACCTTGAAGCGCCCACGGCTCGGGGCGTACTGCACGTTATCGAGCAGTTCGCGGGTGTCCTCGACCTTGGTGCGGCTGGCGGCGTCGATCTCGATCAGGTCGACGAAACGGCCTTCGTCGATCTCCCGGCACACCGAACAGGTGCCGCATGGTGTCGAGGTGATGCCGGTTTCGCAGTTCAGGCACTTGGCAATGATACGGGCGATGGTGGTCTTGCCCACGCCCCGGGTACCGGTGAACAGGTAGGCATGGTGCAGGCGCTGGTTGTCGAGGGCGTTGATCAAGGCCTTGAGCACATGGGCCTGGCCGACCATTTCGCGGAACGAGCGCGGACGCCATTTACGTGCAAGGACCTGATAACTCATCGAAAAACCATCGTAGCCTGATCGAGCGGAAGATCGCTAATGCTAGCGGAGCGGGGGCAAAAATGCACCCCGCGCAGCTCGTCTAAGCTAGAAACTGTATGTGCTGTCCAGGGAGGATATGCCTTTGCCAAGACTGCTGGCCTTGCTGCTGTTGTGGACTTCGCAATGTCTCGCCGAACAGGCGGTGCTGCGTTTTTCCGTGGCCGAGAGCTGGAGCATGCCGCTGGTGCGCATCGAAGCCGACCAGCCAGTGGAAGGCCTGTTGTACGACCTGACGCAGGCACTGGCCCGAGAGGTGGGCGCACGCCCTGTGTACCACGTCATGGCCCGCCTGCGCCTGCAGGAGGCCATGGAGCATGGCGATATCGACGTGCGGTGCTATGTCAGCAACCAGTGGTTCGACGCCCCACCGAGGAATTTTGTCTGGAGCATCCCACTGATCAACCAGCGCGACCTGCTGGTCGGTCGCCTGGGCGACAGCACGGCAATATCCCCTGAGCAACTGCCGCCACAGGCGATCGGTACAGTTCTGGGTTTCAGCTACCCGGGCTTGCAGCCCTTGCTTGACCAGGGCCGCTTGCAGCGCGAAGACAGCCGCAACCAGTTGCTGGTATTGCAGAAGTTGCAAGCCGGCCGCTATCGCCACGCAGTCAGCAACCAGCTGTCATTGCAGTGGTTCAACCGGGGCCTGCCGGATGCGCAGCGCCTGCAGGCGCTGACGGTGCTGGACGAGCAGGAGCTGGGGTGCATGGTACGCAATGATCCGGCGATACCGACCCAGGGGCTGCTGCGGGCGCTGGCGCGGATGAAGCAGTCAGGGGAAATCGAACGGATTGTGCAGCGCTATGAAGGGCTGGGCCATCAGCACGCCATGCCGGTAGCCCAACCATGAGCAGGTCCGCCCCGCAAAAGCCCCTCACACCAGCGCCACCAGGGCTGCACTGAGGAACAGCCCTACCCCGAACACCGCGTGCGTCACCAGGCTCCTCAGGCAGTTACGCGCCGGTGCCGGTGTCTTTGAAGCGAAGAACCCTGCCCCCATCGCCGGCTGCATGAGACACAGCGGCGCCACCACCGTCCCTGCACCCACCATCAACGCCGGCCACAGGGTCGGCGCCAGCAACCAGCCTTCGCCGACTGTCAGCACCAGCAGCAGGGCGAACAGCACGCCGATGGCGTAATGAATCAGCCATCCCCACACCCGTTCGTGGCGCACCGGCTCCGCACGGGCAATGGCCTGATGTCGCACCCGCCCCTGCAACAAATGCCCCACCCAGCGCCCGACCATGGCGAAGTTCGGCGTGGCGACCCCCAGGCGCCGCAGCAACAAGCCCCACCCATCCATGACCAGCGTGGCACCCACGCCGATCGGCAAGGCAGCAGAAAGCATCGCAGTAAAGGTCATTGAAAAAGCCCTCGAAGGTTGACGGTCATCACTACGCCGCGCAGCATAGAAGTTGAAGTCAACTTCAAGTCAAGGGACAGAAATGGACATTGCCGATGTCGCCAGACGTACAGGCGTACCCGCCTCGACGCTGCGTTACTACGAAAAGAAAGGCTTGCTCAAGTCACTTGCCGGGCGCGGTCAACGACGGCAGTTTGCCGCGGATGTGGCAGACCGCTTGGCACTGATAGCGCTGGGGCAAGCGGCGGGGTTTTCCCTGGATGAAGTGGGAGCGATGCTGGTGGACCTGCAGGTCGACCGGCAGCTGCTGATCGCCAAGGCCGACGAACTGGATGCACGGATCAGGCGCTTGCAGGCAATGAGCAAGGGCCTGCGGCATGCGGCGCAGTGCCCGGAAGCGGATCACCTGGCATGCCCGACATTCCAGCGGCTGATGAAGTTATCGGCAGCGGGGTATGGAAAACAACGAGGCAGATCGACGTCTATCTCGAAACACCCAGGGTAGGACCGTCAACGCCGTGCACCGAGAACAGTACTTACGTTTCAACGACATTGCTGAGCAAAAGCGTTTATGCAAACGAAGTTCGCTGGCGCCAGCTCTAACAAGACCGTTTGCATCTCAGCGATCGCCTGGGGAAAATCCCCTCTTTTATGCACGAATGGATACGCGCATGCAGTTCGAAAAGACTTGGCAGTACAAGACCGATGAAGGAAATGGAGGGATCGACCCGCAGCGTTTTACCGTGAGGACGGTCATCAGGGCCTGAGGTGCTCTACATGCCTTACTTCATGCAAGCCGCCTCCTTCTGGTAGCGGGCGCAGTCGTCGTAAAATTCCTGAAACCCTATCCGCTACGCAAGTGGCTGGGCGTAACGTTGCTCGCAACGGGCTCGGTCGGCATTTTCAAAGTCGGCCAGCAGCAGGTGCTGGGCTTTGACCGGAGCTGTTGATGCTCCTGGCCATACCGCTGGGTACGGTACTGTTCCTGACCCGGCGGCGGTTCATGGAGGTGGACTGAAGCAGTCCACGCCCTTTCAGAAGCCAGCTCCCCAGCAATAAGGCATGCACTGGCAACAAGACCTTGGAGCAGGCTCCGCTTCGGATCGCCAGCCGTCCGTGCGAAACGCGGGACGATACACATCCGGTTAGAAAGTCGTCAGTATGCCGGGATGGCGCACCAAATAGTGGCATCAGGCACTGGTTAACTACGAAGTTCTGCGAGAAAGCCTTGAGAATTCAAGGACTTGTGTAATGGAGGCAGCCCCACCAGCCACACCCCGGCACTCGATGTTCCCGCTATGGCTGCTCCCTTCCGGGCCATGTCTAGGTCGCATGCAAGCATGCTGGTAATCAACGCAGACCTTATGGGGCAAGGGTTTCAGGCTGATGGGGCAACCAGAGTTCTATCGGTACGCACACCCAGCATGGGTGCTCAAAACTTGGGTGTAGCCAGCACTGTCACACTTTGCTGTAACACTTTGGTGTCACACCCATGGCCTACATCATCAAGCGCGGGGCGCTCTACTACCTGAATCTCAAGCTGCCAAAGCACCTATTCCCGAGGTGTAACACTTTGCGTTTGAGCCTGAACATACGGCATCGTCAAAGCGCCATCTTCATTGCCACATCACTGGTGCAGCGGTTGCATCACCACCTTAGCGAGCACCCTCTTGCAGACCCCCAGACGCTTCGTACGTTGTGTTCACAGTGGCGGGACTCTACACCCACGCCCACTATCCAAGCCGCTCCACGGATCGCTACGGCAGTCTCAGCGAAACGGAATAGCGACAGCCCTACCCTCGCTGCACTCTCCAAGCTCTATATAGAGGAAGGGAAACGGGGAGGCACATGGCGACAGGTCAGCACCGAGGAAGTCGAGCGAGCCTTATCAGACCTTTTCGAGTTGGTGGGTGACATGCCCGCCAAAGCCTTCGATGCGCACCAAGCACGCCTTCTAAAGGAACGGCTCAGCCTATGCCCGCAATATTTCGGCTTACGCCCCGAGTTCAAGGGAAAGACACTGAGGCAGGTGGTTGACTCAGGAAGTTCTTACAAGACCATCACCGCTGTCACAGTGAACAATCGGCTACGCAAGCTCACCGCCTTCCTGAACTGGTGCAAAACGAATGGGTACGTCACAGACAACCCACTGACGGGCATGAAAGTCATGACAGGATCAGCGAAGGAAGCCCGGCTGTCTTTTGAACGACACGACCTAAATGCCCTGCTGAACCACGATGTACTGCGAAGAGAAGCCCGAAAGCACCCGTGGCGTTACTGGCTGCCACTCCTTGGGCGAACCACTGGGGCACGATTGGAAGAACTGTGCCAACTGCGAGTCGATGACTTCATTGAGCAACAGGGCGTCCAGTGCATCCGCATCGATGACAGCCGTGAAGGCCAGAACCTTAAGAGTGCCAGCAGCCGCCGAGTACTTCCCCTGCACCCTTCACTGATTGAGCTGGGATTGTTGCAGTACGCTGAATCGGTGAGGACAGATGGAGCTGATCGCCTGTTCCCCGAGCTTGAAGCAGTACGTGGGAAGCTCGGGCATGCAGCCTCAAAATGGTTTGGCCGCTATAAGGCGAAACTGGGTATCACCGACCCACGCAAAACTTTCCACAGCTTCCGCCACACCTTCATCGATGACCTGCGTGATGCTGGCGTGCAAGACTCATTAATCAAACGCATGGTGGGACACGAAGACAGCTCCGTAACCTTTGGCATCTACGGCAGCAGGACGCCAATTAAGGCGATGGTCGAGGCCATGAAGCACATCAAATAACCTCGAATAACCTGCCGTAAACCTTGCCAAAACCTCGCTCTCGAACGACGCTAGCCATCCTCCGTGCTTTGTCAAACCCAGTGTTTACGGGGCGTAAAGGGGGTCTGAACTAAACAAAGCCCTTCCCTCTCCCTACAAAAAGGTTTTTCGCTTTTTTCTCCAAGATTGCGAAAGGCAAGAGATAGATCAGCCCCCGAGCGCCCTGTCAACACCTATTGACAAGCGGTCGCCCATTGTGAGACTATACGATTCTGCTCAGCGGCAGAACAGATTACCGAGAAACCTCTACGCGACCACGGTGTGTACAAGCCACCCGAAAATCGCAGGAGGTTTTTTAACGCCTGAATTTTGGCTGACCACCACCGACGGTCTATGCAGCTCATGAGAACTACCCATGACAAATGCAATCGCAGCAACACCAACCTTGAGGTCTACGACATCGAATAGCTGAGTTCCCACTCCTCCGTAACGAGAAGAATGACTAGCCCGATGCCGACCTTGAGTCGGTTTTTTTTGCCCATTTTTCAACTGAACGGAGGTAACAACATGTCTCACCCCAGAATCAATGACATCACACGGACCATCCTTGTAGCACCTTGCGTGGCCGGAATTCACCTTGACTACAGCCTCGGGGAAGAACTTCCGCTGTTCGGCCCACTGATCGGTGAGACATTGCTGTGCGGTGTCGGCTATAACTCGATTGAGAGAAGGAAGGCACTGGCCTTGCCTTATCACGAAAAAACAGCCCGCGCCTACTCCCACTGGAAATACATGCTGAATCGGTGCTACGGGTCAGATGCCTCAGCCTATGAGGGCTGCACAGTTTGCAAGAAGTGGCACGATTTCCAAGAATTTGCCGACTGGTACGTCGCCCAACCTTATGCGAACGCGGCGGACGCGGAACTGGACAAAGACATCCTCGACCGACACAACAGAATCTATTCGCCGGAGTTCTGCTCACTGGTTCCAAGGCTTATCAATCAGATGTTTCGGGACACCCGCAGTCAGCGTGGCAGATTGCCCATTGGCGTGAAGCAAGGACCAAGGCAAAAAGGGTTCACGGCTCGAATTTCCAAGTATGGCAAGCAAGTTCACCTCGGAACGTTTCGCGATGTATTCAGTGCATTCGCGGCCTTGAAGGCAGCATACTCGACCTACTGCTGTGAAGTTGCTGACAAGTATGAGGGCAAGATTGATCAACGTGTGATTGATAGACTTCGCACTTGCCAGCTTCACATTCACGACTGACGAACTGACTTCACACCACCGCAGGCTTGGACATTGGCCTGCGGAGTACCAACTTACCAACAAACCGGCACAACCCGAGAGGAATGCCTATCGAGAATGAACTAGAGGAGATTACGAATGCAGCACCCATCCGTTTTGAATTTGCCTGCCAGCTCGGCCAATGACGAGCACGCTCAAGCACCTGCCCCCACCCCACAAGAACCGACCACCACCGCGCCAACCCCAGAAGAATGGGCGGTGGAACTGCGTCGTGAGGGAAAATCTTACGCTGCAATCGTGGCAGCCACTGGGCTTGCTGAGCGTAAGGTAAAACTGCTTGTTAAAGATGTACCAAAGGAAATCGCCACTCCACTGAGCAAGTCGGTGAGTCGCGTATACGAGCTCGCAATTCGTGCACAAGGAGTCAAAGACTTTGAGCTCCGGGGCATTCTGCACGAAGAATACGGCTGTAAGTGGAACGCTGCCGAAGGACGCTATGAGAGCTCCTTTGATTCCAGCGTAATCAGACGTGTCAAAGAGAAGGTGCGTGAACGCTCCACCTCTAACGGCACCCAATCTGTGTTCGTTATGGATTGGGTCGATGACCAAGCACCTACTGCAAGTCGTCTGCACCTTGAGCAGTCAGCATTGAATCTGATGGCTCGGGTCGATGAAGTCATCAACGAATACATGGAGCTCCACGCTGTTTGTGCCTCAGAAGACAGTGAACGTGCTGACTTGGCTCAGCAAAAGCAAGCGTATGCTGCTCGACAGCACATCCTGAAGCTTGTCAGTGGACTTGGTACAGAGCCAACGGCAAAGCTCCTTGAACGCACTACCAAGGTCACGAATGCTCTTCAAGGTACTCCAGACGCCGAAGCACCATCGGTACGGAATACTGAGGATAGGCGCCATATGCCAGAGCCGACTGGTGCTGATCCCTTCCTTGACTTCGCTGAGTCACAGGGATGGCTGGCAGCAGCCAACTGACTCCTGCCATATGCGTGTCCGAACAGCGCCCACCATATGTATAGGGTCGGACATCGGACAGCACGCACCGGGACAACAAACAACAAAAATGAAAACAGCTATCGCTGTTAGCTGACGCTAACGGCCAAACGTACTAGTCCAACAAACCAATAACATGGTTGGACAACAAGAATGCGAGCAGCCACTAGAGCTACGCTCTGATCGTGCAAAACTCTATCCTGCGGATCAGAAGGGCTCGGATGTTGTGCACAGGAGGAACAGCGTCAGCTTTGGATAGTGAGGGTTAGTAGGTTTGGGGGGGTGGTTGTTTCACCCCCTCTACACCGTTAGGTGTCCACGATCCTGACCTACGATCATGCACAGTGCAATCAGCTGAAAGCTAGCCGCTTTCGGTGCAAACGCCCAGCGGAGCTGATCAAGGAATTTGCTTTGACGCTCCGCTGAAGGTGCGCAGCCTCTACCGAAGGTAGAAGTACATGAACACTACCAGCAGCACAACGAAGATCACCCTCCCTTGAAGCACATCAGCATTCAGCTTGTCTGTCTTCATCTGCTGGTACGTGGCTGCATCGCTCAAGCCCTGAGACTTGTAGTGCATGATATGGTCGATTTCCCTATCGATCTTCTTGTTCTGACCATCGTTGCTTCGCATTGTGATGCCCCACACGATCAACCAAAGCCCTCCAGTCAGAAAGGTCAGGATCAGGTGCAGGATGTGGTTTGTCTTCTTCTTGCGACTGGTCAGCACGAACAGTTTTTCATTCATTTCGTTGATCTCTCAGAGCTAGGCGTTCGCTTCCCCGGCGTAAGGGGGCCTGAGATAATTGTATCAGTTAGTGTGTCAACATTTGGAGTGTCATCGATCAGTGTGTTCACGATCAGGGTGCATCCAACCATCATGCAGGGATGCAGACAAACCAACACCTACGAAAGGCCTTTGGCCAACGAATCCGAAACCTACGCAGCAGCCAAGGCTTCAGCCAAGAAGCATTCGCTGACAAATGCGGCTTTGTTCGCACCTACATGTCTCGCATTGAGATGGGTACGGCCAACCCAAGCCTTGAAGCGGCCAAGGTGCTTGCTGACGGGCTGAGCATGTCCCTATCAGAGCTGCTTGAAGGTCTGTAGCCACATAAATCGACGCTACACTCAGGCTCGCCCCCTCGCAGGACTACTTATATGGATGACCGTATTCCAATCACAGCTGACACACTTGAATTGCTGCACCTCAATCAAATCGCCATACGTGCAGCTTTGGAAGAGGTGGGCCTGTGGATCAGTCAACGCGGGTCAACCAACGTGCATGACAACGTGCTGAGTATCATGCATACCCTCGACACGAATGCCGAAGCCATCGCCTCAGGAATAGAGTCCCTGAGGTCAACTTAAAATTCACGATTTGTCATTTGCTTAGACGAACGTCTGCGTAATTGACAATTACTCATGGCAGTTGCTAAATTGGCCTCACACAGACGGGCCATCATCATGACAAACGTTGTTGCTTATATTCGGGTATCTACCAAGAGCCAAGGTGACTCTGGCCTAGGTCTGGAAGCCCAGCGTGATTACATCCAACGTGCAGCTCAAGCGAACGGCTGGAATGTCATTGGTGAATTTGTGGATGTGGTATCTGGCAAGCTCGCCCTTGAGGATCGGCCAGAGGGTCGAAAAGCTCTGGCAGCCTGCAAACAGCACAACGCTCAATTGCTGGTTGCCAAGCTGGACCGTCTTTCCCGCTCCGTGCTGCACATTGCTCAGCTGATGGAGCAAGTTGATTTCAAAGTGGCCACGATGCCACAGGCCAACACCTTTCAACTCCACCTTTTCGCTGCTCTTGCCCAGCAGGAACGAGAGTTCATTGCCACCCGCACAAAGGAAGCTCTAGCATCCCTCCAGAGACGTGCAGACGCTGGTGATACAGTAGCCCAGCAGAAGGTGGCTAACCGTGCAGAATCTCAAGCTAAGGGCCGTGCAATGGCTGATATCACAGCAGCCAACACCGCCCGCATGAATAAGATCAGCACCTATCAAGATGGCCTCCGTCCGCATTTGGAATCATGCCTGTACAACAAGGTGAATACGTTGCAATCGGTCGCTGAATGCCTGAACAAGAAAGGGCTTCGCACCCCACGTGGCAGTGAGTTCAATGCTACAGCTGTACGTCGTCTAATGCTTTCTCTGAGCGTGTCGTTCTAACAAGGTAGATAGATATAGCCAGATGTTATTTCCATATTTTGGGGACTTCTAGAAGTCAGCTTTCCGAACGGGCTAAATCGATTTGCTGGTTTTCTGGCGAATCGTTCCAGCCCTTGCAGTCTTATTTACTAAGGCCTGAAATGAGAGTTCGCATTTGACACGCACTTCCCTTCCACAGGAAATTGGTGCCTTGCCAACCTAGCCACCCCCAGCTATTGAGCATATCTCAAAGTTTTTCCTTCAGAAGGATGACGCTGGTAAACTATACCTTTGGCTGGCTTGGGGGCTCTTGTGGATATCAATGGAAAGTGGGGCAAGGCACGCGCCCTAGCAGGGCTTGCAGCCATAGGTTTTGTTGGCAGCGTTGGCCAATACACTATTCAAAACAGCAAATTCCCTGATTGGCTTTCCAGCTTGTTCGGATGGCTTGGCACTTATGGCGATTCTATTGTTAGTGCGTTCATGGTCACTACCATCCCACTATGGCTAGTCACACTATTGGGCTGTGCACTAGCGGGGTCATTGTGGATCATTCTGTCACAATACACCATTGACCATGAGAAACTAACCAGTGCTAACAAGGAGCTTTCTGAAAAATGTACAAGCTTAGAAGCCAGTGTCGCCAGCCTCAGAGTTGAGTCCAAGCACGCTAATGATTCCCGACGAAAAGCTCAAGACGAGCTCTTAGAAGCCCGCGTCACCCGAAACTCTGCTCTTGAACAAGCAGAAAAGACTGCGTTTGCACACACCAAACTTGCTCAACAGCACGAGGCGCTGCAAGTCAGGTATGAAGGGCTTGAAATCAGACTAGCAGCCGTTCAGAAACAATTCGATAGCTCCAACTTGAATAGGGTAGATTCGACAGATATTTCCCCCACCGCCGTCAATATGGTTAAAAGTTATATAAATAATCAGGCCACAACCGGCCAAGCTGCAACAATTACCCGCATCGCCAAAGACCTCAGCTATACATCTAGCACCGTTCAAAATGCTATAAATAACCTTACAAACTTGGGTTTAATCCGTTCCGGCACTACTTTGAGAGGAGAGAAAACCTATTTACCCAAATAAAATGATGAACCTAACAACGATCTTTATTGTGTTCTAGAGCTCCCGATTTATTGACTGAGCCCATCGACGAGTCCGGACATAGAGTCATTTCGGTAGCAATTTTCGACAACTAGCATGATGCCATTTAAATTCGCACGATCAAGTAGCTTGGAGTATTAAGCGAGTCGATAAACGAGCTACCGGTCTCTACACCATCATCCCATACATTAATACAGGATGGCGAAACTTAAAACCAGATGGTAGCACTAATCAAGATAGGCCGATTCATCACAGCCCTACTCTTCCTATAGGCTTAATATTAACCAGATAAAGATAGCAGTTAGGAGACTGGAAATCCGCATATGTTTTGCGAATAAATTCTAAATGTGACGACTACAAAGCCTTATCATCAAATTCGATGCTTTCCTTGATCAGAAGTGCATACTCGATCAGCACGTTAAAAAAGTAGGACATAGTGTCGTGATAGGCACCAATCACCGAACCCGGCCCAGCCTCAGCGGGATATTCAAGAAGGTCAATCAACTTGGCCCCTCTGTGAGGGATAAGGTACGCATCAAAATAAGACCGTACACCTTTGAAACTTACCCCACTTAAATCCCTTTGCACCTTTTTCATAAGGCTTTCAAAGTTAGTACAGTAGCCGCCCTCATGCACTATCAGATGGCGGAACTTTTCGATCAAAACAAATACCACTCGATATTTGCTATCATCCTTAGCCTCATGTGTGCGGAAGTGCTCAGAACGTTCTCGAAACGCGTTTAGCTGTACATAAGGAGTACTACTGCCTTTTCGCCTAGGCTTCAAATAGTCACTTAACTTTTTTGACCCTTCATGCCTCCAGCCCTCAGGTCTAACCCAAAGATTGCTACCTCTGACACCGCAGTCCGCATAAACCGTCTCGACAAAATCCTCGAACGCTTCATATGCATCGGCTAATAGCCACTGATAAGTTTTCAATTTATGCAGTGTATTTAGTTCAATTTGATCATCAAGCTTGTATGTCTTAGTTTTGATTGTAACTTCTTTCAATGTTGATGGCGACGAGTACCTAACAAAGTAATAAGGACCATGTTCCTCCTTCTCAATCCATTCAGGAAGCTGCTCGTGCTGCCTAATTAGTGAGACCTCACGCTCATGAAAAATATCAGCTGTTACTCGTTTGTAGACGTCGGCATGAGTAATTTTTTCCAAGAGCTTTTGAAACTCCGCGTGCACTACCATTTGATCATTCCTTATTTATATCCGCTCCCAAAACCATGCCGCGCCACCTCATCCAAAACCTGCCACCGCCCTCCATGGGCCGCACTCACTCAACCTGAAAACCTATCTCACCCGTATTACAATTAATCAGTACAGCTCGAAACTTAACCCAACCTCATCAAGGACCTTGCCAAGCTCGCTAGCCGACTTTAAATAATCTGTATACGGATTTTCTAAGAACTGAGCACTCAACATAACAAGTCGAAGAAGAGAGAAATCAGTAAAATTTATTAGCGTTAGGTAATGCGACTCTCTATCTTCTAAAGAAAATCCGTTGGCATCACTTAACTTATCAGAAATCAGTTTAACCATATTGTAGAAAATCCTAGTCATCCCGTATATCTGATCGGTAGGATCAACCGCCTCCAAATATGAGGGAACCAACTCAAGACAATCTTCACCATAAACCGTTCGAAGGCTCTCTACCTCATCCTCAAGGACAAGAACCGCACTAACACCTACTCGTTCTAAAACACCGCGAAATGATACTTCATTAATCTTAAACATCTCAAACGCTGTTCTTTGGGAGCCAATCATATGAAACAACTGGGTCTCAAATGAGCGTAGCCTTTCAGTTTTCCGTGTATTTTGCATTTCTTTCTTCATCTCAGCATTTGCTTCATTTTGCGAAGACAAAGATTTGACCACAAAAATAAACGTCATGAAACTAAGCAGAGGATTTACTAAACCCCCAATGAAATCACCTAACTGCCCCCAATCTTCTGGATCGTCGGAAATCACATACCCCAACTTATAGTAAAAATGCCACGCATAAAATAAGCAAACGCTTACCGCCAGCGAGACCGCCCACACCACATACTTATTAAGCTTCATGAAGACCAGCAACTACATACTTAATAATCCGACCATCAAACAATTTAATAGGGTAAGCTTCGATTTCCAGATATCTCCAATTTTCAGAATCTATTCCATTATTAAAGTCAAGATTTTCGGAAAACTTCTTTTTAGTGGCAAACCTGACATCCCTGTACACCTTCTCAAACCCAAAGGCTACAGTTTCACTGCCTCCTAAAATCTGCAGGCGACCATTACCCGTATTCGTATTGAACCTACGAATCGCCGCACTTATGCTGACCTTAACATTTGACCTTTTCGCTTCCAATGCTAATGCAGTCGTGCGATCGAACTTTGCAATCACGACTCGCTCAGCACCACTCTTAAATCTAACCTTCACATCATTGCCAAATTTCTTAGGAACTTCATGCGCGTCTTTCATTATAGATGTACGTAACTGCCTAACTAGCCTTTCCGCATTATCACCAAGCTTGGCAACTATCTTTTCAGATTTTTCAGAAAGCTCCGCAACTTCCAAGTCTAAAGCCTCCTTCATAAAGAAGCCCATCAATTCAGAAAAAGCTGTATTTCCGATTTTTCTATACTCTTTCTTCAGCTCATCATCGGACAAGTATAAACTGAAATTTTGCCCGTAAGACCCTTTGAAAGTTCGCTTGAGCGTAGTCCTAACACTACTTTTACTAGATTTTCGTTGCGGAACCTTTCCCGTCAGGAGAGTTTCAGCAATAGTTCTAGTAGCATCAGAAATACCTTGAAGGGTATCAAGCCCCGCCTTCATATCTACTTCATATTCAGGGGTATCAATCACGACATCTAAATTTATTGCCATGGTTTTGTGAGCCCTTAGATGCAAAAGATATTGCATCACCGTTGTCGATGTCCGTCCGTGGGCGCCTCAACGCAGTCGTCAAAAATAGGCAAGCCCCAGAAGCATTAGTAGCAAGATGCCATGCTTTTTATACTTCAGCTGAAAAGATAATGCACGCACGTTTTCACCCGTGACGGAGGTCAGATGGCTGCTCTTCAGCTGTGTGCTAGTAGAAGAAAAATTCAGAAGGAGAAAGGAGTAACACGCGAACAGCCCTTGACTTCGATCATCAGTCAGCAAGCTAAAAGTGATGAGCACTACGCTCTCAGAGGATCAACGGTTCGAAAGGTCTTGGATGATGAGCTCGGCATGAGTAGGATACAGACGTCGTGCACCACTCAGGTGTACCTAAACGCTGTCACACTTCGAGATTTTTGAGAGAGAAAGCCTTGAGAATTCAAGGACTTGCGTAATGGAGGCGGCCCCACCAGCCACACCCCGGCACTCGATGTTCCCGCTATGGCTGCTCCCTTCCGGGCCTGACCAGGTTAACGGGTAATCAATGCGGGGGGACCGATGGGACCACCACTACAGAGCTCGCTGAGCAGCGAGTGGCGCCATTGTACCGGTCTTGAGAGCAGATACAACCTCTGGGGCGAGAAAAAGTCATCATTTCTCAATGACTTGTCCGGATTGAGAAGGCCTGGCGGGCCTCTTCGCGGATTGGCGCGCACCTTCACGGGGCGCGTCACCTTGCAGAGCCTGAGCAGGACAGGGCGTCCGTGCAAGCCTGGGCGTGGGTCTCGAGCCAACATTGCCGGGGCCGCTTTGCGGCCCTTTCGCGACGCAAGGCCGCTCCTACAGGAAATTGCGCAGGGCGTCAGACGGCTATGCCCTGCTCGGCCAGGAAGGCGACGAAGGCGTCTTCGTCCAGCACCTTCACCCCCAGCTCGCTGGCCTTGGCCAGCTTGGAACCGGCCCCCGGCCCTGCCACCACGCAGTGGGTCTTGCCAGACACCGAACCGGCCACCTTGGCCCCCAGGCTTTCCAGCTTTTCCTTGGCAATGTCACGGCTCATGCGCTCCAGGGTGCCGGTCAGCACCCAGGTCTGGCCAGCCAGTGGCAAGCCTTCGGCCACTTTCTTCTCACTGCTCCAGTGCATGCCGAACGCCAGCAACTGCGCTTCGATGGCGCGCGCCAGTTTCTGGTTGGCTTCGACCTTGAAGAATTCACGCACGGCCTCGGCCTGCTTGGCGGCCAGGGCCTGGCGCAGGTCGATGCCGTCAGCAGCGATGATCTTGTCCAGGCTGTCGAGCCTGGCCACCAGCTTTTCGGCGCCGGTCGGGCCAACCGAAGCAATGTCGAGCTTGGCGATCATCCCGGCCAGGGTAGTGCTGGCAGCGAATTCCGCAGCCAGGTCGCCTTCGTCCTGCAACTGCATGCCGCTATCGAGCAGTTGCCTGATCACCTTCTGGTTGTGCTCGTCTTCGAAGAAATTGTGAATCTCGTAGGCCACCTCCAGGCCGATGTCCGGCAGGTAGGTGAGCACTTGCGGCAGCGCCTGCTGCACGCGCGCCAGGCTGCCCAGCGAACGGGCCAGCACCTTGGCGGTCTCCTCGCCGACATCGGGAATGCCCAGGGCATAGATAAAGCGCGCCAGGCTCGGGCGCTTGCTCGCTGCGATGGCGTCCAGCAGCTTGCGGCTGGAAACCTCGGCGAAGCCTTCCAGGCCGACGATCTGTTCGAACTCCAGCTTGTACAGGTCTGCCGGCGAGCCGATCAGGCCTTCGTCCACCAGTTGCTCGACGCTCTTCTCACCCAGGCCTTCGATGTCCATGGCGCGTCGCGATACGTAGTGAATGATCGCCTGCTTGAGCTGGGCAGCACAGGCCAGGCGGCCGACGCAGCGGTACACCGCGCCTTCGCTGGTGGTTTCCTTGCCTTTGCTGCGCTTGACCAGCTGGGTACGCTCGACCTGCGAGCCGCATACAGGACATTGACTTGGCACTTGCACCGGGCGGGCATCTTCCGGGCGGCGCTCCAGCACCACCTGCATCACCTGCGGGATCACGTCCCCGGCGCGGCGGATGATCACCGTATCGCCAATGCGCAGGCCCAGGCGCGCGATTTCGTCCATGTTGTGCAGGGTGGCATTGGATACGGTCACGCCAGCCACCTTGACAGGCTTCAGGCGGGCCACCGGGGTTACCGCGCCGGTGCGACCGACCTGAAACTCGACGTCCAGCACCTCGGTCAGCTCTTCCATGGCAGGGAACTTGTGGGCGATCGCCCAGCGCGGTTCACGAGCGCGAAAGCCCAGTTCGCGTTGCGCAGCCAGGCTGTTGACCTTGAACACGACACCATCGATTTCGTAAGGCAGGCTGTTGCGCCGCTCGCCGATATCGCGATAGTAGGCCAGGCACTCTTCGATGCCGGCAGCGTGCCTGAGCTCGCGACTGATCGGCAGGCCCCAGGCCTTGAGCTGCTCAAGGATGCCGATGTGGCTGTCGCCGATGCTCTGCGACACCTGGCCGACGCCATAGCAGCAGAACTCCAGCGGACGGCTGGCGGTGATCTTCGAATCCAGCTGGCGCAAGCTACCGGCAGCGGCGTTGCGCGGGTTGGCGAAAGTCTTGCCACCGGCCTCGGCCTGGGCGGCGTTGAGCCGGTCGAAACCGGCCTTGCTCATGTACACCTCGCCGCGCACCTCCAGCACCGCCGGCCAGCCCTCGCCCTGCAGCTTGAGCGGAATGTTGCGCACGGTGCGCACATTGGCGCTGATGTCTTCGCCAGTTGTGCCGTCACCGCGGGTAGCGCCCTGCACCAACAGGCCGTCACGGTACAGCAGGCTCACTGCCAGGCCGTCGAGTTTGGGTTCGCAGCTGTAGTCCACTGCTCCGGGCTGGTCGAGGCCATCGACCACGCGGCGGCCGAACTCACGCAGGTCAGCTTCTTCGAAAGCGTTGCCCAGGCTGAGCATGGGCACTTCGTGGCGCACCTGGCTGAACGCGGCCAAGGCCGTGCCGCCAACCCGCTGGGTCGGCGAGTCGGGGGTCACCAGGTGCGGGTGTTCGGCTTCAAGCGCCTTGAGCTCGTTGAACAGGCGGTCATATTCGGCATCGGGCACGCTGGGCTCGTCGAGCACATAGTAGCGGTAGTTGTGCTGGTCGAGCTGGTGACGGAGTTCGTGGATACGGGATTCGACGGTCATGGGGTTGTCTTCTCTTGCAAAGCAAAAGAGCAGCCTGGGGGCGTCCAGCACCGCCCTCAGGCTGCTCTTTCGTCTGGATCTGTCAGCGCTTCTGGGTCAGCGCACGGCGCTCGAACTCGACGATGCGCTGGCGATAATGCTCGATGGTCTGCGCGGTCAGCACGCTGCGCTGGTCGTCCTTGAGCTCGCCGTTCAGTTCGTGGGCCAGCTTGCGCGCCGCAGCCACCATCACGTCGAAAGCCTGCTTCGGATGACGCGGGCCCGGCAGGCCGAGGAAGAAGCTCACCGCACGGGTGCTGAAGTGGTCGATATCGTCCAGGTCGAATACGCCAGGCTTGACCGCGTTGGCCATGGAGAACAGCACTTCACCGTGGCCGGCCATGCTCTCGTGACGGTGGAAGATGTCCATTTCGCCGAAGCGCAGGCCACTTTCCAGAATGTTCTGCAACAGCGCCGGGCCCTTGAAGCCACCCTCGTCGCGGGAGATCACGCTGATCACCAGCACTTCTTCGGCCGGTGGCAGCTCCTTGACGCTGCTGCTGGAAGATGCCGGGTTGCTGCTGCGGGGGTTTTCCGCAGCAAAGTCGTCATCGCTGTCGGCAAACAGGTCGGCCTCACGCGGCTCGGCACTCAGGTTCAGGTCGCCCTGCTGCGCCTCGGCAGCCGCAGTGGCTCGCTTGCTGCGCTTGCTGGCTTTGGCCGGCCTGGGTTCGCGTTCGCGGTCACGTGCAGAAGCGCTGAGCGACGGCAGGTCGCTTTCATCCAGCTCAGGCTCCTTGTGGGTTTCCAGCACCCGCGACGGACCAAGCACTTCGGCATTGCCTTCTTCGTCCGGCAGGTTGGAATAACTGCGATCCAGACGGAATTTCAACTTGCCTTTCCCGCCGCGCATGCGGCGCCAGCCGTCGAAAAGAATCCCGGCAATGACAATGATGCCGATGACGATCAGCCACTCGCGCAGACCGATTTCCATGTAATCCCGTGCCTCTATAAAAATATGCTTGAAAACAAAGGGTTCAAAGCCCTTTAACACGTGGCGCCAACTCTATGTTCTGACAGGCGTTTTACCCACGCAAAAAACGAGTGACATTAAGCTAGCACGACCAAAGACAACTTTACACCGTCTGTCGCACATGGCGGGGGCATTTCGCTACAGAATATGCCCCATCGTCGCGTATCAGGCGTCGACCATGGCCATGGCCTCCTCCACGTCCACCGCTACCAGCCTTGAGCAGCCCGGTTCATGCATGGTCACCCCCATCAACTGGTCGGCCATTTCCATCGCGATCTTGTTGTGGGTGATATAGATGAACTGCACGCTTTCACTCATTTCCTTGACCAGGCGGGCATAGCGCCCGACGTTGGCATCGTCCAGCGGCGCATCGACCTCGTCGAGCATGCAGAACGGTGCGGGGTTCAACTTGAAGATGGCAAACACCAGCGCCAACGCGGTCAGTGCCTTCTCGCCGCCGGACAGCAAATGGATGGTGCTGTTCTTCTTGCCCGGTGGTCGCGCCATGATCGTCACCCCTGTATCGAGTAGATCTTCGCCCGTCAGTTCCAGATAAGCGCTGCCACCGCCGAAAACTTTTGGGAAAAGTGCCTGTAATCCGGCATTTATCTGATCAAAGGTATCCTTGAAACGGTTGCGGGTTTCCTTGTCGATCTTGCGAATGACGTTTTCCAGGGTCTCCAGCGCTTCGGCCAGGTCGGCGTCCTGAGCATCCAGGTAACGCTTGCGCTCGGACTGCTGTTCATACTCCTCGATGGCCGCCAGGTTGATCGCCCCCAGGCGCTGGACCCGCGCATCGAGTTGTTGCAGTTCCTGCTCGGTGCCCTGCTCGGTGGCCTCAGCCTCGAGGGTGGCAAGCACGCCCTGCAGATCGTAGCCATCGGCCAGCAGCTGTTCCTGCAGGGTCTTGCGCCGCACGTCCAGGCCCTGGCATTCCAGACGCAACTGCTCCAGCTGGCCGCGCAGCAGCTGGGCTTGCTGTTCGGCCTGGGTACGGCGCTTCTCGGCATCGCGCAACTCACGGTCCGCTTCGTCCATGTGCAGGCGGGCCAGGCGCATTTCCTCATCGACGCCCATGCGCTGCTCCAGCAGCGCTTCGAGCTTCAGGCGCAACTCCTCCAGCGGCGCCGCGCCTTCTTCCAGGTTCAGGCTCAGTTGTTCCTGCCGCTCGGTCAGGCGCGCGGCCTGCTGCTCCAGACGCTCCAGGGCCTGCCGGGTGGAATCGTGCTGGGCGCGCAGCGAACCCAGGCGCACGGCCAACTGGTGGGCGTGGTCCTTGTGCTGGCGGGCCTCCTGGCGCACGCGGTCGAGGCTTTCGCGCAGGGTGTCGCGACGGGCCATCAACTGCTCGCGCTGCTCGGTGTCCTGGGCCATCAGCTCAAGGGCCTCCTGCAACAGCAGGCGCGCTTCACCCAGCTGCTCGTGCTCCAGGGCCCGCTGCTGTTCCACTTCAACCAGCTCTTCCTGCAGGCGTTGGCGCCGCAACTCGACCTGCTCGGCGCGCGCCCGAACGGCTGACAGGCTGGCCCTGAGCTCGCCGTGATGGCGGTTTTCTTCCTGGGTACGGCGGCGCAGCTGCTCACGCTGCTCCTCCAGGCCCAGCTGTTGCTCGCGCAGGGCCTGCAACTGCTGCTCCAGCTGCTCGAGCGCCGCTTCCTGCTGCGCCTGTTCATGGCCCAGGCGTTCGATTTCCTGGCCACGCGCCAGCACCCCGCCTTCGGCCTCGCCGCCACGGCGTATGCGCAGGAAATGCCGGCCAACCCAGTAGCCATCGCGGCTGACCAGGCTCTGGCCGTCACCGAGCGAGGCGCGCTGCGCCAGCGCTTGTGCCAGGTCTTCGACAGGCCGCACCAGGCCCAGCCAAGGCGCCAGGTCGATACCGCCGGAGACCTTTTCCAGCAAGCTGCCAGGCAGCGAAGCACTGTCGCCGCTGGCCAGCAACAGACGCAACTCGCCCTGCTCCAGGCCGGCAAAATCGAGGCGGTTGAAATCGTCTACCAACACCGCCTGCAAGTCGGCGCCAAGCACCGTTTCCACGGCCAGCTCCCAGCCCGGCTCCACGCGCAGCCCTTCAGCCAGGCGTGGTTGCAGCTCAAGGCCTTGGCCGTGCAGCCAGTCGGCCAACCCTGCGCCCGGCTCCAGCGCAGCCTGCTGCAAGGCTTCGAGTGAAGCCAGGCGGCCGCCCAGGCGCTGCAGGTCGCCCTGCGCCTGCTGCTGGGCCTGGGTGGCCTGTTGCAGTTGCTGACGCAGGCCTTCCAGGCGCTCGACCACCTGCTCTTCGGACAACTGCAGTTCTTCGAGCAACATTTCGCTGCTGGCCAACTGCTCGGACAATTCCAGCATGGCGGCGTCCTGCGGATCGCTGCCCAGTTGCTCGCGCTCCTCGCCCAGCTTGCGCTGGCGTTCGGCCAGCCGTTCGAGACTGGCCTCCAGCTGCACCAGGCGCGCCTGCTGTACTTCGGCCTGACGGCGCGGCTCGGCGGAGCGGCTGTTGAAGCTGTCCCACTGCTCCTGCCAGCCGTGCATGCCCAGTTCGGCCTCTTCAAGAGCGGCGGCGGCTTCTTCAGCAGCGGCCAAGGTCATTTCCTGCTCGGGCTCGAGCATGGCCAGCTCTTCGCCCAGGGTCGCCAGCAGAGTGCGGTCGTGGCCCAGGTGCGATTCGGTCTCCAGGCGCGTGCGCTCGGCTTCCTTGAAGTCATCCTGCAACTGGCGCAGGCGCTGCTGGCCGTGCTGGATGCTCTGCTCGACCCGGGCGATATCCCCTGCCACCGAATAGAAGCGGCCCTGCACCTGGTTGAAGCGCTCGGACAATTCGTGATGGCTGTCGCGCAGGCGCTCGATACTGGCATCGGCGTTGCGCTGCTCGGCGACCAACGCTTCATGGGCCACGTCCTGGTCGCCGATCACGGCCTCGCGCTGGCGCACGCGTGCATCCAGGTCACGCCAGCGCAAGGCCGACAGGCGAGCCTTCAGCTGGCGTTCCTGGGCCTTGTATTCGCGGTACTTTTCCGCGGCCTGGGCCTGCCGGTGCAGACGCTCCAGCTGGCGCTCCAGCTCTTCGCGCAGGTCGGTCAGGCGCGCCAGGTTTTCCTGGGTGCGGCGGATGCGGTTCTCGGTTTCGCGGCGGCGTTCCTTGTATTTGGAAATACCGGCGGCTTCCTCGATGAAGTTGCGCAGCTCCTCGGGCTTGGCCTCGATCAGCTTGGAGATCATCCCCTGTTCGATGATCGAATAGCTGCGCGGGCCGAGGCCGGTACCGAGGAAGATATCGGTAATGTCGCGGCGCCGGCACTTGGTGCCATTGAGGTAGTAGCTGTTCTGCCCGTCACGGGTGACCTTGCGACGGATCGAGATTTCGGCGTAGGCAGCGTATTCACCGACCAGGGTGGTTTCGCTGTTGTCGAACACCAGTTCGATGCTGGCCTGGCTGACCGGCTTGCGGCCACTGGAGCCGTTGAAGATGACGTCGGTCATCGACTCGCCACGCAGGTTCTTCGCCGAACTCTCGCCCATTACCCAACGCACGGCATCGATGATATTGGACTTGCCACAGCCGTTGGGGCCGACCACGGCCGCCATGTTGCTGGGGAAATTGACCATGGTCGGGTCGACGAACGACTTGAACCCGGCCAGGCGAATGCACTTCAGGCGCATCGGTCAGACTCGGGCCAGCGCCGCCAGCACCAGTTCGCAGCTGCGCTGGCAGTAGGCGGTGAGCACCTCGCGGATGCGCGGCAGGTCGCGGGCGACCACGGCGTCGAGCAGGCGGGCGAACAGGTCGAGGTAATCGCTCATGCTGGCCTGGCGCTGGTCCAGCGCCAGGTAGTAGGCGCGGCTCATGGCTGGCTGCAGGTTTTCCACGGTTTCCTGCAGGAACGGGTTATCGGCGAACGAATAGGCCGCACGCATGACCGCGAAACTGTCGGCGACGAAGGCCTTGATATCGAGCTGCTGATGCGCCCGCTGCAGGCGCTGCTGGATGTCCAGGAACGGGCGCAGGTCGGCATCGGTGCGCCATTTTTGCGCGACCGCATTGCCCAGCAGGATGTAGAACTCGCTCATCAGCGCACACAGGCTGCGTACGCCGCGCTCGTCCAGCTTGGTCACGTGGGCACCGCGGCGCGGCAGGATCGCCACCAGGTGCCGGCGCTCGAGAATCAGCAGCGCTTCACGCACCGAGCCACGGCTGACGTTGAGCGCCTGGGTGACCTTCTGCTCCTGGATACGCTCGCCTGGCACCAGCTCGCCGCGGATGATGCGTTCGGCCAGGTAATCGGCAATCTGCTCGGAGAGGCTGTCCGGGGCCTTGAACGTCATGGTTGTCCTTCAAAATCAGTGAACTGGGCACAAGCAGCGGATTGTAGCGCACTTGCCCGGTAATCGCGCAGAGGGGCCAGGCGGATTATTTGACCCGCCAGGCAACCCCGCGCCCGGCGCGATCTATGCTTGGCATATGGGCAATGTGAACCGTTGGGCAGCTACATACATAATTTCCTGACCTTCGAGTCAGAAAATTATTGACCAGCAGGACAGGTGTTGCTTAGAGTCCGCCCAACAACAATAAAACCATTGCGAGGCTATCCCCGTGATCCAGTTTCTCGTCAACCAGGAGCTGCGTAGTGAGCATGCCCTGGACCCGAACATGACGGTGCTGCAGTACCTGCGCGAGCACCTGGGCAAACCTGGCACCAAGGAGGGCTGCGCCAGTGGTGACTGCGGCGCCTGCACCGTGGTGGTCGGCGAACTGACCCAGGACGACCAGGGCAACGACAGCCTGCGCTACCGCAGCCTCAACTCGTGCCTGACGTTTGTTTCGTCGCTGCACGGCAAGCAACTGATCAGCGTCGAGGGGCTCAAGCACCAGGGGCAACTGCACAGCGTGCAACAGGCCATGGCCGATTGCCATGGTTCGCAATGCGGCTTCTGCACCCCTGGCTTCGTCATGTCGCTGTTCGCCCTGCAGAAGAACAGCAATGGCCCCGACCTGCACCAGGCTCAGGAGGCCCTGGCCGGCAACCTGTGCCGCTGCACTGGCTACCGGCCGATCCTCGAAGCCGCCGAGCAGAGCTGCCGGCAGCCGTGCCGCGACCAGTTCGATGCCCAGCAGGCGCAGACCATCAGCCGCCTCAAGGCGATTGCGCCAACCCACACCGGTGAGCTGAACAGCGGCGACAAACGCTGCCTGGTGCCGCTGACCGTGGCCGACCTGGCCGACCTGTACAGCTCGCACCCCGAGGCGCGGCTGCTGGCCGGCGGCACCGATCTGGCCCTGGAAGTCACCCAGTTCCACAAGACCTTGCCGGTGATGATCTACGTCGGCCACGTGGCCGAGCTCAAGCGCATCGAGAAAACCGCCAGCCACCTGGAGATTGGCGCCGCTACCCCACTCACCGACTGTTACGGCGCACTCAACGAGGAGTACCCCGACTTCGGCGCCCTGCTGCACCGTTTCGCCTCGCTGCAGATCCGCAACCAAGGCACCCTGGGCGGCAATATCGGCAACGCTTCGCCGATCGGCGACTCGCCGCCCCTGCTGATTGCCCTGGACGCGCAGATTGTCCTGCGCCAGGGCGAGCGCCAGCGGGTGATGGCGCTGGAAGACTATTTCATCGACTACCGCATCACTGCCCGCCAGGACAGCGAATTCATCGAGAAGATCATCGTGCCGCGTGCCACCTCCGACTGGGCGTTTCGCGCCTACAAGGTATCCAAGCGCCTGGACGATGACATCTCCGCGGTGTGTGGCGCCTTCAACTTGAGCATCGAAGACGGTGTGGTCAGCGGCGTGCGCATCGCTTTCGGCGGCATGGCGGCCATCCCCAAACGCGCCCGCGCCTGCGAGGCAGCGTTGCGCGGCAAGCCATGGAACCAGGCCACCATCGAGCGTGCCTGCCAGGCCCTGGCCGAAGACTTCACCCCGCTCAGCGACTTCCGTGCCAGCAAGGAATACCGCCTGCTGACCGCGCAGAACCTGCTGCGCAAGTACTTCATCGAACAGCAAACGCCGTACATCGAAACCCGGGTGACCGCTTATGTCTAACCATCACGTAGCCAAGAGCCAGGCCGAGATGGCCGAACTGTTCAGCCAGGATCTGACCACCGGGGTTGGCCGCAGCGTCAAGCATGACAGCGCCGACAAGCATGTGTCCGGCGAGGCCGTGTACATCGACGACCGGCTGGAATTCCCCAACCAGTTGCACGTCTACGCCCGCACCTCCGATCGCGCCCATGCGCGTATCCTGCGCATCGACACCGCGCCCTGCTATGCCTTCGACGGTGTGCGCATCGCCATCACCCATGAAGACATTCCCGGCCTCAAGGACATCGGCCCGGTGGTGGCCGGCGACCCGTTGCTGGCCATCGACAAGGTCGAGTACTTCGGCCAGCCGGTGCTCGCCGTGGCCGCCCGCGATCTCGACACCGCACGCCGTGCGGCGATGGCCGCGATCGTCGAGTATGAAGACCTGGAGCCGGTGCTGGATGTGGTCGAAGCGCTGCGCAAGAAACACTTCGTGCTCGACAGCCACACCCACCAGCGCGGCGACGCTGCTGGCGCCCTGGCCACTGCCCCACACCGCCTCCAGGGCACCCTGCACATCGGTGGCCAGGAGCATTTCTACCTGGAAACGCAGATCTCTTCGGTAATGCCCACCGAAGATGGCGGCATGATCGTCTACTGCTCCACGCAGAACCCCACCGAGGTGCAGAAGCTGGTCGCCGAGGTTCTCGATGTGCCAATGAACAAGGTGGTACTTGACATGCGCCGCATGGGTGGTGGTTTTGGCGGCAAGGAAACCCAGGCTGCCAGCCCGGCGTGCCTGTGTGCCGTCATTGCGCGCCTGACCGGGCAGCCGACCAAGATGCGCCTGTCAAGGGTCGAAGACATGACCATGACCGGCAAGCGCCACCCCTTCTATGTCGAGTATGACGTGGGCTTCGATGACGACGGCCGCTTGCAGGGCATCAACCTCGACCTGGCCGGCAACTGCGGGTATTCACCTGACCTGTCCGGCTCGATCGTCGACCGTGCCATGTTTCACTCCGACAACGCCTACTACCTGGGCGATGCCACCGTGCACGGCCACCGCTGCAAGACCAACACCGCGTCCAATACCGCCTACCGCGGCTTCGGCGGCCCGCAGGGGATGGTCGCCATCGAGCAGGTGATGGACCACATCGCCCGCCACCTGGGCCGCGACCCGCTGGCGGTGCGCAAGGCCAACTACTACGGCAAGAACGAGCGTAACGTCACTCACTACTACCAGACCGTCGAGCACAACATGCTCGAGGAAATGACCGCTGAACTGGAAGCCAGCAGCGACTATGCCGAGCGCCGCGAATCTATCCGCCGCTTCAATGCCAACAGCCCGGTGCTGAAAAAGGGCCTGGCGCTGACCCCGGTCAAGTTCGGCATCTCGTTCACCGCCACCTTCCTCAACCAGGCCGGTGCGCTGATCCACATCTATACCGACGGCAGCATCCACCTCAACCACGGCGGCACCGAGATGGGCCAGGGCCTGAACACCAAGGTCGCCCAGGTGGTGGCGCAGGTCTTCCAGGTCGATTTCAGCCGTATCCAGATCACTGCCACCAATACCGACAAGGTGCCCAATACCTCGCCGACCGCCGCGTCCAGTGGCGCCGACCTGAACGGCAAGGCTGCGCAGAATGCCGCCGAAATCCTCAAGAAGCGCCTGACCGAGTTTGCCGCGCGGCACTATCAGGTAACCGAGGAAGACGTCGAGTTCCGCAACGGCCATGTGCGCGTGCGCGACCAGATCGTCAGCTTCGAGCAGTTGGTGCAGCAGGCCTACTTCGCCCAGGTGTCACTGTCCAGCACTGGTTTCTACCGCACACCGAAGATCTACTACGACCGCAACCAGGCGCGCGGCCGGCCGTTCTACTACTTTGCCTTCGGCGCCGCTTGCGTGGAGGTGATCGTCGACACCCTGACCGGCGAATACAAGATGCTGCGCGCCGATATCCTGCACGACGTGGGCGCTTCGCTGAACCCGGCCATCGACATTGGCCAGGTGGAAGGCGGCTTCATCCAGGGCATGGGCTGGCTGACCAGCGAAGAACTGGTGTGGAACGCCAAGGGCAAGCTGGTGACCAACGGCCCGGCCAGCTACAAGATCCCGGCCGTGGCCGACATGCCGCTGGACCTGCGGGTGAAACTGGTGGAAAACCGCAAGAACCCGGAGGACACCGTATTCCATTCCAAGGCCGTGGGTGAGCCGCCGTTCATGCTCGGCATCGCGGCCTGGTGCGCGATCAAGGACGCCGTGGCCAGCATCGCCGACTACCGCGTGCAGCCGGCCATCGATGCACCGGCAACACCGGAGCGGGTGTTGTGGGGTTGCGAGCAGATGCGCAAGGCGGTGGCTGCGGCGCAACCTGCCGAGCCGGAACTGGAAACCGTGCCTCATTGACAATGCAGGGGCCTGTAGGAGCGGGTTTACCCGCGAATGCGATAATGGCTTCAGCGCCGCATTCGCGGGTAAACCCGCTCCCACAGGATCTGCAGCATGGCTTAGAGAGGTTGCATCATGCACCAATGGATCAACGCCCTTGCCGACCACCAGTCCCGTGGCGAAGCCTGCGTGCTGGTCACCATCATCGAGGAGCGCGGCTCGACCCCGCGCAACGCTGGCTCGAAAATGGTTGTCAGCGCCACCGGCCTGTTCGACACCATCGGCGGCGGCCATCTGGAATACAAGGCGCTGCACATCGCCCGGCAGATGCTGGAGGAGCAACGCAGTACCCCGCACCTGGAACGCTTCAGTCTCGGCGCCAGCCTGGGCCAATGCTGCGGCGGCGTCACCGTGCTGCTGTTCGAACCCATGGCCGCGGTGCAGGCGCAGATCGCCGTGTTCGGCGCGGGCCATGTCGGCCGCGCTCTGGTACCCTTGCTCGCCGCGTTGCCCTGCCGGGTGCGCTGGATCGATTCGCGCGAGCAGGAATTCCCGGCCCGGGTGCCCGACGGGGTAACCAAGGTGGTCAGCGAAGAACCGGTCGACGAAGTCGCCAGCCTGCCACCGGGCTGCTACTGCATCGTCATGACCCACAACCACCAGCTCGACCTGGAGCTGACCGCGGCCATCCTCAAGCGCAACGACTTCACCTGGTTCGGCCTGATCGGCTCGAAGACCAAACGGGTCAAGTTCGAACACCGCCTGCGCGAACGCGGCTACGACAATGCCGTGCTGGCGCGCATGCGCTGCCCGATGGGCCTGGCCGAGGTCAAGGGCAAGCTGCCCATCGAGATCGCCGTGTCCATCGCCGCCGAAATCATCGCCACCTACAACGCCTGCTTCGGCCAGCACGACGCTGCGGCCAATGCCGGCCCCATTGCCCAGTTGCTGCCGCCCTCCCGGCGCAGCCAAGCCCATTGACGAGTGTGTTATGACCGTTACCCGCAAAGCCTACCGTGCCGCCATCCTGCACAGCATCGCCGACCCGGCCGAGGTAGGCCTGGAAGCTTCCCATGAGTATTTCGAGGACGGCCTGCTGGTGGTCGACGATGGCCGTATCCGTGCCGTTGGCCATGCCAGCGAACTGCTGCCGAGCCTGGATGCCGACATCCCGGTCGAGCACTACCAGGACGCGTTGATCACCCCAGGCTTCATCGACACCCATATCCACTTCCCGCAGACCGGCATGATCGGTTCCTACGGCGAACAGCTGCTGGACTGGCTGAATACCTACACCTTCCCTTGCGAAAAGCAGTTTGCCGACAAGGATCACGCCGATCAGGTCGCGAAGATCTTCCTCAAGGAACTGCTACGCAACGGCACCACCACTGCGCTGGTGTTCGGCAGCGTGCACCCGGAATCGGTCAACGCGCTGTTCGAAGAGGCCGAGCGCCTCGACCTGCGCCTGATCGCCGGCAAGGTGATGATGGACCGTAACGCCCCGGACTACCTGACCGACACCGCCGAGTCTGGCTACGCCGAAAGCAAGGCCCTGATCGAGCGCTGGCATGGCAAGGGCCGTCTGCACTATGCCGTCACCCCGCGCTTCGCCCCGACCAGCACCCCACAACAGCTGACCCTCGCCGGCCAGTTGCTCAAGGAACACCCGGGCGTGTACATGCACACGCACCTGTCGGAAAACCTCAAGGAAATCGATTGGGTCAAGTCGCTGTTCCCCGAGCAGAAGGGCTACCTCGACGTGTACGACCACTTCCAGCTGCTGGGCGAGCGCTCGGTGTTCGCCCACGGCGTGCACCTGTGCGACGAGGAATGCCAGCGCCTGGCCGAGACCGGCTCGGCCGTGGCCTTCTGCCCCACCTCCAACCTGTTCCTCGGCAGCGGCCTGTTCAACCTGCCCCAGGCCGAACGCTTCAAGGTCAATGTGGGGCTGGGCACCGACGTCGGCGCCGGCACCAGCTTCTCGCTGCTCAACACCCTCAACGAAGCGTACAAGGTGATGCAGCTGCAGGGCGCGCGCCTGCACCCGTACAAGTCGCTGTACCTGGCCACCCTGGGCGGCGCCCGTGCGCTGCGTCTCGACGACCGCATCGGCAGCCTGCGCCCGGGTAACGATGCCGACTTCGTGGTGCTGGACTACAAGGCCACGCCGTTGCTGGACTACCGTATCCAGCAGTCCAACAGCATTGAAGAGACGCTGTTCGTGCTTACCACCTTGGGCGATGATCGCACCGTGCGCGAAACCTACGCCGCCGGGCGTTGCGTGCACCAGCGCTGATAACAGAAAGGGGCCGCAAGCGGCCCCTTCGTTCATTCAGGCAAACGATCAACCCTTGGCGGCCACCTTGGGCTTTTTCAGCAAGTGCGAAAACACCGCATGCAGGTCGTCCGAGGCGCTTTCCTCGTCCAGATTCAGCTTGCTGTCGATGTGGTCCATGTGGTGCATCATCAGGCTCACGGCCTGCTCGGCGTCACGCGCTTCGATGGCATCGATCAGTTGCATGTGCTCGTCATACGAGCAGTGCGAGCGGTTGCCGCTTTCGTACTGGGCAATGATCAGCGAGGTCTGCGACACCAGGCTGCGCTGGAAGCTGACCAGTGGCGCGTTACCCGCAGCCTCTGCCAGCTTGAGGTGGAACTCGCCGGACAGACGGATGCCGGCGCCCCGGTCACCACGGGAGAAACTGTCGCGCTCGTCACGCACCATCTGCCGCAGTTCGTTGAGCTGCTCTGGCGTGGCGTGCTGCACCGCCAGCTCGGTGATGGCCCGCTCGACCATGCGCCGTGAGAAGAACACCTGACGGGCTTCTTCCACGGTGGGGCTGGCCACCACCGCGCCACGGTTTGGCCGCAGCAGCACCACGCTCTCGTGGGCCAGGCGCGACAAGGCGCGGCGGATGATGGTGCGGCTGACGCCGAAGATCTCGCCCAGCGCTTCCTCGCTCAACTTGGTGCCCGGAGCCAGACGCTGTTCGAGGATCGCCTCGAAGATATGCGCGTAGACGATGTCGTCCTGGGTACCACTGCGGCCGGCCTTGCCGTTGCGCGCAGGTTTCTTCAGAGGTTGCAGCTGTTCGTTCATGGGCTCTCGAGGCACGAAGGAAAGTATGGCGCCATTGTACACAGGCTGAGCCGATTCTGCAGGTGGCCTTTTACCTATATAGCCGTTGTACGCCACATTGCGCGCACAAAAGATAAAACATTATTTGCATTCTTTGTACACAAAAGCATAATCCACCGAGCAACTTCTTGACCTGCAAGTCAACAAAAGCGGTCAGACGTCTGCCTTCCCTCGCGGGGCCGCCAAGTGCATTGCGCAGGAACCGGGCCCAAGAACAACAAGAAAGACTTGAGGAGTACCTGCTGTGGAAAGCCGCAAATCCGAAGCCCCTACGCTGGATCTCGCCCCACCGCTCGAAACGAGCTGGCTGGAGCGGATTTTCAAACTCAAGCAACACGGCAGTACCGTCAGGACCGAAATGATCGCCGGGGTGACTACCTTCATCACCATGGCCTACATCATCTTCGTCAACCCCAACATCATGGCCGACGCCGGCATCGACCACGGCGCCGCCTTCGTCGCCACCTGCATCGCCGCCGCGCTGGGCTGCCTGTTGATGGGCCTGTATGCCAACTGGCCGGTGGGCCTGGCCCCCGGCATGGGTCTCAACGCCTTCTTCACCTACACCGTGGTCGGCACCATGGGCTACAACTGGGAAACGGCACTCGGCGCGGTGTTCGTCTCGGGCGTGCTGTTCATGTTCCTGACCTTGTCGAAAGTGCGCGAATGGTTGCTCAACAGCATCCCGGTCAGCCTGCGCCATGCCATGGGGGCCGGCGTCGGACTGTTTCTCGGGCTGATCGGCCTGAAAACCGCAGGCATCATCGTCGACAGCCCTGCCACCCTGATCAAGCTGGGCTCGCTGCACGAGCCGGGGCCGCTGCTGGCGGCGCTGTGCTTCCTGCTGATCGCCATCCTCAGCTACAAACGGGTGTTCGGTGCAATCCTGATCAGCATCATCGGCGTCACCCTGGCGGGCTGGGGCCTGGGCCTGGTCAAGTTCGGCGGGGTGATATCGATGCCACCGAGCCTGGCCCCGACCTGGATGGCCATGGATGTGGCCGGGGTGTTCAACGTCAGCATGATCAGCGTGGTGCTGGCATTTCTCTTCGTGCATATGTTCGACACGGCCGGCACCTTGATGGGCGTGGCGCAGCGGGCCAACCTGGTGGCGCCGGACGGGCGCATCGAGAATCTGTCGCGGGCGCTGAAGGCCGACAGTGCTTCGAGCGTGTTCGGTGCCGTGGTCGGTGTACCGCCGGTGACCAGCTATGTGGAGAGTGCTGCAGGGGTTGCCGCAGGTGGCCGCACCGGGCTGACGGCAGTGGTGGTCGGCGTGCTGTTCATTGCCGCGATGTTCTTCGCGCCATTGGCCGGAATGATTCCCGCTTATGCGACTGCCGGCGCGCTGATTTACGTGGCGATGCTGATGATGGGCAGCATGGCCCACATTCATTGGGACGAAGCTACCGACAGCATCCCGGCAATCGTCACGGTGATAATGATGCCGCTGACCTTCTCCGTCGCCGATGGTATCGCCCTGGGCTTCATCAGCTACGTGGCGCTGAAGGCGGGTACCGGCAAGTACAAGGAAATTTCCGCCAGCCTGTGGGTACTGTGCGCAATCTTCATTGCCAAGTTCGTGTTCCTCTGAACCCCTGCTGCAGCGACCAAGGGCGCTTCGGCGCCCTTTTTGTTGGTTTGTCGCAGTAGATCTGGCGCCTGTGAGATCGAGCGCCGCCCGCGCGGCGCATCGCGAGCTGCGCTCGCTCCTACGGTTGTTTCGGGCCAGTTATTCCTGGGGGATTTGCGCGCGTACGCCTTGGCGCATGACGGGATATCGCGTCGCACCAACCAGGCGGTCGCGCGCCTGTCACAGGCTTTACTGGCCTGAATCAAACGAAGGAGCGAGCGCAGCTCGCGATGCGCCGCGCGGGCGGCGCTCGATCTCACAGGCGCCACTCCTCTAAACCCCACCACATCACTTTCCAACAGACGAAAAAAAGCCCGCCAGTGTGAGAGCGGGCCAAGGACCTACGAAGATTCTTCTAGCGACCAACTAGCTTCCACGATAGGTCGAATAGCTGTACGGCGAGATCAGCAGTGGTACGTGGTAGTGCTCTTGCTGCTGGTCAATGCCAAAACGCAGCACGACAACATCCAGGAACGCCTGGGCTGGCAGCTGCACACCGCGGGCGCGGTAGTAATCGCCGGCGCTGAACTGCAACTGGTAGACGCCGGTGCGGTAGTCGTCACCCTGCAGCAGCGGCGCGTCGACGCGGCCATCGCTGTTGGTCAGGGCAGTAGTCACCAGTTCGAGCTGCTGGCCTTCGACACGGTACAGCTCGACCTTGATCGAGCTGCCCGGGCAGCCATGCGCGGCATCCAGTACGTGTGTGGTCAAACGTCCCATTGCTTGTCGCCTCTTGTTCAATCTGTGGGCAAAAAATACACGGCCAGCATCACGGCAAAGACCGTCGCTGCGCGGGAAGGACACCATTAAGACATTTGAGCGGCGGATTGTACACAATTTTTTGAACCAATCCGCTTCGCCGGGCGTTTCGTATCCAGTCACATTCCTTTGGTCGTAAATACATAGGCAACTCAGGTTCCGAGCCGACGTCAACGTCACAAGCTGACCAATCAGGCAGGTTTCTTGCAGTACATGCTTCAGCCGCTGCCAAGCGACAAAAGGGAAGAAATGCGGAAAAACAGGCTTACAAAAGATTTCAGAAGTTGTATACAATCAGCCCATCCGGTGGTGCGACATCCCGACGCGGTCCGCCCACCCCGCACAAACGCACAAGAAGGAAGACTGCAGTGAGCGCTGACTATCCTCGCGACCTGATCGGTTACGGCAACAACCCTCCTCACCCGCAATGGCCGGGCAACGCTCGCATCGCGCTGTCTTTCGTCCTCAATTATGAAGAAGGCGGCGAACGTAACATTCTGCACGGGGACAAGGAATCCGAAGCGTTCCTCTCCGAAATGGTCGCTGCCCAGCCGCTGCAGGGCGTGCGCAACATGAGCATGGAATCGCTCTACGAGTACGGCAGCCGCGCCGGCGTGTGGCGCCTGCTGAAGCTGTTCAAGGACAGCGGCGTACCGCTGACCATCTTCGCCGTAGCCATGGCCGCCCAGCGCCACCCCGACGTGATCCGCGCCATGGTCGAAGCCGGCCATGAGATCTGCAGCCACGGCTACCGCTGGATCGACTACCAGTACATGGACGAGGCCCAGGAGCGCGAGCACATGCTCGAAGCCATCCGCATCCTCACCGAAATCACCGGCGAACGCCCGCTGGGCTGGTACACCGGCCGCACCGGCCCGAATACCCGCCGCCTGGTGATGGAAGAAGGCGGCTTCCTCTACGACAGCGACACCTATGATGACGACCTGCCCTACTGGGAGCCGAACAACCCCACCGGCAAGCCGCACCTGGTGATCCCCTACACCCTCGACACCAACGACATGCGCTTCACCCAGGTACAGGGCTTCAACTGCGGCGAGCAGTTCTTCCAGTACCTCAAGGACGCTTTCGATGTGCTGTACGCCGAGGGCGCCGAAGCACCGAAGATGCTGTCTATCGGCCTGCACTGCCGCCTGGTCGGTCGCCCGGCGCGCCTGGCCGCGCTGAAGCGCTTCGTCGACTACGCCAAAAGCCATGACCGGGTCTGGTTCGCCCGTCGCGTGGACATCGCCCGCCACTGGCACACCACCCACCCGTACCAGAAAGAGAACGCCTGATGACCGCCTTCAAGACCCTCAAGCCATCCGCCCTGGACCGTGAAGCCTTCGTCAAGGCCTTCGCCGACATCTACGAGCACTCGCCCTGGGTTGCGGAAAAGGCCTACGACCTGGGCCAGCTGGCTGAACTGGACGAAATCGAGGCGCTGCACCAGCGCATGAGCGACATCCTGCTCAGCGCCAGCCACGCCGAGCAGCTGGCGCTGATCAACGCGCACCCGGACCTGGCTGGCAAGGCTGCCATCCAGGGCGAACTGACCGAGTCGAGCACCAACGAGCAGGCCGGCGCCGGTATCCACCAGTGCACCGCGGAAGAATTCGCCCGTTTCACCGAGCTGAACGATGCCTACAAGGCCAAATTCCAGTTCCCGTTCATCATGGCGGTAAAAGGCAGCAACCGGCACCAGATTCTCGCCGCTTTCGAAAAGCGCATCCACAACGACGCCGATGCCGAATTCAAGGAAGCCCTGGCGCAGATCAACCTGATCGCCCTGTTCCGCCTGCTGCAGCTGTAACCGGCGCGGCAACGCTTGAACCTGAACCAGAACAACGAACATAGAAGAGATATCCGCATGCGCACCCTGATGATCGAGCCCCTGAGCAAAGAAGCCTTCGCCCCCTTCGGAGACGTGATCGAAACCGATGGCAGCGACCACTTCATGATCAACAACGGCTCGACCATGCGCTTCCACAAGCTCGCCACGGTGGAAACCGCCGAGCCTGAAGACAAGGCGATCATCAGCATCTTCCGCGCCGACGCGCTGGACATGCCGCTGACCGTGCGCATGCTGGAACGCCATCCGCTGGGCAGCCAGGCTTTCATCCCGCTGCTCGGCAAACCCTTTCTGATCGTGGTCGCGCCGGTTGGCGATGCACCTGTATCAGGCTTGGTCCGGGCCTTCCGCAGTAATGGCAGGCAGGGCGTTAATTACCATCGCGGCGTCTGGCACCACCCGGTGCTGACGATCGAAAAGCGGGATGACTTCCTGGTGGTTGATCGCAGCGGTTCTGGCAACAACTGCGACGAGCATTACTTCACCGAGGAACAGATGCTGATCCTCAATCCCCACCAATAAGAAAAGGTCGGTCATGCAACGGCCCAGCCTGAGCGGGTGACCGGCAAGAGGTACATACTGTGGAAGCACACCTTCACGAATGGCTGAACCTGAGCATTCGCTGGGTTCACATGATCACCGGCGTAGCCTGGATCGGTGCATCGTTCTACTTCGTCTGGCTGGAGAACCACCTGAACCGAAGCAACCCGCGCGATGGGTTGTCGGGTGATCTCTGGGCAATACACGGCGGTGGTATCTATCACCTTGAGAAGTACAAGCTCGCACCACCGAAAATGCCCGAGAACCTGCACTGGTTCAAATGGGAAGCCTACTTCACCTGGATGTCCGGTATCGCCCTGCTGTGCGTGGTGTTCTACTGGAACCCGACGCTGTATCTGCTGGCCCCTGGCAGCACCCTGAGCGGCGCCGAAGGCGTGGCCATCGGTATCGGCTCGCTGATCGCCGGCTGGTTCATCTACGACTTCCTGTGCGACTCGCCCCTGGGCAAGAAGCCAGCGCTGCTCGGTGCCGTGCTGTTCGTGCTGATCATCGCCGCCTGCTGGGGCTTCAGCCTGGTGTTCAGCGGCCGTGGTGCGTACCTGCACACTGGCGCGATCATCGGCACCATCATGGTCGGTAACGTGTTCCGCATCATCATGCCGGCCCAGCGCCAGCTGGTGGCGGCGATCGAGAACAACCAGACGCCCGACCCGGTACTGCCGGCAAAAGGCCTGCTGCGCTCGCGCCACAACAACTACTTCACCCTGCCGGTGCTGTTCATCATGATCAGCAACCACTTCCCGAGCACCTACGGTAGCCAGTACAACTGGCTGATCCTGGCCGGCATTGCAGTAGCCGCGGTCCTCATCCGCCACTACTTCAACACCCGCCATGACAGCAACAAGTACGCCTGGACCCTGCCGGTCGGTGCCCTGGCGATGATCTGCCTGGCCTACGTGACCGGCCCCAAGCCAATGGCCATCAGCCCTGACCAGGCCGCAGCGCAGATCGAGTACCAGCCGCTGCCGGCGACCGCTGTGGGTGGCAAGACCGCTGCCGAGCAACGTGCCGAGGACGCCGCCAAGGCTGCCGCAGCGCCTGCCGCGCCCGCCGAAGCCCCAGCCCAGGGCACGGCCCAGGCAGGCGGCGAGAGCTTCGACAAGATCCACAATGTCATCCAGGAACGCTGCACCGTGTGCCACTCGTCCAAGCCGACCAGCCCACTGTTCAGCAGCGCGCCTGCTGGCGTGATGTTCGACACCCCGCAGCAGATCCAGGCCCAGGCCGCGCGCATCCAGGCGCAAGCGGTCGCCAGCCAGATCATGCCGCTGGGCAACATCACCCAGATGACCACCGAAGAGCGCAAGCTCGTCGGTGACTGGATCGCCAAAGGCGCGCCGGTCAACTGAAACACCACTGTCGGGGCAACACCGCTTCCTGTGGAAGCGGGATTACCCGCAAAGAGGCCGGCACGCCCGGCCTCGAACCTGAAGATTCACGCAACAAGCAAGCATCGAGCGTCAGCCCCCAGGCGGCACCCCAGGCTCAGCGTGAGCCTGCCGCCTGGTGCCGGCGCTTGGATCCGAGAATAAAAACAAAACTCGAGGTGCTGCATGTCCGAGTCACGCAAGGCGTATATCCCTGTTGCGCCGCCGCGAGAGCCCTTGCCCCTGCTCCAATTGATCCTGGTTGGTCTGCAACATGTCCTGCTGATGTACGGTGGCGCGATCGCCGTGCCGCTGATCATCGGCCAGGCCGCCGGGCTGTCCCGTGAAGAAGTCGCTTTCCTGATCAATGCCGACCTGCTGGTGGCGGGTGTCGCCACCATCATCCAGTCATTCGGTATCGGCCCGGTGGGCATCCGCATGCCGGTGATGATGGGGGCCAGTTTCGCTGCCGTCGGCAGCATGGTGGCCATGGCCGGCATGCCCGGGGTGGGCCTGCAGGGGATCTTCGGCGCGACCATCGCCGCCGGGTTCTTCGGCATGCTGATCGCGCCGTTCATGTCCAAGGTCGTACGGTTCTTCCCGCCTCTGGTCACCGGCACGGTGATCACCTCGATCGGCCTGTCGCTGTTCCCGGTGGCGGTCAACTGGGCCGGTGGCGGCCAGCAGGCAGGCACCTTCGGTGCGCCGATCTTCCTGTTGGTGGCCGGCCTGGTGCTGGCGGTGATCCTGCTGATCAACCGTTTCATGCGTGGATTCTGGGTCAACGTGTCGGTGCTGGTAGGCATGGGCCTGGGCTACATCCTGGCCGGCGCCATCGGCATGGTCGACCTGTCGGGCCTGAGCCAGGCACCGTGGCTGCAAGTGGTCACCCCACTGCACTTCGGCATGCCGACCTTCAGCCTGGCACCGATCCTGTCCATGTGCCTGGTGGTGGTGATCATCTTCGTCGAGTCCACCGGCATGTTCCTGGCGCTGGGCAAGGTGACCGGCCGCGAAGTTACCCCGGGCATGCTGCGCCGCGGCCTGTTGTGCGACGCCGGAGCATCCTTCGTCGCCGGCTTCTTCAACACCTTCACCCATTCCTCGTTCGCCCAGAACATCGGCCTGGTGCAGATGACCGGGGTACGCTGCCGCTATGTCACCGTGGTGGCCGGCGCGCTGCTGATCCTGCTCAGCCTGCTGCCCAAGGCGGCCTTCCTGATTGCCTCGATCCCGCCGGCGGTACTGGGCGGCGCCTCCATCGCCATGTTCGGCATGGTTACCGCCACCGGGATCAAGATCTTGCAGGAGGCGGACATCGGCGACCGTCGCAACCAGTTGCTGGTTGCCGTGAGCGTCGGCTTCGGGCTGATTCCCGTGGTGCGCCCGGAGTTCTTCGCCCAGATGCCGCAGTGGATGGAACCTATCACCCACAGTGGCATTGCCATGGCCACGGTCAGCGCCCTGGTGCTGAACGTGCTGTTCAACATCCTCGGCGGTGCCGATCGCGCGGCGCACAACGCCTGCCACCAGCACTGAAACAAGCCGCCCTGGAGCAACAGGGGGCGGCGCACTGCCGCCCCTGCCTCGTCCTGGTCGTAAACGCTGCACCGTCGGCCCGCCGGAATGGGCCGCCCGGGGCGCCTGTGCGCCAAAAAAACCCAACAAAAACAATAAGTCCGGGAACCACGACATGAAACGCATCACCTCGTCCCTCTTGCTGGGCAGCAGCCTGCTGGCCACCCTCCCCGCCCACGCCGGGGAATGGCTGCAGTGGCACGGCGAAAGCCTGACCTACCTGTACGGCAAGGACTTCAAGGTCAACCCCCGCATCCAGCAGACGATCACCTTCGAGCACGCCAATAAATGGAAGTACGGCGACACGTTCATGTTCGTCGATAAAGTCTTCTACAACGGCAAGGCCGACCCGGGGAAAGGCGTCACCAGCTACTACGGCGAGTTCAGCCCGCGCCTGTCGCTGGGCAAGATCACCGGTCACAAGTTTGAACTGGGCCCGATCAAGGATGTGCTGGTGGCCATGACCTATGAGCGCGGCGAGGGCGACAACGAGGCGTACCTGATAGGCCCCGGCTTCGACCTGGCGATCCCCGGCTTCAACTATTTCACCCTGAATTTCTACCTGCGTAACACCGAAGGCAGCCGCCCCGGTGACAACGTCTGGCAGATCACCCCGGCGTGGTCATACACCGTGCCTGTGGGCAAATCCGACATTCTGATCGACGGTTACATGGACTGGGTGGTGGACAATGACCAGACCCGTCGCGGTACCTACCACGCCAACCTGCAATTCAACCCGCAGGTCAAGTACGACCTCGGCAAAGCCCTTGGCCTGGGCGCCAAGCAGCTGTACGTGGGCATCGAGTACAGCTACTGGAAGGACAAGTACGGCATCGACAGCCAGGACAACGTCGACAGCAACCAGAGCGTCACCAGTGCACTGGTCAAGGTGCACTTCTAAAAAACTGACCAAACGCACAAGTTTGGTCCGTCGCGCTCCAGGACGGAGCACTTGAGGCAAGGCGCGCAAGCCAGTAATCTGCGCGCCCCCTCGATCAGGGCAGAACGGATTCTGCCTGCGTTTACTGACCGCTCAGTCAATGAATACGGGCGGTTGGCCAACGTGTTGCCAGCCTGAAAGACCCTTTTCATCCGTTCAGAACGAAGTCGAGCAGGAAGGTTTTGCCAGCCCGGGAAAGTTGGCTCAACCCTTGCCAAACAGCTGTGGCCCATCGAAAAAAACTGACTCGAAAGACAAAAAAAGCGCGATGACGCGCTGACAACAGATCAAACAAGGGAGCGAAACTCGCAATGCGTACCATCAACAGCCTGATCCTCGCCGGCGGCCTGCTGGCCTGCGGCACCACCTTCGGCGGCGACCTGCTGCAATGGCAGAACAACAGCCTGACCTACCTGTGGGGCAAGAACTTCAAGGTCAACCCGGCGATCCAGCAAACGCTCACCTTCGAGCACGCCGACGCCTGGAAGTACGGCGACAACTTCATCTTCGTCGACAAGATCTTCTACCAGGGCCAGAAAGACGCGGGTAATGGCCCGAACACCTACTATGGCGAGATCAGCCCACGCCTGTCCTTCGGCAAGATCTTCGACCAGAAGCTCGAGTTCGGCCCGGTCAAGGACGTGTTGCTGGCGATGACCTACGAATTTGGCGAGGGTGACACCGAGGCGTACCTGATCGGCCCTGGCTTCGACCTGGCCATCCCCGGCTTCGACTACTTCCAGCTGAACTTCTACAACCGCACCACCGATGGCAGCCGTGCCGGCGACAACGTGTGGCAGATTACCCCGGTGTGGTCGTACACCATCCCGGTCGGTTCCTCCGACGTGCTGATCGACGGCTTCATGGACTGGGTGGTGGACAACGACGAGAACCGTCGCGGCACTTACCAGGCCAACCTGCACTTCAACCCGCAGATCAAGTACGACCTGGGCAAGGCCTTGCACCTGGGTGAGAAGCAGCTGTACGTGGGCGTGGAGTACGACTACTGGAAGAACAAGTACGGCATCAAGGATTCCGATGCCTTTACCACTGACCAGAACACCATGAGCTTCCTGGTGAAGGTGCACTTCTGATCGGAGCATAGGGGCTGCTGGACAGCCCTTCGCGGCACAAGGCCGCTCCTACAGGTACGGCACAGGTTGCGCAAACTGTGTATTCCCTGTGGCAGCGGGCTTGCCCGCGAACCGGGGCAAAGCCCCCGGCCATGCAACTCAGGTGGCCGGCCGAAGCGCCCGCCACAGCTTCCCCGCAATGCCCACCACAGCTAGCACCACGGCACCGGCCACAACCCCGACACCGCCGTTCAGCAGCGCCACGGTCAATGCCCCGCCACGCCCTTCGCTGAACGCCTCGATGGCGTGATGCAACGGCGCGATGCCATGTACCAGGATCCCGCCGCCAACCAGGAACATCGCCGCAGTGCCGATCACCGACAGGCTCTTCATCATGTACGGCGCAGCCCGCAAGATGCCGTTACCCACTGCCTGGGCCAGGCGGGATGCCTTGCGCGTCATCCACAGCCCGAGGTCATCAAGCTTGACGATACCACCCACCAGCCCGTACACGCCGATGGTCATGACCACCGCAACGCCCGCCAGCACGATGACTTGCTGGCTCAACGGCGCGTCGGCGACGATGCCCAGGGTAATGGCGATGATTTCCGCGGAAAGAATGAAGTCGGTGCGCACCGCGCCCTTGATCTTGCTCTTCTCGTACGCCACCAGGTCAACGTTGGCATCCGCCAACGCCTCCTTGCGCGCCTCGTGCTGCGCCTCGTCCTCCGCCTTGCTGTGCAGGAACTTGTGCGCCAGCTTCTCGAAGCCCTCGAAGCACAGGTAGGCTCCGCCCAGCATCAGCAACGGCGTCACCGCCCAGGGAATGAACGCACTGATCAACAGCGCCGCCGGTACCAGGATGGCCTTGTTCAGCAGCGACCCTTTGGCCACCGCCCACACCACCGGCAGCTCGCGGTCGGCACGCACACCGGTGACCTGCTGGGCGTTCAGCGCCAGGTCATCGCCCAGCACACCTGCGGTCTTTTTTGCCGCTACCTTGGTCATCAGCGAGACGTCATCGAGCACCGTGGCGATGTCGTCGATCAGTACCAGTAGACTGCTTCCTGCCATGTTTGTCTGCTTCCGGATGAATGAATGCTGCCGATTCTAGCCCAAAGCCGCTGCCTTGAGCCCCCGTCGAGCCCGGTGCTACCATGCCCGATCCCTCTTAGAGGTGGCCAGACACGAGGAAGATCCCTGACCATGAGCACCATTCGCGAGCGCAACAAGGAACTAATCCTGCGCGCGGCCAGCGAGGAATTCGCCGACAAGGGCTTCGCCGCCACCAAGACCAGCGATATCGCGGCCAAGGCGGGCCTGCCCAAGCCGAACGTGTATTACTACTTCAAGTCCAAGGACAACCTCTACCGCGAGGTGCTGGAAAGCATCATCGCGCCGATCATGCAGGCGTCGACCCCGTTCAATGCCGAGGGTGACCCGAAAGAAGTGCTGAGTGCCTACATTCGCTCGAAGATCCGCATTTCGCGCGACCTGCCGCATGCGTCCAAGGTGTTCGCCAGCGAGATCATGCACGGCGCCCCGCACCTCTCGCCAAACCAGGTGGCGCAGCTGAACGAGCAGGCCCGGCACAACATCGAATGTATCCAGCGCTGGATCGACCGCGGCCAGATCGCCCATGTCGACGCGCATCACCTGATGTTCAGCATCTGGGCAGCGACCCAGACCTATGCCGATTTCGACTGGCAGATTTCGGCGGTCACCGGCAAGGCCAAGCTGGCCGACAGCGATTATGACGCGGCAGCCGAAACCATCATCCGCATGGTGCTCAAGGGTTGTGAGCCCGAGGTGGCCTGACCCCGGGCGCAGGCTTCTTCGCGGGTGAACCCGCTCCCACAGGGATACCACGCGCTTCAAGCCTGCGATGATCCTGTGGGAGCGGGTTCACCCGCGAATAGGCCGGAACAGCCAATAGAGAATTAGGCTGCTACACCCGCATCCGCCCGCAACCCCACCTCCTCGATCGCACTGATCGCACACTGCTCGTCGATATCCGAGGTATCGCCGCTTATCCCCACCGCACCCAGCACCTTGCCGTCCTGATCACGCACCAGCACGCCGCCCGGCGCCGGCACCACCGGCCGTTCACCCAAGCCGTTCAGCGCGGCAAAGAACGCTGGCCGTTGCTGCGCATCCAGCGCCAGCAAGCGCGAGCCCTTGCCCAGGGCGATCGCGCCCCAGGCCTTGCCGGTAGCTACCTGCGGGCGAATCAGGCTGGCACCGTCCTCGCGTTGCAGCGCCAGCAAGTGCCCGCCAACATCCAGCACTGCCACGGTCAGTGGCGCAGCATTGATCTTGCGGCCCGCCGCCAGCGCGGCGTTCACCAGGCTGACCGCGACTTTCAGGTTCAAAGCGTTCATGGAAAGGTCCTCTTCTTGTTGTGAGAAGCCCTGAGGGCAGTTGAAACCAATAGAACCAATAGAACACAACAGGATGTGTTTTTGTATACACTATTTTGAAACGATCGTATGCGATAGCGCAAACGCCCGTTTTCTCGGGCGCTCGAAGGAAAGCATCCCCTACCGACGAAAACCCGTTGACCTGAGCGGCCAGCCATGAATACACTCTGGCGCAAAACAAGTTGTATACAATTACAAAATCGATGAGGCACAAACCATGAGCAAAATGAGAGCAATCGATGCAGCCGTTCTGGTCATGCGCCGTGAAGGTGTAGATACCGCGTTCGGCATCCCGGGGGCTGCCATCAACCCGTTGTACTCGGCCCTGAAGAAAGTCGGTGGCATCGATCACGTCCTCGCTCGCCACGTCGAAGGCGCCTCGCACATGGCCGAGGGCTACACCCGCGCCAATCCGGGCAACATCGGCGTATGCATCGGTACCTCCGGTCCGGCCGGCACCGACATGGTCACCGGCCTGTACAGTGCCTCGGCCGACTCCATCCCGATCCTCTGCATCACTGGCCAGGCGCCGCGCGCTCGCCTGCACAAGGAAGACTTCCAGGCAGTCGACATCACCAACATCGTCAAGCCGGTGACCAAGTGGGCCACTACCGTTCTGGAGCCAGGCCAGGTGCCATATGCGTTCCAGAAAGCCTTTTATGAAATGCGCACCGGCCGCCCAGGCCCGGTATTGATCGACCTGCCGTTCGACGTGCAAATGGCCGAGATCGAATTCGACATCGACGCCTACGAGCCGCTGCCCGTGCACAAGCCGTCCGCCACCCGCGTACAGGCCGAAAAGGCTCTGGCCCTGCTCAATGACGCCGAGCGTCCGTTGCTGGTCGCCGGCGGTGGCATCATCAACGCCGACGCCAGCGACAAGCTGGTCGAGTTCGCCGAACTGACCGGCGTGCCGGTCATCCCGACCCTGATGGGCTGGGGCACCATCCCGGACGACCACGCGCAGATGGTCGGCATGGTCGGCCTGCAGACCTCGCACCGCTACGGCAACGCCACCCTGCTGAAATCCGACCTGGTGTTCGGCATCGGTAACCGCTGGGCCAACCGCCACACCGGCTCGGTCGACGTCTACACCGAAGGCCGCAAGTTCATCCATGTCGACATCGAACCGACCCAGATCGGCCGCGTGTTCACCCCGGACCTGGGTATCGTTTCCGACGCCGGCAAGGCGCTGGACGTGTTCCTCGAAGTGGCCCGCGAGTGGAAGGCCGCTGGCAAGCTGAAGTGCCGCAGGGCCTGGCTGGAAGACTGCCAGCAACGCAAGGCCAGCCTGCAGCGCAAGACCCACTTCGACAACGTGCCGGTCAAGCCGCAGCGCGTCTACGAAGAAATGAACCAGGTGTTCGGCAAGGACACCTGCTATGTCAGCACCATCGGCCTGTCGCAGATCGCCGGTGCGCAGTTCCTGCACGTGTACAAGCCACGCCACTGGATCAACTGCGGCCAGGCTGGCCCGCTGGGCTGGACCATCCCTGCCGCCCTGGGCGTGGTCAAGGCCGACCCGAAACGCAAGGTGGTCGCCTTGTCGGGTGACTACGACTTCCAGTTCATGATCGAAGAACTGGCGGTGGGCGCGCAGTTCAACCTGCCGTACGTGCACGTGCTGGTGAACAACGCCTACCTTGGCCTGATCCGTCAGGCACAGCGTGGCTTCGACATGGATTACTGTGTACAACTGGCGTTCGAGAACATCAACGCCACCGACGCCGCTACCTATGGTGTCGACCACGTTGCCGTGGTCGAGGGCCTGGGCTGCAAGGCCATCCGCGTGTTCGAGCCGGCAGACATCGCCCCAGCCCTGCTCAAGGCGCAGAAGATGGCTGAAGAGTTCCGCGTGCCGGTGGTGGTCGAAGTGATTCTCGAGCGCGTCACCAACATTTCCATGGGCACCGAGATCAACGCGGTCAACGAATTCGAAGACTTGGCCCTGGTCGGCAACGACGCGCCAACCGCCATCTCGCTGCTGGACTGATCGCCCGACGCCCCCGTGCCGGCCCCTGTTGCAGGGGCGCCGGGGGCCTTCACCGCAAGGAGACACACCATGCCTCGCTTCGCTGCCAACCTGTCCATGCTGTTCACCGAGCAGGACTTCCTGGCCCGCTTCAAGGCTGCCGCCGACGCTGGTTTCAGCGGCGTCGAATACCTCTTCCCGTATGACTTCAGCGCCGCCGACATCAAGCAGCAGCTGGAGGCCAACGGCCTGACCCAGGTGTTGTTCAACCTGCCGGCCGGCGACTGGGCCAAAGGCGAGCGTGGCATCGCCTGCCACCCGGACCGCGTCGCGGAATTCCGCGCCGGGGTCGACAAAGCCATCGAATACGCCAAGGTGCTGGGCAACACGCAGGTCAACTGCCTGGCCGGCATCCGCCCGCAAGGCTTGCAGTGCGCCGATGTGCGCAAGACCTTCGTCGACAACCTGAAGTTTGCCGCTGACAAACTGAAAGCCGCCGGCATCCGCCTGGTCATGGAAATGATCAACACCCGCGACATTCCGGGCTTCTACCTGAACACCACCCAGCAAGCCCTGGATATCCAGGCCGAGGTGGGCAGCGACAACCTGTTCCTGCAATACGACATCTATCACATGCAGATCATGGAAGGTGACCTGGCGCGGACCATGGAAGCCAACCTGAAGCTGATCAACCACATTCAGCTGGCCGACAACCCGGGCCGCAACGAGCCCGGCACCGGCGAGATCAACTACCGCTTCCTGTTCGAGCACCTGGACCGCATCGGCTACCAAGGCTGGGTGGGCGCGGAGTACAAGCCGCTGACCACTACCGAAGCGGGTCTGGGCTGGCTGAAAACGCATGTGGGAGCGGGCTTGCCCCGCGAAAGCGCCCGCAAAGACACCACCACTGCCTGAGCTATCGCATTCGCGGGACAAGCCCGTTCCCACAGGGCAGGCCCGCAGTCAGGTTAAACAAATACAAAGAGGCACATTGTCATGGCTAAAATCGGTTTCCTCGGCACCGGCATCATGGGCAAGCCCATGGCGCAGAACCTGCAGAAAGCAGGTCACAGCATCTTCGTTTCCACCCACCACGACGCGGCCCCGGCCGACCTGATCGCCGCTGGCGCAGTAGCCCTGGCCAACCCGAAGGAAGTGGCCCAGGAAGCCGAGTTCATCATCATCATGGTGCCGGACACCCCCCAGGTCGAAAGCGTCCTGTTCGGTGAGAACGGCGTGGCCGAAGGCGTAGGCCCGAACAAGGTAGTGATCGACATGAGCTCGATCTCGCCGACCGCGACCAAAGCCTTCGCCGAGAAGATCAAGGCCACTGGCGCTGCCTACCTGGACGCCCCGGTGTCCGGTGGTGAAGTGGGTGCCAAGGCCGCGACCCTGAGCATCATGGTCGGTGGCTGCCCGAAGGCCTTCGAGCGCACCCTGCCGCTGTTCGAAGCCATGGGCAAGAACATCACCCGCGTAGGTGGCAACGGCGACGGCCAGACTGCCAAGGTGGCCAACCAGATCATCGTTGCCCTGAACATCCAGGCCGTGGCCGAAGCCCTGCTGTTCGCCGCCAGGAACGGCGCCGACCCTGCCAAGGTGCGTGAAGCGCTGATGGGTGGCTTCGCCTCGTCGAAGATCCTCGAAGTGCATGCCGAGCGCATGATCAAGGGCACCTTCGACCCAGGCTTCCGCATCAACCTGCACCAGAAGGACCTCAACCTGGCCCTGCAAGGCGCCAAGGAACTGGGCATCAACCTGCCCAACACCTCCAATGCCCAGCAAGTGTTCAACACCTGCCAGGCCCTGGGCGGCGGCAACTGGGACCACTCGGCGCTGATCAAAGGCCTGGAGCACATGGCCAACTTCTCGATCCGCGACGACCAGTAAGACCTTACCGGCCTCTTCGCGGGTAAACCCGCGAAGAAGCCAACGCCGATGAACCTGCGACCACAGGTTCATGGGTGAAGCCGAGCAACACCCGCCCCTGGTTCGGCCTGCACGGAGGCAGTTCCAGGGGCGTTCTTGATTGTGCAGAACAACAATAAACTGGGAGCCTGCCATGTCGGTCGATCCGCAACAACTTCTCCGCGAGCTGTTCGACACAGCCATCGCCGCCGCCCACCCGCGCCAAGTTCTCGAACCCTGCCTGCCCGCCGACCGTAGCGGCCGGGTCATCGTCATCGGCGCCGGCAAGGCCGCCGCTGCCATGGCCGAAGTGGTCGAGAAAAGCTGGCAGGGCGAAGTCTCCGGCCTGGTCGTCACCCGTTACGGCCATGGCGCCAACTGCCAGAAGATCGAAGTGGTCGAAGCGGCCCACCCGGTCCCCGATGCCGCCGGCCTGGCCGTGGCCAAGCGCGTGCTGGACCTGGTCAGTAACCTCGGCGAAGACGACCGTGTCATCTTCCTGCTGTCTGGCGGTGGTTCAGCGTTGCTGGCCCTGCCTGCCGAGGGCCTGACCCTGGCCGACAAGCAGCAGATCAACAAGGCGCTGCTCAAGTCCGGCGCCACCATCGGCGAGATGAACTGCGTGCGCAAGCACCTCTCGGCGATCAAGGGCGGCCGCCTGGCCAAGGCCTGCTGGCCAGCTACGGTCTATACCTATGCCATTTCCGATGTACCCGGCGACCTCGCCACGGTGATTGCGTCCGGCCCCACCGTGGCCGACCCGAGCACCTCGGCCGATGCCCTGGCCATCCTCAAGCGCTACAACATCGAGGCCCCCAAAGCGGTCATCGACTGGCTCAACAACCCGGCCTCGGAAACCGTCAAGGCCGATGACCCGGCCTTGGCCCGCAGCCACTTCCAGCTGATCGCCAAGCCCCAGCAGTCGCTCGAAGCCGCTGCGGTCAAGGCGCGCCAGGCCGGGTTCAGCCCGCTGATCCTCGGCGACCTGGAAGGCGAGTCGCGCGAAGTGGCCAAGGTGCATGCCGGCATCACCCGGCAGATCGTCCAGCATGGCCAGCCGCTGAAGGCGCCATGCGTGATCCTCTCCGGCGGCGAGACCACCGTCACCGTACGCGGCAACGGCCGTGGCGGGCGCAACGCCGAATTCCTGCTCAGCCTGACCGAAAACCTCAAGGGCCTGCCAGGGGTGTATGCCCTGGCCGGCGATACCGACGGCATCGATGGCTCGGAAGAAAACGCCGGCGCCTTCATGACCCCAGGCAGCTATGCCCGCGCCGAAGCGCTGGGCCTGTCGGCCAGCGACGAGCTGGACAACAACAACGGCTACGGCTACTTCGCCGCGCTGGATGCGCTGATCGTCACCGAGCCAACCCGCACCAACGTCAACGACTTCCGCGCCATCCTGATTCTCGAGACTGCCCAATCATGACGCCTGATAAGAAAGTGAAGATCCTCGCCACCCTCGGCCCTGCGATCAAAGGCATCGACGACATCCGCCAACTGGTCAAAGCCGGGGTCAACATCTTCCGCCTCAACTTCAGCCACGGCGAACACGCCGACCACGCGCTGCGCTACCAGTGGATTCGCGAAGTCGAGCAGCAACTGAACTACCCGCTGGGCATTCTCATGGACTTGCAAGGGCCGAAGCTGCGCGTCGGCCGCTTTGCCGAAGGCAAGGTCCAGCTGCAGCGCGGCCAGGCCCTGCGCCTGGACCTGGACAAGGCCCCGGGCGACAGCCGCCGGGTGAACCTGCCGCACCCCGAAATCATCGCTGCCCTCGAGCCAGGCATGGACCTGCTGCTCGACGACGGCAAGCTGCGCCTGCGCGTCACCGCCAAACACAGCGACGCCATCGACACCGAAGTGCTGGCCGGTGGCGAGCTGTCCGACCGCAAAGGGGTCAACGTGCCACAAGCGGTACTCGACCTTTCGCCGCTCACCGAGAAAGACCGCCGCGACCTGGCCTTCGGCCTGGAACTGGGCGTGGACTGGGTGGCCCTGTCGTTCGTCCAGCGCCCGCAAGACATCACTGAAGCACGCCAACTGATTGGTGACCGCGCCTACCTGATGGCGAAGATAGAGAAGCCCTCGGCGGTCGAGCAACTGCAAGCCATCGCCGAGCTGTCGGACGCGATCATGGTGGCCCGTGGCGACCTCGGCGTGGAAGTGCCGGCGGAAAGCGTGCCGCAGATCCAGAAGCGCATCATCGGCACCTGCCGCCAGCTGGGCAAACCGGTGGTGGTCGCCACGCAGATGCTCGAATCCATGCGTTTCTCGCCAGCGCCGACCCGTGCCGAAGTCACCGACGTGGCCAACGCGGTGGCCGAGGGTGCCGATGCGGTGATGCTTTCGGCCGAGACCGCTTCCGGTGATTACCCGCTGGAAGCCGTGCAGATGATGAGCAAGATCATCCGCCAGGTGGAGAATGGCCCGGACTACCAGGCCCAGCTCGACGTGGGCCGGCCGAAGGCCGAAGCCACCGTGTCGGACGCCATCAGCTGCGCGATCCGCCGGATCAGCGGCATCCTGCCGGTGGCGGTGCTGGTCAACTACAGCGAGTCGGGCGCCTCGACCTTGCGAGCTGCGCGCGAGCGGCCGCGGGCACCGATCCTCAACCTGACACCGAACCTGAACACCGCACGCCGCCTGAGCGTGGCGTGGGGGGTGCACTCGGTGGTCAACGATCGCCTGCGCCAGGTGGACGAGGTGGTTTCCACTGCCCTGGAGATTGCCCAGGCGCAAGGCATGGCCAGCCGTGGCGACACGTTGCTGATTACCGCTGGTGTGCCGTTCGGCAAGCCGGGGTCGACTAATACGCTGCGGATCGAAACCTTGATCTGAGAGTTTTGGGGGCGCTTTGCGCCCCTTTCGCGGCACAAGGCCGCTCCTACAGGGATCACGCAAGCCTGAAGGTGTCGCGGTCCCTCTAGGAGCGGCCTTGCGCCGCGATCGGAGGGCGCAGCCCTCCCCAACACCGAAATACCTGACCGGCGGAAAACCCGAGGCCCAAAGAGGCCCACCGCGCCCCATCAACCTCACTGACTGCCCCGATGTACACCAAAAATTTCGTCAACCCGTGCCCCGACTGGGCCACGGCGCTGCTCAACGGCTTCAGCCAGGTGCTGCTGCTGCGCAACCCCCTGTGCGGCCTGTGCTGCCTGCTGGCCATCCTGCTGACCGCCCCAGACCTGGTCGGTGGCGCCTTGCTCGGCGCCCTCGCTGGCCTGCTCACCGCCCAGGCACGCGGCTACGACCGTGCCGACCGCCAGGCCGGCCTGTACAGCTACAACGGCGTGCTGATCGGCATCCTGATCAGCGCCGTGCTGCCCTGGTCGGCCATCCTGCCACCACTGATCATCGCCGCCGGTGGCCTGTCCAGCATCATCACCCACCAATGGCGCAAGCGTGGCGGCAAGCTGCTGGTGGCCTATACCGCCCCCTTCGTGCTGCTCGGCTGGGCCACCCTGCTGATCGCCAGCCCCGCGCCCGGCGGTTTCGTCGAAGCCGACCCGCTGCACGCCCTGACACGCGGGGTGGGGCAGATCTTCCTGCTCGACCGACCGCTGGCCGGCCTGCTGATCATCGTCGGCATGTTCATTGCCAACCCCTATGCCGCCCTGTGGGCAGTGCTCGGTTCGGCCATCGGCGGCGGCCTGGCGCTGCTCACCGACCAGGCACAGGCTGCGTGGCTGGGCCTTTACGGCTTCAACGCTGCACTGGCAGCACTGGCCTTCAGCAGGCAAGGCGAAAAGCCCTGGGTGACGTTGCTGGCAATCGTCCTGGCCCTGTTGATGCAACCCCTGTTCAATTGGCTGCCGCTGCCCGGCCTGACCGCGCCCTTTGTCACCGCCTGCTGGCTGATGCACCTGGGCAGCCACCTGGCCCAACCCAGGCAACGCAACGCCAGCCGCTTGCACAGCTGAAAGGCAACCCCTAGGCTCAGCCCATCGCAATTTTGGAACGAGCCCATGAACAACCCCGCGAGCCTGCGCGAGCGGCTCTTCGTCATCGTCTTCCAGACCGACACCGTGGCTGGAAGACGCTTCGACAAGATCCTCCTGCTGATCATCCTGGCCAGCCTGGTCACGGTCATCCTCGACAGCATCGACGAAGTCCACCAGGGCTACGCCGGCCTGCTGGCCGCTATCGAATGGGGCTTCACCGCGATCTTCCTGGCCGAGTACCTCACACGCCTGTACTGCTCGCCCAGGCCGCTGCGCTATGCCTTCAGCTTCTACGGCCTGGTCGACCTGCTGGCGATCGTGCCGGGGATCATCGCCCTGTACTACAGCGACGCCCAGTACCTGCTGATCATCCGCGTGATCCGGATGCTGCGGATCTTCCGTGTGCTCAAGCTCAGCCCGTACCTCAAGCAGGCGCATTACCTGATCGATGCACTGCGCGGCAGCAAGCAGAAGATCATCGTGTTCCTGGTCACCGTCTCCACCCTGGTGACTGTGTTCGGCACCCTGATGTACGTGATCGAAGGGCCGCAGCACGGTTTCACCAGCATTCCCAAAGGTATCTACTGGGCCATCGTCACCCTGACCACCGTGGGCTTTGGCGATATCGTGCCGAAGACACCGCTGGGGCAGGTGATTTCGTCGCTGGTGATGATCATTGGTTATTCGATCATTGCCGTGCCGACCGGGATATTCACCGCCGAACTGGCCAATGCCATGCGCGGTGAGCAGCTGCAACACGACTGCCCTGTCTGCAGCAAGAAAAACCATGAACCGGCGGCGGCGTTCTGTTCCCGCTGTGGCAATGCGCTGTTTACCAAACAATGATGGTGGCTGTTCCGGCCCTGGCGGCAGAGCAGCAGAAGCATAACCAAAGTGTTTTTTGTTCTTTATCCGCCGCGGAGCTGCCCGCTATAGTCGCAGGCAAATTGCCAACACCTTCTCGATAACAAGGAAGCCACGTGAAAAAACTCTTCACCGCCTCGCTGCTCGCCGCAGGCCTGGCCCTGGGCAACCTGGCCCACGCCGCCCCCACCCTGCTCAACGTTTCCTACGACGTGATGCGCGACTTCTACAAGGATTACAACCCGGCCTTCCAGAAGCACTGGGAAGCCGAGCACAACGAGAAGGTCAATGTGCAGATGTCCTTCGGCGGCTCGAGCAAACAGGCGCGTGCAGTGATCGACGGGCTGCCCGCCGACGTCATCACCATGAACATGGCCACCGACATCAACGCCCTGGCCGACAACGGCAAGCTGGTGCCGGACAACTGGGTCAGCCGCCTGCCGAACAACAGCGCGCCGTTCACCTCGGCCACCGTGTTCATCGTGCGCAAAGGCAACCCGAAAGCCCTGAAGGACTGGCCCGACCTGCTCAAGGACGGCGTGCAGGTGATCGTGCCCAACCCGAAGACGTCGGGTAACGGCCGTTACACCTACCTGTCGGCCTGGGGCTATGTGCTCAAGCAGGGCGGCGACGAGAACAAGGCCAAGGCATTCGTCGGCAAGCTGTTCAAGCAGGCTCCTGTGCTCGACACCGGCGGCCGCGCCGCGACCACCACGTTCATGACCAACCAGATCGGTGACGTGCTGGTGACCTTCGAGAACGAAGCCGAGATGATCGCCCGCGAATTCGGCCGCGACCAATTCGAAGTGGTCTACCCGAGCGTATCGGCCGAAGCCGAGCCGCCGGTGAGCGTGGTCGACAAGGTAGTGGCGCGCAAAGGTACCCAGGCAGTGGCCGAGGAATACCTGAAATACCTCTGGTCGCCAGCGGCCCAGGAAATTGCCGCGCAGAACTACCTGCGCCCGCGTGATGCAACGGTACTGGCCAAGTACACTGACCGCTTCCCGAAAGTGGACTTCCTGTCGGTGGAGAAGACCTTTGGCGACTGGCGCACAGTACAGAAGACCCACTTCAATGATGGTGGGGTGTTCGACCAGATCTACACCAATCAGTAATTGATGCAGGCCTGGCCGGCCCTGCCGCCGGCCAGTGCAGGCAACCTCACATCTGGCGGAACACCAAGGCCTTCAGCCCACCCGCCGGGTCCACATCAGGAAACTCGGGTGGGTTCTCCAGCCGCTCGACAAATGCCAGCGACGGCGCCTGCTCCGCCATGCCCTCGATCAGGAACTCGGGCCCGATCCCTGGGTCATTCACGCAAGCCAGCACCGTCCCGCCCTGGTTCAACAGCTCCGGCAAACGCCGCAGGACCTTCGCGTAGTCCTGGGTCAGCACGAAGCTGCCGCGCTGGAAGGTCGGTGGGTCGATGATGATCAGGTCATACGGCCCGTACTTGCGCACCTTGCCCCACGACTTGAACAACTCGTGCCCCAGGTACGCCACGCGCGACGCGTCATGGCCATTCAGCCGATGGTTGTCGCGCCCGCGCGACAGTGCCGACTTGGCCATGTCCAGGTTCACCACCTGCTCGGCGCCCCCGGCAATTGCCGCCACCGAAAAGCCGCAGGTATAGGCGAACAGGTTCAGCACGCGCTTGCCCGCCGCCTGCTCGCGCACCCAACGCCGGCCGTAGCGCATGTCGAGGAACAGGCCGTTGTTCTGCCGTACGCCCAAGTCCAGCAGGTAGGTCAGGCCGTCTTCGATCACTTCGCGTTGCTGGCACGGCTCGCCCAACAGCCACTGGCCCGGGCTGTCTGGCAGGTAACGGTGCTGGATGAGAATGGCCTGGCCGGTCCACTGTGGGCGCTCGGCGAGGCTGCGCAGCATGGCTTCCAGTTCGGCCAGCTGGCCTGCGGGCGGCTCGCGGAACAGAGCCACCGACAGTACCCCCTGCAGCCAGTCGACCGTGACCTGCTCCAAGCCTGGCCAGCAGCGGCCACGGCCGTGGAACAGGCGGCGGGTTTCCTGCGGGGCAGGGTCGAAGGCGGTGAGCAGCTGTTGCTCAAGAGTGTGGATTGGCGAAGTCATCGGGGGTCGCAAGCTGGCAAAAGCGGAATTCTACCCCCTTAGGGCGCTTTGCGTACGGGGCCTGAACCACCAGCCCTGCTGCATCCCCGCCGCCGCCAGCAGGATCAGCGCCACCCCCAGCCATTGCAGCGGCGCCAGACGATGGCCAAAGGCCACCCAGTCGACCAATATCGCCGCAATCGGGTAGATGAACGACAGCGCCCCGGTCAACGCCGTGGGCAAACGCTGGATGGCGCTGTACAGCAACACATACATCAAGCCGGTGTGCACCATGCCCAAGGTCAGCAGGCTGGCCAGCGCCGGCACTTCGCCCGGCAGCCCGCCCAGCTCGACCCAGGGCGCCAGCAACAGCACGCCGGTAGCCACCTGGATCAATGCAATCAGGTGCGGTGGGGTGCCGCTCAGGCGTTTGATGATCAGTGCCGCGATGGCATACAGGAAGGCCGCCCCCAGCGCCAGGGCAATGCCCAGCAGATAGTCGTCGCCACCGCCCTGCCCGCTGCCATGGGCACTGACGATCGCCAGCATGCCGAGGAACGCCACGCTGAGCCAGGTGACCTTGGCCAGGGTGATCCTTTCGCCCAGGAACACGGCCGCCAGCCCCACCAGCATGAATGGCTGCACGTTGTACACCGCCGTGCCGATGGCAATCGATGCCCGCGAATACGACGCGAACAACAGCACCCAGTTGCCGACGATGGCCACACCGCTGGCAATCGCCAGCAGAAATGCCGTGCGGCTGATCACGCCCGACCGCAAGAAGCCAAAGCCTGCGCAAATGACCAGCAAAGTCACTGCACCGAACACGCAACGCCAGAACACCACTTCCAGGACCGGCTGGCCAGACACCAGCACGAACCAGCCGATGGTCCCGGAAATCAGCATGGCGCCGACCATTTCCAGCGAACCACGGCGCAACGAACTGTCCATCTCACACCTCCTGACGATAATGGCAACAGTATGCAAACGTTTCCGGGTCGCCTTCCAGCGGATATCGAAGGTAGATTTGCTCAGCCACCTTTACTATCAAGGCAAATCATCCGAACGACCTTATGAGGTGAGTATGACCGATGCCATCGACCAATTGCTGATCAATGCACTGATGGAAGACTCACGCCGTTCGCTCAAGGCCCTGGCGCAGATCAGCGGGTTGTCAGCGCCCAGCGTCAGTGAACGCTTGCGCCGCCTGGAGCAGCGCGGTGTGTTGCGCGGTTACACCGTGGAGGTCGACCCGCGCGCGTTTGGCTACCAGTTGCAAGCGATCGTGCGCATCCGCCCACTGCCCGGGCAACTGCAGGAGGTGGAGCGGCAGATCATTGCCATCCCCGAGTTCACCGAGTGCGACAAGGTCACCGGCGAGGATTGCTTCATCGCTCGGCTGCATGTGCGCTCGATGGAGCAGCTCGATACCCTCCTTGACCGTCTGAATACGTTGGCCGAAACCAATACCGCAATCATCAAGAAAAGCCCGGTGAAGCGGCGCTTGCCGCCGATGAATTGAGCCAAGTCGGAGCCGGCCTCTGCGCAAGCAAACCGGCGACGGGGCCAACTCAGATAAAAGCTGACTATTTTTTTGTACACAGGAATGTCACCATAAGTGCCATTTTTGTGTGCACTTTTCTATTCAACGCCCCGATACGTTACACGAAACCCACCTAAAAGCTTGACCAATCGATCAACTAAGCAGTCCGAAAAAAATTTAAACCTGTTCAATTGGTCAAATTATATTTTTCGTATTTCATAAAGTTATCCGCAATAGCGCCTGATTCAAGATAATGGCACCTGCCTGGTTGGTTTTCATGTGGCACGGAACTCGCTTTTGTGTGTTCGTGTTTTGTATACAAGTTGAACAAAACATAAATACACAAGAACCCGCGACGCCGCCCCAATAGCGGCCGCCGCGCCCTGAACCCAGTGATGCCAACGCTGCACCGACGAGATGGCGAGCCCGTGCGCATGCCCGCTCATCGCAGTCCACGTGCATCAGGAGCCCGCCGGAATGAGTACCAGCCTCGACCTAGCCCCTGAACTATCCGTCGCCAGCACCCACCCTGCCTCGCCACTCGCCGACAGCCAGCCGACACTGGCCCTGAGCCCACGCCTGCATAATCGCGACCTCGCCCCGACGCGCCTCCACGGCCGCCGCTGGGGCCGCTACAGCATCTTTGCGCTGTGGACCAACGATGTGCACAACATTGCCAACTATTCGTTCGCCATGGGCTTGTTCGCCCTCGGCCTGGGCGGCTGGCAGATATTGCTGGCGTTGGCCATCGGTGCAGCGCTGGTGTACTTCTTCATGAACCTGTCCGGCTACATGGGGCAGAAAACCGGCGTGCCATTTCCGGTCATCAGCCGTATCGCCTTCGGCATCCACGGCGCGCAGATTCCAGCGCTGATCCGCGCGATCATCGCCATCGCCTGGTTCGGCATCCAGACCTTCCTGGCATCGGTGGTGCTGCGGGTGCTGCTCACTGCCGTGTGGCCGCACCTGGCTGCCTACGATCACGACAGCATCCTCGGCCTGTCGAGCCTGGGCTGGGTGTGCTTCGTGGCGATCTGGCTGGTGCAACTGGTGATCCTGGCCTATGGCATGGAGATGGTGCGCCGCTACGAGGCCTTCGCCGGCCCGGTGATCCTGCTGACGGTTGCCGCCCTGGCGGTATTCATGTACGTCCAGGCCGACGCCCGCATCGCCTGGTCAGTGGCCGCGCCGCTGAGCGGCTACGAGATGTGGCGCAACATCTTTGCCGGCGGTGCCTTGTGGCTGGCCATCTACGGCACCCTGGTACTGAACTTCTGCGACTTCGCCCGCTCTTCGCCCTGCCGCAAGACCATTCGCGTGGGTAATTTCTGGGGCCTGCCGGTGAATATCCTGGTGTTTGCCATCATCACTGTGGTGTTGTGCGGTGCGCAGTTCCAGATCAACGGCCAGGTCATCGACAGCCCGACGCAGATCGTCGCCAGCATCCCCAGCACACCCTTCCTGGTGCTTGGCTGCGTGGCATTCCTAATCGTCACCGTGGCGGTGAACATCATGGCCAACTTCGTCGCGCCAGCCTTTGTGCTCAGCAACCTGGCGCCGCGCCACCTGAACTTCCGCCGTGCCGGGCTGATCAGTGCCACCCTGGCGGTGCTGATCCTGCCGTGGAACCTGTACAACAGCCCGCTGGTGATCGTGTACTTCCTGTCCGGCCTGGGCGCGCTGCTCGGCCCGTTGTACGGGGTGATCATGGCCGACTACTGGTTGCTGCGCAAAGGCCGCATCAACGTGCCGGAGTTGTACACCGAGCACCCGGCCGGGGCCTACCACTACAGTAAGGGCATCAACCTGCGCGCCGTGGCCGCCTTCGTGCCGGCCGCATTGCTGGCCATCGTCCTGGCCCTGGTGCCCAACTTCCATGGCATCGCGCCGTTCTCCTGGCTGATCGGCGCCGGCATCGCCGCTGCGGTGTACCTGCTGATCGCGCCGCGCAACCGCCAATACCACGATGTCAGCGGCGAATGCATCGCCGTCGACCACAGCAGCCACTGACCAGGGAGGGCTACACATGCGTATCCTGATTGCCAACGTCAATACTACCGAAGCCATCACCGAAGCCATCGCCGAACAGGCCCGCAGCGTGGCCGCGCCCGGTACCGAAATCATCGGCCTGACCCCATGGTTCGGCGCCGAATCGGTGGAAGGCAATTTCGAAAGCTACCTGGCCGCCATCGCCGTGATGGACCGGGTGCTGGCCTATGAGGGCCGCTACGATGCGGTGATCCAGGCCGGCTATGGCGAACATGGCCGCGAGGGCCTGCAGGAGTTGCTGGACGTGCCGGTGGTGGACATCACCGACGCTGCCGCCAGCACCGCAATGTACCTGGGCCACGCCTATTCGGTGGTCACCACCCTGGACCGCACCGTGCCGCTGATCGAAGACCGCCTGAAGCTGTCCGGGCTGTATGAGCGCTGCGCCTCGGTGCGCGCCAGTGGCCTGGCGGTGCTGGAACTGGAAGCCGACCCGCAGCGCGCCGTGGCGGCGATCGTCGAGCAGGCCGAACGCGCCGTGCGTGACGACAAGGCCGAGGTGATCTGCCTGGGTTGCGGCGGCATGGCCGGGCTGGACGAGCAGATCCGCCTGCGCACGGGCGTGCCGGTGGTGGATGGCGTCAGCGCGGCGGTCACCGTTGCCGAAGCACTGGTGCGCATGCGCCTGAGTACCTCCAAGGTGCGTACCTATGCCACGCCGCGGGCGAAAAAGGTGCTGGGTTGGCCGATGCGCTGCGGTCGTTGAGCTGGCTTGCCTGTACCGGCCTGTTCGCGGGCAGGCCGCGAACCGGCCGGTACGGTCAGCCCACCACTTGCGGCTCAGGTCGGGCAGCCACGATCCCGACCATCCAGCCCCTGGCGCACGTTGCGGCTGAGCAGGCTGGCCTTGCCGTCGCGCCAGGTCAGCTTGAGCACGTAGAGGGTATCGAAATCGTCACCGTGCCAGTCCTCGGTGATCACCCGCTGGTCGCCCAGGGCCTTGCCGGCCACAGTGTTGATCAGTTCGGGGAGGTAGCCGTGCGACCAGGCGGTGTAGACGGTCGCGTTGCGGTACTTGTTGCGCAGCAGCTCGTCGGCAAGCGCTTCGGTGTCGTTGGCGCCGTAATCGATGTTCACCGGCAGGCCCAGGCGAATGGCGCTGGGGGTGATGGTCATCAGCGGGCGGATGTAGCTGTAGCTTTCCTCCTTGCTACCTTCCTCGACATGTCGCGAAGGGTTGGCGGCAAACACGTAGTCGGCCTTGCCAAAGCGTTCGGGCAGCACGCTGGCCAGATCCAGCGCTCGGTTGAGGCCCTGGCAGTTCAATTGGCCCAGGCCCTCTTCCGGCTTCTCGGCGTGGCGCAGGAACACCAGGGTTTGCGTGCCATTTGCCGGTTGCGCGCGGCTTTCGACAGCCTCCAGCACCAGCGGCACGGTGGCGGCGCTAAGCACCAGGCCCAGCAGCGGATGACGATGACGGTAAAAGAACCTAGGCAACTTGATCAAGGCGAGACACCCTTTGTAGTGGGTGCCATCCTTGGCAACGAGTGAGGGTCAGAGTGCCCTGAACCCGTTTGGTTCCTCCTTGAAGTCAGGTGCCGTCCCTGGGCTAGGCCATATTAGGAAATGGGTGTTGCCGAATTGTGTAGAGCAAAAGAACCTGCGGTTGCATGCGCCTGGCCGGTAGCCGAGTGCTTTCAGTCATCTCGCGTCAGCACTTCCAACAACTCGATCTCGAAGGTCAGGTCCGAATGCGGCGGGATCGCGCCCACGCTGCGTTCGCCGTAGGCCAACTGCGCCGGCACCTGCAGCCTGCGCTTGCCACCCACGCGCATGCCCATAAGGCCTTGGTCCCAGCCTTTGATGACCCGGCCGGTGCCGATCACGCACTGGAACGGCTTGCCACGCGACCAGGACGAGTCGAACTCGCTGCCATCGGCCAGCCAGCCGGTGTACTGGGTGATGATCAGGGCGCCTTTGACGACGGCCTTGCCGTCGCCTTCGACGAGGTCGGTGATCTGCAGTTCTTGGCTCACGGGGCACTCTCCAACACTGGAAACAAAGCCGCCCTTTTCTCAGGAATGCGCCGGTTTGGCAAGTTCGCATGGCATCGATGTCAGCGCCCCCGCTGCCACAAGCGTGGATCAGCCGAGCTGCTCGAAGGCCTGCTGCCCGGTCAATTCCCTGGTTTGGTTGGCGAAGCAATACCAGGCGGGTTTCTGTTCGACAAAAATCTGCAGGTCGAACGCCCATTCCTGGTCACCGTCAAGCAGGCCGACCGGCACCGCATGGAAGTCGTTGGCCTTGAGCCGGTAATACAGATGTGTGCCGCACTGACCGCAGAAACCGCGCTGAGCCCAATCGGACGAATCGTAAACACTGGGCGCACGCCCTTCGATTACCGGTGGCTGGCTGCAGTGCACCACCAGCAGCGGGCCGCCGGTCCACTTGCGGCACATGCTGCAATGGCAGGCGCTGATGTGGGTGCTTTCGACGATAGCGGTGAGCCGGGTGGCGCCGCACAGGCAGGTGCCGTGTTTTTCCAGGGACATGGCTGGCTCCTTCAGCTGAAGATGGGCCAGCAATTATAGACGCCTGTGCCGGCCACATCGCTGACACAGGCAGTGCAAGGCGGATGCCAGGGTCAGATGTACACCGTACCACGCAGGTACAATGCTGCCCGCCCGCTGATGATGACCCTGCCGTTGCCCGGTACCTCGCATTGCAGGTGCCCTTTGCGCGCACCACCCTGCTCGCAGCTGAGCAGCTGCTTGCCCAGGCGCTCGGCCCATATCGGCGCCAGAGAGGTGTGCGCCGACCCGGTCACCGGGTCTTCGTTGACGCCCACTCGCGGGCCGAACCAGCGGGTAACGAAATCAAAGCCGCGGCCTGCCGCCGTCACTGCGATGCCGCGCACGTCGAAGCGCGCCAGGGCGACGAAGTCCGGCTTCAAGCGATCGAGCAACAAGGCATCATCGATTACCACCACATAGTCATCGCTACGGAACACTGCCTGCGCCTGGCTCAGCCCAAGCGCCTGCAGCAGGCCCGCGGGAAGGTCTACGGCAACCGGCTGCCTGGCTGGAAAGTCCATGGCCAGCAGACCGTTGGCGCTGCGGCTGACCCGCAGTTCGCCACTGCGGGTGTTGAAGCGCAGCACCTGCGCCTGCTCACCCAACTGCTCGAACAGCACATAGGCCGACGCCAGGGTGGCATGGCCGCACAGGTCGACTTCGACCGTGGGGGTGAACCATCGCAGGTCGAAGGTTTCACCGTTACGCACGAAATAGGCAGTTTCCGACAGGTTGTTCTCTTCTGCGATGCGCTGCAGTACCTCGTCCGGCAACCAGCTTTCCAGCGGAATCACAGCGGCCGGGTTGCCACCGAAGGGCTCGGCGGAAAAAGCATCGACCTGGAAAATCTCGAGTTGCATGCAAACGCTCCTTATGGGCCGGGCAGTGCCGGAGGTATCGAATGGGTCAAGGTAGGACGGGGGTGAGCACCGGCTCACCGGCAAAGAACGCCTGCAAGTTGCGCAGCACCAAGGTTACCGTGTCGCGTGCCGCCTCTGGCGACTGGCCGGCCACATGGGGCGTGAGCACGGTATTGGCAAGGGCCTTGAGCGCATCCGGCACCTGTGGCTCGTCATCGAACACATCGAGCGCGGCACCGGCCAGTCGGCCCTGCTGCAGCGCGACAAGCAGCGCCTGGGTGTCGACTACGCTGGCGCGGGCGATGTTGACCAGGTAGCCCTTGGCGCCCAGTGCATCGAGCACCCGGGCATCGACCAGATGGCGGGTATCGGCACCGCCGGGGGTGGCCACCAGCAGGATGTCGACGGCCTCGGCCAGGTGCAGCGGGCTGTCGTACCAGGTGTAGGGCAGATCCTGGCGTGGCGTGCGGCTGTGGTAGCTGATGGGCATGTCGAAGCCCTGATGGGCGCGCCTGGCGATGGCCTGCCCGACCGCACCGAGGCCGAGGATGCCCAGGCGTTTGCCGGTCACCGAGGGGCTGATCACTCGGTTCCATTCGCCGTGGCGGATACTGGCATCGGCGCGGGGAATGTCACGCAGCAGCGCCAACAGCAAAGCCATGGCATGGTCAGCGACCGCGCTGGCATTGGCCCCGGCACCATTGGTGACAGTGATGCCGCGAGCGGCCGCGGCGGCCAGATCGACCTGCTCGTAGCCGGCGCCGATCACACAGATGATCTGTAATCTGGGCAGGGTCTGGATTTCGGCGGCAGTCAGGCCCAGCGGGCCGCGGGTGAGCACGGCATCGATTTCATTGGCGTGGTGTCGAATGGCTTCGGCGCGCAGTTGCGGTGAGGGGGCACGAATCAATTGGTAGCCAGCCTGCTCCAGCAGGGGCAGGTAATCGTCGACGGTTTCTACCAGAACCAGGACTGTCTTGCGCATGCCACCTCCGGATCAGTTCGAAGTGGCATTATGCGGAATCACTGACCAGTACAGTCAACCGAAATAATCAGGCACAACTGCACTGTTCTGCTCAGCACGGCTTCCTGCTCTTGCTTCTGCTCTACTGGGCGAATGCGCGCCCCAAACCACCCGGTACACCACTGCTGTCCGTTTCCTGCCATGGCCCGTTCGGGCTCAGCGACCAGCTCCAGCCGTTATCGTAGCGATAATAGGTACGCTGGCGGTAGAAGGTATTAGGTTGCTTCTCGAGCACGTATACACCCAGTTTCGGGTCCCAGTGGCTCGCTCCACCAGGCGGTGGCGCAAAGCTGGCCGAAGTGCGCGGCATCGGTTTGGGGATGGCCGCCGGCTTGCCTGGCGCAGTGGACGGTTGCCCACCCGGCGCCGGCTTGACCACCGGCCCCTGCTGCGGCAACCGCTCGATCGGCGGCTCCGGCTGCTCGTACGGCTCATGCACCGTACACGCAGACAAACCCAGGGCCAGGGTGATCAGGGTCAGGCGGACGGTGCTGTGCATGGCATTGCTCTCTTACGGGTCGGGGCTGTCGATGGTCAGGTGCTGGGTGGCCTGCGTGGCGCTGGGCAGTGGCACGCCCTGGCCAATCCACTCGCCATGGGTAGGCTGGCCTGCACGCGAGACCCGTGCAACCAGTTGGACTTCGGCAAAGTCGGACAGTTTCATCTGCGGCAGCATCGCGTCAGCATCGGACAACTCCACCTCGATCGGCAACTGCGCCACCGTCACCCGCTTGGCCGCCAATGGCATCGGCGGCCCGTTGCTGGCGCGGGCAAAGATGAACACCGTGTCGTCCGCCCTGACCTTGTCTTTCAACGCCGCCGCCAGCTCCACCCGCACCTTCAGACGCGCCGCCACCGGCGCAGGTTGCGCAGCCTGCCCCGACGAGCCGCCCAGGCGCTCGGCAGCGCGATTGATACCGCCCTGCAACGCCTCACGCGATGCGTCACCTTCCGGCAACTGGGCCAGCAAGCGCTTCCAGTAATCGATGGCCTCCTGGTAACGCTCGCCCTCGAAAGCGGCGATGCCACGCAGCCCCAGGCTGGTCACTTCATTGGGGTCGGTTTTCAGTGCCTCGTCAGTCAGCGCTTGCAACTGCGGGTTCCATTGCTTGCCTGCAGCGAAGTACAGCGCCTGGGCCCACTGCCCCAGCAGCTCGGGCTGGCGCCCGGCCAGGGCCACGGCGCGCTCGAAGGTGCGTGCCGCATCGGCAGGACGCTGTTCGGCCATGTAGGAACGCCCCAGGTAATACACCGCCTCGGCCGAGTCCGGCTGGGCTTGCACCACCCGTTCCAGGCGTGCCGTCATCTCCTCCATCGACTTGGGCGCCTCGGCGAACTCCTGGGTCAGTTCCACCCTGTCCGCCGCACCAAAATGCAAGTACAGCCCCAGTGCCATCAGTGGCACCAGCACCGCCGCCAATACTGGCAGGGCTTTGCCCAGGTGGCCCTGGCGGGCGACTTCGGCACCTTCGGTATCCGCCAGCAACTCGCGCGCGGCTTCGTCGCGGCCCTTGGCCATCTGCGCCTCGTCAAGCACGCCAGCGGCCTGCTGCGCCGCCAGTTCGTCGACACGCTCCTGGTACAGCGCCACGTTGAGGGCGGTGCGGTCTTCTTCCTGCTGCTGGCGCCGGCCACGCAGGATAGGGATCAGCAGGAAACCAAGGGCAGCGAGCAACAGCAGGCCCGCACTAAGCCAGAATTCAGTCATGGGTCTGTTCTTTTTCCAGCAGTTTGGCGAGACGCTCGCGTTCTTCGAGGGATAGCTCTGGCGCAGCCTGGGTGGCCGAGCCACGACGACGGCGGACGATCAGCGCCAACACCACGAAACCGCCGACCAGCAGAATCCCGGGGCCGAACCACAGCAACCAGGTGCGGCCACTGAGGGCCGGCTTGTAGCGCACGAAGTCGCCATAGCGGTCGACCATGAAGTCGACGATCTGCTGGTTGCTCTTGCCTTCGCCGAGCATGCGGAAGATTTCGCGGCGCAGGTCGGCGGCGATCGGTGCGTTGGAGTCGGCGATGTCCTGGTTCTGGCACTTGGGGCAGCGCAGCTCCTTGGTCAGTTGCTGATAACGCTCACGCTCGGCGTCGTCGCGGAACTGGTAGGTATCGATGGCCGCCTTGGCCACACCGGCCAGGCTGATGCCGAGCACGGCTGCTGCCAACCAGCGCTTCATGGCCTGGCCTCGTCAACCAGGCCCTGGTACAGCGGGGCGAGCTGCTGACGCCAGACATTGGCGTCGACGATGCCGACGTGCTTGTAGCGGATGATGCCCTTGGCGTCGATCAGGAAGGTCTCCGGCGCGCCGTAAACGCCCAGGTCCAGGCCCAGGCTCCCCTGCTCGTCACGGATATCCACCTGGTACGGGTTGTGGAATTCCGCCAGCCATTTCTGTGCGGCGGCATTGTCGTCCTTGTAGTTGATGCCGTGGATCACCACGCCCTGCTCGGCCAGCTGGTTGAGGTAAGGGTGCTCGACCTTGCACGACGGGCACCAGGTCGCCCACACGTTGACCAGTGCCGGGCGGCCCTGCAGGTCGGCCTGGGTCAGGGTGCGGTCGCCCTGGGTCGAGGCCAGGGAAAACGCCGGGAACGGCTTGCCGATCATTGCCGACGGCAGTTCGTCGGGCTTGAGGAACAGCCCCTTGTAGAGCACAACTGCCATCAGCAGGAACACCACCAATGGCACCACCATGATCCAACGCTTCATGCAGCTGCTCCAGACACGCCCAGGGCTTCACGCACCCGGGTCTTGACCTTGACGCGGTAACGCCGGTCGAGGGCCGCCAGCAATCCGCCCAGGCCGGTCAGCAGACCGCCCAGCCAGATCCAGCGGACATATGGCTTGATATGCACGCGCACTGCCCAGGCGCCGTTTTCCAGTGGCTCGCCAAGGGCGACGTACAGGTCGCGGGTGAAGCCGGCGTCGATGCCGGCTTCGGTCATCATCGACTGCTGCACGGTGTAGAGGCGCTTTTCCGGGTGCAGGGTGGTCACCTCACGGCCATCGCGGCTGACCACGATGGTGCCCTTGTCGGAGATGAAGTTAGGCCCTTCGAAGTGCCTCGCACCTTCGAACAGGAAGTGATAACCGCCAAGCTCGACGCTTTCGCCCGGGGCCATGCGCAGGTCGCGTTCGGCGCTGTTGTTGCTCGACAGCACCACGCCCAGCGCGCACACCGCCAGGCCCAGGTGCGCCAGCTGCATGCCCCAGTAGCTGCGCGAAAGGCCCAGCACGCCTTTGACCAAGCCCTTGTGGCGGGTCTTGTCGAAGATGTCGCGCAACCCGCCGAGCACCACCCAGGCAGCCAGGGCGAAGGCGCTCAGCGAGGGCCAGTCGAAATCATCGACGATGAAGCCGGCGACCGGCGCCAGCACTGCGCTGCCGATCAGTACCGGGGTCAGCATGCTCGCCAGCCATTTGCCGGGGGTGTCTTTCCAGCGCACCACCACGCCCACGCCCAGCACCACCATCAGCAGTGCCATCAACGGCAGGAACAAGGCATCGAAGTAAGGCGGGCCGACCGACAGCTTGGCCCCGCTGAGGGCGTCGAGTACCAACGGGTACAAGGTGCCGAGCAGGATCATCGAAGCAGCCACCACCAGGATCAGGTTGTTGGCCAGCAGCAAGGTTTCCCGCGACCACAGGGCAAAGCCGACCTGGCTCTTGACCACCGGCGCACGCACGGCGAACAAGGTCAGCGAACCGCCAACCACGAACAGCAGGAAGATCAGGATGAACACACCACGCGCCGGGTCGGCGGCGAACGCGTGCACCGAGGTCAACACGCCGGAACGGACCAGGAAAGTGCCCAGCAGGCTCAGCGAGAACGCGGCAATTGCCAGCAGCACCGTCCAGCTCTTGAACACCCCGCGCTTTTCCGTCACTGCCAGCGAGTGGATCAGCGCGGTGCCCACCAGCCAGGGCATGAACGAGGCGTTCTCGACCGGGTCCCAGAACCACCAGCCGCCCCAGCCCAGTTCGTAGTAGGCCCACCACGAGCCCAGGGTGATCCCGACGCCGAGGAAGGCCCAGGCGACGATGGTCCACGGCCGCGACCAGCGCGCCCAGGCGGCGTCCAGGCGCCCGCCGAGCAGTGCGGCGATGGCGAAGGCAAAGGCCACCGAGAAACCGACGTAGCCCATGTACAGCATCGGCGGGTGCACGATCAGGCCGAAGTCCTGCAGCAGCGGGTTGAGGTCGCGGCCATCGGTCGGTACCTGAGGCAGCAGGCGCTGGAACGGGTTGGAGGTGATGATCAGGAAGCTCAGGAAACCGACGCTGATCATGCCCATCACCGCCAGCACACGGGCCAGCATCGGCTGTGGTAGCTGGCGCGAGAAGATCGACACGGCGAAGGTCCAGCCGCCGAGGATCAGCGCCCAGAGCAACAACGAGCCTTCATGGGCGCCCCAGACGGCGCTGAACTTGTAATACCACGGCAAGGCGCTGTTGGAGTTGCTGGCCACATAGGCGACCGAGAAGTTGTCGCTCATGAAGGCGTGGGTCAGGCAGGCGAAGGCGAAGGCCAGGAAGGCGAACTGGCCCCAGGCCGCCGGGCGCGCCAGGCTCATCCACAGGCTGTCGTTACGCCAGGCGCCGAGCAGCGGCAACGTAGCCTGCACGGCAGCAAAGCAGATCGCCAGGATCATGGCCAGCTGGCCGAGCTCGGGTATCATCAGCGCCGCGTTCATGGCCTGGCCTCCATGCCGCCAGCCGCCTGGCCGCTTTCCTTCAGCGCCTTGGTGACCTCGGGCGGCATGTACTTCTCGTCGTGCTTGGCCAGCACTTCATCGGCCACCACCACGCCGTCGCCATTGAGCTTGCCGAGGGCGACGATCCCCTGCCCTTCACGGAACAGGTCCGGGAGGATGCCGCGGTAGGTGATCGGCACGGACTTGTTGAAGTCGGTGACCACGAAGCGCACGTCGAGCGAATCGGCAGAACGTTGCACCGAGCCCTTCTCGACCATGCCGCCAGCGCGAATGCGCGTGTCCAGCGGTGCCTCGCCGTTGGCGATCTGGGTCGGGGTGTAGAACAGGTTGATGTTCTGCTGCAGTGCGCTCAAGGCAAAGCCGACGGCAACCCCGACGCCGACCAGCAGGCCGACGATGAGCAACAGGCGTTTCTTGCGCTGCGGATTCACTGGTTGTTCTCCCGGCGCAAACGGCGCGCCTCATCTTGCAGGTAGCGACGGCGGGCCAGCACGGGGGCGGCAACATTCAGCCCCAGCACTGCCAGGCAGATGCCATAGGCCGTCCACACGTACAGGCCATGGTGGCCCATGGCGAGAAAGTCACCGAAGGTGGCAAAACTCATCGTGCGGCCCTCTGCCCCAGGCTGTTCAATACTTCCTCCTTGACCCAACTGGCGCGGGCCTCGCGCTTGAGCACTTCGAGGCGCATGCGCAGCAGCAGCACCGCACCAAAGAAGCAGTAGAAGCCCAGCGCCGTGCACAGCAACGGCAGCCACATTTCTGCAGGCATCGCCGGTTTTTCCGTGAGGGTGAAGGTGGCGCCCTGGTGCAGGGTATTCCACCACTCCACCGAATACTTGATGATCGGGATGTTTACCACGCCGACAATCGCCAGCACCGCACAGGCCTTGGCCGCACTGTCACGATTACTGATCGCCTGGCCCAGCGCAATAATGCCGAAGTACAGGAACAACAGTATGAGCATGGACGTGAGGCGGGCATCCCAGACCCACCAGCTGCCCCAGGTCGGCTTGCCCCAGATGGCGCCAGTGACCAGCGCCACGGCGGTCATCCAGGCGCCGATGGGCGCGGCGCACTGCAGGGCGACGTCGGCCAGTTTCATCTTCCACACCAGCCCCACCACCCCGGCCACGGCCAGCAGCACGTAGCAGGATTGCGCCAGCATTGCCGCCGGCACATGGATGTAGATGATGCGGAAGCTGTTGCCCTGCTGGTAATCCTGCGGGGCGAAGGCCAGGCCCCAGGTGATGCCGACCAGCAGCAGCAGCACGGCAGCCCCTGCAAGCCACGGCAGCATGCGGCCGCTGATGGCATAGAACCATTTTGGGGAGCCCAGCTTGTGGAACCACGTCCAGCTCATTTTCATCAGGGTACATCCAGGGTATTGGCCGGGCTTGAAAGCCCGGGACTCGTTATTCGCCGACGCTGATCTTCAGGCCGGCCGCTATCGCAAAGGGTGCCAGGGTCACGGCCAGCGCCGTGAGGCTGGCCAGCCAGAGCAGGTGGCCGGTTGCCGGCATATTCTGCAACGCCGCTTGCAACGCACCACTGCCCAGGATCAATACAGGGATATACAACGGCAGAATCAGCAATGCCAGCAGCAAACCACCGCGCTTCAGCCCTACTGTCAGCGCCGCACCTACCGCGCCCAGCAGGCTCAGTACCGGCGTGCCCAGCAGCAACGAACCGAGCAGCACCGGCAGGCAATGACTCGGCAGGCCCAGCATCAGCGCCAGCAACGGCGCCAACAATACCAGCGCCAGCCCGGAAAAGATCCAGTGCGCCAGCACCTTGGCCAGCACCAGCAAGGCCAGTGGATGCGGCGACAGCACCCATTGCTCCAGCGAGCCGTCCTCGAAATCGCTGCGGAACAGGCCGTCCAGCGACAACAGTACCGCGAGCAGTGCCGCCACCCAGACCAGCCCTGGCGACAAGGTTTGCAACAATTGGCTTTCCGGGCCGACCGCCAGCGGGAACAACGCCACCACGATGGCAAAGAACACCAACGGGTTGGCCAGCTCGGCCGGGCGGCGGAACAGCAGCCGCGCTTCGCGGCGCAACAACAGGATGAATACGCTCATGCCGCCCATTGCCCCAGGTTCAGTTCACGGTAACCGGAGGGCTTGCGTACCAGGGTATGGTGGGTGGTCAGCACCACCGTACCGCCCTGCTCGCAGTGCGCCGCCAGGTGGGCTTCAAGCTGCGCCACGCCTTGCTTGTCCAGGGCGGTGAAGGGTTCGTCGAGAATCCATAGTGGCGGGCTGGCCAGGTACAGCCGGGCCAGCGCCACGCGGCGCTGCTGGCCAGCCGACAGGGTGTGGCAGGACACGTCTTCGAAACCGCGCAGACCCACCGCTGCGAGTGCCGCCCAGATGGCATCGGGGGTGGCCGGCTGATGCAGCGCGCCGAGCCAGCTGAGGTTCTCCTCGGCGGTGAGCAGGTCCTTGATGCCCGCCGCATGGCCGATCCACAACAGGATGCTGGCCAGAGCATGGCGCTGCTCGCCGAGCGGCTGCCCGCCCAGCAGAATCTGCCCGGCGGTGGGCTGCATCAGCCCGGCCAACAGGCGCAGCAGGCTGGTCTTGCCACTGCCGTTTGGGCCGCTGATCTGCAGCATGTCGCCGGGGCGTAGCTCGAAATCGAGGTGCTCGAACAGCAGGCGCAAGTCGCGCTCGCAGGCCAGGCCCACGGCTTGGAGGTGAAGGGTCACGGATTCGCCTTATCTAGATGCTTCTCAAGTCGCCCCCCTTGCTGCCGTTATACTGGCTATGGCGGGCGACCTGCATTATTGCATGTGCGGCCACGCTGCCAAGAGGGCGGGCTCCACAGGTTGTATACAATCATGACTGAAATCAATAGTCTTGGCGCACAAACTGCGGTCAATGCGCAGGCACTCAAGGCCCAGATGACCGCCGCACTGCTCGACCTGGCCCAGCCCCAGCCGGGCCTGCTCAAGCCCGGCGAAACCGCTCAGGCCGAGGTATTGTCGATGCGCCAGAGCGGAACTGCCTTCCAGCTGGTGCTGCAGGTGATCCAGGCCAACGGCAGCCAGACCCAGCTCCAGGCTACCACCAGCCAGCCGATTCCGCAGGGTAGCCAGGTCACGGTCAGCCAGCCTGAAAGCAATCGCCTGGCCATCCTCTTGCAACAGGCCAGCGCCAGCAATGTCGCCACCCTGACCCGGCTCGACACCAGCCAGGTGGCAGTCGGTACCCTGCTGCAAGGCAAGGTGCTGACCAACCAGCCACTGCCGGTGCACCCCGGCGAAACGGCCAGCTTCCGCTCACTGGTCAGCCTGCTCAACAGCGCCCAGGCCGGTGCCATCCTGACCATCGACAGCCCGCGCCCGCTGCCGATCGGCAGCCTGCTCAGCGCCGTGGTCCAGGGTGACCAGTCACTGCGCTTCGTACCGCTGAGCGGTCGCCAGGAACAATTGAACATCGCCCAGCAACTGCTTACCCAGCAAGGCCGCCAGGCGTCCCTGCCCGGCCTGCTGAACGCCTTGCAACAGATTGCCAACGGCCAGGGCAGCGACAGCGCGCTGCGCAGCACCGCCAATAACCTGCTCGCCAGCCTGGCGGATGCCCGCCAGCTCAGTGACGGCAAAGCGCTTGCCCAGGCCATCAACAACAGCGGTACCTTCCTCGAGGCCAAGCTGCTCGGCGGCCTGAGCGCGAGCGTCGCCACCGACCTCAAGGCGCAACTGGTGCGGCTGGTAGCCCAGGCATCGGTCAATGCCCCGGCCAACCCGGTAATCGCCACAACGTCCCTGGCCCAGGCATTGCCGGCCATGGCTCGCAGCGCGTTGGGCATGCTCGACCGGGTCAGCCCACGGACACCGCCGGGTGCCTTCCCGCTGCCATCGCGTTTGCTCCAGGCCATGGAGAACGAAGGCGACCTGCAACAATTGCTGCGCCTGGCCGCTGCTGCCATCTCGCGACTGCAGAGCCACGCGCTGAGCAGCCTGCAACAATCCGGTACGTTGGAAAACGGCAACCTGCAGACTACCTGGCAGACCGAAGTCCCGGTCCGCCACGGTCAGGAGTTCATCCCCCTGCAAGTGAAGCTGCAGCGCGAAGAAACCCCGGAGCAACAGGCCGAACGCCAGCAGCGTGAACAGCCCGACCCGCTGCAGGCACTATGGCGGGTGGACCTGGCCTTCGACCTGGCCCCGCTGGGCCCGCTGCAGGTCCAGGCGCAGTTGGCACAGGGACGCCTCTCTGGCCAGTTGTGGGCCGAGCGTGAACAGACCGCGCGGCTGATCGAGAGCCAGCTCGGCGACTTGCGCGCCCGCCTGCTGGCACGTGGCCTGGAGGTCGGCGACCTGGAGTGCCAGCCGGGCATCCCGCCACAAGGCCCGCACACGCGGATAGAACAGCGCTGGGTAGACGAAACCGCATGATCGACAGACAACCGCGCCAAGCCATCGCCTTGAGCTACGACGGCGAGCGAGCCCCGACCCTGACCGCCAAGGGTGACGACGACCTGGCCGAGGCCATCCTGGCGCTTGCCCGCGAACATGAAGTGCCGATCTACGAAAACGCCGAACTGGTACAACTGCTGGCGCGCCTGGAGTTGGGCGAGCAGATTCCCGAGGCCCTGTACCTGACCATTGCCGAGATCATCGCTTTCGCCTGGCAGTTACGCGGCAAAGTACCCGCCGGCTTCAGCGACGAACCCGGCGCGCCCCGTGACATCACCCCGGTAGCCGCCCTGTTGCCTGCTGATCAGCGCCGGTAGTTATCTACCACCTCTGCCGGCGCCAGCCGTTCAGCCTTGCCGTTCTTTCCAACGAGCAAGGCGAATAGCATGCCCACCAGCCGCATCAACACCGCCGGCGTGAACTACGTCCGCGAGCATCTCAACCACATCCCCCGCCCGGACCGCGAAGCCAACCGGGCAATCCGTCAATGGCTCAAGCAGCAAGGCCATGACGTCGACCCCGAACAGGTCGATGTCGTGACCCTGCACTACCGCCCCGATGCCAGCGGCGGCCACCTGGCGGCCATTACCCAGTGCCTCGGCTTGCCGCAAGCATTGTTGAGCAATTGGCAAGGGGAGTCCGACAACGACCTGTTCGGTGCCCTGCTTGGCGCCCCTTGGGCTGGCAGGCTGCCCGAGGGCCCGCTGCAGCTGGTCGACACGCTGCCTGCGCCCGGCATCAATCACTATGGCGCCGCCTACTCGGTGTTCAATGGCCTGTTCCGCCGCACCAAGCCACAACGTTATGACGCCTCGACGCACCTGCCGATCGCGGCCGAAGCCTTTCAGCGCTTCATCCACGACCTGGATTTCCATGCGCCGTTCAAGGCGCAGCTCGACCGCTACTGGCGCGACCACTTGCCCGATCACCGCCTGGTCAGCAAGCTCAACTTCATTGCCGCCTGCAACAAGCAGGTCGCCGAAGGCAGCCTGAGCGAAGCGGCCAGGAAACTGGCATGGCAAGCCGCAGGGCTGATGCCGCGCAGCGAAAAGCTGCGCCTGAGCACCCTGAGCATCTATGGCTACGCCGCTACCGACATCCTCTATCTGAATGCCAGGGCCAGCGACCTGACCCTGTTGTACATTCCCGGCAACAGCTCACCGCTGCTGGAATTCGCCAGCGAAAATGCCATGAAGGACTGGGTCGGACAACAATGCAAGGAGCCCGCCAGGCGGTTGGCCCTGAAGCAGCACTTTCGCCTGGCCGACTGCCCGCAAGGCCTTGACTTCAGCGGGCTGGATACCGCCCTGGAAGGCCTGGCGGAATACCCCGCCAGCCATCGGCTGCCACCCGAGCACGGCTATTTCAACGACGACGGCACCTGGCCACCACGAACCTACGTCAACTACCGCCCTCGCAAGTACAACCCGAGGATTACCGGCGACCTGTTCCAGGCGTTGGCCGAACGCCAACGCCAGCGCAGTTACGATGATGCCGACTTCCTCATCACCCGTGATAGCCAGGTCAGCAAGGCCCGATGGCTCGGTTACCTGACCACTACGCTCAATCTGCTGGCACCGCTGTGCCTGGTAGTGCCAGGCCTGGCACCGCTGTTGGCCGTGGGTGGCATCGCGCAGCTGGGCCTGGGGTTGGACCAGGCAATCAACGGCAAGTCGCTGAAGGACCAGGAAGCCGGTGTCGGCAACATCACCTGGGGCCTGTTCAATGCCGTGCCGCTGGCCATCGCCGGTGCCAGCAGGGCCAAGGCACTGTTCGAATTCAAGACCGACGGTTTCGTACCGCCAGTACGGCTGAACGAGCAGATCGGTTACCCATTGAGCCCAGTCTCGCCACCCCGGTTCCCCGAGCCTGAAGGGGCGCGCTACTTCCATACCCCTGAGCCCATCGCGCCATTGCCGGGAGGCGACCAGGCCATCGCCGATTCGGTTATCCGCACGCCGCTCTACACCGGTGATGTCGATAATTTCGATGCCAGTATCGATACCTATAATGCACGGGTGGTCTACGACCTGGAGCGCGATGTATTCATTCGCGAGGAGGATCTGAATGAGGTCGAGCCAGTCGGCTACATAGCAACGGTTGGACAGCGGGACCTGCAGCCTGTGCGCAGCCCTCGTACAGTCACCCACGCCATGCGCAGCCGCAGCCTGCGCGCACTGGGCATTGACCTGGCACTGCCCGTGGAGATCCCGAGCTTGGCCAGCGCAAGCCAGGCGATTCCCAAGCAGGTTAGCTGCCTCTGGGTCGGCGACAAGGTCATCGCCCCGGAACTGCTGGCCAACCTGGGCAAGAATGCAGCCAGGATCAGAAACAGCGAGTACACCCTGCGCCTGTTTCTTTCCAGTGCCGTGCCTGAAACCTATGCCGAAAACCTGCGCCTGCTGGCTGAGCAAGCCCCGGATCTGCAAGTACTGCCACTGGAAGAGCAAGCGTTTTTCCGGGCGTTTCGCCAAAGCCGGTACTACGCCCAGTACGACGCTGCGCTGGATGGCAACGGGGGCATTGCCAGCAACTACTCATCTGCCTCCGACGTTCTACGCTACCCGATGCTGCATCACGAAGGGGGGCTGTACATGGATGTCGACGACACGCTGTTGGACACTGGCGAAACCATCGACCAGGTCGAACTGCGCACCACCCAAGACGGCTTGCTGCTGGCCCCCCCGATGTCCAACGAGAAAATGGGCATGAATTGCCTGTACAACACCAGCCTGATCGGCAGCCACGCCGGCAACCCGACCCTGGAAGCCATCTCCGAGGAAATGCTTGCACGGTACCAGCTCAACCAGGATTTCTACGACAGCAGGCCCAGCCTGGCCGATGACCCGGCGAACTTCTACCGGTATGCCAACCGCCTCAGTCACATGACCGGCCCGGCCATGCTCAGCGATGTGGTCGATCGCCATCTGCCGGCGCTACGCACCTTGCGCCAGGTCGTCAACCTGTATGGCATGCCGCGGATCAACGCCTACCGCTTCGTCGACCTGCCGCAAAGCCAGGCGGCAATGCGCACGCTGCTACCGCTCAACCGCTTCGCCGAGGTGGGTGGCAATCATTCGTGGAGCAGGCCGTAATCGTGAAAAAACGGGCGGCTTGCGTCGCCCGCCTCATCAACCGTTGCGGTGCAGCTTGCTCATCAGCTCGGCCTCGGCCTGCGTCAGGCCACAGCTTTCAGTCAGTTCGGCGACGCTGGCGCCCATGCCCACCAGCTTGGCGGCCTGGGTGAAGGTGACGTTACCGGGGTCGCGTTGCTCAAGCTGCTGGATCCGGTCCGGCAGCGGGGCCACCGACAGGCTCAACGCATGCAGCGCCTCACCCATGCGCACGGTACCGTTCTGGTAATCGTCCAGGCGCTTGGCCAGGTCCTTGATGCGCTGGTCACGCAGCGCATCACCCACGGCCTGCTGCGCGGCAAGCTCGCGTTGGCGCTTGCTGTAGTTGAGGAAAAACCACAGGCTCACAGCCCAGACCAGCGCCAGGAAGATGACAGCAACCTCTAGGATCAACTCAGATATTCTCCAGCTCGGACCACTCTTCCTCGGTCATCATCTTGTCCAGTTCAACCAGGATCAGCAGCTCACCGTTCTTGTTGCACACGCCCTGGATGAACTTGGCCGACTCCTCATTGCCCACGTTCGGCGCGGTCTCGATCTCGGACTGGCGCAGGTACACCACCTCGGCCACGCTGTCGACCAGGATACCGACCACTTGCTTGTCGGCCTCGATGATGACGATGCGGGTGTTGTCGGTGACTTCGGTTGGCATCAGGCCAAAGCGCTGACGGGTATCGATCACCGTTACCACGTTGCCGCGCAGGTTGATGATACCCAGCACGTAGCTTGGCGCACCCGGCACCGGGGCGATCTCGGTATAGCGCAACACTTCCTGCACCTGCATCACGTTGATGCCGTAGGACTCATTGTCCAGACGGAAGGTAACCCACTGCAGGATCGGATCTTCGGAACCTTGTGCAGACGACTTTTTCATTCCCCTACCCTCAAAATCCGCCACTGGCGGTGTGTTCGGTGTCATTGCTGTTTTGCGTGCAGCTGCTTGACCGCGCCGCTGGCGATCAACTCTGCCAGTGCGGCGACGTCAAGCAGTGCACACATGTGTTCGATAACCGTGCCGGCCAGCCACGGGCGCTGGCCGCGCTGGCTGCGCCACTTGATCTCCGACGGGTCCAGGCGCAGCGAGCGGCTGACCTGGTGCACGGCCAGCCCCCATTCGTAGCCCTGCACGGAGATCACGTACTGCAGGCCCTGGCGAAAATCGTCGCGGTAGCGGTCAGGCATCACCCAACGCGCCGTGTCCAGCACCTTCAGGTTGCCGGCCTGGCAGGTCAGGATGCCCAGGAACCACTCAGGCTGGCCGAACAAGGGCGTCAGCTCCTGGCCGGCCAGCGAGTAGATCGAGCCCAGGCATACCAGTGGCACCGCCAGGGTCAGGCCGGCGACATCGAACAACAGGCATTCGAATGGCTCGGCGGCCCAGGCCGGGCGGCCATCGACGCTGGCCGGCGGCACGGGCGGGTTGGGCGCCGGCAGGTGCACATCCACCAGTGGCATCGCCACCGCGGGATGCTCTTCGACCAGTACCGGGATGCTGGCCTCGACCAAGATCTCACGCTCGACCACCGACACCACCGGGGGCTCCACCGGTACCACGCTGGGCAACACCGCTGGCGCAGGCTCGGCGAACGGCCGTTGCGCGGGGTTTGCAGCAGCCTCGACCAACACAGGCCTGACCTGCTGGCGGGCATCGCGCGCCTGTTCTTCCCGCACCGCTGCAGCGAACTCGTCTGCCGCTGCTGGTGCAGCGAACAGTTCTTCGGCCTCGGTGGCGTCCTGCAGCAGGCCGTCAAGGTAGGATTGCAGGGCCATCTGTGGCCGGCTGCTGGTTTGCCGTGTCTCGCTCATCAGGCCACCTGCGCCGCAGTCTTGTAGGTAAGCAGGTGCTTGAGCAGCGCCCGGTAAGCCACCAGACCGCGACTCTTGCTGTCGAATTGCGAGGGCGTGACGCCCTTGCGGCTGGCATCGCGCAGGCGTGTGTCCACCGGGATATAGCCCGGCCACACATGCTGGCCGTAGCTGTCACGCAGTTGCTTGAGCGTACCCAGCGAGGCCTGGGTACGGCGGTCGAACAGGGTCGGCACAATCTGGTACGGCAACGCCTGCTTGCGGGAGCGATTGACCATGGCCAGGGTGCCGACCATGCGCTCCAGGCCCTTGACTGCGAGAAACTCGGTCTGCACCGGAATCACCAGCTGCTGGCTGGCAGCCAACGCGTTGACCATCAGCACGCCGAGCAAGGGCGGGCTGTCGATCAGGGCGAAGTCGAAATCCTGCCACAGCTGCGCCAGACTCTTGGCGATTACCAGGCCGAGGCCGTTCTGCCCCGGCGACTGGCGTTCCAGCACGGCCAGCGCGGTGCTCGACGGCAACAGCGAAATGCGCTCGTCACTGGTGGGCAACAGCAATTGCCCGGGCAGGCCCTCGGGCACCGCGCCCTTGTGCAGGAACAAGTCGTAGCAGCTGTGTTCCAGGGCATCCGGGTTGTGCCCGAAGTAACTGGTCATCGAGCCGTGCGGGTCGAGGTCGACGACGACCACACGCTTGCCGGCCTCGGCCAGCAGGCCGGCCAGGGCGATGGTAGTGGTGGTCTTGCCGACGCCACCTTTTTGATTGGCTACTGCCCAGACTCTCATAGGACAACTTCTATCTCGTTGATTTTGCAAGCGGCTGTGGGAGCGGTACCCGTTAACACCGGCCTGGCCGGTGCCATGCACCGTGCAGCCGTTTTCGCGGGTGAACCCGCTCCCACAGCGGCGGCAATTTCGCGAACCTGTTTACAGTGACAGAGAATTGACGAGTTACTGCCCCGCCACCGTTGCTGGCGTTGAAGGTGCACTTTGTGTGCCAGCCCGGCGCAATGCCGCATCCGGCTTGGCATTGGCGCTACCCGAGCCGGTCAGGCTGCGGCGCACTTCGAGGTTGCGGGAAATCACCAGCACCACCCGGCGGTTGCGCGCGCGGCCTTCAGCCGTGTCGTTGCTGGCCACCGGCTGGTACTCGCCGTAGCCCACCGAAGCCATGCGCGCCGGGTCGACGCCTTCCATGGCCAGCAGGCGCACGATGCTCGCCGCCCGTGCCGACGACAGCTCCCAGTTGGTCGGGTACTGCGCGGTGCGAATCGGCAGATTGTCGGTAAAGCCTTCGACGTGCACCGGGTTGGCGAACGGTTTGAGAATGCCGGCCACCTTCTCGATGATGGCGAATGCCTGATCGCTGGGCATGGCATCGCCGCTGCCGAACAGCAACGAGGAATTGAGCTCGATCTCGATCCACAATTCATTGCCGCGTACGGTCATCTGGTCGCTGCTGATCAGGTCGCCAAAGGCATCGCGCACGTCATCGCTGATGGTCTTCAGCGGGTCGCTGCTGGTCGCCGCCAGGCCCGCTTCGGTCTGTTCGCTGTCCTTGACCAACGGCTCGGCCGGGCGAACGCTCAGCGGCCGCTCGTCGCCAATGGGGATCGGCTTCATGCTGCGCTCGGGGTCGTTGAAGACGCCGAGCAAGGCCTGGGAAATGACCTTGTACTTGCCCTCGTTGATCGAGGAGATCGAGTACATCACCACGAAGAAGGCGAACAGCAAGGTGATGAAGTCGGCGTACGACACCAGCCAGCGTTCGTGGTTTTCGTGTTCCTCGGCATGACGACGGCGACGCATGGTTTACTCCATGAAGCCTTGCAGCTTCAGCTCGATAGAGCGCGGGTTCTCACCTTCGGCAATCGACAGCAAGCCTTCGAGCAGCATCTCACGGTAACGCGACTGGCGCATGACGGTAGCCTTCAGCTTGCTGGCGACCGGCAGCAACACAAGGTTGGCGCTGGCCACGCCGTAGATGGTGGCGACGAAGGCCACGGCAATGCCGTTGCCCAGTTGCGACGGGTCCGCCAGGTTGCCCATCACGTGGATCAGGCCCATCACCGCACCGATGATGCCGATGGTCGGTGCATAGCCCCCCATGCTCTCGAACACCTTGGCGGCCTGGATATCACGGCTTTCCTGGGTCAGGAAATCGACTTCGAGGATGCTGCGGATGGCCTCCGGTTCAGCGCCGTCCACCAGCAGCTGCAGGCCCTTGCGGGCATACGGGTCGGGTTCGGCATCGGCCACCCCTTCCAGCCCCAGCAGGCCTTCCTTGCGTGCGGTCAGGCTCCAGTTGACCACGCGGTCGATGCCGCCGGCCAGGTCGACCCGTGGCGGGAACAGGATCCAGCGCAGGATCTGCAAGGCGCGCTTGAACGATGCCAACGGCGACTGCAGCAAGGCCGCCGCCAGGGTGCCGCCCAGCACGATCAGCGCCGCCGGGCCATTGATCAGCGCGCCGACATGGCCGCCTTCGAGGAAGTTGCCACCAACGATGGCAACAAAAGCGAGGATCAGGCCGATCAGGCTCAGCACGTCCATCAGACGCACGCCTCCACCAGTTGCTTGCCGATTTCGTCCAGGCTGTACACCGCGTCGGCAAGGTTGGCCTTGACGATGGCCATGGGCATGCCATAGATCACGCAGCTGGCTTCATCCTGGGCCCAAACCGTGCTGCCGCCCTGTTTGAGCAGGCGCGCACCTTCACGGCCATCGGCGCCCATGCCGGTGAGCACCACCGACAGCACCTTGTCGCCATACGACTTGGCCGCCGAGCCAAAGGTGATGTCCACGCACGGCTTGTAGTTCAGGCGCTCGTCGCCGGGCAGGATCTTCACCGCGCCACGGCCGTCGATCATCATCTGCTTGCCACCCGGCGCCAGCAGTGCCAGGCCGGGGCGCAGCAGGTCGCCGTCCTCGGCTTCCTTGACGCTGATGCGGCACAGCTTGTCCAGGCGTTCGGCAAAGGCCTTGGTGAACGCCGCAGGCATGTGCTGGATCAGCACGATCGGGGCCGGGAAATTGGCGGGCAGCTGGGTCAGCACACGCTGCAGGGCAACCGGGCCACCAGTGGAAGTACCAATGGCCACCAGCTTGTAAGGCTTGCGCTTGGGCGCCGGTGAATGCGCTGATGCCGCAGCCGGGGCGGTCACCCGGGCAGGCACGGGAGTGCGCGCCGGGGCCGGGCTGGCGAAGCTGCTGGCAGGCGTCGGCGTAGCCACTGGCGCTGGGCTGGCGTAGCTGCCAAAGCGGCGGTTGCTGCGGGAAATGGTATGCACCTTCTCGCACAGCAGTTGCTTGACCTTGTCGGGGTTGCGCGAGATGTCCTCGAAGTTTTTCGGCAGGTAATCGACCGCGCCGGCGTCCAACGCATCGAGGGTGACACGGGCGCCTTCATGGGTCAGCGACGAGAACATCAACACCGGTGTCGGGCAGCGCTGCATGATGTGCCGCACCGCCGTGATGCCGTCCATCATGGGCATTTCGTAGTCCATGGTGATGACATCGGGCTTGAGCGCCAGCGCCTGGTCGATTGCTTCCCTGCCGTTGGTCGCGGTACCCACCACCTGGATCGTTGGATCCGCCGCGAGGATTTCCGAGACGCGGCGGCGGAAGAAACCGGAATCATCCACCACCAGGACCTTGACTGCCATAAACACTCCGTTAGGCGGCGCAACCGGCCAGGGTGCGCCACCGAAATCAAATACGCCGTGCGGCGTAACGCTTGAGCATGCTCGGGACGTCGAGAATCAACGCGATGCGACCGTCGCCGGTGATGGTGGCCCCGGACATGCCCGGGGTGCCCTGCAGCATCTTGCCCAGCGGCTTGATTACCACTTCTTCCTGGCCAACCAGTTGATCGACGACAAAGCCGATGCGCTGGGTGCCGACCGAGAGGATCACCACATGGCCTTCGTGCTGCTCTTCGTGCACCTGGCCCTGGACCAGCCAGCGCTTGAGGTAGAACAGCGGCAATGCCTTGTCGCGCACGATCACCACTTCCTGGCCGTCGACCACATTGGTGCGCGACAGGTCGAGATGGAAGATCTCGTTGACGTTGACCAGCGGGAAGGCGAACGCCTGGTTGCCCAGCATCACCATCAGGGTGGGCATGATCGCCAGGGTCAGCGGCACCTTGATGACGATCTTCGAACCCTGGCCCTTGGCCGAGAAGATGTTGATCGAGCCGTTGAGCTGGGAGATCTTGGTCTTCACCACGTCCATGCCGACACCACGGCCGGACACATCGGAAATCTCCGTCTTGGTCGAGAAGCCCGGGGCGAAGATCAGGTTGTAGCAGTCCGACTCGCTCAGGCGCTCGGCGGCGTCCTTGTCCATCAGGCCCTTCTCCACGGCCTTGGCACGCAGGATGTTGGGGTCCATGCCCTTGCCGTCGTCGGAAATCGACAACAGGATGTGGTCGCCTTCCTGTTCGGCCGACAGCACCACCCGGCCAGTACGCGGCTTGCCAGCGGCCTCGCGCTCCTCAGGCATTTCCACGCCATGGTCGACCGCGTTGCGCACCAAGTGCACCAGCGGGTCGGCCAGGGCTTCGACCAGGTTCTTGTCGAGGTCGGTATCCTCCCCGACCAGCTCCAGGTTGATCTCTTTCTTCAGCTGCCGGGCCAGGTCACGCACCAGGCGCGGGAAGCGGCCGAAGACTTTCTTGATCGGCTGCATGCGGGTTTTCATCACCGCGGTCTGCAGGTCGGCGGTGACCACGTCGAGGTTGGACACGGCCTTGGACATGGCCTCGTCGCCGCTGTTCAGGCCCAGGCGCACCAGGCGGTTACGCACCAGCACCAGTTCGCCGACCATGTTCATGATCTCGTCCAGGCGCGCGGTGTCGACCCGCACAGTGGTTTCCGCTTCGCTGGCAGCGTGCTTGTCGGCAGCCGGGGCCGCAGCGCGTGGCGCCGCGGCAGGCTTGCTGGCGGGCGCAGGTGCGGCAGCTGCAGCAGGCTTGGCCACCGGCTGGCTGTCAGCCTTGGGCGCAGCCGGCGCCTGCACCTTGGCTGCGGCAGGGGCTTCGGCAGCGGCCACCTCGCCGCTGAACTTGCCCTTGCCGTGCAACTGGTCCAGCAGCGCCTCGAACTCGTGCTCGCTGATTTCGTCGCCACCGGCAGCGGGCTCGGCAGCGGCAGGCGCAGGGGCCTTGGCCGCCGGCAAGGCATCGGCCTGGAACGTGCCCTTGCCATGCAGCTGGTCGAGCAGCGATTCGAATTCGGCGTCGGTAATTTCGTCGCCGGCCGCTTCCGGCGCGCTGGCGACCGCTGGCGCGGCAAGTTCGGCACTGAACTGGCCTTTGCCGTGCAACTGGTCGAGCAACGATTCGAACTCGGCATCGGTGATTTCGTCACCTTCAGCGCTGACGGTCTCGCCGTGCAGCTGCTCGTCGGCCGCTGCCTGGGCCTTGACCGCATCGAGCGAATCGAGCAACTGCTCGAACTCGCTGTCGGTGATGTCCTGCTCCGCGGCGGCAGCCTCGACCACCGGCTCCGGCGTCGCCGCAGCAGGCGCTTGGGCTTCTTGCGCAGCGCCCGGCTCGGCCAGACGCGACAAAGCCGCCAGCAACTCGGGGGTGGCCGGGGTCACTTCGCTGCGCTCGCGCACCTGGCCAAACATGCTGTTGACCGTATCCAGTGCCTCGAGCACCACGTCCATCAGTTCCGCATCGACCCGGCGCTCACCCTTGCGCAGGATGTCGAAGACGTTCTCGGCGATATGGCAGCACTCCACCAGCTCGTTCAGCTGGAGGAAGCCGGCGCCCCCTTTAACAGTGTGGAAACCGCGAAAGATCGCATTGAGCAGGTCGGCATCGTCGGGTCGGCTTTCCAGCTCGACCAGTTGCTCGGACAGTTGCTCAAGAATTTCGCCGGCTTCTACCAGGAAATCCTGGAGGATTTCTTCATCGGCGCCGAAGCTCATCAAAGGTGCTCCTTAAAAACCCAGGCTGGACAGCAGATCATCGACATCGTCCTGACCGGACACGACGTCTTCACGCTTATCGGCATGAATCTGCGGACCTTCACCCCGAGTCGGATGTTTTTCTCGATCTTTTTCTGCGCGCAGTTGATCGTGGTCATGCTGGATGCCGGCAAAGCGGTCGACCTGGCTGGCCATCAGCACCAGTTTCAGCAGGTTGCTTTCCACCTCGGTCACCAGCGCGGTGACACGTTTGATCACCTGGCCGGTCAGGTCCTGATAGTCCTGGGCCAGCAGAATGTCGTTGAGGTGGCCGGCGACCTTGCGGTTACCTTCCGCGCTGTGCGTCAGGAAACTGTCAACGCGTTTCACCAGGTCACGGAACTCCGGCGCAGCGACCTCGCGACGCATGAAGCGTTGCCAGTCACTACTCAGGGCCGTGGCCTCGCTGGCCAGGTCGTTGAGCACAGGCGTGCTTTCCTCGACCAGGTCCATGGTGCGGTTGGCCGCGCCTTCGGTAAGCCTGACCACGTAGGACAGGCGCTCGGTGGCGTCGGTTATCTGCGACACCTCCTCGGCCTGCGGCATGGTCGGGTCGATCTGGAAACTGACGATGGCGCTGTGCAACTCGCGGGTAAGCTTGCCGACTTCCTGGTACAGGCCACGGTCGCGGGTCTGGTTCAGTTCGTGGATCAGCTGTACCGCCTCGCCGAAACGGCCGTGCTCGAGGCTCGCGACCAATTCCTGGGCATGCTTCTTCAGGGTCGATTCGAACTCGCCCAAAGACGTTTGTGATGAATCCATGGCGCCCCCCTGACGTGACTCAGCCGTTGACGCGTTCGAAGATCTTCTCGATCTTCTCTTTGAGCACCTGGGCGGTGAACGGCTTGACCACATAGCCATTGACGCCGGCCTGGGCCGCTTCAATGATCTGGTCGCGCTTGGCCTCGGCGGTCACCATCAGTACCGGCATGGCTTTCAGTTTGTCGCTGGCACGGACTTTACGCAGCAGGTCGATGCCGGACATGCCGGGCATGTTCCAGTCGGTCACCAGGAAGTCGTAATGGCCGTTTTCCAGCATCGGCAGCGCCGTGGTGCCGTCATCGGCTTCTTCGGTGTTGGTGAAGCCCAGATCACGCAACAGGTTCTTGATGATCCGCCGCATCGTCGAAAAGTCGTCAACGATGAGGATTTTCATGTCTTTGTTCAAGTAGACCTCCAAGCAGTCTCAAACACGCCCGGCTGCGAGCGCGCATTCAATCAAATCGGTGCAACATGGAAAACGCACGTGGAAAACGACTGCAACGACACCGGGTTCAACGCGCCCGCCATTCCCCAAGGCGGCTGCGCAGGCGCGCGGCACACTGGCTGTGCAACTGGCTGACCCGCGACTCGCTGACCCCAAGCACCTCACCGATCTCCTTGAGGTTCAGCTCTTCGTCGTAGTACAGCGCCAGCACCAGGCGCTCACGCTCCGGCAGGTTGGCAATGGCCTCGGTCAGGGCAGCCTGGAAGCGCTCGTCCTCCAGGCCACGTGCAGGCTCGACATGGCCGCTGGCGCCATCTTCATGCAGCCCTTCGTGCTCGCCGTCCTGCAACAGGTCGTCAAAGCTGAACAGGCGGCTGCCCAAGGTGTCGTTCAAGATCCCGTAGTAATCATCGAGACTCAACTGGAGTTCGGCAGCAACTTCATGATCTTTAGCGTCACGCCCGGTTCTGGCCTCCACGGCACGCATCGCGTCACTGACCATGCGCGTGTTGCGGTGCACCGAACGCGGTGCCCAGTCACCCTTGCGCACCTCGTCGAGCATGGCCCCGCGAATACGGATGCCGGCGTAGGTCTCGAAGCTGGCACCCTTGCTGGCGTCGTACTTGTTGGCCACTTCCAGCAGGCCGATCATGCCGGCCTGGATCAGGTCCTCGACCTGCACGTTGGCCGGCAAGCGCGCCAACAGGTGGTAGGCGATACGCTTGACCAGCGGGGCATAGCGCTCGATCAGCTCGTACTGGGCGTCTTTCGATGCTCGGCTGTACATCTTGAAACCACTCGCATTCATAACACAGGTCCCGCGCTGGTGGGCTGCACCAGGCGCTCGACAAAGAATTCCAGGTGACCACGCGGGTTGGCCGGCAGCGGCCAGCTGTCAACCTTCTGCGCAATCGCCTTGAATGCCAGGGCACACTTGGAGCGCGGGAAGGCTTCGTAGACGGCGCGCTGCTTCTGCACGGCCTTGCGCACGCATTCGTCATACGGCACGGCGCCCACGTACTGCAGGGCGACATCGAGGAAGCGGTCGGTGACCTTGGTCAGCTTGGCGAACAGGTTGCGCCCTTCCTGCGGGCTCTGCGCCATGTTTGCCAGCACCCGGAAGCGGTTCATGCCGTAGTCGCGGTTGAGCAGCTTGATCAGGGCGTAGGCATCGGTGATGGATGTGGGTTCGTCGCAGACCACCAACAGCACTTCCTGGGCGGCGCGGACGAAGCTGACTACCGAGTCACCGATACCGGCAGCGGTGTCGATGACCAGCACGTCGAGGTTGTCGCCAATTTCGCTGAACGCCTGGATCAGCCCGGCATGCTGGGCCGGCGCCAGGTGCACCATGCTCTGCGTGCCCGAGGCCGCCGGCACGATGCGCACGCCGCCAGGGCCCTGCAGCATCACGTCACGCAGCTCGCAGCGCCCTTCGATGACATCGGCCAGGGTCCGCTTGGGGGTGAGGCCAAGCAGCACGTCGACGTTGGCCAGGCCCAGGTCGGCGTCAAGCAGCATGACCCTGCGGCCAAGCTCGGCCAGCGCCAGGGACAGGTTCACTGAAACGTTAGTCTTGCCGACGCCACCTTTGCCACCGGTCACGGCGATCACCTGTACGGGATGCATGCTACCCATGTCTGTTATTTACCTTGTCTCGCTGGGACCCAGGCCACACGTGGGGCAATTCTGCGTACCCCTTGGCATAGCTACCTTGCACACGCTTCATCATCAACCCGCTCGTCGTGGGTTGTGATAGAGATCAGCGAACATTTCGGCCATGGCCTCTTCGCTGGGCTCGTCCTGCTGCTGCACATTGACCGCGCGAGTGACCAACTGGTGCCCGCGCGGCAGGTGCAGGTCGTCAGGAATGCGCGGCCCATCGGTCAGGTAGGCCACTGGCAGTTCATGACTGATGGCAAGGCTCAAGACGTCACCAAGGCTTGCCGTTTCATCGAGTTTGGTCAGGATGCAGCCGGCCAGGCCACAGCGCTTGTAGCTGTGGTAGGCGGCGGTCAGCACCTGCTTCTGGCTGGTGGTGGCCAGGACCAGGTAGTTCTTCGCGGCGATGCCGCGCCCGGCCAGGGTTTCCAGTTGCATGCGCAGGGCCGGGTCGCTGGCCTGCAGGCCGGCGGTATCGATCAGCACCACGCGCTTGCGCAGCAGCGGCTCCAGCGCTGCAGCCAGCGACTGGCCCGGGTCAACGTAAGTCACCGGCACGTTGAGGATGCGACCCAGCGTCTTGAGCTGCTCCTGAGCACCGATGCGGAAGCTGTCCATGCTCACCAACGCCAGGTTCTGCGCGCCGTACTTGAGCACGTAACGGGCGGCCAGCTTGGCCAGGGTGGTGGTCTTGCCCATCCCGGCAGGGCCGACCATGGCGATCACACCGCCCTCCTCGATCGGCTCGATCTCGGGGATTTCGATCATGCGCGCCAGGTGCGCCAGCAGCATGCGCCAGGCCTGGCGTGGCTCATCGATGCCAGCGGTCAGGTCCAGCAGTTCGCGGGCGATCGGGCCGGACAGGCCGATGCGCTGCAGGCGCCGCCAGAGGGTGGCCTGCTGTGGCTTGCTACCTTGCAGCTGGTTCCAGGCCAACGAGCCGAGCTGCACTTCCAGCAGCTCGCGCAGGCCGGACAGCTCGGAGCGCATGGCATCGACCAGGCGCGCATCGACCGGCGCCGCAGCCGGGGCTGCAGCAGCAGGCTCGGGGGCGTCGACGTGCGGTTCGATCAACGGTTCGGCAGCAGTCAGCGACTGCCCGGCGAACAATTGGCGGTTGTTGTCGCTGCTGTCCGGGCGCGGGTCGAGCTCGGCGCGGGCAGTGGCGATGCGCGTATGGGTCTTGCGCAGCTCTTCTTCCAGCTCGGCATTGGGCACCCGCGGGGCCAGGGCGGACAGCTTGTAGTCCAGCGCAGCCGTCAGCTCGACACCTCCGGCGATGCGGCGGTTGCCAATGATGGCGGCGTCAGCGCCCAGCTCATCGCGGACCAGCTTCATGGCCTGACGCATATCGGCGGCGAAAAATCGCTTAACTTGCATTATCCACTACCTCAGCCGTTAGGGCCCACGGTGGCAACGATGGTGACTTGCTTGTTGTCCGGTATTTCCTGATACGCCAACACATGCAAATTCGGTACGGCCAGGCGACCGAAACGCGACAGCATGGCGCGGATCGGGCCGGCCACCAGGAGGATGGCCGGCTGGCCCTGCATCTCCTGGCGCTGCGCCGCTTCGATCAACGAACGCTGCAGCTTCTCGGCCATGCTCGGCTCCAGAAGAACACCGTCTTCCTGACCTTGCCCGGCCCTTTGCAGACTATTGAGCAAGATCTGTTCCAACCTTGGCTCCAGGGTAATCACTGGCAGCTCCGACTCAATGCCGACAATGCTTTGCACGATGGCGCGACACAATCCGACGCGCACTGCCGCCACCAGCGCGGCGGTATCTTGACTCTTGCTGGCGTTGTTCGCGATCGCCTCGGCAATACTGCGAATATCACGCACCGGCACTTGTTCCGACAACAGCGCTTGCAGCACCTTGAGCAAGCCCGACAAGGAAATGACACCCGGCACCAGCTCTTCTGCAAGTTTAGGCGATGCCTTGGCCAGCACTTGCAGCAATTGCTGGACCTCTTCGTGGCCGATCAGTTCGTGGCAATGCTTCTGCAGGATCTGGTTGAGGTGGGTGGCCACCACGGTACTGGCATCGACCACGGTGTAGCCCAGCGACTGCGCCTGGGCGCGCTGGCCGACGTCGATCCATACCGCTTCCAGGCCAAACGCCGGGTCGCGCGCGGCGATCCCGTTGAGGGTGCCGAACACCTGCCCCGGGTTGATGGCCAGTTCGCGGTCCGGGTAGATCTCGGCCTCGGCCAGGATCACCCCCATGAGGGTCAGGCGATAGGCGCTGGGTTGCAGGTCGAGGTTGTCACGGATGTGCACGGTCGGCATGAGGAAGCCGAGGTCTTGCGAGAGCTTCTTGCGCACCCCCTTGATCCGCGCCAGCAACTGGCCACCCTGGTTGCGGTCGACCAGCGGGATCAGCCGGTAGCCGACCTCCAGGCCGATCATGTCGATGGGCGTGACGTCGTCCCAGCCCAGCTCCTTGGTCTCCAGCGCGCGCTGCGGCGAAGGCAGCAGGTCCTGCTGGCGCTGCGCCTCTTGTTGCGCTTCGAGCTTGGCCTTCTGCTGCTTCTTCCACACCAGGTAGGCGCCACCGCCGGCCAGCAGGCCAAGGCTGAGGAAGGCGATATGCGGCATGCCCGGCACCAGGCCCATGACGATCATCAGCGCGCCGGACACTGCCAGCGCCTTGGGCGAATCGAACATCTGCCGGTTGATCAGCTTGCCCATGTCCTCGGAACCCGAGGCGCGGGTGACCATGATCGCGGCGGCGGTGGACAACAGCAGCGAAGGCAGCTGCGCCACCAAACCGTCACCGATTGTCAGCAAGGCATACACCTTGCCAGCATCACCGAAGCTCATGCCGTGCTGCAGCATGCCGATCAGCATGCCGCCGATCAGGTTGATGAACAGAATCAACAGCCCGGCGATGGCATCACCGCGGACGAACTTGCTGGCGCCGTCCATCGAACCGTAGAACTCGGCTTCCTGCGCCACTTCGGCACGGCGGTGCTTGGCCTGGGCCTGGTCGATCAGGCCGGCGTTGAGATCGGCGTCGATCGCCATCTGCTTGCCGGGCATGGCATCCAGGGTGAACCGCGCGCTCACTTCCGAGATTCGCCCAGCGCCCTTGGTCACCACCACGAAGTTGATGATCATGAGAATGGCGAACACCACGGCACCGACCACGTAGTTACCGCCAATAACCACCTCGCCGAATGCCTGGATCACCTTGCCGGCAGCGCCGTGGCCTTCCTGGCCATGCAGCATTACCACGCGGGTGGAGGCCACGTTCAAGGCCAGGCGCAACAGCGTGGCCACCAGCAGGATGGTGGGGAACGCGGCGAAATCGAGTGGGCGCAGGGCGTATACGCACACCAGCAGCACCACGATCGACAAGGCGATGTTGAAGGTGAAGAATACGTCGAGCAGGAACGGTGGTATCGGCAACATCATCATTGCCAACATGACCAGCAACAACAGCGGTACACCCAGGTTGCCCCGACCGAGGCCGGCCAGGTTGTGACGGGCGTTGCTGATTAACTGAGTGCGATCCACCACGAGTCCTCTTGATGCAAAACTTTGACGCCCCGGGGGCGCCTGGGCGTGGCTTTGCAAGAAGCCTTCCAACTTTGCCCGGCTTCAGGCGCTAATGCTTCAAGACGGGCATCTGTCAGCTGTCACGCCGCAGGTCCGGCGGAATCGGCAGATCCTCCTTCAACGGCTCAGGCCGCTTGCCCTTGCCAGCCCGGTACTGGCGAATCTGGAACACATAGGCCAAGACCTGCGCCACCGCCAGGTACAAGCCGGCAGGAATTTCCTGCTCCAGCTCGGTGGAGTAGTAGATCGCCCGCGCCAAAGCCGGCGACTCAAGAATCTGGATCTTGTGCTCCACGCCAATTTCGCGAATCTTCAAGGCAATGAAATCGGTGCCCTTGGCCAGCAGCAAGGGCGCCGCCCCGCCCTTCTCCGGGTCATACTGCAAGGCCACCGCATAGTGCGTGGGGTTGGTGATGATCACGTCGGCCTGTGGCACCGCGGCCATCATCCGCCGCTGCGAAACTTCGCGCTGCAACTGGCGGATCCGCTGCTTGACCTCGGGCTTGCCTTCGCTGTCCTTGTACTCGTCCTTGACTTCCTGCTTGGTCATCTTCAGCTTGTTGTACGCCTGCCACAGCTGGTACGGCACGTCCGCCGCGGCAATCAGCAGCAGCCCGGCCGCCATCCACAACGCACTCCAGCCCACCACCTGCAGGCTGTGGATGATCGCCTGCTCCAGCGGCTCGTTGGCAATCGCCAGCAGAGCCTGGCGATCGTTCATCAACACCACTATTGCAATCACCAGGATGACGAAGAACTTGGCTAGCGCCTTGATCAGCTCGGTCAAGGCATTCATCGAGAACATCCGCTTGATCCCCGCCAGCGGGTTCATGCGACTGAACTTTGGCTGCAGCAGGCTGCCGGAAAACAGGAAGCCGCTCAGGGCAATAGGCGCTACGAACGAGACCACGAACAGCAGGATCAGCACCGGCTGCGTCGCCCACAGCGCCATCTTGCCCGAGGCCAGCAGCAGGGCGGTCATGGCCCGCTCGTCGACGATGGCGTCGCGGCTCAGGCTGAAGTTCATGCGCATGATCGCCAGCAGCGTTTCCGCCATGTAGCCACCAAATGCCAGCAGGCCACCGGCGCCAGCCAGGGTCACCGCCACTGTGTTCAGCTCCTTGGAGCGCGCTACTTCGCCTTTCTCGCGGGCATCGCGCTTGCGCTTGTCGGTGGGGTCTTCTGTCTTGTCCTGACCGCTTTCGCTTTCCGCCATGTTCAGCGCGCCCTTGCCAATTCACGCAGCCATTGCAGCGCTTCGCTGGCCAATGCCTGGTAGTGGGACAGGATATCGGCCAGGCCGATCCAGAAAATGCCCATGCCAAGCACCAGGGTCAGCGGGAAACCGATGGAGAAGATGTTCAATTGCGGCGCCGCACGGGTCATCACGCCAAAGGCGATGTTCACCACCAGCAACGCCGCGATCACCGGCAGGACCAACAGCAGCCCGGCGCCGAACACCCACCCCAGGCGCCCGGCCATTTCCCAGAACTGGTTGACTGCCAGCGCACTGCCCACCGGCAAGGTGGTGAAGCTTTCGGTGAGCACTTCGAACACCACCAGGTGGCCGTTCATCAACAGGAACAGCACGCTCACCAGCATGGTCATGAACTGGCTGATGACCGCGACGTTGACGCCGTTGGCCGGGTCGACCATCGACGCGAAGGCCATGCCCATCTGCACCGCTACCACCTGGCCGGCGATCACGAACGCCTGGAACAGCAGCTGCAGGGCGAAGCCGAACAGCGTCCCGACGATGATCTGCTCGGCGCACAACAGCAGGCCACGCAGGCTCAACGGGTCGAACTCGGGCAGCGGCGGCAGCGCCGGAACGATCACCACGGTAATCGCCACCGCCACATACAGGCGCACCCGCGCCGGCAACATGCGGGTACCGAGAATGGGCATGGTCATCAGCACCGCAGTCACCCTGAACAAGGGCAGGATGAAGGTGGCGACCCAGGTGCCAATCTGCGTGTCGGTCAATTCCAGCATCGCCGCCTCAACCGATCAGGTGCGGGATGTTGGTGTACAGGCCGGTGATGTACTCCATGAACTTCTGCACCAGCCACGGCCCGGCAATGATCAGCGTGACCAGCATCACCAGCAGGCGCGGCAGAAAGCTCAGGGTCTGTTCGTTGATCTGCGTGGCGGCCTGGAACATCGCCACCACCAGGCCCACCAGCAGGCTCGGTACCACCAGCACGGCCACCATCAGGGTGGTCAGCCACAAGGCATCGCGGAACAGGTCGACAGCTACTTCCGGGGTCATCGGCGGCTCTCCTTGACGGCGTCAGACGCCGCCGAAACTGCTGGCCAGGGTGCCCATGATCAGCGCCCAGCCATCGACCAGCACGAACAGCATGATCTTGAACGGCAACGAAATGATCAGCGGCGACAGCATCATCATGCCCATGGCCATCAGCACACTGGCCACCACCATGTCGATGATCAGGAACGGGATGAAGATCATGAAACCGATCTGAAACGCGGTCTTCAGCTCGGAGGTGACGAACGCCGGCACCAGGATCGCCAACGGGACCTGGTCCGGGCCGGCGATGTCGGTGCGCTTGGACAGGCGCATGAACAGGTCGAGGTCGCTTTGCCGGGTTTGCGCCAGCATGAAGTCCTTGAGCGGCCCCTGGGCCTTGTCGATGGCCTGCTGGGCGGTCATCTGTTCCTTCAGGTACGGCTGCAGCGCGTCCTGGTTCACCCGGTCGAACACCGGCGCCATGATGAACATGGTCAGGAACAGCGCCATGCCGGTTAGCAGCTGGTTCGACGGCGTCTGCTGCAGGCCCAGGGCCTGGCGCAGGATCGAGAACACAATGATGATGCGGGTGAAGCTGGTCATCAGGATGACGAACGCGGGAATGAAGCTGAGCGCCGTCATGATCAGCAGGATCTGCAGGCTGACCGAATACTCCTGCTGCCCGTCCGCGGTATTGGACAGGGTGATGGCCGGGATCGACAGCGGGTCGGCGGCCAGGGCCAGCGGCGCCGCCAGCAGCAGCGCCAGAATCAACAACAAACGCAGCGCGCCGCTCATCGCTTCTTGTCCTTAGGGTCCTTGCCCATCAGCTCCATCAGCCGCTGGGCGAACTCCGGCGTCGCCTGACGGGCGTTTTCCGGTACTTCCACGGGCTCGGCCAGCACATGCAGGGCCTCGATGCTGCCAGGGGTATGGCCGATCAGGATCTGCGCCTTGCCCACCTGCACCAGCAGCAGGCGGTCACGCGGGCCGATGGCCCGGCTGCCGACGATCTCGATCACCTGCCCGCCCTTCACGGCAGTTCCCTGCATGCGTCGCAACAGCCAGGCCAGGAAGAAAATCAGGCCGACCACCAGCAGCAGGCCGAAGACCATCTGCGCCAGTTGCCCGCCCAGGCTGCCAGGCGCAGCCGCAGGCGTTGACGTCGGCGTGGCCGCGGCCAAACAGGCCTGGCTGGCAAGCAGCGCGGCGAATGCCAGGCAGGCGCGCATCGTGCCCTTCACTCAGCGCAGCTTCTTGATACGTTCGCTGGGGCTGATCACGTCGGTCAGGCGGATGCCGAACTTCTCGTTGACCACCACCACTTCGCCATGGGCGATCAGCGTGCCGTTGACCAGCACATCGAGCGGCTCACCGGCCAGGCGGTCCAGCTCGATGACCGAACCCTGGTTGAGCTGCAGCAGGTTGCGGATATTGATCTCGGTGCTGCCCACTTCCATGGAAATGTTCACCGGGATGTCCAGGATCACGTCCAGGTTCGGGCCTTCCAGGCTGACGTTCTCGCTTGGCTTCGGCGAGCTGGCGAACTCTTCCATCGGCAAGCGGCCCAGGCCGCCAACGCTGCTACCGGTGTCGCCACCCAGCAGTGCATCGATGTCGGCCTGCCCGGCTGCACCGGTTTCCTCCAGTGCCGCAGCCCATTCATCGGCCAGCGCCTGGTCCTCTGGGGAGGTGATCTCGTTTTCGTTAGCCATGATTTCCTCGACAGGCATTCAATACGTTATGAGCGACCGGCACGCCGTCAGCGGCGTTCGATCGGATCGATGATCTGCAGCGCCAGGTTGCCCTTGTGCGAACCCAGGCGCGCCTTGAACGAAGGCACGCCGTTGGCGCGCAGCACCAGGTGTTCGGGCAGCTCCACCGGAATCACGTCGCCTGGCTGCATGTGCAGGATGTCGCGCAGCTTCAACTGGCGCCGGGCGACCGTGGCACTCACCGGCACGGCCACGTCCAGCACGTCCTCGCGCAAGGCCTTGACCCAGCGCTCGTCCTGGTCGTCCAGGTCGGACTGGAAGCCGGCATCGAGCATTTCCCGCACCGGCTCGATCATCGAGTACGGCATGGTCACGTGCAGGTCGCCGCCACCGCCGTCCAACTCGATGTGGAAGGTCGACACCACTACCGCCTCGCTGGGCCCGACGATGTTGGCCATGGCCGGGTTGACCTCCGAGTTCATGTACTCGAAAGTGACCGGCATGATCGCCTGCCAGGCTTCTCGCAGGTCAACGAAGCACTGGTCCAGAACCATGCGCACCACGCGTAGCTCGGTGGGGGTGAACTCGCGGCCTTCGATCTTGGCGTGACGACCGTCGCCGCCAAAGAAGTTGTCCACCAGCTTGAATACCAGCTTGGCATCGAGGATGAACAGCGAGGTGCCGCGCAGTGGCTTGATCTTGACCAGGTTGAGGCTGGTCGGGACGTACAGCGAATGCACGTATTCGCCGAACTTCATCACTTGCACGCCGCCTACCGCCACGTCGGCGGAGCGACGCAGCAGGTTGAACATGCTGATCCGGGTGTAACGGGCGAAGCGCTCGTTGATCATTTCCAGGGTCGGCATGCGACCCCGCACGATACGGTCCTGACTGGTCAGGTCATAGCTCTTGATGCTGCCAGGCTCGGTGGCACTCTCGGTCTGCACCAGACCGTCGTCGACGCCATGCAACAAGGCATCGATTTCATCCTGGGACAGCAGGTCCTGTACGGCCATTGCGGACTCCTACTGCAATACGAAATTGGTGAACAGCAACTGGTCGATGACCGGCTTGCCGACTTCCTTCTGCGCCACTTCCTGGACCACTGCGGTGGCCTTCTGGCGCAGCATCTCCTGCCCGACCGGGCTGCCAGCCAGGGTGTCGAAGCCCTGCCCGGAGAACATCATCACCAGGTTGTTGCGGATGACCGGCATGTGCACCTTGAGGGCGTCAAGGTCGGCCTGGTTGCGCGCCTGCAGGGTAATGCTCACCTGCATGTAGCGCTGGCGACCGTTCTGGTTGAAGTTGACCACGAAAGCCGGGGCCAGCGGCTCGTAGAGCGCCGCAGGCTTGACGTTGCCGGCCGTTGCCTCGGCGGCCGGGGCCGGCTCGCTCTTGTGCATGATGAACCAGGTGGCGCCGACCGATAGGCCAATCGCCAGCAACAGGCCGACGACCGCCAGCAGGATCAGCTTGAGTTTGCCTTTAGTGGCGGGGTCTTTGACTGCTTCGCTTTTCGCCATGCCAATAATCCGTCGTCCATCGGGGGTTCAAGGGAGGATGGCTTGGCTTGAGCAAGTGTTATGCCAGCTTTGGGCTTGATGGGCCTTGCGCCTGCGAATCGAGCGCCGCACAACCCAAGGCATACGCCCTGGCATCAGGCGTAGTAATCGACCGCACTGTCACCGATGACCAGCTGCTGCTCCACAGGTCGGCTGCTGTCGGCGCTCTCGGTACCGCCCTGCTCCGCCTGCCGCGCCGCCACCCCGGACAATTGGCTGCCCTGGGCCTGCGCCTGCTGTTGCTGCTGATGCTGCCCACGCGACTGATCGGCCACGTTGACGTCCGGCTGGGCCAGGCCCTGCTGGGTGAACAGTTCACGCAGGCGGTGCACCTGGCTGTCAAGGGCATCACGCACACCGGCGTGGCCACTGATGAAGGTGATCTGGGTCGACTGGTCCGTCGCAACATTGACGCGAATGTCCAGCCGACCAAGCTCTGCCGGCTCCAGCTGGATATCCGCCGACTTGAGGTTCTGGCTGGACAGGTACATGACCCGGTTGACCAGGCCCTCGGCCCAGGCGTTCTGGTTCATGGGCAGTGGCTGGTGCAACGGGCTGGCATTGACCGGCACGGCATTGGCGGTCTTGGCCGTGGCCGCCTGGGTCAGGTTGGCCAGACGGTTGGCGAAATCGTCGACGCGGGTGTCGCTGCTGGCGCTCTTGGTGTCCTTCAGGCCATCTTCGAGCAAGGCGCCGAAGGCCTTGTCGCCAGGCTCCCCACCGTCGGCTGCTGCACCATCGGCATTTTCCACCAGGCCCGCCAAGCTATTGACGGCCACGGACCCTTCTTCCGCCTGGGCTTGCGCCGGGTCAAGGGCATGGGCCGAGGTTGCTCCCTTGGCCTGGGCACTGTGCTCCAGCGCCAGGCGCAAGGTTGGCAGGTTGAACAACGGGTCGGCGTCAGGGTCGAAGCTTTCCTCATCTGCCGGCGCCTCGGGCAGCGCGGCCGGAACCTGCGCCGTGGCGGCCTGCAGCACCGGTGCCACGGTCTCGGCCTGGGCCTGGATCAGTTGTGCGCCAGGCTGGGCGTCGGTGACCTGGCCAGCGACCAGGCTGGCATCGCGCATGTCGGTATCGGCCTGGGTGTCGGCTGGCAATGGTTTGCCGTCATCGGCAACAGCGGACTTGTCAGCAGGATCGGTCTTGCCACCCTGCGCCGGCGCAGGTTTGTCCTTGGGCCTGGCCTGGGCGACCTTGTCGTTCTGCCCGACCGGCTTGTCCTGCCCCTGCCTGGCCATCACCTGGTCGAAGCCGGCGCCTTTGTCCGCCGGCGCCTGCAGCGGTTTTTCGGCCTGTGCGGGGGCCGACCGCGCGGGGTTGGCAATGGCGTTGGCTTGCAACAACGGATTGGGTGCGACAGGCATCGAGCGGTCTCCGCGCCGGGAACAAAAAAGACATCCAGGCAGTGGAAAGCAAGAGTCGCGCCAAGTTACCCATCAACCCGCCGAAATACGTTGCTGCTCGCCCCGGTAGAAACGCTGCACCTCGAAGAACTCCCGATCGATACGGGAGATCAGGTCTTCGATGCCATACAGCGGCGGCCGTCGCGCGCGCTCCTCCAGCTGCTGGCACAGGCTGGCCAACGCAACCGCGCCCATGTTGCTGCTGCTGCCCTTGAAGCTGTGCGCGGCCGAACCGAGCTCCTCGGCACTTCTGGCCGCGTGCAGCTGGCCCAGGCGCCGTTCGGAGTCTTCGAGGAATGTCTGCACCAGTTGCAGGTAGCCATCTTCCATGACTTCACGCAGGTCGCTGAGTACCTTATGGTCAATATGCATGTCAGTCACTTGTTCACTCCCTTGATCAAGCCAGATTATGCCCGAGCCAGCCCGTGGCTCACCAGACGAACTCCACCTGCGCGCAACGCCCGCCTTCGCTCCAGCGCGCGCTGCTGGCCAGCCGCCGGACCAGGTTCAGGCCGCGTCCGCTCAGCCCCTGCTCCGTTGCCGGCCGCGCCAGCACCTGCTGCACATCGAAGCCGGCGCCACTGTCGCGGACCTCGATCATGAGACGCCCGCCGTCGCCGTACGGTTCAACCTTGAAGTCGATGCGCACGTAACCGTCGGTCAGCTGCATCAGGCGCCGGGCGCGTTCCTGGTAATAGGCGGCAAAGCCCTGCACATCGCGCTTGAGCTGCGAGTCCAGGCCCAGTACACCATGTTCCAGGGCGTTGGAATACAGCTCGCTGAGCACACTGTGAAGGTTGCCGGTACGCGCGCGCAGGCCGTGAATTTCCTGCAACAACTGCACCAGGTAAGGTACCGGGTTGAAGCGCTCCAGACTCTCGCCACGCACTTCGAACCGCAGCGACCAGTGCAGCGGGCTGGAGCGACCGCTGTCCGAGTAGATAACCGGCACCGGCACCCGCTCCTCGGCGCTGAGCATACGAATGTCGCACAGGCTGATGTCATCGCGCGGGCGCCCACCGAAGCGCTCCAGGGCCTGCATCACTTCATCGAACAACTGCGCCGGGTCACGGTTTTCGGCCAGCACCTTGCGCAGGCGCCGAACACCGAACAGGCGCTCCTGGTCGTCAGCGGTATCGATCACCCCGTCCGACAGCAGCAGCAAGCGCTCGCCCGGCGCCAGCGGCAGCACTTCGGTACTGTCATCGAAACGCTCGGCAGCCAGAATGCCCAGTGGCAGGTGTTGCGAACTCAATACCGACAGCACCTGCCCCTCTACCGACAGGCGATAGCCATCAGGCATGCCGCCGTTCCAGACTTCCACCGAACCGCGCTGCGCATTGAGGTCGAGCAACAGCGCGCAACAGAACATGTCCACTGGCAGGATGCGCTTGAGCTTGGCATTCATCTCGCGCAGGATCTGCGCGATACCGTAGCCCTTGGCGGTCATGCCATAGAACACTTCGGCCAGCGGCATCGCCCCTACCGCCGCCGGCAGGCCGTGGCCGGTGAAATCACCGAGCAGCACACGCATGTCGCCGGACGGCGTGAAGGCGGCCAGCATCAGGTCGCCATTGAACAGCGCGTAAGGTGACTGCAGATAGCGGATGTTGGGTGCGGCCAGGCACCCGGAGTGGGCCACCTTGTCGAACACCGCCTTGGCCACCCGCTGTTCGTTCAGCAGATGATCATGATGCCGGGCAATCTGGTCGCGCTGCTCCAGCACGGTGGCCTGCAGGCGGCGCAAGCGGTCCATGGCGCGAATCTTGGCGCCGAGTATCACTGCGCTGTAAGGTTTGGCCATGAAGTCATCGCCACCGGCCTCCAGGCAGCGCACCAGGCCCTCTTCCTCGTTCAGCGAAGTCAGGAAAATGATCGGCACCAGCGCCTCGCCGGCCAGCGCCTTGATCTGCCGCGCCGCCTCGAAGCCATCCATCACCGGCATCAACGCATCCAGCAGCACCAGTTGCGGGCGCCGCTCGATGAACAGCGCCACCGCCTGCTCGCCGTTTTCCGCCGTGACCACCTGATGCCCCTGACGCCGGACGATCTGCGCCAGCAGCAGGCGGTCGGCGGCACCGTCCTCGGCGACCAGCACGGTCAACGCCTGCTCGGCCGGCATGTCGGCGCTCAACTGATATCGAAGAGTTTTTCGAAATTGGAGATGGCGAGGATCTTGCGAACATCGGAGCTGGCATGCACTACACGCACGTCCGAATGGTCACCACCGGCATGGTCGCGCAGCAACAGCAGCATGCCGAGCGCGGAACTGTCGAGGTACGTAGTATCCTTCAGGTCGACCACCACCGAATCGGGGCGGCTGGGCTGACGCTCGTAGGCGTCACGAAACTCCTGGTGCTTGCCGAAATCGAAGCGACCCTTGATCTTGATCGTCAGTTTTTTCCCGTCCTGCGAAAAATCAGTCTCGACTGCCATGCTAGCGATTCCTTCGATGATGGCGGATACGGCTGCTTAAAGGTTTAGCAGGCAACGGCGGGGGCTGCAAGCGATGCGGCTCGTGGATACAGGTTGCCTGTGCCGGCCACTTCGCGGATAAACCCGCCGCCAAAGGACCGTTAAAGCGGGGGCTGCCGTGGCAGGCGCTGGGACAGCTCATCGAGCAGACGCTGTTCGCGCTTGTCTTCCGCACGCCGGGCTTCTTCCTGGTAGCGCTGCACCAGCTTGCGCAAGCCCTCCACCCGGGCATAGGCCTGCTGCCAGGTGCCACGCGCGTTGTTGAGGTTGTTCTGGTGCCAGACCAGGCTTTGCCGCTGCTGGGTCATGACCGTTTCCAGTTGCCCGAGGAAACGCTGGTAGTTGACCAGCCAGCTGCCATTGACCCCCTGCCCGCCACGGTTGATCCACTGCAGCTGGTAATCCTCGCGGAACCGTTCGAGTTCAGCCAGCTTGGCCTGGGCCGTCGCCACCTGCTGCTGAAAATGCCCGAGGCGCTGGGCCGCCTTGCGCTCGGCCTCCTCGGCCATGTCCACCACCGGCGCCAGGCGCGCGGCACGTCCGGGCAGGGCCATGGCCTATCAGCTCGCCGGGGGCGTGAAGATCGCGCCCAACTGTTCGCGGCTTTGCGCCATGCCCACGTTCTCGTGCAGGCCCTGGCGCAGGAACTCGACCATCTGCGATTGCAAGGCGATAGCCAGGTCGGTTTCCGGATCGCCGCCGGCCACGTAGGCGCCCACGCTGATCAGGTCGCGGCTTTGCGAGAGGCGCGACCACAACTGCTTGAGCTTCTGCGCCTGGCGCAGATGGTCGGCATCGACCACCTGAGGCATGACGCGGCTGATCGAGGCCTCGATGTCGATGGCGGGATAATGGCCCTCCTCGGCCAGCCGGCGCGACAGCACGAAGTGGCCGTCGAGCACACCGCGCGCAGAGTCGGCGATCGGGTCCTGCTGGTCGTCACCCTCGGACAGCACGGTGTAGAACGCAGTGATCGACCCCCCGCCCGGCTCGCCGTTACCCGCCCGCTCCACCAGCTTGGGCAGCTTGGCGAATACCGACGGCGGGTAACCGCGGGTGGCCGGCGGCTCGCCGATGGCCAAGGCGATTTCCCGCTGGGCCTGGGCGAAACGGGTCAGCGAGTCCATCAGCAACAGCACGTTCTTGCCCTTGTCGCGGAAGTACTCGGCAATGCGCGTGCAGTACATGGCGGCGCGCAGGCGCATCAATGGCGCATCGTCGGCGGGCGAAGCGACCACCACCGAGCGCTTGAGGCCTTCTTCACCCAGGATATGTTCGATGAATTCCTTCACCTCGCGGCCACGCTCACCGATCAGGCCGACGACGATTATCTCGGCTTCGGTGAAGCGGGTCATCATGCCCAGCAGCACCGATTTACCCACGCCGGTACCCGCGAACAGGCCCAGGCGCTGGCCACGGCCCACCGTCAGCAACCCGTTGATGCTGCGAATACCTACGTCCAGCGGCTTGCTGATCGGGTCGCGGTTGAGCGGGTTGATCACCGGCCCGTCCATCGGCACCCAGTCCTCGGCCTTCATCCCGCCCTTGCCATCCAGCGGCCGGCCGGCACCGTCGAGTACCCGGCCAAGCATGCTCATGCCCATCGGCAGACGGCCACTGTCATCCAGCGGTACCACCCGGGCGCCCGGGGCGATGCCGACGATGCTGCCAACCGGCATCAGGAACACTTTGGTCCCGGCAAAGCCCATGACTTCGGCCTCGACCTGCACCGGGTGGTAGCTGTCGTCGTTGATCACCAGGCAGCGGGTACCGACCGCCGCGCGCAGGCCTTCTGCCTCCAGGGTGAGGCCGACCATGCGCAGCAGGCGGCCTTCCACCACCGGCTGGGCCGGCAGGTCGACAGCCTCGGCATAGCCGCCCAGCCGTTTGCCGAAGCTGGTGCGCTCAAGCTTCATCGGGGCGGGCCAGATCGACGGCGATATCGGCTGCCGCCGGATGCAGGGAATGGTCATGCAAGCGGTCGAACAGTTGCGCCACGGCTTTCTCGATGCGGGTTTCCATGGTGGCGTCGATACGGCTGTGGGCGGTCTCGATGCGACAGCCGCCCGGCAGCAGCGCACTGTCCTCCAGCAACCGCCAGTTCTCCTCATGGCGTTCGCGCAGCGCCTTGACCAGCTCGAAGTCCTGGGGGTTGAGGTGGATCCGGATGTTGTCCGCGCCCATGGGCAGCAGCTTGAGCGCCTCGCGCAGCACCTGGGTGATGTGGCTGGAATCGCCGCGCAGTTCGCGACCGATGACCTGGCGCGCCATGTGCGCCACCAGGTGGATCACCGATTTCTCGATCTGCGTATCCTGTTCGGCGATCGGCTCCATCAGGTTGGTCATCAGTCGCTCAAGGCTTTCCAGCTTGGCCTTCAGGGCTTCTTCGGCTTCCTGGCGCACCTTCAGCTGGGTGCTGTGGAAGCCCTCGCGCTCGCCGGTGGCGAAGCCTTCGTTGTAGGCCTCCTGGCGGATGGCTTCGAGTTCTTCCAGGGTCAGCGGCTGGACTTCCTCCAGCGGCACTTCCTCGACTTCTTCCTCGATGACCTCGGGCTCCGGCTCGGGTTCGGGCTCCGGCTGCGGGTCGAAGCTGGGCAGCGCCCACACATCCACGCCCTCGAGGTCGTGGGCGCGGATCAGGTCGCTGGGGTGACGTTCTTTGGTGGGCATGTTTTCAAGTACTCAATAGCCATCAGCAACCTACGCGCCCTGCTGGAGGCGCGGCGCCTGATCGACAGCGGAGCGCGTCGCCTGGTGGATCAGATCATTTCCTCGGCGCCCTTGCCGCCGAGCACGATCTCGCCGGCCTCGGCCATGCGTCGGGCGATGGTGAGGATTTCCTTCTGCGCCGTTTCCACGTCGCTGACCCGCACCGGTCCCTTGGCCTCCAGGTCGTCGCGCAGCAGCTCGGAAGCACGTTTGGACATGTTCTTGAAAATCTTGTCCTTGACCCGCTCGTCGGCGCCCTTGAGCGACACCACCAGCACATCCGACGACACTTCGCGCAGCAGCGCCTGGATGCCACGGTCGTCGACGTCGGCCAGGTTGTTGAAGACGAACATCAGGTCCTCGATCTGCTCCGACAGGTCGCTGTCGATTTCGCGGATCGCGTCCATCAGTGCACCTTCGACCGAACTGTCGAGGAAGTTCATGATGTCGGCCGCACGCTTGATACCGCCCAAGGTGGTGCGCGCCGCATTGGAGTTGCCCGAGAACTGCTTCTCGAGGATCTGGTTCAACTCTTTCAGCGCCGCCGGTTGCACGGTGTTCAGCGAGGAGACGCGCAAGACGATGTCCAGGCGCACCTTGTGGTCGAAATTGCTCAGCACTTCGCCAGCCTGGTCGGGGTCGAGGTAGGCCACCACGATGGCCTGGATCTGCGGGTGCTCGTAGCGGATCACGTCGGCCACGGCACGCGGCTCCATCCACTTGAGGCTGTCCAGGCCGCTGGTGTTGCCACCGAGCAGGATGCGGTCGACCAGGCCATTGGCCTTGTCCTCACCCAGGGCCTGGTTGAGCATCTTGCGGATGTACGCGTCGGAACCGACACCCAGGCTGGTCTGGTCGCCGACGATCTCGACGAACTCGCTCATCACCTGCTCGACCTGGTCGCGGTGCACATTGCCCATCTGCGCCATCGCCACACCGACCCGCTGCACTTCCTTGGGCCCCATGTGGCGCAGCACCTGGGCTGCATCGGTCTCGCCCAGCGAGAGCAGGAGGATCGCCGCTTTGTCGACGCGGCTCAGCTTGGCGGTAACGGCTCGGTTATCACTCATCGGCGTTGATCCACTCTTTCACGACCTGGGCCACACGGCCCGGGTCTTCGGCCACCAGGCCTTTGATTGCGTTGAGCTGTGCCTCGTAGCCCTCGGTCGGACTAGGCAGCAGAATGCTTGTCGGGCCACCCAGAGTGACGCGGTCGCTGGCCAGTTCGCCATCCAACCCCACCATGCCGCCCAGCTCCATGTCGCTATCCTGGGCAGCCTGCTTGCCGCCCCCGGTAATATTGTTCAACACCGGCCGCAGTACACCGAACACCAGCACCAGGATGAACACCACGCCCAGCACCTGTTTGACGATGTCCCAGAACCACGGCTGCTGGTAGAAGGCGATATCGGCGATTTCCTCGCCACGGTCGGCAGCGAACGGCACGTTGATCACCGTCACGCTGTCGCCACGGCTGGCATCGAAACCGACCGCGTCCTGCACCAGGCGGGTGAAGCGCGCCAGGTCCTCGGCGCCCCACGGCGCACGGGTGGTGTCACCGGTGGCCGGGTCGACCTTGACCTGGTCATCGACGACCACGGCCACCGACAGGCGGGTCATGCGCCCCTGCTGCTGGCGGGTATGGCTGATGGAGCGGTCCAGCTCGAAGTTCTTGGTGCTCTGCTGACGCTTGTCCGACGGGTACGGCGCCAGCATCGGCTGGCCGGTGGCCGGGTCCATGATCTGCTGGCCATTGGCGTCTACCAGCGGCTGGCCGGGCTGGATAGCCGCCGCCGGCGTGGCAGCGCCACCGGTGGTCTGCGGTGCCGAGGCCGGGCCTGGCGGCTGGTTGCTCAGCGCACCAGGCACGCCCTGCGGGCCCTGGCTGCTGGCACGTTGTTCGTCGACCGACTGCTCGCTGCGCAATGCCGGCTGGTCGGGGTTGAACTGCTCGGAGGTGGACTCGACCGCGCTGAAGTCCAGGTCGGCAGACACTTCGGCCTTGTAGCGGTCATTGCCCAGCACCGGTTGCAGGATGTTGTGCACGCGCTGGGTGAGCATGCTTTCCACCCGGCGGCTGTAGTCGAACTGCTTGCCAGCCTGGGTCAGGGCGGTGTCCTGGATCTGCTCGGACAGCAGGTTGCCTTTCTGGTCGACCACGGTGACCTGGGACTTGTCCAGTTCCGGCACGCTGGTCGCGACCAGGTTGACGATGGCCATCACCTGCCCGGCTTCCAGGGCACGGCCCGGATACAGCTCGACCAGCACCGAGGCGCTGGGCTTGCGCTCGTCACGCACGAACACCGAGCTTTTCGGAATCGCCAGGTGTACTCGCGCGCCCTTGACATTGTTCAGGCTGGACACGGTACGCGCCAGTTCACCCTCCAGGCTGCGACGATAACGGGTGGCCTCCATGAACTGGCTGGTGCCCAGCCCCTGCTCCTTGTCGAGCAGTTCGAAGCCGATATTGCCATCGCTCGGCGCCACGCCGGCCGCGGCCAGTTTCAGGCGCGCACGGGAGAGGTCGTCGGCCTTGACCAGCAGAGCGCCGGAATTGGGCTCGACGTTGTAGGGGATGTCGGCCGCGGCCAAAGTATCCATGACCTGCTTGGTATCCATGCCCGCCAGGCTGCCGTACAGCGGGCGGTAGTCCGGTTGTTGCGACCACAGCACCACGGCGAAGCCGATCGCCACGCTGGCGGCCAGGCCGACCAACAGGCCGATCTGACGCAGCATGGGCATCTGCGCGATGTTTTCCAGAAACGCCATGCCGAACAGCGGCGGCTTGGCCGCTGGCGGACCGCTTTTCACGGGGGCGTTGTCGACGACTGCTTCAGCCATGGATTATGTCCGTCCTCAAACCGGCATCTGCATGATGTCCTGGTACGCCTGGACCAGCTTGTTGCGTACCTGGGTCAGGGCCTGCATCGATACGCTGGCCTTTTGCGAAGCGATCATGACGTCAGTCAGGTCGACGCCGCTCTTGCCGATCTCGAAGGCGTTGGCCAGCTGGGTCGAAGCCTGCTGCGTCTCATGCACCTTGCCGATGGCCTGGCCGAGCATATCGGCAAAGGTACTCTGCCCCGGTGCCAGCTCGGGGGCTGCAGCCACCTTGGGCAGCGACATGGCGTCGGCCTGCATGGCCCGCATGTCCAACATCAGACGATTGAATTCAACACCTTGGCTCATGACCCTTCTCTCTCCTGCGGCCGCATTTTTTTGACGTGATGCGGCGGATAGCCTACCTAAAGCAACAAAGGTGCCAGCCTGCGACCAACCCGGTTTTTTATGCCCCCTGCAGGAGCGGCCTCGTGCGGTTCCGTAAGTTGTGTCAGCCGAACAGGCTGGCTTCGACGTCGAACCCGGCATCGCGCATCTGCGCCAGTTTGTAGCGCAAGGTGCGTGGGCTTATTCCCAGCCGTTCAGCCGCTTCTTTGCGGCGACCACGCTCGGCGCGCAGGGTGTCGATGATCATCTGGTACTCGTGGCGGCGCATGTCATCGCCCAACCCGCCCGCCTCGACAACCGCTTCAGGTGGTGGCTCGCTGCCAGCTGACAATGGAATGGCGCCCGCCAGACAAAAATCCGCCGCCTCGATCACGCCGCCCTGTTGCAGGATCAACGCGCGCTGCAGGGCGTTGTCCAGTTCGCGCACGTTGCCCGGCCAGGCATGCGCCTGCAGGCAGGCGCGAGCCTCGGACGACAGGCGCACCGGCGCATGCTTCATCTTGGCCACATGGCGGGCCAGCAGCCGCTCGGCCAGTTGCAGGATGTCGCCCGGGCGTTCGCGCAGCGGGCGCCAGGCCAGAGGGAACACCGACAGCCGGTAGAACAGGTCTTCGCGGAAACGCCCGGCCGCCACCTCGCCGGCCAGGTCACGGTTGGTGGTAGCCAGCACGCGGATATCCAGGCTGATCGGTTTGCGCCCGCCTACCCGCTCTACTTCACGCTCCTGCAGCACCCGCAGCAACTTGGCTTGCAGGGCCAGCGGCATTTCCGAAATCTCGTCGAGCAGCAAGGTGCCGCCGTCGGCCTGTTCGAACTTGCCGGCCTGGGCGGCGATGGCGCCGGTGAAGGCACCCTTCTCATGGCCGAACAAGGTGGCCTCGAGCATGTTATCGGGGATGGCCGCGCAATTGATTGCCACGAACGGTTGCGCGGCCCGCGGCGACTGCTGGTGGATGTAGCGCGCCAGCACTTCCTTGCCGGTGCCCGACTCACCCGAAATCAGCACGGTCGAGTCGCTGCGCGCCACACGCGCGGCCAACTCCAGCAATTGCCGGCTGGCCGGCTCGCAAGCGACCGGGCCGTCTTCCTCGGCCGCCCCCAGTCGCCCGGCAGCATGGCGCTCGACCAGACTGAGCAGGGCCTTGGGCTCGAATGGCTTGACCAGGTAATCAGCAGCGCCCTGGCGCATGGCCTCGACAGCGCGCTCCACGGCGGCATGCGCGGTCATCAGCAATACCGGCAACTGCGGCTGCTGGCGGCGCAACTGGGCCAACAGCTGGTGCCCGTCCATGCCGGGCATGTTGACATCGCTGACCACCAGGCTGAAGGCTTGTTGCTGCACCGCCACCAGGGCTTCCTCGGCACTACCTACCGCCTGGTAGGCGAAACCGCCGATGTCCAGGGTATCGCCCAGCGCCTGGCGCAATACCCGGTCGTCTTCCACCAGCAGCACCTTGATCGCCATTACGCGCCCTCCGCCAACTGCCCGTCGATCAACGGCAGCTCCACCCGCACGCAGGTACCCCGGCCAACCTTCGAGCGCAGGCTGAGCGAGCCCTGATGCGCACGCACCACGGCCTTGACCACGGCCAGACCCAGGCCGGTGCCGGTGGGCCTGGTGGTCAGGAACGGTTCGCCCAGGCGCCCGAGCAGGCCTGCCGCGATGCCACTGCCGGCGTCGCTCACGCACAGGTGCAAGGTACGCTGGCGGCGGAACAGATGCACCTTCAACCGCGCCGGGCTGTCGCTGGCCTGCAGGGCATTCTCGATCAGGTTGAGCAAGGCACCGACCAGGGTATCGCGGTTGCATAGCAGCTCACCGAGGTGGCTGTCGCACTGCCAGCGCACGGCGTGCCCCTGTACATGCACCTGGGCTGCCTGCTGCAACGCCTGGAACAATGCCTTCGGCGTTATCCGGTCACCCAGCGGCAATTCGCCACGGGCAAATACCAGCATGTCGCGCACCTGGTGCTCAAGCTCGTGCAGGCGCTCTTTCAGGGTACCGGCAAAACGCTGGCGGGTTTCCATACTCAGGTCTTGTTCGGGATCTGCCAGGTGGCTGGCGTAGAGCATGGCCGCCGACAGCGGCGTGCGGATCTGGTGGGCCAGCGAGGCGACCATGCGCCCCAGCGACGACAGCCGTTCATGGCGGGCCAGCTGGTCCTGCAGGCGACGGGTTTCAGTCAGGTCGTTGAGCAGCACCAACTGGCCTGGCTCGGCATCCAGCGAGCGGGTGGCAATAGACAGGCGGCGACCGTCGCGCAGCGAGACTTCGTGGCCGTCGTCCTTGCGTGGGGCAAAGCTGCGTGCGATCACCTGGCGCCACAGCTGGCCGATCAGCGGCTCTCCGAGCAGTTCACAGGCGGCCGGGTTGGCTTCACGCACCAGGCCCTGGCCATCGATCACGATCACCCCGCCTGGCAGCAGGTCCAGCAGATTCTGCAGGCGGTTGGCCAGGCGCTCCTTTTCGCTCAGCTCGGCAATGCGCTGGGCACTGACCACCGCCAGTTCACCCTTGAGTTCGCTGACCCGCGCCTCGAGCAGACTGTAGGACTGACTCAGTTGGCTGGACACCTGATTGAACAGGGCAAAGGCCTGTTCGACGCCCTGGCGGCTTTCCTGTTCGACCAGGGTTTGCCCCTGCGCAAAGGGGGCTCGGGATACGTGGGCGGCCTGGGGCATCGTGCTCTCTCGCGTGGCTGACCGTCATAAAAACGGTATGTTGCCAGCGGTGTAGCAATAGCCGTGCCGGAGCTGGGGATTTGTGCCGCCTGCACCCGCGAAGAGGCCGGTACAGGCGACCGCCAGGCGTCAATCCTCCGCCTGTTCCTCGCCACCCTGACGGCTCATGCCGTACTTGCGCATTTTCTCGACCAGGGTAGTGCGACGAATGCGCAACCGCTCGGCCGCACGCGCGACGATACCGTTGGCGTCGTCCAGGGCCTGCTGGATCAGACCCTGTTCCAGGCTGCCGAGGTAGTCCTTCAGGTCCAGGCCTTCAGGGGGCAGCATCGCGTGGTTGCTGAAGTTCGGCGCGTGGCCATTGATTGCCACGCGCTCTTCGAGGTCGCTGCGCAGGCTATCGACCATCTGCTCGTCTTCGTCATCGACGTAACGGAATTTCTTCGGCAGCTCGGATACGCCGATCACTCCATATGGATGCATGATCGCCATGCGCTCGACCAGGTTGGCCAGCTCACGCACGTTACCCGGCCAGCCATGACGACACAGCGACATGATCGCGGCAGAGTTGAAACGGATGGAACCGCGCTTCTCGTGCTCCATGCGCGAGATCAGCTCGTTCATCAGCAGCGGTATGTCCTCCACCCGCTCACGCAGCGGCGCCATCTCGATGGGGAACACGTTGAGGCGATAGTACAGGTCTTCGCGGAACGTGCCCTCCTCGATCATGGTCTCGAGGTTCTTGTGGGTCGCGGCGATGATGCGTACATCGATGCTCTGGGTCTTGTTGCTGCCCACGCGCTCGAATGTACGTTCCTGCAGTACGCGCAACAGCTTGACCTGCATCGGCAACGGCATGTCGCCGATTTCGTCGAGGAACAGGGTACCGCCGTTGGCCAGCTCGAAGCGCCCGGCACGGCTGGTGATGGCCCCGGTAAAGGCACCTTTCTCGTGGCCGAACAGTTCGCTTTCCAGCAGTTCGGCCGGGATCGCCCCGCAGTTGACCGGCACGAATGGCGCTTCGCGGCGCTTGGAATGGTAGTGGAGGTTGCGCGCCACCACTTCCTTGCCGGTGCCGGACTCGCCGAGGATCAGCACACTGGCATCGGTATCGGCCACCTGCTGCATCATCTGCCGCACATGCTGGATGGCACGGCTGGTGCCGACCAGGCTGCGGAACAGGTTCGGTTCGCGCTGGCGCCCACGCTCGCGTGCCTGGTCGTACATCTCGCGGTAGACCTGGGCACGGTGCAGCGAATCCAGCAACTGGCTGTAGCTCGGCGGCATTTCCAGATTGGAAAGCACCCGACGACGAAGGTCCTCCGGGAGCTCTGCAGAAGAAATTTCACCTAAAAGCAGAACGGGAAGGAACTCATCCCACCCTGCCACTGTCTTAACCAGCCCAAGGAGATTGCCCGGAGCATTCACAGCACCGATGAGCACGCACAGCACTTCACGACTGGAAGACAACGGCTCGACCATTTGCTGCCAGTCATGGCTGGAGCAAGCGAGGTTTTCTTCACCCAGGAAGTTGAGCACCACCGCGAGATCGCGGCGGCGTGCGCTGTCGTCATCGATCAGCAGAATCTTGGTTTCACGCCACATGCAATAGCAACTTCCCTAGTCATATCGGCGCCCAGCATGGGCGTGTTCGACATCATTCCGACTGAATGGTCAGTGTTCGGACGTCTGAAATTCGAAAACAGCCACTAGTAAAGTCAAAAATCACCAGCCAGTCAAATTAATGGCGCATGGCTTTTGGCAACATCTGTGGTCACGAGAACAGATGGTATACCTTCGCGGCGTTTTTCGCCTGACGGATTTTCGTCATTTCGTCGACCAGGGATTGACGCTCGCCACTTGCAACTTCAATTAGTTGGCGATAAACGCTCAATAATTGCTCAAGGCTGGCACTGACATCGGCCTCGTTGCCCTTTGCCTCGGTCAGCATGTCGCTGATGCGCAGGCGGCACTCCAGGTCCAATTGCCCTACTGCCTCCCAGTCACGGTTGGCCAGCGCCGCCAGCAGCAGCTCCCGGGTTTGCTCGATTCCGGCGATAACGTCGCTCATGTCAATGCTTGTCAGGCCGTCGGCGACTGATCGCCGATTGCGTCCCAACCCTCCTTCACAGTGATCAGCAGGCGCGCCACCTCATCGATGATGTCGGGGTCACCCTTGGCGTTGGCTTCGATCAGCCGACGACTCATGTAGGTATACAGGCTGTCCAGGTCGGCCAGGCTGTCGGCGTGGTTTTCCAGGTCCAGGCCTTCGCGCAAGCCGCCGATGATGTCGATGGCCTTGCCAATGAGAATGCCACGTTGCGCGATGTCATTGCGCGCTATGGCGCCCTTGGCCTGCGCCATGCGGTCAAGGCCACCCTGCATGAGCATCTGCACCAGACGGTGCGGGCTTGCTTCGGATGTCTGCGCCACGCCGTTGACTTTCTGATACTGCCGAAGGGCCAACATCGGGTTCATGGATCTACCTCGTTGCTGCGAAAAAGGTTGCTTGTACCCTGTGTATCGCCGGGACGTCAAAAAACTTTAGCGGAAAAGCCAAAAGCCCGGGACACCCTGGAGGGTGTCGCCGGGCTTCTGCCAGATTCGGGCTATCAGGACTTCTTGGCTTGGGCGTTGATGGCCTCGAAGATCGAAGTGATCTGGTCGGCTTGCGCCTTCATCTTGCCCAGCGCAGTGTCGAGCGCGACATACTGCTTGGTCAGCGACTCGGTCAGCGACTCGGTGCGGCGGTCCAGGGCTGCCTGCTGGGCGGCAAGCTGCGAAGCCGCCTTGTCGAGGTTGGCCTTGCGCGTGGCAAGGCTGCCATCGGTCTTGTTGTACGGGTCGATGGCCTTGTTCATCCGCTCGAAGATACCGTTGGTTCCGGTAAACAGCGTCTGCACTTCGACACCCAGCTTCTTGTCGTTCATCGCCGAGTTGAACTTGGTGCTGTTGAACTCCAGCGTGCCGTCCTTCTGGGTATTGATACCCAGCTGGCTGAGGGTGGTCAGGTTGTCACCTGCCCCGACCTCGCTCAACACCTTGCGGATGTCGCCCAGCAACGAACGCGTGGTGGGGTCGTTGGTGAGCGGGCCGAGCACCAGCTTGTCATTCGCGTCGCGGCTGGTGGAGGTCAGCGAAGTGATCGCCTTCTGCAGCGTGTTGTAGGCATCGACGAAGCTCTGCACCGACTTCTTCAAGCCGTCGTTATCCGCCGCCACCTTCACTGCAGTAGGGGTACCGCTCGTCGCGCCGCTGGGCCTGGCACTGACGCCGGTCAGTTCGAGGGTCATGCCGCTGATGGCATTGTCGACGGTATTGGAAGCACTCTTGACCTTCAGGCCATCGATGGTCAGTTCGGCGTCCTGGGCCAGGGCGTTGATATAGCCCGCTCCGGTACCTGACATCTGCGTGGTGCCATCGATGGTCAGCTCGGCAATGCCGCTCAGGGAAATATCGCTGCCGGCGCCGGTGGTGGTAGAGCTGAGTACCAGGCGCGAACCACCTTCCTCGTTGATGATGTTGGCGCTGATGCCGTTGGCGCTCATTTCCTTGTTGATCTGGTCACGCACACTCTGCAGAGTCGCGCCGCTGGCCACGTCCAGGTTGTAGGTCTTGCCACCCTGGCTGATGGTCAGCTGGCCAGCGCTGATCGCGCTGGTCGCGCCGCCGGCGAACTGCTGGCTGGCCACTTTCGAACTGGTGGCCAGCTTGTCGACCACGATGTCATAGCTACCCGCCACAGCGGAGTTGCTCGACTTGATCTTGACCACCGCTTCATTGGCAGAGGTGGCCGCATAGGCGTTGAACGAGGGCGCGTCCTTGTTGTTGAGCGCCTTCATGGCGTCCTGGAACGCTGTAAGGGCACTGCGCAGCGAGCCGATACCCGAGATCATTGCACTGTTGTTGCTGGTCTGCCGGGTAATCTGCGACTGCTTGGCAGTTGTATCGGCCTTGACCAACGCGCTCACGATCTCGGTGATATTGAGACCGGAGCCCAGGCCTGTACTGGAGGTAATCGGGCTTGCCATGCTGTTGTCCCTCTCGTCAACGTGTCACCCCGCTCCTGCAGGGCAGACAGGTATTACTTCATTAGTGTCCGCCGCCGGTCAAGCCTTGGCGTCGAACAGAACACTGTTGGCATCGCTCAAGCTCCGGGCAATCCGCAAGGCCTCTTCAGAGGGTAACTGGCGAATGACCTGACCACTGTCGGTCGCGATGACCTTGACTACTATCTTGCCGGATTCTTCATCCGTGGAAAATTCCAGGTTGCGTTGCGATGCTTTGAGGAACTTCTCGATTTCCGCAACGGCACTCTTGACCTTTTCGGCATCCTGCACTTCCTGGACCTCGCGCAGGTGTTTCTTCTCGTCGCCTGCCTTACCGGGCTCCGCTGGCCGGACGACCGGCTTTTCAGCACCCTGCTCGGCCGGACGTGCCGCCGCATGAGACAGGTTCAGCTTGACGCTCATGTCCATGGTCTACCACCTCGCAATGAAAAGGCGGGGAAGTGCCAGGCACTCCCCCGCCAGCAACCAGGCAGATTAGCCCAGCAGCTTCAGTACTGCCGACGGCAGCTGGTTGGCCTGGGCCAGAACCGAGGTGGAAGCTTGCTGCAGAGTCTGCTGCTTGGTCAGCTGGGCAGTTTCAGCAGCGAAGTCGGTGTCCTGTACACGGCCACGGGCAGCTTCGGCGTTCTCGTTGATGTTCTGCAGGTTGTTGATGGTGCTGGTCAGACGGTTCTGAGCGGCACCCAGGTCAGCACGGTTGCTGTTGATGGTCTGCAGAGCGGCGTCGATAGCCGAAACAGCGGCGCTGAAGTTGGCTTCGGCGGTGGTGGTGTCCGAACCCTGGATGTTGATGGCGCTGGTAACGCCCAGGTCGGAAGCGGTGAACTTGGCGCTCAGGTCGATGGTGATCTGGTTGGCCGAACCGGTGTTGGAGCCTACCTGGAAGGTCATGACCGAAGCCGAACCGTCCAGCAGGTTCTTGCCGTTCAGCTGGGTGCTGTTGGCGATACGGGTCAGTTCCGAAGCCATCGACTGGAACTCTTTGTCCAGTGCGACGCGGTCGTTGGTGCTGTTCGAGTCGTTTCGCGACTGAACGGCCAGTTCACGCATACGCTGCAGGATGTTGGTCTGCTCCTGCATCGCACCTTCAGCGGTCTGGGCGATGGAGATACCGTCGTTGGCGTTTTTGATCGCCATGGTCTGACCGCGGATCTGCGAGGTCATGCGGGTAGCGATCTGCAGGCCGGCGGCGTCGTCTTTGGCGCTGTTGATTTTCAGGCCGGAGGACAGACGGGTCATCGAAGTGCTCAGAGCATCGGAAGCACGGTTCAGGTTTTTCTGAACGCCCAGAGAGGTGGTGTTGGTGTTAACAGTCAAAGCCATGACGAATTCCTCGTTGGATTGGGTACTACGGCTTCCGGCCTTGGCAATTCGCCGGGTGTGGCACAGAGAACCTTCGTAATTGTTATCGTCGTCAGGGCGGGTTGCTTTAGGGCGATTTCTCAATTTTTTTACTGGCATCCTGCCACCCCAATGAAATCAAGGGTTTGACGTCAGAAATCCATCATTGAAAACGAAAGAAGCGCGACCCGAGGACGGGCCGCGCTTCCTTGTGACCACAGCGTTCGGTCAGTCGTTGCGCTCGATGATCGCCGAGCCCCACGACAGGCCTACACCGAAGCCACTGAGGGCAACGCGCTTATGCTGCGAGTTGAGCACGTGCTTTTCCAGCAGCAGCGGGATGCTCGATGACACGGTGTTGCCGGTTTCGACCATGTCCTTGACGAATTTCTCGCGCTGCTCGCCCTCATCGAAGCGCTGAGCCACTGCATCGACGATCGCCGCACTGCCTTGATGCAGGCAGTACAGGTCGATGTCCTCGGCGCGCAAGTGGCTGGCCTCGAGCAACTGCTGCAGGTGCGCTGGCACTTTGACCAAGGCGAAGTTGTAGACCTGACGACCGTTCATGAAGAATTTGCCGGCCGTCGTGCGCAGGTGCTCGGCACCCGCACCATCGCTGCCGAACAGCGACTTGCCGAGCTGCCAGGCTGCATCCTCGCCCATCCAGGTCGCGGTGGCCGCATCACCGAACAACATGGTGGTGTTGCGATCCTCGGGGTCGACAATCTTCGAATACGGGTCGGCGGTAATCAGCAGGCCATTCTTCAAGCCCGCCGCCTCCATGAAACCCTTCATCGCATACAGGCCATAGACGTAGCCGGAGCAGCCCAGGGAAATATCGAACGCCGCGACCTGGGTGGTCAGCCCCAGCTTGTGCTGGACGATCGCAGCCGTATGCGGCAGGCCTTCGGCATCGCCGTTCTGGGTGACCACGATCACCACCTCGATGGCCGCCGGGTCAAGCGAGGGATTGGCAGCGAACAACGTCCGGGCCGCCTCAACGCACAGGTCGGAGGTTTCCTGGGTCGCATCCTTGCGCGGCAGGAAGGTCGAACCGATCTTGCCGAAGATGAAATCCTGATCCTTGCCGAATTTCGCACCCTGAGCGTAGTTATCCACGCCTTCTACAGGTACGTAACTGGCGATGCTTTTGATGCCAATCATTGTGGCTTCCCGATGGAAATGGCAAAAATTCGCAGGTGCCGTGACCCTGAATGCAAAACCTGCACCCCACGCCAACGGGACTACCCACAGACTCAATAGATTAAAGATGCGCGTTTCGACTGCCAAGTCACGACTATACCGACAATCCGCCAAATGCTGATGGCGAACTGTTGGCCAGCTTTTTGCTAAACGACCTGTATCAATGCCTTCGCTGCCGTTTAACTGACGCGGCAGCGGTTCGATCGACGCTACCGGATTTACGCCGTCAAGCGTGGCAGCCCCATAGTCAGCGCGAGCACAGTCTCATATGGCAAAGCCTATAACCGTCACCAGCCCTCTGATGCCGCCTCTGGAGTCCTTTCTGCCTTACCTGGAGCAGATCTGGGACAGCCGGTTACTGACCAACTGCGGTCAGTTCCACCAGCAACTGGAGGAAGCGCTGGCTGAACACCTTGGGGTCAAGTACATCTCGCTGTTTTCCAATGGCACGCTAGCGCTGGTCACCGCGCTGCAGGCCTTGCGCATAACCGGCGAAGTGATCACCACGCCGTATTCGTTTGTCGCCACCGCCCACTCACTGCTTTGGAACAGCCTCAAACCTGTGTTCGTCGATATTGACCCACACAGCAACAACCTCGATCCGCAACGCATTGTAGAGGCAATCACCCCGGCAACCACCGCAATCATGCCGGTGCATTGCTATGGCATCCCCTGCGATGTGGAGGGCATACAGACGGTGGCCGACACCTATGGCCTGAAAGTCATCTACGATGCCGCCCATTCGTTTGGCGTACGCCTCAACGGGCAGAGCCTCCTCAACCATGGTGACCTTTCGGTACTGAGTTTCCACGCAACCAAGGTATTCAACACCTTCGAGGGCGGTGCGATCGTCTGTCAGGACGAGAAGACCAAGCGGCGCATCGATTACCTGAAGAACTTCGGTTTCGCCGACGAGGTCACGGTCATAGCCCCGGGCATCAACGGCAAGATGAATGAATTGCAGGCAGCATTCGGCCTGCTGCAGTTGCGTCATATAGATGGTGCGTTATCTCGCCGCCGCACGATCTACGAACGTTACTACGATCGCCTGGCAGCGGTACCAGGCATAAGCCTGATGAGCCCGCCCGCCAATGTCGAGTGGAATTACGCCTACTGCCCGATCATGGTCAACGGCGAGCGCTTTGGCATCAGCCGCGACGAACTGTACGAGCGCTTCCGCGCTGTCGACATTCTGGTACGTCGTTATTTCTATCCGCTGATCTGCGAATTCCCCATGTACCGCGGGCTGGAAAGCGCCAATCTGGACAAGCTGCGCATTGCCCAGCAAGTCTCGCGTCAGGTGCTTTGCCTGCCGATCTATCCAGATCTGGACGACGCGACCCAGGATCGCATCCTGTCCATCATCATCGAAGGACAAGGTGCCTGATCAATGGCCATCAATGTATTGGTATTTCCCTGCGGTTCGGAAAATGCTTCAGAGATACACCAGGCACTGATGCACTCTGTCCACGTCAAGCTGTTTGGTGCCTCCAGCGTCGACGACCATGGCCGCCAGCTTTTCGACACTTACAACGGCCAGCTGCCGCGCATTGATGACGAGCGCTTCGATCAGGCATTTTCCGCCTTGCTCGATGAATGGCAGATCGAACTGGTGTTTGCCACGCATGACACTATCCAGGCCTACCTCAGCGAACGCATCGAGCGCTTCGGTGTGGCACTGGTCAATGGCGACCCAGAAACCTGCGCGCTTGCCAGGCGCAAGTCATCGACCTACGCAGCGTTCGCTGACCAGCCTTGGGTACCTGCCGTCTATGCAAGCCCGGAAGACGTTGAGCAGTGGCCCGCAGTGGTCAAGCCAGATCTCGGCCAGGGCGGCCAGGGGTTCGAGCGGGTAGCCAACGCGCAAGATGCACGCGCCGCGCTTGAGCGAACTCACCTGCCGTTGTTGGTCGAATACCTACCAGGGGAGGAAATCACGGTTGATTGCTTCAGCGATTTCCAGCACGAACTGCGCTGGGTGGGGCCGCGCAACCGCGAGCGGGTGCGTGCCGGTATTTCCATGCGCAGCACATTTCCTGCCCCGGACCCGTCCATAGATGCCATCGCTGCAACCCTGAACAAGCGCCTGCGCCTTCGCGGCCCCTGGTTCTTCCAGCTCAAGCGCGACCGCCAGCAACGCTGGAAGCTGCTGGAAATAAGTTGCCGGGTGGCGGGGTCAATGGTGGCCCAGCGTGCCCGCGGTGTGAACCTGCCACTGATGGCTATCCATGACCACCTGGAACGCCGCGTCACGCCCTTGCCGCAAACCGCAGTCAACCTGATCGAACGGCGCATCCAGACTGTTGCGCAGCTGGACTGGCCCTTCGACACGGTCTACATCGACTTCGACGAAACCGTCATCCGCGACGGCCGCGCCATACCCTCGACGCTGTACTTCCTCTATCGCATGCAATGCAAAGGCAAGCGCCTGATCCTGCTTACCCGGCACGCGAGCGACCCACGCGATACCTTGCGCAAGGCCCGCATTGCCGTCGAACTGTTCGACGAGATCATTCATATCACTGACGGTCGAGCGAAATCCGAATTCATTCGCGGCAATTCGATCTTCATTGACAACCATTTCCCTGAGCGCCTGGATGTCGCCACCCACTGCGCCATACCCGTCTTCGATGTTGATGCTCTGGAGTTTCTTTCGTGAAAACCGTCAAGTCCGACCATAACCGCCGCCTGGTCATGCGCCACCTGCGGGACACCAGGATCGAGCCGCTGGACAAGGATTTTCCGCATTCGGCACTTATTTCCCGGGCGACCTATTCGCCATGGTATGCCGATGCCGCATTCATGGAGGTGTTCGAACGCATTCAGGGCCTTACGTTGGTCGATATCTATCGTTGCCATGAGTTGTGGGATCTGCTTCGGCAAACCGCCAACGTCGCAGGCGATGTCATCGAAGTCGGCGTGTGGAAAGGTGGCACCGGGCTGCTCGCCGCCAAGCGCCTGGCGCAACTTGAAAGCACCAAGCACCTGCTGCTCTGCGACACTTTCTGTGGCGTGGTGAAAGCCGGCGCCAACGACACGCTTTACCAAGGCGGCGAGCACGCCGACACCAGCCTGGAGAGCGTGGCCGCACTGCTCGAAGGTGAGCAACTGAAGGACCGCGCCACGCTGCTGCAAGGGATTTTCCCGGAGCAGACTGGCAGCGAGGCCGAGGAGCGTCGTTTCTCGTTCTGCCATATCGACGTGGACACCTACCAATCGGCCAAGGACATCTTCGAGTGGGTTACGCCGCGCCTGAACAGGCATGGCGTCATCGTCTTCGACGACTACGGTTTCTGGGGCTGCGAAGGCGTGGCCAGGCTGGTGGAAGACCTGGCTGACCACCCAGAATACTTCCTGTTGCGAAACCTCAATGGCCACGCCGTCATGCTCAAGCTGACCGAGGCGAGCCATGTTTGAGCTGCTGCATGCCGAACGCTTCCCCGCCCATTACCAGACCCTCGAAACGCGGAAAGTGAAACAACTTTTCGAGCAATGGAAATCTGGCAGTTCAGCACCTGTTTCGGTCCTGGACTATGGCATGGGCCATGGCAAGTACTTGCGCATGTTCCGTGAGCTGGGGTTGCAAGCCACCGGCGTGGATATCAACCCGCAATACATCGAACAAGCCCGGGGCGCCGGCTTCGAGGCCTTGCACGAGTCCGAGCTGGAAACGCTGGGCAAACGATTCGACGTCATTTTCCTCAGTCACCTGATCGAACACCTGGACCCCAACCAACTGCTGCACCTGCTCGACCGCCTGATCGCCCTGCTCGCACCACAGGGCCGGCTGGTCATGATCAGCCCGGTCCTGGGCGAACGCTTCTTTCACGATTTCTCCCATGTGCGCCCCTATTACCCGCAAAGCATTCGGCATGCCTTCGGCCAGTCCAGTTCGCCTCTGTCATTCGGCGCCCATGAGCGCATCGTGCTCAAGGACATTTACTTTTTCCGCGACCCTTGGCGCACGCGCTTGTGGCGTTCCTTCTATGTTCAGGACACCCCGCTCTCCCCGTTCACCCGTGTGCTGAACAAAGGCTTCGACCTCGCCTGGCGGCTTACCGATGGCCAACTGGGGGCTACCAGTTCCTGGCTGGGGGTCTATCACACGTGCTGACGACCCCCTCTCGCACGGGCCTGCCGCACGGCAAGCGGGTGGTGCTAATGCAGCCCTACTTTCTGCCTTATCTGGGTTACTACCAGCTATTGGGCGCAGCGGACCTGTTCATCAGCTACGACACCGCCCAGTTCATCAAGAACGGCTGGATCGAGCGCAACCGCTACCTGCTCGATGGCGAACCGAAGTGGTTCGGCGTTGCCTTGGAGAAGAGCAGCCATAAGCTGCCTATTCATGAAAAACGGATCAGCCAGGGCTTTCAGTGCCAGCAGGTGGTCGAAAAGCTCAAGCACGCTTACCGCACAGCACCGTATGTACACCAGGTGCTGCCATGGCTGGCACAACTGCTGGAACAGCCAGCAGCCAGCATCGCCGAACTCAACCTCAGCGTATTGCGGGCAAGCTGTGCATTGATCGGGCTCGACACCCCCATCATCGCAGCCAGCGCACTTCCAGCGGGCGCAGGCGTCGGCGGCCAGGCAAGAGTGCTTGAACTGATGGCGGCCACAGGGGCGACCCACTACCTGAATCCGGCCGCAGGCGCTTTTCTGTACGAGGCCGGGGCATTCGCCAAAGCCGGTATCGAGCTGGAACTGCTGCACGCCGAGTTAATGCCCTACCCTCAGCAAGGGCGAGAATTCGTACCAGGCTTGTCGCTGCTCGATGCGCTGATGTTCAACCCGCCCGAAGTGCTCGGCGAGTGGGCCAGACGAGGGAGAGTGATGCATGCCTGACGCTATTGGCGGCTACTTCGAACTGGAGCTGCGCCAGGGCTACAGCCTGTATCCGCAGGCACTGGGCTTCAACTCCGCGCGCTCCGCACTCAAGGTCCTGTTGCGCAACATCGGGGCGCGGCGCCTGCACCTGCCTCATTACATTTGCCATGCAGTACCTGACGCTGCACACGCCGCTGGCGCGGACGTAGCGCGCTATGCAATCAACCTGCAGCTTGAGCTGGAACAACTTCCGGAACTGCCACCTGACGAGCTGTTGTTGTACGTGAACTACTTCGGTCTGAAGGATCGCTACATCAGTGATGTGCTGGCACCGCATTACCGTGACCGACTGGTGGTCGACAACTCACAAGGGCTGTTCAGCGCGCCGCTACCTGACATCAAGACCCTCTACTCACCACGCAAGTTCGTCGGTGTACCCGACGGCGGTTGGCTGGCCAACGCACCGCCCGGCGAGTGGCAGTTGCCGCAGGGTCAGTCGACGGCGCATTTCGGTGCCCTGCTGGGGCGGCTCGAAGGCGCGCCCGAGCAGCATTACGCGGCGTTCCAGAATGTTGAAACGCAGCTTGATCATGCCCCTGCAACCGCCATGTCGAACAGCACACGGCGCGTGCTCGACAGCCTGGATTATCCCGCGATCAGCGCCCGCCGCGAGGCCAACCTGGCCTTGCTGCAACAATCGCTGGGCTCGCGCAACCAGCTGGATATCCTGCCAGCCATGCCGACAGCAGCGCTCTGCTACCCCTTGCTCCTGGGTACACCCGCTCAGGCCCAGGCCATCCGCCAACGCTTGCTGGCCGAGAGAATCTTCATCCCCTGCTACTGGCAGGAAGTGGTTGGTGAGCCACACAGCCCGAACATAGAGAGGCAACTGGCGAGCTGCCTGCTGCCCTTGCCGATCGACCAACGCTACGACGCAACGCACATGGAACGGCTCGCCGACCGAGTGAGCAGTTTCCTGGCCACAACCTGAAGACCCGAACATTCACCTTGCACGGCGCCGGCTATCACATGCAGGCGGGCCGCACCCGGGAAATACACATGAAGACGTCATCGTTGCATGGGAAGACAAACAACCCTTACTACCTCTATGCGCCCGACTACCGCGACACCTCGTCAGGTGTATGTGTCATGCACTACCTCTGCCATGCCCTCAACATCAGTGGCCAGGAAGCCTATGTCATCGGCTGCAAGGTAACCAATCCGAAACTGCGCACCCCAGTGCTGACGGATGCGGTCATCCAGTTGCACAAGACCATGGGTGCAGCACCGATCGCGGTATATCCGGAAGTGCTCAGCGGCAACCCGCTGAATTGCCCGGTTGTGGTCCGTTACATGCTCAACCGGGACGGTTTCATCAACGGCCTGCACGTGGCTGCGCAAGAAAGCGACTTGTTCTTCTACTACGCTCACGACTTCGGTGAGGGCAAACGCCGGAAAGACATGCTCACGCTGCCGATGATCGACTCCAGCCTGTTTGCGCCGCGCCCGGAGCCGGTGGTTCGCAGCGGCAATTATCTCTACCTGCATCGTTTCGACGCCGACCAGGTGGACTACGGCCTGCTGCCGCCCGATATTCAGGTACTGAGCCTGAGCAATCCACGCACGCTGCCGCAACTGGCCGAACTCTTCCAGACCGCAGAGGCGCTGTACTCCTACGAGATTTCGGCAACCTGCACCATGGCGTTGCTGTGTGGCTGCCCGGTGGTATACCTCAGTGGCGGGCACGTAAAGACTCTGCCCTTCACCGAGCACATCGGCGATGCCGGCACGACGATGCTTGAAGAACCGGGCGGCCTCGAACGGGCTCGGCAGTCGGTCGGGCTGGCTCGTCAACGCCTACTGCACATGGAAGATGAATTCTGGCCGCAGCTGGAGCATTTCATCCAACGTACTCAGCGCAGCGCCGCCGACTATCTCGACGCCAATCGACATCCCAGTGTGCGCGACTGGCTGTTGAACCGCATGTTGACGCCGGTCCAGCAAAGGTTGGCCGAGGAACGCCGCGTGGCATTGCGCAATCAAACCAGCCTGGCCATTGTGGTAACCGACCACCAAGGCGATGCACAGGCATTGTCCTTCACGCTTGAAAGCCTGTTGCTGTGGAGTGCCAACAGCCCACTTGGGCTACGTACCTACGTTGTCAGCCAACAACCGCCCCAGACCAGTCTGCCCAGCAACGTACACTGGCTGAACTCCACACCGGGCACAGCGATACTCAACCAGATCATCCAGCAGGACGACAGCGACTGGTTGCTGCTGCTTGCTGCCGGTGATGAAATCCTGCCCAGCGGTAGCCTGATGGTCGATCTGGAGCTACCGGGTGCACAAGCATGCCGAATGCTCTACTGCGACGAGTATTATCGCGCCGCGTCAGGCTCGAGCCCGATCTTCCGCCCTGATATGAACCTCGACTACCTGTTGTCGCTCCCCGTGATAATGGGGCGCCACTGGTTACTGCGTCGCGAGCTTGTACTCGCCGCTGGCGGTTTCGACAGTCAATTCCCCGGGGCGGTCGAACTGGACATGATCCTGCGCCTGATCGAAGCGCAAGGCCTCGATGGCATCGGCCATCTGGACGAACCCCTGGTGATCTGCGACAGCCCGGACATGGCCAGCAATCCCGACGAGCTGGCCGTTATCGAACGCCACCTGTCAGCGCGCGGCTATACCCAAGCACAGGTACGTGAGGAACCGACCCGGCATTACCAGATAGACTATGGCCACCAGCAACAGCCTTCTGTTTCTATCGTGATTCCCGTGCAGGATCAGTTGGAGTTGGTGCAGCGCTGTGTCGAAAGTGTGCTTTCCAAAACCAGCTATGCCTTCTTCGAGTTGCTGCTGGTCGATCACGCCAGCAGCAACCCGGCCTTGCTGGAGTGGCTGGAGCAGTTGGTAATCGCGGGCGAAGGAACGATCAAAGTCCTGCGCGACGACCGCCCATTGAACCTGAGTGCCATGTATAACCTGGCTGCCGCTCAGGCTGTTGGCGACTTCCTCGTGCTGCTCGACAACGACACAGTGATTTTCCAGGAGGATTGGCTCCAGCGCCTGCTCAACCACGCCCAGCGGCCCGAGGTGGGAGTCGTAGGCGCAAAGCAACTGGATATCAACGGCAACATCGCCCACGCTGGCTGGGTGCTGGGCCTCGCTGGCACAGCTGCGAGCCCGGCTGCCGGGTTGCCGAACAGCGATTCAGGTTACCTGCAATGCCTGCGCGTGGACCGTGACGTAAGCGCCATCAGCAGGGCCTGCCTGATGATCCGCAGGGAGCTTTACCTAGGGCTGGGTGGGTTGGATGAAGGTGCCTTCGCGTTGCGTCACGCCGACATCGACTTGTGCCTGCGCGTGTCTGCCGAAGGTCTGCTGAACGTCTGGGCTGCTCATGCGCTGGTGGCCAACGAGCAGGGCAAAGGCTGGGGCAATGTAATGCGTGCCCCCGCCCAGCAGCAGCGCGTCCAGCAGGATGAGCAGAACCTCTACAGCAAATGGCTCGACGCCCTGACCCGTGATCCCGCCTACAACAAGAACCTTTCGCTGCGCGGCCGCGGTCATGAGCTGCCAGCATTGCATGGCCTGACCTGGCGCCCGTTGAACTGGCGCCCGCTGCCGGTCGTGCTGGTACATCCCGATCGGGAAAATCCCGAGCGCTGCACGGCTGCCTTCCAGCAATTGCTGGAACACGCACGGATCGACGGCTACTTGAGCAACGCCTTGCTCACGCCTGTGGAACTCAATCGCTTGCAACCCGATGCGATCATCTTCCAGCACGTAGCCGATCCGCTGCGCATTCAGGCCATGGCACAGCACTATCGCCTCAGCCAAGCCTTCAAGGTGCTGGAGGTAGTTGACCTGCCCGTTGGCCAAAGGGCATGGGAACTGCTGCATGACGCCATCGCCTGCGTCGACCGGGTCGTCGTCGCCAGCGCAGAACTGGCAGCAGCGCTAGACGGGCTGCATGGCGACATCCGTGTCAGAGAATCCCGACTGACCATGGAGTGGCAAGCGCTACCGACACCGGTAACGGCGAACGCCAAACCGCGCATCGGGTGCCACCTCAGTCTCGAGACCCTGCACATCATCGACCCGCTGCTGCGCGCCCGTGCCAATCAGGCTGACTGGATATTGTGGGGAGAGGTCCCCCCCCACCTCGCGGCGCTGGCCACGGAAGTCTACTGCCGTGACCTCGGCTCAGCGCCCGATGTGCTATCGGGGCTTGGCCTGAACATTGCGCTGCATCCGACAAGCACGGTGGGGAATACGGGCGACGGCCTTGCGCCTGTGCGCTACGCCGCATGCGGTTATGCTGTCATCAGCAACGACCATCAGGTTCGCTTCGAAGAATGGCCAATGACGAAGGTGGACGACACACCTGACCAGTGGCTAACAGCCCTGGACGATTGTCTCGCCAGCATCGAAAGCGCAGCGGTAAAAGGTCAACGGTTACGTGAACAGGCAGAGAGCTCAAGCTTCATGGATGCCGATTACAGAGAAACCTGTCTCGCCAGCTGGTTACCCGCCTGACGGCCGGGTTCCTGAAGGTTGATATACCTCAGCGATGCTGAGGAACGAGAGATCACCGGAAGCTGTGGACCCGAGGCCGAATCTGGCATCGGGTCCAGCCAGAGGGCTGGCGGCTGCGGTACTACGCGCTACCTATGAAGGCAACCTTGGGCAATTGCCGATTGGGGGTTTGCCGAAAAGGATCTACCAGCCTCTGTCCACGTATGCCGTTTACCTACAAAACCAATGGAATCTTCGCATGAACGTAGTGAAGCGAAGCACAGGCTCCGCTTGCGTCCTGGAGATTAGCTGGCTTGACCGGAGCATGGCGGCGCACTAGCCACGGGCAGGGCTCAGCGCATCACTGGGCCATCTGCTGCTGAATGCGGCCGGCCAACGCGCCTGCAACACTTCGAGGGCAGCCTGATCGACCACACGAGGTGGATCGACAAACAACTGCGCCACCGGTGTCCAGAGCACCATCAAGCCCGCTGTCGCTGCCGACAGACATATGTCCAGGTCGAACGCTTGCAACTGCTGAAGGCCGCCGCAGTGGTCGAACAGCTCACGACGCAGCAACATGCAGTCCGCGGACACTGCGGCGCAACTGCGCACCGCCATCGGCCAACGTGCCTTGATGCACTCTCCTGCCGACATGCCCTGCCAAGGCTGGTACGCCACCGGCCCCTGCAACAGGTCAAAGCCCGCATGCACGACCTTGCCCTCACGGGCGACCAGACGGGCACCGACCACCCCTACTTCCGGCCTGAGCCCCTCGTTGAGCAAGCCTTCGATCCAGGCTGGCGAAATCACTTCGCAATGCTCGCCGAGCAGCAGCAGGTACTCACCGCAAGCCTGCTCCGCCGCCAGGTTGAGCAACGCGTCACGCCCGCTCACAGCGCCTGCCACCAACACAACCCGCTGGCCAAACCCTTGCAGCGCGGCAGCGGTGGTTTCGGCGTGCTCGGTATTGCAGGCAACCCGCAACTCGTAGCGCGGGTAACGGGTGCGCTGCAGGACGCTGGTCAGGCACGCCTGCAGACGCTGCGGGTTACCTTCGGCGGCTACCAGGATGCTGACCAGGGGTGTTGCCGAGTGGCGGAAATCCACCACCAGGCCAGCCTCGCCCTGATCATGCACTTCACCGCGATAACCCAGCAGTGTCAGGTGCCGCTTGAGCGTCAGCACTGCGTCGGCCTGCAGCGCCGATGTCGCCTGGCTGCCCACCACCAGGTACTCGTCCATGTGTGCCAGGCCGCCCTGCCCATGCTGCTCCACCAGGCGCAACAGCAAATCGAACTCCAGCGCATGGCGACAGGTTTCGCTGTAACCACCCAACCCCACCACAGTCTCGCGGCGCAGGCACCAATGCCGTGACATCAGCCCTGGCTGTGCACGCAACAGGTCCAGGTTGCTGCCTGGGCGGACCACGCCATGCAGGCGGCCCTCGCTGTCACGTTGCACTTCGTTTGCACACACCGCCTGACAGCCCGCCGCCTCGGCCAGCTCCTGCTGCAGACGCAACAAGCCACCGCTGACCAAGGTATCGCCCGCTTGCAGCAACATCAGCCAATCGCTGTCGAGCTGCCGCACTTGCTGGTTGAGGTGCGTGACCCAGTTGCTTTCGTTGACCTGGACGAAATGCAGGGTGTCGCGTGCGGTCGTGATCGCCGGCGGCTTGCCGCCCTTGAGCACCACTAGCTTGAACTGGCGCAGCCCACTGGCCAGCAGGCTGTCGAAGGTGGCCTGCAAGGCCAGGTCATCGTCGGCGAGGTCGGTCACCATGAAGGTGATCTGCGCCTTCGAACGCTTGTTCAGCTGAGCCGACAGGCGCTGCTGGGTAGCCTGGTCCGGTGTGGCATTGGCCAGCGCCTCAAGCACCTGGCCGGAAACCGTGCTGCGCAGCCAGCCGGCGCCATCGATACCGGGTACTGCCTCCAGGCGCGCGAGCCAGGCACCCAGTTCGCGGGCGCGCTCTCCGTCATCCTTGCCGGTGAGGGTCGGCACCAGGCGCTGGCAGACCTCCAGGTTGAACAGGCCCAGGGCCAAGGCTTTCCAGTAACGCTGCTGCAAGGTTTCGGCGGTGTCATTGGGATGTACCTGCAACAATTCACGCTGGCGTACCCAGGTTCCCTCCAATGCCTCGCGGTGGGCTTGCCCGGTTGGCCAGGCATGGCAGAGGAATTCCAGAGCGGTCAGGCACGCGAACAGCGCACCATTGTAATAAGGCAACTCGACATACTGCCGCGGTTCGAAGACGCGCTCCGGCTCGCCGATCACGGTGCCCCATGGCGAGGTGAACAGCAAGGGGGCGTCGCCCTGGTCGTAAGTCGCCCGCACAAAGCGATTGAGCACGGCAAAACCGGCATCGTCACTGCCTAGTTCGCCATTCCATTCACGCAGCAGGCGCACGGTACGGGTCAACTGCTCGTCGCGGGCCACCGGGGTCAGCGCGCTCGGTGCGAACTCACAGATCACAGCAGTCTGCGTCAATTGCGCGATGTCGCCAGCGGCGACCAGGGCATAGGACAGGGCCACGCGCCAAGCAGCGAAGTCCAGCTCGCCGGGCAAGGTATCGAGCAGTGCCTGCAGCGCCCCGACCCGCAGCACCGCGCGCCAGGCCTGCTGCCCGGCCATGGCGTACTGACGCAAGCGTGCACGTGGATGGGAATCGGCTGCGGCCTCGAAAGCCGAGCCGATCTTGTGGTAGGCCATCTGCGCATTACCCGGTGCATAGGCTAACGCATAACCCTGAGCTCCCTGCACCTGGGGCTGCGCGTGCAAGCAGGCAGCGGCCTGCTGCAAGGCCGACGCCAGCACGAAATCGGCATCCAGAGCCAAGGTCACGAACGGCGTGGCAACCTGCTGCAAGGCCAGGGCCAGGCGCGCACTGCACTGTTCGCCCGACGTGCCTGCCCGCAGCGGCTCAATGGCCAGGCAGGGAATGCCAGCCTGGCGATAGTAGTAGACGGCACGGGCACGGTGGTCCGGCTGTTCATGCCCGAGCAGGACGACGGTCACTTGGTCGTGCGACCCGATTGCGGTTTCGGCCATAGGGCACCTGTTCATGTTGTTGGTCTGAAGCCCACCAATGGCAAGCGACAGGTTGTTCAGTCCGCGAGCCAGGCGTTAGCCCATTGTTGCAAGTGCTGTGGCATCAGCACGTAGTCACGCAGTACCGCTTCGCGCAGGGCGTCGCCCTGGCGGTAGCTGGCCTGGGGGTCGGCCAGGTGCATGCGAATCGCCTCCAGCCACTGTTCGGAGGTGTTGTTGCGTACCCGGGTGCACGGCAGGTAGCCGTCATAGGCCTTGGTATCGGTGCAGATCACCGGGAAGCCGCAGGCTCCGTACTCAAGCAGGCGCAGGTTGCTCTTGCAGTCGTTGAACAGGTTCTGCTCGAGCGGTGCCAATGCCAGGTCGAGGTTGAGGCTGGCCAGCTTCTGCGGATACAACGCCAAGGGCACGCCTTTGTGGAACTCTTTCACGTAGGGCTGCAGGACATCCGGGCACATGCCGAAGAACACCCAGTCGACCTCGTCGGCCAGTGCCTTGACCACGTCCAGCAATAGCTCCAGATCGCCCCGATGGCTGGTCCCGCCTGCCCACCCCACGCGCGGCCGCGCGCTGCTCTGACGCTCGCTGGCAAGCCCGGCCCACAGCCTTGCGGCGAGCATGTTGGGCACTACCCGGATATCGTGGTGCATGCCCGACAAGGCATCGGCTAGCGGCTGGGTCGACACCACTACCCGGTCACACAGGGCAATACCCTGGGTGACCAGCTCACGCATGTTGGCCGGCATGTTCCGTGAATGGGCGTTCTTTTTCGGCACGTCGATGATGTAGTCATCGATCTCGTAGATGCGCCGGGCGCTCGACAGGCGCTTGAAGCGCGCCATTTCATCGATCGAGTTGATCGTGTAGCGGCACTGCAAGATCATCACGTCGGGCTTCTCTCGCTCGATCTCAATCATCTCGGGAGTACTGAAATCAAGCCGCCCCTGGATCCAGCCAGCGCGCTCCAGTTCGGTAAACGGCTGTGCGACCCGGTAGTGTCCGACCGCAGAGGTGTTGATCGGCAATGCCAGGACCGACGGCAGTACACGGCTGATGAACGGGTCCCAGCCACGGCGTTGCCCGGCGTCGAGGTTGAAGCTGGCCATTTTCAGGCTCAGGTTACGGTTGTAGGCCGGGTCACGGGCAACCTTGGCCAGCCAGCGTTCATGGAAGATGTCTTTGTCCAGCATCTTGCGCTGGCTGTCCACCGCTACATCGCGGGTCGAAGCGAAGCGGCCGAGTACCGCATAGGGTGTCCACACCGCCAAGTAGCCTTGTTCGCGGATGCGCAGGCAGAGGTCGGCGTCCTGTAGGCCCCCCTTGAGGCCCTGCACATCGAAACCACCCAGCGTAGCGAACAGATCGCGGCGCACCAGCAGGCAGTCGAGACTCAGCGCACTCCAGTTCTGCACGGCGTTGAGCCGGAGCATGTAGCCACCACTGTCAGCCGGCATGCCGACGAACGGGCTGCTGACGCCACCATGCAGCCCCAGCACCAGCCCGGCGCCAAAGACTTCACCGGTGTGGGTGCACAACTTGGGTGCAACCACGCCGACCTCCGGGCGCTGGGCGTGGGCCATCATTTCGTCCAGCCAAGGGCGGTCGAAGGCGATGCAGGCACTGTCGAGCATCAGCAAATAATCGCCACGAGCAGCCTCGCTGGCCTGGTTCAACTGCAGCACCTGGCTGCCGCTTGCAACCTCGATGACACGCAACTGATCGCTGCCAAGTCCCTGCATGGCCTCTAGCCACTGGCGCAGGTCGGCCGGCGTATCCGGCGAGGCAATCAGCAGCACTTCGAAGTGACCATACTGGGTGTGTTCGAACAGCGACTCGACACAACGCATTGCCGTGCCAAGGTGGTCACCGAGCACCACCAGGATCGAAACGCTGGATTGCACCGGGTGCTGGTACGTCACCCGGCACAATGGCACACCTTCGGCACCGACCACCTCGGCTTCGATACCCAGCCGCCGCAGGTGGGCCTGCACCAAGCGTGGCGCCTGCTGCACGCAGCGCGGGTCGTGCAGCCACTGGCCATAGTCCCATTGGCAGTGCACCAGCAGTTCGTCGATGTGTTCGATTGCCTGCAAGCCCTGGCTTTCGGCCAGGCGCCAGAGCAAATCGTGGGGCGCGAGCAGGTCGAAGTCAGGGTCGAAGCCACCGACTTGGCGCAGCGCTTCACAGTTGAAGGCCAGTACACGCCCGACATAGGGCAGGCTGCGCATCAGGTCGAGGTTGAAGTCTGGCTTGAAGATGGGCGTTGTCGGGCGCAGGCTGTCGTGGCTGCCTTCGTCGACATAGATACAGGCACGTTCGCGCAGCGCCATGCGCTCACCCATGATCGCCAGGGCATGTGGCACCAGACGGTCGCCAGCGCGCAACAGCAAGACCCAGTCAGCATCATCGGCACGCGCCAGGCGCGCCTGCAACTGGGCCAGCCCATTGCCCTGCACGAGCATGCGTTCGACCCCGATCGCGTCAGCCAGCTCCAGCGCCGCAGGCGCCAGCAGCCAGCTGCGGGCCGCGCCATAGGACTGCGCGGCGAGGCTGTCGAGGGTCGCGCGCAAGGCCTGTTCTTCCCCCGCTTCAACCCAGATCACCGGGACGATGCGCGGCTGCCAGCCCCATTGCTCGATGCGCTTGGGCAGCGCCCGCTGCTGGGCCTCGGACAAGCTGCGGCATTCCAGCCATTGGGCATACACCTCTTCAAAAGACAGGCAATCGGTGCCCACCTGCTGCCCCTGGCGTGCCTGCTGCGCGCTATAGAGCCGGTTCAGCTCGTATTCTTCCCATTGCGCACCGGCCTCACCCTGGTAACGCTCCAGCGGCAGGTAGCGTACCCAGCCACTGGCCGGCGCGGCCTCGCTCGCCCGTGCCGCCAGCATCGCCTTGAGCCAGTCGGTCTCGATGGGGAACGCCATGGTCATGCCTGCCTGGTAACTCAGGCGCGCAGGGTGCAGGCGCTCCATGCTGAGGAAACGTGACAGGTGGCCGAGGTTGCCACGACGCATGAGGCAGATGTACAGGGCCATGTCCAGGCGCGCGACGAAGCCGCTGCCATCCTGCACCAGGGCCGGCAGGAATTCGGCCACCAGGTCGCGGCGCAGCAGCGCGTGGCTCAGCCCGCCGAACAGGTTGGGCGCGTTGGTCTCCAGCGCTTCGAGCAGGTCGCTGCCCTTGACCACCGCGTCCTCCGGGCACATCACCGCGTTGAGCATGCGCGGCGGCAACAAGGCGTCGTCTGCCGCGCACAGCATGCGCTGGCAGATGGTCATGCTGACATCGGCATGCTGCGCCATGAGCCTGGCCTGCAAGCCGACGCATTCGGGGAACAGGCGGTCATCATCACAGAGGAACTTGAGCAACGGCCCCCGGGCATGCTCCAGGCACACCATCAGGTTACGGGCGAAGCCCAGGGTTTGCGGGTTGCGCACGTAGCGCACCGGCTTGCCGGTCTCGCTCATCACCGCATCGACGATTGCCGCGATTTCCGGGCCGCGGCTGTCATCACAGACCAGCACCTCGAGCATCGGGTAATCCTGCTCCAGCGCGCTGAGCAGGGTTGCGCGAAAGAACTCGGGGTTGAAGGCCGGGATGGCGATGCTGACGAGGGGCTGTTGGCTCACGGTAATGACCTTGAAGAACGGCGTGGCCAGCACCGTCAGGGCTGGCCCGCAGATGACGCCAGGAGAGGTATCAGATGTAATTGACCAAGGACAGCCCGGCGACCTTGGCATAGGCCTGCAACGAAGCCTGCAGCATGTTGGTCTGCATCTGCAGGCGCAGCATCACCTCGGCCGGGTCGCTTTCGCGAATCGAACTCTGTGTCTTGGCATTTTCGGTACTCAGCGCTTCGTTGGTTTCGGACTGCACGTCCAGTGCCTGGCCACGGCCACCAATGGCGCTGACCGACGCCGACACCTGGTTGGTGGCACTGGCAATGTTGCCGATGGCTGCATCCAGGGAAGCCCGGAACTGCTGGCGGGCCACCGGGTCGCCATCCACCGGGCTGTTCAGCGCGGCGCGCAGCTTGCCGATGGTATCCAGCACATTCTGGGTCTGATGGGTGTCGACCTTGATCGCGAACGAATCTCCGGCGCTCGGCGCGCCCGACAACTCGAAGCTGACACCCGCCGCTGTCGCAGTGGTACCACCTGCCCCACCGAGGACACCGGAGGCCACCGGCCGGCTATCGGCAGTCACGGGTGCCGCATACAGCTCGAAGCTATTGGTGCCGGTGAACTTGAGTACCGCACCACCGGAAGGAAATGCCGCATCGTAGGCAGCCTGATCGGTGATCGTCGCGCCGGTAACCTGCTCGGAAGAGCTGTTGCCCGGGCTGCGGGTCCCGGACACTTCATCCGCACGGGAGCCCAGGGTGAAGGTGTGACCGGCGATGACTGCGTCTTCGTTACCCTTGTCGCCATCCTGGAAAGTAATGTCCAGACGCAGGTCGACGCCACGGAAACTGATGGTGGTGTTGTCGCCGTTGGGGTCGAACTTGCCGCCCTGGCTGGCTTCGAGCGTGACGTCATTGTTGTTGGCGTCAGTGATCTTGTATTCAGTGCTGCTGATGAACTCGATCGTGTACGGCTCGCCGCCACGGAACCGGTCGTTGTAAGTCGCGCTGCCCGACACCTGGCCGTTGGACAGGCTGACCCGGCCATCATCGGTGGCTGGCGCAGTCAGCGTCGTCTGGCTGCGGCTGGTATTGAGCGCCTGCTCGAAGGCGTCGTAGCCTGTCTCGTTGGCTGCCAGGGTGAGCATGTCGCCAACCTGCAGGTTCAGCTTGCCCTGGTCGCCCTGGTAGCTGTAGGTGCCATCTGCATTGCGCACGTAGGGCGGCGTATCGCCTTTGGAACCGGAGAAGATGTACTTGCCATTCTCGTCCCTGCTATTCATCAGGGTGAACAGCTGGTCTTCGAGCGAGGCGAGTTCGTCGGCATTGGCCTTGCGATCGGCGTCGGTCATCGAGCCGTTGCCGGAGCTTACCGCCAACTCGTTGACCCGCTGCAGGATGGTACCGATCGAGTTCAGTGTACTTTCGGCAGTGCCCAGCGCGTTGCGCACGCTGGTGATGTTGCCCGAGTATTGCTTCAGCAGGTTCTGCTGCTGCTCCAGCTGCAGCAGGCGAGCTGCGCCAACCGGGTCGTCCTTGGCCGAACGCACGCGAATGCCATCGGAGGCTTCCTGCTGGGTCTTCACCGCGTTGGAGAAGTTGCGCTGGTAATTGGCCTGGTTGGTGTTGTAGAACTGCGAAGTGGAGATGCGTACGCTCACGATCTACGGCTCCTTAAAGACTGTTGATCAGGGTGGCGAAGGTTTCCTGGGCCGCCTTGATGATCTGCGACGACGCGGTGTAGTACTGCTGGAACTTGATCAGGTTGCCGGTCTCTTCGTCGACCGACACTCCCGACAGGCCGTTGCGGCTGTCCAGTGCAGAGGTATGCAACGCCGAGGTGGCATCACTGTCCATCTGTGCCTGGCCAGCCTTGCCGCCGACGTTGGACACCAGCTTGGCGTAGGCATCGGTGAAGCTTATGCCCTTGCCGTTGGCACCGACCTCCACCGTGGACTTGGTCTGCAGGTCGAGTACCGACTGGCCATTGCGGTTGTCCGCCGAGCCCGCGCCAGTCAGCGCTACGGTGTAGCTGTCACCGTTTTTCGGGGCGCCGGAAACACTCATCTCGAAGTTGAAGCTGGCGCCCAGCGAATTGCCGCTGCCATCGACCATCGGCACCGACAACTGCAGCTTGTTTTCCTGGCCGGGGATGATCGTACCGCTGCCGATGCTGTTGCCCTTGGCGTCGTACAGGGTATAGGCCTGCGGCGAGGTGCCTTCGTCACCGAACACCAGCTTGACCGGGGTCGAATACTTCAACCCGGTCTGCAGCTGCGAGCGCTGGGTAGCGTCGTAGATGTCCATTTCCGAGGTCAGGGTCGGCTGGGTAATCACGCCGGTGCCCTTGTTACCCGCCCCGCTGGTGGCAGTCAGCGGCGCGGCCAGGGCCAGGCGCTTGGGGTCGGTGAGCACGGTGTCGATGCCTGCCGCAGCGTTGCGGGTCGGGGTGATCTTGAAGCTGTCGCCGGCACTCAGGCCGCCACCGTTGAGCGACAGGGTGAAGCCGTCGATGACCGGCGGCGGCGTGTCGTCGAGGTCGAAGCTGCCCATGTCGGTGCCTTCCGGCAACTTGCGCACGCTGTAGCCAGTGGCGCTGGTGAAGGTCACCTGGTAATCGCTGGTGGACAGTTTGCCGGTGTCCTTGATGGTCACGTCAAGGTTGCCGGAGCCGGCGCTGTTGCCAGCCTTGGCAATGCTGCGCTGGCTGATGGCCGCAGCGCTGTTGATGTCGCCGAACAGGGTAGCGCCGAAGCTACCGTTCTTGTCGATACCCTGGGCCAGTTGGCTGTTGATTGCATCCGCCACCACCAGGGCCACGCGGCCCAGCTCGTTGAGGGCGGGATCCAGGGTTTCCTTGCGGTAGCGGATCAGGCCACCCAGCTCGCCACCGCTGGTGGTGCCGGTGATGTCCATCTTGGTCGAGCCACGGTTGAGGATCAGGCTCATCCGGGTCGGGTCGGTCGCGCTCGGCTCAACGCCCAAGGTCTGGGTGGTCTTGCCGAGGACCAGGGCCTGGCCATTCTTCAGGTAGACATCGTAATTGCCGTCGCGCTCCACCACATCGGCACCGATCAGTTTGCTCAGCTGGCGCACAGCGCCATCGCGCTGGTCGAGCAGGTCGTTGGGCTGGCCGGAGATGGACGTGACGCGAGAAATCTGGTCGTTGAGGTCTGCAATGCTCTTGGTCAGGTTGTTCACCTGATCGGCGAGCGACGTCATGTTGGCGTTGATGTCGCTGTTCTGCTGGTTGAATTGTGCCGACAGGGTGTTGAAACGCTTGGCCAGCGACTGCGCGCTGGTCAGCAGCAGTTGCCGCGAGGCGTCCTCGGTCGGCTTGGCCGAGGCATCCTGCAGGGCACCGAAGAAGCTTTGCAGCGCAGCGGTGATGCCGGTATCGCTGCTGGACAGGGCGGTATCCAGCGGCGTGATCTGGTTCAGGTACGAAGAAGCATCGCTGCTCAACGAAGTGGTGCTGCGCAGCTGGTTTTCCAGAAATGCGTTGTACACCCGGCGCACATCGGCCAGCGTGGTGCCGGTACCGATGAAGACCTGGCCGACTTGCTGCCCGCCCTTGGTCTTCTGCACGTTCTGCTGGCGTGAGTAGCTTTCGACATCGGCGTTGGCAATGTTGTTACCGAGGGTGTACATCCCCGATTGCGCGGCGCCAAGCCCCGACATACCAATGTTGATCAGACTCGCCATGGTTCCATGCCCTTAAAGTTTCGTTGCAGTACCGAGCATTGCGTAGTGCTCGTACGACTTCATCTGTTTTGCGATCTGCGAGATCTTGCTGGCGTAGTTCGGGTCGGTGGCGTACCCGGCCTTCTGCAGTTCGCGCGCGAATTGTTCTGGGTTATCGGCAGATTTCACCGCATCTTGATAGCGGGCATTGTTCTGCAACAGGCTGACCAGGTCGTGGAAGCTGTCCTGGTAGGAGTCGTAGGAACGGAACGCCGCCGTTTCCTTGACGAACTGGCCATCGCGGAACTCGCTGGTGATCGCCCGCGCCGAGTCGCCTTCCCAGTTGCCGCTGGCCTTGATGCCGAACAGGTTGTGGCTGCTGCTGCCATCGCTGTTGCGCATGACCGATTTGCCCCAGCCGGTTTCCAGCGCCGCCTGCGCCACCAGATAGCGCGGGTCGATACCAATGCGCTTGGCTGCTTGTTCGGCCATCGGCAGCATGGTGGCAATGAATTCGTCGCTGTCGGCGAAGGCCTTTTTCGGTGCCAATGGGGGCTGCGCCACCGCACGCCCGAGGATGCGCAGGCCGTTGTCCGGCACGGCAAAGGTCTCGGCCACCTGCTGGCCGTCACGCGCCGGCACGGCAGCGCTGTTGGCGCTGGCGACCGACGGCACGATGCCAGCCAGCAGGCGATCGGTAAGCCTGCTCGGCAGCGCCAGACGCCGTGAATTGAGCGCGGCCACGTCGTTGCGGCTGGCGGTCGCCTGGGTGGCATGCACCGGCTCGGCCACCCTGCTGCCCCACAGCGCCGGGGCGCTGCCCTCGATGCGCGGGAACGGGCTGGTGTTGGCCGGCGCGCTCTTGTTCTTGGAGAGCTGGCGCACCAGCACGTCCTGCAGCCCGATACCGCCGCCTTCACGAGACATGCTTACGGCCAGCTGCTGGTCGTACATGTCACGGTACTGCTTCACCGTCTCGGTGTTCATCGGGTTGTCGTCGGCCAGCACGTCACTGGCCTTGCGCGAAGCCTTGAGCATTTCGCTGATGAACAGCGACTCGAATTCCTGGGCCACCTTGCGCACGTTGGCGTCGCTGTCGCGGTCGCCGTGCTTGAGCGAACTCAGGCGGTTGAGGTCGGTATAGGCACCACTGTCGGCGCTGCCGGAAACCAGGCTTTTACTGTTCATCCGCGCCGTCCTCAGATCACGATCAGGTCGGCCTGCAAGGCGCCGGCCTGTTTCAGGGCTTCGAGAATCGCCATCAGGTCGCTGGGCGCAGCCCCTACCTGGTTAACCGCGCGGACGATTTCATCCAGCGTGGTGCCCGGGCCGAACTTGAACATCGGCTTGGCTTCCTGCTCGGCATTGACCCTAGAACGCGGCACCACAGCGGTCTGGCCATTGGAGAACGGCCCCGGCTGGCTGACGATCGGGTCTTCGGTGATGGTCACGGTCAGGCTGCCGTGGGTCACCGCCGCCGGCGAAACCTTGACGTTCTGGCCGATGACGATGGTGCCGGTACGCGAGTTGATGATGACCTTGGCCACGGCCTGGCCTGGGTCGATCTCGAGGTTTTCCAGGATCGACAGGTAGTCGACGCGCTGGCTCGGGTCCATCGGCGCGGTGACCCGCACCGAGCCGCCGTCCACGGCCTGGGCCACGCCAGGGCCAAGCAGGTCGTTGACCTTGTCGACAATGCGCTTGGCAGTGGTGAAGTCCGGGCGGTTGAGGTTCAGGGTCAGGCTGTTGCCTTGGTTGAAGCCGCTCGGCACCGCCCGTTCGACGGTGGCGCCACCGGGAATGCGCCCGGCCGACGGAACGTTGACGGTGATCTTGGAACCGTCACGGCCTTCGGCGTCGAAGCCACCGACCACCAGGTTACCCTGGGCGATCGCATAGACGTTACCGTCGATACCCTTGAGCGGGGTCATCAGCAGGCTGCCGCCGCGCAGGCTCTTGGAGTTACCGATGGAGGACACGGTAATGTCCACCACCTGGCCCGGCTTGGCGAACGCTGGCAAGTCGGCATGCACCGACACCGCCGCGACGTTCTTCAGCTGCACGTTGCCGGAGCCGGCCGGGACCTTGATGCCGAACTGCGACAGCATGTTGTTGAAGGTCTGCAGGGTGAACGGCGTCTGGGTAGTCTGGTCACCCGTGCCGTTGAGCCCCACCACCAGGCCATAGCCGATCAACTGGTTGGAACGCACGCCAGAAATGCTGGCGATGTCCTTGAGGCGCTCGGCTTGGGCACCGAACGCGCAGGACAGGAGCAGGGTCGCGGCAATCAGCTGCCTTACGTTGAACATGTTCATCCGTACTCAGAAGGGCCAAAGCGGGCTCATGAAGAAGCGATCCAGCCAACCGGGCTGGCTGGCATCGGCGAACGAGCCGGTGCCCGAATAAGTGATGCGCGCATCGGCCACGCGGGTGGACGGTACGGTGTTGTCGGTAGCGATATCGTCCGCACGGATCAGGCCGGCGATACGCACCAGCTCCTCGCCGGTGTTCAGGGTCATCCACTTCTCGCCGCGCACGGCGACGATGCCATTGGGCAGCACCTCGGCCACGGTCACGGTGATGGAGCCGGTCAGGGTGTTGCCCTGGGTGGCCTTGCTGTCGCCTTTGGTGGTGCGCTCGCCGTTATAGCCGGCTTCCAGCGACAGGTCGCCACCGCCAAACGGGTTATTGGTGTTCGGCGTGCTGCCGAACAACGAGGTAAGGCCGATGTTGGCGTTGCTGTTCTTCTGGATCTGCGACCCTGCGTTCTTGCTCGCCGAAGTGCGCTCGTTGAGGGTGATGGTGATGATGTCACCCACGCGGAACGCCTTGCGGTCGGTGTACAGGCTCTGCTCGAAACCGGCCTGGTAGATCGAACCGTTGTTGGCTGCAGCCGGCAGCGGGGTGCGCGGCAGCACCGGCGCATAATACGGGTCGTTCGGCTTGGGCGTCGGCGCGACGCAACCTGCCAGCACGACCGCCCCCCCCAGGGCGAACACAGACAACAAACGCTTCATGACACTTACCTCACGGTGTAACGGGAGTGGAACCTGCACTAGGGCTTAGAGCTGCTGGGTAACGAACGACAGCATCTGGTCGGCGGTGGAGATGACCTTGGAGTTCATCTCGTAGGCACGCTGGGTGGTGATCATGTTCACCAGTTCTTCCACGGTACTGACGTTGGAGTTCTCCAGGGTCTGTTGCAGCGTGGTACCGAAACCGTTGAGGCCCGGGGTGCCGACTTGCGGCGCGCCACTGGCTGCGGTCTCCAGGAACAGGTTGTCGCCAATCGCCTGCAGGCCGGCCGGGTTGATGAAGTCGGCGGTCTGGATATTGCCGATCACCTGTGCTGCCGGGTTGCCGGCGGTGGTGATCGACACGGTGCCGTCCTGGCCGACGGTGAAGGTCTGGGCGTCATTCGGCACCACGATCGCAGGCTCCAGGGCAAAACCCTGGGCGGTGACGATCTGGCCATCGGAGTTCAGGTGGAAAGTACCGTCACGGGTATACGAAACCGTGCCATCGGGCTGCAACACCTGGAAGAAGCCACGGCCGTTGACCGCCATGTCCAGCGGGTTTTCCGTGGTCTGCAAGCTGCCGGTCTGGAAGTTCTTCTGCGTGCCGACGATGCGCACACCGGTACCGACCTGCAGCCCGGAAGGCAGTTCGCTGTCCTGGGTGGACTGCGCACCTGGCTGGCGCTTGATCTGGTACAGCAAGTCCTGGAACTCGGCGCGATCACGCTTGAAGCCGGTGGTCGAGACGTTGGCCAGGTTGTTGGAGATGACCGTCAGGTTGGTGTCCTGGGCGGACAGGCCGGTTTTTGCGACCCAAAGAGCCGGAAGCATGTAAGTTCTCCTCGTGCGCCTGTTTTACGGCACCCGTTCAAAAGTGATTAGCCGATTTGCAAAACACGCGCCATGGCTTCGTCGCCTTCCTTGGCCGCGTTCATCATCTTGACGTGCAGTTCGAATTGACGGGACAGCGCCAGCACCGAGGTCATTTCTTCCACGGCGTTGACGTTGCTGCCCTCCAGGAAGCCTGACACCACCCGCACATTGACGTCGGCGGCGGCTGGCTGGCCATCCTTGGTGTGGATCAGCCCGTCCAGGCCCTTGGTCAGGCCCTTGCTGTCCGGGTTGACCAGCTTGATACGGTCGACCTCGGCCATCACCCGCGGGTCTTCACCCATGGAGCGGATGCTGATGGTGCCGTCGGCGCCGACTTCAACCTTCTGCTCTGGCGGAATGGCGATGGGGCCGCCATTACCGATCACCGGCATGCCGTTGCCGGCACGCAGCACACCCAGGGCGTCGATGTTCAGGCTGCCGGTACGCACATAGGCTTCGCTGCCATCGGGTGCCTGCACGGCAATGAAACCTTTGCCGGTCACCGTCACGTCCAGGTCGCGCCCGGTTTCGATCATCGGGCCTTCGCTGAAGTCGGTGGCCGGGCGCTCGGTCATGGCGAAGGCCCGCGCCGGAAAGCTGTCGCCGAACACCGGCATCGAGCGTGCCTGCTCCAGGTCACGCTGAAAACCGTTGGTGGAAATGTTCGCCAGGTTGTTGGCATGGGCCTTCTGCGCCAGCGCGTTCTGGCTGGCGCCGGTCATGGCCACGTAAAGCATCTTGTCCACAGTCATCCTCCGCTGCACTGGCGACCGTTTGCCGCTCGCCGTTGCTGTACAGGCTCTAAAGCAAGTTCCGAACCAACTTTCTGAAATCGTTGAAAAGCCCGGGAATACGGGCTTTTGCGGGGGTTCGCCGAAGCGCGGACGCCGGTTATCCGGCGCCGGGTTGCCGAAGGCGGCAATCCGCAGCAACGTCTTCGCGGGCACACCCGCGAAGAGGCCGGCCAGCCAGTCAAGGCTCGCGGCAAGCACCATTGGTGAAGGGTCCGGCGAATTTTTTCCAGCCCTCCCCCGGCGGCCATTGCGAACAGACCAGGCGCCCATCCACCTGGCTTTCCCAGCGCCACCACGGCGCGGTCCCGGCCTGGGCCTGGTACAGGCACGCTGCAGCAACCAGTGCGACAAGCAGTTTTTTCATGATGCCCCCTGCAAAAACGACGAACCCCTTCACGACAAAGGGGTTCGTCCTGACACGCTCAGCCAGCGACCATCAGGTCATCTGGATGATGGTCTGCATGATGGTGCTTTCGGTGGAGATGGTCTTGGCGTTCGCCTGGTAATTGCTCTGCGCCTTGATCAGCTCGACCAGTTCCTGGGTCAGGTTGACGTTGGAGGCTTCCAGCGAGTTGGACTCGACGCTGCCCAGGGTACCGGTCTTCGGCGCATCGATGCCCGGAATGCCGGAGGTGTAGGTCTCGGTCCAGCGGGTACCGCCGATCTGCTGCAGGCCCTGCTCGTTGGCGAAGCTGGCCAGCGCAACCTGGCCAATGGCACGCGACTGCTGGTTGCTGAAGCTGGCGAACAGTACGCCGGTCGAGTCGATGCTCAGGCTCGACAGGATGCCAGTCGCATAACCATCCTGGGACTGCGACATGCGCGCGGTCTCGGTGTTGTAGGAGGTGGTGCTGTTCATCGACAGGCGCATGCCGTCGGCATTGCCTGCGGCACCATTGGCGATCCAGTTACCCGCCGAGTCTTCCACCGCAGGCACCCAACCAGTCATGGTGAAGGTGTTGTTTGTAACGGTGAAGGACGAGCCCGCCGGGTGACCGGTGTTGTCAGCCGTCATGCCCTTGACCGAGCCATCGCTGTTGAAGCTGATGGTGCCGGTCAGCGGTGCAGTGGAGGACGGGTCGAACGGGTTGCGCCCGTCAACCAGGGTATACATGGTCCACTCATTGGTGCCGGTCTTGCGATAGAACTGCTCCATGGTGTGCTCGTTACCCTGGCTGTCGTACACCTTGGTCGGGAACGACTTGCTGTAGGTCTTCTGGTCAGAAGGGTCGAACGGCAGGTTCGGCACCATCGCACCGGTACCATCGTCGACTTCCAGCGGGATGTCGGCAGCCGAAGAATTCAGGTTGATGCCCTGGTCGATCAGGGAAGTGGCCCTGGGCTGCAGTGCCGAGGTATCGATTTGCAGATCGGTCAGCACGCCCTTCTGGATCTTGCCGGTCGAATCTGCGGCATAGCCTTGCAGGCGCAGGCCGTCCGCGGTAACCACGAAGTTGTCCTTGCTGGCCTGGAATGCCCCGGCGCGGGTGTAGACGCGCGAGCCGTTATCGGACAGCACGAAGAAGCCCTGCCCCTGGATCCCCATATCCAGCACGTTGCCCGTGGTGTTCACGTCGCCCTGGGTGAACTGCTGGGAAACGGCCGCCAGGCGCACACCATTACCCACCTGGTTCTTGCCCACGCCCAGGCGGTTGGAGCCGGCATAGACATCGGCGAACTCGGCGCGCGACGACTTGAAACCGTTGGTATTGACGTTGGCAATGTTGTTGCCGGTGACATCCAGCTGCTTGTTTGCTGCGTACAGACCGCTAAGGCCGATATTGAAAGACATGAATTCGCTCCTTTTGCCGCACTAGCGGGCCTTAGATACCGATGGTTTGCACGTCGGAGAGGGAAACTTTGCCAACACCAGCGAGGTTGAGCACCATTTCGCCGGCAGAACTGAAGCTGACGCTGGTCACCTTGGCCGGCAACAGCGTGTTCATCTGCACCGCCTTGCCATCCACCATGGTGCTGGCGGTGAAGGTGTAGGTACCCGGGTCGACTTTCGCGCCGCTATTGTTGGTACCGTCCCAGATGAAGTCGGCGTAACCAGCCTTCTGCTCACCCAGTTCGATGGTCTTGACGGTGTTGCCGTCCTTGTCCTTGATGGTGATCTTCGCTTCGCCGATGGCTTGCGGCACCACGAACTGTGCGTTGAAGCTTTCGCTGGTATCGACGATAGCCTTGTCGTTCTGCACCACCACCGAGCGGCCGACCAGCGACGACGCCTGCAGCGCCTGGGACGAGGCCATGGCGCTGGTGATGGAACTGACCGATTCGTTCAGCGAGGTGATCCCTTCCAGGCTGCTGAACTGTGCCAACTGCGCGACGAATTCACCGTTGTCCTGCGGGTCCAGCGGGTTCTGGTGCTGCATCTGGGTCACCAGCAACTGCAGGAATGCATCCTTGCCGAGCGAGTCAGTGCCGGTCTTGGACGCGGTGTCCGCAGTCTTTTTGGTGTTGGTCCCCACACCCGACGCCGCGAGCACTTCGTTGAGGTTCACGCCGGTAGTATCAATTGCCATGGTCTGGTTTCCTTATCACTGACCAAGGGTCAGGACTTTCTGCATCATGCTCTTGGCCGTGTTCATCAGCTCGGCGTTGGTCTGGAACGCCCGGCTGGCGGAAATCATGTCGGCCATTTCCTCGACCACGTTGACGTTCGGGTAGTAGACATAGCCGTCCTTGTTCGCCGCCGGGTGGTTCGGCTCGTAGCGGGCTTCGAGGTTGCTCTGGTCCTCGACGATGCCTTTTACCTGCACGCCTTGCCCGGCTTCGCCCTGGTCTTCGAACAGCGACTGGCTGCTGCCGGCCTGGGCATCCTGGAAGGTAGTGGCGAACACCGGGTGGCGAGCGCGGTAGGTCTGCTCGATACTCGAAGACACGGTCTCGGCGTTGGCAATGTTCGAAGCTACGGTGTTCAGGCGCGTGTTCTGCGCACTCATGCCGCTACCGGCAATGTTGAAGACACTGGAAAGGGACATGGTCATTCTCCCCGCAGGGCCGATACCAGCCCTTTGAATTTACTGTTGAGCAAAGTGAAGCTGGCCTGGAAGCCGACCGCGTTTTCGGTGTAGTTCGATTGCTCGATCTGCGCGTCCACGGTGTTCTGGTCGATCGACGGCTGCAGGGGCGTGCGGTACTTCAGGGTATCGTCCGCCATGGCCAGGCCTTCAGCCTCGATGTGCCGGCTGTTGGTGCGGTCGAGACTGAATCGGCCGCTCTGCTGCTTGTCGCTTTCGGCGGCGAGCACCGAGGCGAAGTCCATGTCACGCGCCTTGTAGTTGGGCGTGTCGGCGTTGGCGATGTTGTTGGCCAGCACTTCGGCGCGCTGGGCGCGGAAGCCCAGGGCCTTTTCATGGATGCCAAGCGCCTTGTCGAAACTGATGCTCATGTCGGGGAAACCTTCGAAGGTTGACCGGAATATCGTTGGCCAAGCTATAGCAAGGGCTGTGCCAACCAACTGAAAGCCTGCAAATACGGGCTTCCAGGGTGAAGTGCTGTCAGAGTAATGCCAGAAAAGCGGCAAAGGCCTTCCGCCCGGAGCGGCGAAAGCGGCAATTGCCAGGCGGCAAAAGCGGCAAAACAAAAAATTGACGTCAGCATTTGCTGCTCCGGCCTTCTCGCCGGCGCGCCCGCGAAGAGGCCGGAGCAGACAAACAAAAAAGCCGGCAACTTTCGCTGCCGGCCTTTCGTGTCTACTTGGCCTGGTAGATGATCCCCGGGCTGCACTGCACCATCTGGTAATGGTCCGGCAGGCCGTTCAGCGCCTCGGAAGCGCCAAGGAACAGGTAGCCACCCGGCTTCAGGGTGGCATGAATGCGCATCAGGATGTCCTTCTTGACCTGCGCCGAGAAGTAGATCAGCACGTTACGGCAGAACACCACGTCGAACTTGCCCAGGCTGGCATAGCTGTCGAGCAGGTTGAACGAGCGGAACTCGACACGGCTGCGAATCGCCGGCTTGACCGCCCAGCGCCCGGGCCCCTTGCTGTCGAAGTAACGCTGCAGGCGCTCCGGGGACAACCCGCGGGCAATCGCCAGGCTGTCGTACTCGCCCGTCTTGCAGTTGGTCAGCATGCTGCCGGACAAGTCGGTGGCGACGATCTGCGCGCCCATCTTCAGCTGGCCTAGGTTGCTGCGCTCGAACTCGTCGATGGCCATCGAGATGGAATACGGCTCCTGCCCCGAGGAACAAGCCGCCGACCACATGCGCAGGCGCTGGCCGGGGTTGTTGCGGATGAACTCCGGAATCACCTTGTTCTTCAGCACTTCGAACGGGTAGGTGTCGCGAAACCACAGGGTCTCGTTGGTGGTCATGGCATCCACCACCTGCTCGCGCAAGCCACCGCGCGGCTGGGCCTGGATGCGCTGCACCAGCTCGCCCAGGCTCTTGATGCCCTGTTGTTCCATCAGCTTGTTGAGACGGCTGGAAACCAGGTACTGCTTGTTATCCCCCAGCAGGATGCCACAGGCTTTCTCCAGGAAGCCCCGGAACTGTTCGAAATCCAAATTACCCGTAGACACTTCTGCCGCCTCTTTTTCAATCACTGGTGCCGGAGGGCTGCCCCCGGCGCTTTCAATGTGCTGCCTTGATCCGGTCGACCACCCGCTGGGCCAGGTCGTCCGGCTTGAACTTGGCCAGGAAGTCATCAGCCCCGACCTTCTTCACCATCGCCTGGTTGAACACCCCGGAAAGCGAAGTATGCAGGCAGATATGCAGTTTTTGCATGCGTGGGTCACTGCGTATTTCCGCGGTCAGCGTGTAACCATCCATTTCCGGCATTTCAATGTCCGAGATCATCATCAGGAACTCTTCCTCCGGCTTCTTGCCTTCGTCCACCAGCTGACGCAGGTAGTTCAGGGCCTGACGACCATCATTGAGCGCCACCACCTCTACCCCTACCGTCTGCAGGCAGCGGCTGACCTGCTTGCGCGCCACCGACGAGTCGTCGACGGTGAGCACCCGCAGCAGCACGGCCTTGTCCTGCACCTCGGCATCGACTACCCCGGCCGACACCGACTCGGACGATGGCGCCACTTCGGCCAGCACCTTCTCCACGTCGATGATCTCGACCATGCGGTTGTCCACCCTGGTGACTGCGGTCAGGTAGTGATCGCGGCCGGTGCCCTTGGGTGGCGGGTGGATTTCTTCCCAGTTCATGTTGACGATACGTTCCACCGAATGCACCAGGAAGCCCTGGGTCTTGGTGTTGTACTCGGTAATGATCACGAAGCTGTTGCGCGTGTCTTCCTGCAGCGGCCGCAGCCCGGTGGCCATCGACAGGTCAAGGATCGGGATGGTCGCCCCGCGAATATTGGCAACGCCGCGCACCACCGGGTGCGCCCTGGGCAGCAGGGTCAGCGCAGGGCATTGCAGCACTTCTCTGACTTTGAACACGTTGATGCCGTAAAGCTGTTCGCCATTGAGGCGGAACAGCAGCAATTCCAGGCGGTTCTGCCCGACCAGCTGCGTGCGCTGGTTGACCGAATCCATAACACCTGCCATGCCAGTCTCCTCTACCTTTAAGCCTTTCGTTGCCACTCACCAAGGAAGTCGGCACGGGCTTTGCTTTTTTGAGCGTCATGTACACGAAAACGACATTTTCCCGACGATTGACGCGCCTGCTGACTGGCTCGCTGGCCGTGCTGTGCCTGCTGATGCCTGGCGTTCGCACGGTAGCGGACGCGTTTACCTTGCCTGAACAGCTTATCGGTGTCACCCAAGGGTTTCTTGAATTCAGCGTCGAAGATTACCTGGCCACCACCCAGACCGCCGACCGCTACGAAATCCAGGTCAACCCGCTGGACCCGCGCCTGCGCATGCCGCTGTGCAGCCAGCCGCTGGACGCCTCGCTGGAGAGCCCGGCGCAACCGCTGGGCCGCGTTACAGTGAAGGTGCGTTGCGACAGTGCAGCGCCATGGACCGTGTTCGTACCAGCCAGCGTGCGGCTGTTCCGCGAAGTCGTGGTAGCGACCCGCCCGCTGAAGCGCGACAACGTGGTGAGCGAAGGCGACGTGGCCTTGCGCGAACGCGATGTCGGCACGCTGGGGCAAGGCTTCCTGACCGAGCTGGACCAGGCAGTCGGCATGAAGATGCTGCGCCCCACGGTGATCGACCAGGTGCTCACCCCGCAACACCTGGAACAGGCCGAAGTGGTGCGCAAGGGCGACCACGTGGTGATCATTGCCCGCAGCGGCAGCCTGAGCGTACGCATGCCCGGTGAAGCGCTGAGCAAGGGCGGCCTGAGCGAGCAGATCCGGGTGCGTAACCTCAATTCCAAGCGGGTAGTCAAGGCCAGGGTCACCGGCCCTGGCCAGGTCGAGGTGAGTATGTAGCCAGCCGACATTGCGCTGGCGGTGAGGAACCGCTGCTCCTAAACTGTGTCAGAAAACGGGTTCGCAAGCTTGCCGACAGGCGGCTACGCATTTGTGCCTAAAGTTTCTTTCGGGTTGGCCGAAAACAAGGCAAGCGTCCAAATACCCAGAGGTTTCTGATCATGGTCATCGACTTCAGTCGTGTAAATAATTCTCCGTCCGTCACGGGCGGCGTGCGCGGCAACAGCGCATCCGGCAGCGCCGAAAAACCGGCAGCCAGCCAGGAAGCCACTACCAGCGCCAGCGGAGAAGCGGTACACCTCAGCCAGGAGGCACAGCAGTTGCAGAAGATCAGCGACAAGCTGCGCGACGAGCCGGTGGTCAACAGCGCCCGTGTGGCCCAGTTGAAACAGGCGATCGCCGACGGCAGCTACCAGGTCGATGCCGGCCGGGTCGCCAGTAAACTGCTCGATTTCGAAGCCCAGCGCTGACCGTTCGGCGCGCTGACTTCACGGACGCTAGAAAAGCCAAGAGTTAGCCATGCACGACACCACCTTGCTGCAACTGATCGAAGATGACATCGCACCGATGCAGGAACTGCTCGACCTCTTGCAGAAGGAGGCCGTGGCACTGCATGGGCGCGACATGGCGTTGCTGGAAACCATCCTCGCCCGCAAGCAGTCCTTGATCGTGCTGCTGGAGCAGCAAGGTGCGCGGCGCAACAACCTGCTCACCAGCCTGGGCCTGAGCGCCAATCGCGCCGGGGTGGAGGCGGTGGCGGCACAATCACCGAACGGTGAACTGCTGCTGCAGCAACTCGACGTCATCAGCCAGTTGATGCAAGCTTGCCAGCAACTCAACGAGACCAACGGGCGGATCATCCAGGTGCAGCAAAACGTCACCAACAACCAGATCCGCATTCTCATGGGGGGCGACTCTCCGTCGCTCTACGACAGCCGCGGCAGCACTTCGCCGCTGGTCAAGCCACGGGCGCTCAGCCAGGTTTGATTTTTTCTATCAAGGCACGGAACATACTGGCAAAATGCCGTTAATTGCGTGTGTCGCTTTTGCCTGGAGAAACATAAAGCCGTGTTCAATGAATCCGATGCCCCGCAGCCGCCAAAGGTACTGAACACCCCTTTGGAGATTGCGGCCAACTTGCGGCAGCTGCAGGAAAGCCATGACCCTCTGATCATCACCTTCCCTGACCGCAGCCAGCGCTTCCAGAGCTATGTGGTGCATGTGGACCGTGAGAGCAATACCCTGGCGCTGGACGAAATGATCCCCCGCGACGGCGAGAAATACATCGAGAACGGCGAGCACTTCCGCGTCGAAGGTTTTCACGATGGCGTGCGCATTGCCTGGGAGTGCAACCACGCGCTGCGGATCAGCGAGGTCGATGGCCACCGCTGCTACCGGGGCGCCATGCCCCTGGAAATGACCTATCACCAACGCCGCAACGCTTTCCGCGCAGCCCTGAAACTGTCGCAGCTGGTCGACATCATCCTCGATGGCGCCCACCTCAAGGGCAATGGCGCCCTGCGCGGCAAGCTGCTGGATATTTCTGCCACCGGCTGCAAACTGCGCTTCGACGGCAATGTCGAGGATCGCCTGCAACTTGGCCAGGTGTACGAGCGCTTCAAGGCAGGCAACCCGCTGGGCCTGGTCGATACCATGGTCGAGCTGCGCCACCTGCATTATGAGGAGCGGATCAATACCACCTTCGCCGGCGTGCGCTTCCATAACCTCAGCGGCCAGGCGCAACGCAAGGTCGAAAGTTTCGTGTACCAGTTGCAGCGTGAGGCGCGGCGGTTCGACAAGGACGATTACTGAACCAATACCAGGCTACCCTTGCTGACAAACGGGGCTGCATCATGCAGCCCCGTTTGTATTTTGGGGCCGGCCAACGGACACAGGAATGCTTGCCCGGTTACCGCTGGCCTGCTGGCCGCTTAGGGTGCCAGACACCCGAAGCAAGGGCCGCCAGGAGCCAGTCCACATGATTACTTCCACGTTCACCGCCGAACTGCATTGTCAGCATGGACGAATAGGGGTTGTCGAGACCCCCATCTAAGTTCATCCCATCTTCTCCCTGGACCAGGACGGCTGGTTATGCACCGAAGACCAGCGCGGAGAAACGCCGAGCTTTCTGCCGATTACCTTCCAGTTCCACTTCGTCAAACAAAGCGGAGACCGGCACTATTACACGATCAATGGCGCCGATACCTGGAAGTACTTTGGCTCCCGCATGCAGAGCAACAGGAACGGCTGGCTCGGCCTTTACGCCAGCCACATCGTGGGGCGAATCATTGACTGGTCTCCAACCGCACTGATCGGTCGGGCGGTCAGCGGGCAACAGGAATGGAAAATTCAAATGCTCGACGCCTGGGACGGCACCGTGGAGGGCGCCGAACAGGTCCGTTTCTGCTTGCGCGACAGCCAGGGCTACAGGGTCGCGCTGGCCAAGGAAATCTATACCAGGGACAAGGTAAAGCGGCATTTCTGGTTCTTGAACGCAAGTGATAAAGCGGGAGAAATCCTGGTGTTCACCTTCAAGAATATCGAGCTTATCTGATCAGGATCGCGCTCGCCGCAGGCTAGTCGCTGGCGGCGGGCCGACACTCACACCGACGATTTCACCTCGGCTTCAGGGTTGGCCTGGCCCTGCTTCTGGGGAGGATCCTCTTCGGTATCCTCGGCGGCCACCGGCGCCTGCATCACGTCCTGCACAGTCTGCTCGTCCACCCGCGGGTCAAGCGCTGCCGACAACGGCGAACCCGCCGCCGGCATCGCCACGTGGCCCAACGGCGCGTCCTGAACCTGGTGCAGACCGGTGACCGCTTTTGGCCGGATGCGCCATACCAGTACCAGCGCGAAGAACACGAAGAAGGCGTACAGCATCTGCGCCCCCAGCACCTTCATCAGCACACCCGCCGCCAACGGGCCGATGCACGCGCCCACGCCATAGGTCACCAGCAGCATCGCGGTCAGCGACACCCGTCGCTCGCTCTCCACATGGTCGTTGGAAAACGCCACCGCCAGCGGGTACAGGCAGAACTGCAGCAACGAGATCAGGAAGCCCACACCAAACAGCAACTCCAGCGGCACGCTGGGCAGTATCGCCAGCGGCGCCGATGCCAGCGCCAGGCCCACTGCCACGCTACGGATCAGTACCGCCCGGTCGTAACGGTCCGACAGCCAGCCCAGCGGCCACTGCACCAGCAGACCGGCGAAAATGCAGCTACCCATGAACAGACCGATCTGCTCGGTGCTCAGCCCCTGGCTCGAAGCATACAAAGGCGCCAGGCCATAGAACGAACCGACGATCAGACCCGAGCCCAGCACCGTGCTGAGCGACTGCGGCACCCGCTTGAGGAAGAACTTCGGCTCCATCGGTGCCGGGCGCAAGGGCGCCGGGTGGATACGCCGGGTCATCGCCACCGGCACCAGGCACAGGGCGAAACACATGGCCACCAGCATCAGCAGTTCGGGGCCCAGTTGCGGGTGCACCACCAGGATCAGCTGGCCAAGCACCAGGCCCAGGTAAGAGGCAATCATGTAGCCGCTGAACACCGCGCCACGGTGCTTCACATCGGCCTGCTCGTTGAGCCAGCTCTCGATGACCATGTACTGGCACATCATGCCCAGGCCGACGATCATGCGCAGGCCGACCCAGGCCGGCAACCAGTTGGTCAGGCCATGGCCGAGCACCGCCGCACCGACGATACCGGCGCAGGTGGCATAGGCCCGGATGTGCCCGACCCGGCCAATCAGGCGGTGGCCGACCTTGCCGCCGACCGCCAGGCCAAAGTAGTTGGCCGCCATCAACGCACCTACCCACAAACTGTCGACATGGTCAGCCGCCAGGCGCAGGGCCAGGTAGGTACTGAGCAGGCCCGAGCCGATCAACATCATCAGCGCGGCGAAATACAACGACTGAAATGGCTTCCATATATTTCGCATACGTCGTGTGTGGCTCCCTGGTCAGGTGACGGTTGGGTGCTAGAAGCATAAGGGCAAAAACTGCCTGGCGCAGGCCCCTATAGGGATTTTGCCGCTACGAGGCGTGTCCAGTGTCGGTTGTGTCGCGATCAGGCCTGTGCCGCCAGTACCCGGCGCTCCCACGGCGTGATTTCGTCGAGGAAATCGGTCAGCTCCAGCGTCTTGCTGGCGATGTAGCCTTCGATGAACTCGCTGCCGAACAGTTCCCGCGCCAACGCGCTGCGCTTGAGCCGCTCCAGCGCCGCATGCAAGGTGCACGGCAGGGCCAGGTGCTCCGGCACCTCGAACTCGCCCTGGATAGCTGGCGCTGGTTGCAGGCGCTGCTGGATGCCATGCAGCCCGGCGGCCAGGCTGGCGGCGATGGCCAGGTACGGGTTGGCATCGGCGCCGGGCAGGCGGTTTTCCACCCGCCGCGCTGCCGGTGCGCTGGCCGGAATGCGCAGGCCTGCGGCACGGTTGTCTTCGGACCAGCAGGCATTGTTCGGCGAAGCGTAGGGGTGACACAGACGCTGGTAGGAATTGACGTTGGGCGCGAACAGCGCGGTGAAGTCGGCCATGCACGCCTGCAGGCCGCCAATGAAGTGGTGAAAGGTTGCGCTGGGCAGGCCTTGCTCATCGCTGAACACGTTACGCCCGCTGGCCACCTCCACCAGGCTCTGGTGAATATGCATGGAACTGCCCGGCGTGCGCGCCAGCGGCTTGGCCATGCATACCACGGTCAGGCCGTGCTTGAGCGCCACCTCCTTGAGCAGGTGCTTGAACAGCAAGGTCTGGTCGGCCAGCAACAACGGGTCGCCGTGCAGCAGGTTGATCTCGAACTGGCTGACGCCCATTTCGTGCATGAAGGTGTCACGCGGCAGGCCCAGCGCGACCATGCACTGGCCCACCTCCTTGAAGAACGGGCGCAGGCCGTTGTTGGAACTGACACTGAATGCCGAATGGCCAAGCTCGCGGCGACCATCGCTGCCGATCGGTGGCTGGAACGGCTGCTGCGGATCCGGGTTGGCAGCGAAGACGAAGAATTCGAGCTCAGTCGCCACCACCGGCGCCAGGCCCAGCGCTGCGTAGCGGGCGAGCACTGCCTTGAGCTGGCCGCGAGTGGACAATGCCGAAGGGCGACCGTCGAGTTCGTCGGCATCGCAGATGGCAAGGGCGCGGCCATCGTCGCTCCACGGCAGGCGGTGGACCTGGCTGGGGTCGGCCACCAGCACCAGGTCGCCATCGTCGCTGCCATAGTACCTGGCCGGCGGGTAGCCACCCATGATGCACTGCAACAACACCCCCCGAGCCAGCTGCAGGCGGCGGCCTTCAAGAAAGCCCTCGGCGGTCATTACCTTGCCGCGCGGAACGCCGTTGAGGTCGGGGGTGACGCATTCGATTTCGTCGATGCCGTGCAGTTGCTCGGTGGTCATGACGCAGGTCCTTGTCGTTGGTGGCTGACACCAACATAGGCCCGGGGTGTTTAAAATATCAAGCACCTGCCTTCAACAGTGCATGCGCCTCTGCGCGGGAACGGGCGAGCCCGCGCAGAGGCCGGGCCGGGCAACCACTATTCACGCAGGGTCATGCCATTGGCCGGCAGCGGCAAGGCGGTCTTGTAGCGTACCTGCTTGAGGGCAAAACTCGACCGTATGTTGGCCACGCCGGGCAAGCGCGTCAGGTAATCGAGAAACCGCTCCAGCGCCTGGATGCTCGGCAACAGCACGCGCAGCAGGTAGTCCGGGTCACCGGTCATCAGGTAGCACTCCATCACCTCGGGCCGTTCGGCAATTTCTTCCTCGAAGCGGTGCAACGCCTGTTCTACCTGCTTTTCCAGGCTGACATGGATGAACACGTTGACGTCCAGCCCCAACACCTCGGGCGACAGCAAAGTCACCTGCTGGCGGATCACCCCCAGTTCTTCCATTGCCCGTACCCGGTTGAAACAGGGGGTCGGCGACAGGTTCACCGAGCGCGCCAGTTCGGCGTTGGTAATGCGGGCGTTTTCCTGCAGGCTGTTGAGGATGCCGATATCGGTACGATCGAGTTTGCGCATGAGACAAAATCACCGGTTTTTTGTGTTTATGCGGAATGTTTATCTCCCCTGCCTGGCAAAGGCAATCAACTTGAGAGAAAAATTCTCCTGCCGGACCACTAAGATGTAGAGGACGCTGACCTACCAGTCACAAGCCGGTACTCAGCGGCGGCCGCTTCAGAGCTCACAAAAACAAATACCCGAGCGAGCGTAAAAAGCATGAACGAGTACGCCCCCCTGCGTTTGCATGTGCCCGAGCCTACCGGCCGGCCAGGCTGCCAGACCGATTTTTCCTACCTGCGCCTGAACGATGCAGGTCAAGTCCGTAAACCGCCTGTCGATGTCGACGCTGCCGACACCGCCGACCTGTCCTATAGCCTGATCCGCGTGCTCGATGAGCAAGGCAACGCGCAAGGCCCGTGGGCTGAAGACATCGACCCGCAGATCCTCCGTCAGGGCATGCGCGCCATGCTCAAGACGCGGATCTTCGACAGCCGCATGGTGGTTGCCCAGCGCCAGAAGAAAATGTCCTTCTACATGCAGAGCCTGGGTGAAGAAGCCATCGGCAGCGCCCAGGCCCTGGCGCTGAACCGCACCGACATGTGCTTCCCCACCTACCGCCAGCAAAGCATCCTGATGGCCCGCGACGTGTCGCTGGTAGAAATGATCTGCCAGCTGCTGTCCAACGAGCGCGACCCGCTCAAGGGCCGCCAGCTGCCGATCATGTACTCGGTGCGCGACGCCGGTTTCTTCACCATCAGCGGCAACCTGGCGACCCAGTTCGTGCAGGCGGTCGGCTGGGCCATGGCCTCGGCCATCAAGGGCGACACCAAGATCGCATCGGCATGGATCGGCGACGGCGCCACCGCCGAGTCGGACTTCCACACCGCCCTGACCTTCGCTCACGTATACCGCGCCCCGGTGATCCTCAACGTGGTCAACAACCAGTGGGCGATCTCCACCTTCCAGGCCATTGCCGGTGGCGAGTCGACCACCTTCGCCGGACGTGGCGTAGGCTGTGGCATCGCCTCGCTGCGGGTGGACGGCAACGACTTCGTCGCCGTCTATGCCGCCTCGCGCTGGGCCGCCGAACGTGCCCGCCGAGGCCTCGGCCCGAGCCTGATCGAGTGGGTCACCTACCGCGCCGGCCCGCACTCGACCTCGGACGACCCGTCCAAGTACCGCCCCGCCGATGACTGGAACCACTTCCCGCTGGGTGACCCGATCGCCCGCCTGAAGCAGCACCTGATCAAGATCGGCCACTGGTCCGAAGAAGAACACCAGGCCACCACCGCCGAACTCGAAGCCGCGGTCATCGCCGCGCAGAAAGAAGCCGAGCAGTACGGCACCCTGGCCAACGGTCACATCCCCAGTGCCGCCTCGATGTTCGAGGACGTGTACAAGGAAATGCCCGACCACCTGCGCCGTCAGCGCCAGGAACTGGGGGTTTGAGATGAACGACCATAACAACAGCATCAAACCGGAAACCGCCATGGCCACCACTACCATGACCATGATCCAGGCCCTGCGCTCGGCCATGGATGTCATGCTCGAGCGCGACGACAATGTGGTGATCTATGGCCAGGACGTCGGCTACTTCGGCGGGGTGTTCCGTTGCACCGAAGGCCTGCAGAACAAATACGGCAAGTCCCGTGTGTTCGACGCGCCGATCTCCGAAAGCGGCATCGTCGGCACCGCCGTGGGCATGGGTGCCTACGGCCTGCGCCCGGTGGTGGAAATCCAGTTCGCCGACTATTTCTACCCGGCCTCCGACCAGATCGTCTCGGAAATGGCGCGCCTGCGTTACCGCTCGGCTGGCGAGTTCATCGCCCCGCTGACCCTGCGCATGCCCTGCGGTGGCGGCATCTATGGCGGCCAGACCCACAGCCAGAGCCCTGAAGCGATGTTCACTCAGGTGTGCGGCCTGCGCACCGTGATGCCGTCCAACCCCTATGACGCCAAAGGTCTGCTGATCGCCTCGATCGAATGCGACGACCCGGTGATCTTCCTCGAGCCCAAACGCCTGTACAACGGCCCGTTCGACGGCCACCACGACCGCCCTGTAACCCCCTGGTCGAAACACCCGCAAAGCGCCGTGCCCGATGGTTACTACACCGTGCCGCTGGACAAGGCCGCCATTACCCGCCCCGGCAACGACGTGACCGTGCTGACCTATGGCACCACGGTGTACGTGGCCCAGGTGGCCGCCGAAGAAACCGGCGTCGATGCCGAAGTGATCGACCTGCGCAGCCTGTGGCCGCTGGACCTGGACACCATCGTCGAGTCGGTGAAGAAGACCGGCCGCTGCGTGGTGGTACACGAGGCCACCCGCACCTGTGGCTTCGGTGCCGAACTGGTGTCGCTGGTGCAGGAACACTGCTTCCACCACCTGGAGGCGCCGATCGAGCGCGTCACCGGTTGGGACACCCCCTACCCTCACGCGCAGGAATGGGCTTACTTCCCAGGGCCCTCGCGGGTAGGTGCGGCATTGAAAAAGGTCATGGAGGTCTGAATGGGCACGCACGTCATCAAGATGCCGGACATTGGCGAAGGCATCGCGCAGGTCGAGCTGGTGGAATGGTTCGTCAAAGTCGGTGACATGATCACCGAGGACCAGGTGGTGGCCGACGTCATGACCGACAAGGCCACGGTGGAAATTCCCTCGCCGGTCAGCGGCAAGGTACTGGCCCTGGGCGGCCAGCCGGGCGAAGTGATGGCGGTCGGAAGCGAGCTGATCCGCATCGAGGTGGAAGGCAGCGGCAACCATGTGGATGTGCCGCAGGCGAAACCGCTCGAGGCACCCGCCGCGCCAGTGGCCAGCAAACCGGAACCCCAGCAGCAAGCAGCACCGGCAGCGTATCAGGCGCCCGTCCATCACGAGGCAGCCCCGATCGTGCCGCGCCTGCCTGGCGACAAGCCGCTGGCCTCGCCGGCCGTGCGCAAGCGCGCCCTGGACGCCGGTATCGAACTGCGTTATGTGCATGGCAGCGGCCCGGCCGGGCGCATCCTGCACGAAGACCTCGATGCCTTCATGAGCAAACCGCAAAGCGCTGCCGGGCAAGCGCCGAATGGCTATGCAAGGCGCACCGACAGCGAACAGGTACCGGTGATCGGCCTGCGCCGCAAGATCGCCCAGCGCATGCAGGACGCCAAGCGCCGCGTCGCGCACTTCAGTTATGTGGAAGAAATCGACGTCACCGCGCTGGAAGCCCTGCGCCAGCAACTCAACAGCAAGCATGGCGACAGCCGTGGCAAGCTGACCCTGCTGCCGTTCCTGGTGCGCGCGCTGGTCGTGGCGCTGCGCGACTTCCCGCAGATCAACGCCACCTATGACGACGAAGCCCAGGTCATCACCCGCCATGGCGCGGTGCATGTGGGCATTGCCACCCAGGGCGACAACGGCCTGATGGTACCGGTGCTGCGCCATGCCGAAGCGGGCAGCCTGTGGGCCAATGCCAGCGAAATTTCGCGCCTGGCCAACGCTGCGCGCAACAACAAGGCCAGCCGCGAGGAGCTGTCGGGCTCGACCATCACCCTGACCAGCCTGGGCGCCCTCGGCGGCATCGTCAGCACACCGGTGGTGAACACCCCGGAAGTGGCGATTGTCGGCGTCAACCGCATGGTCGAGCGGCCGGTGGTGATCGACGGCCAGATCGTCGTGCGCAAGATGATGAACCTGTCCAGCTCGTTCGACCACCGCGTGGTCGATGGCATGGACGCCGCGCTGTTCATCCAGGCCGTGCGCGGCCTGCTCGAACAACCCGCCTGCCTGTTCGTGGAGTGAGCATGCAACAGACTATCCAGACTACCCTGTTGATCATCGGCGGCGGCCCTGGCGGCTACGTGGCTGCCATCCGCGCCGGGCAACTGGGCATCCCCACCGTGCTGGTGGAAGGCCAGGCGCTGGGCGGTACCTGCCTGAACATCGGCTGCATCCCGTCCAAGGCGTTGATTCATGTAGCCGAACAGTTTCACCAGACCTCACGCTTCGCCGGGCCTTCGGAACTGGGCATCAGCGTCACATCGCCACGCCTGGACATCAGCCAGAGCGTGGCCTGGAAGGACGGCATCGTCGACCGCCTGACCACGGGTGTGGCCGCCCTGCTGAAGAAGCACGGAGTCAAGGTGATCCACGGCTGGGCGAAGGTCCTCGACGGCAAGCAGGTAGAGGTCGATGGCCAGCGTATCCAGTGCGAACACCTGCTGCTGGCCACCGGTTCCAGCAGCGTCGAACTGCCAATGCTGCCGCTGGGCGGGCCGATCATTTCTTCGACCGAGGCCCTGGCACCGAAAGCCCTGCCGCAGCACCTGGTGGTGGTAGGCGGTGGCTATATCGGCCTGGAACTGGGCATTGCCTACCGCAAGCTGGGCGCTCGGGTCAGCGTGGTGGAAGCGCGCGAGCGCATCCTCCCGAGCTACGACAGCGAGTTGACTGCGCCGGTTGCCGAGTCGCTGAAGAAGCTGGGCATCGCGTTGCACCTGGGCCATAGCGTCGAGGGCTACGAAGGCGGCTGCCTGCTGGCCGGGGATGGCCAGGGCGGGCAACTGCGCCTGGAGACCGACCAGGTGCTGGTGGCCGTTGGCCGCCGACCGCGCACCCAGGGTTTCAACCTCGAATGCCTGGACCTGAAGATGAACGGCGCTGCCATCGCCATTGACGAGCGCTGCCAGACCAGCATGCGCAACGTCTGGGCCATCGGTGACGTGGCGGGCGAACCGATGCTGGCGCACCGGGCCATGGCCCAGGGCGAGATGGTCGCCGAAATCATTGCCGGCAAGACCCGTCGCTTCGAGCCCAGCGCGATAGCCGCGGTGTGCTTCACCGACCCGGAAGTGGTGGTGGTTGGCAAGACCCCGGAGCAGGCCAGCCAGCAAGGGCTGGACTGCATCGTCGCGCAGTTCCCGTTTGCCGCCAATGGCCGGGCCATGAGCCTGGAAGCGAAAAGCGGCTTCGTGCGCGTGGTCGCGCGGCGCGACAACCACCTGATCCTCGGTTGGCAGGCCGTTGGCGTGGCGGTATCCGAGTTGTCCACCGCCTTTGCCCAGTCGCTGGAGATGGGCGCCTGCCTGGAGGATGTAGCCGGTACCATCCATGCCCACCCAACGCTGGGCGAAGCGGTACAGGAAGCGGCATTGCGCGCCCTGGGCCACGCCCTGCACATCTGACACTGAAACGGCCGATGCCGACTTGGCCCGCTGCGCCCCAAGGCGCCGCGGGCCCTTTTCATCTGACGCTGATCCTGAGCCCGGCGCGGCGGGTGCGGGAGTGCCTGCCTATTCGGCTATGGCGTTCTTGCCGGCATCCTTGGCCCGGTACAGCGCCTGATCGGCGCGGGCCAACAGGGCATGCGGGTCTTCTCCCTGTCGCCACTGCACCACGCCATAGCTCATGGTCAGCCGGCACTCGCCCACCGGCTCTACCTCAGCCATCACCTGGCGCAATCGCGTAGCCACCTCCAGCGCTTCAACCAGCGAGGTCTGCGGCAGCACCAGGACGAACTCGTCACCACCCAGGCGCGCCAGCAGGTCCGGCTCACGCAGGCAGGTGGACAGGTTGTCGGCGACCCGCACCAGTGCTGCATCGCCCTGGGCATGGCCGTAGCGGTCATTGATCGGCTTGAAGTCGTCCAGGTCCATGGCAATCAGCGCCAACGGCTGGCGGAAACGCTGTGCGCGCTCGCATTCCAGCTGCAAGGCCTTCTCCAGCCGGTAACGGTTGGCAATGCGCGTCAACGCATCGCGCTCTGCCAACTCACGGTTTTCCTCCAGCTGGCGCTGCAACTGCTCGTTCACCCAGGAGAGCTCGCGGGTGCGTTCGGCCACCTGGCTTTCCAGCGACAGGTTCTTCTGCTGCAACTGCGCCACCAGGCGCTTGCCGGCATCGATGTTGCGGTGCGCGCCAAGCATGCGCGCCACCGAGCCGTCTTCGTTACGGGCAATGATGTAGCCCCTGTCTTCGATCCACAGGTAGCTGCCATCGTGGCAGCGGCAGCGGTATTCAACCAGATAACGCTCGTGGCGCTGGTTGAGGTAGGCCTCGAAATGCGCCATTACCCGAGGGTAGTCTTCAGGGTGAATCACGCTTTCCCAGGTGAATACCGAATTGGCCAGCGAATGGCTGGGGTAGCCGAGCATGGCGTACCAGCCCGGGTTGCGATAGACGTAGCCGGTGTTGGCGTTCCAGTCCCAGATACCGTCGCTGATCAGCTCGAACAAGGTATGCAGTTGCTGTTCACTGAAGCCGGCGGGTACCGGCGCGATTTGCTGACTCATGGACCCTCTCCCTGATGCCCAGCAACTGCGCTCCGAACAAGGGGCTGCCGACAAGGTGGTAGATGCCGCAGGCGGCAAGATCATTTCCTGACGGGCAAGCATATGCCCAGCGTGCCGCCATCGGAATAGCGGCCAGGCTCATTTTTTCGGTGCTGACAATTGGCATACCCGTCAGCGGAAGACGGGGCGGGAGACATGAAAGTGGAGAAATGGCGTCCCAGGCAGGAATTGAACCTGCAACCTTCCCCTTAGGAGGGGGATGCTCTATCCAATTGAGCTACTGAGACGCAAGCGCCGACAGCGAGCGCTGCACAGCGGGACGGCCAGCATGTTAACCAGCATGCTTGCGTTTGTCATGCCTCAACCAGGCTTTTTCGCGTAATCCTTTTCTGCCAATGCTACACCTGCGCCAACACACCTTCATCACGCAGCAATGCGAACAGGCCCTCGACCGCTGTCTCCAGGGTCGTGGAGTTGTCCAGCACGTGCACCGCCGGGTCGGCCATCGCCTGCAAGTGGTCGTTACGGGCCAGGCGCTGCTCGATTTCGTCCGCGGTTTCCCGGCCACGTGCGTGCAAACGTTGGCGCAGTACCTCGGGCCTGACCTGGACCCGCACCGCCAGAAGATCGGGGTAGCGCTTGCGCGCTTCGGACAGATAAGCCCGCGAGCCATTCACCAGCACTGCCCTGCCCTCCGCCAGCCATTGATCAATCTGCCGGGGAATGCCGTAATCCAGGCCATTGGCACGCCAGTGCATGGCAAATGCACCGTGCGCACGCAGCGCCTCGAACTGTTCGGCCGTGACGCCTTGGGCAGCTTCGCCCTTGGCTTCGGCCGAGCGGGTAATCACGCGACGGGCAATTTCCACCCCGGCGGCTGCAAGTCGCTCACGTGAAGCGTCGATCAGGGAATCTTTCCCGGAACCCGACGGTCCTACCAGGTATATCAACCGGCCTGTCCCTGATCGGCGGTCGCTTGCGTCATGTTGCATAGCCACTATGCTCTATGGAAGGAAACCGGCGCATTCTAGGGCTTTTCTCTGACTTTTGCTGCTTATTGCCCGTTTTTGACAGCATAAGACTGACAGTCCCAACAGCCGGCGCATGTAAAACTTTTCAAACCAGTGCTCATTTCTGATAATTGGTACTGGCAAAAAGCCTTTATTCGGATCACTATTTGTCACAGAATTGACGCCAAGGAAACGGCGACCATGAGGCAAGATGAACATCCATTTTTCACTGGCGGTTGAACATTTTGTCGTCGCCACGGTCGTACTACCACCCCGTGCGGCCAATTTGAGAACCGCTTCCCCTGAACCAAAATCCGGTCAATTTATATGCGCCCAATGAAACAGGCTATTTATTCGAGCCGCACTGCTGACAAGTTCGTCGTCCGCCTGCCAGACGGGATGCGTGAGCGCATTGCCGAGGTAGCGCGCAACCATCACCGCAGCATGAACTCCGAGATCATCGCGCGCCTGGAGCAGAGCCTTATCCAGGAAGGTGCGTTGGGTGACGAGCTGAGCATGCGCATGGACAGCCCTGAACTGTCCCTGCATGAGCGCGAGCTGCTGCAACGCTTCCGCCAGCTGTCCCACCGCCAGCAGAACGCACTGGTCGCCCTCATCGCTCACGATGTGGAAATGGCCGCCGACGCCTCCTGAGGCACTCGGCGAACATGACAAAGCCAGCGCAAGCTGGCTTTTTTGTGGGCGGATGGTCCTGCAACAGACGCGTTCCCTGGTAGGAGCGGCCCCTCGCGAACAGGATCGCGCAGGCCGCAGAGACCGGGTTACAGCAGGAACAGAGTGGCCAGGCCGAGGAAGATGAAGAACCCGCCACTATCGGTAACCGCAGTGATCATCACGCTGGAGCCCATTGCCGGGTCGCGGCCCAAACGCGTCAAGGTCATCGGAATCAATACCCCCATCAAGGCCGCCAGCAGCAGGTTCAAGGTCATTGCCGCAGTCATCACCAGGCCCAGCGACCAACTGCCATACAGCCAGAACGCCACCACCCCGATCACCCCACCCCAGATCAGGCCATTGAGCAGCGATACCGCCAGCTCCTTGCGCATCAGGCGGCTGGTGTTGCCTGGCGACACCTGGTCCAGCGCCATGGCACGCACGATCATGGTGATGGTCTGGTTGCCGGAGTTGCCACCGATACCCGCCACGATCGGCATCAGGGCGGCCAGGGCCACCAGCTTCTCGATCGACCCTTCGAACAGGCCGATCACCCGCGAAGCGACAAAAGCGGTAATCAGGTTGATGGCCAGCCATGCCCAGCGGTTGCGCAGCGAACGCCAGACCGAGGCGAAGATGTCTTCCTCCTCGCGCAAACCAGCCATGTTCAGCACTTCGCTTTCGCTTTCTTCACGAATCAGGTCGACCATTTCGTCGATGGTCAGACGGCCGATCAGGCGCTCGTTCTTGTCCACCACCGGCGCAGACACCAGGTCATAACGTTCGAAGGCTTGCGCAGCATCATAGGCATCTTCCTCAGGGTGGAAGGACACCGGGTCGGTCGCCATGACCTCCGCGACCTTCTTCTCCGGGTCGTTGACCAGCAGGCGCTTGATCGGCAACACGCCCTTGAGAATGCCGTCATAGTCGACCACGAACAGCTTGTCGGTGTGGTTCGGCAGTTCTTTCAGGCGACGCAGGTAGCGCAACACCACTTCCAGGCTGACGTCTTCGCGGATGGTGACCATCTCGAAGTCCATCAACGCACCGACCTGCTCCTCGTCGTAGCTCAACGCCGATCGCACGCGCTCGCGCTGCTGGGCATCGAGGGTTTCCATCAACTCATGGATAACGTCACGTGGCAGCTCGGGCGCCAGGTCGGCCAGCTCGTCGGCGTCCATTTCCTTGGCGGCGGCGAGCAGCTCGTGATCGTCCATGTCGGCGATCAGCGATTGCCGAACTGCGTCGGAAACTTCCAGGAGGATGTCGCCATCGCGATCCGAGCGCACCAGCTGCCAGACCGTCAGGCGGTCTTCCAGGGGCAAGGCTTCGAGGATGTAGGCGATGTCGGCGGGGTGCAGGTCATCCAGCTTGCGCTGCAGCTCGACAAGGTTCTGGCGGTGGACCAGGTTTTCCACCAGGTCGTGGTGGGCACCTTCCTGACGGTGCGTCAGGTCTTCGACCACGCGCTGGCGTTGCAGCAGTTCGACCACCTGGGCCAGGCGATCTTGCAGGCTTTCTTGCGCTTTTTTTACTTCTACTTCAGTCATAGGCGAACTCCACTCCCAGCAGCGGAGCACGCCGGGAGAATCAATCGGTCAGATCTTTCTGTACGAAACCTGTTAGCGAGTAACTACTGGGTAAGTCCATGGTGGTTTTCCACAAGCCCCGGCGGGGCTGACGGGCGCAATCATACACTGCTGGAGCGGTCAGATCGCTGAAAATTTTGGCCAGAACAATCGTTTGCGTAATAAAGCTGGGACAACGCTCGAAGCTATCAGTGCGACGGCGGGTCTGGCGGTTAAAGCACATTTGTTGTGCCTGGATGTGCATGCCTGACGGGTTCGATCTCGGGCCCTACCGCACCCCCAAAGGCCAAACGCCAAACGCAACATCTACAGGAGAGCTTAGATCGACATCACCGACAATTCATTGGCGAAGAAAACAAAAAGCCCGCTCAATTGAGCGGGC